>NC_007205.1 GCF_000012345.1 Candidatus Pelagibacter ubique HTCC1062
TCATCTGTTAAATTTCTTGCATAAGTTACACTTTCTTTTATTGCATCCAAAACTTGTTCTGGAGTTTTATTTAATTTGTGTTTCATGTGTAATGGACTTGTGGAAATAAAAGTATGAATTCTAAATCTTGGGGAAGCTTTTAATGCTTCATGACATGCATCTATATCCTTTTTGCTAGCTCTTGATAATCCACATGGAATAGAATTTTTTAGAATTTTACTTATTGCAGTTACAGCCTCAAAGTCACCAGGGGATGCAATTGGAAAACCAGCTTCAATTACATCTATGCCTAATTCATCAAAAATTCTAGCAATTTGAATTTTTTCTTCAAGACTCATTGATGCACCAGGTGACTGCTCACCATCTCGCATCGTAGTATCAAATATAAAAATTTTATCTTTGTCGCTCATAACCAATAATTTTAGAAAATCTATAATACAATCTATAATAGAGATTGCAAAATAAATGTTGTATTTTGGTTATAATTTATGATCGATTGAGGTTTTTAGTAAAAATTAACTCTTATCACTATCTATTAATTTTTTCTTACCAATCCAAGGCATCATGGCTCTAAGTTCAGCACCAACCTTTTCAATTGGATGATCCGCAAGATCTTTTCTCATTTTTAAAAAGTTCTTTTGGCCACCTTCACACTCTTTCATCCAGTCTTTTGTGAACTTACCAGATTGAATATCAGCTAGAACTTCCTTCATTCTTTTCTTGCTCTCACTATCAACAACCTTTTTACCAGATACATACTCTCCATACTCTGCTGTATTGGAAATTGAGTAATTCATATTAGCAATTCCACCTTCGTAAATTAAGTCTACTATCAACTTTACTTCATGTAGACATTCAAAGTATGCCATTTCTGGTTCATAACCAGCTTCAGTTAGGGTTTCAAAGCCATTTTTAATAAGCTCAACTAATCCACCACATAAAACTGATTGTTCACCAAATAAATCTGTTTCACACTCATCTTTAAAGGTAGTTTCAATAATACCAGATTTCCCCCCACCTATTGCTGAGGCATATGATAATGCAAGGTCTCTTGCTTTACCTGTTCCATCTTGATGAACTGCAAATAAACATGGAACTCCACCACCTCTTTCAAACTCACTTCTAACCAAGTGACCCGGTCCTTTTGGAGCAACCATAAATACATCTAAATCTTTTCTAGCATCAATCAGCTTGTAATGAATATTTAATCCATGAGCGAAAGCTAAACTTGTTCCTTGTTTGATTCTTTGCTCAATATGATTTTTATAAATTGAAGCTTGCAATTCATCAGGTGTTAAGATCATTGCAACTTCTGCCCATTCAGCAGCATCTGACATATTCATAACTCTTAATCCTTTTGACTCAGCTTTTGCTTTACTTGCTGACCCATCTCTAAGCGCTACAACAACTTCTTTGGCTCCACTATCTTTTAAATTTAGTGCATGTGCATGACCTTGGCTTCCATAACCAAAAATTGCTATTTTTTTACTTTTAATTAAATCTACATCTGCATCTTTTTCATAAAACATTTTCATTTTTTTTCTCCTATTGGTAATTAATTTAAAATTTCTGCACCTCTAGTCATTGCTACCGCTCCCGTTCTTGAGGCACTGACAAGACCAAGTGGTTTTAAATTCTTTATCATACTATCTATTTCTCTTCTTAATGCTGTTATTTGAATTACAGCAGATTTATTTGTCTGATCTAATATAACTGGATTATACTTTTTACAAGCATTTAAAGCTTTCTTAATTTTGATAGAATTTGCAACAATTTTTAATAGTGCCATTTCTTTAAATATCACTTTTTTATCTTCTCTTTTAAAATTAACAACATTATGCACTGGAACTAATTTTTTAAGCTGCAATACAATTTGTTCTATAACTTGTGGTGTCCCTGTTGTGACAATAGTAATTCTAGAAAGATTTTTTTTATGGTCAATTTCAGCAACTGCTAAAGATTCAATATTATATCCTCTACCTGAAAATAGCCCTACCACTCTGGATAAAACACTTGCTTCGTTATCAACCCATACAACAATAATGTGTGTATCAATTTTTCCAGATTTACTTGGTGTGCTATATGCGGATTTAGATTTTACCATTTAAACTAATGCTTTTCCTTTTCCTGTAATTTTATTTGCGTCTTGATCCTTTGGGCCTAAAAGCATTTGGTTGTGAGGTTTTCCAGATGGGATCATTGGAAAACAATTCTCTCCTTGATCTACAAGACAGTCAAAAATAACAGGTCTATCTGTGTTAATCATTTCTTCAATTTTTTCATCCAATTCACTTGGATCTTTTGCTCTAATACCAACACATCCATAAGCTTCTGCTAATTTAACAAAATCTGGTAGAGCTTTTGAATAACTTTCAGAATAATTTTTTTCGTGTAGTAGCTCCTGCCACTGTCTAACCATTCCCATATATTGGTTATTTAAAATAAATATCTTTATTGGCAAATTATACTGAACTGCTGTTGATATCTCCTGCATATTCATAAGAATTGAGGCTTCACCTGCTATATCTACCACTAGTTTTTTTGGATGAGCTACCTGAACACCAATAGCTGCTGGTAATCCATAACCCATAGTTCCAAGACCCCCAGATGTCATCCATCTATTAGGTTTATCAAATTTATAATGCTGTGCTGCCCACATTTGATGCTGTCCGACTTCAGTTGTAATATAAGTGTCACTGTTTTTTGTTAATTCGTACAATCGTTGAACTGCATACTGAGGTTTAATAATTGTATCGCTGTTCACAAAACTTAAAGATTGTTTAGTCCGCCATTTTTCAATTTGTAACCACCAGTTTGAAATTTTTTGTTTATTAGATTTTTCTAGATTTAATTTTTTCTTTTTTAATGTTTTAGTCGTTGAACTGATTACATCCGATACATCACCAACTATTGATAAATCAACTTTAACTATCTTATTGATTGAGGATGGATCTATATCAATGTGAACCTTTTTTGATTTCGGAGAGAATTCATCTATTTTTCCTGTGATCCTATCATCAAACCTTGCACCAATATTAATTAATAAGTCACAGTCATGCATTGCATTATTAGCTTCATAAGTTCCGTGCATTCCAAGCATTCCTAAAAATTGATTATCATTTCCAGGATAAGCACCTAGGCCTTGTAAAGTTGAGGTTATAGGAAACCCTGTTAAAGAAACTAGTTCTCTTAACAATTCGCTTGCTTTGGGTCCTGAGTTAATTACTCCACCACCAGTATAAAATATTGGTTTTTTAGACTTACTCATTAATTCAATAAGTTGATCTATGTTTTTTTGATTAAATCTATTTAAATTTTTAGTAACAACTTTTTTATCTTTATTTGGTTTTGAGTATTTTGTTTTTGCAAATTGAATATCTTTTGGAATATCAACTAATACTGGTCCTGGTCTTCCTGTTGTTGCAACCTCAAAGGCTTCATGCATAATTCTTGGTAAATCATTTATATCTTTAACTAACCAGTTATGTTTTGTGCAAGGTCTTGTAATTCCTGTAGTATCACATTCTTGAAAAGCATCTGTTCCAATTAAGTGTGTGGGTACTTGTCCTGAAATACAAACTAGAGGAACTGAGTCCATATACGCGTCGGTTAATGCAGTTACAACGTTTGTTGCACCTGGTCCTGAAGTAACCAATACAACACCTGGTTTTCCAGTTGATCTTGCATAACCTTCTGCAGCATGACCTGCTCCTTGTTCATGCCTAACTAAAATATGTTTTATAGTTGGATGATTTTTTAGTTCATCATAGATAGGAAGAACTGCTCCACCTGGATATCCAAAAATATGTTCAACTTTTTGGTCTTCAAGACACTTGAATACTATCTCTGCTCCTGAATATAATTTTGGCATCCAGGCAATCTATCGGACTTTATGTTAATTGGTCAAGTTTAAGAGAAGATTTTTTTAATTTTTTTATATAACCATCTAATTTGATTGGATCAACTTTAATCCACGATGTCATCCTAGTTCTTGCCCAAGTCGCTTGTCTTTTAGCGTATTGTCTTGTTTTAATTGATATTAACTCTTCTGCTTCATCCAAGGTAATTTCATCATTTAGATACTGTGTCAATTCGGCAATCCCAATTACCTTGTTTACACTCTGATCTTTTTTAATTTTTAGTTTAAGAAATTTTTTAACTTCAGAAATGGCTCCATTATTTAGCATGCTAGAAGTTCTTAAATTAATTTTTTCAACAAGCTTTTCTCTTTTTGTATCAATATGTAGTTTTAAAAAGTCACTATCATTAAATTCAGATTTAGTCTTAGCTAACCAATCATACATAGATATATTTGTATAAGATTTAATCTCATAAGCTCTTATGGATCTTTGAGTATCATTTGGATCAAATTTGTCTTTGATTTTAGGATCAAGTTTTAAAAGTTTTTTATAAAATTTTTTTTGTCCTTCTTTTTTAGACATTAGTCTAACTTTATTTCTAAACTTAAGAGGTATCTCTGGAATTTTAACTAGTCCATTGATTAATGATTGAAAATATAGACCTGTTCCACCAACTAAAATTGGAATTTTTTTCTTTTTTTGAATATTTTCAATTTTTTTAATTGTTAGTTCTAACCATTGTCCAGTTGAAAATTTTTCATTTAAATCAACAAATCCATATAAATGATGTTTAATATTTTTTTGTTCTTGCTTGTTGGGTCTTGCAGTTAATATTTTTAATTTTTTGTAAACCTGCATACTGTCGGCATTGATGATTTCTCCTTCAATTTTTTTTGCAATCTTAACAGCAAAATTTGATTTACCTGATGCAGTCGGTCCTGAAATTAAGATAATTTTGGACTGCTTGTCCATTATTAATCTAGCTTAACACCAATATATCTTCTTTGGTTTTGATTATTGTAAATTACAATCAAAATAGTTTTTTGATTAGATTTTAAAACAGTGCCTACAATATCTTCAAGATCTTTAGTAGATTTTATTTTTTTCTTTTGAGCTTCAACAATAACATCTCCAACATTTAAGTAATCTATTGGGCTATTTTTTCCAATATTTGTTATAACTAAACCTGTTGTTTGATTGGGTAATTTTCTTTGCTCAATATCTTCATCATTCAATGGTCTTACAATTATTTTTAAAGATTTAATTTCAGAAATTTCAGGTGTTTCTTCTTTAGTTTCTTTTTTTTCTACTTTAAAATCCTCTGAAGTTTCAAGTCTTCCTAGTTTAATTTTTTTTGTAATCTCTCTTTTATTTCTCCAGATTTTAACATCTACAGTTTTACCAACTTCTGTTTGTGCAACAATTATTGGTAATTCTTTCATCTCTTTAATCTTAGTGTTATTAAACTCTAATATAATGTCTCCTGCTTTAATTCCTGCTTTGTCAGATGGGCTATTTTCTGCAACACTAGCAACTAATGCTCCTCTAGGTTCATCTAATTTTTCAACTTCAGCAATTTCTTCAGAAACTACCTGAATTCTAACACCCAGCCATCCTCTTTTAGTTTCACCAAATTCTATCAATTGATTTACAACTCTTTTTGCATCGTTCGATGGTATTGAAAAACCTATCCCAATAGAGCCACCTTTACCCAAAATTGCTGTGTTAATTCCAATTACATCACCATTCATATCAAATAAAGGTCCGCCTGAGTTTCCTGAGTTTATTGATGCATCAGTTTGAATGTAATCTTCATAACGAGACAGTCCGATTGATCTATTTCTTGCTGATATTATTCCTGCAGTAACCGTTCCTCCTAAGCCAAAGGGATTGCCGATTGCGATAACCCAATCACCAATTCTTGCTTGATCAGAATTTCCAAATTTAACTGGTATAAATTTTTCTTTTGAATCTATTTGAAGGACTGCAATATCAGATAAGGGATCAGCACCAACAACCGTCGCTTTATATTCTTTATCACCATCAACTCGAACTAAAATATCTTCTGCATTTTGAATAACATGATTGTTAGTGATTACAATTCCACTCTCTTCTATTATAAATCCTGAACCAAGTGCAGCAGACTTCCTTGTTTGAGGTGTTCCAAATTCTTTGAACATATCTTCAAAAGGTGATCCTGGGGGAAACTGAAAACCAGGAAATGGATTAGAATTTGTAGTAACTGTTGTCGTTGTAGAAATGTTTACAACAGATGGCATTAATTTTTCTGCCAGATCCGCAAATGAAGCTGGTGCGTCTTTTGCAAACCCTTGTGATGCAAAACTTATTGCAAAAAATATAATAAATAATTTTTTAATTCTGTTCATTTTAACTTTTTATATACCAAATAATTATAAAACCTATAACTGCAAAAATTAACCCACCACTTCTTAATTGTGAATCTTTTATCATCTCCATTTTTTTTAACATACTTTTCATTTTTGATGGAAATAAGGCATATAAAATTCCTTCTATAAAAAGAAAAAGTCCAAAAGCTATAATTAGCTCTTTCATTATTTTAGATTAATTTTTAGGTTTTATGTTACCAAAAAATTTAAAGAATTCACTGTCAGGTGATAAAATTAAAGATGTCTGTCCACCAATTAAAGCAGTTTCATAGGCTTGCATCGCTCTGTAGAAAGCAAAAAATTCTGCATCTCTTCCAAAGGCTTCTGCAAAGATCTTATTTCTTTCACCATCACCTTGACCCTTCATGATTTCAGATTCTTTATTAGCATTTGCTAAAATTACAGAAACATCTTTGTCTGCAGTTGAAGTAATTGTAACCGCCATCTCTGCACCTCTTGCTCTAAATTCTTTTGCTTCTCTTTCCCTTTCAGTCTGCATTCTTCTATAAATTGCATCACTGTTTGCTTGTGGAAGGTCCGCTCTTTTAATTCTAACATCTACTATTTTAATTCCAAAACTTTCAGCTTCAGTATTTACACCTTCTTGTATTAAAGCCATTTGTTTAGTTCTGTCTTTTGAAAGTAAAGTTTGTAATTCTTGCTGACCTAGTACATTTCTCAGTCTTGAGTTAATAATTGTTGCTAGTCTTGATCTTGCAACTCTTTCATTGCCAACTGAAATATAAAATTTTAAAGGGTCTACAATTCTAAATCTTGCAAATGCATCAACAATTAAACGTTTTTGATCTGATGCAATAACTTCTTCTGGTGGTGTATCTAAATTTAAAATTCTTGTATCTAGAAAAACTACGTTTTGAATAAAAGGAATTTTAAAATTTAAACCTGGTTTTGTAATAATTCTTTTAGGATCACCAAATTGAAGAACAATCGCTTGGTTTGTCTCTTTAACTATAAACATAGATAGAAACGCTAACGCTCCTACTGCAATAATTATTGGTAATAAAATTTTTTGTACTTTCATTAGTTACTTGCCTTTTTTTTACCTAGCTCTGGTAATGGTAAATACGGCACCACACCTGAACCTGCATTTTTTTCTATAATTACTTTATCAATATCAGCTAAAACTTTTTCCATAGTCTCTAAGTACATTCTTTCTTGAGTAACTTCTTTTGCTTTTGCATACTCTTCATAGATAGATACGAATCTGCTAGCTTCACCTTCTGCTTGAGCAACCACTTGTTGTTTATAAGCTTCAGCTGCTTGCATAATTTTTGCAGCTTCTCCTCTAGCTCTTGGGATCACGTCGTTTGCATAAGCCTCGGCTTCATTTTTTGATCTTTCCATATCCGCCCTTGCAGCTTGCACGTCTCTAAAAGAATCAATTACCTGATTAGGTGGGTCTGCTTTTTGCGTTTGTACTTGAGTTACCTGAATACCACTATTGTATTCATCTAATATCTTTTGAATAATTTCTTGTGTTTCAATTTCAATTTTAGCTCTTCCTTCAGTTAAAATTGATTGAATATTACTTTTAGCAACAACTTCTCTCATTGCAGTTTCTGCAGCAGCTTTCACAGTGCTTTCTGGGTCTTGGACCTCAAATAAGAATTTTCCTGCATCCTTAATTATCCAGAATACTGAAAAATCGATATTAACAATATTTTCATCCCCTGTTAACATTAAACTTTCTTGAGGGATATCTGCCACTCCTCCACCTTGTGAAAAACCACTTTCTCTTTCAGATCTAAAACCAATATCCATTCTATTAACTTTTGTAACTTTTGGTGTTTCAACAGCCTCTACTGGAAAAGGAATATGATAATTTAATCCTGGTTGTGTAGTTTTAATAAATTTACCAAATCTAAGAACAACACCTTGTTCATCTGGAAGTACTCTATATAGACCACTTGCTAACCATACGAAGGCTAAAATAATTAGAACTAATATAATTGGTTTTCCTCCTGATGAGCTTCCACCAGGTAAAAATTTATTTATTTTACTTTGAATATCTCTAATAATTGCATCTACATCAGGTGGTGTAGGTCCTTTTCCCGAACCATTTCCTCCTCCTGGAGGTGTTCCCCATGGGCTTCCACCTCTACCTTGAAAATCGTCTGACATATGGCAAAGTATATAATGTCTTTCTCACAAAAAACAAGTAATGATAAAAATATGACAGATAAAAAGCCAGAACTAAGTGACGCAATGAAGAAAAAATTGGAGCCTAGAAAGTTCACTAAAAATCCTATTTTGGGAACAAAATTTACAATAGCTGTTTCAAGTGCAAAAGGAGGGGTTGGAAAATCAACCTTTGCAACTAACCTTGCTTTAGCTTTAAAACAAATTGGCTGCAAAGTAGGTTTACTTGATGCTGATATTTATGGTCCTTCAATTCCAAAGATGTTTGATATTAATGAAAAACCAAAAAGTGATGGTCAAACCTTAACGCCAATTACAAAATATGACATTCAATGTATGTCCATTGGTTTTCTCGCAGACCAACAAACTCCAATGATTTGGCGTGGACCTATGGTTACTAGCGCAATCAAAACTTTCACACAAAAAGTTGGATGGAAAGATTTAGATTTTATCATTGTTGATATGCCTCCAGGGACTGGTGACACTCAATTAACTTTTTCTCAAGAAATTAAAATGGATGGAGCAATCATTGTTTCAACTCCTCAAGAAGTAGCTCTTCTTGATGTTAAAAGGGGTATCAAGATGTTTGATAAACTTGGAGTTAAAATTTTAGGTTTAGTTGATAACATGAGCTATTTCACTGGTGATGATGGTAAAAAATATAAAATATTTGGTGAAGGTGGGGTTAAGCGAACTGCGGAAGAATTTGAAAAAGAATTTTTAGGAGAAATTCCAATAAATCCTGAGGTTGGAAAATGTGGAGATGAAGGAAAGCCAATTGTTGAGGCTAATCCTGAACACGAAATTTCTAAAATATATTTAGACTTTGCTAGAAAAATTAAATCAACTTATCTTTAAGATCAAAAGAAACCATAAGTTCATTCCATTCTCTTTTGGATAAGCCTGAACTATCTGGATTAACATCCTCACCTTTAATAAGTTTTTGAATGATAATTTTTCCTTTAGCTGAAACTTCTGTGCCCCCTACTCTATAATCCATGAACGCATCATAAGTTATAGGTACCCATTTCTTAACAGTATCTAACATGATGTCAGCATAAACTCTTATTTCATACTGAGCATGACTATCAGCTCTTAATCTTAAAAAATTCATTAAGTTTAATAAATCAGTTTTCCAATACCACTGGGTATAAGTGTTTAAAGTTAAATTCATTCTTGCAAGTTCTCTTGCTAACCCTTTTTTATTTTCATCAATCGTTGATCCATCAAATCTTTGATTGAGCATCATCTCATAGTTGTCATAAGTTTGTTCAGCATCATTTTTTAAAAGTTCTAAAACTTCTTTTGCTTGTTCACCTTCAATAACATCACCTCTACCTTGTCTGTTGCTTGAAGATTGAGCTGCTAAATTTTCTGCAGATGGCAAATAAAATTCTTTATCTAAAATTGAATACCTAGCTGAGTACTCATTAACATTTGCTGTTCTATGTCTTATCCATTGACGAGCAATAAAAATTGGAAGCTTCACATGATATTTGATTTCACACATTTCAAATGGAGTGCTGTGCCAATGTCTCATTAAATATTTAATTAAACCTGCATCTGTTGAAACTTGTTTGGTTCCTTTTCCATACGAAACTCTAGCTGACTGAACAATTGAAGTGTCATCTCCCATGTAATCAATAACTCTTACAAAACCATGGTCTAATGCTGGCATTGCCTCATACAGAATATTTTCAAGCGCTGGGGCAGTAACCCTTTTCGTTTGATTTTGCTGACCTTGTTGATCTTTGATCTCTTGTGATTGTTCTTTAGTTAATTTCATGATTTTTATTGAATCTCTCTCAAATGCTTTTATAGTAATAGTGTTGGCTTGCCAACTACGACGATAAACGAATTTCGTAATAACCATTACGGACGTGGGGGCAGTACCCACCACCTCCACCATTTACAACTTACGGGGGTGAAATAGGATCGACGGGTGACTAAAGGCTATTCTTTCGTTCGGGATTGTTCCACCGTAACGGGCTAAACTTTAAATGCTGACGAAAGTTACGCACTTGCTGCATAATTAACTTAGGTTAATTTTAGAAGCACGGTCTGGGGCACCGGGTAACAGAACGCCCCTACTAATTTACAAATTTAGTTAGATCAGGTTTAAAATATTTAGGGCCCTTCATAACTTTTCCAGATTCGTTATAAATTGGTTTACCATCTTCACCTAATTTGCTCATATTTGAGTTTTGCACTTCTGCAAAACACTTATCAAGATCAATGCCAAACGCATGTCCAGCCCCATAAGTTACATACAATATATCTGTTAAAGCATCTGCAACTTCCAAAAGATCTTTATTTTCCATTGCTTCTTTAAGCTCTTCTAATTCCTCTTTTATTAAATCATATCTAAGACTATTGATCTTATCAGTGCTAAAAGATGGCTTAGTTTTGACTTCTTGACCAAAGGTTTCCATAAAAGTTTTTACTTTGTTAAAATTTGACATTTAGCTCCTGTAAGTTTTTAAAAATTAATATATAAGTATACTAAATTACTAATTATATATTAATCAATGAAATTAAGAAAAGAATTCGATAGCATTGGAAGTATCAACGTACCTAGTGATAGATATTGGGGTGCATCAACTCAAAGATCTAATAAATTTTTTAATATTGGAAAAATTTTAGTTAATATTTCAATAATAAAATCTATTGCGATCATTAAAAGATCTGCTGCTTTAGTGCATTATAAAGAAAAGCAAATAAATAAAAAAATTACTAATTCAATAATTAAAGCTTCAGATGAAGTTATTAAAGGAAAACTAGATGAAAATTTTCCTTTAAAGGTTTGGCAAACAGGATCTGGCACACAAACTAATATGAATGTTAATGAGGTAATTGCAAACCGAGCAATTGAAATATTGGGTGGAAAAAAAGGTTCAAAAAAACCAGTTCATCCAAATGATCATGTAAATAAATCTCAATCAACAAATGATGTTTTTCCAACAGCTATGCATATATCTGTTGCTCAAGAGACTATATCAAAACTATTACCTAACTTAAAAATTTTAGAAAAAGAATTAGCAAAAAAATCTAAAGAATTTAAAAATATTATTAAAATTGGCAGAACCCATTTACAAGATGCAACACCATTATCACTTGGGCAAGAATTTTCAGGCTACCAGGTACAGCTAAAAAAATGCATTGAAAGAGTAGAGCTTTCACTTAAAGAAATATATTTTTTAGCGCAAGGTGGGACGGCTGTTGGAACAGGTATTAACTCTAAAAAAGGTTTTGATAAAAAAATTGTTAAAGAGATTGCTAAATACACAAAAATCCCCTTTAAACCAGCTCCAAATAAATTTGCAGAACTTGCAGCTCACGACTCTATTGTAAATTTTTCAGGCACACTAAATACCTGTGCTGTTGCATTAATGAAAATATCAAATGATGTGAGATTTTTAGGTTCAGGGCCTCGTGCTGGATATGGTGAATTAATATTACCAGAAAATGAACCTGGTTCATCTATTATGCCAGGAAAAGTTAACCCTACTCAATGTGAGGCAGTAACAATGGTTTGTGCCAAAGTAATGGGCAATCATAATGGAATTACAATTGCTGGATCACATGGGCATTTTGAATTGAATGTATTTAAGCCAATGATTGCTCATAATGTACTTCAATCGATAGATCTTATTGCTGATAGTACTAAAAATTTTGCGATTTATTGTGTTAAAGGAATAAAAGCTAACAAGAAAAGAATTAAAGAGCATCTGGATAATTCTTTAATGCTAGTAACAGCGCTAGCCCCGCACATTGGATATGATAATGCAGCAAAAATTGCAAAGACTGCTTTAAAAAATGGGACAACACTAAAATATGAAACTCTTAAAACAGGTCTTGTTGATGAGAAAGATTATGAGAAAATAGTAGATCCTAAAAAAATGATTTACCCCTCATAAAGACCTATTAGTTCGTTTAATAATCTTCTACTTTTAGTTAAATTATTAAAATTAGTATCATTAAAACCTTCAGTTATATTGTAAAATTGATCACTTACTTTATTCTCGTCTATCTTAATATTTTTAAATGCAATTTCATCACCCAATAGATCATAAATTATATTTAACTTAATATTTCTAATGTTTTTTCTTGAATTTTTACTGGTGTTTAAAAAAGAGTATAATTTATCAATATCTTTAATGTCTATTGATAAATTAGCAGTTAAAATTAATCTATCATTTTCTAAAAATAAATCACTATTTGAAACTTCTAATAAACCAATATTGTTGTTGATAAACATTGATTTATCAAAATTTATTTTACCATTTAAAACTTTTAACTCTAGTTTAGCTTCATTAAAGATTTTATCTTTTTTTGTAGATTTAATATTTACTAAAGTTTGTACACTAATATTTTCATTAAACAATAAACCTGATTTAATAAATTCATAAATGATAGAATTTGGTGTAAATAAATTTGAAATTTTATAATCGTATAAATTAATTTTTAGATTTAGATCAAATGGATTTATTGCAAGTTGTCCATTGTAATCTATTTTAGAGTTATAAATTCTAGAACCATCTGATTGAAATATAACTATTTGATCCTTAATACTGTATTTCGTATTGATAGATGAATTTAGTATAGAAATATTATTCATTCCACTTTTTAAATCTTCATCTTTTTTAAAAAATTTATCTATAATTTTAAGTTTAAGATCAGGAGCCTTTATATTAATATTTTTTTGTGAATTTATTGTATTTTGATAATTTAATGTAAAAGGTATATTGAAAATTTCTCCATTTAAATCAAAAAGGTTAAATAAATTTTTTTCATCAAAAAATAAAAATGCATTGGAGATTTTTATAATTGAAATTACTTCATTTAAATTATCTTTTAAAAAAATATTACTATTATTAATTTTTATTTTTTTTTTTGAAAATTTATTTTCACTGTCTTTATAAAGTGGTTTTAAATTATTACTTAATAAAGAAAAATTTGCCTCTTCAATAACTACTTCGTTTATTCTAATACTATCCTTATTGAAAAAATTATTTTGACTAATAAAAACATTTAATGTTTTAATCTCTGCTAAAGAAATTTTGCTGTCTCTAATTAAATAATGAGGTTTTGGTAAAATACGATATGAGATATCAAAAGAGTTACTTAGATTTATATTAAATTCATTACCTAATTTAGTTACAACTTTATTTTGTATCCAATTTTTGTCATATAAAAGAGGTATTAATAAATAAAAAATATAGGTAAATAATATAATAATTGTTGTTATTATATATTTATTAAAAGTACTAACATGAAACTTATTATTTGTTTTATTTTTAAGTTTGAATATTGTCTTATTAATTAAGTTATTAAAATTTTTAACAATTTGTTTCATAAATCATATTGAAAGTTTTAATAGCTTATAATCAAATTTAAAAAATGATAAACTCTGAATATTTAAACAACCTGAATAATGCTCAAAAAGAAGCTGTTTTATATCTTGATGGACCGTTACTAATTGTTGCAGGAGCTGGATCTGGAAAAACGAAAGTTCTCACTTCAAGAATTGCTCATATAATCAACGAAAAAAAAGCTTTTCCAAACCAAATCTTATCAGTGACTTTTACTAATAAGGCTGCAAAAGAAATGCAAAACAGAGTAAGCTCAATATTAAATTCTGAGGCTATAGGACTTTCTTGGCTTGGAACCTTTCACTCTATATGTGCAAAACTACTTAGAAAGCACGCACCAGCAGCTGGATTAACTTCAAACTTTACAATTATTGATACAGATGACCAGGTAAGATTAATCAAAAATATATGTAAAGCTGAAAATATAGACATAAAACAATTAGCCCCAAAATTTATTCTTTCAATAATTGATAGGTGGAAAAATAAAGGCTTCCATCCAGATGAAGTCGTTATCAATAAAAATGATATTTTTGAAAGAACTATACGTCCTCTATATAAAATTTATCAACAAAAGTTATTAGATTTAAATGCATGTGACTTTGGAGATTTAATTTTACACGTGGTTAAAATTTTAGAAAAAAATCATGACATTAGAAATATTTATTCAAATAATTTTAAATATATACTTGTAGATGAGTATCAAGATACTAATTATATACAAAGTAGATGGCTAAACTTGCTCTCAGAAAAGCATAAAAATTTATGCTGTGTTGGAGATGATGATCAATCCATTTATAGTTGGCGTGGAGCAGAGATAAAAAATTTCTTAGAGTTTGATCAAGTATATAAAAATTCAAAAGTAATAAGATTAGAAGAAAATTATCGTTCCTCACAAAATATATTATCTGTTGCTTCAAATCTTATAGCTAACAATCAAAACAGAGTTGGAAAAACTTTAAAGACAACTATGGAGGAAGGAGATCTTGTTAAGCTTAATTGTTTTAAGAATGGAAAAGATGAAGCAATAGGGGTTTCTGATGAAATTGAAAAAAAACTTAAAAAAAAATATTCTTTTAATAATATTGCTATTCTAGTTAGAGCTATTTTTCAGACAAGAGAATTTGAGGAAAGATTTTTAAAAATTGGCTTACCCTACAGAATTCTTGGTGGGACAAAATTTTATGAAAGAGCAGAAATTAAAGATTGTGTTGCCTATTTAAGATTGATTCACCAGCCAAAAGATGATTTAGCTTTTGATAGAATAGTCAATAATCCCAAAAGAGCAATTGGAGAAAGTACTATAAAATTAATTCATGAGTTTTCAAAAACAAACGCTGTTAGTTTAGAAATTGCTTCTAAAAAATTAATTGAAGAAAATTTAATTAAACCCAAAACTAAAATTGGTCTAAGCTCTTTTTTATTCTTAATGGATAAGTGGAGGAATGACATTAATATTAAAAAAATTAACCATGTTAAATTATTACAACTAGTTTTAGATGAATCTGGTTATTCAAGTATGTTAAAAAACAAAAAAGATTTGGAAAATGAAAACAGACTTGAAAATATTAAAGAGCTTTTAAGTGCGATGAAAGATTTTGATAATTTAGAAAATTTTCTAGAACATGTGGCTCTTGCCACCTCAGTTGATCAGGATTGGGATGGGGAAAAAGTTAACATGATGACAATGCATGGATCTAAAGGACTTGAATTTGATGTGGTTTTCTTACCCGGTTGGGAAGAAGGTCTTTTCCCACACCAAAAATCCATTGAAGAGAAAGGCCAAAATGGGCTTGAAGAAGAAAGGCGATTGGCATATGTGGGAATAACAAGGGCAAAAAAAAAAGCACTGATATCTTTTGCTATGAATAGGTTTTATCAAGGAAATTGGATAGATAGTATGGCTTCAAGATTTATTGAGGAATTACCAGAAAAATTTTTAGAAAAGAATTCTTTTTTTGACGACTCTAAAGATAATGAAGAAGATTTTGAATTTAATCAAGATTTTGAAATTGAAGAAGGAACTAGAAGTCCTGGATGGATAAGATATCAAAAAAGAATTAAATGATTTTAAAAAAAATAAAAATTCTAAGAAAAAAATTTAAACAATATAACATTGATGGTTATATTATTCCAAAAAATGATGAATATTTTTCTGAATATGCAAAAAATGATAGGTTAAAGAATATTACAGGATTTTCAGGTTCTGCAGGTTTTACAGTAGTTTTAAAAAAACAAAATTATCTATTTGTCGATGGAAGGTATACTATTCAAGCGCATCAACAATCATCTAAAAATTTTAAGATTATTGAAATTCATAAAAAACTGCCTCACACAATTATTAAGAATTTTAATTTAGGCTATGACCCAACACTATTTACATCAAAATTACTTAATAAATATTTCAAGAATAATAACTTAATTTCAATTGACCAAAACTTAATTGACCAAATATTTAAATTCAAAGAAAAACCTACTAAACCATTCTACTCTTTAGACACAAAAATTGCAGGTGAGCCATATAGTTATAAAATTTCTAAAGTAGTGCGATTTCTTAAAAAAAACAAAGCAGATTATTGTTTCATTTCTGCACCTGAAAATGTGGCATGGCTTTTGAATATTCGTGGATATGATAATCCAAATAGCCCAATTGCAAATGCAAGATTGATACTAAATAAAAAAAAAGAATTTTTTTTAATAGCAAATGAAAAAAAATTAAAAAATCTTCTATTAGATAAAAAGATTAAAAAAAAACAAATTTTACCAATCAAATCACTTCCACAATTTTTAGATAATTTAAAAGGTAAAAATTTTATTATTGATAATAAAACCTGCTCGATTTTTTATGAAAAAATAATTAAATCAAATTTTAATATACTTAAATTTGATGATCCTGTTTATGAATTAAAATCAATGAAAAATTCTAATGAAATAAAACATATGATCGAAGCCCATAAAAAAGATGGCTTAGCGTTAACAAAATTTATTTATTGGATTAAAAATGTTAATAAAAAAAAAATTACAGAAGTGTATGCACAAAACAAATTAGAAAAATTCAGAAAACTAAATAAAGATTATTTATTTCCAAGTTTTGACACTATTGCTGGCGCTGGCTCAAATGGGGCAATTGTTCATTATAGGGCTAATAAAAAAACAACTAAAAAAATTGAACAGAATGATATTTTATTGGTAGATTCTGGTGGACAATATCATTACGGTACTACAGATGTTACGAGGACTATTTCATTCTCAAAACAAAATAAATTTATCAAAAATGCTTATACGAACGTATTAAAAGGACATATTGCAGTTGCCTTAACAAATTTGAATAAAGATGACACTGGAAAAAAAATCGACATAAGAGCTAGAAAATATTTAAAAAAAGAAGGTCAAGATTATGCTCACGGAACAGGCCATGGAGTTGGTTTTTTTTTAAACGTCCATGAAGGACCTCAATCTATCTCAAAACATAATTCGATAAAGATAAAAAATGGAATGATCCTGAGTAATGAACCAGGTTTTTATAAAAAAAACCACTTTGGTATTAGGATCGAAAACTTAATCTATGCCAAAAAAACCAAAAGAAGCTTTAACTTTGAAAACCTCACACTTGCTCCGTTAGAAAAAGATTTAATTAACTACGAGTTATTAAATAAAATAGAAAAAGATTACTTGTTTAAATATCATTTAAATATTTATTCAGAATTTTCTAGTTTACTTAATAAAAAAGAAAGAAAGTGGTTAGCCACTCTTATTTAACATTTTTAACCATTCTGTCTGATTAATAATTTTTATATTCCACTCCTTAGCTGTGTTTATTTTTTTTAGAGTTGGTTTGTCTCCAGCAATTAAATAATCAAGTTTTTTATTAACGTTACTAATTATTTTTCCTGAATTTTGTTCTATCAATGATTTTGCCTCCGCCCTACTTATTCCATTTAACTTCCCAGTTAACATAAAAGTTTTATTTTTCAACAATCCATTATTATTAATTAAAATTACATCTTTGATTAATAAATTTTTTTCTAACTCAGACAGCACTTTAAGATTAGTTTTATTTAGAAAAAATTTTTTAATGGATTGAATTTGAGTTATTCCAATTCCATCAATATTAGATAAACTTTCAATATTCTTTTCACCTGATAATCTAAAAAAATTAGATGCTGTTTTAAGGTGTCTTGCAATAAGCTTAGCATTTTCTTGTCCAATATGTCTTATTCCTAATGAATAAATAAATCGCTCTAGAGAAATATTTTTTTTTTCTTCAATTGAGAATCTTAAATTAGCAACTGATAATTTTCCCCATCCTTCGAGTTCTTCTATTTTATTATAATTAAGCTTAAATATATCCTGTGGAAGTCTTACTAATTTTAGATTCCAAAAATTTTCAACAATTTTCTTGCCAAATCCGTCTATGTTAAATGCGTCCTTAGAAACAAAATGTTTAATTCTCTCTATGGCAATTTTTTCACATTCAAACCCCTCACTAGCACACCTTCTTACAGCATCCTGTCTTTTAGTTGTCTCATTATAATCTTTAATTGTTTTGCTTCCACACGATGGGCACTTTAATGGAAAAATAAATTTCTTTGAATTTTGTTTTCTTTTTTTTAAATCTACTGAAACTACATGTGGAATTACATCTCCAGCTCTTTCAACAGTGACCGTATCCCCTACTCTTATATCTTTTCTAACAATTTCATCTTCATTGTGAAGCGTTGCATTTGAAACAATTACTCCCCCTATATTAACTGGTTTAATTTTTGCAACCGGGGTAAGTGCCCCCGTTCTACCAATTTGTATTTCAATATTCATTATTTCTGAAATTGAGCTATTAGCTGAAAACTTATGTGCTATCGCCCATCTTGGTGCATTAGCAGCAAAACCCAGTCTTTTTTGTAAATCAAAATCATTAACTTTATAAACAATTCCATCTATATCAAATGCCAGCTCTTTTCTTTTTTCCTCTAATTCTTTATGATTTAACATTAAATTTTTAACCCCAATAATTTTTTTATTAAATGGGTTTGTTTTAAACCCCCATAATTTTAAATTTTCTAAGAAACTTGTTTGATTTTTGATATTCATTTTTTTTTCATAACCATATGTGTAAGCAATAAATTTTAATGGAATTTTTGCAGTTATTAATGAATTTTTTTGTCTTAATGATCCAGAAGCAGCATTTCTAGGGTTTGCAAATTTGTCTTTAATTTTTTTAAAATCATTATTTTCTATAAAAACTTCACCTCTAATATCTATTTCTTTAGGGAAGTTACTCTTAGTAATCTCTAAAGGTATATCCTTAATGGTTTTTAAATTTTGTGTAATATCCTCTCCTTCATTACCATCTCCTCTAGAAAGCCCTTTGGTTAATTTTCCATCAATATAAATTAGGGATGCAGATATTCCATCAATTTTTGGTTCAGCACTATATTCGATAGTATTTACATCTTTTAAACTTAAGAAATTAATTATTTTTTTTTCAAAATTTTTTAAGTCTTCTTCATTAAAAGCATTTCCAAGCGACAACATCGGAACTTTATGTTTTATTTTTTGAAAGTTTTTTGATGGTTTAAATCCTATGGATTTAGTGGGAGAATATTCACTTTTTAAAAATTTATATTTTCTCTCTAAATCTATTATATCTTTTTTTAAAAGATCAAATTCTTGATCTGATACGATAGGTTTGTTTTTATCATAATAATGCTTGTTATGTCTCTGAAATAAATCAATTTTTTTTAAGTATTCAATTTCAAGATCTTTATCATTCATTTTACTCGAACAATCCCTTAAATCTTTTTATTAAACCTATCTTTTTCTTTTTATCTTTTTGTAATTCTTTTACACCATCTCTATAATCTTTATTAAATACTTTGTAAGAATTTTTATACCAATCAGAAGATTGGTAATTGTATCCTAAAGTGCTTGCATATTTTTTTGACTCATTAATTAATCCAAGTCTATAATTAATTTCAACCAGTCTATGAAGAGCTTCCTCTGTATAAATGGTTGTATTGTAATCTTTAACAACTGTTTTAAATCGATTAAGTGCTGGAATCCACTTAGTTTTTTTTAGATAATATCTAGCTATGTACATCTCTTTTGCTGCTAAAATTTCATTAATTAAATCTATTTTAAATTTAGCATCCATGGCAAATTCTGTACTAGGATAATCTCTAATTATAGTTTCAAATTGCTCCTTAGAATCTAATATTGATTTTAAGTCTTTTTTTTCATCAACTATTTGTTCATAAAAACTCATACCTAGAAGAAAATGTGCATAAACTTTATCTTTATGATTTGGATATGTTACTAAATATCTTTCTAACTCAAAAATTGCATCACTGTAATAATATTGAGTATAGTATGCATAAGCTGCCATAATTGCAGATTTTGCAGCCCAGGGTGACTGTGGAAATAACAACTCAGCCTCATTAAATTTTTTAGCTGCTAATAAAACATCTCCTCTTTGAAGTTCAAAATAACCCTCTTTGTATGCATCTGACATCTGCATTTCCATATCCACTTCTACAATTTCAGATATTTTTTTTGTTTTATCTCCACAAGACCAAATAAAGGTAAAAGTGATTAAAAGAAGTATAATTTTTAATTTTGAAAGCATGGTCTTATTCTAACAGATTATGAATAAAACTCTATTTTTTAAGCAATAGATCTTAGGTGACTCTTATTTATGAAGGTATTTGGCAAATGTTTTTCTGTAATCTCTATTAATGAAAAATTTTCGTCTTGTTGAAAAACTTTTCTCAATAATTGGTTAGTTAATTTATGCCCTCCTTGAGAACAAATAATTTTTCCAATTATTTTATAACCTGCTAGATATAAATCTCCCATACAATCTAAAATCTTATGGTTTACAAATTCTTTTTTATTTCTAAGACCTTTTTCATTTAAAATTTCATTGTCCTTAACAACTATTGCATTTTCAAGACTTCCTCCTTGAGCTAATCCCATTTCTTTTAGCTTTGCAATATCCTCAAAAAGACAGAAGGTTCTTGAATTATAAATATCAGTCAAATCTGACTCGAATACACTTACTAAATTTCTTTGCGTTCCAATTAAATTATTTTCATATTTTAGTTCAAAATCTATATCCAAACTAACTTTGCTTGGCTCTATAGAAATTGTTTTTTTACCATCATTAAATTCAATTCTTTTTTCAATTTTAATAATCTTTATTGGCGCTTCACTACTTTTTATTCCAGCTTTTGATATTTCTTCAATAAAAATTTTTGCTGACCCATCAAGAATTGGTACTTCCTGATTATCAATCTCTACTAGGACATTATCAATTCCTAAACCATATAATGCTCCCATTAAATGCTCTATTGTTGAAATACTAACCCCACTTTCATTTGCTATGGTTGTACAAAATACTGCACTACTAACATTAAAAATATTTGGAACTACTATATTATTTTCTTTTAAATCAACTCTTTTAAAAAGGATTCCCGAATTTGGTTTTGCTGGCTTAACCGTCATAGTTACATTTGCTCCACTATGAAGCCCAACGCCTTTAAAAATAATATCTCTATTGATAGTTTTTTGATTAAGAACAGACATTATTATTCTTATAAATAATTGGTTTAAATTTAGAAAAACAACAAATGTTACGAGAAAATACTAGTCTATTTGAAAAAATGAAAAAGTTTTTCAAAAAAACCTTGTTTTATTTGTTTTTTTGGCACAACTACAACCTCTTGTTTGTCATACATTTTTCTTAGTTTATACCCAGATTGACAAACATCACCTAGGGTTTCCTCTAAAAAATCAATATCTTTAGAAAATGAAATTTTATCTTTAAATTTATTATCTAAAATTTTTGATCCTTCTCCCATCAGTATCATCTTAGATTGGGTCTTTACCTTTGCATTTGAGACAAGAGATTTATCACATAATTCAAGAATCTCTTCCGTTCTAGCAAAAGCTATTTTTTGTAGCATTTCCAAAGAAAAATTTGGATTATCAGTATGTTCGTTATTTTTTTCAAAATTTAATTTAAGTTTTTCTGCTTCATTAATATCAATTTTTAAAAGTAGAGAAATATCTTTAGTAATATGGTTTCCACCTATCGGCAGAACGTCCAAAAAGATTAATTTATCATTATAAAAGGAAATAATTGATGTTTTTTTAAAAGCAATATCAATGAAAGATACCTCTCCTGTTAAATTTAAATTATTTTTATAATTAATTGATTTTGCATAACTAGAGCAAATTATTTGATTAATTGATATATTTAATTCTGAAAAAATATTTTTAAATCTAAAGACTAATTCACTTGGAAGACAGATAAAAATAATGTCTAGCGATATAAATTGGCAATCGATTTCATCTGGTAACTCAGAATAATCAACATTATCAATTTTATAATTATTTATAATTATGTGTGCAATATTATAATCTGAATAATATTTTTTTATTTGCTGCTTTGCTTCTTGAATTAAAAATATGATATCATCTTGTCTTAATTTCAGTTCTTCAATTTTTTTAAATACAGAAATTGCAATAGAAATCGTTTTTGAACTATCTATCATCAAATTTATATTATCAATAAATTCATTTGAGGATTTTTCTAGCGATGCAATAACTTTTTGAATATCTGGTTTAAGATTAAATTGCTCTGTATAAAAATTACTCTCAATAAAAAAAGGGTTATTCTTACTTTCTTCATTAAATGCGCCTGCTCTTATTTTTGAAGAACCACAGTCAATTATTATTTGAAATTTTTTATCACTCATTACTTAGCAACTAAATGACTTTTAATTCTCAAATCAATAAATTTAAAATCTTTAAAATTATCATTATTGATAAGTTCCTTAGATAAGTTTAATGACGCTACAATATGTTCTTGTGGTAGCTTAATCAAAATATCCTTATCAGTTAAAATATCCCATCTACCTGATGGGAAAAAAGATAATTCTTTTAAATTTGAAAAAGACCACATAGATTTTTCAATATTTTTTTTAAATGATAAAAAATCTTGAGAATTAAATTCACCAAAAATGTATGGGAGTAGTTCGTTGTTACTTTTATCTTCAATTAACTTACCATTGGCACCTACTAGATATTGACTATTATTAGAAACTCGAGCAATTAATTTAGTTGGTTTAATTTTAATGTTAAGTGTTGATGGGTAAATTTTTTTTATATTAAACTCTTGTATAATATTATGTTTTTCTAAAATTTTTATTATTTCTTCCTCATTAATGACAAATATACTTTTGTATAAAAGGTTATTAAGGTTATCTAAGATCTCCAAATTTTTTCTCTCAGAAAGACCTGTAATGTTTATTTTAGTTATTGATGAAGATAATTTTTTTTGATCGTTAATAAATTTTGCACTAGTAGTGCTTAAAATGAATAAAAATAATAAATAAATTATTATTTTATTTTTTTTACCTATTGATTGATGCATCTTTTAAAATCCATTCAATTAATTTTATAAAGCTTATACCCTTATGTTTTGCAATCTCAGGGACTAATGAAAGTTTAGTCATTCCAGGCTGAGTATTAATCTCTAACAAATAAAACTTCCCATTAAAAAATTTAAAGTCAGATCTTGTAACACCTTTACAACCTATAATTTTATGAGCTGCTCTTGCTATGCCAGTAATTTTAGCAAGATTATTTTTACTCAAATCTACAGGAATTAAGTGCTTAGTCTTAGCACTAGAATTATATTTTGCCTCATAATCATAAAACTTTCTTCTAGGCTCAAGTTCAATTGCACCAAGTGATTTATTATTCATTATTGCAACTTGGATTTCTCTACCTGGTATAAATTCCTCAATTAATATTTCATTATAACTTTTTAATACTTTTAAGTTTTTTAATATATTGGTCTTGTCACAAATATATACATGAACGCTAGACCCTTCATTTATAGGTTTTACTACTACAGGGAATTTTAAATTTTTTTCAATTAATTTTATAATGTTAAGTTTATTTTTTTTATGATTAAATTTAATATATTTCGGAGTTAGTATTTTATTTTTTATAAAAATTTTTTTTGAAATTTCTTTATCCATTGCTATTGATGATGCAATTACACCTGAGTGTGTGTATGGAATTTTTTTAGTCTCTAAAATTGCTTGAATGTATCCATCCTCACCAAATTGTCCATGTAGCGCATTAAAAATAACATCTGGTTTAAATGAAGTGATATTCTTTGAAAGATTTTTATCAGGCTCACTAATTAAAACCTTATATCCATTTTTAATTAACTCTTTGGCAACTTGCTTTCCAGTATCTAAGCTAATTAACCTTTCCTTAGATATACCACCAGATAATATTAAGATTTTTTTTGTCATTTTATTTTAAAATTTTAATTTCTTTTTCTAGCACTATTCCAGTTTTTTTTTCCACACTTATCTTAACAAATTCAATCAATTTATTCATATCCTCAAAACTAGCATTATTTTTATTTACAAAAAAATTACAGTGCTTATTTGAAATATGAGCATCCCCAAAGCTTATATCTAGTGGTACAGAATCTTTTATCAGCTTCCAGACCTTTTTATCAGTTTGATCAATTGGATTCTTGAATGTACTACCACTTGTTTTTAATTTTGTTGGTTGTGCTTTATCTTTCTTTTTCTTTAATTCTAAAACTTCGTTTTCTATTTCTTCTTTATTTTTTTTTGTTCCTTTAAAAGATGCACTTAAAAAAATTAAGTCCTCTTTTAAATCATTGCTTCGGTATTTAAATATAACTTTACTCGCTGGTATTGTAAAAACCTGTCCATTTTTATCAATTGCTTGGATTGATACTAGCACATCTTTAAACTCTTTATTAAAGCATCCAGCATTCATCTTTAATCCACCACCTATAGTACCAGGTATGCATGCTAAAAATTCAAATCCACCTATTCCATTATTCAGTGCAAAATCAGAAAGCTTTTTATCAAGACAGGCACTGCCAGCTATAATGACATCATTTGGTAATATAGAGATGTTGGAAAAATTTTTTCCTAGTTTGATAACAACACCATCAAATTTTTCATCACTTATAAGAGTATTCGAACCTGCACCTAAAATATGTATTTTTTCTTTTTCTCCAAATTTTTTTAAAAACAAAATTAAGTCAGGTAAATTATCTGGTCTAAAGTAAACTTTAGTTTGTCCACCAATATTAAACCAATTGCTCTTTTTTAAATCATAATCAAAGTTAATTTTACTACTAATTTCATTAGAAAATTTTCTTATTTCTTCAATGCTCATTAGATCAATTCTGGTAATTGTCTCATCCATGCTGAAATTGTACCAGCACCCATACCAACAACTATCTTTTTGCCAAAAATAGTATTTTTAATAAATTTTGCTAACTGGTACTGATCTTCAACCATAAACAATCTTACTTTTGAATTTTTAACAATATCTTTTGCAAAATTATTATATTTAAAACCTAATTTTATTTTTTCTCCAGCGGTATAAATAGGGCATAATATTACAACATCAGCTTTTTTAAATGATAAGCTGAATTCTTTTTTAAGATCTTTTAATCTGGAAATTCTGTGTGGTTGAAATATGCAAATCACTTCTTCATTTTTATAAGCAGCTCGCACACCATTTAATACTTCTCTAATTTCAGTTGGATGATGGGCATAATCATCATAAAAATTAGTTTCTCTATGTGTAAAAATTTTATTAAATCTTCTTTGAACACCCTTAAATTCTTTTAATCCTTTTTTGATTATATTTTGTGATATTCCTATTGTTACTGCCACAGCAATTGCTGCTGTAGAGTTTCTAATATTGTGAATTCCTAATAATGGTAATTTAATTTTTCTTATAGTTAAATTCTTTTTTCCTGGCAAATTTATAGCTAAATCATATTGAGAATATTCTTTTTCTTGTTTTATATTCTTAATATAGAAATTTGATTTATTATCAGTTCCATATGTATAATAATTCTTCATTTTTAATTTACTTAATAAATCTTTATTGTTCTTGTCATCTATACAAATAAAAGACTTCCCAAACGAAGGGACCTTATTGATAAATTTTATAAATAATTCTTTAAGATCTTTCATTGAATTATAAAAATCCATATGCTCACGATCAATATTTGTTACTATAGAATAAGTTGGTGGCACATGTATAAAACTACCATCTGACTCATCAGCTTCTAATATACACCAATCACTTTTACCTAGTTTTGCAGAATTTTTTATTGCATTAAGGACACCTCCATTAATAATTGTTGGGTCCAATTTTGTCTTTGAAAATATTGAGGCTAATAAAGATGTAGTTGTTGTTTTTCCATGTGAACCGGTAACAACTATATTTTTTGTTAAAGAGACTATATTTGCCAACATCTCTCCTCTTTTATAAATAGGTAATTGTTTTAGTTTGGCTTCAATTAATTCAGGGTTATTATTTTTAATAGCTGACGAAATGACAACAATTGTTGCTTTTGCTATATTTTTTTTAGTATGACTAATTGTAATTTTAATCTTATCTTTTTTTAATCTTTCAATATTTTTATTTCCAAGGACGTCACTCCCTTGAACATTAAATCCCATCCTTTTCATAATGAGTGCAAGGCCACTCATTCCAATACCCCCTATACCAACAAAATGTATAATTTCAGTTTTAGCTAATTCAATTTTCATTAATAACAGATATAATTTTCAGATTTATATTATTCCATGTGTTTTCATAGTTAAAATCCTTCATGTTCTTTTTTTTAACAAGATATTCTTCTTTATTATCAATAATATTAATTAGTTTATTGAGTAATGTTTTCTCATCTATTTCTTTTTGATTTAACAACCAATTAAAGCCAAGTTTATTATAAAAATGTGCATTTTCAAATTGATGGTTATCTTTCGCAGTTGGCAAAGGTATTGCTAAATATGGAGTCTCAGTAAAATTTAACTCTGCTAATGTTGATGCTCCTGCTCTAGTAATGCACAGGTCTGTTTTTTGCATAAAATTTACGACATCATCGTTAAAATTGAATAATTCACATTGAATATTCTTATCTTCGTAAATTTTTTTAAAACTTTCAAAGTTAATAGAATTAGTTTGTTGGTAAATTTTTAGTTTATAGTTTTTAGCTAATTCAATAATTGCATTTTTAACTAAATCATCAAATATTTTAGCTCCTTGACTACCGCCTATTATAAGTAAATTAATTGTATCTAAGGATTTATTGTAATCTCTCTTATTATAAAAATTTTTTCTTAATAATGCTGGAATTACTTTAATTTTATTTTTAAATTTAATAGGAAATTTTTTGATATTATTAGAATAACAAAATATTTTTTGACAGTAACTTAAAAAAAATTTATTTGATCTACCTAAAACCATATTTGGTTCAAATAACAACAGCTTAATATTTAAAATTCTAGCTCCTAAGCATAAGGGTAGTGACATGTATCCACCTGTTGAAATTAATGTATCAATTTTATTTTTTCTAAAAAAAGAAATTGATTTAAAAATCAAAAATATCATAAAAATAAAATCAAGTGGTATGATTAATAAGTTTTTTGAAATTGGCCTCACATTAAATATTTTTAAATTATACTCATCTTTGTTTAAAAATTTGACACCCCTAAAGTCAGATGTCATTGAAACATCAAAATTGTCCTCTAAATGTTTATATATTATGGTTGCGGGTATAACGTGACCTCCTGATCCACCAGTACTAATTAGTATTTTTTTATTCATTTAATTAATTTTTCTTTTTGTTAAATTTAAAATTATTCCAGATAATATAGAAACTCCTATAATTGAAGAACCTCCATAACTTAAAAATGGCAATGTCATTCCAGTTGTAGGAAATAGTCTTATATTCACCCCAAGATGTATTAATGCTTGAAAAATTATTAGACTTATTGATCCAGTTAGCACTAGTTTATTTTTTTCACTTTTTTCTAAATAAATTTTTTTAAAAACAGAATAAATAAAAAATAAAAATAAAATTAATAAAAATATTATTGCAATAACACCAAACTCCTCTGAAATAACTGAAACTATATAGTCGGTATGAGCCTCTGGAACTCTTGTTTTTAAGGTACCTTCTCCTATTCCTTTACCAAAAAAACCACCACTACTAATTGCTTCTATAGCTTTATCAGATTGAAAATTATGGGTTCCACCATCAGGGTTGAAGAAAGAAAGTATACGACTTTTAATATAAATAAATTTTGGGATAAAAAAAACTACATATAGCAGGCTTATAATAGAAAGACTTATAAATAATAAAATGAATAATAAGTTTATGCCAGATACAAAAACTAATATTACCCAGGATAAAAACACCAAAAGTGTTTGTCCGATGTCAGGCTGCATTATTAATAGTAACCCAGTTGGGATAATAGAAATGATAGTCAATAAGTATTTGATATAAATATTATAATTTTTTTCACTACATAAAATTGTTGCCACAAAAATAATTATAAATGGTTTTAGTAATTCAATTGGTTGAAATTGAGGAAGAAAAAAAAGATTTAACCATCTTTTTGATCCTTTAACTTCAGTACCAAAAATTGGCACTAAAAATAAAAAAAATAAAGTAATAAAAAAAAGATAAATAGAGAATCTAAAAAGATTCTTTTCACTTAGAGAAGAGAAAAACACTAAGGTCAACAAGCCAATGAAAATATATACCAAATGTTTAAAAAAGAAAAAATAATTATTTGTATCTAATTTATCAGAAGCAATAAATGAAGTTGAAACTAAAGAAAAAAATAAACCCAAACTAAACAAAATTATTATCAATAAAAAAATTGTTTTATCTATATTTTTCCACCAGTTATAATATATTGAGTTGAGCGAACTATTATTTATCATTTTATATAATTTTTAATAAGTTTATTAAAATATCTACCTCTTTCTTCAAAGTTTTTAAAAGTATCAAATGATGCAGAGGCTGGACTAAAAAGAATTGTCTTTTTAATAAAATTATTTTCATTTTTAATATCTAAAAAAACCTTAGCAATTAGACTCTTTAAATTTAAAAATGATTTAAACGCCATCTTATTTTTTAATTCATTAATAAAAAATTTTTGATTTTTACCAAAAATGTATAATTTAATCTTTTTACAATCGTTTTTTTTAAGTAGAAATTTATCTCGTTTTTTAGGTAAACCACCTACTATCCAATAAATATTTTTTAATGATTTCAATAATTTTTCTGATGAAGAAAAGCTTGTTGCTTTAGAATCATTAATAATTTTTAAAAATTTAGAATTATGAATTATTTCTTGTCTAAAACTTAGTCCTTTAAAATTTTTTAATGATTTTAATAGCAAGTTATTCTTTAACTTTAATATCTTTGAAACCTTCAGCACAAATGTCAAATTTTCTTTATTACCATCTGTATCAAAATAATGATTATCAATTTTTTTAATAAACCTATCACTTATATATTTTTCTATTTTCAAAATTGATGGTGCAAATTTTTTTTGCTTTAATTTTCTTTTAATGTAAAAATTTTTTGTATTTAAAATTGCAATATCATTTTTAGATTGATTTTTTATTAATTTAAATTTAGCACTTACATATTTATTTATAGTCTTGTGTCTTTCGAGGTGATCTGGTGAAATGTTTAAGATTAAAGATATATTTGTTTTAAATAACTTGCTGTATTCTAGTTGATAGGATGAAGCTTCTATTACAAATAAAGTGTCTTTTTTGATCTTTTTTTCAAGTAAAACTGGATTTCCTATATTGCCAACTAAACGAACATCTTTTTTTTGATCCTTTAATATATCGTACAAAAGCTTAGCGGTAGTTGATTTTCCGTTTGTTCCTGTAATAGTTATTTTTTGATTAAAAGCATATCGACTATAAAAAATGTCTAAATCTGTATAAATTTTTTTATGGTTTTTTTTTAAAAATCTACTTAATTTACAATTATTAATATCTATTCCTGGACTAATTATAATACAGTCAAATTCTTTTTTAATTATTTCTTTGTATGTTGTGTGAGTATCTTTTATATTTTTTTTAGTAATTATTTGATCATCATATAAACTAATAATATTATTTTTTTTTAAATAACTATAAGTGGATAGACCACTTTTACCCAGACCATAAATCAGTATTTTTTTTTTTAAAAAGTTTTTTTCTAGATTTAACATTATCTAAGTTTTAATGTCGCTAATCCAATCATTGCTAAAATTATTGATATAATCCAAAACCTAATTACAACTGTTGATTCTGCCCAACCTTTTTTTTCAAAATGATGATGTATAGGTGCCATTCTAAAAATTCTTTTACCTGTAAGTTTGAATGAAAATACTTGGATTATAACTGATACAGCTTCTAGTACAAATAACCCTCCTGTTATTGCTAAAACAATCTCATGTTTAGTAATAATACCAATTGCCCCTAAAGATCCACCTAATGCTAATGAACCAGTGTCACCCATAAATATTTTAGCAGGTGGAGCATTGAACCATAAAAATCCTAAACAAGCTCCTATAATTGATCCACAAAAAACTGAAACTTCCCCCATACCTTCAAGATAGGGAATATTTAAATATTCAGAAAATACAATATTGCCCGTTACGTAACTAATAAATGCAAAACATGCTGCAACTAATATCACTGGCACCGTTGCTAAGCCATCTAAACCATCTGTTAAATTAACTGCGTTGGAGGATCCAACAATTATAAAAATTGAAAATGGAATAAAAAACCATCCAAGATTAATAATTAAATTTTTAAAAAAAGGAAAATATAAATTGGTAAGTTCAGTGTTTTGAGATAATTGAGTTAAACCATAAATTCCAACAATGGCTATTAAAATTTGAGAAATAATCTTAAATTTAAATGAAACGCCAGATGAATTTTTAAACTTAATTTTTTTATAATCATCATATGCACCTAATAGCCCAAACCCCGAAACAATAAATAACAAAAACCATATATGGTAATTTGATAAATCACCCCAAAGTAATATTCCTGAAAAAAGTCCAAGTAAAATTAAAACACCTCCCATTGTTGGTGTTCCAATTTTCTTAACGATATGTTCAGTAGGACCATCATCTCTTATTGGATTTAATATTTTTCTTGCTGAAAAAAATTTAATAAAAGGAGTGCCAATTAATAAAACTACAAACATTGATGTAAACATTGAAAGGCCCGTTCTAAATGTTAAATACTTAAATACATTTAGAAAACTATATTGATCAATTAATTGCGTAATAAGACTATAAAGCATTAAACTTTCCAGTTTTTAATTTGTTAACTAGATTGTTAAGTCCAGTAGAGTTTGAGCCCTTAATCATTAAATAATCATTATTATTTAAATCATTTTTAATCAAATCAATTATTTTAGACTTATCTTTCAAAATGACCCCTCTTCGGTGCTTATCAAGGTTTTTATAAGTATGTAAAATATGTTTACCCACTACATTAATATTTTTAAGAGAAGTTTTATTAATTTCTTTGCCAGCCTCTAAGTGTAGTTTCTTTGAATAATTTCCTAACTCCAACATGTCACTCAGTATTAATTTTTTTTTAGAATTATCAATTTTTAATTCATCAAAATTTTTTATAGCAGACTTTAATGATAATGGATTAGAGTTATAACTCTCATCTACAATGTAAATACTCTTTTTTTTTAATTTAACCTTTATAATATCACCACGGCCTTTTGTCATCTCATAATCAAGAAATATATTTTTTTCTAATTTTTGTGTATCTTTAAAAATTGATATAATTGCAATTGTGGCTAATAAGTTTTTTAAATTATTTTCAAAAATTAATCTTACATAAAAATAAATTTGTTTTTTATTAACATTTACAAATATTTTGTATTTAGATCTTTCTTTAACTATTTTTTCTAGATAAATATTTGCTGATTTATTTTTTAAACTAAATGTAAAAATATTTATGTTTTTTTTCTTGGCAATTTTTTTATGTAAATTATAAAATCTGTCATCTTGGTTTAAAACAAGAATTCCATTTGTTTTTATATTATTAATAATTTCTGACTTTGCTAAAGCTACTTGATGAATGTTTTTAAAATTTTTAATATGTGCGTAGGAAATATTTGTAATAACACCCACATCAGGCTTGATAATTTTTGATAGATAATCAATCTCACCTTTTTTATCCATTCCAATCTCAAAAATACCAAATTCATCATTTTTTTTTAGATTAAATAAACTTAATGGTACACCAAATTTATTATTAAAAGATTTTGGTGAATAAGTTACATTACTAATCTTACTTAAAGTTTTTCCTAATAATTCTTTAAGAGAAGTTTTTCCACAACTGCCTGTTATAGATATAATTTTACTAGATAAATTTTCTCTTAATTTTGATGAAGCCTCTGTTAAAAGTTGCAATGTATCATCTACTACAATTTTTTTTTTAGATTTTTTTTGATTGTTAGCTATTACTAATGATGCACCATTTTGGAAAGCTTCATTAACATATAGATTTCCATCTTTATTATTTCCTTTTATTGCAAAAAATATGTCATTTTTTTTTATTGTTTTTGAATTAATTGATGCATTTTTTATTTTTATATTTGAATTAATTTGGGGAGAGTTGCTGATTTCTTTTAAAATATTTATTTTAATATTAGTTGAAAGAATTTTATTTTTTAATTTAATATTCTTAAGTATTTCTAATCTGTCAGAAAATTTGTTTACAAAATTTCCATAATCTTGTGTCTGTTCATGACCTTTGCCTGCAATAACTAAGATATCACCAGTTTTTAAGTCTAATATAGCCTTATGAATAGCTTTAGACCTGCTTGAAATCTCAAAAACTTTTGATTTATCAATAGTTTTTTTAATAGCTAGTCTTATTTTTTTTGGATTTTCGTCTCTTGGATTGTCGTCAGTTAAATAAACTCTGTCACAATATTGATTGGCTATTTTTCCCATTATGGGTCTCTTGTCTTTATCTCTATTACCACCACATCCAAATACAATGAAAATTCTTTTATTTTCAAATTGTTCTTTCAAATTAGTCAAACAAGTTTTTAATGCATCAGGTGTATGAGCATAATCTAAAATAACCTTTGAATTATTTTTTAAAGTTCCAATTTTTTCAAACCTACCAATTACTGATTTTACTCTTGAAGCTAATTTTACTATTTGATCAAATTTTAAATTACTTTTTTTAGCAGCAAGCATTGCCATAAATAAGTTTTTTAATTGAATTTTACCAATTAAGTTTATTTTTAATTTATAATGTTTCTGATTATATTTAATTTCGACTATTTGTTTATCATCCCTAAATTGATGAGAATAAATATCTATTCCATTATTACTTTTTGATAAAGCCTGAAGATCCAATTTATTATTTAGCGATATTCTTTTTAAATTTTTATATTCGGGAATTTTACTATCGGTGATGATAGTTCCTCTAGGTTTTAATAGCTTCTCAAAAAGATATAACTTTGATTTGAGATAATCATTAAATGTTTTGTGATAATCTAAATGATCATGAGACAAATTTGTAAAAATTGTAGTATTAAATTTTAAACCATCAAGTCTATTTTGCTTAAGACCATGACTAGAAGCTTCCATTATAACATTGTCAATTTTTTGTTTTTTTAAATCATTTAATATTTTGCTTAATTTAATTGGATCTAATGTTGTATTAGAAACTTTCTTTAAACTATTTTTTGTCTTAACTCCTAATGTTCCAATAGAAGCTACTTTTTTATTACCTAAGTTGAGTAGCTGAAAATAAAAATCTGCAATTGATGACTTTCCATTTGTTCCTGTTACAGCAATTAAATTTTTAGGTATATTTTTTTTTGTCTTATATGATAATTCTGATAATATTTTTCTTACATTTTTTGATCTTAAAAATAACACTTTATTTTTAATACCTTCAAATTTTTGCTCTGAAATAATAACTGTTGCACCCTTTTTAATTGCATGGTCTATGAATTTAGTTCCATCTGATTTTGTTCCCTGGATTGCAAAAAAAATATAATTCTTTTTACAATCTTCACTGTTAAAACTAAGACCAGCAAACTGATGATTTTTAAATTCTTTTTTAATATTTTTAAGGAAGTTGCCAATCAACATATAAGTATTAATTTTCTATATGTTTTGTGGCCAAAATAGGCCCAATTTTTTCTATGATTTTTCCAGCTACTTCAACAGATGTCCACCCTGCTGTATTAAATGGGGTTCCTTTATATGAACCTTTTTTATTTTTATATTCATATACGTAGTCTGATGAAGTTTTTGGCTCATCAAGTAGAACTATCAGCACATATTTAGGTTTAGAAGTGGGGAAAATACCTGCAAATGTATTTACTTTTGCTTTAGAATAACCTCCTACTATTGTTTTTTGAGCAGTTCCTGTTTTTCCACCAACTTCATAACCTTCAATGTTTACAAGTCCTGCTGTACCTTCTTTAGTATTTACAATTTTTCTAAGTATTGGATTTATCTTCTCTGAAATACCAGCTTTGATTATTCTTCTTTCTTTTTCAGGATCTTTTAATTCTTTTTTTATTAAGCTGGGCTCAATAGCAAAACCACCATTTGAAATTATTGCATAAGCTTTTGCTAATTGTAATGGAGTGGTAGTTATTCCATGTCCAAAAGACACTGTCGCAAGTTTACATTTTCCCCACTTAAATGGAATAGGCTCTCCAACCTCCTCTATGTCAAAATTTATTTTACTTAAGATTCCAATTTTTTCTAAAAAAGCTTTTAATTTAATAATTTCTAATTTTTGTCCAATTCTTACAGATCCTATATTTCCAGACCTAATTAAAATTTGTTCTACAGTAAGATCTGATGGTATTTTATTGTCATATTCAGAAATACTACTTTTTCCACATTGTAGTTTTTTTTCTAAATTTAAAAATTCTGTGTCAGTATCAATTAAGCCTTCCTCTAATCCAGCTGCTACTGTAAAAGTTTTAAATACCGAGCCCAGCTCATACACTCCTTTTGTTGCTCTATTAATAAAGTTGAGATCAACTATCTTCTCTCTTTTATTTAGATCAAAATCTGGATATGAAACCATAGATATAATTTCTCCATTATTAACATTCATCAAAATTGCTGTACTACCTTTACTTCTAAATATAGATTGAAACTTTACTAACTCTTCTCTAATTAAAAATTGTATGTCAGTATCTACTGTTAATTTAAGTGGTTTATTTGTTTGTTTTAATTTTTCATTAAAGGATTTTTCAAGTCCTGATATACCTTTATTGTCATCATCTATTTGACCAATGATGTGACTAAAGAGATTTTTTTGAGGATAAATTCTAGTTAATTTTTCTTCTGACTTAATTGATTTATCTCCAAGTAACATAATTTTTTCATAATTGTCAGAAGATATTTTTTTTTCCAAATAAAAGAATTTATTTTTTTCAAGCTTCTTAGTAATCTCTTCATAGTTTTTATCTGGGAATATTAACTGTAAATTAATTAATAGTTTTTTTTTATCAATTACTTCAATAGGGTTAATACCAATATCTATCGACTTAACTGTTTTAACTAAATAATTTCCATTTCTATCAAGTATGTCTGCTCTATAGTTTTTATTTATAGTTGAGAATTCCTTGGTATTTTCTTCTTTTAACGAGCCTAAATGAAGCAATTGTATTGAATAAATTACTGAAATCACCAAAAAAACAAAAAAAATAAACGCTATTCTATTAAATTGTATGTCTAAATTAGTTTTACTTTTTTTATATGAAAATTCATTTTCATATTCTTCTAGAATAATATTCTTTTTATTATTCATTTCCATTTTTGCTGATTAAGTCTTTTATTTCTAAAGTTTCATTATTTTTAAAGATTTCCTTAATATTCATAATTTCAATTTTGATTAAATCTTTTTCAAAATATTGCGTTTGATACTGAACTAGTTTTTCAGGAGAGCTCAAATAGTTAAACTCAAGCAATACATCTTCAAGTTCCGATTTTAAAGGTCTTATATTTTCTTTAACTATAAAAATTTGATCTTCTATTTCTTTTGTAGAATTTTTAATAAGTGATGTAATTAATATTAATACTAAAATAACAGCTACCACTAATTGTTTCATAGTTTTTTTGACAAATTTTCAATGTCAATTAAATGTTTAAATTTATCCAAGATATCTGTTTCAAAATCAAAAAAATCTTCTTTTTTAATTACATAACGTAACTTGGCTGATCTAGAAGGTGGATTTTCTCTAATTTCTTTATCACTTGGTACTATTGGTTTTTTTATAACAGATTTAAATAAATTTAATTTTTCTTCTGTTTTTGGCATATGTCTTGAGATGCTTTTATTTTCAGATAAACTTTTAAAAAAGTATTTAACAATTTTATCTTCTAAAGAATGAAATGTTACAACTGCAATAACTCCATCCTTTTTAACAACTTTAGCAGCATTAATTAATCCATAAATTAGTTCACTAATTTCTTTATTTACAAATATTCTTAATGCTTGGAAAATTTTAGTTGCACTATGTGTCTTATAATTTCTTTTTCTTTTCGAAGATTCTATAATCCTAACTAGCTCTTCTGTTGTGATCTCTCTTTTAGATCTGTCTTCAACAATATTGTGTGCTATTCTTTTACTGTCTGCTTCATCCCCAAAATATTTAAATATTTTGGTAAGTTCTTTTTCATCTAATTGATTAATTGCTTCTTTTGCTGAAAATTCATTTATACCCATTTTCATATTAAGTTCACCAATGCTATCGAATGAAAGACCTTTTTTTGGGTCTTTAATCTGGTTCAAGGAATACCCTAAATCAAAAATTACAGCTTTTATATTTTCATGTTTTAACTTTAGATTGTTTAATTGACTGAATTTTATATTTTTAAATAATAGCCTATCCTCAAAACTATTTTGAAGTTCTTGAGCTTTTATAGAGCTCTCAGAATCTCTATCTAATGCAATTACTTTTGTTTCAGGAAAGTTTAATATTCTTTTTGTGTATCCGCCTTGACCAAACGTACAGTCAATAAATGTGCCACCATATTGAGGGGTAATAATGCTAATTATTTCACTTAGCAATACCGGATAATGATTTCTCACATCTGGTATTATGGTGGCTATCATTTATTTTTTTGAAGACCATTAATTCTTTTGTCTTCTTAAAAATGCTGGAATTTCTAGATCATCATCTTCTGAGGTATTTTCCGAAGTTTCAGTTGATAAAAATCCTTCTGTCTCTGAAGTTGCACTATCCGAACTAAATAGATCTGGCGCGTCTTCACCTTCTACACCAAAGTTTTCAAGTCCATTAGAAACATGCTCCTCCTCCATTGGGCTATTTTCTTCAGGCTTTGCAGTTGTAAGTGCCTCCTCTGAAAAAGATTGCTCATAATCATTTGATTGATTGTTTTCAACAATACTTTCAACTTCTTGATTGCTAACAGTTTGCTCATTCATCATTTCTGATGATGTAGTATTTGTAACTGGTTCTGCAATTATTTCATTTTCTAACTTTAATGCATTTGCTCCATGAGAAATAGGGCTAGTCATTGTAGGTGAAAAATTAAACGATTGAGCAGAACTAGCACTGTTAAAATCTGAATAACCAGGATTTCTATTTTGTATTCTGTGAACCATATTGATTACAGATTTACTTTCTGGTTGTTGTCCATCTAGTGCCGTTGCAACTATTGATACTCTAATTTTTCCATCAAGGTCGCCAGATGTAATAGCACCAATAATCACCTCTGCTTCAGGATCTACTTCAGCTCTTATTTTATTAACCACTTCATCAACCTCAAAAAGTTTAAGATCCTTACCACCGGTAATATTTACTAGTAATCCTTTCGCACCTTTTAACGTATAATCATCAATCAATGGGTTGCTAATTGCCATGTCTGCTGCTTTAGCTGCTCTACCTTCTCCTTCAGCTTCACCAGTTCCCATCATTGCTTTACCCATTGAAGCCATTACAGTTTCAACATCAGCAAAATCTAGATTAACTATACCTGGTCTAACCATAAGATCGGTCACACTCTGTACACCTTGCATTAAAACATTATTTGAAAGATTAAAAGATTCTTCAAATGTAGTTTGTTCATTTGCAACCTTAAATAGGTTTTGATTTGGAATTACAATAATTGTATCCACATGTTTTCTTAATTCTTCTAGGCCTACCTGAGCTCTTCTCATTCTTGATGGCCCTTCATATAAAAAAGGAAGTGTTACAACACCTACTGTTAAAATATTTAATTCTTTAGCAGCTCTTGCAATAACGTGTGCAGCACCTGTGCCAGTTCCACCACCCATACCAGCAGTTATAAAAACCATGTTTGCACCCTGAAGAGTATTTACAATTTCATTTAAAGATTCATCTGCAGCTGCTTGACCAATGTCATGTTTTGCTCCAGCACCTAAACCTTTTGTTAAACTTAGGCCAATTTGAATTCTTGCTTTAGCTTTACTTAACTTTAAATCTTGAGCATCTGTATTTACTGCTATGAACTCTACTCCTTGAAGTCCATTATCAATCATTTCATTAAGTGCATTTCCACCTGCTCCGCCAACTCCCACTACTAATAATCTTGGTTGTAATTCTTTTATTTCTGGTGATTTAAAGTTAATTGTCATTTTTATTTCCCCTCATTGTTATTAAAATGTTTTTCCCATTTAAGACTTGCACGATTTAGATTTGCTTTTTTTCTTGCGTTGATCTTAAATTTTTCAAATGCTGCTGGTTCCCATATTTGGAATGTTTGACCTTGACCAACAAACAACATGCTATTTTTTATTTTTGCATGTTTTAATAATTTTGTTGATAATGAAATTCTACCTTCACTATCAAATTGTAAATTCATACTCTCAGATAAAATTGATGTTGCAAAATAATCTCTTTTTTCTTCAAATGGACTTAATGAATCTATACTTGCAGAAAGTTTTTCAATTCTATCTTGTGAGCAAGCTTCTATAGACTGATTATTAAATGAGGGATAACAGATAACACCATTGTATCCTAAGTTAGAAAGGTGAGATCTAAAACTAGCAGGCACAGATACCCTTCCCTTTTTGTCTATTTTGTTCTCGTAAGTAGATAAAAACATATTTTTTATATTTCATAAATTCCATATTTGGGAATATATGGGACAATATGGGTTTTTAAAGATAGAGTCAATATGTTCATTTTAGGCTTATTTGGCAATGATTGTAGATAACTTTTATGTATCTACATAAAGTCAAAAATCAATTTTTAGTTTTAACTCAATACAATTCTAAGACTAAAAATAAGAACAGAAATGATTCAATTATGAATCAAAAGGTGAACATCTAAAGTTAATTAAAATTGAACTGTGGATAAGTTTGCTAGACAAACTATAAGCCGGGTTCTGTCATTTAAACCTATCATTTCTCTAGGCTTAAGATCACTCTTAAGCTCATGCAACTAACCCTGATGACTAGCCAAAGACGGCTTTTAGTTTTGCAACAATGTCATCTCTACTTAGTCTTGCTCCCAGTGGGGTTTTCCAGCGTTCATTGTTACCAATAGAACCGGTGCGCTCTTACCACACCTTTTCACCCTTGCCATGTTATGGCGGTATATTTTCTGTGGCACTATCCCTAGGGTTTCCCCCGCCAGGTATTATCTGGCACTGTGTCTTTGCGGAGCCCGGACTTTCCTCTTTAATAAATTAAAGCGATAAGTCGTTCATCTAGCAAATGTAATTTATTACTTAATTATAGAACTTCAAGAAAAATTTAATTGTATGCTTTGATGAGGCTTTTATTGATTAATAAGGACTCTTGATCAATTTTTCCATCAACCAACTCTTGTCTAAATCTTCTTTGAAAAGATTTTATTAATTCTATTAAATATTTATTCCTACCAATATTTTTTGGAAATGTTTTTGAATATCCAATCTTAAACAGGTTTCTAAAAAAAATATTCTCTTCTACCTTGCTTATTTTTAGCTTTCTATTCTTTAGTAAATCTTGCTTATTTAATGTGTGCCATATCCCTATTTTATTTTTAGCCAAATATTCCCATGGGAACTTTTCACCTGGATCTTTTTTTCTAAGTACTGCTATGTCTGAGTGTCCCAAAATATTCTTAGGATTAATTTTATATTTTTTTATTAAAAACTTACTTAACTTTACAAGAGTAGTAATTTGTTTTTGTGTAAAATTTTTATAACCGTACTCATGTCCTGGGTTTGTAATTTCAATACCAATAGAATTTTGATTTAAAGACTTATAATTTTTCCAAGAAGATTTTCCTGCATGCCATGCAATATATAAATCAGGTACTATTTTTACAATTTCTCCATTATTTTTGATTAAATAATGACAGCTAACCTCAGATTGTATTTCTGTTAATCTTTTCAAAGCATCAGATTCGCTTTTCATACCCGTATAATGAAAGATAATAAATTTGATTTGCTTAGAGGTTCTTTTTTTAGGATTAAAATTTGGGGAATAGTTTAATATTGTTTTTAAAGCCATTTTTGCGTCATATTTAGAGCTAAATCTAGATTTACATTGATATTATATACATTATATAATCATAGGATAATGAAAAAAATTTTAATAACTTCACTAATAAGTTTAATGTTAGCAACAAATGTGAGTGCTGATACAGACGGTGAAAACAACTTATCTAAAAAAAATTCTGGTGAAGTTAAAGACTGTTTTGAAAATGTAAATAGAGCAACATTTAAATTTAACCAAGTGTTAGATGGTGTTATTTTTGAACCTGTTGCAAAAGCTTATAGAATTTTACCCTCTCCAGTTAGAGCTGGGACAGGTAATGCTTTAGACAATCTCTCTACACTTGTAACAATACCTAATAATATTCTCCAAGGAGAATTTAAAAAAGCTGGAGTTAACACAGGTAGATTTATTGTTAATACAACAGTTGGAGTTGTTGGAATATTTGATGTGGCTGAAAAAATTGGTTTTCCAGAGTATGAAAAAGAAGATTATGGCCAAACACTTGGTGTAATGGGTGTTGGTCCAGGATGTTATCTTGTTCTACCTGTTTTAGGACCATCCACTGTTAGAGACACAGCTGGATCATTTGCAAATATATTAGGCGGAGATGCTTGGTATAACGTTACTGTAGCTAATGATACTCAGCATTTTTCTGACTTTGATTATTATGCATCAAGAGCAAGTTCTGGGATAGATTTTAGAGCAAAAAATATAGACTCGTTTGAAAACTTGGAAAAAAATTCAATAGATTTTTATGCTTCAGTTAGAAGTTTATATTTGCAAGATAGACAACAAAAAATAGCTAACTCTAATGCAATAACTGAAACCCAAAACGATAGTGATTGGGAAGAAATAGAAGCTCAATAAATTATAAAACTTAATGAGATTAAAAAAGTTTTTAATATTTACCTTCGTCATAATTAACTTTGTTGGTATTAATCAATCATATTCAATTGAACCAGATGTATTTGTTCAATCAACTGTGAATAGAGCCTCTGAGGCCTTAAATAACAAATATTCAAAAGAAGAAAAAATAGAAAAGCTAAAACAAATTGCAAGTGAAACAGTTGATATCAATGGTATTGGTTATTACACTTTAGGAGCTTATAGAAAAAATATAAGTGACAATGAAATAAATCAATATGAGATGCTTTTTGAACAATATTTTCTAAAAAGTTTTTCTAGTCGACTGGCTGAATACTCAAATCCAGAGATTGAAGTTGTATCTAAAGAGAAATTAAATGAAAATTATACAATGGTATCTAGTATTTTAGTTGGAACAGAACAAAGGCCTGAGGTTAAAATTGATTGGAGAATTTATACAAAAAATCCAGAAAATCCTTTAATCAGAGATTTAATTATTGAGGGCTTAAGTCTAGCAAGAACTCAAAAGGAAGAATTTTCTTCTATCATTCAAAGTAAGGATGGGGATATCAACGCTCTTTTTTCTATTTTAAAAGAGTTTATTAAATAATCATCTATAAAAATAATTTTTGGTGGGCCCGCCAGGACTCGAACCTGGGACCAATACATTATGAGTGTACTGCTCTAACCAACTGAGCTACAGGCCCTAAAAATTAAGCTTTAATTATATTATAATGTAACCGATGTCTAGCATAGGTAAAAGATAATGAAAATGGTGGGACTGGTTGGTTACGCTCCAACTACCCCTGCAATGTCAATGCAGTACTCTACTATTGAGCTACAGTCCCTTTGAATTTTAACTTTCTAAAAAGCTTTTTAACTGTTTGGATCTGCTTGGGTGTTTTAATTTTCTTAAAGCTTTAGCTTCTATCTGTCTAATACGCTCTCTTGTTACAGAAAACTGAAGACCCACTTCTTCAAGAGTATGGTCTGTATTCATTCCAACACCAAATCTCATTCTAAGAACTCTTTCTTCTCTTGGTGTTAAAGTTGATAAAATTTTAGTCGTAGCTTCACTTAGATTAGATTTAATAGCTTGTTCTAAAGGTGCTAATGCTTTTGTATCTTCAATAAAATCACCTAAACTACTATCCTCTTCATCTCCAACTGGTTTTTCAAGAGATACTGGTTCTTTTGATATTTTTAAAACTTTTCTAACTTTATCTAAAGGCATTCTTAATTTTTGTGCTAGTTCTTCAGGCGTAGCCTCTCTACCAAACTCACTTAAAATTAATCTTTGGGTTCTTACAATTTTATTTATAGTTTCAATCATATGAACTGGAATTCTAATCGTTCGAGCTTGGTCAGCAATAGATCTAGTGATTGCTTGTCTAATCCACCAAGTGGCATATGTTGAAAATTTATAGCCCCTTCTGTATTCAAATTTATCTACAGCTTTCATAAGACCGATATTTCCTTCTTGAATAAGATCTAGAAACTGAAGTCCTCTATTTGTATATTTTTTTGCAATTGAAATTACCAATCTTAAGTTTGCTTCAACCATTTCTTTTTTTGCAATTCTAGATTCTTTTTCACCTTTTTGAACTCTGCTAACTATTTTTTTATAATCAGTTACTGAAATTCCAAGTTTATGACTAATCTCAATTAATCTCTCTCTTATGTTTTTAAATTCATCTTTATTTTTTGAAAAAAACTGTTTCCACATGGGGTTAGTATCCAAGAACTTTTTAAGATTTGGATTAATTTCATTGCCAATATAAAACTTAATGAATTCATTTCTTGGAATTTTTTGATCCATTGCTAGTCTCAGAAGATTTCCTTCTAGTGAAACAATTTTTTTATTTTCCACATAGTGTTTTTGAACCAATTCCTCTAATACAGAGGGTGACAATTGTAATGATTTAATATTTTCTAAAATATCACTTACAATTTTATCATGTCCTTTTTCTTTAGCAGCAGAGAAACTTACTGCATTTAAAATACAATCAAGTTTTTCTTTTTGATACTTGATTAATTTTGCATATTCTTTTGTTAAAGTATTAACAGTTTTTAAAACTTTTGGTTTGATTTCAGTTTCCATTGCTGCAAGCGTTGGATTAAACTCATCATCGTCTCCATTATTCTCTTCATTTTTATCAGTTTCCCCAGAATTTCTTTGTTTAGCACTTGGCCCTGTATTTTCATCTTCCATGTAGTTAGTATCAATATCAATAATTTCTCTAACTAATATTTCATCACTTTGAAGTTTTTCATCCCATTCTACAAATTGTTGTGCAGTAATTGGGCTTTGTGCTAATGCGATCAGCATTACATCTTTCCCAGCTTCTATTCTTTTTGCAATTGCAATTTCACCTTCACGAGACAAGAGTTCTACTCCACCCATCTCTCTTAAATACATTCTTATAGGGTCATCACTTTTCTCAATTGTCTTACCTTCTTCTTTAGATGAATTTTCTTTTTTTCTTAAAACTTTAAAGTCAGATTTTTTTTCAACCAATGCTACACTCTCATCAAGAATGTGCATGAAGGCTTGTTCTAAATTTTCGTCTGAAAGATTTCTTTTACCTAATGATTTATTTAGCTCATCAAAAGTTATAAATCCTCTATGGGTTCCACGACCCATAAGTCTAGCAAATGATTTTGTAATTATTCTTTCCACAATAGTATATTTGAGAAGACTTATATAAGCCCAATTTGAGAAAAATCCACGTATTTTTTGAAGGATTTAATTGATGTTTTTTTGTTTTTTTAGCTCTCTTATTTCGTTGAAAGTGCTTTCGCTTAAATCTTTAGAAAACTTCGACTCGAGCTCTTCAATCCTAAACTCTAAATCGTAGTTTTTGAGGTCTCTAGAAACTTCGTCTAATAATTCAAACATTTTATTCTGATCATTTTGGTGATTATTTAGAATATGTTTTATTGAGGCAAATTTAAAGATTTTTTCAGTTAATTGAGGGTCAATTGGAATTTGATCTAAGGTAAGTTTTTCTCCACTCTTTAGTTTAGTTATCAAAGTTTCAAGGATTAATTTATTTTCTTCACTAAATAGATTTATATTTTCAATCATGTGAATATTTTCTTGAAATAAATCCAAGTTGTTCATTATTAAATAAAGCAATGAAAATTCTTTAAGCTCAACACCGCTCAATAATTTACTTTCGTTAAAGTGTTTTTGAGTAGACTGTAATGACTTAACTTTTTTAGTATAAAATTGTTTTTTTCCAATATTGCTATGTGGGGTTAAAGATGAAATTTTCTCCAAGAAAAACTCTAGTACGTATTTTTTTATGAAATCATCTTTAATAGTTGCGGCAATAGTTCTTAATTTTTTTTCAAAAATAGCCATTGATGAAGGATTGTTATCAGTTTGTTGTTTGTAATGGTTAAATATAAACTGATGAATTGAAATTTTTGCCTGTTTTGTAAAATCAATAAAATTCGCTTTACCATTTTTATTTGCATAACTATCAGGGTCTTCTCCATCTGGTAAAAAAAGAAACGAGATTTGTTTTTCTGGTTGTAATTCTTTAATTGAATTTTCTGCTGCTCTAAGTGCTGCTTTGTATCCACTTTCATCACCATCAAAACAGATAATGATGTCTTCAAAGAATTGGTTAAGCATTAAAATTTGTCGATCCGTTAAAGAAGTTCCAAGATTTGCTACAACATTCTCAATTCCATTTTTACTTAAACCAACCACATCCATATATCCCTCAACTAAATACACATGATCTATTTTATTAGATAATCTTCTAGCTAAATCTAAATTATATAAGTTAGAACCCTTTTTAAAAAAAGGTGTTTCAGGAGAATTAATATATTTTGCTGAATAACTATTTTCCTGGATGGTTCTTCCTCCTAATCCAATAGGTTGACCTGAAATATTGTTAATTGGAAATATTATTCTATCTCGAAATCTTTCAACGTATGTATTCTTTTTTTCATCTAAATAAAAAAGACCACTTTCAACTAAAACTTTTTCACTAAATTCATCTTTTAATTTTTCATAAAAATTTGAGTTTCTTTCAACAAAACCTATTTTAAAATTTTTAACTTCATCTTTACTAAGGTTTCTTTTCTTTAAATATTCTCTTGCAATAGTTAAGCTTTCATTCTTTAAAATTTCATCATGATAAAATTGAACATATTGATTGTAGATTGAGCAATATTCTTGCCAATTTTTTTCACGCTCTTCATCTTGCTTTGAAAACGTATAAGGTCTCATACCTGCAAGATTTGCTAATGATTTTACTGCTTCTCCAAATTTCAAATTTTGAGTTTTCATTACAAAATCAAAAATATTTCCATGTTCCGATGTTGCAAAACAATGATAAAATTCCTTCTCATCATTAACTGTAAATGAAGGTGTTTTTTCAGTTTTAAAGGGTGATAAACCTACAAATTCTTTGCCTCTTTTTTTTAGACTGACAGACTTTGATACAACTGTCGAAACCTTTAAACGAGTTTTAATTTCGTCCAAATACTCTTTTGGGTATTTCATTATTTATTTAATAGTTCTTTTAGCAAAGGTCCAGCTTTAGCAAAATCTAGATTGTCAGGGTATGACTTCTTTAATTCACCCATTACTTTACCCATGTCTTTAATTGATGCAGCACCCAATTTACTTATTGTATCTACACATATTTTTCTAGTTTCTTCATCACTTAACTGCTGTGGCAAAAAACTAGATAAAAGATCAAATTCATTTTGCTCAACTTCTAACAAATCCATTCTCTCATTTTTTTTATAAATCTCTATTGATTCGGTTCTTTGCTTAATCATTTTCTTTAAAAGTTTTTTTATATCATCATCGTCTGTTTCTTTTATGTTGGCTCCAGATCGATTGACAATATCAAGATCTTTTATTCCAGATAAAATTAACCTGTAGGTTGAGATTTCAACCTTATTTTTTGATTTTAGAGAATTTTTATAGTTAGTTTCTATTTTTTCTTTCAATGTCATAATATTTTTTAATCTACTGCAAAGTGAAAATTCTTCAAAAGAAAAATTGTTTTTTTATAATTTTATAATACATCTCTGTTGCGATAATTAGGGTTTTATTGTATTAACCTTTAACTCATGAGTTGTAATTGATCAAAAAAGCAAAAAAGATTAGCTCTAACAAAATCTCACAGATTCACACAGGCGTTTTAGTTCTTGAAAATAAAACTATCTTTAAAGGAGTTGGTATTGGCTATCAAGGAACAGCAACAGGTGAGGTATGCTTCAATACTTCTCTAACTGGTTATCAAGAAATTATTTCAGACCCCTCTTACGCTGGGCAAATTATCAATTTTACCTTCCCTCACGTTGGTAACGTTGGAACTAATAAAGAAGATTTAGAGTCTGATAAAGTTTGGACCAAAGGTGTAATTTTTAACTCTGAAATAACAAATCCTTCTAACTATAGATCTTTAGCTAATTTAGACCTGTGGTTAAAAAAAAATAAAATTGTTGGGATCACTGGTTTGGATACAAGAGGCTTGACTAATTATATTAGAGATAAAGGAGCCCCAAAAGGCACTATTTCTTTTTCTAGTAAAGGAAATTTCAATATTAGTAAATTAGCAAATATCACAACGAAATGGAGTGGATTAAATAATTTAGATTTAGCAGAACAAGTAACTACTAAAAAAAATTATATTTGGTCAGGTTTTAAAACTTGGAAAAAAGAAACTGGTTATTTAAAAAATAAAAAAAATTCATTACATGTTGTTGCTATTGACTATGGGATAAAGAAAAATATTCTAAGATATTTCTCAGATCTTAATTGTAAAGTAACAGTGGTTTCGTGCAAAACGAGTGCAAAAGACATACTTAAATTAAAGCCAAATGGGATCTTTTTATCTAATGGTCCTGGTGACCCTGCAGCAACTGGTAAATATGCAATTGGAATCATTAAAGAATTAGTCAAAAATAATTTACCTATTTTTGGTATTTGTCTTGGTCATCAAATTCTAGCTCTAACACTAGGTGCAAAAACTAAAAAAATGAAACTAGGTCATAGAGGCGCTAACCATCCAGTTAAAAATTTAATTAAAGACAATGTTGAAATCACTAGTCAAAACCATGGCTTTGAAATTGTAAGAGCATCATTGCCAAAAAATATTGAAGTCACTCACAAATCTTTATTTGATAATTGTATTGAAGGAATTAAATTAAAAAATAAACCTGTTTTTTCTGTTCAATATCACCCTGAATCAAATCCAGGACCGCAAGATAGTGTTTACTTATTTGAAGAATTTATTAACAACATAAAAAAAAATGCCAAAAAGAAAAGATCTTAAAACTATATTAGTCGTTGGTGCTGGACCCATTATCATAGGTCAAGCATGTGAGTTTGACTACTCAGGGACACAAGCCTGTAAAGCCCTTAAAGATGAAGGTTATAAAGTTATTTTAATTAACTCTAACCCAGCAACGATCATGACAGATCCTGGTGTTGCAGATAAAACTTATATTGAGCCAATAACGTTAGAAGTATTAGAAAAAATTCTAAAAAAAGAAAAACCAGATGCAATTTTACCAACAATGGGTGGCCAAACTGCTTTGAATTTAGCAATGGAAGCAGAGAAAAAGGGAATTCTTAAAAAATATAAGATTGAGTTAATTGGAGCTAATTCAAAAGCGATCTCAAACGCAGAGGACAGAAAAAAATTCAGAAAAAACATGTTAGATATTGGTTTGGACTTACCAAAATCTAAAGTGGTATCTCATATTAGAGATGCTGCAAAAGCTTTAAAACAAATTGGGTTGCCTGCAATCATTAGACCTGCTTTTACTTTGGGTGGTTTGGGTGGAGGAATTGCTAAAACTGAAAAAGAATATCTTAAAATAGTTAAAGATGGTTTACACGAATCCCCTGTTAACCAAATTTTAATTGAAGAATGCCTTGAGGGTTGGAAAGAATTTGAAATGGAGGTTGTCAGAGATAAAAAAGACAACTGTATTATTATTTGTTCTATTGAAAACATCGATCCAATGGGAATTCACACAGGAGATTCAATTACCGTTGCACCCGCTCTAACACTTACGGATAAAGAATATCAAGTTATGAGAAATGCCTCAATTGCTTGTCTTAGAAAAATTGGAGTAGAAACAGGTGGATCAAATGTTCAATTTGCAATCAATCCTAAAGATGGCAGAATGGTTATCATTGAAATGAACCCAAGAGTGTCACGTTCATCTGCCCTTGCATCTAAAGCAACTGGATTTCCAATTGCAAAAGTTGCAGCAAAACTAGCAGTTGGTTACACCCTTGATGAATTAAAAAATGAAATTACTAAAACAACGCCTGCTTCTTTTGAACCTAGTATTGATTATGTAGTAACTAAAATACCAAGATTTACCTTTGAAAAATTCTCTACTTCTGAAGCGGTTCTTGGAACATCCATGAAATCAGTTGGTGAAGCAATGGCAATTGGGAGAAACTTTAAAGAATCTCTTCAAAAAGCATTGGTTTCTCTTGAAATTGGCTTTTCAGGCTTAGATCGTATTTTTCCATTAAACAAAAAACAAATTGAAAAAGAATTGAAAAAAAATATTCCAAACAGAATATTATTAGCTGCTGAAGCGTTTAGAAAAAAAATAAATCTTAAAAGAGTTCACCAACTTTGCAAAATAGACCCTTGGTTTTTACAGCAAATAAAGGAAATTGTTGATGAAGAAAATAATATACAAAAAAAAGGTCTTCCTAAAGACTATAATGAGTTTAACAGAATTAAATCAATAGGTTTTTCTGATAAAAAATTATCTGAAATCACTAAAATTCCTGAAGACCTTGTTAGAAAAAAAAGAACTGCTTTAAAAGTATTACCCGTTTACAAAAAAGTAGATACCTGTGCTGCTGAATTTAAATCATTCACTCCTTATATGTACTCAACCTACCAGAGAAATTATGCTCTAAACTCAGAATGTGAGGCAGAACCTTCTTCAAGAAAAAAAATTATAATCTTAGGCGGTGGACCAAACCGTATAGGCCAAGGTATTGAGTTTGATTATTGTTGTTGCCAAGCAAGTTATGCTCTTAAAGATAGCGGTTTTGAAACCATAATGATTAACTGTAATCCAGAGACGGTTTCAACAGACTACGATACAAGCGATAGACTTTATTTTGAGCCTCTTAAAGAAGAGTATGTTTATAATATTATCAAAAAAGAACAGCAAAAAGGAAACCTTGTAGGTATCATTGCTCAGTTCGGTGGGCAAACCCCTATAAGACTTGCAAAGTTTTTACACGATAACAAACTTCCCATTTTAGGGACGCAGTACACCTCAATAGATCTTGCTGAAGATAGAGATAGATTTAGAAAGTTACTTGATAGATTAAAATTAAAACAAGCTGAAAGTGGTATTGCTAAAACTTACAAACAAGCCATTCAAATTGCTGAAAAAATTGGACTGCCTTTAATGGTTAGACCTTCTTATGTCTTAGGCGGAAGAGCAATGGAAATAGTTCATGAGAAAAGCCAATTAAAAAACTTTGTAGAAGAAGCATTTAAAGCTGCAGAAGATAATCCCATATTAATAGATAAATTTATTAGTCACGCTATGGAAGTAGATGTTGATGCAATATCTGATGGTAAACAAGTATTTGTTGCAGGTATTATGCAACATATTGAAGAAGCTGGAATTCACTCAGGGGATTCTGCTTGTTGTCTGCCTCCTGTATCTATTAAACCTAAACTAATTTCTGAAATAGAAATTCAAACTAAAAAATTAGCCTTAGCTTTAAATGTTAAAGGTTTTATGAACATTCAATTTGCCATTAAAAATGATGAAATTTATGTAATCGAAGTAAATCCAAGAGCAAGTAGAACGGTTCCTTTTGTATCAAAAGCTAAAGGTCTTCCTCTTGCTAAAATTGCATCACGTGTAATGGCTGGTGAAAAACTATCAAAGTTCAATTTAAAAAATAAAAACAAAAACCTATATGCAGTTAAAGAGGCTGTATTTCCTTTTAATAAATTCCCAAATAGTGATCTATTGTTAGGGCCTGAGATGAAATCAACAGGTGAAGTTATGGGATTTGATAAAGACTTTGGTATGGCTTACGCAAAAAGCCAAATTGCTGCATCAAACTCATTACCAACAAAAGGTCTAGCATTTATCTCTCTAAAAGATGGTCATAAAGATGAAGGTGTAGATCTTGCAAAACAATTAATAAAATTAAATTTCACTTTATGCGGCACTGGTGGAACTGCTGAGTACATTCGTAAACATGGAATAAAGTGTAAAACAATAAACAAGGTAAGTGGAGGATCACCTCACATTGTTGATGTACTAAATTCTAAAAAAATTGCACTTGTAATTAATACAGGTGGTGGAAATAGTGAGCATCGTCTTCATGATGCAATGGCCTTAAGAAGAGCAACACTAGGGAATAAAGTTCCTTATTGTACTAACATGTCTACTGCTCAAGCTTGTTTAATGGGAATTAGATCTTTAAAGACAAAAGAAATTACAGTAACTGCACTTCAAGATATTTAATGTGAAGACAGTCCAGTATTTGCAATACTGAAAATCATATCTTCGTAACTCATATCAAGGTTTAAAACGTACGATCTATAAAAATATTAATGATTATTAAAAGATTTTCTTTAAATTAATCGTTGCTTCATCAAAAGTATTTGGTTTCAATACATCTTGATTGTTTAATTTAAAATCAATTTCAAAATCATTAATATTTTTACTTATCTTAAATTCAGATCCTAAATTTTCTGAGCCTGCTAATTTAAAAGCATAATTAGTTTTTCTGTTTGGTAAATATCCTATAGCTAAATGTATTTTATCAGTATGACCGGTGCCTAATGCTTGATTTCTCTCATAGATTAAAAAGATACTAAAACTATCTGGTAAAATTATATCTATACCTAATTCACCATTTAAATTGTGTAAAGCACCTGAGTTTAACTTGGTATCAAATTCACCACTTGTTGCATCAGAGACGTAAGAATATTTTATATTAGAAGAACGATTTAAGTTTGCTTTGTATTCTAATTTTCCATGCTTTCTAATTTTATATTTTTCATTTTTTAATTCATCAACTGCAGCAATTGAAAGTCTTGCATTTCTTGATCGAATGCCTTGCTTTTTAAATTTCATAGCAGTGTTACCACTTTCTTGATAACCATCTAATAAAGTGTAACCAAGGTCTATTTGTCCAGAAGGGATTAGAATTAAATTATTTTTCTTAATCTCATCTTTTAATTTAATTGTTCCATATATTTGTCTACCTTTTCTATCAGCTGTTACACGTTCACCATCAAGCACTGATAAAATATCTGAATTAAGGACACCTACTCCAATAACTGTGTCTATAAATTTTGTATCATCTTCAATTGGGGATGAGGAATAATGGGTTAAATTATAAGTATTCGTATCTAAATTGCTTCCAGCTGAGCCAACATCAACATCATTTTTACCAAACCTAAAAGCAAGCCCCCTTATGCCATTATTTTTGGTAAATTTATCTGCTCCAACTGTAATTGCGTTAGTTTTAATCTTTTTAAATGAAGAAACATTTGTCTCTCCAACTCTGCCAACTGCAATACTTCCTTCGCTCCAATAAAATACGTCTTGTTGTTTATCTTTTTTCTTTGTAGTAGCTGAGGTTTTTACAACTTTAGTAAGAGAGGCAAGCATTTGATTGGTAAAATTAAGATCTAAATTAAGATTAGTTAAGTTTTGATTATCTTTGTTTCTTCTAATCCACTTTAATCTATTTAAAGCAGTGTCCGTTGAGTGTTCTATAGTTCTTGTTGCAACTTCTATTTGTGCAATAGCTATTCCAGTTCTGACACCTGTTGTGATACTCGGACATTTTCCTTCAATAATATTAAAAGGACACACTAAATCAAATTCAAAAACTTCATCCTTTCCGTTTTCATCTTTGTCACTACCAATGTACATTTTAAGACCAACCGCACTAAATGCAATTCCTCTTGGTTGAGTAATATCACTAGATATTGAAACTGTACCGTCTATTGTAAATGAAGAAGTGGAAAAAGCCACATCAAGGGAAATTTGAGTTACATCTTGTGTACTACCATTGTGATCAACAGCCCAAAATCTTTTTCCATCTGGACTAAATCTTATTCCTTGAGGGTTTGATACTTCATCATTTAGTTCTATTCCTGCATCTGTAATAATTGATATGGTACTTAGATCGTATGCAGTTGAAAGTTGGTACTCTAATAATCTTGTGTCTTGACCCGTCGCTCCATGAAAAATTGCAAATAATTTTGTTCCATCATTATTAATCTCAATACCTTGAAGTCTGTTATTAGTTCCCTCAGTAATATCTCCAGCATTACTACCATCTTGTAGAGTACCAGTATCAAGGTCTGAAGTTTGATTTGCGAATGCACATGTTGAAACATCATAGGGGGAAGTTAAATCAAATCTAAATACTCTATCATCATTTGCAGTACCTTTAGCATTTCCCCTAGACACAAACAGCATCAATCCATCATTAGAGAATTCTAGATCAGTAATAGCACTAATAGGACCCGAAGTCGTGTCACCACTATTTAATATACATACCTCATCATCACTCGCATAAGTTTTTGTAGAGACATTGAATGGTGTGCTTAAATCATATTCATTTATATGTGCATAAACACTAGAAATTGCTGAAACTTTTCTTTGGGTCACTGTAAACATTTTTGTTCCATCAGAATTAAAATGGATGCCGTTTATAAAGTCACTCCTATCATTGACTGCTGCTGACTGTATTTTGGTAACCATAGCTCCAAATGAATTTGAGATGGGAAGTATAAATAATAAAATTAAAATAAAGTTTTTTATAAATTTCATAAGATTAAAATGTTGTTGACAATTTAATACTCAGGTCTTTAAATTGTTTATTTACCACTTCAACTATTCCAGCTTGTGCTTGCATCAAAATAAAAAATGATGACACAAGTGAACCGACAGCTAATTTTCTTAAAAAAAATACCATAATGAAAAATACTATATAAAATTTAATTTAGCGGTTTTTCAGCTCTTTTAAGTGCTCAAAACGGGCAGAAATTCTAATATTGAGTGCGTTTTATCGAGGATAAAATAATCTTCATCAAAAATTCAAATATATAAATTTTAATAAATCAAGATGCTTAATTTAATAAAAAAAAGTAAAAAATTAATTATAAAAGGTGCTCTTAAACTAAAAGTATTTTTAGTTTTATTTAGTTTATTTTTTTCATCACTAGCTTTAGCTGAACCTACATTTATTGCTAATTTTAATGTCCAAGACAAAGAAACTTCACCTACTGGGATAACATTTAATCCTGATGGTACCAAAATGTTTATTACAGGAATAAATATGCGAAAAATACTACAATATAATTTAACTACAGCTTTTGATGTTACTTCAGCAGCTTTTGAAAAGTCTGTGTTAATCCAAGTAGAACAGGATAAACCACAAGATGTAAAATTTAATTCAGATGGAACTGTAATTTTTCTTTTAGGAACGGGAACTGGAGTAATAGATGGAGTGGATGCTGCTAGAAATGGGATTCATAGATGGTCTTTAAGTACACCATATGATATTGGATCGATCACTCCAGCAAATACCACTTTTACTGAAGTTGGTGGTGATAACCCAAGAGGATTAGCTTTTAATAATGATGGAACAAAAATGTTTATTTTGGATAATACTGCTCAGCGGGTAGAAGAATACAATCTTTCAACACCATATAACCCTGATACTAAAGGTTCTGTAGCCAACACACTTGGTAATGCAAGGAGTGCTAGTCATCAGGGACTAGGTTTTAATAATGATGGATCAAAAATATTTATAGTAAAACAAGACAATAAAATTGATGAATATGCTTTATCTACTGCTTTCGATCTATCAAGCGCAACATTAACTGGTACAGTCTCACCGACATTTCCAGTTACAAATAAAAGGTTAAGTGGCTTTGCTTTCAATAGTTCTGGAACAAAAATGTATCACTTAGATTGGCATACACTTACTGATGCTGACAATGTAAATGAGTATAGCTTAAGCTGTCCTTTTGCAGTTGTTAGTTCATCAACGTGTGGAGCCCCACAAAAAAATAAAGATGTAAGGGGTGTAGTTGATGCACAAATTAATACTGCTAAAAATTTTGCTAAAGATTCAAGTCAGTCTGCTTTAAAAAGATTATCTATTTTAAGAGCGAATAAATACTACAACGCAAGTGCACAAAATATAGAGTTAAACTTTCAAAATGAATTATTAAAGAAAGTATCCAATAATGTTTTAAGTTCCGCACAAGCTAAATTAAACCCACTTCAAAAATTAGATCAAATTTTACCTAATGATTGGGAGGTATGGTCCGAAGGTAGCATTAGTTTTGGAAAAATTGGTGAGAGCTCCTTAAGTTCTGCTCAAGATATTGATAGCCTTGGTATAACTGTGGGTGTTGATACAAAAATGGATGATGATAAAATATTAGGAGTTGCTTTAAGAGTGGGTAGCACTGATGTTGATGTTGGAACCTTTGGTTCTAAAGTTGATACAAATGCATTAAGTTTATCTCTTTATGGAATTAACAGTTTAGAAAACAGTAATTATTTAAAACACGTTTTTGGAGTTAGTTATTTAGATAGCAATATTGCAAGAAAATATGACGGAAATACCGACGCAAATAAGGGTGAACGTGAGGGTAAACAGGTTTTTGGTTCACTTAATTTTGGAAAAGAATATGAAAATAGTGATTTAATTATTACTCCAACAGGTCGTATCGATGGAAGTTATACAGCACTTAATGGTTATACAGAAAGTGGCATTGCAGCACTTAGTTATAATGATCAAGACATCAGTTCATTAATGGCTTCTTTAGGAGTATTAATAGACCAAGATGTTGATCTAGAAAATTCAACTGTAAGATCTAGAATTAATCTTGAATACAGTAAAGAGTTTGCCTCAAGCTCTAAGGTGGTAACAAGCTACGTATCAAACAGTGAAAGTTTTGAATATCAAGCTGATAACAAAAATAGAGATATATACACAGCAGGACTTGGTTTAGATTTTAAGCATGACCAAGGGTTAATAATTAGTACTGATTACGAAAGACAGCAAATCAAGGGTCATGGTTATATTAATAAATTTACATTATCAGCAGGCTTTTTATATAGAAAAGAAACAGAGTTTGCACTTGGTCTTGATGAAGAAATGACTTCGAGCTTTAAAATTTCTAAAGCACTAGGTGTATTTGATTTAGAATTTGATTTAGAAAATAATTTTTCAAATCAAGAAAATCATAATGCTAACTTATCTATATTAAGTAAATTTTAATGAGTAAAATAAAAATAGTTTTCTATTTAGCTTTAGCTTTTATTTTTTATAAAGGCTTTGTTGCATTTCAAAATTTTGAAATTGGTGTTGATGACAGGGTTGCATCTATAGAAGAAAAAGCAGATTTTGAAAAAGAAGGTGAAGTAATTGGTCTCATGATGTACTTGGGCGACCCACCAGAATTATATGAACATTTATTAACTAAGAATAAATCTAGGTGTTTAGAAATGAGACAAACAGCAGAAGAGAGCTCCTCTGCATACTATGAATGCGCAAGAGTGAACGCCGTCCTTAAAGGTGGAAAAATTGTAAGTATTATTAATGAAATTGAAGTTATAGAATAATTATTAAATTAAAATTTATTTGAAATTTCTATATTTGCACCATAGTCAGGTACATCACTTATAAAATTATAATTAGAGCTCATCTTTAAATCAAATCCATTTATGTTATTTGTATATGAGAAACTAGTATTTTCAAAATTATTCAGATCAAATACAAATTTCATTTCATCAATTGGCACATACCCTACAGATAAATAAATTTCATTACTATGACCTTTGCCGTTAGATTGAAATCTCTCAAAATTTCCAACGAATGACCATCCTGTTATGGAAGTGACATCAAAACCATAACCAATTCTAAGATTATGCTTTGATTTATTTTCTACATTATAATTGTAAACTGTACTTTGACTATTAAGATAATAAAATTCTGCATCTGATGATGGGCTTAGATCTGCAATATATTCTAATCGACCATGGTGATTAATAATTTCATCTTCTTCTTTATCTGTATCTGTTTTATCTAAAAGGACACCAAGTGTTATTAATGCTGATTTAATATTTTGCTCTTTATAAAGTAGTGCATCAGCTAAACTATCTCCAACAACAGTTCTTTCTCTAAATGCTTTTAGTTTTGTGTACCCTAAATCTAATTTAATACCTGGATTGAGATTTAAATCTTCATCAACTATTCTTTTTCCAAAATTAAATGATCCATATATCTGTTGACCTTCTCGGTTTCCCTCTAAAATGTTACCATAAATAACCCTTTTTTGATCTATATCTAGTAAACTAACTCCAATTAATGCATCTGTAAAAACGTGATCATCTCTAAGTTTGGTATCATATAGGGCAAAACTATATGCATCTGTCTCTAATTTTGTTCCACTACTTCCAATATCAACATTATCGTTTGCATACTGAAAGACGTATCCATGCATAGCATCTCTGTCATCATCTTTAATTTTATCTGCACCAACTGAGATACCATAGCTGTGAAAATCTCTTGATGATGAATTTATAGATTTATTTTTACCTAAGCTAATTCTACCTTCACTCCATTTAAACCAATCCTCACTATCATAACTTCTATCATTTTCTTTTTTAGAATTTTTAAGAGCACTAACTAATTTTGATATTTTTTCATTTGTAAAATCAATTTCTGCATTAAGATTTGATAAATTATCTTTATTTTTATGTCTTCTTAACCACTCAATTCGATGAAAGATTGGAAGAGTATTGTTTTTAATTATACGTTTTGATAATTCGACATTTGCTTCAATGATTGCTTTAACATCATTATTATTTGAGGCATCAATACAAGTAATGGTACCAGCGCAAGCTAAACTATATTCAAAAATTTTATTTGTTGAAGCAGTAGAGCCAGCATCATTAGTAACAAACAACTTCGTAAAATTTGCTGTGAAAATAAAGCCTCTCATATGACTAACTCTGCTACCTAGCTCGTATTCAGTAGAAGTAGAAGAAATAGTTGTGATATCCCAAGGTGTACTTAGAGTGTATTTATGTATATTATTATTACCATCACCTGCGACATACAAAATTGACCCATCCGAATGCAATTGAATATTTCTCATTCCTCCGTCAGAAGAGCTGGCTAGACTGGCTGATAAAGAACCCACTGAAACTCCAGATCGAAGATCAAAAGGAGTTGTTAATATATATTCTCTTATTTTATCTTGAGTTTTTCCACCCACAAACATACGTGTTCCGTCAGGTTTAAATGTTAAAGTTCTTACTTGATCTTCATTGCCAACACCCGTTATGTCTACTTCAAATATTTTCTCACAATCCAATGTAGAAGTATCCCAAGCAGTTGTTAATTTAAATTGATAGACTGCAACTCCAGGATTTCCAGAGTGATCTTTGTTGGTAGTTATAAACATTCTTGTTCCATCAGGTTTAAATTCAATAGCGTGTGGTAACTGCATATCTGTACTACATGTTAATTTTGTTCCAGCTCCATCAACAAATGTTCTTGTTGCTGTACTTATATCGAATGGAGTGCTGAGCGAATATTGAACTATGTAGGCATCATGATTTGCAACACGATTTGTTATATACATTATGCTTCCGTCTGGTTTAAAGTTTATTCCTCTAACACCAGGTACATCTGTGGATAGTATTTTTTCTTTTTGAAATTCTAAAAAAGCAAAAGCATTAGAATAAAATAATGCTAAAAAGCTAAATACAAAAAATGATGTTTTGAGAATTTTTTTCACCTTAGCAGATTAATGAAATTAGGATAAATACAACCGTGTTGGTGCCCAAATCGAATTAAATTTGTTAGCTATAATATCATTTTAGAGTTTTCTCACATGTCGTGTTGACAACTGATCAAAATGGGTGGAAAAAACAACTTGTAAGACTTTAATAGAAATCATGATTAAAATTACAAATAAAACTAATGAAGAACAAATCTTCAAAATTATTAATGAAAATTTTAGTCAGTTAGCACCCTCATATTATTCGTTGGTAACTCATTGGTTTATTAATGCTTATAAAAATTTTAAAGGTATCGATAAGTATATAATTTTAATTTATCTGATTAATAAAGACTTTATTCACTATAGAAAAAATGGACTAATGGTTGATTATGATACGTTTTATAAGGATAAAACACTAGAAATTCCAAATATTAATATTTCAGATATTGCAAGAGACCTTCTTATACCTAAGGAAAATGTAAGAAGAAAAATATCTGAATTAGAGAAAAAAGGTATTATTAAAAGAGCAGGAAAAAAGATCTTTGTTGAAAGACCTGGCTTTATACAAACAAAAGCTAATATAACTTTAAAAGATTTTAGTAGTTTGGTTTCTACGTTTAGTGAAATTTTAAAAGATAAAAAAATAATTAAAGAACCTTTAAACACAGATCAAATTTCAAATTTAATTAAAGAAAATTTTTCTTTTTGTTGGTATCAATTTTACAAATTTTTATTCATATTTTCTAACCGTTGGAAAACAGATACTAAAACTCAGGATTTAGAAACAATATGTGTGGGATTAATTGTAATGATTAATACTGTTCAAAATAGGGGTTTCAAAGACAAGAATTTAGATAGACAAAAATATTTTAAAGCAGTTCAAAAATCTAATCACATTGGTATTAACGCATTTTCTATAGCTGATATTACGGGAATTCCAAGGGCTACCGTTGTAAGAAAATTACAATTTTTAATCGAAAACAAATTTTTAAATATTAGTGAAAAAAAACTTTATAACTTTGCTATGGGGACACAAACTAAACAATTTAAAGTGCTCACTAAATTACAAGATAAAAATATGAAAGCTTTAGGTAAATTTTTGTATAAGGTTTTTAATCAGATTAAAATAATAAACACTAATTAGATTTTCTTAAAATAAAAACAAAGATTACGGAGGTTGCCATCATTACTAATGCATAGGCAGCTGTGGGTACCATATAAATAATATTATCAAATAATTGAGTAGCAACAAAAACTGCTAGGGTTCCATTTTGCAAACCACATTCTAAAGAGATAGCTCTTTGTTGAGGTGTCCCTGATGCAAAAAATTTAGCAACATAAAATCCTATCACCATCATAGTTACATTTAATATTAAGGCTATTAAACCTGCTCGAGTTAAAAAGCTTACAATTTTATCCCACTCTTCAATATATATTGCAGCAAAAACAAGTAAAAATAATGCAATAGAAAATCTTTGAATAAACTTCAAATTTTTTATGACAAGGTCACCAGTAAAATGCCTGATAGTCATTCCAATTATTACTGGAACCGTAACTACAAAAAACATTTTTAAAGAAATGGATACCATTGTTATTTCTCTCTCAACATAGGTGATATCAAACAGATTAATTGAATTGATCACAATGAATGGCACTGTTACTATACTTAATAAGCTCATAACTGCTGTCAGTGATATTGATAGCGCTACATCACCCTCTGCAAATTTTGTAAGAACATTGGAGGTTACACCCCCTGGAGCAGCTGCAATTATCATTACTCCTAAGGCCATTTCAATCGGCACACCTAAGGTAATGATAAGTAGATAGGCAACGATTGGTAAAACAATTAACTGACAAATAAAACCAATAAAAAAATCTTTAGGGTTTTTTGCAACTCTTAAAAAGTCATCTACTGTTAAAGAAGCTCCTAGTCCAAGCATAATAATAGCTAGAGCGATTGGAGCGATGTTGGTTACTATTTCCATTAATTTAATTTAAAATTTCATGCATAGTTCCACCCATTTTGATCATTTGTCAACCCATTTTGGTCGGTTGTAAACAGGACAAGATAAATCCTAAAAAAAAACTACAAATATTAAAGTTAATTCGATTAAAGAACTAATAAAGATTTATTCTAAATACACTAAGATGCTTAAGAAATTATAAGATTTTTATCTTTTAAAAGATGGTGTTTAAAAAAAGCAAAAACTATCCAATTGATATTAAAGTAAGATCATCACTTAATTTTCCAGATTTAGAGCTGTCAATTATTTTTTTACTAATATCTGATAAGTGTTTCTTCGAATCTTTTGTGTAGTTATCTTCAATTATTTCAATTGAACCTTCAATACCTATTTCTTGTCCTTCAGCATTTAAACTTTCAGACAATCCATCTGTAAAAACATAAAATTTGTTTCCATTTAAAACTTGTTTATTAATTTTATAAATTGATTTATTTTTTTGGTGAATAACCCCCATCGGCGGCGCTTCACTATCAAAATTTTGGTATTTACCATTTTTGTCTCTAATGATAGCTGGTTGATGTCCCGCATTTACCCATGAAACTTCTTTGGTAATTAAATCATATTTTCCAAGAACACATGTCACAAACATGCCTGATGTTTTGGTGAGAAATAAATCGTTATTCATATGAAGCATCATTTCATCTGGATCTACCTGATCTCTTGACATGACTTCAAATAAAGTAGAGGCTTTTGCCATCACCATTCCAGCATGAACTCCCTTACCTGCTACATCTGCAATTATAAAATTAATACTATCATTATGGGGATAAAAACTAAAAAAATCACCTGAAACTTCTCTCGAAGCAATATTAATTCCTTGCACAGGATAATTTTGTAAATCTCTTTTTGGTAAAAAATTTTCTTGAACTTTTACAGCCAAATTTATTTCTTTGGAAATTCTACTTCGCCACTTTTCTTTTTCATTTTCGCTAACCTCAAGCTTGTTCATCAATTTATTATAATAAAGTCCTATTACCCCTCCTGCAGTGAAAGGATCTTGTGGGCCTCTAACAGAGAGATCTCCACTTTCAGACTGTTTTTCAAGGATTGAAATTAAATCATGTTCTACTGAAACTGCATTATGTTCAGCAATATTTAATCCTAATTCCTCTTGTAAAGGAGTTACTCTTAATGGATAAAAATAATTTAAAATTTTTAAAATAATATAAGATCCAAAAAATGCGAAAGCACCAATTGCTAATATTCCTATAACCTGGACTTCAATTTGCTCTAACCTTGTAAGTCCTGTTCCTAATTTTTCTAAATCACTGAACAAACCAACTGAAATAGTTCCCCATACACCTGCTCCTAAATGAACTGGCACTGCACCTACGACATCATCTATCTCATATTTGTTTAACAGTTCATTTATAAAAATTGCTACGATTGCACCAATAATACCAACAAAAATTGCCGTAACTGATGTCATTGAATTACAACCAGCTGTTATAGCAACCAATCCTGCAAGAGGACCTAATATTACATAAAATGGATCTGGTTTTTTAAATAATAAAAATGAAATACCTAGTCCAGTTAACAACCCAAAAGCAGCAGAAAGAAATGTATTTATCAATATTAATGGCACTGTTTCATCCATTGCTCCATTACTTCCGCCATTAAAACCAAACCAACCAAACCATAAAATTAAGGTTCCTAAAACGGCTAACGGAAAACTAGAGCCAGTAAATTTACCTTTATTAGACTCAGAATATTTACCAATTCTTGGCCCTAAAATTAATACAGCAGCAAGTGCAATCCATCCTCCAACAGAATGAACAATAGTGCTACCAGCAAAATCAACAAAACCAAGTTCTGTTAACCATCCAGTATTTTTAATTTCTCCCGTAACAGCCGATAACTGCATTACAGTATCATTCATATTATTTAGATAACTGGATGACCAAGCCCAATGACCAACAATTGGATAAATTATGCCAGTTGCAATTATCGTTATTATTAAATATCCATTAAATTTCATTCTTTCAGCCACAGCTCCAGAAACTATTGTTGCAGCAGTTGCAACAAACATGGCTTGGAACACAAAATATGTCATGTAATCAGCTTTTTCGGTTTTAAAGAAAAAAAGATCTGTTCCAAAAAAACCATTATAACTTGTCCCAAACATTAAGCCGAAACCAAAAATCCAAAAAACTACAACTGATAAACCAAAATCAGCAGCATTCTTAAGAGCAACGTTAATACTATTTTTGTGTCGTGAAAGACCAGTTTCCATACACATGAAACCAGCTTGCATGATGAAAACTAATATCGCACAATCAATAACCCAAAGAGTATCAACAAACGATTTTACAGATTCCAAACTAATACTTTCCATTTTCTATCAATTTATAAATATCATCTTTAAATTTATTTTAAAATTTATCAATTGTTAAAGATGCGATTAATTAGCTAAAATTAATAATAACTCTTAAAATTTCTTATTTACCAATTGCAATAATTGTTAAATCATCATCAAGAATATCATTATCTTTTTTAACGCCATCTTCCACAATTTCTTTTTTTAAACTTTTTAAACGAATTTCTTCTGTCGCACTTGTTAATTCTTTTTGTAATGAAGAGTTTGTGTGTTTTAGGATTAATTCTTTTACACCATCAATTCCTATTTCTTGTTTATTTTCATCCATACATTCTGAAAATCCATCAGTAAAACAGTAAATTCGTCCACCATTTAATTTAAAGCTTTCTAATTGATAAACACTTTCATCTTTATGCTTAATGACTGCCAAAGGCATTGAGCTTGAAGGATATTCTTTAAAATCTTTACCCACTTTTAATAAAGTTGGCTGATGTCCAGCATTTGCAATTTCAACTAAATCTGTTTTCAAATTATATCTTCCAACAATTGAAGTAATAAAGGTACCAACAGGATTAGTTTCTTTCAAATCATTATTCATCTCTAATAAAATTTCGTTAGGCTTAAATTTTTGCTTAGCGAAGATCTTAAATAAAGTAATAGCTTTTGCCATAACCATTCCTGCATTCACCCCTTTTCCTGAAACATCAGATAGGGTGAAATACACCTCATCATCATGAAGGTAAAAATCATAAAAATCTCCCGAGATTTCTCTTGCAGGAATATTTAATCCAAATATTGGATAGTTTTCTATATCTCTTTTTGGCATTAATCGTTGCTGAACATTCATTGCAAGTTTAATTTCTTTAGAAACTCTATTCTTCCATTTGTTTTTTTGCTTTTCACTTTGTTCCAATTTGTTCATTATGACATTATATTGCGTGCCAATAATTCCACTTTCAGTAAAAGGATCTTGTGGTGCGCGGCTTGAATAATTGTCTGATTTTGCTTGATTAGTTAATACCTCAAGTAATTCGTGCGTGTCCGTTGATGCATTGTGTTCTGAAATATTTAAACCAAGTTCTTCATGAATTTTACTTACTCTTAGAGGGAAAAATGAATTAATAGTTTTTAATATTAAATAAGAACCAATGAAACAAAAAGCACCAATTGAACTTATGCCAATTAGTTGAATATATATTTGTTCTAATCTTGTTTTTTCAACACCCATCAATTCAAAATTTGCAAACAAAGCAACTGCAATAGTTCCCCAAATTCCACATGCTAAGTGAACTGGTATTGCACTAACCACATCATCAATTTTAATTTTTTCAAGTAATACAATTGTTGAGCCTGAAATAATTCCACCAATACTTCCTATTATAATTGCATGAGTGGGATCAACATAAGCACAAGAAGCAGTTATTGAAACTAGTCCAGCAAGGGGACCCGTGATCATAAATAATGGCTCTGGTTTTTTTAAAACAATGATACCCATAACACTTGAGAAAATAAGTCCAAAGGATGCTGATAAAAAAGTATTAATTAAAATTAATGGAATTTTTAAATCCATTGCACCATTAGCACCTCCATTAAATCCAAACCAACCAAACCACAAAATTAAAGCACCTAAAGCTGCCATTGGTGTATTACTTCCTTGAAAAGATTTTTTTTTATCATCTTCTCTAAATCTTCCAGTACGGTTACCAACTACCAGTAATACTGATAAAGCAATCCATCCTCCTACAGAGTGTACAACGGATGCACCTGCAAAATCTAAATATCCTAATTGACCTAACCAACCAAATTTTTCAGCAGGATTTTCAAAATTAAATGCCCAAGACCAGTGACCTACAATTGGATAAAAGAGGCCAGAAACTAATAATGTAATAATTATATATGAGAAAAACTTTAATCTTTCTGCAACTGCACCTGAGATAATAGTTGCAGCTGTTGCAACAAACATTGCTTGGAAGACAAAATATGTTTGATAGCCTGCAACCTTAGTGGTGAAGAAAAAAAATTTGGTACCAAACAGTCCTGATACACTGGTTCCATACATTAATGCGAAACCAAACGCCCAAAAAACTACAACAGATATTCCAAAGTCTGAAACATTTTTAAGGGCAACGTTAATACTGTTCTTGTTCCGAGACAAACCAGTCTCTAAACACATAAAGCCTGCCTGCATTAAAAAAACAAGGATTGCACAAATTAAAAGCCAAAAGGTATCTAAATTTGCTTGTAAGATTGCATCTAAGCGAAATTCTAATGCATTTAAAGCTCCCTTATTAGTAAGCTCTAATTGATTTATGTTGGACTGCAGCTTATTGAGCAATATCTGAGTATCAGCTGCAGTCATAATTTTATTTTAATTAATCTACTAATTTTCTAGCTTCACCAGCATCAGTAATAATCTTATCAACACTTACTACTTTAATAACTTCAAAGCCTGTTCCAAGTATTGCTTTTTTATAATCTTCATTAGATAAATCAGATTTATCAGGGTAAGATGATACCGCAACACCTTCTGGCCATGAGACTTTAACAGTAGCAGATGGGCTAGCTGCTTGAAGTGCTTTAGTTACCATTTTTTGGCATTTAATACACATCATTCCATTTACTTGGGCAATTTGAGTTTGAGCTGCAAATAAATTGGTTGAAAATAAAACAAAACCTAAAAATAGTATATATTTTTTGAACATAGTTTTTCCTATTGTTAATTATAAGTCAAAGCTATCACGCATCAATTCATTTTAAAATTCGTCAATCGCCCAAAATGAGCCTTTTTGATTAAGATGAACTCAAATATCTATATTTCTTGAATAATTTATATATTATCTATGAATACTCATTGGATCAAAATAACAATCCATATGATCTATAGTTTCAAAAAAAATTTCATTTAACTCACTAGAATGAACCGTTGGACAAATTTTTTCTACATTTAATTCATTAATATAATCTTTTTTAAATTTTTTCATTGTTGAGGAGCCAGCATAAGATGCTGAAGCTTGTAAAATACTTCCAGAGTTAACTAGAGTTAAGCTTGGCCCAAGTGCTGCAGAATATGGACCGCAATTATTTAATAACGGTATAAGCAAGAATATTAAAATAATTTTTTTCACATCATCAATTTATGCAAGAATATTTAATTTGAAACTGTAAAACTATCCATTATGGGTGGTTAGCTAATTTTTTTAGCAATCATCGCCTCTAGTAAAATTGCCGTTACGACTAAGGATTAATTGGCAAGCTCCATCGATTTCTTTAGCAATTATATTAAAATTTGAAGAACCTATGCTTGCAACACAAATTTCATAACCCATATCTTTACCAATTTGATCTCCTCCACCAAACAAAATTGTTTCAATATCATTTGATGTTGATGAGGTAGGTGTGCAGCTATCATTATCCTGCGTGTAATAATTTCCACTATTTGAATATTCTTCTGTTTGAGCTAGTGATATTTGTAGCATCACATTTTTTGTAGATTTTTCTTTAGTGCCTGAAATATAACCGCTGTAAGTAATAACTCCTACAGAAGCTAAAATACCAATTATTGCTACCACAACTAAAAGCTCAACCAGGGAAAACCCTAGTGAGCTTTTAATTTTTATTTTTTTTGTTTCTTGCAATCGAGATGATTATTCTATTGCAACAGCATTAGTTAGTACGTCAACAGTTGCGTCGTCACCATACTGTGTTGAAACGGTAATAGTTCCAGCATCATCCCCTGTTATTGTTGTAACACCTTTTCCTGATGCTAGACATGTTGTACTACCATCTGAAGCCGTTGGCACAGTACTACCGTCTGTTACTCCTTTACAAACTGGCGTGTATGTGTTTTTAAAATCTGCTAGTGCAGCAACAGCACCACTCATGATTAAAGCTTCTGTTCTGCCTGAACATGTTAAATTTCCACTCATTGCAGTAGACTCAGTACCCATGTTACATTTTTGAATTTCAGCAGCTAAATATTTTGTTACTGCCCCTTGGTTTGATTTAGAAGCATTAATTTTTGCACTCTTAGTGTAACCATTGTAAGCAACAACACCTACCGCAGCTAAAATACCTATAATTGCTACAACAACTAGCAATTCAATAAGTGTAAAACCTTTATTATTTTTCATAATTTCCTCTGTTATTAGTTATTATTATTAAATTTATTATAATTATTGATGATGTAAACTAAAAATCTTATTATATTAAATAATAATCAAAGATAATTGACCATATTGGGTTTACTTGTTTCTTATTTTTGTTAATAGCTATAAATAGTAAATAAAATATGAAATATAAAGTTACAGATAATGAAAATGTAAGCACTGTTTTTCTTACTGGAGAAATAGATATGGATGTTGCAGATGAGGTAAGAGAAATTGTTTTTCCTTTAATTGATGCTGGAAAAGAAGTTCATTTAAATTTAAAAGATGTACCCTACATGGACTCTTCTGGTATATCGATAATTATAGAAAGCAATCAAAGAGCTCGAGAGAAAAATACTAAAGTTGAACTTAAAGAGGTTAGTCAACCTGTTGAAAAAGTTCTAGCAATGGCAAGAAAGTTTTTATGACATACAAAATTACAGAAGAAGACAATATAAGCACCATATTTTTAGATGGTGAAATAGACATGGATAAAACGGATGAAGTTAAGGGAGTTATCTTTCCTGTTATCGACTCTGGTAAAAATGTTGCTTTAAATCTAAGTAATGTTCAATACATGGATTCTTCTGGTATTTCAGTTTTAATAGAAAGTCATCAAAAAGCCCTTGAGAAGGGAACCAAGCTTGTCATTAAAGATGTGAGTAAATCTGTTTTAAAAGTAATCATGATGGCAAAGTTAGAACAAATTTTAAATTTGGAGTAAATAAATTATGAGTTTAGAAAACTTTAGTCATTCAGAAAAAAAAGATTTTTTAGTTAGCTCAGCAAGTTTGAAAGATGTCAGAGCTTTTTCTAGAGATGTTTTTGAAAAATTTAAAATTGATGAAGATTTAAGAGAAGAGTTAGTTTTAGCGATTGCTGAAGCTGCGCAAAATATAGTTAAACATGCATATAAAGATATGCCTGACACTCAAGATAAAATGGTTGTAAGAATATCTTGTAATGATGATGTTCTAGAGATTTCTTTCTTTGATAAAGGCAAACCAGTAGAAAAAAGCAAAGTTAAACATAGAGCGATCGATGATATTAAACCAGGTGGACTAGGAACATTTTTCATTCAACAAATTATGGATTCAATTAATTTTGAACCAGGAAAAGAACCCTGGATTAATAATTTAGTTTTAACTAAAAAATTAAAAAATTAGTTAATTAAAGCACCCACATTAAATATTGGTGAGTACATGGCTATCATTAAACCACCAATCATTACTCCCATGAAAACAATCATGATAGGTTCAATTAAAGCAGACATGTTATCGACTGTAGTATCAAATTCTTCTTCATAATAAGCAGATACTGAATTAAACATTTCATCTAATTGACCTGTTTGTTCTCCAACAGAAATTAATTGACTAAAAGTTGGTGGGAAGAGTGGTTCTTTTAAAAAAAGTTTTGTTAAGGTATCACCAGAGAACACACCTTTTTTTACACTCTCTAGTGCATCCGTTATCACATCATTATTACTAACTGATTTTGCAATTTCTAAACTCTCTAATAAATTTACACCAGCAGCACTTAAATTACCTAAAATCAATGCAATTCTTGCCAGTAGAGATTTTAAGATCATATCTCCAAAAATAGGTAATTTTAAAATTTGTTTATGCCATCTAAAACGAATTGCAGCATTTCTTTTTACAATAAAATTAAACCCGAAATATCCACCTATTCCACCAAACAGAATTACTTTTCCACCTGTACCACTTAAAAAATCACTCATTGCCATGATGGTTGCTGTTGCAGCGGGTAATTCTAAGCCCATTCCATCGTACATTTTTGCAAATACTGGAACTACTTTAATCAACATAAAAGCACTTACAGTAATCGCTACCGTAAACATGATCGCTGGATACATTAAAGCTCCCTTAATTTTTTTCTTAATCTTTTCTTTTTTCTCTAATGAATCTACTATTTTAAGTAAAAATACATCTAGCTTACCACTTGCTTCACCAGCTTTAATCAAGTTGACATAAATATTATCAAAATATTGAGGATATTTTTCAAAACATTTTGATAGGTTCACACCCCCTTCTAAACTTTTTCTAATATCTTCTATAATGTCTTTAAGAGCAGGACTTTCTAATTGGTCCCTTAACATTATTAAAACCTGCAAAATAGGTAAGCCCGCCTTAACCATGGTTGCAAATTGCTTTGAGAATATAAGAATTTCTTCTACTTTAACTTTTTTTTTACCAAAAAGAGATGAGCCACCTGATTTTTTTTTTGCTTCACCTTTTTTTTTCTTAGACTTAATTATGTTGGTGATTATTACTTTTTTTTCTTTTAATAAATGAGAAGCTTCATCAAGGTTGATTGCCTCAATATCTCCTTCTACATATTTACCTTCGGATATTCCTTTATAAGTAAAAGCTTCCATTTTTATTCGCTTGAAAGAATTCTCTCATACTCTCTAAAATTAAGCTCACCAGATGCAATCATTCTTCTACCCATATCTTGCATCGTTCTAAATCCTTCCTTAATAGCTATTTCTCTTAATTCAGGAGTGGTTGCTTGTTTTAAAATAGCTTCTTTAATTGGTTTTGATACCACTAAGATTTCATAAATACCTTGTCGACCTTTGTATCCTGAGTCACTACATTTTGCACAACCTTTACCTTTGATGGCTTTTACTTTTGAAGCGTCTTCATCACTAAACCCCATATCTTTAAGAACCTTAGGATTAACATCATCATCAGGCACTCTACAATCTTTACAATTTTTTCTAGCTAGTCTTTGGGCTACAACAAGTTGGCAGGCAGCACTTATTAAATAATCTGGTGTTCCCATGTTTTGTAATCTAGTAATAGTACTTGGGGCATCATTAGTGTGTAGAGTACTAAATACTAAGTGACCTGTAAGGGCAGCCTTTAATCCGATATCAACTGTTTCTTTATCCCTCATCTCACCAACTAGAATAATTTCAGGGTCTTGTCTTAAAAAAGATCTTAAAGCTTTAGCAAAAGTAAAACCGATATCATCTTTAATTTGTACTTGTCCTACACCATCTAATTCATATTCTACAGGATCTTCAGCTGTTAAAATATTTAAATGGGGCTTACTTACTTCTTTTAAAATACTATATAACGTTGTTGATTTCCCAGATCCTGTTGGTCCAGTTACCAAAATTAATCCCTGACTACCGTGAATTCCTTTTCTTAGACTTTCTAAATCTTGCTTTTCAAAATTTAATTGTTCAAGGGTAATATCTCCTGCATCTTTGTTAAGAATACGCATAACAATTCTCTCATTATTTGCAGTAGGTAAAATTGATAAACGTAAATCAACTACTTTATTGCCAATTTTAAAATTAATGGCTCCATCTTGTGGCAATCTTCTTTCTGCAATATCTAATTTACCCATAATTTTAAATCGAGTAACCACTGCTCCATAGTTGTCATGTAAAAACTGTCTATAGGTTTCTTGTTCTTGAAGCATACCGTCTAATCGGTATCTTACTCTTGAACTAAATCGGTAAGGCTCAATATGAATATCACTGACACCCATTTTAATTGCATCTGCTACCACTGCCGTACTAAATTTTATTACCTCTGACTCATTTTCAATTGCTTCAATATCTTCTTCTGGTTTATTGTCTAAAACTTCCCCTGCATCTCCTAAATCTGTTTCAAAAGTTTTTGTTTTTCTCCTATTCTCATTTCGAATTGACGCAATAGTTACTTCATCTGTTTCACTTGATAATCTTTCAATATATTCAGAAATATCACCTATTTTTGCAGCATGAAGTTCTATGTTTTTTTTTGTAATAGCTTTTAAATTTCGCATCAATCCCAATTTTGAACTATCTGGGATTGCCATGTGTAAAGTTTTTCCATCAATTTTAAATGGTGCTACAAAATTCATCTTAATATAGTTTGATGGTAAAACTGTTTTTACTTCTTCAGTAATTTCAACTGACTTTAGATCAATTATTTCTAGATTTTGTTCTTTAATTAATAAATCAATTATTTTTTTTTCATCAGTAAGCTTTAATTCAAATATTGCATCAATTTGAGATTTATTGTTTTCAGTGCTTACTTTTTTAATATCTATTAAATCTTTTCCAGAAATAATGTCATTATCAATTAAGACATTAACTAAATTAATTTCACTCTCTCTACTTATTTTAAACATTATAAAATTCTTGGAGCGATAAATACCAATAACTCGTTCATTGTATCAGAATTTGATTTTCCACTAAGTACTTTTCCTAGAATTGGTACTTTTGACGTTCCTGGAACACCTTGTCTATTATTCGCTACGTTATTTTTTTTAATACCACCAATTACAACTATATCCCCATCAGCTACTAATAATTTTGTATTTATCTCCATTTTATTTACACCTACTGATGCTGCATTTGCTCTATTTGGAGTATCATTGTTTACTTGAATTGAAAGCATAACGTTTCCATCACCTATGATATTAGGAGTAACTATCAGTTTTAATGATGCATCAACTGGTTTATCTTCCCCTTCTCCACCATCAATATAAATTGTTTCACCCTGATTAATACTTGCTTGTTGATTATCTAATGTAAATAATTTTGGATTAGATACTGTTTTTGATAAGCCTTGAGCTTCTAAAAAATCAAGTTCAAGTTTTAAAACAGCAGAACCTGTTTTTTTCAATATTCCAATTCCACTTGTTGCAGCAGCTGACCCAAAATTTACTAAATTATCTGTTCCAGCACCGCTTGTAAAAGCACCTGTTGAATCAGATAATGCAGCCCCTGAACCAGATGCAGCTCCTACACTACTACCTCCTTGTGTACCACCCATTCTTAAACTTTTTCTTGTATAAGCGGCTCCAAGTCTTTTTCCTAAACTTTGCTCAAATGTTGAAGTAGCTTCAACTATAAAAGCTTCTATTAAAACCTGTTTTGTTCTTTTATCAATTTCTCGAATAACTTTATCAACGATATCTAAATCTTTCTCTTTACCTCTAACAATAATTGATCTTGTGGTTGCTTCTTCCGTTACTTGTATTGGTATAAAATTTCCATTCGTTCCAACAGTTGTAAATAATTCTGTGATTGTGGCTTTAGCTTCTGATGGAGTTATATAATAAAGTCTAAAAATTTCTGAAATAATTGGTTCTACTGAATCTTCTAATTCAACTTTTTTCTTAACTGCTGAAGCTCTCGCTGATTTATAACCTTCTTGTGACGTTAGATTAGCAGGAGTAGAAACTCTAATAATATTACTTGCTACATCTATGTCTGCTGCATAATTTTTTAAATCTAATAATGCATTAAATGCTTTATCCCATGGAACATTATCTAACTCTGCACTTATTGATCCTGCCACATCGTCACCTACTAAAATATTAATTTGACCAACTTCAGACATTAATTTCATTGCTTCTTTAAAATCTAAAGCTTGAAATTTAAAAGAAACATTTTGTTTTAAAGATTTGAAATCTTCCGAAATTAATAAATAATTTCTCTCTTTAACAGATGATATTTGTTTCCTTTTTTTAAGCTTTACGACATCACCTTCAGCAGGAGTTGGTCCCATTTCTACACTTTTTTCAACCTCTAGTTTTCCAGTTTTCTTGATATCAGTTTTTATTAGTGGGGTGTCGTGTTTAAAAGAACCAGTGTTTTTAGCAAATTTTTCAGCACAACCTGTTAAAAAAATAAATAAAAAAGGTAAAATTAAAAATGATATTCTTTTTTTAAATTTCATAATTATTTTGTTCTTTCTGTAATTTTATTATTAAAATTTATCACTAAGAGAGAGTTTTCATTTTTTTCAAAAACTGCTTCTCTATTGTTAAGTCCAACTAATTTTACTCCAGGGCTTAATTCTTCAAACCTAGCTAAAGTAATTATATTTCCACTTGAATTAATTAAAGATACGAACCCATCATCATTTGCAGAGGTCATTATCCCAACTAATTTAAACTTATATAAGCTCATTTCATTTTGTGCCTCTTCTGGATTACTTGATAAAATTGTATTACCACCAGTTAATGAACTATCTCCAGCAAAAGGATCGTTTAATGGAAGAGGCTCTTCATCTTTAATTTCTGATGAAATATTCGATTGTGAATTTGCCTGTTTTTCTTTGATCTTTTTATTTATCTCTTTAGCTTTATCAATAATGTTTTGCTCTTTATCATGACTATCAGCCATGGAAACTTTTGATAGCAACATAAAAAACACTGAAATAATGATTATTTTAAAAAAATTCATTTGGTAACCCCACTATTGTTAACGTACCTTTTACTTTTATCGCTCCAGTTGTATTCCCTTTTACCACCTGAATAGACTCTTTGTCAAAGTTTAACATTTTGTTAGAAAGCGATAGAGCTCTTTTAAATTTTATGTAACCAATAAAATTACCATCAATTTCAAAATCAACAGGGATCAAATAATAGGCAATATTTGCAACATTTTTAACTTGGTTGTTTTTCTTTTTTTTCGTTTTTTTACCGTCTGCTTGGGCTAAGGCTTGTGCTTTTAATACTTCTTGAATTACCTTTTTTTCAATTCTAGTGATTACTAGATCATTTTGTCCGGCATATTCACTTAATGTTTGATAAAGACCCTCTACTTCAGCTTTAGAATGAAACAAGCTAGAGTATTTTTCATAATCAGGCTTAAGTTTTTTAATTCTTGCTCTCATTGAATAAATTTCAGAAGTAAATTTTGCAGTTTCTTGTATTTTCAAATTCATGTCGTCCAATTTAGCTTTTCTAGACTCAACCATTGGATTTAAAATTGCGTAATAAATTATTAAGAAAAAAACAATTGCACCAAAGATTATTCCTATTTTTATAAGAGTTTTTTTATCAGCTAATTTTGTAATCTGATCCTTGATATCAGACATGTTAATATTTTTTAAATCTATATCCATTGCTATATTTTACCTGTTTTAATTTTTACAAACACTCTAAAGCCTTTCATTGTAGCACCACCTGCTGTAGATTTTGGTAATCGCATTGATGATAAAGATGCTTGCTCAACCAATTTTTGATTTCCTAAATTTTCTATAAATTTCAATATATCTTGATCACTTGCAGCTATTCCTTGAATAGTTAATCTTCTAGATCCATTAAATTCAACTTGATCAAATTTTACACGGTTTGGAACACTTGAGGCTACTTGAGCTAAAATTCTATAAGTTAATTCTTTATTTGATTTAAGTGTTCTACTTAATTTTAAAGACGTATTAATTACACTAAGTTCTTTTGAAACTATTTTTTTCTGTTTAATAATTTTAGCATGATCTATTTTTACAGTTTCATATTGTTTTAATTTTTTATTATAGGAAGCAATATTCCAAAAAGATAAACCAAATAATACCACATAAATTGCAACTACAGCAGCAGTAATACCCTTGAATGCAAAACCTGAAATTGCTTTCATCTTCTTTTGCTTCATTACATTTGATCTATCTGGAAGAAGATTTATATTTTTAACTGCAGTAACAAATTTATAATAACCAAAGACATCAAGTTTTCTAAAGGCTAAGCCAACAGAAGTAGATAGATAAGATCTATTTAACTTATTATCTAAAATTTGTTGATACTGACTTGGAATTTTTAATCCTTCAGTAGGATCAAAAGTGTTAAATCCAACATTCATTAAAATTTTTCTAAAACTTCCTAAATATTCGTCTACATTTTTGATATCTGAAACAACTTTTATGTTTCGAATTCTCTTTTCATATTTAGTCTCAAAATCTTGAATTGCTTGCTTAACTTGAGTAACATATCTTCTAACTAATCCTTCTTTTTCTTCAGTATCTTGAGAATCTTGTAAAATTTTTCTATCTTGCCCTCTAATAAAAATATCAGTTATTATTGGGTTATTATTATAGAGGATCATTAAATAATTTTCATCTAATCCAAATTCTAAAACAGCAGTTAAATTGGCATCCTCAGTTTTATTTGTTATTTGATTAACTTGATCAACTGATGACTTTAAAGCAAAACATTTAACATCTATGATTACAGGATTTAAACCTGCATTTTTAATTATTGAAGTATAACTATTTATATCTGTTAATTTTGATGCAACGAATAAAATATCCATTGTATTTTCTTTATCATTTCTATTTATGACTTGATGAAAAATAGAATAATCTTCCAAACTATCTGTTAGTTGAACTAGGTTTTCCCACAATGAATTAGTTTCGATTGCTTTATTTAATTCATCTTCTTTCATTAAAGGTGCGGTGACTACTCTTATGATTGCACTAGTTACCGGAATAGCAATTGCTGCATTTGGTGAAGTTATTTTGTATTTTTGAATTGCTAATACTAATTCTTCTGAAAATTTATCCGCATTATCAATTGGAGTACTATCATCTGTAATGTCGACGGGGTGAATATGTAATTTTTCTAACACCCATTGATTAGCTTTGTTACTAGAAACTTGGACTATTCTTATTTCTTTATTTGCTAACTCAATACCAATTATTTCTTCGCCTTGAACACTAGATTTACCTAATTTGGATTTGAAAAAATTTTGTATTTTTGATTTATAATTTCCAACTTTAGAATTATTAAAAGATGATTTTTTTATATTTTTAGCAAAATCTGGTTTTTTAATTTTAATTTCCTTAATTTTTCCAAAAATATTTGATAATTTACTTTTTACCTGATCTTGGGTAGATATTTCTGAGTTTTCATTTAATGGAACACTTGAAGTTTGTGGTTGTGCTTCATTATTACTTTGATTGGTTGTTGAAATATCAATTTGTGAAGATTCACCCTCTTCTGGCTTAATATTTTCTTCAATTTTTAATTTTTTACTTTCTTCATGAACATCATCAAACCATTTTTCCAAAATTGGTATTGCATCATCTAAATTTGTTGTTCCAGAAGATGAAATTTTTTGTTTACCATCAATATAAAGTCTACCTACCCAGTTTCTTGATTTAAGTTCACCTTTATATTTATCTTGCCTTACATATATATGTAGTCTTCCATCTTTTTTATGAATTACCTCATGCTCTTTTTTTTGTTCCTCATTATTAGTATTTGATGCACTTACATTTTGCTCAACAGATTCATCTTGAGATTGTAAAGTTTCTGAATTTTCAGTTAAATTATCATTTTCATTGGATTTTTCTGATTCATTATTATCAGTTTCTTGAGGATTTAAAGTATCAGTTGAATCGTTTTCAGATTGGTTTTCCTGATCACTCTTTAAAGTCTCTTCATCATTATTAGTATTTGATGCACTTACATTTTGCTCAACAGATTCATCTTGAGATTGTAAAGTTTCTGAATTTTCAGTTAAATTATCATTTTCATTGGATTTTTCTGATTCATTATTATCAGTTTCTTGAGGATTTAAAGTATCAGTTGAATCGTTTTCAGATTGGTTTTCCTGATCACTCTTGAGAGTATCTTCCTCTTTATAATCAAATTTGTCTTTATTATCTTCGTCCATAAAACTTATAAATAAAAATTAATATTTAAATTGTTAATTGATTCTCTAACACAAAATTAATAAAATTCTAACACAAGATTATAATCATTATGTTCAAAATGGGTTGAATTTAATAAGAAACTATAAAATATTCAATTAAATCAACAGTTTATTAAAATCATTGAAAAAAATTAAATTTAAGATATTTTTTTCTAAATAATATTTTCTCTAACACATTTATCATAATTTTATCTTTTTATATTGTGTTAGAAATTTAATATTTTTTTCTATTTTTAAAAAATAAGTAAAATAGCTATTTTTTATTAAAACAACTTTTAATTGTTTTTTGTGTGAGAGAAAATTTTTTTTGTGTGAGAGAAAAATTTATTTGTGTTATAATTTTTTTAATTTTTTTTGTTTAGAATTATTCTAATATATTTTTTTTTCCTACATTAGAAATATTCCAAACTATTTTTTTTCTCTTTAGAAAGATTCTAATATATTTTTATTTTACTTTAGAAAGATTCTAATATATTTTTTGCAAATTTTAGAATTATTCTAATTTATAAAAAAAAAAAATTATTTTTTTTCTCTAACACAAAAATTTTATTCTAACACATTTAAAAAAAAAAAAAATTATTTCATTTTGTGTTAGAAAATTAACATAATATTCTTTTTTAAAAAAGTAAGCAAAATCAACGTTTTTAATATTATGAATATAAAACATAAAATGTGTTAGAGCTATATTTATTTTGTGTTATAATTATTAATATTATCATATTTTTAAAAAAGTCAATAAAATCAACATTTTTTATATTTTCAATAAATTTATTGATTTGTGTTAGAGATAATTTTAATTTTTATCCTATGTGTTAGAAATAATTTATATTTTTTATGCTGTGTGTTAGAGATAAATATGAATATTAACAAAAGCTCAAACAGCCTTACATCACTCATCCCTTTGGGATAATATATATAAATTTTAACATTGATCCATCAATTGTTGATTATTGCGGATGGCAATATTAGATTTTGATACAATTTATATTATGGTTAAAGCCTAAATCTGGGGACTAAACTCAAATTAACTAATTAAATCTGATTTGTGGCAAATTATGAGAGATTTCACTCTAAATTAGAGATTTGACTACCAGTATAGGATTTATAGCAAATTATGAGAGATTTCACTCTAAATTAGAGATTTGACTAGGATTGCAGGATTTATTTCTAATTATCAGATATTTGACCCAAAATTAGAATTATTACATGAAACTGGGGGTAATTACTCTTATTAACTGGAAACTATCCCATAAACATTTTTACTCTATCTTAAAGAGTGTAAATAAAAACATCTATCCATAATTATTAACCATCAACCGTTACAATTGTTAAATCATCCTTTTGTATTCGACCAGATTTAATTATATCCTCGATAATCTTGTTTAATCTTTCATGGTTTGGAATTTGTTGATACTTTTTTATATAATCTTTAAATCCTTCTGCCTCTAACATATTTCCTTTAGCATCTCTTATTTCCGTAATACCATCAGTAAAAATATACATTGAGCTGTTTGAAAAATTAATTTTAGTTTCTTTAAATTTAAACTTAGGAGCAATGCCTAAAGGAGGTCCTGCTTCTTCAAAATTAGAAAAGTTTCCATCTTTAGAATAAATTAACGGAGGTTCATGACCAGCGTTTGATAAAGTTAATTCTTTTTTGTTACTATCGTAAATTCCAACCAGCATTGTTACAAACATTCCTCTTGAAGTAGTTTCACAAATTTCTGTATTTAAAATATCTAAAAGACCTGCTGCAGAAAAATTTGTTTTACTTAAACATCTATAAAGACTAGATGCTTTAGACATTAGTAATGAAGATTTAATTCCTTTACCTGAAACATCTGCAACTCCAAATCCATAAACTCCATTGGATAATTCTGAAAAATTATAAAAGTCTCCAGAAACAACCTTGGCAGGAATATTTATTCCAGCAATAGGAAAATTTTCTTTAATGTTTTGAGATAGTAATGTTTTTTGAATCTCTCCAACAATTTCTATTTCTTTTTCTATTCTATTTTTAACAATCAAATCTTTTGCCATCTTAGCATTTCTAATTGCTAATGCAGCAGGACCAGATAAAGTTTCTAAAAGTTTTCTATCGCTTTCTTCAAAAAGTTTGTTGTCTGTTTTTTTATTTAAACAATGAATAACACCAATACATTCATCTGAAACAATTAATGGTGAACATAAAACAGAATAAGTTGTAAAATTTGTTTTATTATCTAAATCAAAATAAAATTCTGCAATTTCTCTTACATCCTTTCTAACATCTCCAACTCTTATACATTGTTTCATGAGTGCTGCTTTTCCCATGACACCTTGAGTAATTGGAATTTCAAAATCTTCTAGATATGCTTGGTGTTTTGATGCAATACATTGAAAGTTTTGCTTATCATTATCTATTAAAAAAATGTTAGCAGCTTGAGCATTAATTCTTTTAATAATTAGCTCTAATGAAGTTTGTAGTGTTTCTTTTAAATCAAGAGTTTTAGCAAACTCCTGGCTCATTTTTGTAACCAATTCTAAGTCTTTAACGCTCGTATTGTCGACTTTTATTGTTTCTGTTTTTTTAGCACCAAAAAACATGTTATTTATAAATTGATATTCATTAAATTTTTGATAGTTTTGAGACTGATGGAACTCATTATTCATAGTCCTAACTTCTACTTACACCTTACAGACGCAATGATGCTTGTACAATATTGCATTGATGGTTTCATAGAACTGTCCTCCAAAATTAAATTATAAGTTGTGTTATATCTTATAGCATTTATCTTTGGAAGTATATGGGGTAGCTTTAGTAACGTTTGTATCCATAGAATTCCTGACGATATAAGCGTTGTAACAGGAAGATCCCACTGTCCATCCTGTAAAACCCTAATTAAATGGCACGATAACATTCCATTATTTTCATATTTGTTTTTAAAAGCAAAATGCAGAGGTTGTTCGGCTAAAATTAATATTAAATATTTTTTAGTAGAATTAATATCAGCAATAAATTTTGTAGTAATTTTTCATTTCTTTGGAGTTTCATTAACTACTCTTCTTTTTTTTATTTTAAGCATCTGTTTTGTGATTATTTTTTTTATTGATTTAAAACATTTCATAATTCCAAATGAGTTAACATACCCTCTTATGATAATTGGTTTATTAAAATCATTTGATCCAAATTTAAATACCACTCTGTTTCCAAATTTAGTTAACTCTTTAATAGGTGGTTTGTTTGGTTACATAATCATTTGGTTAATAATTTTTATTTATAAAAAATTAAGAAACAAAGAAGGAATGGGTTTGGGTGATGCTAAATTACTTTCTGTAATTGGTTTTTGGTTTGGATGGGCTTCAATTCCTTTTGTAATATTTTTTTCATCTGTCATTGCACTTTTAAGTGTTGTCCCAGATATAATTAAAAATAAAAAAGATCTTTCGTCTCAAATTCCTTTTGGTCCTTATTTAATTATAGGAAACTTAGTTTTTCTTATTTTTAATGAACAGATAAGATTATTTTTGAACTAAGAATATAACCCAGAGTGGTCGATTAACCATTAGAATTATTTTTTAAATTAATATAGATCAGTGCGTATGAAAAAATTTCTTTCCATAATAACCATATTCGCTTTATCTTTTTATATATTGGTTGAATTTATAGGAGACAGATTAATTAAAAATATATTAGAAGATAATATTTCAAGTTCATTAAATAGAGAAGTATCAATTAAAAAATTAAGTATTGATTATTTAAGTGGTGAAGCTCGTGCAAATAACATTAAGATACTTAACAAAAAGTTTGATGGTAATTTAGCAGAAGTAGATTTTGTTAAAGTAAATTTAGATACATTCTCAATTTTTTCTAATGATATATTGATTAACGATGTTCAATTAAACAATATAAATTTAAATTATTATTTTAAATTTTCTGACAGAATTACTTCAGACAATCTAAGAAATCTTCAACAAGATCTTGAATTTAAAAATACCGACTCTCAATCAAGCAAATACTTTAATATCAAAAACCTAGATGCTAAAAATATTAATTTAGCCGTATTATCTTCTGATTTTGATTTTGAAAAAACCTTTTCAATTAATGATATGAATTTTAAAGATATTGGTAATACCAAGGATAGTAAAAACTACAAAGATATTTTAAAAAAAGTATTTAAAGACATGGTGGTTGATGTGCGAGAAAAAATAATGAGTAATAATTTATTAGAAGCTGTTAAAAATTTAGATATCAAACAAATAGAGGATAAAGTAAAAGACAAATTAAAGAACAAGCTGAAAGGTTTGATTAACTAAATGAATACTTTTTTATTTATCAACATTATTATTGCATCATTAAATATATTCATTTTAGTTTATGCATATTCCTTAAATTTTTTTCCAATCAAATGGAGAAAAAAAATAAAACAAGATTCAATTGTTGGTTTGGCAATTATATTTATAACTATGCTTGATATGTTTGTGTGGGTTATATATTCCTATTTTAGGTTGTTTTCAGCTTCTTAGATCCACTTGTGAGAGTGTTATAACTTGAATTAATATCCTGTATCTCTCCAACCACCTGTATTTGACAAGATCTCACCAGGAACAGCTATAACAGAATATAAAGTATCACTGTCTTCACTAGGCCCTGCAACGTTTGCGTAAAGTTTGTCACCAAATATTACTAATTCAGATAAAACCCCTTCTCTAATGAATGTACAGTTGCTTCCGTTAGCTTCTGCGCCTTTAACAAGTTTATGTGAATTATTAGTTCCACATTCATCATCTGCTACACAAATATATGCATTTCCAATATTACATCGATTTGATCCTGGAGGCGGTTCATAAACTGGAAAATATACTTGTCCTTTAAATAAAGTTGGTGGGGCAGATGCTTTTCTGTGTGAATTATTATCACCTTGTGTATCTAAATGGATTACCCAGGCACTTTCTGCAGAATCTGGGCAAAGACTAGCATCAGTATCTCCTGTAACATCTGAGCAAACAGTTGCATCATCAATCGATTTAGCATTATCAGCTCCTTGATGAGCTGTGGATGTAAAAGCTTGATCATCAAATGAAGGAATAGTCACTCCATTTAAATGTTTAAAATAAGGATAATCAAAATCTCTAATCCCATATAAAATATTATCCATATTTCTATCTATATCTCCAAGTTTATTAAAGTCTCCAGTACCACCAAACAACCAAAAATCTTTTGTGGTAACTCCTACACCTGCATCCATTGAGAAAAAAGTATATCTTTTATTGGTAGTACTTGCGTTTAATCTAAATAAGGTTGTTTGATCAAATAATTTAGCATCATTTTTTGTAGAGTCTGTTAAATTTATTTTAGTAATTTTTCCTTCTCTATCATTAATATAAACCATTGCCCCACGCCAAGGAATTCCAAATCCAGTATCAGGAGTGATCACAAGTGGGGACGTTGGAACCGCATTATTAATATTGCTACCGTTAGGTGTTTCAATTATATCATTTCCAAGAGCCACGCCTGATGGCGATGTATCAACAATTGTAATTGGTCCACCGTTTTGATCTCCACCGTAAAGTTTTCCTGGCTCATCCATATTGTCTAATTCAACCATAAACAAAGCAGAGCCCGCACATAAATTATTATTAGCCATTCCTGCACCCATAATTGCAACATATTTATCATTTGCTGGGTCTTCTCTCTCTGCTTCAATGTCTGATGGTAATCTTACAATTCTTGGTGTTGACCAAGTTTCACCTAATTTACTATAGTCAAAGAATGGATCAATTCCAGAAGATGATGTGCATGAGGTTTGAACAAATATATTTGTTGTTTCTCTTGTTTCATTTACACTTCCACCTGGATTATAAATTTTATCTTCATCAAAAGTAATTACAAATTGGCCATCGATCATTCTTGCATCTGAAAATTCTACTGGCAAAAATTCACCATCAACCATTTCTGAAACATTTATCATGTTTTCAGGTATGGATTGATTATTTGGGGTATTAAAAGATATATCACTAAAAGTGAAAGTTCTTCCTATGTAACAAGAAGCAGTTCCAGCAGTTTTAAATTCTCCAGTCACATCTGCATCAGACTGACATACAGCAATTGCATCTTGATTAGTAGTCGTCTCCGAGTCGATGGCTTCATCAGCAGTAACAGCTTCATTAAAATTTGATTGCGCTTTTAGGGCTTCATCTGAAGCAGATATTTCTGCAGAGCTTGAAAAATACTCTAATTCTCTAACTTCTCCTTCGTTGTCCATGATATATACAACATTATTAATATAATCATTATATACACTGAACATATGCATTGGTCCTAAACCATCTCTTACTAGTGGAGTGGTTACATCTAATACTGAAAAACCAGATCCACCTCTTCCAAACGGTTGGAATAATATGGTATGCCAACTAGCGGAACCTTCGACATCACCCTCTGGAGTTAAGCCTTTCATAAACACATCATGGACAACTGGAGAGCCGTCTACTCCAAACACTGCATTACTACCTCCCTTAAATCCATCAATTGCTCCATCAAGTCTGGAGTTAATTAATGTAGGTAATTTTCCAATTAAAAAGGGTGGTAAGAATGCCCATTCTTCATTTCCTGTTTCAGCAGAAAAAGCATGGAGTAATCCACTGTTAGAACCTGCATATAAAATATTTCTTCTACTTTGTTGTGAAGCTTTAAAGGCTTGATAATTATTTATAGTTCTAAAGTAAGCTTCTTGGTTATTATCAGTAAATTGGGTATTTCCATCTGGTGCGCCAATTTCAATTAATTGAGAATGATATATATCTCCAAGAACATGGCTTCTTAATTCTGTAGTGTCACAATCTCCATCATAATCAAAAAAATCTTGACCAGCTAAAAAACGTAGAATTCCATCTCGCTCATCATCTGTGGTATCATCTCCACCACATTTTGATGTTGAGGAATGATAATTTCTAAGAACATATCCTAGTCTTTCCATCTCAGGTTCTAAAGTTGGTGCAGTAGCCTCATTAACGTTATCCCAATTTCCTAAATAATCTAAACTTTGATCTGCAATGGGTGTCCATATATTTCTGCTATCAGCTGTACCAGGATCTGTAGGCCCGCCAGCTGCTTGCGTTCTTACTCGAGCTGCTGCATCCCAGTTTCCTGGTGCGTTAGGATCATGTTCAACTGTTCCATCTGCATTTAAAGTTTTCCTCAATATGGTTCCTTTCCACTCTCCAAATTGTTCATAAGCAAATTGCGCTTGGTATAATGAACCCCCTTGTTGAATGGTTGCTGTAATGGATGGTGCGGTAAATGCTAATCGCTCAGCTAAAATTTGTCTAATTTTCTGCTGAAGCTCAGTCTGAAGTTCCAGAGGTGTAGTGGCTACAATAGTTTGTTCACAATCTTCACCACCTGCTGCATCACATGAACCAACTAAAGCTAATTCATTAAATCTATTCATACCACTAGCTTTTATTCCATCTCCATAAGCAACCATCAAAGTTTTAATTCCTAATTCCTCTCTCATTCTCGTAAGTCTGCCTGCCGTACGCCCTTGAAAACTAGTTGAAGCAGTTCCTGTACCAGACATCTCACCATCACCAATAACAATTACATAATTTAACTGACAGTCAGAGTTTGGGTCATGAGGAGAAACTGGACCAAAAAAATAATCATGAGCAATCTGAGAAAATGCTTCAGAGTCTGTGCCCCACTCCACTCCTAATCTCTCAACAACAGGAATAGCGTTACCAGCACCCTCTGGACCAATTCCAACATTTAAACAAGAATTACCAGTACATATTCTGCTTTGACCAGCAGGATGATTGCCGGACCAACCTCCATAATAATTGCAAGAAGTACCACTACCATGGCAATATTTGCCACCTCTTCTACCAGTTTTTCCCTGACTACCTTCGCCAGCGTTCCAGTGACCAAAACCAAAATTAGCACCACTAGTTAAAGTACTATCTGTCAAAACGGCAATAATTGCTGCTTTTGCTCCGTCTAGTCTTGTTATTTTTGGCCCACCATATTGAATTTGCCAAGCTGTATTTCTATTTGCAGATGTAAAATTAGCTTCTGTTAATTCATCAACATAACTATTATGACTAAATAAAATTCTCCCACCAGATTTACTTATAGCAGTTAGTGCATTTGTAACTCTAACGCTATCAGCAGCTAAATTTCCAGCAGCTTGACCAGCGTTTGAAAGTGAACTAGCGGTTCCTAGACCGGTAATACGTGTACAAATGTTGTACCCAGCAGTCCATTGTACTCTTACAAGTTCTCTTCCGCTACCTCCTACAAAAAAAATATCATCGTCATTGCTAGATAACTCAAATTGTGTAATTTGGTTTATAGTTGAGTTACGGCTAGCACGACACTCCTTTTTTTCACCCCAGGCATATGAAATTACATTTTGTCCTCCAACATTTCTTGTTGCATATTCATAAAGATTCCCATCATCAGAAATATACATTCTTGTAGAGTCGCTATTTAATCTATAACGGTTTCCGTCATATATTCTGCCAAACACATCCGTTTGACCTTTACCTCTACCTGTAATTTCTTCGCAATCAGCTTGATTTAGATTACAGGTCATTTGAAAAGCATTTTTTCTACCCGATCTACCAAAAACTCCTACAATAATATGTCCTGCTGCATTAGCACTAATGTCCATACCGCGAATATGTTTTACACTATTTACCGTTAGTGCAAGTCTACATCTATATTGTGTATCAAGGGCAATAACTGCAACAGAAGAGGACCCATCATCAAATTGAACAGCAAATAAAAGATTTTCGTTACTGATATTAGTTCCTGGAACAGTTACTCCTGTTACATAGCGAGCTTCATGATATTTTCTAGTTGTAGAAATAAGATGATTAGTTGTTCTGGATCCATCCCTTAAACGGTAATCACATCGTTGATCAGTATTACTTCCTGCCCACCAAGTATCTCTTGTATAAGATCCGCCTGATTGATTGGTTCCAGTAAAGTTAATTCTCTCACCGGCAGAATTAAAAAGATATAATCCTCCCAGCGATTTATCGGCACTTGTTAAAACCCTATTTCCATTTCCATCGATTGCAGCAGAGCTTATAACAGGAATACCATCTCCTAATGTACGTCTCATACTAGCGGAGCTATCTAATAAAATTAAAATATTAGCTGGTACATCCCCTTCACCTGATCCAGGTGGCAATGGTTTTGCATAAGATGTTTGATTAAAATTAATAATTAAAATTAATAAACTAAATAATTTAAATAATATTTTCATAAATTAAAAAAACTTTATGACATTAGGTCCGAACAAAAATGAATCAAACTCTGGCTTTGTAATAATTAACATTTCATAAATTCCACTTGAATCACTAACTCTACCATAAATGACGTCATCACCAAAAGATGACAAAGATATAGCCCCTGTCCACTCTTCATCAAAATCTACTTCACTTTTGTACCCTAAATGTGTTTTTGCAAAGTCTATAATTTTGTTATTTTTTGCTTCACCCAAAGCACCTTCAATTTCAGTTCCAATGAGTTTTCCTTCTTTAATAAATACTTTTAAAACACTATTTTCTAATTGAGAATTTTCACATAAATTTAAACTGTCATATTCTTTAACGTAGGTAGCAGTTGGATCACCACCACCCGGAGGCTCGTCTAAATTATCATATTTTTCAATGATGCTTGAAACTGGGGTACCAATTTGTTCTTTTAAAAATTCACACGCCCCGCTCATGCTTAATGAACTGAAATATAAAAAAAGTGATAAAAATCCAATAAAGATATTTTTCATTATCATTAATAATAGCCCGTATTTTAAAAGATTGTAATTAAGATTGTAATTAAAGTAATGATTATGGTGTTCATTTTGTGTTTAACTAGATAAAATAATTAAAGTTTCTAAAGGAATTAAAATTTCAGGATCCTCAAATTCGCCTAATTCTGCGCCCTTAGGCATTAAATATCCACAACCATATATTCTATAAGCTGTTCCTTGTCTTTGAGCGTTAGTAGAGGTTTTTTTAAGACTAGCCCCCGCTCCTTTAAAGGTAGAGGAACCAACATTAATTGAAAAAAACTCATATCTATACCTTTTTAAATATTCTTTTTCTTTTTCTGCATCATCTGCCTCTAATCCTACATCACTTGGGGTATTTAAAATTGGCTCAATTAAACTTCCAAAATTTTGATTAGTAAAATGATCTGTAACTAAAGATAAATTTCCCCCACTATCATTTCTGATTAAATTTCTAAAACTTTTAAAACAAGGAGTTTCTACAGGAGTAAGAGTATTTCTAGGAGTATCTCTTCCATCTGTGTTTCTTGCAAAGCCATCAATTGCTGTGGCTGTAAGTTGCTCAATATAATTATTGTGAGCAGTGATCTCTGTAGGTGTAGATCCAACTGGTGGTGTGGTAATCGTACTCACTTCTGTCCAAGGTCCAATCATTCTATTAATTATTCTTTTCTCTGCTTCAATTAAGGCATGTTCAGCAACATAAAAAGTTTGTTGATATTGATCACTAGTATTATTGCTTTGATGATCCCCTGAAGAAATTACAATTAAAGCTCCACCCATCAACGACATTACTAATAACATCACAAGTGATAAAATTAGTGTAAATCCATTTTGATTATTTATTTTCATTAAAATATATCCTGTCCAACAATATTTCTTGTGTATACGGTCACCACTACATTATCTCTTAAGTTTCTATCTGAAAAAGATCTTATCGCTCTAGAAAATCCACTTAATTGTCTTTCATTTCCTGTCCTACTTTCAAATCTAAAGAAAGGCTTTTCAGAAATAAATGCGATCCTAATATCTACTGCTCTAATTTTATATAAATTTCCCCTCGAAGCTTCAGAATTTGTACTTGGGTAAGGACTTAAAACTTTTCCATTTTGATCTAATGCAATAAATTCCATATCTTCAACATAATCTCTTACTAATTCATTGTGATAACACTCGGAACAATCTGATACCCAACTTCCAGTTTCTTGACCAATATTTTGTTGCCAACTAATTTTGGATTTGTATATGCCGTATCTTGGATTTATAGGGCCATCAGCATTAGAACCATCTGATAATGGATTTGCAAAATAAGTTAGCTTATATCTTTTGTAAGGTTGAGTAGCATCATTTTGATTAAAATCATCATAAACAATATGAATTTTATCACAGCAAGTATCATCTAAGTTATGTTTTGGAGTTGGAGTAGCAATAGCATCACTTAGTGAATGTCCAAGTTCATTTGGAATTATCACAATTGGATCATGGCTATCTTTTACCGTAGTAGCACCACCAACAAATTCTAAATAACTTTCTACTGGAAAACCCAAATCATTATCACCTAAATAATATTTAAATCCTGCCATTCGTGTATCACGAATTAATAACTCGATTAAATCTCTAGAAGATCTGCTTACTTTAGCTTTTTCTAACACTTGAGTATAAGTTGAATTTACAATTGAATAAGTTGTATAAATTGCAGCCATCATTATCGATGACACCACCACACTAATTAAAATCTCAATTAATGTAAGACCAGCAATAGATTTTAAATTTTTTTTATTCATTGTTTAAGTTTATAGTCTGACTGAAAATATATAAATTTTCTTTTTTTACCTTCATTTAATTTCATCTCCACTCTACCAATGTACAAAGGCTCATCTGTTATAGAATCTAATTTATAATCACAAGCATCCCACTTACATATTTCAAATACTTGCAATTTTTTTTCTTCAGTTGTGCTTTTACATTTTAAAAATCTATTTTCTTCAAATATAGTATTCCACTTAGCTTGTTTATTTCGAGGAGCATCCACTTGTTGAGTTTCATAGATGTTTTGTTTATTCTCAACTGGTGTAGTGGTATTAGAACTGCTTCCACCACAGCTCAGATCTGCACTCCAACTATTGTCACTTAGATGCTTTGAAAATGTATTTAATGTGTCTCCATCTAGTGATGCGGTCCCATCAGTACTATAGATTATATTTTCATTATCAGAATTTACTCCATAGAAAGAATTTTTACTTCCAATGACGTCTTCTACTATCATCTCAGTTAAAAAATTTGCCTTAGTTCTATCTCCTGAATTATCTATTGATTGAACGGAAAAATTTGTCATTTGTAAAATTGAAACAAATCCAATTCCAATAATCACAACTGAGACAAGTGCTTCTATTAAAGAAAGTCCAGAAATATTATGTTTTTGTTTTTTCATCTTGTTATTGTTTAACCCAATCAGAATTTCTTGTATCCCATTTTTCAAGTATCACATTGCCAAATCTTGACCATTCAATAACATATAAATGATCATGCTCTGAAGCAGGTGTTCCATCGCTATCAACATCGCAACTTGATCGATCATTTGTTCTTCTGCAAATAAATAAAGTATTATCTATAGATCTTGCTACATCCCCCTCTTCAGGCAAGGATGATTGTAATTTACCTGCGCCACTGTACCATTTCTCATTTTTACTAAAACAAATAGCTCCGTCATCCCCTTCCCAAGAAGTTGCCATATTATCATAAGTAATTTGTCTTACTTCAACATTATCAGCACCTTGATCTGGATCATCATCCCAATATGCATCGTCTGTTATATTACATCGATCACCAATTTTTGCCCACCAGTCACTAGTTCCATCATTTAACAAACTTGCTAGTTTTTCTGGTTTCATTCCTTTTGATGTAACAATTAAATTTCTTTCTGCGCCATTCACTTCTTCTAATATATGTACTTGAACAAATGCATATTGACCTCTTTGAACTTGTGAATTTATTCCTTCGATTAAAGATTTTATGCTAAGTACTGCGCTTCTAGTCTCTCTATCTTTTCGCCATTCAGAAAAATTGGGATAACCTATGGCTGAGATGACGCCAATAAGTACAACGACAACAATTAATTCAAGGACGTTAAATCCTTTAATCTTCTCGTCCTGCACTCGCATCTATCTTACCTGCCTTAACTAATTCTTCTAATGATTTAGTCATAGTAATCATACCATCTCTCACAGAAGTTTGCATGATGCTAGGTATTTGATGAATTTTAGCCTCTCTAATTAAGTTTTGAATTGGAGGCGTACACTTCATCACTTCAAACGCTGCACAACGGCCTTGACCATCTTTTGTTTTAAGAAGTCTTTGAGTAACCACCATCTTTAAAGAAGAAGATATCTGTGCTCTTATTTGAGCTTGTTGCTCAGGTGGAAAAACGTCAATAATTCTATTGATGGTATTAGGAGCACCACTAGTGTGAAGTGTTCCAAAAACTAGGTGTCCTGTTTCAGCAGCAGTTAATGCAAGTGAAACTGTTTCTAAATCTCTCATCTCCCCAACTAGAATTACATCTGGGTCTTCTCTGAGTGCAGCTTTTAATGCACTAGAAAATGTTTTGGTTTGCTTTCCTACTTCTCGATGAGACACAATACTTTTTAAATCTTTATGAATAAATTCAACTGGATCTTCAACTGTAATAATATTTGAAGTTCTAGTTTTATTAATCTCATTTACAATTGCCGCAAGTGTTGTAGACTTACCAGACCCTGTTGGTCCAGTTACTAAAACTAATCCTTTATGCATATCGACAATATCATAAAGAACTTGGGGTAAATCAAATTGATCCATTTCAGGAATAACGCTCTCTACTCTTCTTAATACAGCAGCTGGTCCTTGAATAGTTTTATAAAAATTAGCTCTAAATCTTAATCCACTTAATGTAACTGATGAATCTAACTCATGAGTTTCACTAAACTTTTTCATTTCAGTTTCGTTACAATTAGTAGATATTAGATCTTGAAGATCTTGTTCTTTAACAACAATTTCTTGAATTTTGTGTATTTCTCCAGTTTGCCTAAACGCTAATGGCCAACCAGTTCTAATATGAAAATCTGAAATTTTTTTATTATTTTTTGCTAATTCTTCTAATTTTTCAAACATGATGAATTTTTACATACAAATATTAACAAAAACAATGTTTACTTAGTCATCTGTGTTCAAAATAAGTTTTTTCTTTTATTTGGAGGTAATGAAGCAATCAGAATGGGGACTAATAGATGTTATTGTTAATAATGAAAGAGTTTTAATTTAATTACAGAACTTTCCAATCTGTTTCAAAAGTAACATAGTTAACCTGAATGCATCGTCTTTCCTTAACTATTTTTTTCTTTTCCATACCATGCCAAGTGTTGGGCCCACTAGTAAACATGTAGCCATAGTTATTTTTGTAAGGAACTGTTTTAACTTTTTCTAATTTTTCATTATAAAAATCTGTTCCAAGATCTTCAGACTCGTTAGCATTATTTATAAAAATTAATCCAGACATCAGTTTTTCTTTGATATCGCAGTGGGGCTTTAACCAAAAACCCTCCCTATCACAAATAACTTCAACTCTAACATATGAGTTCGATAAATCTCTATCGATCATTTTTGAAATAGTTCCATGAACTTCCTTGGATTGAAGTTCTTTAATAAATTTTACTAAGTTTGGAAATTTTTTTTCATTTTCTTTTGTTACAAAACATCTAAATTTAATTGCCTCACCGCCCGAAGCTATTCCCTCTCTAAACTCTGCAGCACCACCATCAATTGCTCTGGTGCCATCATAATTAAGATTGTGCTTACTGACATCTGGAATATCAGCTTTAATAATTTCCTCAATGGCCCCGTCAGATAGTGCATTATTATATTCCCAGTGATCAAAAGGAAATTCATGTTTTTTTGCCTGATTTTGAATTGAATTTAAGAATGACATTAAGAATTAATTTTTTGTTTAATAATATTTGCTACTCTATTCGTTTCATCCAATTTTTGATAGTTCCAATTCTCTACTTCTTCACCTAAATTTCTAGTAATATTTAATTCTTTAAATAAATTTCTAAATCTTTGAAATCTTTTGTCATTTTTTTTAGGTGAAATATTAGCTACGTAGATTGGTTTTCCAGTTAAAGCAGCTTCTGATATCATGGAGCTAGAGTCACATGTTACTACAATTTTTTCTGAAATTGCTAAAGCTGATAGATAAGCTTTCTTATCAATAGTTTCAATAACTGTATGATTTTCACCAAAATAATCTTTTACATATTGAATTATATTTTTTGGTGTTCTCATTGAAGGGATCACAACTAGTTGAAAGTTGTTCTGTTTATTTAAGTTGTTTAAATTTTCAAAAATAGCTTTAATATTTTCTCTTGAATATTCATAATACTTTGTAGGACCACCCATTATTAAAGCCCAAATTTTTCTTTCATCTTTTTTTATAAATGAATTTAAATAATCTTTATTTTCATTTATTTCACTTTCAGTAAGGTAATGAATTGCACCTTTTGTACTGATAACATTTTGGCCTTCAATTCCATCATGTTCTGGTGCCACAATGAAATCAAAATTTTTAAAATTAACTTTTGGATTTTGAATATGAATATTAATAACTCTTTTATTAGAATTCTTTTTTAAATGAATAGATGGAATTACACTTTTTCTTCCACATGAAATGATTACATCAAAATCAGAAGATTCTACTTTTTTATAAACATTACTTGAAACTGGTGTTAGCTTTGGGGGAAATAATTTCCAAAAATTATTAAGTTCAATCTTCTCGTGTATAAAATCTAAATCTAGGGCCTTTGCTAAACCTTCTACTTGGCTGATCATGCCGTGCATACCCTCAGTCAATAATATCCCTTTTAATTTTGTCATTTATCCTTATATAACTTCTGCATGAGTGAAAATCCAATTAAACACACAAAAGTGTTAATAATAGGGTCAGGTCCAGCTGGCTATACAGCCGCTGTATATGCTGCCCGAGCAATGCTAAATCCTATTCTAGTTTATGGAGTTCAGCCTGGTGGGCAATTAACGACAACAACCGATGTAGAAAATTATCCTGGGTTTTCAGATGTAATTCAGGGTCCATGGTTAATGGATCAAATGAGAGATCAAGCAAAAGCAGTTGGAACAGATCTAATTGAAGATCATATTTCTTCAGTTAATTTAAAATCTACACCCTTTGAAGCTATTGGAGATAGTGGACAAAAATATACAGCTGACAGCATAATTATTTCAACTGGTGCTCAAGCAAGATGGTTAAACTTAGAATCAGAACAAGCTTATAGAGGCTTTGGAGTTTCAGCATGCGCAACATGTGATGGTTTTTTCTTTAAAGAAAAAGTTGTAGCAGTTGTTGGTGGTGGAAACGCTGCAGTTGAAGAGGCAATGTTTCTTACAAAATTTGCATCAAAAGTAAAATTAATTCATAGAAGAGATACTTTAAGAGCAGAAAAATTACTTCAGAAAAAATTAATGGAAAATAAAAAAATTGAAATAATTTGGGATAGTGCTGTTGAAGAGGTTATTGGGGATAGCGAACCTAAAAATGTTAAAGCTATTAAGATTAAAAATTTAAAAACTAATAAAATTGAAGAAATGAAAATAGATGGCTTATTTATTGCAATTGGTCACGACCCAGCAACAGCTTTATTTAAAGAACAGTTAGAAATGGATAAAGAAGGTTATTTATTGACCAAACCAGATTCAACAGAGACGAATATCCCTGGAGTTTATGCTGCGGGTGATGTTAAAGACAAAACGTTTAGACAAGCAGTTACAGCTGCTGGAATGGGTTGTATGGCTGCGCTTGAAGCTGAAAAATTTTTATCTCACTGATAAGAACCATTAAAACTTAATACAAACTAAAGGGAAACAAAATGACTGACAAAGTACTACTAACTGGAATAAGTGGCTGGATAGCAAAACATATAGCAATTGAATTATTAAATTCTGGATATGAAGTTTTAGGAACTGTTAGAAGTCAAAATTCATTAGATGAAACAAAGAAAACTCTAAGTGAATATATTTCAACAGATAAATTATCATTTGTTGAATTGGACCTATTAAAAGATGATGGTTGGGTTGAGGCTGCTAAAGATTGTAAATATATTATACATACTGCTTCTCCCTACCCTATGAAAAGTTCAAGAAATAGAGAAGCTTTAGTTCCAGCTGCTAAAGGTGGGGCGTTAAGAGTTTTAAATGCTGGTATAGAAGCTAATGTTGAAAAAATAATTCTTACTTCGTCAATAGTAGCAATGTTTAAAAAACCTAACAGAACAAACCCATATACTTTTGGGGAAAGTGATTGGACAGATACTGATTGGAGTGGGTCGAATGACTACACTATATCAAAGGCAAAAGCTGAACAAGCTGCATGGGAATTAATGGAAAGCAAAGGATTAAAAGATAAATTAACTGTAATTAATCCAGGAGGAGTTTTTGGTGATGCTTTAGATAAAAAAACAAACACTTCAACTAGCTATGTTGAACTTTTCCTTAAAGGAAAATATCCTATGGCGCCAAATTTTGGAATATTAATTTCTGATGTAAAAGATGTAGCAAGAGCTCATGTTTTATCTATAAAAAATCCCAAGGTTAATGGAAGACGATTGATTATTGGTTCAGAAGTAAAAAAAATGCTCGAAGTTTCTAAAATTATGGCTGAAGCATTTCCAAAGTATGCAAAAAAACTTCCAAAAAAAGAAATGCCAAATTTCGTGGTTAAATTGATCAGTTACTTAGATTCTTCTGTAAAGATTATGTTGCCTGATCTTGGAATTTTAATGCAGACAGACACTTCATATTCTGAAGATTTATTGGGTATGAAATTTAAACCTGCAAAAGAAAGTATTGTAGATGCTGGGAACTCAGTAATTAGACTTGGGTTAGTCTAAAGACCCTTCCAATATATATTTCAATATACGAAAGGCTTGTTTTTGATCTGATGCAACAGCAGCAGCTGAACCATCCACTTCTTTAAGAGCATGTTGATGATCGTCGTTATGAATAACAATCATAGATTTATTAAGTGCAGTAGCATAACCTGCATCAAAAGCTGCATTCCATTGCTTAAATTTTTCACCAAACTTAACAATAATTACATCACAATCTTGAATAGATTTTTTGGTTCGAATGGAGTTAATATTAGCGCCTTTTCTATCTTTCCAAAAATTTTTTTCTTCAGCTCCTAAGATTTCAACACCACAATTATCAGATGCCTCATGATCGGTGACGGGAAATGTAAATTTAATATCTAATTTCTCTTTTTCACAAAGTTGAGTAATTTCTTCTCGCCAATTACTATGAATTTCACCTGCTAAATATACGTTTAACATTAGTTTAAGCTTTTACAAAAAGTAGATATTTTTTCTAAAGCGTTTTTAAGATTTTCCATAGAGGTTGCATAAGATATTCTAAAAAAACCTTCTAAACCAAATGCAGAACCTTGAACAACTGCTACACCACTATTCTCTAATAAAGACTGAACAAAATCAGTATCTGTCTTAAGTTCTTTGCCACTTGTATCTTTTTTCCCCATTAATCCTTTGCAACTTGGAAAAACATAAAATGCTCCATCTGGATTTAAACATTCAATTCCATCAATTTCATTTAGTGCTTTAACAACAAAATTTCTTCTTTCTTGAAAAGATATTGCTCTTTCTTTTATAAAATCTTGAGTTCCATTTAATGCTTCAACAGCTGCAGCTTGACTAATTGAAGATGGATTTGTTGTTGATTGCGATTGTATTTTAGCAATTGCTTTAATAATTTCTTTAGGACCAGCCGCATACCCTATTCTCCAGCCAGTCATTGAGTAAGCTTTACTTACACCATTCATTGTTAGAACTCTTTCTTTCAAGCTATCAATTTGGGCAATGGTGAAAAATTTAAATCCTTCATATGTTACGTGCTCATAAATATCATCACTTAAAATATGAACATGAGGATGTTTTGCTAAAACATCTGCAATTCCTTTAATATCACCTTCAGTATAACAAGCACCCGTTGGGTTTGATGGTGAATTTAATATGATCCACTTTGTTTTTGGTGTTATAGATTTTTCTAATTCAGTTGGATTAATTTTAAACCCTTGTTTTTCATTACACTCTAAAATAATTGGAGTTCCACCCGCTAATAAAACCATGTCAGGATAAGAAACCCAATAAGGTGCAGGAACAATAACTTCATCCCCTTCATTTAGAGTTGCCATCATGGCATTATAAATTACATGTTTTCCACCAGCACCAACGGTGACTTGATCAGTTGTGTAGTCTAAATTATTTTCTCTTTTAAATTTTTTAACAATGGCATCTTTTAAAGCAGCAGTTCCATCAACGGCCGTATATTTAGTATCACCATCATTAATGGCTTTTATAGCCGCTTGTTTGATATTATCTGGAGTATCAAAATCAGGCTCACCTGCCCCAAGTCCTATTACATCTTTTCCAGCAGCTTTTAACTCTCTTGCCTTTTGAGTTACAGCAATAGTTGGCGATGGTTTAATCTTTTTTAAACTGTTTGATATAATGCTCATTGAAATATAATTTTATTCTAATAGTTTTATAGATAATGCAAAATACTTATCAAGATTTAATTACTGAAATCCAAAGTAAAAACCCAGAAATTCACCAGAAACTAGAAGGTGGACAAAAGTTTAAACTTGTAACAGATTTTAAACCCGCAGGTGATCAACCTGAGGCAATTAAACAATTAGTTAAGGGTGCAAATAAAGATGAGTTAAGCCAAGTTTTACTTGGTGTAACAGGTTCGGGTAAAACTTTTACAATGGCTCAAGTTATTGAACGAACTAATCGACCTGCTCTTATACTTGCTCCCAATAAAACATTAGCGGCTCAACTTTATGGAGAGATGAAATCATTTTTCCCAGAAAATGCTGTTGAATATTTTGTCTCTTACTATGATTACTACACACCAGAAGCATACGTTCCAAGATCTGATACCTATATTGAAAAAGAAGCATCTATTAATGAACAAATAGATCGAATGCGTCACTCAGCAACAAGGTCGCTACTAGAGAGAGATGATGTGATTATTGTATCCAGTGTTTCTTGTATTTATGGACTGGGTTCAGTTGAAGCTTACAGTAAAATGACTTTAAGTTTAAAGAAGGATTATGACTATAATAGAGAACAGTTAATAAAAACCTTAGTACACCTACAATATAAAAGAAATGATCAAAGTTTTTATAGAGGTACCTTTAGAGCACGAGGTGAATACATTGAAATATTCCCCTCACACCTTGAAGATAGAGCATGGAGATTAAGTTTATTTGGAGACAAATTAGAAAAGATTGAAGAATTTGATCCTTTAACAGGAGATCTATTAAAAGATTTAGATGTTATAAAAGTTTATGCGAATAGTCACTACATCACTCCAAAACCTACTATCGAACAAGCAGTAATAAAAATTAAAAGAGAGCTTGAGGTTACTCTTAAGAAATTTAAAGAACAAAATAAACTTCTTGAGGCTCAACGATTAGAAGAGAGAACAAAATTTGATTTAGAGATGATTGAGGCTACTGGTTCTTGTGCTGGTATTGAAAACTATTCTAGATTTTTATCAGGACGAAAACCTGGAGAGCCACCTCCTACTCTATTTGAATATTTTCCAGACAACACACTTATATTTGTAGATGAATGTCACGTTACTGTTCCACAATTAAATGGAATGTACAAAGGGGACAGATCAAGGAAAAGTAATCTTGCAGAATATGGTTTTAGACTACCCTCTTGTATGGATAACAGGCCACTTAAATTTGAAGAGTGGGACGCAATGAGAACGCAGACAGTTTTTGTATCAGCAACACCTGGTCCATGGGAGTTAGAACAGACTAAAGGTAAGTTCGTTGAACAAATAATAAGGCCTACTGGCTTAATTGATCCACCAGTTGAAATCAAACCAGCTAAAAACCAAGTCGATGACGTAATGCATGAGTGTAAGAAAACAATCGATAAAAATTTTAGAGTATTGATTACAACTTTAACTAAAAAAATGGCTGAAGACTTAACTGAATATTTTCACGAAAATGGTATTAGAGTTAGATATTTGCATTCTGACATTGATACACTTGAGAGAATAGAAATTATGAGAGATCTAAGACTAGGAGTTTTCGACGTCTTGGTTGGTATAAATCTTTTAAGAGAGGGGCTTGATATACCTGAGTGTGCATTAGTTGCAATTCTAGACGCTGATAAAGAGGGATTTCTAAGATCTGAAACATCACTAATCCAAACCATAGGAAGAGCAGCAAGAAATTTAGATGGTAGAGTCATTCTTTATGCTGACAAAGAAACTAAAAGTATAAAAAAAGCAATTCAAGAAACTGATAGAAGAAGAACAATTCAGGTAGCCTATAACAAAAAACATAACATTGATGCAACCTCAATTAAAAAAGAAATTAGCGATGTTTTAGAAAGTGTTTATGAAAAAGACTACCTAAAAGTTGGAACAGGTGACAATATTGGTGGCAATTTAAAGAAACATTTAAAACAATTAAATAAAAGAATGAAAGATGCTGCAACAAACCTTGAATTTGAAGAAGCTGCAAAAATTAGAGATGAAATAAGAAACCTTGAAGCGTCAGAGTTAGAAATTGTATTAAATCCAAAAGTAAAACACTATAATCAAGAAAATAGAGTGTATCCAAAAGGTAGATCAAAGATGGGCTTACCTGGTACAAGAGCACAAAAAGGTAAGAAAAAATGGAAGCAAACAAAATAATTATCACAGGAGCCGCAACAAGAATGGGCGCTGCTATTGCAAAGAAACTCTCAGGTCCAGGAGTTGAAATGGTTATTCATTACAATAGCTCTAAATCTGAAGCTGAAAAATTACAAAAAGAATTATCAAAAAATAAAACAAAAGTTTACTTGGTAAAAGGTAATCTTGCAAAAGAACAAGATTTAAAAAAAATTATAAAATTCTCAAAGTTAAAATTAAAATATTTTGATTGTTTAATTAATAATGCTTCATTATTTGAAAATGATAGTCTTAAAAATTTTTCTTCTAAAAGCTGGAACCAACATATTGATGTAAATTTAAAAGCACCCGCATATCTTACAAAAGAATTTTCAAAAAACGTTAAGGGTAAAAATAACAATATTATAAATATAATTGATCAAAGAGTTTTTAAGTTAACTCCCTTTTTCTTTTCTTATACTTTAAGTAAAACAGGGCTTTATACTCTAACAAAAACTAGCGCCATGGAATTAGCTCCAAATATAAGAGTTAATGGAATAGCTCCTGGTCCTACTATTAAAAATAAAAGACAAACTGACATGCATTTTAAAAAGCAGTACTTGGCAACTCCTTTAAAACAGCAGGTAAATGTACAGGATATATGTTCTGCTGTTGACTTTTTTATCAAAAACAGTTCAATTACAGGTCAAGTAATAGCAATAGATAGTGGACAAAGTTTAAACTGGCAAACACCAGATGTAATCGGAAAAGAATGAAAAAAACTAATTTAAATATTATTAAAATAGATAAAAATAAAAGTTTATTTAATTACGAAAAAAAAATTCTTATTAAAGAGTTAACTCTAGATTTAAAGCTTGGTTATTATGATTTTGAAAAAGAAAAAACTCAAAAAGTAAAATTTAGCTTAGAGATTGATTATGAAGATAGAAAACCAACAAATGACAAAGATATTAAATCAATTGTTAATTATGGTCAGGTTGTGAAATTAATTACAAAACTTGCAAAAAATAAACATTATAATTTTTTAGAAACACTTGCTGAAGATGTTTTTGATGTATTATTTAAAGACAAACGAATTGGAAAAATTATGCTTCAGATTGAAAAATTAGAAATTATAAAAGAGTGTGCCTCTGTTGGTATCCAAATTACCAAAAAAAGAAGTCATGAAGAGCTCTGAATTAGGTAAAGACGTAATTAGAAAAGAGCTCCCATTAATTCCTAAAAGCCCTGGAGTTTATCGAATGCTTGATCATAAAGATGTGATTTTGTATGTAGGTAAAGCAAAAAACCTACCCAATAGATTAAAAAGTTATGTAGCTGAAAAAAACCACATTATTAGAACAGCAAGAATGCTCTCTCAAACTTTTAAGCTAGAGATAACAACTACTGCCAATGAAAGTGAAGCTCTACTTTTAGAGGCTAATTTAATAAAAAAACATAAACCTAAATTCAATATATTGCTCAAGGATGACAAATCTTTTCCCTTTGTTTTCATCAGCAATAAAGACCAATGGGCACAAGTTACAAAACATAGAGGCAAAAAGGATAAAGAAGGATTTTACTTTGGACCGTTTGCTTCAGCAGGAACTGCAAATTGGACTATTAAGATGCTTCAAAAAATATTTCAAATTCGAGTTTGTGATGATAGCACGTTCAAGAATAGAAAAAGACCCTGCATTCTTTATCAGATAAAAAGATGTTCTGGTCCTTGTGTCGATTATATTGATAAAGAAGATTATAAAAAATCAGTAGATCAAGCAATTCAGTTTGTATCGGGTAAATCAAGAGATATACAAAAAAATCTATCTAAACAAATGGAGGAAGCTAGTGAAAAGCTAGATTTTGAAAGAGCTTCTATTTTTAGAGATAGAATTAAATCTTTAAATATAATTCAATCTTCACAAAGAATTAATGAAGCAAATTTAATTGATGCAGATGTAATTGCTGCATACAAAGAATCTGGTAAAACGTGTATTCAAGTATTTTTTTATAGGTCTAAACAAAATTGGGGCAACCAAGCTTATTTTCCAAAACATGATCCTGATCAAAGCTTATCTGAAATAATGTCTTCGTTCTTGATGCAGTTTTATGAAAATAAAAATGTTCCAAAATTAATAATCATTAATACAGAAATAGAAGACAAAAAATTAATTGAAGAAACTTTAAGCAAAAAAGAAAATAGTGCGATTTCTATTAATGTAGCAAAAAAAGGCACTAAAGCTAAAGTAATTGCTATGGCAGAAAAAAATGCCAAAGAGTCACTTAATAGAAAAATTTATGAAACAAATAATAATAAAAATTTATTTGAGGGTGTTGCTAAAAAATTTGATCTTAAAAATGGCCTAAACTTAGTTGAGGTTTATGATAATAGTCACATCTCAGGAACAAATAGTGTGGGTGCTATGATTACTTTTGGAAATGAAGGATTTGTTAAAAAAAGATATAGAAAATTTGATATTAAGACAAAAGGTAATGAACAAGACGATTTTGCAATGTTAAAAGAAGTACTTACGAGAAGATTTAAAAGAGCAATGTTAGAAAAAGGAAATTATTTAACTCTTCCTGATTTAATTTTAATTGATGGTGGTAAAGGTCAATATTCATCTGCCAAAGAAGTGTTAGATGAATTTGGTTTACATGATCTTCCTATGATAGCCATTGCTAAAGGTAAACTAAGAAATAGTGGAGATGAAACTTTTTTTTACAAAGGAAAATCATTTAAATTTGATAAGAATGACCCCACTCTATTTTTTATGCAGAGACTACGTGATGAAGCACATAGATTTGCTATCACCTCTCATAGAGCAAAAAGAGCAAAAGGAATTACAAAATCCTTGCTGGATCAAATTGATGGTATTGGATCGATTAGAAAAAGAGCACTATTGAACCATTTTGGCTCTGCTAGAGCAGTAGAATCTGCAAGTTTTGATGAAATTAAATCAGTTGAAGGTGTTGAGGAAAAAGTTGCAAAAAAGATATATAACTTTTTTCACGAATAATTATGCTTAAAAAAATTCCAAATATTTTAACAATAGGTAGGATAATAATTGTACCTTTTTTTGTTCTAGCATTTTATTTACCTGGTTTTTATGGTGATTTAACTGCATGCGTATTGTTTGTAATTGCTTCATTTACTGATTTTTTGGATGGAATGTTGGCGAGAATGATGGGTGAAGAGTCTAAGTTGGGTGAATTACTTGATCCTATAGCAGACAAAATTATTGTTGCTACTGCACTTATATTGCTTGTCATGAGTGGAACAATTAAACATTACGAGGTTATTGCAGCAATTATAATACTTACACGAGAAATACTAATTTCAGGCTTAAGAGAGTTTTTAGCTAGAGGACAAATTAAATTACCAGTAACTAACTTAGCAAAATTAAAAACTTTTTTACAAATGGTTGCTATAGCTCTTTTACTAACTGGTGAAACTGGTAATAAAATTTTAAATTTTCAAGATTATAATGCTCAAACTATTGGCATAATCCTGCTTTGGCTTTCTGCATTTTTAACTTTGTATACTGGTTATGAATATTTAAGAAAAGGCATTGACCATGCAATATCTGAAGATAACAAAAACTAAGCTGCTTTTCTTTTTCTAACTAATGCTTGGTAACTTTCATTTAAGTCAATTATAGTTTCGCAAACTTTAAACTTATTTTCAGCAATACATGAAACTGGCGTAACCTCTGCTGCCGTACCTGTTAAAAAACAGCCTACAAAATTTGATAATTCAGCTGGTGCAATTTTTCGTTCATTGACTTTTATTCCTTTAGATTTTGCAATTTCAATTACCGTTCTTCTTGTAATGCCGTCTAAAAAAGAATCTGGAATGGGTGTGTGAATTTCTCCATTTTTATCTTTAAAAAAAATGTTAGCACCTGTTGCTTCTGCAACATTTCCTTCATGATCAAGCATTAGAGAATCTGTATAGCCTTGTTGTTCAGCTTCATGTTTTGATAAAGTACAAATCATATATAATCCAGAAGCTTTCGTATCCCAAGGTATCGTATTTGGCGCAGGTCTTCTCCAATTTGATATATTCAATTTAATACCTTCTATTTTTAGTTTTGGATCAAAATATGAACCCCACTCCCAAGTTGCTATGGCAACATGAATTTTTGTTTGTTGAGCAGATATAGCCATCATCTCGCTACCTCTCCATATTGTTGGTCTAACATATCCATCTTTGACACCCTGAACTGAAATTATTTTTTTTGATGCTAAATTTATTTCTTCTTCAGTATAAGGAATTTTAATACCCATTCTTTTTGCAGAATAAAAAAGTCTAGATGTGTGTTCTTCTAATTTGAAAATTGAATTATCATAGACTCTTTCACCTTCAAAAACACAACTAGCATAGTGAAGGCCATGATTTAAAACATGAATTTTAGCATCAGCCCAATCAACGAGCTCGCCATTAAACCAAATTTTACCTGATCTTTTATCGTATGGTATCATGAATGAAATAATTTAAATTTTATCTAAAATTATCTTTGTATCTATAATATGTCAATATAACTTACCCATAATGAAAGAACTTTTATATTTAAAGGATACTCAGTTAAAGCAGCTGATTGAAAAGTTATTTACAAGTTACCGTGAGTCTTTTTCAGATGCCAAGAAAACATTAGATAAATACTCTATAGGTATAGCTCACCACAAAGTTTTACATCTTTTATCAATGTATAAAGGGATTACAATTTCTGATCTATTAAAGAAGTTAAAGGTTACCAAGCAGAGTTTAAATAGAGTTTTAAAAGATTTAATTAAACTTGATGTGGTTTTTTTTGAAAAAGACCAACAAGACACAAGAGTAAAACACATTTTTTTAAATGAAAAAGGAGAAAAAATTTTTGACGAAATATTTTCGATACAAAAAAAAAGAATTTATAATGCTCTTTTAAATTCAAGTTCAGATCAAGTCTTAAACTTTGACAATGTTTTAAAGAAAATAATTAATGAATGATTTTGTAGCCCATATTTTAGTTGTAGATGATGATGAGGGAATTAGATCCCTAATTAAACAATATTTAAATGAAAATAATTTTCTGGTTACTACATCAAATAGTGCAGAAAATGCAGAAGAAAAAATTTCAATAATTAAATTTGATTTAATCGTTTTGGATATAATGATGACAGGCAAAAGTGGGTTGGATTTTATCAAACAAAATAAATCTAAAATTGATACCCCTATAATTTTATTAACAGCTAAAGGAGAAGCTGAAAATAGAGTTGAAGGTTTAGAGATAGGCGCTGATGACTATTTACCAAAACCTTTTGAGCCAAAAGAACTTATTTTAAGAATAAAAAATATTTTAAATAAAACAAAAAGAAATGATGAAAAAAGAATTATAACCTTTGATAATATTAAAATTGATCTTAACAAACTTTTAATCATAAAAAATGATATTGAATATAAAATAAATAGTACTGAAAAAATTATATTAGAAAAAATGATTAACAATCCTGGCAAAACCTTTTCAAGAGAGGATATTGGCAAACTAACCGATCTTGATAAAGAAAGGTCAATAGATGTGATAATTACAAGACTTAGAAAAAAAATTGAAATGGACCCAAAAAATCCAAAATACTTACAAACTTTAAGAGGTGCTGGCTATGTTTTATGGATTGAATAATTTTGTAAAAAATTTACTACCGAAAAGATTATTTTATAGAGCTTTATTAATCGTAGCAGTTCCAATAATTGTTCTTCAAGTAGTCATATCGATTGTTTTTTTTGATAGTCTTTGGATTAAAACAAATAAAGGTATGACAAGAGCCTTAATCGGTGAGATGAAAACATTCATAACAGCTTACGATAATGGAAAATATAATAATAACGACCTTTCAGGCTTATTCTCAATTTATTTAGATCTTAATGTTCAATTTAAAAAAGATGATTTATTTGAAAAAGCTCAAAAAGAAAGATGGTTTAGTCCAATAGATAGAACACTTAGAAGAGAACTGAAATCTAATATGGGCACTCAAAATTTCTGGTTCGATACAACAAGTTATAAAGAGCTTATTCATATAAATATTAAACATAACGAGGGTTACTTTGAATTTTTTATTCCAAAAGACAGGGTTGCAAGCTCATCTGCTAGAATATTTGCGTTATGGATCACTATACCTGCTCTACTAATGATAACCATAGCTATACTATTTCTAAAAAATCAAACCAGACCAATTATAAACCTGGCTAAAGCTGCAGAAAGATTTGGTAAAGGAGAAAACATTGATGAGTACAGGCCATCAGGTGCCTTAGAGATCAGACAAGCAGGTTTGGAATTTGATAAAATGAGAAAAAGAATAATGAGACACCTCAATCAAAGATCTGAAATGTTATCTGGCATAAGCCATGATTTAAGAACACCCTTAACAAGACTAAAACTTCAGCTATCTTTTATGAAAGATAAAGATTTATCAAAAAAAATGTCTTTAGATATAGATGAAATGGAAAAAATGCTTAATGAATATCTGCAGTTTACAAGTTCATCTTATTTAGAAAAAGATGAAACCTTTGATATTTCAGAATTAATCGAAACTACAATAAATAATTATAATAATGATAAAATAACTAAAGAAATAATTCCAAGAATTTACATGAATGGAAGAAAAAATTTAATACAAAGATCTATAAATAATTTAATTGATAATTCAATTAAATATGCTGAAAATATAAATTTTCATCTATCAAAAAAAGATAGTAACATAATAATTACTATTGATGATGATGGAGTCGGTATTCCTAAAGAAGAGTTCGAGAATGTTTTCAAACCATTTTATAAAGTAGATAAAAGTAGAGGGGATTCTAAATCTAGTGTTGGTCTTGGATTGTCAATTACATCTGACATAATCAAATCCCATGGAGGAAATATTTTATTAGATAAATCTCCTTTAAACGGCCTTAGAGTTAAGATTTTTTTACCTTTGTAGATTTTTTATTTGGACTTTTTTTTTCAAATTTGTTGATTTTTTTTTCTAAATTTTCAACTCTTTTAATTAATATATCCATTTCTTCTTTGCTAGTTAATTTCATTTTAAAAATGATCTCTTCTCTTTTAGATCTTAAAACATTTATTATTTCAGAACTTAAATCTTTATAAGAAATTAGCCCTTGTTCAAATAGCTTTGTTAATTTATCAATTACAAATTTTGATTTTGTCATATATTCGCTTATAAAATTAATATACTTTATACGTAGTTTTTTAAAAATGTTTATTAATAATTTTGACCCAGTTGCGTTTCAAATATTTTCATTAGAAATCAGATGGTATTCTTTGGCTTATATTGTGGGTATTGCACTTGGTTGGCTGTATTGTAAAAAAAAATTAATAAAAGACTCTCATATTCTTCAGCTATTTGATGACTTTATAACCTATCTCATTATAGGTATGATTTTGGGAGGTCGGCTTGGTTATACTTTATTTTATAATCTAAAATATTATTTAGATAACCCTATAGAAATATTGATGGTTTGGAATGGAGGAATGTCATTTCATGGTGCTTTAATTGGAATTATAATTGCATCAATATTGTTCTCAAAAAAACACAATACAAATTCGTTTATATTTTTAGACTTGGTTGCCCTATCTGCTCCAATTGGAATCTTTTTTGGTAGAATTGCCAATTTTATAAACTCAGAGCTTTATGGAAGAGCTACAGACCTTCCTTGGTCAGTTCAATTTGTTCTAATAGATAATATCAAAAGGCACCCTTCACAATTATATGAGGCTTTTTTTGAGGGAATAATTCTTTTCTTTGTACTTGGGTATTTTTTTAAAAAAGATTATTTAAAAGTACCTGGAAAAATCTCTGCTTTATTCCTGATCTTTTATTCTCTATTTAGATTTTTTATAGAGTTTTTCAGATCTCCAGATCCACAAATCGGTTACTTAGTTTTAAATCTAACATTAGGTCAATTGATAAGTGTTCTTTTTTTTCTGACTGGGGTTTACCTTTTATCTTTAAAAAATGAAAATTAAGAATAATCAGTCGTTTACCCTAGATAAGTTTATAGAGGAGTCTCTTTATAATAAAACATCAGGCTACTACATGAAAAAAAATCCCTTTGGCAAAAAGGGTGATTTCATAACTTCACCCAACATATCTGTATTATTTTCAGAAATGATTGCAATTTGGGTGGTTTCATTTTGGCAAAATCTAGGTTGCCCTAAAAAATTTAATTTAATCGAATTAGGGGCCGGTAATGGTGAAATGATGAAAGTTTTAGTCAATACCTTTGAAAAATTTCAAATATTTAAAAATTCTTGTCACATTAAGATTTTAGAAAGAAGTAAATTGCTTCGAAAAAAACAAAAAATTAATATCAATAAAAAAAATATTCAATGGTTAAATGATTTAAGCGAATTAGATAATTCGCCATGTATTTTTTTGGCAAACGAATTTTTTGACGCCTTACCTATTAAACAATTCATAAAGAAAGAAAGAAAATGGTTTGAAAGACATGTCAGATTTTTTAACAATAAATTTGAGTATTTTGATGTTCCTTTTGATATGGAAAAATTTGTAAATAAAATTAAATTTAAAATTACAAAACAACAGAACTTTATTGAGTATTCACCACAATCAACCGAATACCTAGAAATTATCTTCAATAAGATTAAACGTAATAATGGTGGAATTTTAATAATAGATTATGCGTATACTGATAAAAAAATGAAAAATACCCTGCAAGCTGTATCGAAACATAAATATTGTGATGTACTAAAAGGGTTTGGTAATTCTGATATTACCTACAATTTAAGTTTTAGTTTATTAAATAGAATAGTTAAAGAATTAAGCTCACTTACCTCAATGAATACTACTCAAGGTGAATTTTTAACAAAACTTGGTATTCTTGAAAGAGCAGAAATATTGTCCAAGAAAATGTTATTTAGTGAAAAAGCTGATATTTATTTTAGAATAAAAAGACTTATAGATAAAAATCAAATGGGTGAATTGTTTAAAGTAATGCTAATAACAACACATAAAAATAAATTTAAATTGGGGTTTTAAACTGATTAAGTCAAAGAAACTCAGTAAATTTAAAAACTTACAGCATGCTTTCTTTAATAGAAAGGGTGGAAAATCTCTAGGTATTTTTAAGAGCTTAAATTGTGGCCCTGGGTCCTCAGACAATAAAAAAAATGTTTTAAAAAATCTTCAAATCGTTCAAAGGAAAATTAAAACTAAGCTTAAAAAAATTATTTTACTAAAGCAAATTCACAGCAATAAATTTCATTTTATAGATAAAAATCTAAAACTTAAAAATTATAATTTTGAAGGAGATGCGCTAGTCACAAATAAAAAGGAATTTCCTATAGCTATATTAACTGCAGATTGTGCTCCAATACTTGTTTATGATGAGAAAGAAAAGATGATTGCTGCAATCCATGCTGGCTGGAAGGGTGCTTTCAAAGGGATAATTAAAAGAACCTTAAATTTTATGATCAAAAAAGGATGTGATCCTAAAAATGTTACTGCAGTTATTGGTCCATGTATTTCAGTAAAAAATTATGAGGTAAAAAAAGATTTTATTAAAAAACTCATTAAAAAGGATGGAAAAAATAAAAAATTTTTTAAAAAAATTCAAAATAAAGATTTCTTTGATTTAAAGAAATACGTCCTTTCTCAATTAAAAGCCTTAAATATAAAGAAAATTGATATAATTAATAAGAATACATTTAATCCTAAAAATAATTTTTTTAGTGCACGAAGATCTATTAGCCGCAATGAGAATGATTATGGTAGAAATATTTCTGTAATTATGATTAATTCATAATATCTCATGAAATTATTAACTGGAAACAGCAATAAACCTCTAAGTAAAAATATTGCAAAATATTTAAAAACTAAGCTTGTAAACTCAAGTATAAAAAAGTTTTCTGATGGAGAAATTTATATAGAAATTAATGAAAATATTAGAGGTAATAGTATCTTTATAATTCAGTCTATTTCATCACCTGCAAACGACAACCTAATGGAATTACTACTTTGCATTGATGCTTTAAAAAGATCTTCAGCAAAAAATATTACTGCCGTCATTCCTTATTTTGGATATGCACGACAAGACAGAAAAGTAGTGCCTAGAACTTCTATTTCTGCAAAACTGGTTTCTAATTTAATTACTAAAGCAGGTGCTGACAGAGTTGTTACTGTAGACCTTCATGCAGGACAAATTCAGGGCTTTTTTGACATTCCTGTAGATAATTTATTTGCTACACCAATTTTTGCAAGACATGCTAAAAAAAATATTAAAAGTAAAAATATTATTTGTGTTGCACCAGACGTTGGTGGAACTGAAAGAGCGAGAGCACTTGGTAAAATTTTAAATGTGGAACTTGCTATTGTGGATAAAAGAAGACCTAAACCAGGACAATCCAAAGTTATGAATGTTATAGGAAATGTTAAAGGGAAAACCTGTATTATAGTTGATGATATAATTGATTCAGGTGGAACTATAGTAAACGCTGCGAAAGCTTTAAAGGATAGAGGCGCTAAAGAGGTTTATGTTTATATTACTCACGGAGTCTTAAGTGGAGAAGCAGTAGATAAAATTAAAAAATCAGTTATTAGAAAATTAGTAATAACGGATACAATTGATAATCACGATAAAATTAAAAATGTTAAAAATATAGAAGTTTTGCCTATTTCAGCACTTATGGGTGAGGCAATTAAAAGGATCTCTAACTCAACATCTGTATCCGATTTATTTAAATAATTATCTTGAGTTATTAAGAAACTTGGGCTAAAAGCCATCTTTTTATGAATTCACTTGATGCAAATACTAGAAATACTAAGTCAAAAGGAGATGTCCGTTCTCTTAGATCGGCTGGAAATATCCCTGGCATAATCTATGGGGGACCAGATCAAAATCAAAAAGTTACTGTATTAAAAAAAACATTAAAATCTTTAATAGATAAAGGAAGTTTCTTATCAAACATAATAACTCTTAATTTAGATGGCAAACCTCAAAATGTTTTACCAAGAGAAATTACTTATAACGTAATATCTGACGAGCCAACTCATATTGATTTTCTAAGAGTTGTACCAGGTGTAAAAATTAGAATAGAAGTGCCTGTGGTATTTATTAATCATGAAACTTCACCAGGCCTAAAAAGAGGTGGAGTACTAAACATTGTGAGAAGAAAAATAGAATTAAAATGTCCAAGTGAAAAAATTCCATCTGCAATAACTATTGATTTAGATGGGGTGGATATTGGGGAAAGTTTCAAAATATCTTCAGTAAAATTAGAAGAAGGTGTTACACCAACTATTATTGGAAGAGATTTTGTAATTGCAACTTTAGCAGCACCTACAGTGATGAAAGAGCCAGAAAAACCAGCTGAAGCTGAAGCAGAAGCAGCAGAAGATGGTAAAGAAGCAGCACCAGCAGCTGAGGGTGATAAAAAAGATGACGGCGAAAAAAAAGCCACTGAAGAAAAAAAATAATCAACTTATCATAGTGAAGACTCCTAGATACGATTTAAAAAAAATATGCTTTTATTTGTAGGCTTAGGAAATCCAACACCCGATAGCGAAAACAACAGACACAATATTGGTTTCAAATTAATTGATGCTCTTAATCAAAAGTTTGGTTTGTCTAAACAAAAACCAAAATTTAAAGGATTATTAACTACAGGTAATGTTGAGGATAAAAAGGTTTATGCAATAAAACCATTAACCTTTATGAATAATTCTGGAATTTGTATAAGGGAATTAATTGAATACTTCAAAATTGATGCTGAAGATGTGATTGTCTTCCATGATGACCTTGACCTTGAATTTGGAAAAGTGAAAGCAAAATTTGCAGGATCAAGTGCAGGACATAATGGAATTGAATCTATAGATAAATTTATTGGTAAAGATTATTCAAGAGTTAGAATAGGAATTGGAAGACCCAAAACTAAGGCTGATGTTGCAGATCATGTATTAAAAGATTTTGATGAAGATGAAATGATACAACTAGAAAAAATTACTAAAAATATTATTGATTCAATGGCTATATTAATTGATAAAAAATTAGATTTATTCTCAAGCACTGTAAATAATAAATAATGAGTTTTAAGTGTGGAATTGTTGGCTTACCTAATGTTGGTAAATCTACACTATTTAATGCACTTACAAATTCTAGTAAGGCACAAGCAGCAAACTTCCCTTTTTGTACGATAGAGCCAAATGTTGGTGTGGTTCCTGTGCCAGATGAAAGACTAGACAAATTGGTAGAAATATCAAAATCAAAAAAAAAAATTAATACTACTATTGAGTTTGTCGATATAGCCGGACTAGTAGCGGGCGCCTCTAAAGGTGAAGGCTTAGGAAATAAATTCTTATCTCATATAAGAGAAGTCGATGCAGTCATTCATATGATCAGATGTTTTGACTCTGATGATATTCAAAATGTGAACCCAACTGTTGATCCAATTAGAGATTTGGAAATTATTGAAACAGAAATGATGTTGGCTGACCTTGAGTCAATACAAAAAAGATTAGAAAAAAATAATAAGAAAAATGTAGATGAGGAGCAATTAAAAATATTAGAAATTGCTTCTGACTGCATAAATAATTCCAAAGATATTCAAATACTTTATGAACAATTTGATAAAAAATTAATAAGCCAAAGTGGTTTATTATCTTTAAAGCCTAAAATTTTTGTATGTAATGTTGATGAGGCAAGTGTTCAAAATGGAAATAAATACACTCAAGCATTTATTGATAAATATGGTGAAAAAAATACCTTAATAGTTTCAGCTGATATTGAGAACCAAATAAATCAATTAGAAAATGAAGAAAAAGAAAATTATATGGAGATGATTGGATTAAAAAGAACTGGTTTAAATATGTTAATTCAAAAAGGTTACAATATTTTAGAGCTAGACACTTATTTTACATCTGGGCCTGAAGAAACTAGAGCTTGGACTATCCAAAAAAATTGTACTGCACCAAAAGCAGCTGGTGAAATACACACTGATTTTGAAAAAGGTTTTATAAGAGCTGAAACAATTGCTTATGAAGACTTCATAGCTAATGATGGTTGGGTCAATTCAAAGACAAATGGAAAAATGAGACTTGAAGGAAAAGATTATATTGTCAAAGATGGTGATATATTAAACTTCAGATTCAATACGTGACCAAATTTTCTTCATACTAAAGTAAACTAGAATAGTTAAAATAATTAAATACAAGATAGCCTTAAAGCCCATCTTGTGTCTGCTTTCTAAATGAGGTTCAGCTGCCCACATTAAAAATGTTGTAACATCTTTTGCCATTTGCTCTTTAGATGCTGTAGTTCCATCACTATATTCTACCAAACCATCTGATAATGGTTCTGCCATCTTAATATTATTTCCATACATAAACTTGTTATAGTAAACACCATCATCAAGCGTTACACCACTCGGTGGATCTTCGTAACCAAGTAGCAATGAGTAAATATAATCAACCCCACCAGTTCTAGCTTTTGCTAGCACAGACATATCAGGAGGATAAGCTCCTCCATTTGCTGCTTGAGCTGCTTTAACATTTTCATAAGGCATGACAAATTTATCAGATAACTTAGCGGGTCTTACAAACATTTCTCCATCATTATTGGGTCCATCTGTAACTTCAAAACTTGCAGCTATTGCTTTAGCCTGCTCTTCTGTAAACTCTGGTCCACCTGGCTCAAATAAGTTTCTATAACTTACATATTTCATTGAATGGCACGATGCACAAACCTCAGTATAAACTTGATATCCTCTTTGAAGTGAACCTCTGTCAAATTTTCCAAATAATCCCTTAAAACTCCAATCTGTTTTTAAAAGATCGACTTTTTCTGCAGCATTAACTGTAAGAGTTCCTACTAATAAAAAAATAATTGAATAACTAATTTTTAAAATATTTTTCACTTAATTAATTTAAACTTTCTTTTTTTTTAACAGCTGATGCCATTGGCATCCCTCCAAGCACTGGTTCTGTAATACTTAAGGGTAATGGTATGGTTTTTTCTTTAAATCCTAATACCGGTAAGATTATTAAAAAGTGAATAAAGTAGTAAGCTGTGGCAACCCTGGCAATCAATAAGTAAAGCCCTTCAGCTGGCATCGCACCTACGTAACCTAGAACTAATACATCCACTACTAGTATCCAATAAAATTGTTTGTAAAGAGGTCTAAATACTGCTGATCTAATTTTTGAAGTATCCAACCAAGGCAGTGCAGCTAAAATTAAAATTGCCGATAGCATTGCAACTACTCCCATTAATTTATCAGGAACTGATCTTAGGATTGCATAAAATGGTAATAGATACCACTCTGGAACGATATGGGCTGGTGTTACCATTGGGTTTGCTTCTATATAATTATCTGCATGCCCTAAAATATTTGGTGAATAAAAAACAAAAAATGCAAATACAATCATAAACATTAATAGTGCAAAGCCATCCTTGATCACAATATATGGATGGAATGGTACTGTATCCTTAGAAGGTTTTTTAACATCAATCCCCACTGGGTTATTGTTTCCAGGAACATGAAGCGCCCAAATATGAAGAACGACTAAGCCCAAGATTAAAAATGGTATTAAGTAATGTAATGTGAAAAACCTTGTTAAAGTTGGGTTATCTACAGAATAACCTCCCCACAACCAATTAACTATTCCCTCACCCACTAAAGGTATGGCGCTAAAAAGATTTGTAATAACTGTTGCTCCCCAAAAACTCATCTGACCCCATGGTAAAACATATCCCATAAATGCTGCTGCCATCATTAAAAGGTAAATTATTATTCCAATAATCCAAATAATTTCTCTTGGAGATTTATATGATCCATAAAACAAAGATCTAAATATGTGAATATAAACTGCTAAGAAAAACATTGAAGCACCGTTTGCATGAATATATCTTATTAACCAACCATAGTTAACGTCCCGCATGATATGTTCAACACTTTCAAAAGCCATGTCAGCATGAGCAATGTAGTGCATAGCCAAAGTTAAACCGGTAACGATTTGTGTAATTAAACAAAAAGTTAAAATCCCACCAAATGTCCACCAATAATTTAAATTCTTAGGTGTTGGATAATCAGTTAAATGACTAGCGAGTGATAAAAGTGGAAGCCTGTCATTAAACCATTTTCCAAATTTTGAACTAGGAACGTACTCGTGATCACTCATAATTATTTATTATCCAATTTTAATAGTGTTGCTGTTAACAAATTCATATTTTGGAACTTCCATGTTTGTTGGAGCAGGACCTTTTCTAATTCTTCCAGAGATATCATAATGTGAACCATGACAAGGACAAAACCAACCATTGTAGTCTCCTTTATCATTTAAAGGGACACATCCTAAATGCGTACAGACACCTAACATAACTAACCATTCTGGATCTTTTGCTCTATCCTCATCTTTTTGAGGGTCTTTTAAATCTTCCATTTTAACAGCTCTTGCTTCAGCTACTTCCTCGGGTGTTCTTCTTTTAATAAAAACTGGTTTTCCTCTCCAGAGTACAGTGATTGTTTTTCCAGGTTGAACTGAACTTACATCAACTTCTGTGCTAGCTAATGCTTTAACAGATGCATCTGGGTTCATTTGATCAACAAGTGGCCAAACAACAGCTCCTACCCCAACAGCACCTACCGCATATGAGGCTGTAAATAAAAATTCTCTTCTTTCAGGTTTTTTTTCAGACATCTTTAATTTTTTGTATATTGTTATCTAATATATGATTTCATATAAGAAAAAAGTTTTTTTTCCACTGAAACAATGACACATAAAACATGAATTTGAGACCTAAAATAGCCTTATATGAACCTGATATTCCTCAAAATACAGCTGCTATTATCAGAACATGTGCATGTCTAGGGGCTGATTTAGAAATAATTGAACCATGTGGTTTTTTATTCAGCGATAAAAGATTTAAAAGAGTTGTGATGGATTATATGGATGAAAAAATGATAAGATTTTATCAAAGTTCAGATGAATTTTTTAAATCAAAAAAGAATGAGAGAGTAATATTATTAACAACTAAATCAGCAGATTCTTATACTGACTTCAAATTTGAGAGTAATGATACACTTTTATTTGGAAGAGAAAGTGCTGGCGTACCAGACCATGTTCATAATTTAATTAAGTATAGGTTAAAAATACCCATGATGGACAATAAAAGATCTTTAAATATAGCCTCTTCAGTTGCTATAATTCTTTCAGAAAATTTAAGGCAAACTAACTTTAATAAATAATGGACAAAGAAATTAAAAAAAAACTTGCTTCTAATTGGTTTAAGTTGCTGCAAAACACAATTTGTAATGACATTGAAAAACTAGAAGGTAAGAAATCTAAGTTTAAATCTAAAACTTGGAATAGAAGTGAAATTAAGGATGAAGGTGGTGGAGAGTTTAGAATTTTAAAAAATGGTAAGATTTTTGAAAAAGTTGGTGTAAATTTTTCAGAAGTGCATGGAAAGTTTTCAAAAAAAATGAGTAAAAAAATCCCAGGTGCCTCTAAAAATCCAAATTTTTGGGCATCAGGAATTTCTATTGTAATGCATATGAAAAATCCTCATGTTCCAGCAATTCATTTTAACACTAGATTTATCTACACAACACATGGATGGTTTGGTGGTGGTATGGACGTAACCCCTTGCATCCAAGATCTTAAAGAAAAAAGCTTCCTTCATACTGAATTAAAAAAAATGTGTGATCGACATGATAAAAAATTTTATAAAAAATATAAAAAGTGGTGTGATGAATATTTTTATTTACCCCATAGAAAAGAAACAAGGGGAATTGGTGGTATTTTTTTTGATTACAAAAAAAAAGATTGGGAGAAAGACTTTAAATTTGTAACAGATCTTGGAGTTACCTTTCAAATGTTATTTAACTCGATAATACAATTGAAACACAAAAAGAAATGGACTGTAAAACAAAAGGAGATACAATATATTAAAAGAGGTAGATATGCTGAGTTTAACTTACTATATGATAGAGGAACAAAATTTGGCCTACAAACAGGTGGTAATGTTGAGGCAATATTAATGTCTTTACCTCCAATAGCAAAATGGAATTAAAATGGATAAAGAACCAATAACAGCAGATGGTCTTGAAAGTTTAAAGGAAGAGTTAATTTTTTTAAAAGAAAAAAAAAGACCTCAAATAGTTGCTGCGATATCTGAAGCAAGATCTCATGGAGATCTGAAAGAGAATGCTGAATATCATGCTGCAAAAGAAGAACAATCTCATAACGAAGGAAGGATTACAGAAATAAATGATATTATTGCAAGAGCAAATGTTATTGATGTAACCAAAATGAGTAATGATGGCAAAGTCATCTTTGGCTCAACTGTAGATTTAGAAAATTTGGATACTGGAGAAAAAATTACCTATAAAATAGTTGGAAAAGACGAGGCTGACCTTCAAAAAAAACTGATATTTTTTCAATCACCTATAGGTAGAGGTTTAATTGGAAAAAACAAAAATGATTTAGTTGAAATTAAAACTCCCGCAGGTGTAAAAAACTTTGAAATTAAAGATGTAAAGTACGTTTAATTACTTACTATTTTTTGAAGTTCTTTATCTGAAATTTTAAAATCATTACTAGTCCAGACTTCTTCTATTGCTTTTAACTTCTGTCCCAGCTCCTTTCCCTCAGGAATTTTATATTTTTCCATCAAAGTACTAGCTTTAAATGGCATAACAGGCATTTCTTTTTTTTTAAAAATTTCAATCATTTTAATTAACTTATTGTCTACTTTTTTGGATTTAAAAATTTTAAAATAAAGAACATCTAATAATGCCTCCCTGCCATTAAAATAAAAAATTTTATTTAGATTTTTTTCTGAAAAGGTTTGGTTCGTATTTTTTTCTAAATTAAACTTATTTAAAAATATAAGTCTTTTTTGATCTTTTTTGGATAAATTAAATTTATAAATAAAGTAATCTACATTATCAGTTCCATCAATAATCATTAAAGATAATAAGAAAATAAAGTCCATTTCAAGAAAGTTTTTTTTTGCAAAACTATTCATTTTATTGAATAGAGAAATATTTTTTATTTGTGGAAAAATAAGATTTATAATCTCTAAACAATCCTTATCCTTAGTTAACTTTAGAAAACCATTTGATTTTAATAATTTTTGAAATTCATCTATTAATCTTTCTGAGGAAATACTTGAAACACCACTTAGGTTTTTTTTAATTGCTTTAATAACTTGTGGGTCATGACTATGCTTAGAATAACTAAGAAAAAATCTGACATATCTTAATACCCTTAAATAATCCTCTTTAATTCTGGTTTCTACATTTCCAATAAAATTAATTTTTCCTCTTTCTAAATCTTTTTTTCCATCAAATGGGTCAAATAAACTTCCTTCAATATCCGCGTAAATAGAATTGATAGTAAAATCTCTTCTAGAAGCATCTTCTTTCCAGCTATCAGAGAACTCTACTTTTGCATGTCGTCCATCTGTATCAATGTCTTTTCTCAATGATGTAATTTCAAACTTTATATCATTAATTAGCGCTGTAATTGTTCCATGTTCTATTCCACTCTCGTAATATTTTATGTCCTTTTTAGTAAGAGCCTCACAAACCTCTTTTGGATTTAAATTAACTGCTAAATCTATGTCATCATATGCTTCTTTATTAATAATCTTTCTTACACATCCACCTACATACCGGATTTCACTATTGCTAGAGTATGAATGAATTGCTTCAAATATTTTTGAAACCTCTGTTTCCTTTTTAATATTTTTGAAGCCTAAATTTATGTGATTAAGGTTTTGAGATCTAAAAAAAATTTTATCTAATAAGCTATTCATATATGGCTGGCCCACAAGGATTCGAACCTCGGATCTCTGTACCAAAAACAGATGTGATACCACTTCACCATGGGCCAATATTAGTTGCATATATCACAAAAAAAAAAAATTATATAGTTTTTGATTCAATACACCAGTGGTTATTAAATTTTCGTTTATATTGGCTGCATGCTTTTTTGCAGGCCTTTTTGGAATGAAAATAAGCCACTATTGAGGATCCTGATCCGGACATTCTAACAAATAGGGTGTTGGGTAAACCATTGAGGTAGGATTTAATTCTTTTAAGTTCTGGATATTTATTTAAGGCAACCTTTTCAAGATCATTGTCCAAATTTTTTAAATATTTTGCTTCAAATAGTTTCTGTTTAGGAGGGTTAAATTGAGGTTTAGAGAATGAATCAACTTTAGAATAAATATATTTTGTAGAACATCCAAAGTTAGGTTTCGCAACCAATATATGAAATTTAATTTTATTTTTGAATTTTTTAATATCTCCATTAGATAAAAGAATAGCAAGTGATGGCTTTATACCTAAAATCACATCTGATCCTATTTCATTACTTATTTTTTTTGAGTCATTTTTTTTTATTTTAATTAATTTTTTTTCAATAAAAAAATTTAATAGACTGGCAGCATTCATAGACCCACCTCCCATTCCGGCTTTTTGAGGTATATGTTTTATAACTTTAATTTCAAATTTTTTATTATTCAAAAGTTTTTTGTTATCTAAAATTTTTAACAATTTTGAAATAGTATTAATTTTACTGATGTTTTTAGAAAATCTTCCAATAAAATTGATTTTATGCTGTTTTGTATTGCTTTCTGTTATTGTAATTGAATCATGTAAATCGATAAAAGAAATTAAACTTTCGATATTATGAAGCTTTGATTTTTTTCCTGTAACGTTTAGAGCTAAATTTATCTTTGCATAAGACTTTATCTTAAAACTATTCATAATTTAGGAATTTTTTAATCCCTCTAATAATTTATTTTTAATAGTTTTTTTCATGGCATCTTCAGTCTCATCTAAATTTAAAACAGCTTGCCAAAAATATCTTGCTTGAATTTTTCTATCAAGCTGCCAAAGAATATCACCGTAATGATCATTAACTACTGGATCCTGAGGCATTAATTCAACTGCTCTTTTAAGAAAATTTTCTGCTTTTTCATATTCGTCAACTAAGTAATATGCCCAACCGATTGAATCAATAATGTATGGATCGTTACTTCTGGCTTCATAAGCTTTTTCAAGCATTTTAAGAGCAGTATCAATTTTATGCTCTCTTTCCAACCATGAGTAAGCTAAATAATTTAATACATAAGCATCATCTGGGTTGGCTTCTAGAGACTTTAATAAATCTTTATCTGCTTTTACATAATCTCCAGATCTCTCGTAACTTCCTCCACGCCTATATAATATTTCAGCGTATAAGTCAGAATTAGCGTTCATTTTTAAAAGTATTTGATCATAAAAATTTATTGCTTCAATATATTTTTTTGCATTTTTATGCATATTTGCAATATCAAATATAATTTTTTTATTTGGGTTTTTAATTTCTTTAAATTTTTCATTGATAAATTTTAGAGATGCTTCTTTATTATTTTTTTTTAAAATAATTTGAGACTCTTTTTTTAACTTAAACCAATAATAAAATTCATGCTTTTTATCAAATGCTTCAAGAGTTTTTAATGTATTGGAATAATCATCACTCAAATAATAATTTTCAGCTAATAAAGACAAATTGAAAATAAATTTAGGATTTAAATAGTTTGCTATATTTAAATAAAAATTTGATTTCTCATAATCATTCTGAGAGGAATAGAGATTTGCTATTAGAAAAAATAGTTCACTAACAATGTCATTCGAATTTGTACATGAAAAAATTTCTTGGAAATTATCTAAGTTTTTATCTTCTATCCATTTTTTACCTTGAGAAATTAATACTGATGAATTTAAATAATCAAAATTATTAGTAACTTTTTTTGCCTTATCGTAATTATCTTTCTTGATTAAATAACTGATCAAAAAAAATACATACCTTGAATAATCAGCATCGTTTTGTGAATTAATTAATGTATTAAAATATCTCTCTGTATCTTTATCATTTAAATAACATCTTTGAAAAACTTCGTTAATAAATGAAAAATTTCCAAACGTATTTTTTTGCTTTATTAATTTTTTTTCTTCAAAAACTGATAAATATTGCTTGAAGGTTTCTGCAATGATTAATGAAAGTCTATCATTGTTAATAAATTCATATGATCTATCAATATAAACTTTACTTTTTTTAAAGTTTTTTTTCTTTAAACTATCAACCGCCAGCAACAAATTAGCCTGAAAAAAGTCAGAGTTGTTTTTTGTTGAGTTCTGTTTAACTTGATTAATTGCTTTCTCAACTTTGCCATCATGTACTAAGGAAAATACATACCTCTCAAGATAGGCATCATGCTGTTTTATTAATATTTTTGATGAATTAAAAAATTTTAAAGCTTCTGTATTATCTAGATTTTCATAAGCTACAATTCCTGAAAAATAATTAGACAAATACCTTGCATTAAAATCATTTAAACTGGTATTTTTTGAGTATAATGGACTCTGATAAAGTATTAATATTAAAAAGAATTTAAAAAACTTTACCAACATTTGGCCATTCTATGTCTAAAAAAGTAATAAATCAAAAAACGAATTTTGACTCTGAGTTCTTAAACTCTACTGGATCTGACTTTATTTTTGATGAAAAACCAATCAATAGACTAAAAAATACTAGTAATGACTTAAAAAAAGATCTGAGTATTCAAAAAATAGATAAAGTTAAAGAGCTTGCGAATCTTAAAGAACAAATAAACTCAATTAGTGATTGTAACTTAAAGAATAATTCAAAAAAAATAATTTTAGGAGATGGAAATATTAATAGCCCTATAATGTTAATTGGTGAAGCTCCAGGCGTTGAAGAAGATAATGCCGGATTAACTTTTATGGGTGAGGTAGGAGATCTTTTAAAAAAAATGCTAATTGCAATAAATATTGAAAAACAAAATATTTATACAACATATGCTGTAAACTTTAGGCCCCCTGAAGATCGAAAGCCAAACTCTACAGAAATTAAAAGATATTCTCAATTTTTACAAAAACATATTTCAATAATAAATCCTAAAATAATAATTCTTATGGGTAGTACTGCTATGGAATCTTTAACGGGTTTAAATAGTAAAATTTCTATTGAAAGAGGAAAATGGAAAGAAGTAATTGTAAAGAATACAAGTTACAACGTTATCATAACTTTTAACCCCTCTTATCTTTTAAGAGCTCCTGAAAATAAAAAACATTCATGGGATGACTTAAAAAAGATTAAACAAAAAATCTTAGAACTAAACCTATCCGTTTAATGAAAATCTTAGCAGGTGTTGATGAAGTTGGTAGAGGAAGCTTAATCGGACCCGTTTATGCAGCAGCTGTCATATTAAATAATTCTATTGATAAAAAATTATTAAAAGATTCAAAAACTCTAACAAAAGACAAAAGAGAAGAGCTTGAAAAATATATTAAAAAAAATTCTATATGGGCTATAGGTCAGGCGTCGACTAAAGAAATTGAAAAAATTAATATATTGCATGCAAGTTTACTTGCAATGAAAAGAGCCATTCTTAAATTGAAGATAAAACCTTCACTTGTTTTAATTGATGGTAACAAACTACCTGATTTAAAAAACTATAAATTAGAATATGTAATTAAAGGAGATCAAAAAATTCCAAGCATTTCTGCTGCATCAATTATTGCAAAAGTCAGTAGAGATAAATTTATTACAAAACTTTCAAAAGAATTTAATAATTATGGATGGGATACAAACTCTGGTTATGGAACCAAAGAGCATTTAAAAGCAATTAAGCAATTTGGTATTACCAAATATCACCGTAAAACATTTTCACCTATTAGTGATCTTCTATAAATTATAATAATTACAACACAAGATCTGGTTGTTTAAGAAATAACAAACACAAATTGAATCCATTTAATTCAATCACAGGTTGACCGTGGAATCCGTTTGGAGTCTAATTGTTTTATAGAAAATGGAAAACAATTTTAAAAATAAGATTATTAATGGTGACAGCCTTGAAGAATTAAAAAAAATTCCAAGCGAAACATTTGATCTTGTTTTTGCTGATCCACCATACAATTTACAATTAAAAAATTCCCTTACAAGACCAGATAGAAGCAAAGTCAATGCTGTTAATGATAAATGGGATCATTTTGAAAGCTTTAAAAAGTATGACGAGTTTACAGTTGCTTGGCTTTCTGAATGTAAAAGAATATTAAAAAAAGATGGAGCTATATGGGTCATTGGAAGTTATCATAATATTTTTAGAGTAGGCACTGCAATACAAAACTTAGGTTTTTGGATTTTAAATGATGTTATCTGGAATAAGAATAACCCAATGCCTAATTTTAGAGGAACAAGATTTACTAATGCTCATGAAACTTTAATTTGGGCATCTAAAAGTGAGAAGTCAAAATATACTTTTAACTACCAATCTTTGAAATGTTTAAATGATGACCTTCAAATGAGATCTGATTGGAATTTACCTATTTGTAATGGCGCAGAAAGACTTAAGAAAAATGGTAAAAAAGTTCACTCTACTCAAAAACCTGAATCTTTATTGCATAGAGTTTTATTAGCATCATCAAATAAAGGAGACATGATTTTAGATCCATTCTTAGGGTCTGGAACAACTGCAACAGTTGCTAAAAAACTTGGTAGAAAATATTATGGTATAGAAAAAGAGAAAGTCTATTTTAAAGCAGCAGAAGAAAGGTTAAAAAATACAAAACCTTTGGAGGATAATTTCTTAGACACTTTAAAAAATAATAGATCTAAACCTAGAATACCTTTTGGATCACTGGTAGAGCTTGGAATAATAAAGCCTGGAACAAGTATTTTTGATCAAAAGAAAAAAATAGTTGCTAAGATTATGGCAGATGGAAGTATCAAACATAATCAAGCTGAAGGATCAATTCATAAGGTTGCTGCAACGATACTTGGCTCAGAAAGCTGTAATGGATGGACTTATTGGCATTGCACAGTAAATGGTGTTTCTGTGCCAATTGATAATTTAAGACAAAGATTAATTTCTAAAAATTAGTCTTTATAAATTTTACCAAGATAGCTGTTAATAAATTTTTCATTTTTAACTAATTTTTGCATTATTAAGTTTCTAATCCAAATTATTAATGGATTGGATAAATGAAAAGCAAAATAATTAAGTTTTGATTTCATATTAATCATCCTTACTCTTTTAATTCTTTCAGAGTTAAATTGAGTTTTTTCATTTTCTAAATTTTTATAAAGTTCATGAGCAACCTCTATTGATTGAGAGGCACCTTGAGCAAAAGTTGGGGGTAAAGCAAAAAAGGCATCTCCAATAATAAAGGTATCTTTATTTTTTGGTTCATTGACATCGGAACTCACAAATATTGGAAAACATTTAATACTTTTTAGATTGTTTATTGTTTCGGTGGGTACTTGCTTTGATATTTCAGACATAATAGATGCAGCAAAATCCTTGTTCTCAAATAAAGAATAATCAGACAACTCTTTAGTGCTAAGCTTTTTTCTAAAAATGGTAATAAAATTAAACTGTCCTTTACTATTAACTGGATAAAGAACTGAGTGTAAATTAGACCCTAAAAACAAAGATATATTATCTGGGTTAATGCCCTTAAGGGCATCCTGGTCAATTGTTGCTCTTAAGGCAATAGAGTTAAAATACTTTGGCTTAGTTTCTTTATTGGCAATTAATGATTTTGTTTTTGAAAAAGTTCCATCGGAGATAATTAAGTAATCACATTTAACAGATAAACCATCCTCAAAAGATACTTCTTTATTTTCAGCTTCTTCATTAATTTTTATAACTTTTTTATTATAATAGATAATATTTTCATGAAGCCCATCTTTTAAGAAATTAATCAAAGTAGATCGCTGTAAGGTCGTATATTTTCTATCCGTGCTGTTAAACATGGATATATCTAAATCACATATTTTCTTATTATTTTTTAAAGAATAGAAGTCTAGTTTATGGGGGTGAAATTTATCTTTTACACTAATTTTTTGAAAATTTATTTGATTTAATAGTTTAATACTATTCACTGAAAGTTGAATTCCGTATCCTTTTTCTAAGTTAACAGAACTATTTTTCTCATAAATTGTAATTTTATAATTTGAGTTTTGACTTAAAAGATTTGCAATATACAGACCTGAAATACCCGCCCCTATTATTGCTATATTTTTCATTAATTTTTTTTTAAATAGTTAAAAATTTTTTTAGTAAATGTGGGCAAAGTATAATCTTCAAGCTTAGAGCTATCAATCCAAGAAGAGTTAGAAATTGTACCCTTTAACTTGGAAAACTTGATTATTACATTCATATTCATATTTGATATCTTGAAGTTTAAAGCTTTTGCTAAATTATCAGGTTTAGATATTTGCTTCATGGGAAATATTTGTAAATTCTTTAAAAAATTAAATTTAGTATTTTTTATCAGTAAAAATTTATTATTCTTTTTATAAACTTCTAACAAATAAAATTTATCAATCTTTTTTTTTCTTTCTTTTATTGTTTCAAAATCTTTTTTTTTAAAAGACTTACAATTTTTAATTAAAGGGCATTGGTAACATAGGGGATTTTTAGGTCGACAAATCAATGCACCTAACTCCATTAGTGCTTGAGCATAATCACTTGCTCTAGTTGAATTACCTAATATTTTTTTACTCTTAACAAGATTATCTTTTGTAATTTCTTTAGGTAATTTTAAATTTAATAATCTTTTAATTACTCTTTCAATATTTCCATCTAAGGGAATAAATGGCTTGTTAAAGGCAATTGCCATTATTGCATTAGAAGTGTAGTCACCTATTCCAGGTAATAATTTTAATTCATCAATCGTGTTTGGTAACCTTCTGTTAAAATTTTTTTCTAATATTTGTGCAGTTTTTTTTAAGTTTTTTACTCTTGAATAATAACCAAGGCCCTCCCAATATTTTAAAAGCTTATGTTCCTTAATTTTTGATAGAGATTTAATATCTGGAATATCTTTTATAAAATTATTAAAGTATGGAATTACAGTTGCAACCTGCGTTTGCTGTAACATAAATTCACTCACTAACGTATAATATTCTCGCTTAACTTGTGATAGCTCTTTTCTCCATGGGAGTGATCTTTTATTATTATCGTACCAATAAAGAATTTTTTTTGTTAGTATGGATTTGGTCATATGCAATTTAAAAATAATACTAAGCAGAGGTTTAAAACTATTCAAGGCTTAAGGTCTTTTAAAGACACTTTGCCAAAAAACATTAAAAAAATAATCAAAAAAAAGGGTCATATATTTTCTGAAACACTTAATAACTGGAAGTACATAGTTGGAGATGATCTTTTTCAAATATGCTATCCCAAATCCTTTAAAAATTCGAATAAATTTGGAGTAAGCACTCTTCAAATAATGGTAAAGAGAGGACATGAGATTGATTTAGAGTATTCTAAAAAAATAATAATGGATAAAATGAATAGTTTTTTTGGCTATGCCGTTGTTGAGAAATTGAAATTCATAAGCTTTGATGACGCCCAAACAAAGTTCAAAAAATTAGACACTAATGAAAATCATGTGACAAATATTAAATATGCAGATAGGATAAATAGTATTAAGAATGATAAAATTAAAAAATCATTACTTGAATTAACAAAACTATTTAAACAACGATGAAAAAATTCACCTCAACATTATTTATAATATTTTTAATCTTCTCCACTAAAGCGCTTGCTGCAGATAATGAAATGGTCAAAAGAATTTCTGAAGGAAAAGAAAGTGCGAAAATAACAATAATTGCATACGAGTCATTGACTTGTGGTCACTGTGCAAATTTTCATAAAGATGTATTACCTGAACTTAAAAAGGACTTCATTGATAAAGGATTAGTAAAAATAGAATTTAGACATTTTCCATTAGATTTAGCAGCTTTTAATGCATCAAAAATTGCTCAGTGTAATAACGATGGTAATTCAAATATTTTGCATATTTTATACTCTGGGCAAAAAAAATGGGCTAGAGGAAAAACTCCAGAAGAAGCAACGGGTTATTTAAAAAAATTCTTAGAAAGTGAAAGTGTAAACTTAGATTTTGAAAAATGCTTAAGTGATAAAGCTATAGAAGATTTTGTTTTAAATGATCGAATCGATGGGGTAAAAAAATTTGAAGTTAATGCTACTCCTACGATAATAATTAATGATAAAAAGTTTGATAAAGCCCTAAATTATAAGAATTTAAAAAAATATCTGGAAAAACTGATATAAGTTAGTCCATGGAGTTTAAAAAAATCCAATTAAACGGATTTAAATCATTTGCTGAAAAAACAAATTTTCTTATAGAGCACGGCTTAACCGGCATCGTTGGTCCAAACGGTTGTGGGAAATCTAATATTGTGGAATCCTTAAGATGGGTTATGGGTGAAACCTCAGCTAAGAGTATGCGTGGTTCAGGTATGGAAGATGTTATCTTTAATGGCACATCTAATAAATCTTCTAAAAATATAGCAGAGGTTTCTATTAGTGTAGATAATGCAAGTCATGATGGTCCAATGCAATATAAAGATTTAGATCATATTGAAGTTAGAAGAAAGATTGAAAAAGATAAGGGTTCAAAATTTTATATAAATGACAAAGAAGTTAGAGCTAGAGACGCTCAAATGTTTTTTGCAGATTTATCTACGGGTGCTCATTCACCATCAATGATTAGTCAGGGACGAATTGGAGCTTTAGTAACTGCTAAGCCTACTGACAGGCGTGCAATCTTGGAGGAAGCAGCTAATATTTCAGGGTTACATGTGAGAAGACATGAGGCTGAACTTAGATTAAATGCTGCAGAGACAAACTTAAAAAGAGCTGATGAATTAAGAAGACAACAAGAAAAACAATTAGCAAACCTTCAGAAACAAGCTGAAGAGGCAACGAAATATAAACTTATATCTGAAGAAATAAAAAAAATTGAAGCGGGGCTATATTATTTAAAATTATTAGACATTGATAATGAGATTAGAATAGAAAATGAAATTAACAATGAAGCTGAAGGAGAGGTAAGTAACTTCAATCAACAGATTGCTCAATTTGAAAATTTAATTAAAACTGAAACAGATAAAGTTTCTCCCTTAAGAGAAAAAAATATAGAAAATCTATCCAAAATTCAAAGATTGAATTTAGAGCTACAAAATTTAGATGAAGAAAATGTTAGAACTCAAGATGAAATTGAAAATATTAAAAAATCCTTAAAAACTATCGAGGAAGATATAGACAGAGAAAAGGGGATTGTAATTGATGCTAACTCAAATGAAAGACGCCTAAAAGAAGAGAAAGCTGAATTAATAGAAATAGATTCTAAATATTTTGAAACAGAAAAATTATCAAACGAAGATCTTGAGAAGGCAAAAAACCTATTAAAAGATGAACAAAAATCTGTTGATGAAATTATTAATATTTTTGCTGATGGAAATATAAATATTGCTATTGGGCCAATTAAAAATGTTAAAAATACAATCACCAGAGCTAAAGAATTGATTAATAACAATGAAATTAATCAAGCGCTTACTTTACTTGATAGATGTCAAATTGAAATAGATGGTTTTTTAGATAATCTTGAAGATGAAGAGAGTAAGAAAAAGCTTTCTAATATTAATGAAAAAAATGAAAATATAAAATTATTGCAAGAAAAATATGCTGATAGTTTTAGTAAAAATCAATCAATAAAAAAAGAGTCTGTAAAAAGAAATGAAAGAATTAAAGCTATAGAATCAGAAGTTGAAAGTTGGAAAAACTTACTCTCTAATTCTGAAAAAATGGTAACAGAATTAACTGAAAGAAAAAATAAATTACTATCACAGTTAAATGAGCGTGATCAACAACCCAAAGCCCAAGCAGAAAGAAAAGGGCAAATTACTGAGGGTCTAAGAATTTCACAAAATGAAAAAATTGAAAATGAAAAAATAATTGAAGAAACAGATAAAAAGATAAACTCTTTAAGACTTGAGTTAAATGACGTTCAAGAAAGATCTATTCAAATCAGAGAAAGAAAAGCAAGCTCAGGAGCAACTGTCGAAGGTTTAAAAAAACGTAAAGAAGATCTGTTAGAAAGAGTTAGTTCTGAACTTAATCTTGAAGAAAATGATATTCTAGAAAATTCTAATTTAAATGGTGTTGAAGAGCTACCTGACTCTGTTGCACAAGAAGATGCTTTAGATAAAAAAAAAAATGAAAGAGAAAAATTGGGATCAGTTAACCTTAGAGCTGATGAAGAAACCAGTAAATATGAAATAGAAATTAAAAAGATGGAACAAGATAGAGAAGATCTTGTATCTGCTATTATAAAATTAAAAGAAAGTATTAATGAATTAAATCAAAAAGGAAGAGAAAGACTGTTAGAAGCTTTTGAAAAAGTTAATAGAAAATTTAATGAAGTTTATACAAAACTATTTAACGGTGGAAATGCAAAACTAGAGTTAGTAGATTCTGATGACCCACTTGAAGCTGGTTTAGAAATGCTGGTAAGTCCTCCTGGTAAAAGACTTCAGTCTATAACTTTATTATCTGGTGGTGAACAAGCTTTAACAGCCTTGTCTCTTATTTTTGCAGTGTTCCTTACTAACCCATCTCCAATCTGTGTTTTAGATGAGGTTGATGCTCCACTAGATGATGCTAACGTAACAAGATTTTGTGGACTTCTTGATGATTTAACTAAAATAACTGACACTAAATTTATTATCGTAACTCACCATGCTCTAACTATGTCAAAAATGAATAGACTTTATGGAGTTACAATGCCTGAAAAAGGTATTAGCCAACTTGTTGCTGTTGATTTACAAAAAGCAGAGAGCATGGTTGCTTAATAATTTGAATGCCAAAAGATAGCCTTAAAACTCGCTTGGAGATTGCAAAAAATAAGCTTTCTAAGAAAAATCTGTATAAAAATGAAGAGGCACCCTCTTCTATTGGAACTGCCTTTAAATTAAGTACAGAATTAGTGTCTGCAGTGGCAGTTGGGACAATTATAGGGTTTATTTTAGACAAGACCTTTGGTACTAAGCCCTGGTTAATATTAATATTTTTTTTTGTAGGTGTTGTTGCTGGAATTATAAACGTATTCAGATCTGCAAAAAATATGCAAAAATAGATTTAAAAAATTATGGCTACAAACCCGATGAACCAATTCGAAGTTTATAGAATTGGACCAGAAATTAAATTAGGCGCAATAGATATTTCTTTCACAAATGCAAGCTTGTTTATGGTGATTAGTTCTCTTGCAATCTTACTAATTTTTAATTTAGGGTCAAAAAAAAATTCTTTACTACCAAGCAAGATGCAACTTCTTTCTGAATTAAGTTATACTTTTGTTTCCAAAATGATTAGTGATACCGCAGGATCAAAAGCAAAACCCTACTTTGCGTTTATCTTCTCAATATTTATGTTTGTGCTATTTTGTAATATGTTTGGGATGATCCCTTATGCCTTTACAGTAACTAGCCATATCATTGTTACTTTTATCTTGGCTTCATTTATTTTTGTGGGTGTAACAATTATTGGCTTTATGAAACATGGATTAGGATATTTAAAACTATTTGTACCTAGCGGAGTACCTGCTGTACTATTACCACTAATAGTTGTTATAGAAATAATTTCTTACTTAAGTAGACCAGTTAGTCTTTCAGTTCGTTTATTTGCAAACATGATGGCTGGTCATACAATGATGAAAGTTTTCGGAGGCTTTGTAATAAGCCTTGGAATAGTTGGTGGATGGCTTCCACTGAGTTTTTCGGTTGCATTAACTGGCTTGGAAATACTAGTTGCTTTTCTTCAAGCATATGTTTTCGCAATCTTAACCTGCATCTACTTGAATGATGCATTAAATTTACACCATTAACTAACATAAGGAGGATATAATGGAATTAGAAGCAGCAAAAATGATCGGAGCAGGACTAGCAGCAATAGCTCTAGCGGGTGCCGGTGTTGGGATCGGAATTATCTTTGGTAATTACCTTTCTGGCGCGATGAGAAACCCATCTGCAGCTCAAAAACAATTTCCTAATCTTTTATTAGGTTTTGCTTTAGCTGAAGCAACTGGCCTATTTGGATTAGTTGTAGCGTTAATTATTTTATTTGCATTTTAAATTTAATGATTAAAAAAATATTTTTTCAGTCGATATTTTTAAGCTTCCTGTTTTTTATGGAAGCTTTTGCAGCTGAAAGCGGTGGAATGCCTCAATTAAATCCAGAGTTTTGGGTTTCTCAAATTTTTTGGTTAATTATTACTTTTGGGATTTTATATGTTGTTTTATCTAAACTTATACTTCCAAAAATAAGTGCCAATCTAGAAAATAGAAAATCTCAAATTTTAGAAAATATTGAGGCTGCGGAAAAGCAAAGAGAAGAAAGTGAACAAAAAATTGAAGAATACGAAAAGATAGTACAATCTAGCAAGAATGAAGCAAAAAACTATTTTAAACAAGCTAGAGAAAAAGTACTGAAAGATATTGGTGTAAAGAGGGAAATACTGGAAAAAGAGCTTGATGAAGAAGTTAATAAAGCTGAGATTGAGATAAAAACTTTTAGAGATAATGCACCAGAAAAAATCAAAAAAATTGCTGTAGAGACCTCTTCGGACTTACTGCAGGAACTAATAGGGGCTGAAGTTAACAGTAGTAGTATTTCTGCAATAGTAGAAGATCTTTCAAGAAAAAAAATGGATGAATATTATGGTAATTGATGCAACTTTTTGGGTAGCTATATCCTTTTTAATATTTATTGGAGCTTTAGTTTATTTAAAAATACCTCAAAAGATTAATGAACTTTTAAATAAGCTTATCCTTGATATTAAAAATGAAATAGATGAAAGTGAAAAACTAAGACAAGAGGCAAAGGTTTTATTAGATAATGCTCAAAATAAACTTGATACCGCACAAACTGTGAGCAATGATATTTTACAACAAGCCAAAAAAGATAGCGATCATCTTATAATCGAAATGAATGATAAATTTCATAAATCTTCAGAAATTAAAAAAAGCTTAGCAGAAAATAAAATTTCACAAATGAAAGAAGCTGCACTTAAAGAAATAAAAGATGTTTCAATTAAAATTGCTGTTGATTCTGTTAAAAAAATTATTAACACATCTGTTGATAAATCAAAACTTGATGGTCTTTTTGAAAAAAACCTTGAAGAAACAAAAATAGCTTTAAAAAAAATAAGCTCATAATTACCTTACAATTTTTTAAAAAAACTATAAATTAACCCAATGAAATCTATTGTCATTGGTTCTGGATTTGGTGGTATAGCTGCAGCATTAAGATTAAGAGCTAAAAATCATAAAGTAACTCTAATTGAAAAACATCCTGATTTAGGGGGAAGAGCCAGGGTATTTAAAAAAAATGGTTTTACTTTTGATGCTGGTCCAACAGTTATTACTGCACCCTATCTAATTGAAGAGCTTTTCACTTTATTTAATAAGAAGTCTCAGGATTATATAAAACTCACTCCCTTAAAAACTTGGTATAGATTTATTTATGAGGATGGAGGTGTATTTGATTATTCTGGAAATGAAGATCAAATGAAAAAACAAATTGAAAAAATAAATAAAGAAGATGTTAAAGGCTATGAACAACTTGTAAAATTTACAAAAAAAATATTTGATAAAGGCTTCACAGAACTGGCTGATGTGCCATTTGATAAACCCCTTGTGATGATGAAGCAATTACCTTCTTTACTAAAGCTTAAAAGCTATAAATCAGTTTATTCATTAGTTTCATCATATATAAAAAATGAAAAATTAAGACGTATGCTAAGTATGCATCCTCTTTTAGTTGGTGGAAACCCTTTTACAACAACTTCTATATATGGATTAATTCTATATCTAGAAAAAAAATGGGGTATTCATTACTCAATGGGTGGAACTGGTAACATAATTAATGGCTTAGAAAAATTAATGATTGAACAAGAAATTGAAGTGATCAAAGGACATGAGGTTACTAAGATAATTTCTGATAATGGGAAAATTAGTGGAGTAAAATTGGATAATCAGAAAGAAATGCTTTCGAATAATGTGATATGTAATGCTGATCCTCCTGCCGTATATGAAAAACTTCTAAGTCTAAATAAAACAAGCCCTCTATTTAAATGGAAACAAAATCGAATGCAGTATTCTATGGGTCTATTTGTTTACTATTTTGGAACAAAAAAAACATACCCAGATGTTGAACATCACACAATCAAATTTGGTGATAAATATAAAGAACACCTGAGTGATATTTTTGATAATAAAAAATTAAATGATGACATAAGCTATTACCTTCATAGACCATCAGCTACAGATAAATCAATGGCGCCTGAAGGAAATGATTGCTTTTATGTTCTTGTACCCGTCCCAAACAATCAATCCAAAATTGATTGGAAAATTGAAGGTGAAAAAATGAAGAATTTAGTAATAGATAAAATGGAAAAAGCATTACTACCAAATCTTAGAGAAAATATTATTGAAGATTTTTACTTAACGCCAGATTATTTTGAAAATGAATTGAATACCAAATTTGGATCAGGTTTTTCGATCCAGCCAAAATTTACTCAATCTGCATATTTTAGATTTCATAATAAATCAGAAATTTATGATGGATTATACTTTGTTGGAGCAGGAACGCACCCAGGTGCAGGAGTTCCAGGTGTGCTCTCTTCAGCAAAAGTTTTAGATAAAATATTATAATGTCAAAAAATAATTATTTATCTATTTATGCCAAATCTTTTAACTGGGCAGGTTTTTTTTTACCAAAAAATATTTATGAAAAATGCTCATCTCTTTATGATTTTTGCCGAACAATAGATGATATTGCTGATGATAAGAATGAACTAAATATTAAAAAGAAAAATTTATTAATTTTTAAGAATAATTTTATAAATAAAAATTTTGATAATTTGATAATAAAAAATATGTGGATCCTTATGGAAGAAAATAAAATTTCAATCAAGATTGTTGAAGATTTATTTGATGGTATTGAGTCTGATTTAAATGAAGTAGTTAAATTTAACAAAAAAAAAGAATTGTTAATATACTCTTATAGAGTTGCTGGTACTGTAGGCTTAATGATGGCAAAAATTTTAGGGGTACAAAATAAAAACTCCATGAAATCAGCAATAGATCTTGGTATTGCAATGCAATTAACAAATATTTCAAGAGATGTAATTGAGGATATGAATAATAATAGATTTTATATTAATCATGACTTCGAGACTATAAAGAATACATTAAGTATGGCTGATTTGTTCTACGAAAGCTCCTTTGCCTCTATAAAAGAAATTCCTTTTAGGTTTAGGTTTGCAATACTTGTTGCTAGAAGAATTTATAGAAAAATTGGTGCTAAAATTTTACAAAAAGAAAATATATACAATTACAATAGAAGCGGAAAAATCTATGTAGCTAATTTAGGTAAGTTGTACCAAACATTTCTATCTATATTAGACTTGATAAAACTCATATTTATAAATGAAAAAAACCACCTTAGAAATAAAGAGCATCTTTTAATCAATGAAGAAATAGATTTAAATGAAAGAATTTGATTATATCATAATTGGAGGTGGATGTGCAGGATTGTCACTTGCGTATGAGCTAGACCTTCATAACAAACTAAAAGATGCAACTTTAGCAATCATAGAGCCACGATTAGAATACAAAAGAGATAAGACTTGGTCTTATTGGAAGACCATAGATCATAACTTTCAAGATTGTGTTCAGAAAAGTTGGAATAATTTTTCAATAAATATACCTGGAAAAACAAAATTTTTAGAGTGCAACGGATTACCTTATGAAGCTATAGATAGTGGTTTATTTTATGAAAAAATAAATACACGATTAAAAAAAAATAAAAATATTAGCTTTTACAAAAATACTAATGAAATAGACCTAAATAGTGCTTTTATCTTTAATAGCGTTCCCCTACTGGATTCTAAAGAGGATAAGCTCTGGCAACATTTTAAAGGTATTGAGATTGAAACTAAAAAAAATGTATTTGATGATGAAATTTTTAATTTGATGGATTTTGATTGTGATCAACGTGATAGTGTTCATTTTTTTTACACATTGCCTTATACAAAAAATAAAGCTTTAATTGAAACTACATGGTTATCTAAGATAAAAAATGATTCTTTAAAAGATTATGATGAACAATTAAAAAATTATATAAGAAATCATCTTAATATTAGAGATTATAAGGTTACCTATAGCGAAGTAGGTGCAATCCCATTATTTCATCCCACAATTTCTAATGAAAGAAATAAAATGAACATTGGTACTGCTGGGGGAATGACTCGATTGAGTACTGGTTATACCTTTTTAAATATACAAGAGCACAGCAAATACATAAGAAAAAATATTCACACTATCAAAGAGAGTAAAAGATATGAAATTAATAAAAAATATAAATTTTTGGACAAAATATTTTTAAAAGTTCTTAATTACCATCCTGAAAAAATGGCAAATATATTTTTTGATATGTTTAACAATTCGCCTGAGACAATTATTAAATTTTTGTCTAATAAAAGTACTTTATTACAAGATTTATTTATAATACTTAAAATGCCTAAATGGCTTTTTATCAAAATATTTTTTAAAAATGATAAATAATCAAATTAAAAAAATTAATTTCTTTCATTCTATTATTTTTTTATTTTTTTCTACTTCACTTGCTCTTATTTTTGATCAATTTAAAAGTCTGTCTATATCTCCAATTATTTGTCTATTACTAATCCTATCAATTGGAATCTCACATGGTGCATTGGATAATCAAAAAGGTAAAAGGCTGATAAAATTATATAATATTAATAATATTTATTATTTTTACTTAATTTATTTAATAATTGCTGCTACTATAATTATTATTTGGCTGCTTGCGCCAACTTTATCACTGATTATTTTTTTAGTTGTTGCTGCCTATCATTTTGGTAAAGAAGATACAGAATTTCTAATAACTAAAAAATCTAACATAGATATAATTCTTTATTTTCTGAAAGGAATATTAATTATTATTGCACCCTTAATGTTTCATTTTGTTGAAACAATCAATATTTTTAAATTATTATTAATACAAAATGAAAGTTTTTATTTATTTTTAAATTTTATAGAAAATAATTATATAATTTCTTTTATTTTTTTAATCTCCTTACTCACAAATATTTATTTTTTTTTAAAAGATTTTAAACTAGTTAACTTATTAATATTTTTTGACTTCACTTCAATTTTAATTTTAAATTACTTCTTTACACCTTTGGTCGCCTTCACATTATATTTTTGCTTTTTGCATTCTTTTAGGCACTCTCTCTCATTAATTACTGAATTAGATAAATATAATTTTAAAAATGGGCTATTAATTTTTATCAAAAAAGCTGCGCCCTTGACGATTTTGACTGCTATTTTCTATTTGTTAAGCTTATATTATCTTTCAAATCACTACCTAGTAAACGAGGCAATATATAAAGTTATATTTATTGGTTTGGCGTCCTTAACCTTTCCACATATATTGCTTGAATACTTTCTAGAAAAAAATGAAAAATAAAGAAATTAAAATATTATTATCAGCACCACGTGGCTTTTGCGCTGGTGTTGAGCGAGCTATAGAAATTGTCAAAAAAAGTATTACAAAATATGGAGCTCCAGTTTATGTGCGTCATGAAATAGTCCATAACAAACATGTTGTGGATAGTCTTAAGGCAATTGGTGCAATATTTGTAGAAGAACTTGATGAGATTAAAGATAAAAGTAGGCCAGTAATATTTTCCGCTCATGGTGTTCCAAAGTCAGTACCACAACAAGCAAATGGCTATAAAATGGAATATATAGATGCTACTTGTCCACTTGTATCCAAAGTACATAGAGAAGCAGAAAATCTTTATAAAGCTGGATACCATATTGTCCTTATAGGACATATTAATCATCCCGAAGTTATAGGAACTATGGGGCAATTGCCTGAAGGCTCAATTGATTTAATTCAGGATGAGCATGATGTTGAGACTTATGAACTAGATGATAATAAAAAAATTGCTTATGTTACCCAGACAACACTCTCAGTTGATGACACAAAAAATATAATTAAAGCTTTAAAAAAAAAGTTTCCTAAAATTAAAGAACCATTTAAAGAGGATATTTGTTACGCAACTACTAATCGTCAATCTGCTGTAAAAAATATAGCTAAAAAATGTGACATGTTTTTTGTTTTAGGAAGCAGAAATTCTTCAAATTCTGTGCGCCTAGTTGAGGTAGCTGAACAATCAGGGTGTCCTCATTCTGAATTGATACACTCCGATAGTGAAATTCCATTTGAAAAATTAGAAAATTGTAAAGTTATTGGTATTTCCTCTGGAGCTTCTGCACCAGAAATTTTAGTTGAAAACTTTATTAACGAAATTAAAAGTAAATTTAAAGTAAAAATTGAAACAGTTGAGATCATAAAAGAAAACATTGTATTTAAAGTTCCAGGAAAATTGAATTAAATGGCTGTATACACGAAGTTAATTAAAAAAGATATTTCATCATTAATTAACAATTATCAAATTAATAAAATAGAAAAATTCCAAGGTATAAAAAAAGGAATTGAAAATACAAATTATTTATTAAAAACAAAACAGAATAAATTTATTTTAACAATTTTTGAAAAGCGGGTTAAAAAAAAGGATCTACCTTTTTTTATGAATTTAATGGAGAAGTTAAATCATAAAAAAATTATTTGTCCTAAACCTTTAAGAACTAAAAAAGGAACACATATAACCAATATTAAAACAAAATCAGCCTGTATTGTAACTTTTTTAGAAGGCAAAGATAAAACAATCCTTAACAATAAAAACTGTTTTGATGTGGGAAAAAATATTGCAAAATTTCATAAAGTTACTACAAAATTAAAATTATATAGGCAAAATTCTATGTCAATACATAGACTTAATGGTTTGTTGAAAACTATAAAATTTAAATCTAATCAAATTACACCTAATCTTAAAAACACGCTCAACCTGTGTCTAAAAGATATCAAAAATAAATGGCCCAAAAATCTACCTCAAGGAATTATTCATGGTGATCTTTTTATAGATAATATTTTTTTTAATAAAAATAAATTTTCAGGTTTTATTGATTTTTATTTTTCATCTAATGACTATTTGATATATGAAATTGCAATCTGCATTAATGCTTTATGTTTCGATAAAAAAAAAAATAAGTTTGTAATGAATAGTAGTAAGATTAAAAACTTAATTAATGGATATGAAAGTATAAGAACTTTATCTAAAAAAGAAAAAGATGCACTAAATGTAATGTGTAGAGGCGCTGCGTTACGATATCTTTTAACAAGGATATATGATTATTTTAACACTCCAAAAACTGCTTTGATTAAAATAAAAGACCCTATTGAATATCTACAAAAATTAATTATTCACAATAATCTTGGTCACTATAAAGATTATTATAAGTAATGATTAAAATTTATACAGATGGATCATGTTTAAATAACCCCGGTAATGGTGGTTGGGCTGCAATTATAAACCAAAATGGTGAAGTCAAAGAAATTAGTGGGAGCGTAAAAGACACTACTAATAATAAAATGGAATTGATGGCTCCTATTATGGCTCTAAAACAAATTAAACAAAATGATCAAATTGAAATCTATACCGACTCACAATATGTAAGATTAGGAATTACTGAATGGGTGCATAAATGGATAAAAAATAATTGGCAAACTTCAAAGAAAGAACCTGTTAAGAATAAAGAACTTTGGATACAACTATACGAGCTAACAAATCAATTTGAAATAAAATGGATTTGGGTTAAAGCACATGCAGGTAATGCCCTAAATGAAGAAGTAGATTTACTCGCAAAAAAAGCTGCTGAATTAAACTAATGATAGAAAATTTTGTGCTGCTGAAATTTCACAAGCACCAGCGTCTTCCTCTTCTTGTAATTTAATAACTTTAAGATTATCAATTAACATTGTGTATCTATTAGATCTAATTCCCAATCCTCTGGCACTTTTATCTACATCTGCACCTATTGCTTTTGTAAATTCTAAGAAAGGATCTGCCATCATTATAATTTTATTTTCTACATTTTGGCTTTTCCCCCAAGAGTCCATTACAAACGGATCATTTACAGAAATACAGACGATGTGATCTATGCCTTTTTCTTTATATTTTTCATAGTTATTTACGTATCCAGGCAAGTGTTTAGCTGAACAAACGGATGTATATGCTCCTGGTAAACCAAAAAGAACAATTTTTTTATCCTTATAAAATTCATGCGTATTTTTTTTAGTAGGATTACCATCTTCCATAATAAAAAATTCTGAATTTGGTATGTTATCGTTCTCTTTTAATTTCATTGTAATTTTTCCTTAATATATTTTTGAGTTTCATTTATATTATTTGAAATTATATCATAATTTTCTTTTTCATTCATTATATATTGTAATTCATTTGGAAGACTTGACTTGATACCAATTGATTTGTCAATTGCGTCTGGAAACTTACAGGGGTGTGCTGTTGCTAAAACAATATTGTTACCTTCTATGTTAATTTTTTTTAATGCACCAAAGCCTATTGCACTGTGGGGGTCTAATATAACATTATATCTATTATGAACATCTTTAATAATATTTAAAACTTCAGTTTCACTCATATTTTCTGAAAGAAAATCTTTACTAATTTTTTGTAATTTATCTTTTGGAATAATATATTTTCCCTCTTCTTTAATTTTTTTCATAACATTGCCAGTTTCAACATCATTAAAATCATTTAAATCATAAATTAATCTTTCAAAATTACTTGCAATTTGAATATCCATACTTGGCGAATTTGTTTCAATCACTGTTTCAGCTTCATATTTTCCATTTGTGATTGCTCTATGCAAAATATCATTTTGATTTGTTGCTACTATAAGTTTATTTATTGGTAGACCCATTTTTTTAGAAAGATAACCAGCATAAACATCGCCAAAATTACCAGTTGGAACTGAAAAATTAACAAGCCTGTCATCCCGTATTTGAAAATATGTATAAAAATAATAAACAGCTTGTGCAATAATTCTTGCCCAATTTATTGAATTTACACCAGACATGTTTATTGAATTAGAGAATTCTTTATCTGCAAACATTGCCTTAACTAAATTTTGACAATCATCAAAATTACCATTTATAGCAATATTAAATACATTTTTTTCTTTAACTGTAGACATTATTTTTCTCTGAACCTGTGAAACTTTATTGTGTGGGTGTAGAACAAATATATTTATATTCTCTTTACCCTTAATTGCATCTATAGCAGCAGCACCAGTATCTCCTGATGTTGCAACTATAATATTAATTTGTTTACTATTTTTACTTAGATAATATTCATAAAAATTACCAAGTAACTGCATTGCTATATCCTTAAAAGCAAGTGTTGGACCATGAAATAATTCTAAAATCTTAGCATCACCAATTTTTATCAAATCTACGACGTTATCTTTTCGAAATGAAGAATATGACTTGTCTACAATTAATGACAGCTCTGCTTCTGTCATGAAATCACCAATAAATGGGAAAATTATTTTTTTTGCTAAGTCTTGATAGCTTAAATTACTTAAAGAGTTTAATTCTTCAGTAGTGTATTTTTTTATTTTTTTTGGGATAAATAGACCACCATCATCTGCTAGTCCTTTGATAAATACCTCCTCAAAACTGTACTCTTTTGAGTTATCTCTAGTGCTTATATATTTCATCTAATAATTTTTTTTTCTCAAATATAAATATATTAAAAGAATTGAAATCGCTAACGAAAACCAAGTTAATGCATATTTTTTATGATTATTTGAAATATTTGCTGTAATTGATTTTGGTTTAGGAAATTCATTATTTCCAGAAAGATAAATTACATAAGGAGAAAAATTTTTACCTGTGAATTTAAAAATATCATCTCTATCTAATGTAAACCAGTAATTTTCAGATAGATCGTTTTCAGGCTTAAATATATTGGGTTTGATTTGTTTTCTCAAAACTCCATTAATATAGTTTTCATCTATTACGTTTATAGTTTCATCTTCTTTTTTATTAAATGGTATCCAGCCTCTATTTAATAAATAGTTATTATTGCCAACTTTTAATGGGTTAATAACTTCAAAGCCCGGTTTCCCTTTTTCATTTAAGTTATAAAGATAAATTTGTTTTTCAAAATCAATTGATCCTCTAGTTTTAACTCTAAGATAATTTTTATGTTTACTGTTTGATAAATTGACAGGTATGTCTTTCAGAGATGTCTCTATTTGATTAATTAATTCTAATTTCCAATTAAGTCTAATAATTTGCCAACTCCCTAATGCTAGAAAGACAGAAATGAAGAAAAATACAAAAATAGAAAATAAAAATTTATATCTCAAGAGCTAAAAATTAACTTCCCCAAATATAAATGGCAGCAAATAAAAATAGCCACACAACATCTACAAAGTGCCAATACCAAGCAGCTGCTTCAAATCCAAAGTGATGCTTTTCAGTAAAGTGACCTTTTCTTGCTCTCATTAAACATACCGCTAAAAATATAGTACCAATGATAACGTGAAAACCATGAAAGCCTGTTGCCATATAAAATACTGAGCCATATATATTTCCTGCAAAATCAAAAGTTGCATGCTGATATTCATAAACTTGCAGTAGTGAAAAAGAAAAACCAAGTATCACTGTTAGAACTAGTCCTTGAATAAAGCTTTTTCTATCACCTTCTAACAATGCGTGGTGTGACCATGTTACTGTCGTTCCTGATAATAATAAAATTAATGTATTGATTAGTGGGATATCCCATGGATCAAAAGTTACAATATCTTTGGGTGGCCATATTCCTCCTATTGCTAAAGATGGAAATAAACTTGCATCAAAATAAGCCCAAAACCATGCAACAAAGAACATAACTTCTGAAGCAATGAACAATGTCATTCCATATCTGTGGTGAATTTGTACTACTGGTGTGTGATGACCTTGGTGCTCTGCTTCGATAACAACATCTCTAAACCACATGTATGTTCCATATAATAGTAGTGCTAATCCCAAATACATTCCCCAAGAAACTTCGCTATGTAGATAATAAACTGAACCTATTGCTAAAATTAAGCATGAAAATGAAACGTAGATAGGCCATGGACTTGGGTCTACTAAATGATAGTCATGTTTTTTTTCTGCGGACATTTTTATAATTTTGATTGGTTATAGTAATCTGATGAAAAAAAAGTATAGGACATAGTTACATCTTTAATATTTTTAGTATTGGGATCATTTACCATTTCTGGATCCAAATAAAAAGTCATAATATAAGTGGCCTTTTCGCCTGCTTTTAAGGCCTGTTTTTCAAAACAAAAACATCCCAATTTGCTATAATATTTACCAAATGATGATGGGGAAACATTGAAAGATGCAACTCCATAAGTCGTTTCATTGCCATAGTTTTCAACTTCAAATTCGATTCGGTTCACTTGACCAATTTTAACATCCATAACATTTGTTTTTGCTTTAAAATTCCAAGGAAGTTTATTTACATTTGTATCAAAACGAACGCTAACTTTTTGGTTTAAAATTATATCTGGCGCTTCTCTTGATATTTGTGTTGTTCCACCAAACCCAGTTACTCTACAAAATAAATCATACAAGGGTACTGCAGCAAATGAGAGTCCTAACATTAAAAAAAATATTCCAGCTAAAAGAATTGGAGTTAAGGTTTTATTTTTCACTATATTGATCTATCAAAAACACCCGTATTATAAAGTGTAAAAAAAAACAGAAATATCATAAATCCTATTATTGCTACTGCTGTTAAAATATTTTTTCGCTTAGTTTTTTTGTCTGGTATCATCATAATATCTTATCTATCAAAAAAATAACGAATATCAAAAACAAATATAAAATTGAATATCCAAATATTGTTTTTGCTTTCTTGGGGTTAAATTTATTTATTTTAAACTTATAAAGCTCAAAACATAAAATGTTATAATACAATGTAAGCATTAGGGCTGGTACTAGAAATACTAATCCAACAAAATCTATTGCGTAGGGTAAAATAACCATTGGCAACATTAATAATGAATAAACTAAAATATTTATTTTAGTGCTCTCTATCCCATTAGTTAATGGAAGCATTGGAATTTTTGCCTTTTTATAATCATCTGATTTATAAAGACTTAACGCCCAAAAATGCGATGGTGTCCAAAAAAATATAATCAGAAAAAAGGTTATTGGCTCAAGAGATAATGAGTTAGTTGCTATAGTCCATCCAATTACTGGCGGTAATGCTCCTGCAGCACCTCCAATGACAATGTTTTGTGGAGTTTTTCTCTTTAACCAGATTGTATAAACAAAAACATAAAATAAAATTGTAAACAGCAGTAATACTGCTGAAATTGTATTAGCAAAATAATCTAATGCGATTACTGAAAAAAATGAAAGTGATGTTCCAAAAATTAAGGCTTGGTTTTTATTAACCTTTCCCATTGGAATTGGTCTCAAGCAAGTTCTTGTCATTAATGCATCAAGATCAGATTCGTACCACATATTTAGAGCACCAGCGGCTCCTGCACCAATTGATACTAAAAGAATTGCAATCATTGCATCTTTTGTAGAAACTGTAGAAGGCGCCATTAACAAACCCACAGCACACGTGAAGATTACCAAAGACATTACCCTTGGTTTCATTAGCTTGAATAATTCAGAAAAATTAAACACATTCACTTGGTTTAAATTTCTATTTTTTAATTTAGAGTTAATCATCAATATTTAATATAGAAAAAGCTGTAACTTTATTAACTAGATACTTTTTCAGCACCATCTGGATCTTCAAATTTTGGTAATTCCTCAAAAGTATGAAAATTTGGTGGTGATGGTACAGTCCATTCTAGAGTTGTAGCTCCTTCTCCCCAAGGGTTCTGAGCTGCAGCTTTTTTCTTAGAAAAAGAATAAATTAAGTTAGCAAAAAATACTAGTAAGCCAGCAACCGCTATGTATGAGCCGATTGACGAAACATAATTCCATCCAGCAAATGCATCAGGGTAATCAGCATATCTTCTTGGCATTCCAGCTAAACCTAAAAAATGTTGAGGGAAAAATACTAAGTTCACTCCAATAAATGTTAACCAAAAATGTAATTGTCCCATCCATTCTGAATACTCATACCCAGACATTTTACCAAACCAATAATAAAATCCTGCAAAGATTGCAAATACTGCACCTAAAGATAATACATAATGAAAGTGAGCAACTACATAATAAGTATCATGCATTGCAGTATCAACACCTGCATTTGCAAGAACAACACCTGTTACACCACCTACTGTAAATAAAAATATAAAACCTAATGCCCACATCATGGGAGTTTTAAATGAAATTGATCCACCCCACATTGTTGCAATCCATGAAAATATTTTAATCCCTGTTGGGACCGCAATAATCATTGTTGCAGCTAAAAAATATGCTTTAGTGTCTGTACTTAAACCTACCGTATACATGTGGTGAGCCCAAACAACAAACCCAACAACCCCAATTGAAACCATCGCATAAGCCATTCCTAAATATCCAAATACAGGTTTCTTAGAAAATGTTGAAACGATATGACTGATCATTCCAAAGCCAGGTAAAATTAAAATATAAACTTCAGGGTGACCAAAGAACCAAAATAAGTGTTGGTATAAAACTGGATCTCCTCCAGTTTGAGCATCAAAAAATGCTGTTCCAAAATTTCTATCTGTTAAAAGCATTGTGATAGCACCAGCTAAAACAGGTAGTGATAGTAATAATAAAAATGCTGTAACTAAAACAGACCAAGCAAATAAAGGCATTTTATGCAAAGTCATGCCTGGCGTTCTCATATTTAAAATTGTTGTAATAAAGTTAACTGCTCCTAAAATTGAAGAAGCTCCAGCTAAGTGTAAGCTTAAAATAGCAAAATCCATAGCAGGTCCTGGTTGTCCAGCTTTTGACGATAAAGGTGGATATAAAGTCCATCCTCCACCAACACCTTGCTGACCTGGAGGGCCATCTACAAATATTGAAAGTAATAGTAAAATAAATGAAGCTGGTAATAACCAAAATGAAATATTATTCATTCTTGGAAAAGCCATATCAGGTGCACCGATCATAATTGGGACAAACCAATTACCAAATCCACCAATCATTGCGGGCATTACCATAAAGAAAATCATTATTAATCCATGGCCTGTAACCAAAACATTATATAAGTGATAGTTGCCACCTAAAATTCCATCACCAGGATGCATCAATTCAATTCTCATTAATACTGAAAAAGCTGTACCAATAATTCCTGCAACAATTGCAAAAATTAAATACATTGTACCAATGTCTTTGTGGTTAGTTGAGTAAGCCCAACGTTTCCAACCTGTTGGTGTGTGATGATCGTCGTGTGATGCTGTTTTTGTGTACATTTTTATTTACTCGCTAGTTTTTTATATTCATTTTCTGCAATTGGCTCTTTTGCAAATTTCATTTTAGCCTCTGCTAACCATATTGCATATTCTTCATCTGTCACAACTTTTACTGTGATAGGCATAAAAGCATGCTCAATTCCACAAAGTTCAGAACATTGACCATAGTACGTTCCAACTTTTTCAGCTTTAAACCAAGTTTCGTTTATTCTTCCAGGAACTGCGTCTCTCTTAACTCCAAATGATGGTAATGCCCAAGCATGCAATACATCATTAGCTGTTATTAAAACTTTAACCACTTTATTAACTGGAACAATAACTTCATTATCAACAGTTAGTAATCTTGGTTGGTTTTCTTTTAATTCAGCTTCTTTAATCATATACGACTCAAAAATAATATTTTCATCAGGATACTCGTAGCCCCAGTACCACTGGTAACCAACAGCTTTAATTGTTAGGTCAGCTTTTGGAATAGTATCTTGTTTATACAAAATTTTAAAAGATGGAACGGCCATCACTATTAAAATCAAACATGGAATCAGTGTCCACAAAACCTCTACAGCAACATTGTGAGTAGTTTTTGATGGGTTAGGATTTTTTGACGCTCTAAATCTTATACAAACATAAATCATAAGAAATAAAACAAAAACACTAATAGCAATAATTACAGGAAGGAGAATGTTGTTATGAAAACTAACAATCTCAGTCATACTTTGAGAGGCAGAATCTTGAAAGCCTAGCTGCCAGTTTTTAGGCTGATCCGCCCAGGCGCTAGTTATTAACATTGTAGTTATAATTGTTATTAAAAATTTTTTCATTTGTTACACACTATATAAAGTGTCTTTTAAAAAATTACACTTTAGTTTTCGCGACAAAATATCAATTAATTAGGTAATTAACAATTGATAAGGCTGAAATTACAGCAGTTTCTGATCTAAGTATATTTTCGTTTATTTTAATTGGCTGAACCCCTTTAAAGGCAAGAATCTCCCCCCTTTCTTCTTCAGAAAAATCTCCCTCTGGACCAATAATTACACAAGTTGGATTATGAGCTAATTTATTAAAATCTAATTTTTTATTTTCAGAATTTAAATCTGTGAATATTAAGTCCATCTTTTCATGATTTAAAAAACTTTTTAATGATTGGGGATCTTCAATAAGCGGAACATTAATACGATTAGATTGCTCAGCAGCTTCTATGATTACTTTTTCTAATCTTTCTTTATTTATTTTTCTAACAATTGTTCTATCAAATATTATTGGTAAAAATTTTGTAACACCAAGCTCTGTTGCTTTTTGAATCATAAAATTAAAATAATTTGATTTAATGGGTGAAAAAGCTAACCACAAATCTTTTACATTTTCTTTTTGTCTTAATTGTTTTGTAATATTAAATTCAACTATACTTTTTGAAATAGTTAAAATTTTTGCTTCCCACTCTCCACTGTTATTAAATAAAGAAAAAACCTCGCCCACTTTGATTCTCATTACTTTATTCACATAGTGAGATTGAGATTTATCAAGCTTAGCAGTTAAATTAAGTGATAAACTTTCTTTAAAAAATAATCTAATATTACTCATTAATGTTAAGTTAATTTATGAAAAATATTAAAGCAATAATTTTTGATGCATATGGCACTTTATTTGATGTCAATTCAGCAGCAGAAAAATGTAAAGATAAAATTGGTGATAAGTGGGAAGGTTTTGCAAATTACTGGCGAACTACTCAATTAGAATACACTTGGCTCAGAAGTCTAATGAATAGACATAAAGACTTTTGGCAGGTGACAGAAGATAGTTTGGATAAATCTATGAAGGCTTACGAAATAGATTTATCAATGAAAAATGAATTATTAAATCTTTATAAGGTGCTCTCACCTTTTCCTGAAGTACCTGAAATTTTAAAAAGATTAAAAGAAAAAAATTATAAATTAGGTATTCTTTCAAATGGAACACCCTCACTTCTTGATGAATTAGTTAAGAGTAATAATTTAGATAATATATTTGATGATATTTTTTCAATTGAAGAAGTTGGAATTTATAAACCAGACTCAAAAGTTTATGACATGCCAATTAAAAAATACAAAATACAAAAAGAAGAAGTCGCATTTTTAAGTGCTAATACTTGGGATGTTTCTGGTGGTGGAAATTATGGTTACAATTCTATTTGGGTAAACAGAAATAATAATATTTTTGATAACCTTGATTATAAACCTGAAGATGAGGTTAAGAACTTAAAACAATTGCTTGATATTATCTAATTCTATTTTCTTCAAAATTCTTATTTAGTTTTACTGAAATAGTTCGAGTATTTCTTTTATTCCACTCTGAAAAGGATCTTAAGATAGGCATAACCGAAAGCCCAAATTCTGTAAGTGAATACTCAACTTTTGGGGGCATTATTCGAATTACTTTTCTATTAATTATTCCATCTCCTTCTAGTTCCTTAAGCTGCTTGGATAACATTTGTTGTGTAATGGTTTTTAATCCTTTTTTGAGCTCACCAAATCTAATTTTTTTACTTTGCAGCAAACTAAACAAAATTCTAATTTTCCATTTACCTCCAAGAAAGTAAACGGCTCTTTCAGCTGGACAATCTATTAAATTTTTCATGGTATGTTTTTGTATACTAGTATGTTTACTTTGCGTTATTGCTTTATTAATACCAAAGCACTAAATAGAAGTCAAATAAATTGAAAGGATCAATATGACTAAAGGACAAAACGCAGGTAACGGACCAATTGCAGTAGATGTAGAGAAAGATAAATCTTACTACTGGTGTTCATGTGGAAAGAGTTCAAAGCAACCATTTTGTGATGGATCTCATCAAGGTTCAGAATTCACTCCTCTGGCTTACAAAGCAGAAGAAACAAAAAAAGTATTTTTTTGTGCTTGTAAACAAACTAACAACCAGCCTCTTTGCGATGGTTCACACAGTAAGTAATGATTAAAGCAAGTAAAAGAACTAAAAATATGAACAATATCTTAGATCTGACTGGTAGAATACTTATCTCTCTAATTTTTTTGTTAAGTGGAATTAATAAAATTGGAAACTATGAAGGAACAGTTGGTTGGATGGAGTCTTTAGGTGTGCCTGGCATTTTTTTAATACCAGCTATCATACTTGAGATAGGTGCACCGATATTAATTATGATTGGATATAAAGTAAAAGTTTCAGCAGCTTTATTAAGTATATTTTGTATCGCCACAGCGGTTATTTTTCATAATAATCTTTCTGATCAAATGCAGTTTATATCTTTTATGAAAAATATTGCTCTTGCTGGGGGTTTTTTATTCTTAGTTGTTAATGAAACAAAAGATTTCAGTCTAGATAAAAAATTAAATAATCGTTAATTAACTAAATATATAAGTGTCTTGATGCTTTAAATTAAGACACTTATAAAAATTACATATTATTTTAAGATTTAATTTATTAGAGTAAGGGTATTAATGGACAAGCCAACTATAGCAGATAACAAACCTAAAAAAGTAGAACTAGTACAAAATGAAGAATACATGTTTTGTACTTGTGGAAAATCTAAAAACCAACCATTTTGTGATTGGTCTCATGCTGGTACTTCATTTGAGCCTATAAATTTTAAAGCTGAAGAAACTGGTGATGCTTATCTTTGTATGTGTAAACATAGTAGTACCAAACCTTATTGTGACGGTACGCATAAAAATTTTACCTCTGATCAAATTAATAAATCAGAAGAAGTTTCAGGCACTAATGAAACAAAGAGTACAGAAGAAGAGCCACATCTTGCATACATTCATGAGCTTGCAAAAAATGGCTTAACAAAACTTGGTCATCATGGAGAAATGGGAGCAATGGGTGTTCCCTCAAAAGACTTGCCAAAGTGGGAAGATATTCAAATACTTACAGCCCAACTAGCAAAAAAACCTCTTCTAGATAATGATAAAGTTGAGACAGATATAATTATAGGTAAAAACTCAAATAAACCTCTAACGTTAAAGATTCCAATTTTTGTATCTGACATGAGCTTTGGTGCGCTATCAGAGGAGGCAAAAATTGCTCTAGCAAAAGGTGCTGAGGGAGCTGGTACAGGAATTTGCTCCGGAGAAGGTGGAATGCTTTTAGAAGAGCAAAAAAATAATTCAAAGTATTTTTATGAACTTGCTTCTGCTAAATTTGGTTATTCAGAAGATAAGTTAAAAAATATTCAAGCTTTTCATTTTAAAGGTGGTCAAGCTGCAAAAACTGGAACAGGTGGACATTTACCAGGGAACAAAGTTAAAGGTAAAATATCTGAGGTAAGACAAATTCCAGAAGGTGAAGATGCTATCTCCCCTTCTACTTTCAAAGACCTGACAACAGTTGATGATTTTTTAAAATTCTCAAACAGAGTTAGAGAGTTAACTGGTGGTATTCCAATAGGATTTAAATTATCTGCTCAACATATAGAAGATGACATTGAATTTGCCGTAAGTGCTAGTGCTGATTATATTATTCTTGATGGGCGTGGTGGTGGAACTGGGGCTGCTCCTTTAATATTTAGAGATAATATTTCTGTTCCCACAATTCCAGCCTTAGCAAGAGCTAGAAATTATTTAGATAAAAAAGGTTATGACCATGTATCATTAATTGTAACAGGTGGATTAAGAACTTCTGCAGATTTTGTAAAAGCACTTGCTCTTGGAGCAGATGGTATTGCAATCTCTAACTCAGCCATGCAAGCAATAGGATGCGTTGGTGCTAGAATGTGTAATACAAATAATTGCCCCGCTGGTATTGCCACTCAAAGACCAGAACTTAGAAAAAAATTAAATATTGACGAATCTTCTGCAAGATTAACTAGATTTTTTAATGCATCTGTAGATCTAATGAAGATATTAGCAAGAGCATGCGGACATGATCATCTTAATAAACTTTCTATAAATGATTTAACAACTTGGAAGAAGGAAATGAGCGAACTATCTGGTGTGTCATTTGGTGGAATTATAAATAATAAGCAAAACAATAAATAGAGGATAGAAATGAGTAATATTGAAGTAGAAAAAATTATAGAACCAGTTGCAGCGTCAGATGGTGCTGGTGTTAAATTAAAAAGAAGTATTGGCACTCACCTTATTGATTACCACGATCCCTTTTTAATGTTGGATGAATTTGGTTCTGAAAATAAAGATGATTACATTGGTGGTTTCCCTCCTCATCCTCACAGAGGAATTGAAACAGTAACATATATGCTTGCTGGCGACTTTGAACATAAAGACAGTACAGGTGGCGAAGGAATAATGACTGCTGGAGATGTTCAGTGGATGAAAACTGGAAGTGGTATCATTCATTCAGAAATGCCTGCAATGAAAGAAGGTAAGCTTCATGGATTTCAATTATGGGTAAACATGCCTGCTAAATTGAAAATGACTAAACCTGAATATATTTATATTGATGCAGATAAAATGAGCACTCATAAAGATGATGATAAAACTGTCAAAGTGATTGCTGGAAAATTTCAAGATGCAGAAGGACCTGTTAAAGGTCACAATGTTGAACCTGTTTATTTTGATGTAGAGCTTGAAAAAGGAAAAGAATTTAATTTTGATCTTCCCTCAACTCACAATTCATTAATATATTTAGTTGAGGGTGAAATTAAAGTTGGCAATCAAGATCATGATGCCGTTAAAGATTCTACTTTAATTATTCTAACTAGAGGTGAAAAATTAAAAGTATCTAGCTTAACTAAAGCCAAGTTTTTATTGATATCTGGAAAGCCAATTGGTGAGCCTATTGCTAGAGGGGGTCCATTTGTAATGAATACTAAAGCAGAGATCTTGCAAGCAGTTCAAGATTATCATAATGATACATTTGTAAAATAATGAAAACTATTAAAATAGAAAGATTTGGTGGTCCTGAAGTCTTAGAAGTTAAAGATATTGAAATTGGTAAACCAGGTCCAAAAGAAGTTGTGATAAAAAATTTATCAATTGGACTTAACTATATTGACGTTTATCACCGAACAGGTTTGTATCCTATTCCTCTTCCAAGTGGAATTGGCCTAGAGGCATGTGGAATAATTGAAGAAGTTGGTTCAGAAGTTGATCTGTTTAAAGTTGGAGATAGAGTGGCTCACTCTTCAATGCCAATTGGAAGTTATTCAGAAAAACAATTGTTTCCTCAAGAAAAATTAGTTTTAGTTCCAGAGGGTATCTCTGATGAAATAGCATCTTGTATTATGCTTAAAGGGATTACTGCTGAATATTTATTACACAGAGCTTATCCAATTAAAAAAGGTGACAAAGTATTATACCACGCAGCAGCTGGTGGTGTTGGCCAAATATTATGCCAGTGGGCTAATGCATTAGGAGCTGAAGTTATTGGAACTGTTGGCTCTAAAGAAAAAGAAGCTATTGCTAAAAAAAATGGTTGTCATCATGTAATAAATTATACTGATACAAACTTTGTTGAAGAGGTGGAAAAAATTGCAGGTAAAAATGGAGTTGATGTTGTCTATGATGGTGTTGGTATTAAAACATTCGATGGATCAATTGAAACCTTAAAGGTTAGAGGTATGATGGTCGCTTTTGGTAACGCATCAGGTTACGTTGATACGATAGATGTTAAAAAACATATTAATGCAAAAGGATTATTTTTTACTCGTCCTTCTATTGCACATTATACAATGACAAGGGAAGAATTAGTTGAGTCAGCTAAAAAAGTTTTTGATGCAATTTTGTCTGGAAAATTTAAAGTTGAAATTTCAAAAAAATACTCACTTGATGATGCTAAAAAAGCTCATGAAGAATTAGAAGCAAGACTATTAACCGGTCCTGCAGTTATTATTCCTAATTAATCTAAATTAACATCCATATCAGACATATGCAATTTTAATGCATTTGTTGATACTTGAATTTCTCTCATAAAAACAACAATTGAAATCATCATCGATAAACAACAAGATCCAAAGATTAATCTTGCAGCAAAAATTTCATTCAAATAAAGGGCAAACACAGTCAACATATTAAATAAGAAACCAAATGCAGCAAACATAATAGTCCATTTTAAAAGAACAATTCTTCCACTTAAATTTATAAACTGTTTTTTCCACTCAGGAGGAATATGATTTTCATACACATGTTCATCATGAAGCTGCCTAATAAGCTTGCTCAAAGAATGAAATCTGTTGCTATATACGCTCATCAATAAAGGAATGGCCGGAAACATCAATGCTGTAACTGTGTAATCTATATTCATACGAATCAGTTTGATTATGAAACTAGCCTTTGTTATTTACAAGTAAATTATTATGAAACAATTAAATCTCTTTATTGAACTAACAAGATTGAAGAGACCTATTGGCTATATGTTATTATTTTGGCCTTGTGCATGGGGACTAACTCTTGCTTATGATTTCTCAAAAAACTTAAATGATTATTTTTTTTACTTATTATTATTTTTTTTAGGATCAGTTCTAATGCGTTCTGCAGGATGCGTTGTAAATGATATCTCTGACAAAGAATTTGATAAAAAAGTTTCAAGAACAAAAAATAGACCTATTGCGTCTAATCAAGTTTCCATAAAATTAGGAATATTTTATACTTTGATTTTATGTCTACTTGCGCTTTTGGTTTTAATTAACTTTAATAACTTAACAATCTTACTTGCACTTGGGTCTATGCCTCTAGCCTTCACTTACCCTTTAATGAAAAGATTTACTTATTGGCCTCAATTATTTTTAGGAATAACATTTAATTATGGTCTAATTTTAGGATGGACTGCAATTCAGGGTGAAATAAATGCTGTTGCTATTATTTTTTACTTTGGAGCCATATTTTGGACACTAGGATACGACACAATTTATGGGTTTCAAGATATTAAAGATGACGAAATTATAGGTGTAAAATCAACTTCAATAAAATTCAAAAATAAACCAAAAAATTTTGTATCCACATGTTATGTTTTTCTAATTTTTTCTATTTTAATTGTGGGCTATATGATGAATTATAATTACTTTTTTTATGCAAGCTTGTTAATAACAATTGCCCACTTATTTTTTTACCAAATTAAATCTTTTAACCCAAAAAGCCCATCTATGTGCTTAAAAGTTTTTAAAAGTAATAATTTAGTTGGTCTTCTCATTTTTTGTAATATTTTAATCGGTAAATTTTAATGAATAATTCAGAGATTTATAAAAGACTTTATAAAGATTACTCAAAAAAATATATTAATAAAATATTAATATCAGTTTTTTTTGGAGTTCTTGTTGCAGCAAGCACTTCTGCTATAGCTTGGCTTTTGGATCCTGCTATTAAAAAAATATTTGTTGAAAAAGACCAATCTTTAATAATTGTAATTCCTCTATTAATAATTGTAGCGTTTACAATTAAAGGTTTTGCACTCTATTTTGCAAAAGCAATTATGATTAAAGTTGCAGAAGAAATTAAAAAAATTCTCCAATCACAAATGGTAAAATCTCTAATTAAAGCAGATACTCAATTAATTGATCAAAAACATTCTGGAAAATTCATCTCAAACCTAACATATGATGTAACTCATATTACAACATTGCTTAGTACTGCTGTTTTAAATTTATTTAAGGATAGCTTAACTCTATTTGGGTTGTTATTTGTGATGTTTTATCAGAACTGGAAATTATCATTGATTGCAATAATAATGATTCCTATTGCTGGTTTAGCTTCAAAAACTCTTGGTAAAAGAATGGGGAAAGTCGTTACAGAGGCTCAAGAAAAATCAGGTTTTTTAAACACACACTTAATTGAATTATTTAAAAACCACAAATTAGTAAAAATATTTCAAAGAGAAGAATATGAAAGCAAAAGGACTGACGAACATTTGGACCAATTAAAAGATAAAAATATAAAAATAAATACAGTATATGTTAGAATGTCTCCAATCATGGAAACCTTAACAGGAATAATGATCGCAATTTTAATATTCTATTCAGGAAAATTGGCTCTTAAGAGTGAAATTGAAATAGGTAATTTTTTTTCTTTTCTAGCAGCAATGATGCTCGCTTATCAGCCAGTTAGAGCTTTATCAACAATCAATATAACTTTAAAACAAGGGTTATCAGCAGCCAATAGAATTCTACCTATTATTGATCATAAAAATACAATTATAGATCTCGACGATTCTAAGGATTTAAATATCACCGATGCATCCATTAAATTTAATAAATTAAACTTTAAATACAATTCTAATGAAGAAAATGTCTTAAAGAATATTAATATTGATATAGCCGGTGGTAAAATGACATCTTTAGTTGGACACAGTGGTTCCGGAAAATCAACAATTTTAAACTTAATACCAAGATTTTATGATGCACAATCAGGAGATATCTTGATTGATAATCAATCTATATACAAAGTAAAAATTAAATCTCTAAGAGATAAAATATCCCTTGTAAGTCAAGATACAACTTTGTTTGATGATACGATAAAAAATAATATCAAATATGCAAAAGATAATGTCTCTGATGAAGAGGTAATTTCAGCAGCAAAATTTTCTTATGCGAATGAATTTATAGAACAATTGCCCAACAAGTATGAAACTATAATAGGTGAAAATGGAATTAGGCTATCCGGGGGGGAGAAGCAAAGGTTATCAATTGCGAGAGCCATGATCAAGAAAAGTCCAATAATTCTCTTAGATGAAGCAACTTCATCATTAGATTCTGAAACTGAAAGTAAAATTCAAGATGCCTTAAAAATATTAACTAAAGATAAGACAACCATTGTAATAGCCCATAGACTGTCAACAATTTTAAGCTCTGATCAAATTTACATTATTGACTCTGGAAATGTTGTTGCGAACGGTAAACATGATGAATTATTAAATAATTCAGAACTTTATAAAAATTTCTATGAGAAGCAAATTCGTAAAGAATAATGTTTTTTTTATATCAAATAATAATTACCCTTACTCTAATATTCTCTCCATTAATTATATTTTTTAGAATTTTAAAAAAAAAAGAAGATAAAAAAAGATATAAAGAAAAATTTTGCTTTCCATCAAAAAAACGTATTAGTGGTAATTTAATTTGGTTTCATGGATCAAGTGTGGGTGAACTTTTAAGTATTTTACCTCTAGTTCAAGAGCTTGAAAAAAATAAGTCTATAAACCAAATTTTAATAACTACTTCAACTTTGAGTTCTGCTCAAATATTTAAAAAATTTAATTTTAAAAAAACTGTTCATCAATTTTTTCCAATAGACTCGATATTCTTTTCTTATAAATTTTTGAATTACTGGAAGCCAACTATTGCAATATTTATTGAGTCTGAGATTTGGCCTAGCATCTTTAAGATTATTAATAAAAAAAAAATTCCATTAACACTTCTTAATGCAAGAATTACAAAAAAGACTTTTGATAAATGGAGGGGTGTAAAAAAATTTTCAAACTCAGTATTTCAAAATATTTCAATTGCCTACCCTCAAAATGAAGAAACATTTAATTATCTTAAAAAATTAAACGTCTCAAAAGTAAAAAAAATAGGAAATCTTAAGTTTTTCAATAATCAACAATCTAAATTTACTAAACTAGACAAAATTTTTTTAAAAAATATAAATCCTAAAAAAGTTTGGTGTGCTTCAAGCACACATCCAGGTGAAGAAATCATTTGTGCAAATACTCACATAAAACTAAAGAAAAAATATAAAAATTTATTAACAATAATAATACCAAGACATATTCATCGTGTTAGTAAAATAGTTGATGAAATTAAAGGTTTAGATTTGAATATAGTTTTACACAGTTCAAAACCAAAAAAATTAAATAATACAGACATTTATTTGGTGGACACATATGGTGAGACAAAGAAATTTTATCAATCTTCTAATATAGTTTTTATGGGTAAATCAATATCGGGAAATGGTGGTCAAAACCCTCTTGAACCTACCAACTTAGGTTCTACTGTTTTGTATGGGCCACACGTAGATAACTTTAAAGATACCTACAAATTACTCAATAAACTAAAGATTGCTTATAAAGTTAATGGAGTAAAAAGCTTAACTCAATCAATAGACAAATTAATTACTAATCCCAATAACAAAAAAAACTATTTAAAAATTGCAAAAATAGGAAAAAAAATACTTAATGAAACTAAAGATGAGATAAATAGTTTATTTAATAATGAAATTAAAAAAACCTAAATTCTGGGATCATAAAAAACCATCCTTTTTTTCATATCTACTATTACCTTTTTCAATAATTTTAGGCTTAATCACTAAAATAAAATCAAAACCTAAATTTTCTAATTCAAAAATTAAAACAATCTGTGTTGGAAACATCTATATTGGGGGAACAGGCAAGACATCACTGGCCATCAAGATAAAAGAAATTTTAGATAAAAATAATATCAGAGCTTGTTTTATTAAAAAATTTTATCCCAATCAAACTGATGAGCAAAAACTACTTAGTAAAAACGGAGTTTTGTTTAGCAATTTGAAAAGAATTACTGCACTTAATGAAGCCATTTCAGAAGGTTTTGAAGTTGCTATCTTTGATGATGGACTACAAGATAGCACTATCAAATATGACTTAGAAATTGTTTGTTTTAATAATCTAAATTGGATCGGAAATGGACTTACACTACCATCAGGACCTTTAAGAGAAAATATTAATAATCTGAAATCTTATGAAAATGTTTTTTTAAATGGAAATGAAGAAAGTCTAATTGCCATCAAAGAACAAATTAAAAGAATTAACCCAAATATTAATATTAATTCTGGAAAATATATACCGTTAAACATAGATGAATTTGATAAAGATCAAAATTACTTGGTTTTTTCTGGTATTGGTAATCACAAAACTTTTGTAGAGATGTTAAAAAATAATAAATTAAAAATTGTAAGTGATTTAGAATATCCAGATCATTACCAGTATTCAAAAAAAGATTTTGATGAAATAATAATCAATGCAAAAAAATTCAACGCACATATTATAACTACTGAAAAAGATTATTTAAGGCTAGAAAACTTAAATAAAAATGAAATTTTTTATGTTAAATCAAGTCTTGATATATCAGATGAGAAAAATCTCACAAACAAACTAATTAAATTAAATGAAAAAAATTAAATATTTTTTTGAATTTTTAATTATATCTTCTCTTTTTATTATTTATAAATTTTTAGGATTAAAAATTTCATCTCACTTCAGTGGAAAATTATTTGAAACATTTGGTCCAATTTTCAGATCAAAAAACCTCATTAAAACTAATATTCAAAGAGCTATTCCTAAAATTAATACCTCAAAAATTAAGAGTATTACAAAAGATATGTGGAATAATTATGGAAGGACATTGTCTGAATATATGTTTCTTAAAGGTTTTAGAAATGATCAATTTAGATCAAATATTAATATTACAGGTAAAGAAATTCTTCAAAAAATAAAGTTTGAAAAAACCCCAGTAATTTTTGTTTCTGGTCATTTTAGTAATTTTGAATTAATGGCGATGGAAATTGAAAAATCTGGTGTAAATCTATCAGCAATATATCGACCATTAAACAATATTTTCTTAAATATATTAATGGAAAGAATTAGAAAAAAATATATTTGCAAAAATCAAATTAAAAAAGGAACTAGTGGAGTTAGAGAATTATTAAAATTATATAAAAAAGGCTACTCTATAGCCTTAATGATTGATCAGAGAGTCTCTCAAGGAATAAAATCTAAATTCTTTAATCAAGAAGCATTCACCACAACAATTCCCGCACAATTTATAAAAAAATTTAATTGTAAAGTAGTACCAATTTCTATTAAGAGGCATAATGGTGTAAATTTTAATATTAAAGTTGAAAAACCTATTGAGTTTTCAAAAAACTCCTCTACTGAAAAAATTACTAGAGAGCTAAACATTTGGCTGGAGAAAACAATTTTAAAAAATCCAGGGGAATGGATATGGTCTCATGATAGATGGAAGTAAGAATTTAGTGTGTCTCTTTTTTTTTATGAGCTTCTACATATGAAAAATATGGTTCTTGAAGCTCAACATTCCAATAATTAAGATTTTCTAAACTAATTGATTTTCCTGATACAGCACAAACGACATGATCACCATTTTCAATAATTTCAAAGTTATTTGGTAAATATTTTAATTTTGCTAATTTTTTATTCATTTTTAGTTTATATACATCTATATGAAAGTTGGAATAATTGGAAGTGGTGGAAGAGAGCACGCTCTATGTCTGTCCATCAAAAAATCACCTAGAGTTAACAAGATATACTGCTTTCCTGGTAATGCAGGAACTTCTGATATAGCTGAGAATATTGAAATTGATTTATCAGACTTTAACAAGATTAAAGAATTTTCAATCAAAAATGAAATTAGTTTATTAATTGTTGGACCAGAAAAACCATTAGTTGATGGAATAGTGGATTTCTTTAAAGATACTGAAATAAGTATTTTTGGTCCTGATAAAATTTCTTCTCAGTTAGAAGGATCAAAAATATTTACAAAAAAAATATGTGAAAAGCACAATATACCAACTGCTAAATTTGGTATTTTTGAAAATGCCAATGATGCAATATCTTTTTTAGATAAAACTCAGTTTCCACTTGTTGTCAAAGCTGATGGTCTTGCATCTGGAAAAGGTGTTTATATTTGTGAAAATAAAGATGATGCAAATTTAGCAATAAAAGAAGTTTTTGATGGAAAGTTTGGATTAGCAAAAAATATATTAATTGAGGAATTTCTTGTTGGTGAAGAAATGAGCTATTTTATTATAAGTGATGGTAAAGAAATCAAGGGTTTTGAAACTGCACAAGATCATAAAAGAGTTCTAGAAGGTGATAAAGGAGCGAATACAGGCGGAATGGGTGCTTATTCACCTTCAAGACTACTCAATCAACCTTTGGAAGAAAAAATATTAAATAAAATAATCAAACCTACCATTAACGCTCTAGAAGAAATGGGATCTAATTATAAAGGATTCTTATACGCTGGCTTAATGATAGTTAAAGATGAACCTTATTTGATTGAATACAATGTACGAATGGGAGATCCAGAGTGTCAGACTATTTTACCAAAATTAAAAACAGATTTATTTGAAATTATCAATGCGTGCTGCAATGAAAACCTAAAAGATATAAATTTAGAGTGGCATGAAAAAAAAAGTCTATGTATTGTTTTATGTTCAAAGGGCTACCCAGATAAATATAATAATCAAATTTTAATAGATAATATTGGAAATCTAAAGCTTGATGAGGATGATTATTTTTTTCACGCTGGTACAAAAAAAATAAACGATCAGGTTTATTCAAATGGTGGAAGAGTAATTAATTTTGTTAGTCTGTCATCAAATTTTAAAAATAGTAGAGATAAAGCAATAAATTTAATTAAAAACCTAAATTGGAAAGATGGTTTCTATAGAAAAGATATTGGTCATAAGGTGATTGATGAATGAGAATTATTTCAGGAAATTTTAAAGGCAAAAAAATTCTTCTACCTAAAGATAAACTAACAAGACCTCTCAAAGATTTAACAAAAGAGTCAATTTTTAATATATTAAAACATTCTAAATTATTAAATGTAGAGTTAGAAAATTCTAATATTTTAGATTTATTTTCAGGTGTTGGATCATTTGGTCTCGAATGTTTATCAAGAGGAGCTAGAAATATTACCTTCTTGGAGAGTTACACAGAAGTATTAAATATTTTAAAAAAAAATATAGATAATTTAAATCAACAAAATCAAACAAAAATAATTGAAAAAGATATTTTTTCTGAAAATACACTTAAACTATTAAATGACAAATTTGATATTATTTTTATGGACCCTCCCTATAAGGAAAAAAAATTACCTTTTCTGCTGAATGCAATAACTAAATTAGAATTGCTTAACACAGATGGCATCATAATTATTCACAGACATAAAAAAGAAGATGACGACCTACCAAAGGAATTCAACCTAATTCTAGAAAAAAATTATGGTATTTCAAAAATTATATTTGGAAATGTTTTAACTTAATATTTTTTTTGTTTCTATTTTTATCAACTCAACAGAAGGTTGATCAAATGGATTAACATTTAAAGCTCGACCAAGTAAAATAGTCTCTAATATAAAGAAACAGAACAATTCACCTAGAGACTGTTCATTTCTTTTTAAAATTCTAAAGCTTCTAAAAGGTATTTTTTTTGAAATAAAAACTTTCTCTGTAGCAATCATTTGAGATTGTTTTATTTTTTCTATTGATAAGTTTTTTAAAAACTTATGAGTATTTAAAACACTATCATTCTTAATTTTTATATTTCTATTTTCTATAACATTAAAAAATGTATAAAAATATTTATTTGGGCCGTCTAGATAAAGCTGCATTAAACTATGATTATCTTTTGGCATTGAAGAAACAACAGGTAATAATCCAAGTGATTTTTTTCCTAAACTTTCAGCTATTAGTTGCTGATACCATTTAAATAAATTTTCAGATAGCTCGTCATAATTTAAAATTATAGATGTCTGCTTTCCACTCTTAATTAAGTTTAACGTAGTTGACACGTTGCTTACTAAATTATTAATAAAATTTTTATTTTTAATAAGATTATTAAATTGTTTAAATTTTTTTTCATTTAAATTCATTAATTCTGCAGGTAACATTCCAACTTCTGACAACACAGAATACCTGCCTCCTACGTAATTTTTATGCTCAAATATTTCTGCCTTTAGTTTTGATGCTAAGTTAGTTAGATAGCTATTTTTTGACTCAGTAATAATAATATTTTTTTCTTTTTTGGTAATTAATGCATTGGCATTCGCTATTGTCTCCAATGTATTTCCTGATTTAGAAATAATTAAATTTAAATTTATATTTTTATTATTAAAATAATCTGCATTGCTGTTTAAATTATTTACAAAAGTAATTTTTTTTTTTATTTTAGGTTTTAAAAAATCATAAATAGCTTCAGAGCCAAGAACAGATCCACCCATACCAATTATTCTTAAATTTGATAATTTTTTATATTTTTTAATTATTTTTTTTGAATAGCTATATTTATATGTGGGTTTTAAAGTTTCAAACAATGCTGGCTGATTTTTTAGTAGTTTTAAAAAATCTTTTTTTATTATTTTGGAACTTTTAATATTTAAAAAATTTTTAAATATCATTTACTAACTATCAGATTTATTGAATTTATCTTTTAGTCTTTTAAAAAAACCTTTTTTTTTTGGTTTTTCATTTTCTTCTATAGCTTCATCTAAATTTATTTCTGTAGTTTCTATTAAATTAACTTTTTTTTCATTAATCTTTTTAATAATAGATTGCTCAATAGAATTTTTTGCATCATCACTTTTTTCACTTGTGCTTATAGAAGAGCTTTGATTTATTATATCTTCAATATCTGATGTATCTTTTTTATCTGATATTATGTTTTCTTCAGGTTCCTTTCCAGGTTCTGGCAACTCTCCAAAGCTAGGGGGTAGTACTAATGGTGACTTTTTTTCAACCAAAAATTCGTCACTTCCTTTTTTTTTGCTTCCTCCCAATCCTTCAGCAATTGTGCCACAAGAGTTTAAAAAGAGAATTATTAAAAAAGAAGCTATTAATGGATTAGTTTTTTTCATTTGTTTTTTTATTATTAAAGAAAAGTTCTACTAAAATAAGGCAAAAAACTCCAATGGTAATAAATATGTCAGCTACATTAAAAACAAACCAATGAAAGCCATAAAAATGTAAATCAATAAAATCTGGAACGGCTGTATAAACTATCCTGTCATAAAAGTTCCCAAAAGCGCCACCTGCAATTAAAGCAAAAAAGTAACGCTGAATATTATCATTTTTTAACATCATAAATATAATAGCAATAATGATAAGACCAATTAAGATTGTAATAGAATTATAAATAACACTTCCATCTATAGAAAATAATCCAAAAGCTATTCCTTTGTTCCAGATTAAAAATAAGTTTAAAAAAGGAGTGATATAAATATCAACCGAGGTTTCTACTTCTGCAAGTTTTAAGATATATAGCTTTGTTGTACGATCAAATATAAAAACTACTAATATAATTACTAAATTTAAATAAAAGTTTTTTAAGTTAATTTTGTTCATCAACCTTTTTAGTTAATCTGAATGTCTCTCACATTTAACTTTATTGATCTTCCAACAAACTGGGCATTTATTTCCTTCGGCTTTAATCGTTTTAATAATTATTTCATCAGTGTTTGATTGATGAACTAAAGCAGAGGATGTGATGCATATTTCTGAAAAATCTACATTTTTTGAAATTTCGAATAATGATTTATTTAGATTAATAATTAGACTAGCTTCTAAGCTTGATCCTATTTCTTTGCTAGCTCTTTTTGCTTCAATACTTATATTACAGATATCTCTAATTTTTTTTAACTCTATCCATTTCTTATGCAGTTCTTCATCTTGAAAAGACTCTGGATATTTCATGAATTGTTCAAGATGAATACTTTTTTGCTCTTTGTTTATCAGGGTAAAAATTTCTTCGGTTGTAAATGAAAGTATTGGTGCAAACCATTTAACCAAAGATTCTAAAATAATATTTAAAACTACTATACTACTCTTTCTTCTATCAGAATTTTTTGAGTCACAATATAAAGCGTCTTTCCTAATATCAAAATAAAATGAAGATAGGTCTACTGTGCAAAAATTTAAAAGCTCTTTATAAAGATTGTGAAAATCATAAGATTTAAAATAATTTTTAAAATTATTATTTAGCTCATACACTCTATGAAGCATATATCTCTCTAGCTCTGGCAATTGTTTAATGTCTAGACTTTCCAAATCAATTTTTTGGAAATCATCATTTAAGTTACCTAGCAAATATCTAAATGTATTTCTAATTTTTCTATATGAATCAGCGTGTTGTTCTAAAATAGAATAATCAATTCTTAAATCCTCAGCATAATTAGATGATGCAACCCATATTCTTAAAATATCTGCACCATACTTTTTTAAAATATCCTCAGGTGCAATTACGTTTCCTACAGATTTTGACATTTTCAGACCTTTGCCATCCACAACAAATCCATGTGATAATATCGATTCATAAGGCGCTCTCCCTCTTGTTCCACAAGATTCTAAAAGTGACGAATGGAACCATCCTCTATGCTGATCTGAGCCTTCTAAATACATTGATGCTGGCCATTGAAGATCTTCTCTTTTTTCCAAAACAAATGCATGAGTGCAACCGCTATCAAACCAAACTTCAACAATATCACTTATTTTTTCGTAATCTTCTGCTTTATATTTATCCCCTAAAAATCTTTGAGGACTGTCAGAAAACCAACAATCAGAACCTTCTTTTTCATAAATGCTCGCAATATTCTCATTTACATTATCATCTACTAAAATTTCTTTAGTAGTTTTATGAACAAATATTGGAAGTGGAACTCCCCAAACTCTTTGTCTTGAAACACACCAATCTGGCCTTGTTTCAATCATTGCTTTTATTCTTTCTCTGCCTTTGTCTGGATAAAATTTAGTATCATCAAGAGCTTTTAACGCTTTTTTTCTCAAGCCATGACTTTCCATTGAAATAAACCATTGCGGAGTTGCTCTATGAACAAGAGGTGCTTTTGATCTCCATGAATGTGGATATGAATGAACTAGCTCTCCATTAGATAATAATTTTTTTTGTTCTTTTAATTTTTCAATAACAATTGGATTAGCTTTAAAAATATGAGTTCCCTCAAATAAAGGAAGGTTTTTAGTGTATTTACCATCACCATCTACTGTCTCTATGGCTTTTATCCCATACTTTAAACAAAGATTAAAATCATCAGGACCATGACTGGGTGCACAATGAACAATACCTGTTCCCTGTTCTGTTGTAACAAATCTTGCTTCAAGCATTGGTATATCATAATCATAACCTAGCTCTAAGAAAGGGTGACTACAAATTGTATCTTTAAAATCCTTACCCTTAAATTTTTTTATTTCTTTATAACTTTTGATTTCACAATCTTTGATTACAGATTCTAGTAGAGCTTCCGCAACAACTATTTTTTTATTCTTAAAATCTCCTTCATCACCTAATTCAATTATTAAATAATCTAAGGCTTCATTATAAGCTAGAGCTTTGTTTGCAGGTATAGTCCATGGTGTGGTTGTCCATATAATAACATCTGTATTTTCTAATTCTTTTATATTTGTTTTCTTAACTGGGAATGCTGTATAAATTGTATCTGATTTATGATCTTGATACTCAACCTCAGCATCTGCTAAAGCTGTTTTTTCTACAGTTGACCAAAGAACAGGTTTAAAACCTCTATAAAGACTTCCTTCTTTTAAAAATTTTCCTAATTCTCTTACGATTTGAGCTTCTGCTTCAAAGCTCATTGTTGCGTAATGATTTTCCCAATCTCCAACAACACCTAATCGTTTAAATTGTGTTTTGTGAACTTCAATCCATTTTTCAGCAAACTCTCTACACTCTTTTCTAAATTCTGTTATTGGAACTTCATTTTTATTTTTTTTATTTTTTTTATATTGCTCTTCGATTTTCCACTCAATCGGTAAACCATGACAATCCCATCCTGGAACATATACAGAATCTTTACCATCCATTTGGTGAAATTTAACAATGATATCTTTCAAAATCTTATTTAAAGCAGTGCCCATGTGAATATTACCATTCGCATATGGTGGGCCATCGTGAAGTATGAACTTCTCTTTTCCCTTATTAGATTTTCTCAACTCCTTATAAAGGTCAATCTTTTTCCAATATTCTAAAATTTCAGGTTCTTTGTTCTGTAAATTTGCTTTCATGGAGAAAGCTGTTTTAGGTAAATTTATATTTTCTTTGCTCATGTTAACTTTTTTTAGCGACTTTTAAGTCACTTTGAATTTGTTTTTTTAATTGATCAACGTTTTTGAATTTTTTCTCTTTTCTTATAAATTTTGTGAACTCTACTGATAAATACTTATTATAAAGATTTCCAGAAAAATTAAAAATATGAACTTCTAATAAAATTTTTTTTTGATTAAAAGTTGGTCTATAACCAAGATTAGCAATAGCTTTTAGTGATTTATTGGAGTTTTTTTGTTTTACTTTAACGGCATACACTCCAGGCATTGCAATCACATAATCTTTAATATCAATATTGCAGGTTGGAAAACCAATTTTTTTTCCTTGCTGTCTTCCCTTTTGAACAATTCCTTCAATTGACCAATTTCGACTTAATAACTTATTAGTTTTCTTCAACTGTCCTTTTTCTAGAAGAGAGCGGATATATGTTGAAGAGATAACTTTTTTATTTAAAATTAGTGGTTGTGGTTTTACTATTTTGTAATGATATCTTCCTTCATTTTTTATTAACTGCCTAACATCTCCCTCTCTTTTGTTGCCAAATCTAAAGTTATTGCTAACAAATATGTATTGAGCTTCTAATTTTTTTGATAAAATTTCTTTAATAAAAAAATCAGACTTAATTGCAGAAAATTTTTTATCAAATTTTTTAGTAATTATAAAATCGACCCCTAAATGATCTAAAATTATTTTTTTTTGATTTATATTTGAAATTCTAAAGTTTTTAAAATTTTTATTAAAAAACATTTTAGGCATTGGCTCAAATGTTAAAACACCAATTTTTAGGTTAAATTTTTTTTTATAAGTATTTGCTAATTTAAATAATTTTTGATGACCTAAATGAACGCCATCAAAATTTCCAATCAAGATAATTGATTTTTTATGATTGTTTGAAATATTAAAATCTTTATACAGCTTCATATTTTACCATTTTAATTCTGTTTGAATAAAGTTTACAACAACTTCATATTTTTTTGAAATTACATCGATTCCTTCTTTTTTAATTTCATCTTTATGAACACCATTTGATATAATTAATGAATTAAAATTTAAAAGATTAGCTCCCTTAATATCTGTATTTAAATTATCACCAATAGATAAAACTCTTTTTCCTTCATTATTAATTGCTTGATTATAAACTTCAGGAAAAGGTTTTCCAAAATAAATAACCTCTCCACCCATTTTTTCAAAAACAAGAGCTACAGACCCTGCACATAATTCTCTTTTTTCACCTCTATCAACAATTAAATCTGGATTAGTGCATATCATTTTCTTATCCATATGATCATTGAATAACTCTTTATAATATTTTAAATCCTCACCTTGCTCTTCAAATAATCCTGTACAGAGTAAGTATGAGCTTTCTTTAATGTTATTAGTCTTATTTTTTTTAAAATCTAAAAATAAATCAAAATCTCTTGGTGGTCCCACATGGTAAAACTTTTCTTCTAGAGAATTTTTTTTTAAATAATTCAGTGCCGCTTCTCCTGAGGAATAAACTTTTTCTCTAATTTCTTTATTCATCCCCATTTTTTCTAAAAAATTGTTTACTATTTTATTAGGTCTTGGCGCATTAGTTAAAAGAACATAGTCTTTGTTTGCTTTGGTAATTTCTTCTAAGGCTTCGATTGCATTTTTATGAAGAGTTATCCCATTATGAACAACACCCCATAAATCGATATAAAAAATATCATAATTCTCTACAATCGACCTTAATCCATCCTTATCTAAATTCTTAGTCATTATGGGAGGTATAACTTATAAAAAACACAATTTCTCTGGTTTTTTGCCTTACATATTTTTTTTAACATCTCTTGAAATAGTAAACCTAATAGCTATATGAGTCGCATAATAAAAGGAGAATTTATGAAATTTAAACCGTTACACGATAGAGTTTTAATAGAAGTTTTAGACAGTAGTGAAAAAACTGCTGGAGGAATAATTATCCCCGATACAGCTCAAGAAAAGCCTCAAGAAGGTAAAGTTATTGCTGTTGGTGGTGGTGCAAAAACTGAAGATGGAAAACTAATTCCAATGGATGTGAAAGTTGGAGACAAAGTTCTTTTTGGCAAATGGTCAGGAACTGAAATCAAAATAGATGGCAAAGAATACAGCATAATGAAAGAGTCTGACATTATGGGTATTTCTGGCAAATAATTTAATTTAAAGGAGAAAATAAAATGGCAAAAGTTGTAAAATTCGACTCTGAAGCAAGAGCAGCAATGATAAGAGGTGTTGATATCCTTGCTAACACAGTAAAAGTTACTCTTGGACCAAAAGGTAGAAATGTTGTTATCGACAAATCTTATGGTGCACCAAGAATTACTAAAGATGGTGTTTCTGTTGCAAAAGAAATTGATCTTGAAGATAAATTTGAAAACATGGGTGCTCAAATGGTTAAGGAAGTTGCTAGCAAAACAAATGAGGAAGCTGGTGATGGAACAACTACAGCAACTATTTTAGCACAAGCAATTGTTAAAGAAGGTGTAAAATATGTAACAGCTGGCATGAACCCTATGGATGTCAAAAGAGGAATAGATGCAGCAGTAGAACATGTTAAAGCGAGCTTAATTGCTTCAGCAAAAAAAGTTAAAGATACTGATGAGATTGCTCAAGTTGGAACTATTTCAGCTAATGGTGATAAAGAAATTGGTAACATGATTGCAAAAGCTATGCAAAAAGTTGGCAATGAAGGTGTTATCACTGTTGAAGAAGCTAAGGGAGTAGAAACTGAGTTAGACGTTGTTGAAGGTATGCAGTTTGATAGAGGTTATTTATCACCATACTTTATTACTAACGCTGATAAAATGACTACAGAGTTAGAAAACCCTTTCATCTTATTGCATGAAAAGAAATTAACTAACTTACAACCAATGGTTCCACTTTTAGAAGCTGTTGTACAAGCTGGTAGACCACTAATGATTATTTCTGAAGATGTTGAGGGCGAAGCTCTTGCAACTCTTGTAGTAAATAAACTTAGAGGTGGTTTAAAAGTTGTTGCAGTTAAAGCTCCAGGTTTTGGTGATAGAAGAAAATCAATGCTTGATGATATTGCAATTTTAACAGGCGGTCAGGTTATCTCTGAAGATATTGGTGTTAAACTTGAAAACGTTAAACTTACTGATCTTGGATCTTGTAAGAGAGTTAAAGTTGATAAAGATAACAGCACAATCATTAGCGGCAATGGTAAGAAATCTGAAATTGAAGCTAGATGTGCTCAAATCAAACAACAAGTAGGTGAAACAACTTCTGACTATGATAGAGAAAAACTTCAAGAAAGACTGGCAAAACTTGCTGGTGGAGTTGCTGTAATCAAAGTTGGTGGTGCAACTGAAGTAGAAGTTAAAGAAAGAAAAGATAGAGTTGAAGATGCTCTTAATGCAACTAGAGCTGCTGCTGAAGAAGGAATAGTAGTTGGTGGTGGTTGTGCTCTTTTATACGCTTCACAAAGTCTTGACACACTTAAAGTTAAAGGAGACGATCAAAAAGCTGGCGTTGCATTAGTTGCTAAAGCTTTACAGGCTCCTATTAGACAAATAACTTTAAATGCTGGAGTTGATGGTTCAGTTGTAGTTGGAAAACTACTTGAACAAAATAAAAAGAATATGGGTTACGATGCTCAGAACGAAGAATACGTTGATATGTTTGCGAAAGGTATCATCGATCCTGTTAAAGTTGTAAGAACAGCTTTGCAAGATGCAGCTTCGATTGCTGGATTACTTGTAACTACTGAAGCCATGATTGCTGACAAACCAGACGACAAAGATTCTGGTGCTGGTGGAATGTCTGGTGGAATGCCTGGTGGAATGGGCGGCATGGGTGGCATGGGCGGAATGGGCATGTAATCCCAATCTTTTCAAAAAGAAATTCAAAGGCCATCTTTTTAGGTGGCCTTTTTTTTTATTAAGCTGTTATAAGATTAAGATATGTCAAAAAGATACAGTGGAAAATCATTTAAAGATTCAAGTACTGCTAAAAAACCAAAATTAAGCCTGAAAGAAAAAAGAAAAAATAAAAAAGAGAAATCTAAAAAATCTTAGACTTTAGCTCTTTTTTGACTGTGTTTTTTGAAGGTAAAGCTTTTAGGTCTATCACTTCTGCTTTTAAACTTCTTCTTTCCATCAAAACTAGAGTTTTTTTTCTCTTCACTAGTTGATGAACTTTCAGATGTTTTTTTTCCAAAGTATTTTGGATTATTTGTGAATCCTGTTGGTTTCGAGTTATCCTTTTTTGTAAAACTAGATTTTCCTTTGTACCCGAAACTTTTTTTCTCTCCATCTCTTGATGATCGATCAGGTCTTCCATAACTAGAGGGTTTTGATTTATCTCCAAAACTAGATTTTCCTTTGTACCCGAAACTTTTTTTCTCTCCATCTCTTGATGATCGATCAGGTCTTCCATAACTAGAGGGTTTTGATTTATCTCCAAAACTAGATTTTCCTTTGTACCCGAAACTTTTTTTCTCTCCATCTCTTGATGATCGATCAGGTCTTCCATAACTAGAGGGTTTTGATTTATCTCCAAAACTAGATTTTCCTTTGTACCCGAAACTTTTTTTCTCTCCATCTCTTGATGATCGATCAGGTCTTCCTTTACCGAATGATTTTTTTTCATCTCTGAATTTTCTTTTTTTATTGTAAGGAGCTTTTCCTCTTTTTCCTCCTCTTGAGTCTCCTCTTGCGCCACGAGGTGCAGGTTTAAAGTTTGGATCAATTAATTTACTAATTTCATTCCACATCGATCTATCATCTGGGGTAAGAAAAGTTAAAGCAGAACCTTCTGTTCCTGCTCTAGCAGTTCTTCCAATTCTGTGGACGTAATCTTCTGGTACTTGTGGAAGATCAAAATTAATTACATGTTGAATTAAAGGAATATCTAAACCTCTTGCAGCAACATCTGTTGCAATTAATATTCTCTTAAGGCCTTTTCTAAATGAGGTAATTACACGATCTCTTTTACTTTGACGAAGATCTCCATGAATAGCATCCGCTGAATGACCCTCTTCTTTAAGACGCTTAACCATTTTATCAGCACCTCTTTTAGTTTTAACAAAAACTAATATTGATCCTTTTCTTGCTATAAATTGGTCTACTAGTTGATCGTATTTATTCTCTTTAAAAACTTGAAGAGTTTCTTGTTTAATTTTTGCAATAGGTACTGATGTTGACCCTGTTGAAATTCTTTGAGGCTCATTTAGATATCTCTCAGAAATTCTAACAATATTCTGAGGTAGTGTTGCAGAAAATAATAAAGTTTGATGATCTTTTGGAACAAATTTTAAAATTAATTCTATTTGAGGGGTAAAACCCATATCTAACATTCTGTCAGTTTCATCTAGTACTAGGTATTTAGTGGCTGATAGATTTAAACTTTTTCTTTTTAAGTGGTCATTAATTCTTCCAGGAGTTCCAACTATTATTCTTGATCTATTACCTAGTTGTCTAAGTTGTTTTTGCATTGCCTCTCCACCAATAAGTAAGGCAGTTTTAATGTTAATTTTATCACTAATAATGCTTTTAATTGCAGCCATTACTTGAGTTGCAAGCTCTCTAGTTGGACACATAACTAATGCAAATGCATTTTTATCTAATATTAATTTATTTATTAGAGGAATGCTGAATGCCAATGTTTTTCCAGTTCCTGTTTGAGCTGTTCCTAAAATATCTTTTCCCTCTAAAGCAACAGGAATTGCCATCGCCTGAATTGGAGTCGGTTTCGTAAACTTCATTTTTTCCAATGAATTCTTTAACGAATCTTCTATTTTTAGTAATTTAAAGTTTTCCATTTAGGTATTTAGATTTTTTAAAATTTAAGGAGATATGCTCTTAATCCTTTAATACGTCTAATTTATATAGGGATATCTATACGTTTTTATAACAATCACAAGAAGTGAATTTTTAGAATAATTAATTTAAGTAAGTAAATATTGATTTTTTTTAAGTTTTCAATTGACTCAATTAATGTATAAGAGCGTCAAATTATGAGTAACAATATTCGAAACATCACAATTATCGCTCACGTTGACCATGGTAAAACAACTATGATTGACAATCTAATGAAGCAAAGTGGTTCATTTAGAGAAAATGAAGTTGTAGATGAAAGATTGATGGACTCTGGGGAGTTGGAAAAAGAAAGAGGAATTACTATTCTAGCTAAACCTGCTTCTATTGATTGGCAAGGTACTAGAGTTAATATTATTGATACACCAGGTCACAGAGATTTTGCAGCTGAAGTAGAACGTGTTTTAAGTATGGCTGATGGTGCTTTATTATTAATTGATTCTGCTGAAGGTGTAATGCCACAAACAAAATTCGTGTTAGCAAAAGCTCTTAAGCAAGGTTTAAAGCCCATTGTTGTAATTAACAAACTGGATAAAGCTGATCAAAGAGCTAATGAAGTTTTAGATGAAACATTTGACTTATTTGTAAGTTTAGATGCAAACGAAGAACAGTTAGATTTTCCAGTTATGTATGCAAGTGGCAGATCTGGATGGGCAGATAAAGAAGTAGATGGACCAAGAGAAAATTTACACCCATTATTAGATTTAATTATAGAACATGTTAAGCCAGCAGATCTTGATAAAACTAAACCTTTCGCAATGCTATCTACTTTATTATACGCAGATAGTTTCTTAGGTAGAAGTTTAGTTGGAAAAATATCTCAAGGAACAGCAAAAGCTAACCAAGCTATTAAAGCAATAAATCTTAAAGGTGAGAAAGTTGATGAAGGTAGATTAACTAAAATTTTTAGATACGAAGGAACTAAAAAAGTACCCATTGAAGTTGGTGAAGCAGGAGATATTGTTGTAATTGCAGGTTTAGAAAAAGCTAATGTAGCAGATACAATTTGTGATCTTGAAGTAAACGATCCACTTCCAGCAACTCCAATAGATCCTCCAACAATGTCTATTACTATAAGTGTGAATAGTTCACCTTTAGCTGGGACAGAAGGTAAAAAATTAACAAGTACTCAAATCAGAGATAGACTGGTTACTGAAGCACAAAATAATGTTGGAATTTCTTTTTCTCAAAATGCAAACGTAGATGCTTTTGTAATTAGTGGTCGTGGTGAGCTAATGCTTGAAATTCTACTGACACAAATGAGACGTGAAGGTTTTGAAATGACTGTAAGTCCTCCAAAAGTTTTGTACCAAAAAGATGATAATGGTAACAGACTAGAACCAATTGAAGAGATTACTGTTGATGTAGATGAAGAGTTTTCATCAAAGATTATTGACTCAATGAATAGAAGAAAAGGTAAATTACTTGATCTTAAAGATACAGGAAAAGATAAAAAAAGATTAATCTTTCATGCACCAACAAGAGGCTTGATGGGATACACAAGTAGATTTTTAACTTTAACAAAAGGAACTGGTGTAATTAATAGAATCTTCCATGGTTATGGAAAATTTGAAGGTGAAATGGATGGCAGAAAAAATGGTGCTTTAATTTCAATGGCAAACGGAAAAGCTGTTGCATTTGCAATATTTAACTTGCAGGCAAGAGGTGAAATGTTTGTAACTCATAATGATCCCGTTTATGAAGGAATGATTGTCGGATTAGCCCCAAAACCAGGTGATATGATTATTAATGTCATGAAAGGTAAGCAGTTAACGAATATGAGAACTCAAGGAACTGATGAAAATGTTGTACTTACACCAGTAAGACAAATGTCAATTGCTGAACAATTAAGTATGCTAAATACTGATGAAGCTTTGGAGATTACTCCAAAATCTCTTAGATTAAGAAAAGCTATTCTAAATCCTAATGACAGAAAAAAGAATGAGAAATCTGGAACGCCTCTTTAATTAAAAGTTTTTCCAACAAGATATAATCCTAAAGCAACCGAAGGTCCTATTCCAAAAGCAAATAATAAAGTTCCAATTCCAACTGTTCCACCTAAATACCACCCAATAGACATCACTGTTATTTCAAGAAAAGCTCTTACAGTTGCAATGGGTAAGTTAGTTTTTTTTTGTAAACCAACCATTAGTCCATCTCTTGGTCCTGCACCTAGGTTTGCAACAAGATAAATCCCCCCACCAAGACCAACCGTAAGTACAGCAATTGTTGCTAAAATTAATTGATTTAAATAATTTTCGGGGGTTGGTATAAATTTTATGCAGACATCGATCATTAAACCAATAATTATTGCATTTAAAATTGTTCCAATTCCAGGTTTTTGTTTAAGTGGCAACCAAAGAAACAAAACTCCAATACTAATTAATACTGTTATTATTCCAATTGAAAGATCAACATTCAATGCAATACCTTGTGCAAGAATAGACCAAGGGGAAGCCCCCGCAAAAGAAACTATTAATAATCCCTCACCTAGACCAAATAAAACTAATCCAAGACACAAAAAAAAGAAAGTTGAAATTTTTGGTTTAAGATTTAATGGTTTTTCAGAACTCCAATATACTTTAGGAATATCTTTAATTTTCAAGAACATATTTTCAATAAATTACTTCTTTTAAAACTAAAGTCTATTATTGTTACTCCTTTATGAAAAAATTTTTTATTATAATATTTTTCTTAGCATATTCACTCAGCTCTAATGCTCATATGGCGCATTATAATAAATTTAATAAAATTGAAATGGAGATTTTAAAAGATGGTGAAGTTATTGGTTATAATTATTATTTTTTTAAAAAGGATGGAGATAAGACAATAGTTACAAATCAAATTAAATTTACAGTGAAATTATTTGGTGCAACAATTTTTGAAGTTGAAGGGTTTGGAGAAGAAAAGTATGTTAAAGATCAATTAATTTCTTTTAATTCTAAAACACTTCAAAATGATAAAAAAAAATATGTAAATTTAGAATTTAATAAACAAACAAATAAATTTGATATTCAGGGTTCTTCCTATAGTGGTATAGCATCAATAAATAACGTAGTTGGAAACTGGTGGAGCCATAAAATTTTACAAACTGATAGTCAAATTAGTCCAATATCAGGTAGCATCAAAGAACAAGTAGTAACCTTTGTTGCTAAAGAAAAAATCGAACTCTACGGTAAAACTTATGACGTGGATCATTTTAAATTAACCTCAAAAGACATGTCTTTACCAAAAGATAAAAGACTTAATTTTGATATATGGTTTGATAAAAAAAATTCATTAATTTTAAAGGTTGCTTATTCTAGATTAGGAAATTGGGAATATAAGGTTAAAAAGTTTGAATAAAACTATTTATTTATTTTATTAAAAAGATCTTGAGCACTTATCCATCCCGACTCTAGTCTAGGTCCAACAAACCAATCCGCACAAACTCCTAGGTTTAAGGAAGAATTCCAATAACTTTTAATTCTCAAAGGTTTTGAGTTAGATGAATATTTCCAGCCATGGTTTAATGAAAATAAAACTTTGGTTTTTTTGATACCTGTAAGTTTAAAAAACTGCTCAATCATAATCTTTGTGTTTAATTTTTTATTTTCTCGATTTTTATCAATTTTTTTATTTGCCCATGAGTAAGTGCTCTGCAAAGTCCAAAGATCATTTTTACTTTTAAATCTCATTTTACTATTTTCGTTGCCAGCCCAACCTAAAATTTTATCATTAAAAAAATAACTGCTAACATTAAGTTTACTTTTTTTTGTTGCCATCATGACTGTTATATTTGCATCCATTTTTATTTTTTGATTAATAAATGAATGTTTAATATATTTTTTTGAAAGTTTTTTTAATTGAGGAAATGGACAGGTTAATATCAATGATTTATATAATTTTTTTGACCCATCAGAAAAATATATTTCCCAAACTTTATTTTTATTAAAAATTTTAATTACTTCACTATTAAAATTGCAGTTGATATCTTTTAATAGATATTTGCTGATTGCGTTGTTACCTTTTTTTCCAATTATTTTAGTATGTTTTTTGTCTTCTTGCTTATCAGTATTTAAAAATAAATGTTTTCCTGGCCATTTCTTAACAATTTTTTTTAAAATTAAACTTTTTATAAATTTTTTAAATTGAATACTTTTTGGTGAAATATACTGAACACCATGATCAAAGCTTTCATTCTTATTAAGCTTTTTATTAGACGATCTTCCCCCAACTCCTCTCGCTTTGTCATAAACATCTAATGAATATTTTTTATTAAGAATATTGGCAATTGTTGCGCCAGAAATACCTGAGCCAATAATACAGAAATCCTTCATTTACCCGCAACTACCATGCCTTCTATTAACATCGTAGGAGCATTGGTAGAATATTTAAACTCAAGATCATCAGCCAAAGTAATGTTTTTGAATATATCTTTAAAATTTCCAGCAATAGTTATTTCACTTACTGGATATTTAAATACTCCATTTTCAACCATAAACCCAGTGGCACCCACAGAATAATCTCCTGTAACTAAATTGCTTCCATGACCGATTGTTTCTGTAATATATAAAGTTCTTTGATTTAATTTTAATAAGTCTTTGTAAGAAATGGAACCTTTTTCAAAATATAAATTACTTGTTCCACCACTTCTACCATTTGACTTAAGATTTAATTTTTTTCCATTATAGGTATCTACTAAATAATGTTTTAAAACACCTTGATCTACCAACTTTAATTCATCAGTTTTCACTCCTTCAGAGTCAAAATACCTTGACCCTAATCCTTTAACTATATTAGGTTTATCAAAAATATTTATTGAAGAGGTAAATATTTCCTCATTAATTTTATCTTTTAAAAAAGATGTGCCTCTTGCAATTGAGGAAGCAGATATTGCACTTGCAAATGTACTCAATATTCCTTTTGAAATTCTTCTATCAAAGACAATACTAATTTTTTCACTTTCTATTTTTCTTGGATCTAATTTTTGTAGTGTTTTTTTTGCTGCCATTTCACCAATTTGACTAGGTTTTAACATATCATTTAAATGACAAGTGCTGGTAAATTCATAATCTCTTTCCATTTTATTATTAGAATCTTTTGCTACAGCCACACATGATGCTGAAAAAGAAGAGGATTTATAACCATTTAAAAAACCATCACTGCTAGCTAATATAAAATTTGATTTTGACTCAGAGAAACCAGTTTCTGTATTAATAATTTCTTTTTTTTGAAATGCAGCCTCTTCTACTTCTTTTAAATATTCAATTTTTTCATCATTCTCTATATGGTCATCATCATATAAATTTAGATCATTAATTTTATTAGCCAGTAAGTCTTTATCTGGTAATGAATTATATTCATCCTCTGGAGTAATTTTTGTTGTCTCAATACATCTTTCAACCAATATCTTGATATTTTCTTCAGTAAGATTTGAAGAAGAAATACTTGATTTTTTTTTGCCGATATAAGTTGTAAGACTAACCCCTAGGCTATCTGACCGATCAGATTCGTCTAATTTTTTATTTCTAAAATTTACTGTTTCTGAGATGGAGTGCATCACAGCAGCAGTTGAGTCTGTTGCTCCAAGTTTTTTTGCTAAATCTATACAAAAAGAAGCTGTCTTTTTTAAATAATCTTGATCTTTAACCATATGATTTATAATTGCGTTCCACCAACAGTCATTTTATCAATTAAGATCGATGGTTGTGCCACACCTACTGGAACACCTTGCCCTGCTTTTCCACAAGTTCCAATACCTGGGTCAAGCATCATGTTGTTGCCAACCAATGAAACCTCCTTTAAAATTGAAGGTCCATCACCAATTAATGTTGCACCTTTAATAGGTGATCCAATTTTACCATTAATAATTTCATAAGCTTCTGTACAGTTAAATACAAATTTTCCTGAAGTAATATCTACTTGCCCACCACCAAAACTTACTGCAAATATTCCTTTATCAACTGATTTAATCATCTCTTCTTGAGAATATTTTCCATTTAACATCATGGTATTTCTCATTCTTGGTAGAACAACATGCTTGTAGCTTTCTCGTCTTCCACTACCTGTTGATCTTGTGTTCATCAATCTAGCATTTAGTCGATCTTGCATAAAATTTTTTAATATACCATTTTCTATTAAGACAGTTTTTTCAGTAGGTGTCCCTTCATCATCTATTGTTAAACTTCCTCTTCTATTATGAAGAGTTCCATCATCAACTATAGTAACACCCTCACTAGCAACTCTTTGACCCATTAAATTATGGAAAGCAGATGTTTTTTTTCTGTTAAAGTCACCTTCAAGACCATGCCCTATAGCTTCATGAATTAGTATTGCTGGCCAGCCCGATCCTAAAACAACTTTCATTTCTCCTGCTGGTGCAGGTTTACTTTCAAGATTTACTGAAGCAATTCTAAATGCTTCATCACATACTTTTTTCCAATTATCATCTTTAAGATATTCATCATAAGATTGTCTTCCACCAATTCCATAAACTCCTGTTTCTTTTTTTCCATCTTTCTCAAGCATGACTGAAACATTAAAACGAATTAAAGGCCTAACATCTGTTAACACTTCACCTCCAGATCTTATAATTTCTATAGATTTATGCTCACCTGCAAAACTAGCAGTGACTTGTTTTACCATTCCACCTTTAGCTCTTGTATAGTTATTAACTTCTTTTAAAAGATCCAATTTAGATTGTAGTGATTTTTCTTCTATCGGATTCACATCTTTATAAAATTTTTCATTAGTTTGTGGAATTTCATGATTGTAAATACCTTTTTGAGATTTTAATGTTGAGCTTAGATTGCTAGCTGATTGTTTTAATGATTTTTTTGAAATTTCATTTGAATGAGAATATGCTACTACTTCACCAGTAACCGCTCTTAAACCGTATCCTAGATCAGAACTATAACTAGAACTCTTTATTTTATCATCATCAAGTACAATAGATTCGCTTTTAGAGTTTTCTAAGTAAAGCTCACCATCATCACAACTATTTAATGTTTCTGATATAATGCTCTCAGCATCTTTTCTTGATAAATCTGTTTTAGTAAAAAAATCATTCATACATAACAAGTAATAGTTATAATTATTTTTTCAATTGTCGTATTTCGCACATATACAATCTATCGGATTCTATATAATTTTAGGAATAAATTAAAAAAAAGGACAATATAATGAAAAAATTTGATGAATTAATGAACGTTTCTAGCGAGATAAAAAATATTTCAGTTGATGAAGCCAAAGAAAAACTAAATGACCCAAATGTTCAATTTATAGACGTAAGAGATAAAAATAGTTTTGAGTCAGAAACTATTGGTAATGCTGTAAATTTAGAAAGAGGCTTATTAGAGTTTTATTTAGCTGATGGTAGTCCTTTAGAAAATGAAATGTTTAAGAAAAATCCTGACAAAGAATATATAGTTTTTTGCGGTCTTGGAGGTCAAAGCACACTTGCAACAAAAACTATGCAGGACATGGGAATAAAAAATGTGAAAAATATGACTGGTGGAATGACAGCTTGGAAAGATAAAAAATAGATTGTGAAAGTTTATTTTAATAATTCATGTAAAATTTGCCGTGCTGAGATAAATTTGTATAAAAAACAAAATATTAAAGACATAGAATGGGTGGATATTACAAATAATAAATCTGCAGAAATAGAAACTCAAAGAAATGCTAAAAACCTTTTGCGTAGACTTCATATTAAAGATGGGGAGAAAGTAATTGGAGGGGCAGAAGCTTTTTTATTAGTGTGGAAAAAAATTCCTAAATATAAGTTTCTTTATAGCTTTTTTAAAACTCCTATAATTTTTACTTTATTTTCATTTTTTTATGAGATTATTGCTTTCTTTTTATTTTTAAAAAATAAAAAACAACTTTTAAAATAAGTTTTTAATGTTGAGATGAGGTACTGAATAAAATATATTTTAATTATGAAAGTTTTTATACTATTCGTATTTATATTTAGTTTTGTTTCTTCTGCTCAGTCATCTCAGAAAGTTATTTTAAATAATCTTTTTGACCAACTTCAAATTATTGATAATTCAAAAAGTGCTGCTCTATTGGAGCAAAAAATTTGGTCTGTTTGGAATGAACATCCTAGTGATTTTAAATTAACTGAAAAGTTAGAGTTTGGAACAGAGTTAATGCAATATGGTGATTATAATTATGCATTAAAAGTTTTTAGTAATATCTTGGAGAATGACCCTAAATGGTCTGAAGCCTGGAATAAAAGAGCAACTGTATATTTTTTAATGAGTCAGTTTAAAAATTCATTAAATGATATTGATAAAGTTTTAGATATAGAGCCTAGACACTTTGGGGCTTTATCAGGACAAGCAAGAATTTTCATAAAACTTCAAGAATATGAAAAAGCTATTAAGAGTATTGAAAGCGCATTAGAATTCTATCCATCATTTAAAAGTCGTGAGCTAATACCTGAAATTGAAAGATTGATTAAGGAAGATAGTATCTAATTTAATCTTTTTTAGCTCTTTTTCTTGAAATTAACTGTGTTAACGAGTCAACCATTAGATCAGATGCTTTAAATATTTCATTTGATTTGAATTCATGAGATAAATTTTTTTCAGGATCTGATTTATCTTCAATGACTATCCCTTCATCAGGAGAATTATTTTTTATATAAATTAATAGCAGCCACTCTTCATCAGGTGCTTCATCCCATTTGATAAAGATCTCACCAGTTTCAAATCTTTGATCAATGCATCTAAAAATAGACATGTGTCTAGTGATGTGCCGTTTATTTAGTTGAAAAACTAAACTACTGGCACTTCTGTAAAAGCTTTCAAGAGAAAGTTCAATTTTCTGCCTCGCAACTTTATAATCTTTCTCTTTTTGAAGTAAAGTATCTCTATCCTCATCACCTTGGATTTTTACTCCTAAAGCTTCTACTCTCTCTCTAATTTTTTGGTCTCTTATGATTCTATATTTATCTTTTAGTTTCTCTATCCTTGCTTGAAGACCAGCATAATCATCTCTTTTTTCTTTTAATGAAATCTTTTCAAGTTTTTCTAATTCTTTAATCTCTCTTATTCTAAATTTTTCTATCTGTTTTTCTAATTGTAATTGTTTTAAAAACTGTTTTTGCCTTTCAGCATGTTCAATTCTAAGTAGTGCTTGCTCCTTACGTAAAAATAATTTTATGTCTCTTGCTCTTTCCTTTTCAAGTTTAATTTCTTCTTTTAATGCTTTTTCTTTAAGTTTAGTTTGCTCCTGTTCTTCTTTTACTTTTTGTTTTTGAATTTGTAATTTTTCTTGTTCTTTCTTTTCAATTTCTTCAAGTTGTCTTCTTCTTTTTTCTTCAGCCTTTAAGGTTTTGTATTCAGATATTCTATTGGCAATATTATCAAAAAAAGCTTGAATATATCTTTCTAAACTAAAATTAATTTTGAAGTTAAATTCTGGCTTTAAAGAATTTTGAAGCTCAACTACTCTTGATATTAAGGTTGCTTTTTTTTTAGAGTAAGTTTTTTGTTTTTTCTTATTTGTTTTGGTATTTTTGCTTATCTTTTTCTTATTATAAATATTTTTTTTAATTTTTAAATTTTTTTTCTGCTTTTTATTTGTAGTTTTTTTAACCTTCTTTTTTGCTAAAGGTTTTTTTTTAGCTAAATTTTTTTTTATTTTTTTCATACTTTAAGAAAATTAGATTTATCAATTAATTACTAATAAATATAGTCTCTTGTTTCTATATTATTGAAAATCTTATTTAATCTATCTTTAACGAATCTATTGTGAAATTAAGCTTACCAAGATCTTCTACAAGTTGTTTTTTATCTTTTTTGTTTAAAAGACTAACCGGTGGTATAACATTTTTGTAACAATCATCTTGATCTGACATAAAAGAATGTAATCCTGATATTAAATTGTATTGGTCAAAAGTACCCCTAACTTTGCCTAGTATCTCATTTACCGTTTGTTGTTTTTTTTCGTTAAAATCATCGTAAACTTTTCTAGATAAATTAGCAGTTACATTGCAAGTTGCTGTAATAATACCATCACATCCAAGCTCAAGACCCTTTAGGAGTTTTAGTTCTGATCCCGGCATAACAGAGAAATTATCAATCTTTAAATTTTCATATAGGTTATAGGAGCTATCTTTGACACCAACTATTTGTTTTGGAAATTTCTTAACAAGCTCCTTAACACACTCAACGCTAAATTTGTAGCCACACAACTTTTCAAAATTATATAAAATAATCTTACTGTCTGGCACAGCTTCAACTACTTTTGAGTAAAATTCTATTACCTCACTATCACCATACTTATAATAAGCTGGTGGCATTATTAAAAAATCACTAAAGTTTAAAGAGTTAGCCACTTTCATTAAATTTATAGTTTCATTTAAGGAATTTAGCCCAGTTCCAATTAAGTATTTTTCTTTATATTTGCTATTCGATAATTCATTTAAGAGGCTAATTTTTTCACTTATAGATATAAGTTGTGCTTGCCCAGTGCTTCCAAAAATAGCAACACCGTGACAACCTTGATCTATTATTCTTTCTGCATGATTTATAGTCTTGGCTATATTTAGACTTAAATCATCATTAAAAACTGACATTCCAGCTGCGTAAATACCTTTAATTTTTTTCATATTAATTCCTATAATGATTACTTATATACTTTAAACAATTAAAAATGAAAAAGAATAATTCAATAATCATAGGTTCTGGAGTTATAGGGAGTTATTTAGCAAAATTTCTATTATCAAAAAGACAAAAGATTATAGTAACTTCAAGAAAAAGAAAAAAGGCTTATACAAATTATAATAAATTAAATATTGAAAATAAAATAATATTTGAGAAGTTAAATTTTTTAAAAAAAGACGAAATATTAAAACTTTTAAAAAAATATACTCCAAAAAATATATTTTACTTTTCTGGGCAAAGCTCTCTTACAAAAAGTATCAAGCTTAAAAAAGTAACCAATGATTCTAATTATATTGGTGCTAAAAAGATTTTGGAAATTCTTCATAAATATGAATTAAAAACAAATTTTTATAAGGCTAATTCAGGATATATATTTGAACCAAATAAAGGATTGGTTAATATAAAATCTAAAATTTCAAAAAATAATAATCCTTATATTCAATCACAAATTAAGGCTCATAAAGAAGTCAAAAAATTCAGAAAAAAAGGAGTTAATTGCTCTAGTATATTTTTTTTACAAGTTGAATCTCCATTAAGAAATAATGATTTTTTTATAAAAAAAATTTGTACACATGCTAAGTTAAAAAAAAATATTACTGTTGGTAATCTTAATACGATACGAGATTATTCCTGGGCTCCAGAAATTGTTGAAGGCATTTATCATCTTACCAAAATTAAACCTAGAGATTTGATGTTATCAAGCGGTCAGGGAATTTCTGGCTATGAAATTTTAAAAACTGCCTATGAACAAAATAAACTTGATTACAGAAAATATTTTTCAATTAATAAAAAATTTATTAGACCTGATGAAGTTGAAGTAATGATGGGATCAAAAAAAAATTATGAAATATTAAATAAAAAATTTAAATATCAAATAAAAATTGGTGGTGCAAAATTAGTCAAGAAGATTTTTAACTCAATATGAAAACATGTATATACTTAAGCTATAAAGGTTTAGGTGCAAATTTATTACACCTTGCTTACTGTCATGAGATAGCTCAAAAATATGGTCCTGTCACGATTATTACATTGTGCAATAATTTAGAGGCTGCTTTAAAGGATGACCCATTAATTGATAAAATTATCTTTATAAATAAGTATCATAAAAGATTTATTGATATCTTAAGGTTAAGAAACTTTTTTAACTCTTTTAATTTTGATCAAATCTTTATTTTTTATCCAAGTGTAAGAATTTATCTAGCCTCAGTTTTATCTAATATTAAGAAAGTTTTTTGCTATCCATTATTCAAGAAAAATAAATTACATTTGGTTGATGCTGCAAAAAAATTCACTGAAAAATCTTTGGGAATAACTGATTGCTCAACTGAAACAAACTATTTCATTAAAGAAAATAAGATACAAAATATAAAAAAAAACATAGACACAAAAAAATTTACAATTGTTATTGGAGCTGGATCTTCTGGACCTACAACAAAGTGGGGTGCTAAAAATTATTCCAACTTGATAAACAAACTCAACAATAATGGAGATTATTATTTTTTTATTCTTTGTGGTCCAAAGGATAAAGATTTGTCCAATGAAATTACAAATAATATTAAAAGTAATAACTATGTTTCATTATACGATAAAAAGATAGAAGAAGTTATTCCATTTCTATGTTCGGCCAACATGTATGTTGGTAATGATTCATTTGGATCTCATATAACAGTTCAGTCAGGAATAAAAAGTTTAGTAATACTCTTAGATTCTCCTAAAGCATACACAGATTATAGTAAAAATTATCAGAGAATATTTCCAGAAAATATTAAAATTGAAAATATAACTCATGGATCAAATTTAAACCCAAACGATGTATCTGTTGAGAAAGTCTATCAAGAAATTCTTAATAATAAATTCTAGACTAAATTTTTTAAAACTACTTCCTTTGCTTCGTTTACAATCATCGATAATCTTGTGGTCTCTGGTGAAATATCAGGATGTATTTTTTTTTGGATTTTTATGTATGCTTTTTGAACATCATCTTTAGTAATTTTTTTTTTAATATCTAAGTTTAAGATCTTATAAGCCTCTTCTATAGTTATTGTGGAAGAATTTTTAATATTTTGATTTTGGTTAAATGAAAATCTCCCAGAGTTTCTAAGTGTTTGTATAAGTCTAAATAAACCAATTAATTGAAATATTGAAAACCCCTTTAGTTTAACTAAAGCTAAGCTAAGCAAAGTAAGTGGTATACTTAACAAAAACTTGCCAGCAACAAAAAGCAATATTGCCAAAATTATTAAACCTAAAAAAATTAATTTTCTTAAATGTTTTGATATTTTTTTTGATGAAGTATTCGCTACTAATTTAAGTAAAAAGTAAGTAATTCCCAAAAAAATTAGTGTATAAATAATAATATTCATATATTTAATTTGTATCCATGAAAATACCACATCTTAAAAAAAAATCAGAAATAAAAACGTGCCATAACATTAGTTGGGAAGATGATTATAGTTGGATACATCAAGATGATATCTTGGAGGTTTTAAAGGATAGCAAAAAATTAAACCCTGAAGTCAGAAAATATCTTGAAGAAGAAAACTCTTATACTGATTTTCACTTATCAGATACCAAGACCATTCAAAAAAAATTATTTGATGAAATCAAAGGAAGAATAAAATTAGATGATGAGTCTTTACCTTTTAAAGATTTTGATTATGAATATTGGTCAAAAACAACTACCAAAGGAAATTATTCCATAAAATTAAGGAAAAAAATCGGAACTAACAATATTGAAGAAATTTGGAATGGAGATGAAGAAAAAGAAAAACTAAAAGTAGAATACTTTGGTGTTGGAGATTTGGAGGTTAGTTTTAATGACAAATATTTGGGATACTCTTTAGATACAAAGGGTTCTGAATATTACACAATATATATTAGAGATATAAATACAAAAAAATTAGTTACTGAAAAGATTGAGGAAACATCAGGTAGCATAACTTTCAGTTTAGATGATCAGTATGTTTTTTATTCAAAACTTGATGAAAATCATAGACCAAGAAAAATTTATAGACACAAATTAGGTACTAAAGTTAGTGAAGATCAATTAATTTTCGAAGAAAAAAGTGAAGCCTTTACGGTTGGAATTGGTTTAAGTGCAGATGATAAATATTTCTTTATCAACTCTTCAGACCATAATACATCTGAGCAATATTACTTTGATGTTAATGAAAAAGATCCCAAACCTAAATTAATAAAAAAAAGACAAAGAGGAATTCTTTATTCTGTCAATTCTTGGGATGGTAAATTTTACAATCATACTAATGAAAATGCTGAAGATTTTAAAATAGACATAAGTAATAGTTTGGAAAAACCAGACTGGAAAACCTTTATTGCTGCAAAAGATGAGGTTCTAATTGGAGGTTTAACATTCTTAAAAAATTGGATCATTAGATCTGAAACTTCAGATGCTTTAGATAAATTATTTGTAAAAAATATTACAACTGGAATAGAAGAAGAATTAATTTTTTCTGATGAAACTGTATATGTTCCTGGTGCCTCTTTGATGCAAAGAGATAAAAATACAGATGAGATATATATAAGTTATTCTTCACCCAAGACGCAGTCTAGAGTTTATTCTTATAACTTAAGCACAAAAGAAAAAAAATTAGTTAAAGAACAAGAGATCCCATCCGGTCATAATCCTGATGACTACATTGTAGAAAGAGTAGATTGTAAATCACACGATGGAAGACTGGTTCCTCTTACAATTACAAGACACAAAAATACTAAAATGGATGGAAGTGCTCAATTGCTACTTTATGGTTATGGATCATATGGGAGTTCTATGAGCCCTAGTTTTTCTACTACTAGATTAAGTTTGATTAATAGAGATATCATCTGGGTTACAGCCCATATTAGAGGGGGTATGGAAAGAGGTATGAAGTGGTGGAAAGAAGGAAAGCTGCTGAATAAAAAAAATACTTTTGAAGATTATATTGCTTCTGCAAAATACTTAATTGAAAATAAATATACTTCAAAAAATCAAATAATAGGTATGGGTGGCTCCGCAGGTGGTCTTCTTATGGGTGCTGTAGTTAATCAAGCCCCGGAATTATTTCTAGGAATTATAATGGCAGTACCATTTGTAGACTCTCTGACAACTAATCTAGATCACTCTTTACCTTTAACAGTTGGAGAATTCGATGAGTTTGGAAATGCAAAAGATAAAAAAGATCACTTTGATTATATTTATTCTTATGCTCCCTATAATAATATTAAGAAAATGGATTATCCTCATATGTTGATCACAACAAGTTTAAGCGACAACAGAGTATTGTTTGATGAACCAGCAAAATTTACTGCCAAACTAAGAGAATATAAAACTGATAATAATTTATTGCTTTTAAAAACTGAAATGAACGCAGGTCATGGTGGTAAATCAGGTAGAGATGGGGCTATAGAAGAAATTGCACTAGATTATGCATTTGCATTAAAAATTTCTAAAAAAATTTAGTCGTCCTATCTTGAAATTTTTAGCATAATTCCTAAATAACATACGTAAGTCGCCTAATGGGGCTTACTAAATTAACCTTGCTAACAAAGGAGGAAACTATGACAAGTAGGGATCTATCTATATTTAACACTCTAAGACCTTTTTCAATTGGATTTGACGATATGTTTGACCAATTTGAAAATATGTTGGGAAATGGAGGGTTAACTATGCAGTCCAATTATCCACCGTACAACATTAGAAAAACTGGAAAAGACAACTACGCTATTGAAGTTGCTTTAGCTGGTTTTAATAAAAATGATGTAGAGGTGGAGTTTGAAGACAATTTATTAACTGTAAGAACTAAACAGGTTGATAAATCTGAGGACAAATCTGATGATGGTGAAATTATTCATAAAGGTATTTCACAAAGACAATTTGCAAGATCATTTACAATCGCTGAGGATGTGAAAGTTAATGGTGCTGAATTAAAAGATGGTCTTTTAACAATTGCCTGTGAAAGAATTGTACCTGAATATAAAAAGAAAAAACTTATTGAAATTAAATAAGTAAAAACCTTACTTGTGGGGTACATTCCCCACAAGTATTAAGTTTTTAAAAACAACCGTTTGAAACAAAACCAATCACTATAGAATTAGAATCTACCTCAAATCTTCTTTCGCAAAGTATTCCATATTTTTTGGTGTTGTAAACAAGCTCTAAGTTACCTTTATCATTTTTAAAATCTTCATCTGGCTTACCTAATTCCATTTGCAAATTGCTTGAAGTTTTTCCAATGTATTCACTTAACTTAGCATTTTCTTTTTCAACAATTGCGTCTGTTTTATTTTTGATTGTTTGACAGCCGGCAACAAGAGTTAAAAAAAATAAGCTTATTAAAATAAATTTTAATTTATGCATGCTTCAATGATAACACTCAAAATATGGCATAAATATAAACTTATAAGTTGAAATATGTTGATAAACTTAGATTTTTAAGAGTAATTTCTTAATTAATCTAATATTAGTCCATCTTAATCTTAGGAGGATCAATGTTAGAAAAATATTTCGACTATAAAAAACACAAGACCGATTTTAAAACAGAAGTAATAGCTGGTGTAACAACATTTTTGACAATGGCTTACATTATGTTTTTAAATCCATTTATACTATCAGGTGAATTTGCTGGACCAGAAAAAGGGTTCTTTGAATTTGGAGCAGTATACACGGCAACAATTGTTGCAACAGCGCTTGCTTGTTTCATAATGGCATTTTATGGAAAAACATGGCCGATAGGTTTGGCGCCAGGTATGGGAATTAATGCATTCGTTGCATTTGGTGTTTGTGCTGGAATGGGCTATACGCCTCAAGAAGCTTTAGGAGCTGTACTAGTTGCTGGGGTTTTATTCTTAATCATTTCATTAACACCTATCAGAGCGTGGTTAATTAATTCAATTCCAAGAAGTTTAAAATTAGGAATTGGCGCTGGTATAGGATTATTCTTAGCAATAATTGGACTTCAGATCATGGAAGTTGTTGTTGATAACCCAGTAACATTAGTTCAATTAGGTGACTTGAGTGATCCCCTTGTTCTATTGGGTTGTGCAGCATTTATTTTGATGGTTGTTCTTGAAAAAATGAAAGTTAAGGGAAATATCATTATTGGTATTTTACTATTCAGTATTATTGCATGGGCTACTGGACTTGCTAAATTTAATGGAATTGCAAGCTCACCACCTCCAATGACTTATCTATTTGATTTTGATTTATCAGCAGCATTAACAGCTGGTATGACAACTGTAGTGTTTACTTTATTATTTGTTGATTTCTTTGATACTGCAGGAACATTAACTTCAGTAGCAAACGTTGCTGGTAAGGTTGATAAAAATGGTAAAGTTAAAGACATTGAAAAAGCGATGATGGCTGACAGTGTTGGAACTGTAGCGGGTGCAATGATGGGAACAACAACTGTAACTAGTTATGTTGAGTCTGGTGCTGGTGTAAAAGCTGGTGGAAAAACAGGAATGACCTCTTTAGTAATTGGTCTTCTGTTTTTAGCTTGTATATTCTTTGCTCCTTTAGCAACAAGTTTACCTAAGCAAATTGATGGTGCAGCTTTAGTATTTGTTTCTGTTCTTTTTGTTAGAAACATAACTGATATTGAATGGGATGATATTGGTGAAGCAGCTCCTGCTATTCTTGCTATGATTGCTATGCCGTTAACATATAGTATTAGTAATGGTATTGCTTTAGCATTTGTATCATACGCATTAATCAGATTATTTACTGGTAAGTTTTCTTCAACTTCACCAGCGATATGGATTATTGCAATTTTGAGTGTTGTAAGTTTTGCAGTTGCTTAAAATATAATTTTTAGGGCTGGAATTATTCCAGCCCTATTTATTTTTCTTAATTATTTCTTCCATAGACATCTCTTCATAATGTTCCGTAGGCTGAACAATCCATGGATCTGAATCAAGTTTTACTGGACAAAAATCTGGCTCAAATGTGGATGATTTTTTTTTCCATAAACAGGCTGTTTTAACTTCATTTATATAATCTTTAGTTGGTTCATAATTCTTTAACCACTCAATACTTTTGTTTAAAGTTAATCCTGTGTCAGATAAATCATCTACTAATAAAACTTTATTAAAATCTTTATTCTCAGCTAAAGAACTAATTTCTCTTGCAAACATTAATTGACCCTGTTTATCTTCCATTCCTTTTCCTGAATAACTTTGGATAACTATATAAGCTATAGGTAATTTTAAAATTCTAGAGAGGATATCTAGTATAGGAGCAGCCCCTCTCATAATGCCTACTAGTACTGTTGGCTTATAATTATTGTGAATTTCTATTGCTAGTTTTTCTACAATTTTTGTATACTGATCAAAAGTGATAATTAATTTCTCTGCCATAAAATTCATTATCATATAAAAAATTATTTAAAAAGGAGAAATAATGAAAGCCTACTGGATCGCTTTATACAAAAGAATAGATAGCCAAGAAAATTTAAAAAATTATGGGGCAAAAGTTACTGGAATAATAAAAAGTTATGGAGGAAAGCCCCTTGTAAGAGGTGGAAAATTTGAAACTTTAGAGGGTGAAACTTACCCAAGAACTGTAATTTGGGAATTTCCAAATTATGAGCAAGCTATGAAGTGTCACGATTCTAAAGAGTATCAAGATGGTTGGGCTATAGCTAGAGATACTACTGAGCGAAACCTACAAATAGTAGAAGGTTTTAGTACTGAATAGGTTCTGGATCTATGCTTCTCCATAAATACCAAGTTGCAACTGAACAGTATGGACTAAATCTTTTGTTTAATAATTTTACATAAGATTCAGGTGGTAGATATTTTTTTTTATAATTTTTTGAAATTCCTCTTAAAAGACCAATATCTTGTATAGGCCAAATATTTGACCGATTATAAGTAAACAATAAAATCATTTCAGCTGACCATCTTCCAATTTGTCTTAACTGAGATAAATAAATAATAGCCTCTTCATCTGACATCTTGGGAATTAATCTAGGATTAAATGATTTATCTAATATTTGTTTAGCCAAACTTTTTATTCCCCTAACCTTTTGTCCACTTAATCCACAGCTTTTAAGTTGGACAGAAGAAAGTTTAGAGACTGTTTTTGCATTAATCTTATTTTTACATTTCTTTTTAAATTTCAAAAAAACTGAGTTAGCTGCAGCAACACTGATTTGTTGTCCAATGATACTCTTGCATAATGAAAAAAATATATCTTTTCTAGATGTAAGCACAGCCTCTGAAGGAGATTTATATTTATTTATCAATGATGACATTACTTTATCTTTATTGGATAAATATTTTTTTGCCGTATTCCAATATTTTGGTTTTTTATTCATGTCTAGTCGTTGATGGTATTTTTTGTTTATGATAAATTTCTCTTCTAAAAATTATAAGAGATGCAAGAACTACAAGCGATGCACCAATTAGTGTTTTTATAGTTGGTATCTCATTCCAAATAAAATAACCAAAAAATATAGCAAATACCAAAGCTAAATATTTTAAAGGTGCTACCAAAGATACTTCTGAAAGTTTATATGATTGAGTTAAAAATAAATTTGCAGAACCTCCTGTTACTCCAATTAAAGCTAAAAGAATAAAGTCTTGAAAATTTGGCATTTTCCATCCCATTGGAATTGTGGCCAAGCCAGCAATTGAAATAGTAATTGTAAAAAAAATTGATATAAGCCAAATAGGTTCTGTTGTTGATAGCTTTCTAATTGTGATGGTTACAAAAGCCATTCCAATACAAAATATTAGAGGAAGGAAATAAAGATAATTCATACCCTTAAAGCCAGGCTCAGCAATTATAATAACACCTATAAATCCAATTAAGACAGCTAACCATCTAAAAATACCCACTTTTTCACTTAATAGAAAAATTGATAATACAGTAATAAATAATGGTGCCGCATACGACAGGCTGACAACGACTGCCAAAGGAAGTTCTCTTAACGCAACAACTATTGCTATCAAGGCCATTAAACCCATAAGGCATCTGAATAAATGTTCTTTTGATCTTTCAGTTGTATAAAAAGTTTTTAATTTACCTTTTGGAATTAAAAAATATGTGGGCAACAGACCAAAAAAGCCTCTAAAAAATAAAACTTCCCCAGTTGGATAGTCGCTTGACCATTTTACCAGCAAATCCATAACAGAAAAGGTGCATACAGATAGAAACATGTACAAAAAACCTAATTGATTTTTAGTTAGCATAGCAATAATTTGTAAATCAAATTAAAGTATAATCAATGGAAATAGCAGTATTAGGATTGGGATGTTTTTGGGGGCCAGAAATTAAGTTTAGTAAACTTGAGGGAGTTATTAAAACTGAAGTTGGCTATTGTGGAGGTGACAGCAAAACAGTCACTTACAAAGAGGTATGTACTTGTAATACAAATCATGCAGAAGTTGTTAAGTTAGATTTTGATCCTAAAATTATCTCTTATGAAAAGATTTTAAATTTCTTCTTTGAAATTCATGACCCTACAACCTTAAATTCACAAGGACCTGATTTTGGGACACAATATAGAAGTGAAATATTTTACCTAAGTGACAGACAAAAAGAAATTGCTGAGAGTGTTATAAAAAAAGTAAATTTAAAATTATCAGGAAATGTTGTAACAAAATCTTCTTTATTAAAAAATTATTGTCCAGCAGAAGAATATCATCAGAGATATTTAGAAAAAAGATAATATGTCTTTAGTTGATACAAATTGGTTAGAAAAAAATTTTGATAAAGTAAAAATTATTGATTGCTCATGGCACATGCCTCAGACAGAACGTAATGGTTTTGATGAATACAAAAACATTCATATTAAAAATGCAATTTTTTTTGATTTAGATAAAAACTCTAAAAAAGATACTGATCTACCTCATATGTTAACTGATGCTAAGTCATGGGAAAATATTGTGTCTAGCATGGGAATTAAAAATGATGATCAAATAGTTATCTATGATAATTCAGATGTAATTAGTTCGTGTAGATGTTGGTATAATTTTATCTATTTTGGTCACAATCCAGAATTAATCCATGTATTAGATGGTGGATTAAAAAAATGGATTAAAGAAGATAAAGCAACCACTAGTGATATAATTAAGATTATTCCCACTAACTATATTGCAAATGAAAAAAGAGAGTTAGTAAAAGATATAAACCAAATTAACAAAAATATTTTAGAAAACGATTTTAATGTTATTGATGCAAGAAGTTTAGAAAGATTTGAAGGTAAAGTTCCTGAGCCAAGAAAAGGATTGCGAAGTGGCTCAATCAAAAACTCTTTTTGTCTACCTTTCTCTGAACTTATAAATGAAGATCATACATTTGTTAGTAAAGAAAAGATTCTTGAAAAATTTAAATCAACTGGATATGAGATGGGTAAAAACATTGTATTTACATGTGGTTCTGGTGTTACCGCTTCAGTTTTGGCTCTTGCTTATTCTTTGATAGATAATAAATATATGCCTAATATTTACGACGGATCATGGAGTGAATATGGAAAAAATTAAAATATGAAAAGATCTACAAAAATTGGAACTGCAATCCTTGCCTTCTTTTTAATCATTACAATAGTAATTGTTGGAAGAACAATGATAGGAAATCATTTTAAAAAAAAATTTAGCAAAAGACCTCCTCCAGGAATAATAGTAACTGAGGTTGTAGCAAAAAATTTCTCTCAAAAAGTTTCAACTTATGGAACAGCAATTCCTTTTAGAACTAAATCATATAAAATTGAAAAATATGAAATAGTTAACCCAATAGAATTCAATAGAAAATTGAAAAAAGGTGATTTAATAACAAAATTAAAAACTAGAAATTTAATAGCATCTTTTGATGGAGTGGTGACTAAAAGAGATTTTTCAAATGATATTAAAGTTTCTGAAAGTTCTCTTTTAATACAACTAGAAGATACTTCGATAATTTATGTAGATGTAGATATTCCTGAGCTTTACGCAAGTTTTATTAAAGAAAATTTAAATGTTGATGTTAAATTTTCAGGTAATAGTGAAAAAATTTATTCAGGTGTTGTTGACTCAACAGCTGGCAGGATTGATGTGGATACAAGATCTTTAGCTATAAGAATAAAATTAGAAAATGATAATTTTGAAATTTTACCAGGTTCTCTTTTGGAGATTATAGTTAAATATAATGAGAGAAATTCCATGAGTATTCCGGATACAAGTTTAATCATGGAAGGTAACAAAACTTATGTTTATAAAGTTGCAGAAGATAATGTGACTAATAAAACTGAAATTGTTATTGGAATAAGAGATTCTGGTTTTATTGAAGTGGTTTCAGGTTTAGCTAATGGAGATAACATTGTAGCTGAGGGTTTAAAAAAAGTTAGACCAAGAGGCAAAATTAAACCAATTAAAAAATAATGTTTATAACTGACGTAAGTATAAGAAGACCAGTTGTTGCTTGGGTAATGTCTCTTATATTAATTGTTTTTGGAATATTTGTTTTTTCACAATTGCCAGTAAGAGAACTACCCGAGGGCTTACAACCACCTGTAGTTCAAGTTAAAGTAGACTACAAATCTGCATCAGCTCCTATAATTGATCAGGAAGTAACACAAGTAATAGAAGACGTAATAGGTGGAGTAGAAGGAATAAAAAATATTAACTCAACATCAGAAAATGGGAGTAGTTCAATTAATGTTGAATTTAATCCTGATATAGATCTTGATAATGCTGCTAATGATATAAGAGAAAGAGTTGCAAGAGTTGTCGATAGATTGCCAAGTGAAGCAGCAGCGCCTCAAATACTTAAACAATCAGCAGGATTTTCAACCACTATGTGGCTGGCCGTATCTTCAGCAACCTGGAGTGATTTAGAGCTTGGAGATTATGTTGAAAGATATTTAGTAGATCAATTTTCAAGTGTTAAAAATGTTGGAACAATCTCAACTGGTGGCTTAAGAGATTTAAGTGTTAGGATCTGGATTGATCCAATTAAACTTGCTGCAAATAATTTAACTATTCAAGAAGTTGAAGGAGCAATAAGGAAAGAAAATGTCAGCCTACCCGCAGGAACATTAGAAGCTACCAACATAGATTTAATACTAAATTTAGATAAGTCATATAACGATATAGAAAAACTAAAAACATTACCTATTAAAAAAAATCAAAATAGTGTTGTAAGACTTTCAGATATTGCCAATGTTGAGTTAGGCCCAGTTTCAGAAAAAAATCTTTTTAAAGCTCAAAGTAAAGATGCTTTAGATTTAAAGACAGTTGGAATTGGTATTTATGCAAAAAGTGGCGCTTCAACTGTAGAGCTTTCTAAAGAAATAAGTAAAAAAATTGAAGAAGTTAAAAAAACATTACCAGATGATCTAAATATAGAAGTAGCTTTTAACAGAGCAACATATGTGGGTACAGCTATCGATGAAGTATACAAAACTTTAATCATCGCTTTTATACTTGTAGTTATTATTATTTATTTATTCTTAGGTAATATAAAAGCTGTAATTGTACCAGCAGTTGCACTACCTGTGAGCTTAATAGCATCGTTTTTGGGTCTTTATTTGTTTGGTTTATCAATAAACATATTTGTCTTATTAAGTTTTATTTTAGCAATTGGAATAATTACTGACGACTCGGTCATAATGACAGATGCAATTTATAGAAGAATTGAAAATGGAGAGAGCCCATTAATTGCAGCTTACAAAGGGTCAAAACAAATCAGCTTTGCAATCATTGCAACAACTTTAATTCTAGTTGCGGTATTTATTCCTTTAATTTTCATAGATGGAATTGCAGGAACATTATTTAGAGAAACAGCAATAGCATTATCTGTTTCGGTTGCGGTGTCCTCTTTTGTTGCTCTTACACTATCACCTATGTTAGCAAGTAAGTTTTTAAAGAAAGAGCCAAAACAAAATTTTATAGTTACTAAATTTGATAAATTTTTTAAATCATTGTTAAAATTTTATGAAGAAACATTGGGGTATTGGCTAAATAAGAAAAAAATTATAATTTCATTTATTGTCTTCACTATTATTATTTCTGGTGTTTTGTTTAGTATTACAAAAAAAGAATTATTACCCTTAGAAGACCGAGGGGTTTATCTTGTTCTTGGATTTACAGATGAAGGAAGTTCTTTTGAATATACTGAAAAAAGAGCAGAAGATGTTGAAAAAAGATTAATTCCCCTTCTTCAAGCTGAGGATAGTCCATATAAAAGATTTATAATGAGAGTGCCAGGCTTTGGTAGTAATAAAAATTCTTTTAATAGCTTTATAATAATTGCATTATTGGATGAATGGGCTGAACGAGATAAAAGTTCACAAACAATAATGAGAGAAGCAATTGGAAAAATTGTGACTGTTCCTGAAACAGTAGCTTTTCCAATATCACCTCAATCAATTAGAGTTTCTAGTTACAATAAACCTGTTCAAATGGTTATATTGGGCAGCACTTATGAGGAGTTAGAGGAAATACAGTCTAAAGTTATCAATAAATTAAGACAAAATAAAAATTTATCTAGAATAGAATCTGACTATTCTAGAGACAAACCAGAGGTCAAATTAGTAATTAATAAAAATAAAGCTAAAGATTTAAGTGTGTCTACTGACTCAATTGGCAAAACCTTAGAAACCCTTTACGGTGGAAAAACTGTAACAAAATTTAATAGACTTGGTAAAGAATACCCAATTATACTTCAACAATACTTGGCAGATAGACGATCGCAAGAAGGCCTTTCTAAAATATTTGTTAGATCTGAAAGCTCTGGTAAACTTATATCTTTATCAAATTTAGTAGAGTTCAGTGAAATTGGATCTGCAAAAAAATTAGCAAGATATAACAGGCAGAGAGCTGTAACAATATCTGCAAATATATCGGAATCTTATACACTTACAGAAGCAATTGCATATTTAGAAGAAACAATGGAAGAAATTGGCTCTTCTAATCAAATTGCATGGAAAGGTAAATCAGAAGAAATAAAAGAAACTAGTAATGAACTATTTATTATTTTTGGATTAGCATTTCTAACTGCGTACCTAGTAATGGCTGCAACCTTTAATTCATTTATTCATCCATTTATTATTATGTTAACTGTTCCACTTGCTTTGTTTGGAGGTTTAGTCTTTATATTATTCTTGAACAGTTCTATTAATATCTTCTCACAAATAGCGCTTGTCATACTAATTGGAATATCAACTAAAAATAGTATTCTAATTGTTGATTATGCCAATCAGTTAAGAACAGCTGGAAAAAATATAGAAACATCTGTTAAAGAAGCTTGTCAATTAAGATTTAGACCCATAATGATGACGTCAATAAGCACAATGATAGCAATGATGCCATTGGTTATAGGAAATATTGGGCCAGGCGCAGGTGAAGCTTCAAGATTAGCAGTGGGTGCAACTATTCTGGGAGGAATGATTATATCAACATTTTTTACATTATATGTAACGCCAACCATGTATTTGGTGTTAGCAAAGAATACGAAACGAATTGATGCTGTTGATATTGAGCTAAAAAAACAACTTCGTTAAAATATAATATATTTATTTTTATTTAATCTTTTCTGGCAATCTTGTAATTGTGATTTGTATTTATTAGATTGTTTTTCTACTTTTTTAGCTAAACCTATAACTTTCTGATTATTCTTATAATCTTTATAACCACCCCACCCTTCATGATACGCAAGATACTGTCTAAAGGCATCTTTCTTAGAAATTTTTAAAAGAGATTCAGTTTTATCGGTATACCAACCAATAAAATCAACACTATCTTTAAATCTTGTTCTTGTTGCTAATTTATTTCCTGTTTCATTTTTATACTGCTCCCAAGTTCCCTTTACTGCTTGTGAATATCCAAATGAACTAGAGGGCCTCTTAAATGGTATAATCTTAAATAATTTTTGCCTTGGCGGTTTAGCTAGCCAATCAAAGTCTGATTCCATCTTAATTATAGCTAACTGAATATAAATTGGGGTTCCCCATTTTTGTTCAGTTTTCTTTGCATGTTTATACCAAAGATATCTTTCATTAAAAATTGAGCAACTATTTGAGGTATTTTGAGGTATTGAGGAGCAGCCAGCTATAAAAATAATTAATAGTATTAAAAAATGATTTTTAAGTTTTGACATACCTAATTACAATCTTATAGATAAGTATAACTAATATTACACCTACAATATTTCCAAATAAATCACTCATCTCAAATCCACGATTTGGAATGATAATGTGAAATAGTTCTAAAAAAATTGATAATAGAATTAAATAAACACTTAAAAGATTAATCTTTTTTGTATTATGAAAAGAAAGTACCCCTAAGCTTGTAAGTAAAAGAAAAGCATAGAAATGGTTTGATGAAATTATAAAATCTTGAGTAATTTGTGGTTGTTTATAACAATCATTATACAAAAAGCATCCGAGAATACTGCCTGGGAATAAATAAAATATTATCAATATTATATTAGAAGAATAAAACCCAATTCTAGAAAAGTTTTTTAATTTATTCATAATAATCTTATTTATTTTATTTATTTTATTTATTTTATCAGTTATCAGAATATATCAAATGACTCATTTAATTTTAGTAAGACATGGTCAAAGTGAATGGAATCTTGAAAAAAGATTTACAGGCTGGGTAGATGTTGACCTTACAGGGCAAGGTAAATTGGAAGCCTGTAAAGCTGGAGAGTATATTAAGGAAACTAAAATTGATATTGATTATTTTTATTCATCATTTCAGTTAAGGGCTATCAATACACTAAAATTTATTCAGGACACATTAAGAGATAAAAGAGAACCAGTTAAAGCTTGGCAATTAAATGAAAGACATTATGGAGCTTTAACGGGGCTAAATAAAGATGAAATGAAAGAAAAGCTTGGTGAAGATAAAATACATGCTTTTAGAAGATCTTGGGATATTAAACCAGATCCATTAAATAGAAATAATCCGTATCACCCGTTAAATATAGAGGTTTATAAAAGTATTCCAAAAGAAAATATTCCTGACACCGAGTCCCTTAAAGATACCTACGATAGAGTAATGAAGTTTTATATTGATGAAATTCAAATGAAACTAAAAAATGATAAAAACATTTTAATTTCAGCTCATGGGAATTCTATAAGAGCGTTATGCAAATTTTTATTTAAATTAGACAATCAAAGGATAACATTACTCGAAATACCAACAGGCAATCCACTTTTGATAAATTTAGATTCAAAGCAAAATATTAAAGAATGCACTTACCTAGATCAAGATAGAGCTAAGGACTTGTTAGTTTTTTAATAATTTTTTGTAAATATTGAGATCTGTTAAATGTCTAAAGTCTTCAAAACTCTCAAAACCATATAAATCGTCTTTATCAATTAATTTATTCCAAATATTTGAAATGGAAAAATTGCCTACCTCATAAGAATCAAATAAACTCTTATTTATGATTTGGCACCCTGTATAAATTAAGTGATTAAGTTCATCTTTTTTTATAATATTTTTTTTAAGATTGAAATCACCCTTCAAATTTTTGTCAAAACTCAAGTTTTCATTAGCTAATAAAAGTATATTTTTAATTTTATTTAAAAAATAAAATTTCTCCATATCTTTAATATATTTTTTGTAATTCTCATTCCATACGGTATCTGGATTAAATATCATAAAATCTGTTTCATTAGATGAATTTATTAAATTTAAAATTCCACCTCCCGTATCTAAAATATTTGAGCCATCATTTATTATTTTAATTTCTAAATTAAATTTCTTATTATTAAGAAATTTTTCAATTTTTTCACTTAGGTAAAATGTGTTAATTAAAATCTTATTAATTCCCAAAGAGTGTATTAAATTAATACAATTTTCTAATAAAGTTATTTCATTTATCCTTAGTAAAGGCTTAGGGGTTCTCAGTGTTATTGGATTTAAGCGTTTACCATATCCAGCACATAAAATTAATGCAGTTTTAATCTTCATTTCTGATTTCTTATTTTTTTGGAAAAATTAAGCTCTAATAAGCTTTTGAGCTCAGAAAATTTTTTATTGTTGGAAATTCTTAATTCAATTAACTTCCAGGCATAGGGAATTAATTTCAAATATTGCTTTTTCTTATCTCTCATGGCCAATCTAGTGAATATTCCAATGATTTTCATATTTCTTAAAATGGACAATATTTCAAAATCACTTAATAACGTAGCCTTGTTAACTCTTTTTTTATTTAGTTTTAGATAATAACGATAAATTTTATTTTTAAATATTTCATCTGTCCTAAATCTAACATCATCAATTAGGGAAGCTAAATCATAAGCCCTATTTCCAATTAAAGCATCCTGTGAGTCGATAACTCCTATTTTATTTTTGAACTTCATTAAATTCGATACATGAAAATCTCTATGAACAAAAACTTTTTCTTTTGATTGAAGGTGCGTTAGTAAAAACCTAATTTGTTTTTTTATATCAATTTTAAACTTGGCTAGTTTATTTTGTTTTACAAATTTTTTTGCATACCATTCACAAAATAAATTTGCCTCATTGAATAATTTAACATTATCATAAATAGGAATTTTATAAGTTTTACCTTTAAAGTTTTTAGATCGATTTTGTTTAATTTTTTGAATCACTCCAAGTAAATCAATAGATTTTTTATAGAGAGTTTCTTTTTGGTTTTTATTTTTTTTTAATAAACTAAAAACCGAGTCGTCTCCAAAATCTTCAATTTCTATATAATTTTTTTTATAATTTTCGCTATAAAGTTTGGGTGCTAAAACTTTATTTTTAATTAGAAGACTATTTATTGCATCATATATTAGCAAATTTTTCTCTTTTTCCTTAGAAGCAAAAACTATGATTGATTTTTTTTTTGATAATGACTTTCTATAAAAAGATCTAAATGATGCGTCACCTTTAATTTTTTTTAATTTATCATTAGTTTGTAACATCTATTATTTATTTTTAACTCCCTTAATTGTTAAATATCTTTTATTTAAATCATCATTGTATTCAAAATGTAAATCAATTTTGGAGTCAATAGTTTCTTTTATTTTCTCAGGCCATTCAATTAATGTCACAACTTCTTCTCTATTTTCAAATAAACCAATGTTTTTTATCGCACTATAGTCAGTCAACCTGTACAAATCATAATGCTGTATTATAAAATTTCCAACATCATATTCATTTACCAAATTAAAGGTAGGACTAGTAACTTCGGTTAAATTGACTTTATTTAATTGTTGAAGATTATTAATGAGATGTCTTATAAATGTGGTTTTGCCAACACCTATTTCACCATGAAAATAAGCTACATCTCCTTTTTGTAGTGTTCTTGAAAAACTTTTAGCTAGCTCAGATGTTTTATCTTCTAGGGAGATGTCTATTTTTTCGCTATTAGTAGCGATAAGCATCTGGTTTGAATGGACCTTCTGTTTCAACACTTATATAGTCAGCTTGGTCTTTTGATAGTTTCGTAAGTTTGGCACCTACTTTTTTTAAGTGAAGCATTGCCACTTTCTCATCTAATGATTTTGGTAATACATAAACTTTATTTTCATAATTTTTATGATTATGCCAAAGTTCAATTTGTGCCATTACTTGATTAGTAAATGATGCACTCATTACAAAACTTGGATGCCCTGTTGCACAACCTAAATTTACCAATCTACCTTTGGCTAAAAGAATAATTCTCTTTCCATCAACTAATTCTATTTCATCAACTTCTGGTTTTACTTCTGTCCATTTATAATTTTTTAAGGCTTCTACTTGAATCTCATTATCGAAGTGTCCAATATTACAAAGGATTGCTCTATCTTTCATATTTCTCATATGATCTGCAGTAACAATATCTATATTACCTGTAGCAGTAACAACAATATCTGCCTTGCTTATAGCTTCATCCATTAAAACTACTTCATAACCTTCCATTGCTGCTTGGAGTGCACAAATTGGATCCGCTTCTGTAACCATCACTCGAGCACCACTTTGTCTTAAAGATGCAGCACTACCTTTTCCAACATCCCCAAAGCCTGCTACAATTGCAACTTTACCAGACATCATTACATCTGTGGCTCTTCTAATTCCATCTACTAAACTTTCTCTGCAACCATATAGGTTATCAAATTTTGATTTTGTAACTGAGTCATTAACATTAATTGCTGGAATCATTAATGTTCCATCTTTTTCCATTTTGTTTAATGCTTTAATTCCAGTCGTTGTTTCTTCTGAAACACCTTTTACTTCCTTTAACAAATCTTTGTAATCACTGTGCATCATTGCAGTTAAATCACCACCATCATCTAAGAGCATATTTGCTTTCCAGTCTTTTTTACCTTCTATTGTTTGTCTGATGCACCATACAGCTTCCTCTTCAGTTTCACCTTTCCAAGCAAAAACTGGTATTCCTGCTTTAGCTATTGCTGCAGCAGCATGATCTTGTGTTGAAAAAATATTACAAGAAGACCATCTAACCTCTGCTCCAAGCTCTACTAAAGTTTCAATTAAAACTGCTGTTTGAATTGTCATATGAAGACATCCCAATATTCTTGCTCCTTTTAAGGGTGCTTTTCCTGAGTATTCTTCTCTTAATGCCATTAGACCAGGCATTTCACTTTCAGCTATTGAAATTTCTTTTCTTCCAAAGTCTGCTAACGATATATCTTTGACTTTAAAATCATCCATTGCTCAGTTTTATATAATAAAAATTTAATTAATCAACTTATGATTAAACTTTAGGGAAGACAATCTCAACATTTGCACCTTCTTGCGTTACATTGTTTGAGGCATTAATGGTAGCACTATGGAGTTCAACAAGGTTTTTTACTATATTTAAGCCTAAACCAGAATGCTCTCCAAAGGTATCAGGTCTATTACTATAAAATCTATTAAATATTTTTTTTGTATCTGTTTCCTTAAATCCTTTACCTTCATCAATAACTTTAAAAATAATTTTATCCTTATCTCCTTTGTAAATTTCAACTAAGATTTTTTTGTTATCATCACTAAATGAAATTGAATTATCTAATAAATTTGCAATAATTTGTTCAATTCTATTTTCTATTCCATTAATAAAATATTCTTCTTGATCATCTTGATCATTTAACATTATTTTAATTCCTCTTTTTGCTTCATAAATATTATTAAAATCATCTACTACAGATCTTGCAATTAATTTGAGATTAATTTTTTTCATTTTTTCTTTACTTAATGCAACCTCATCTTTTAGTATTTGAGAATAATCAGTGATCAATCTTTCAATTCTTTGAACATCGTGATTGAGAATACTAATTAATTTACTTCTTTGAGATTGATCATCAGTCTCGTTCAATATTTCTGAAGCACTTTTTAATGATGTTAAGGGGTTTCTTATCTCATGAACAAGATCAGTTGAAAAATTTTCTGCATGTGAAATTCTTTTTTGAAGTTCACTTGTCATATCATCTAAAGAATTTGACAAAGTTCCTAGCTCGTCATTTCTACTTTTAAGTTCATTAATATTTGTTTTTTTTTTGCTCTTTTCTTTTATAATTTTTGTATATGCTACTAAGTTCTTTATAGGTTTTAGAAAATATCTATTTAAAACAAAAGAGAATACAAATATTACTATAATTATAAATATTGCTGTTCTTAGAATAAATGTTTTTCTTTCATCAATAGCAGATTTTACATCATTAGCATTTTCTGAAATTGCTAGGTATCCAATATTAACTCCATTTAGTGTAATGTTTTTAACTGTTGTTAGTAAAAATTGATCATAGCCTTCCTGTATAAAAGTAAAGGGCTTTCCATAGTCTTTTGACCACGAATAATTTGTAAGAACATCTTTGAATGAAACGGTTTTTTCTTTATTTATGTTTTTTGTTTCAACAATTTTTTTGCTTTTTTCTTCGTCTAATATTTCTAGCTCAACTATATCTAGTCTACTAGAAAAGGATCTCGGGTCTAAATCTAGCGTATCAGTATCACCTACTAAATTAAATTGATTATCAAATAAGATAACTCTATCTAAGTTTTGAAATAAAAATCTTGTTGAAAATAAAAATTTTCTAATATCTTCTTCCTCAAATTTTATATTTAACCTTAAAATATGCTCAATTGTATTGTTAATTATTTGAATATGTTTGGAGGTTTTATTTTTTATTAAATTAGGTTTTGCATTGCTAATGTAAAGTGCTGTTAAAATTCCTATAATTAAAAAAATAACCAAATTAATGAATAAAAATTTTTTTAATATAGATAAACTTTTTAGAAAATTACTGAACATTAACTAACGTTCCATCTGTATCCACTGCCATATCTTGTTTCTATAGCTGTAAAATCAGGATCAACTTTTTTAAATTTTTTTCTAATTCTTTTAACATGACTATCAATAGTTCTATCTTCAATATCAGTATCTTCTCGATAAGCAATGTCCATAAGCTGAGCTCTTTCTTTTATTATTCCTGGTCTCTTTGCTAATTCTTTAACTATTAAAAATTCTGTAGTAGTTAGTTTATCTGGTAGTTGCTTGTTATCCCATTCACATTCAAGTTGTGAAGGGTCAAGTTTTAGCTTCCCATGCGAAATAATATTTTTTGTGTCTTCAAGATTGTTGTTAATATCTTTTTTTCTAAGTTGAACCCTTATTCTTTCTATTAAAACTTTAATGGAAAAACCTCCTGACTTTTTTATAAAATCATCTGCACCCAATTTTAAGCCTAATAATTCATCTATTTCATCATCTTTTGAAGTTAAAAAAATTACAGGCAAGGAAGTTTTTTTTCTTAACTTTTTTAAAAGCTCTTCACCATCCATTTTTGGCATCTTTATATCTATAACAGCAAGGTCTGGTGGATTTCTAGTTAACCCAATTAAAGCACTTTCTCCATCAATATAAGTTTGAACTTTAAAGCCTTCTTTTTCAAGAGCTATACTTATACTTGTGAGTATATTTCTATCATCATCAATAAGAGCTATTGTTTGAGTTTGCATATTCTACTTTAAAAATACTAAATTGTTCTAATTTAGGCAATGGAGATAAATTAATGAAGTATTCCCCAATTGTCCCCTGTATTCACGTCTACCGTCAATGGTGTTGAAAAAGTGTGTAAATCACTTTCTGTAACACTCGTCATTTCATCCTTGATTATTTCAGTTATATTTTTGACTTCTTTTACTGGAACCTCAAAAATTAATTCATCATGAATTTGTAATAATATTTTTGATTTATTATTTTTAATGCTTTCAAATTTTTTATTAAGTCTAATCATTGCAAGTCGCATGATTTCTGATGCTGATCCTTGAATAGGAGCATTAATAGCTGCTCTTTCTTGAAAATTTCTCACATTGAAATTTTTATCATTAATTCCATTAAAGTGAGATCTTCGACCAAAAATATTGGTTACATATCCACTTTTTCTGCAAAACTTAATTGTATTATCCATATAAATTTTTATTTCGGGAAATTTTAAGAAATAGGCATTTAAAAATTCATCTGCTTCATGATTTGAAACGTTGATTTGTTTTGCAAGTCCATATTGTGAAATACCATAAATTATTCCAAAATTAATAGCCTTAGCCTTCCTTCTCATGTCTTGGTCTACTTTTTTAATATCAACATTAAATACCTGGCTTGCTGTAAGAGAGTGAATATCTTCATTGTTACTAAACGCTTTTTTCAGCTCTTTAACCTCTGCCAAATCAGCTAAAATTCTCATTTCAATCTGATTATAATCTGCAGATATTAATGTGAAGCCCTTTTCTGCTATAAAAGCTTTTCTTATATCTTTACCATCCTCTGATTTAATAGGAATATTTTGTAGGTTTGGATCACTGGATGCCAATCTTCCTGTTGTTGTTGCTGCCAATAAAAATGATGTGTGAACTCGTTTAGTATTTGGATTAATGTGTTCAGGTAAAGCATCTGAGTAAGTGTTTTTAAGCTTGGACACTTGTCTCCAATCTAGAATTAATTTTGGAAATTCATGTCCTTTAAACGCTAAGTCTTCTAACACACTTGCATTTGTGGCAAAACTACCTTTTCTAGTTTTTTTAAGTACAGCAATTTTCAAATCATTATAAATAATTTCACCTAATTGTTTTGGTGATGCAATATTAAATTCTTTTTTTGAAATTTTAAAAACTTCTTTTTCTAGTTTACTTATTTTTTTTTCAAATTTTTCAGACAAAACCTTTAAAAATTTATTATCAATTTTAATTCCTTCAATTTCCATAAATGCTAGTATCTTAATTAAAGGTTTTTCAAAGATTTCATAAATATTAGTTAATTTCTCTAATTTTAAATTTTTACTAAATATTTTGTATAATCTGTAAGTAATATCAGCATCTTCAGCAGCATACTCCATTGCCTTATCTAGCTCTACATCACTAAAGTTTATTTCCTTTTTACCTGTACCAACAATTTCTTTAAATGAAATTGTTTTATGCTGTAGATGAATCTCAGACAAGGTATCCATATTATGTCTATTTTTTCCAGCATCTAATACATAAGACATCAGCATTGTATCCTCCATTGAATTCATATTTATTCCCTGTTTATACAAGACAATAAAATCAAACTTAATATTTTGACCAATTTTTTTTACACTCTTGTCTTCTAAAAGTGGTTTGAGTTTTTTAATTACAGTTTCTTTTTTTAAACATCCTTTAAACTTATGACCAATTGGAATATAACAAGCCTGGCCAATTTTAGTGCTTAATGAAATTCCCACTAAATCAGTCTGATGTGCATCTAAAGAACTAGTTTCTGTATCAATTGCTAGCTCTCCAGCTTCTTCTGCTTCGTTAATCCACTCATCTATTTCTTTTTCATTAGTAATTAGATGATAATTTTTTTTACTTATATTTTGATGTTTTTTTTCAGGCTTTGTCTCTTTTGCTGTCTCTTCTAACAGTGGTTCTCCGTATGCAGAAATGACAGAACTAAGAAGTCTATTAAACTCCATTTCTCTTAAAAATTTATATAGTTTATTTTTATCAATCTTCTTTAGATGAAATTCCTCTAACTTTCTTTCAACAGGAGCATCCTTCATTAGTGTCACTAATTTTTTGCTAATTATCGCTTTATCTTTGTTCTCTATAAGTGTTTCTCTTCGTTTATTTTGTTTTATTTCTTGAGCGTTATCTAATAATTTTTCTAGAGTTCCATACTTATTAATCAGTTCTGCTGCAGTTTTTACACCTATCCCAGGTACTCCCGGAACATTATCACTACTGTCTCCAGCTAAGGATTGAACATCAATAACTTTTTCTGGGCCCACTCCAAATTTAGTTACTATATCTTCAGGTGTTATAAATTTATTTTTCATAGGATCGAATATACGAACGTCTTTTCTATACAATTGCATTAAGTCTTTATCTGAAGAGACTATTGTCACCTTTGCACCCTTTGCTAAAATTTGTTCTACATAAGTGGCTATTAAATCATCTGCTTCATAATTTGGAAGATCTACAGATGGTAAATTAAAAGCAACTACTGACTTTCTTATGTATTCAAACTGTGGTGCTAAATCATCTGGGGCTTCTGATCTATTAGCTTTATAGTCTGAATAAATTTCATTTCTAAAAGTTTTTCTAGCAGCATCAAATATTACAGCAAAGTGTGTTGGTTTTTGAAGATTTTCATTTGATTTTGAATCCTCTAATAGTTTAAATAGCATACTGCAAAATCCACTAACTGCACCTACTGGAAGACCGTCACTTTTTCTAGTTAGGGGTGGTAATGCATAATAAGCTCTAAAAATGTAACCTGAACCATCTATTAAATAAAAATGATCTGTTTTTTTTATTTTATCCATTAAATAATATTATCTTAAATATTTTAAATACTATAAATGTATTACCACGCATGGAGCAAAAAAATATACTTTCTGTTAAAAATTTAAAAAAAATTTATTCAAACAAACAAGCTGGGGACAACCTTGCATTAAACGATTTAAACTTAGACGTGAAAGAGGGAGAAATTTTTGGCCTTCTTGGTCCTAATGGTGCTGGGAAAACAACATTTATAAATATTTTAGCTGGAACAGTGGTTAAAACAGCAGGACGAGTAAGTGTCTGGGGTTTTGACTTAGATAAAAACCCAAGACAAGTTAGAGCTTCAGTTGGAATAGTTCCTCAAGAAGTAAATCTTGATCCATTTTTTAGCCCAAGAAAATTATTAGAATTACAGGCTGGTCTTTATGGAATTAAAGAAAAAGATAGAATTACAGATACAATTCTAAAATTAGTGTCCTTAGAAAAACAAGCTAACAGCTATGCTAGAAGTTTATCTGGTGGAATGAAAAGAAGATTGTTAATGGCTAAAGCTTTAGTTCATCAGCCACCAATAGTTATTCTAGATGAACCTACTGCTGGTGTTGATGTGGAGTTAAGACAAAATTTATGGAAAAATGTAAAATTATTAAATGAACTTGGTGTAACAATCATTTTAACAACTCATTACCTCGAGGAGGCTGAGGAAATGTGTGGAAGAATAGCTATATTAAATAAAGGAAATATTGTTGCCCTAGACAGCACTAAGAATTTATTAGATAGAATTCAAACCAAAAAAGTAACCTTTAAAACTGATATAAAGATAAATATTAACGATGATGATCTAGAATCTTTAAAAATAGTTTCACACTTAGATAATGAAGTTTGTGTTTCTTATGAAAAAAATAAAATTAATATAGAAGAATTAATTAATTTAATTAAGAAAAATAACGTCAAAATTATAGATATTTCAACTGACGACGGTGATTTAGAGGATGTTTTTTTAAGATTAATAAAAAACTAGATTATCACATTAATAAATAGTAATTTGTGGATATGGATCTATTAAAAACAAACACAATTCAAAAAGTATTAAAAACATTTATTCTAATTTTTATAGGAACAATGGCTTTAACTGTTTCAGCTAAATTAAAAATACCATTTTATCCTGTGCCTATGACAATGCAAACATTTGTAGTTCTTTTTTTAGGAATTGCTTTCGGGTATAAAATTGGCCTGGCATCTGTAGCTGTTTATCTTCTGGAGGGTATTCTAGGTATGCCTGTATTTTCTAACTCACCAGAAAAAGGTATTGGAATAGTTTATTTTACTGGTCCAACAATGGGATATTTAATTGGATTTTTATTTGCTTCTTTTTTTGCAGGCTATTTAAATCTTAATAAAAATATTTTTATAATTTTTGGAAAATTAATATTTTCTGTTTCTGTAATCTATGTATTTGGAGCTATTTGGTTGGGAACTTTAATTGGATGGGATAAACCAATTCTTCAATTAGGAGTGACACCATTTTTATTAGCTGAATTATTTAAAATTTGCTTATTAGCTATATTGGCTAAACAAATTATCAAATTTAGAAAATTTATCTAGGAGATCTTTTAGATAAAATTCTTTGTAACGTTCTTCTGTGCATTTTAAGTCTTCTAGCAGTCTCAGATACATTTCTATTGCATAATTCAAAAACTCTATGAATATGTTCCCACTTAACTCTATCAGCTGACATAGGGTTTTCTGGTGGTTCAGCTTTTTTCTCTGGATCGGCTAGTAATGCTTTCTCAACATCATCTGCGTCTGCTGGCTTTGCTAAGTAATCAATTGCGCCTTCTTTAATCGCAGCAACAGCCGTTGGAATATTTCCATATCCTGTTAACATTATAATTCTACTGCTTGGATTAGAAATTTGAATTTGCTTTACTACTTCAAGTCCATTTCCATCAGCTAGTCTTAAGTCGACAACTGCAAAAGCTGGTTTTTTCTCTTTAACAGACAGTATCCCTTTTTGTACACCCTCAGCTTGAAAAACCTCAAATCCCTTTTTTTCCATTGCTCTTGCAAGCCTGTCTCTAAAGGGATTGTCATCATCAACAATTAATAAGGATTTATTATCAAAATCACTTAATTTTTTTAAATTAGCTGCTTCAACCATATTATTAATATGGTGCCTTATCTGATAATTTCAACACCCATTATTTGCTTTACATTAATTAAGTATTGCCTTAATTGCATGATTTATATGAAAGTTTTTAAGTATTTAAGAACTTTTTTTTATTAAATTTTTTTTGGGGACATATGAAATGCAAAAATTTAAAACAGTTGATGAGCTTATAAATCAACTAAAACCAGAAAAGCCTATTTATTGTATTAGAAAAAAATCTATACAGTCTGCTTCTACTTATTTTAGGAATAAATTTCCTGGTAAAGTTCTATATGCTGTTAAAACTAACTCACATCCTGAGGTTTTAAAAACAATAGTAGAAAGTGGAATTGAAAACTTTGATGTAGCTTCAATTCAAGAGATTAAAGACATAAGAGCTATCTCCCCTGATGCAAAATGCTCATATATGCATACTGTTAAGAGTAGAGAAAGTATTAAGGAAGCTTACTTTAACTACAATATTAAAGCTTTTTCTTTAGACACTAAAGATGAATTAATAAAAATTATTGAAGCAACCAATCAAGCAAAAGATCTTGAATTATTTGTAAGGGTTGCTGTTTCAAATGAACATGCTGAAATAGATCTATCTAAAAAATTTGGTGTTTTAACCTCTGAAGCTACTGGTTTATTAAGACTAACGAAACAATATGCAAAAAAAATCGGCTTAAGTTTTCATGTTGGTTCTCAATGTATGCACCCAATTTCTTATGCAAAAGGAATTGGGGAGATTGGAAACATAATAAAAAAAACAAAAATTATTCCTGATTACATAAACATTGGTGGTGGATTTCCTGCAATCTATCCTAATTTAGTACCTCAACCTTTAGAAAATTATTTTGAAGAAATAAAAAAAAGTTTAACTAATTTAGAACTAGAAAAACTTCCAGAATTATTATGTGAGCCTGGAAGAGCAATAGTTGCAGAAAGTGGTTCTACAATTGTCAGAGTAAATCTTAGAAAAAAACAAAAACTTTATATAAATGATGGAACATACGGAACTCTTTTTGATGCTGGTACACCAAATATGGTTTACCCATCTCGTTTAATTAAATCTAGCAAGATAATATCAAAAAAATTAACTGCTTTTGATTTTTATGGCCCCACCTGCGATAGCATGGATTACATGAAAGGGCCATTTTTACTTCCAAATAATATTAAAGAAAATGATTATATTGAACTAGGTCAGCTTGGAGCCTACGGTCTAACTTTTAGAACTCAATTTAATGGTTTTTATTCTAATGAGATTTATGATGTAGAAGATGAGCCAATAATGACCATGTATGGTAAAGACAGCAATAAGGCTATACTAGTTGCCTAATGTCAGAAAACAAAAATTTAACTCATAATAGCAAAAAAAGCTTCTTACAAAATCCAGTTGAACACATAGATATTACATCGTTTGATGCAAGAAAGATAATTTCCTCAATGGAAAAAATGTCTTTTGTTTCAAGAGAAACAGCAAATGCAGCCAACATTTTTAATGAAATGATTCAAGATAAGGATTGTACAATTTTTTTAACACTTGCTGGTTCCACTTCTGCTGCGGGATGTATGAATATTTATAAAGATTTAGTTAAATACAATATGGTTGATGCAATTATTGCTACAGGAGCTTCAATAGTTGATATGGATTTTTTTGAAGCTTTAGGCTTTAAACATTATCAAGGTTCACAATTTCAAGATGACACTGAATTAAGAAAAAACTATATAGATAGAATTTACGATACATATATTGATGAAGATGAATTACAGGAATGTGATCAAAAAATATGTGAAATAGCAGATACACTTGATCCTAAAAGTTACACATCAAGAGAATTTATTTATGAAATGGGAAAATATTTAAAGAAAAATTCTAAAAAAAAAGACTCTTTAATTGAAACTGCATATGACAATAATGTTCCCATTTTTTGTCCTGCATTTACAGACTCGAGTGCTGGTTTTGGATTGGTCACTCATCAAGAAAATAATCCTAAAAACCATATTACGATAGATTCTATTAGAGAGCTTCGTGAATTAACTGAAATAAAGATTCAATCAAAAGGATCTGGCTTATTTATGATTGGTGGAGGAGTTCCTAAAAACTTTGTTCAAGATACTGTTATCTGTGCTGAACTTTTAGGAAAAGAGGTTGAGATGCATAAATATGCAGTTCAAATTACAGTAGCAGACTCTAGAGATGGTGCTTGCAGCAGCTCTACATTAAAAGAGGCAAGCTCGTGGGGTAAAGTAGATATTGCAAAAGAACAAATGGTTTTTGCAGAAGCAACTAGTGTCCTTCCTTTGATTGCAAGCGATGCTTATCATAAAGGTGATTGGAAAAATAGAACGAGAAAAAACTTCTCAAAAATATTTAAATAAAATTGAAATATCTTTCTAATAAAAATGGTTTTCTAGGAATTGACAATGATGTTAATTTTAAAGAAAAAGTAGTAGTTGTTCCATTTGGTTTAGAAAAAACTGTAAGTTATGGTGGTGGCACTCGTAATGGCCCTAAAGAAATCATCAAAGCATCTCATCAAGTAGAGCTATATGATGAAGAGTTACATTGTGAGCCCTATAAAAAAATTGGGATCAAAACTTTAAAACCATTTAAAATTGATAAAGACATTAAAAAAGCTCTTAAAAAGATGTCTGATATAAATCAAGAAATATTAGATAAAAAATTATTTCCAATCACTTTTGGTGGAGAGCACTCAATAACACCTGGATGTATTGCTCCATTTGTAAAAAAATACAAAGATATATGTTTACTACATTTTGATGCGCATGCAGATTTAAGAGAGAGTTATAATGGTGAAAAATTTTCACATGCTTCAGCTATTAAGAGATGTCTTGATCATAAAAATGTTTCCATAATTTCATTTGGGATCAGAAATATATCTCAAAGTGAAATACCATTCTTAAAAAAAAACTCATCTAGGATTAATATCTTTTGGGCAAAAGACAAAAATAAATGGGATCTAAAAAAATTTAAAAAAATGATAAAGAATAAAACAGTTTATTTAACATTTGATGTTGATGGTTTAGATTCAAGCATAATGCCCGCAACAGGCACACCTGAACCAGGTGGACTATTGTGGGATGAAACTTTAGATATCATACGGATAGCTGCTAAAAACTCTAATATTGTTGGTGCAGATATAAATGAACTTTCACCTATAAAAGGTTTTAATTCTTACAATTTTCTTGTAGCAAAACTTGCTTATAAAATATTGTCGTACAAATTTTTATACTAAGCTTTTGAAGCTTTAAAAGTTCCTAATAATAATCTAAATGGAATTAACATTGCTAAAGCAACAAATATTTTAACAGCTAAATCACCTAGAGATAAAGTGACCCATGGTATTCCCGTTGCATAAAATGAGATGGAGAAGAATAAAAATGTGTCAACAGTAGACCCAATTAACGAGGAAGTTAATGGAGCAATAAACCATTTCTTTTTTCTTAAATAGTCAAAAATTTGAACATCTAACAACTGTGCAACCATAAATGCTATACCTGAACCTATAGCAATTCTAACTGAAATTAAGTCTGCAAAATTTGTTGAAAAGAAAAGAGTAAATACAATCCCTATAATAAAGCCAACATAAACAATTTTTCTAGCTACAACCTTGCCATAAGATCTATTTCCCAGATCCGTAATTAAAAAAGCAACTGGATAGCTAAAAGCACCATAAGTTAATATTTCTTCTAAACCATAATAATTGATTGGAAATTGTACTAAATAATTTGAAGTTAAGACAACAACTCCCATTATAAATGAGAGTAGTATAAAAAACTTTTTCATTAAGCTGATTTACTAGGAGATGCTTTTGGTGCTTTTTTAATAAAAGGTGATTTAATTAATATACTTTTTTTTAATTTTTTTAGTCTAGGCGAAATATTTTTATTTTTTACAGTCTTTAAAAACTGATCAAAAGTACCTTTTTTATCAACGCTTCTAACACCGGCATTACTAACAGTTAAAGTTAGACTTCTTTTCAAAAGTTCACTTGTAAATTTAGCTTTTTTTAAATTAGGTAGAAATCTTCTTTTAGTCTTATTGTTAGCGTGACTAACATTGTGACCTTTCATAGGAATTTTACCAGTTAATTCACATTTTTTAGACATAATATTTAGTGACTATATAAGATGTGTTCATGATCTCGTCAAGTTTATTAGGATCAATTAGTCAGCTTCTTTCCTATTATTTCTTTAAAATTCTTAATACCTTCGTCAATTAATATTTCTTTAAGCTCTTTTTTTATCTTTCCTACAATGTTTGGTCCTTGAAAAACCATTCCTGTATATAATTGAACATAGCTAGCTCCTGCCTGAAACTTTTTATAAGCACTTTCTCCCGAGTCCACACCTCCTACACCTATAATTTCAATCTTGCCCTTAAGCAGTTTATAAAACTTACTTATTAGTTTATTGGCCTCTTCCTCTAGTGGCTTGCCTGATAGCCCACCCTTTTGATGCTTTAAAATATTATTCAATTTTTCTCTATTTTTAGCTGTTGTGTTTGAAACAATTATTGCACTAACTTTATGTTTAATTAAAATTTTACTTATTAGTTCAATTTGTTCGTCTGAAATATCTGGAGAGATTTTTACTACAATTGGAATTTTTGATTTAAGTTTAACTTTTTCTTTTTCTATTGCATTCAACAATTCATCAAATTTAGTCTCATCATGAAAAGCTCTTAGATTTTCCGTGTTAGGCGAAGAAATATTAACTGCAATATAGTCAGCGATATCATAAAAGTTTCTAAGTCCAATCAAATAATCATTTAATCTATCTTCACTATCTTTATTGGGACCTATGTTGATTCCTAATAAACCTTTATGTGAATTAGATCTAATTCTATGGCTAATATTTTCTGCTCCTAAATTATTAAAACCTAACCTATTTATAAGAGCCTGATCTTCAACCAACCTAAAAACTCTTGGCTTTGGATTTCCATATTGCTCAAGTGGGGTAACCGTTCCTACTTCAACAAAACCAAACCCAAGTTTAAACAGTGGGTTATAAACTTCAGCATTTTTATCAAACCCGGCAGCCATTCCTATTGGATTATCTATATTCTTACCAAATAAATTAGTCTTAAATATTGGATCTCCTTTATTTTGATCAGCTATGTTTGGTAATATGTTTAGTTTTAAAGACTTAATTGCTAAATTATGAGCAGTTTCAGGATCAATTTTGAAAATTAGTGATCTGAATTTTGAAAACATTATTTTATTTTTTCTTTAATTAACTCTTTAGTTTCGTTTACTCCAAAAAAACTTATAAAAAATCCCATTCTTGGTCCATTTTCATCTCCAAAAACAACCTCATAAATTAATTTAAACCAATCACGCAAGTTTTCTGCGTAACCATTTTCTTTTCCCGTTGAATAAATTAATGTCTGAATATCCTCAGGCAACATCTTATCATTGCAGCTATCAAGAGACTTAACCAGTGCTTCTAATGCAACTTTTTCATTTGCATCAGGGGTTTTGTATTTTTTTTGTAATTTTATTACGTCATTAAAATACTTAATCGCATAACCTATAAGATTATCAAAAATTGGGTGTTCTTTTTCTAAAAGGTTTTTTTTATATTTTTTTACAAACTTCCAAAGTAACTCCTTAGAGTCTGCATTGCTCGTTTCTACTAAATTTAAAAGCATTGAAAAGCTCATAATAGTATCTTCTTTAGGAATTAATCCATTATGCACATGCCAAACAGGATTCATTAATAGCTGTAACTCATTTTGTGTTTTAGCTTTTTCTATAAAGTCCAAGTACTCATCGACTGTTTTAGGAACTATTTCTTTATATAGTTTTTTTGCTCTTTTGGGATTTTGATACATATACAATGAAAGACTTTCGGGTGATGCATACTCCAGCCACTGATCAATTGTAATTCCATTTCCTTTTGATTTGGATATTTTTTCTCCTTTTTCATCTAAAAAAAGCTCATAAGCAAACCCAGATGGGTTTGTTTTTCCAATTAACTTGATTATTTTTGATGATAATATTGCACTTTCAATTAGATCTTTTCCATACATTTCAAAATCTATATCAAGAGCGTACCATCTCATTGCCCAATCTACTTTCCATTGTAATTTGCAATTCCCATCGAAGATACTTACCTCAAGTTTTTTTCCATTATTATCAAATATAATTTTGGATTTTTCTTTTAGTATTTCTAAAACTGGAATTTCTAAAACCTTACCGGTGTCTGGACAAATTGGTAAAAATGGACTGTAAGTTTTTTGTCTTTCTTTCCCTAGTGTTGGAAGAATTATATCCATAATACCTTGATAATTTTCTAGGATTATCTGTAATGTGGGATTAAAAAAACCACTCTTATAAAGAACTGAAGAGCTTTGAAAATTATATTCAAAATTAAATTTATTTAAAAAATCTTTTAACATTTCATTATTGTGTTCACCAAAACTTGAAAATTTTTCAAATGGATCTGGCACTTGAGTTAAAGGCTTATGAAGATTGTTATTTAAGAGCTCTTGATTTGGAACGTTTTCTGGAACTTTTCTAAAGCCATCCATGTCATCAGAGAAAGTTATGATTTCCGTTGGTATATCTGTGAGTTGTTTTAAAGCATTAACCATCATCGATGTTCTTGCAACTTCACCAAATGTACCTATATGGGGCAGCCCACTTGGACCATAACCAGTTTGTAAAATTATTTTACCTTTTTTATCAATAAAGGACTTTCTTTCACGCAGTAATTTTTTAGCCTCAACAAAGGGCCATGCGTTAGTTTTATCTAAATTATCTTTTTCAATCACTTTGTTTAATAACAAATATCTTATATTTGGTGTTTTTATTAATTCTTATAGAGTTGAAATTTATTTACCATAAAATAATGTTCTTTCAAAATGTCTAATTATAAAACTGTTTTTTTTACCTTGGGTGTTTTGCAAATTATTCTTGGAATTTCCATGATGATTCCAATTATAGCTCAGCTTATATATTCAGAAATTGACTCCTCTTTTATTGGAGGCTCTATAATTTCTATAATATTTGGTGTTTTATTTTTTTTAACAAATTTAAATCATGATAAAAAATTAAATCTACAACAAGCGTTCTTATTAACTGCTCTTTCTTGGTTAAGTATTGCAATATTTGGTTCTTTACCTTTTATTTTTTCTACTCTTGAACTTTCAATTACTGACTCTTTCTTTGAAAGTATGTCTGGAATCACCACGACAGGGTCGACAATTATCTCCAACTTAGAGAGTGCTCCAAGATCGATACTTTTGTGGCGAGCAATGCTTCAATGGTTAGGTGGAATTGGTATTATTGTAATGGCAATAACCTTAATGCCAATAATGAATGTTGGTGGAATGCAATTGTTTAAAATTTCAAGTAATGATTCTTCTGAAAAACTATTACCAAAATCAAAAGAAATTTCACTTAGACTAATTTACGTTTATTTAGGTCTAACCGTGCTTTGTGCTTCTACATATAAAATTTTTGGTATGAATATTTTTGATAGTTTAACTCATTCAATGACCACGATAGCAACTGGTGGCTTTTCAAATTATAACGAATCTATTGGATATTTTAATAGTCTACCTATCGAAATATCATCCATGGTTTTCATCATATTAGGGAGTTTACCTTTTATTGCTTATATAAAATTTTTAAATGGAGACAGAAAAATTCTTATCTCTGATGTTCAAATAAAGTCATTTTTAAAAATTATTATTTTTTCAATTATTATACTTTTTATATATTTACTTTTTCACAACAAAGATTTTTCTCAAATAAATATTAGGACTATTTGTTTTAATGTTATCTCTATATTAAGTGGAACGGGATATGTTACTGGAGAATTTGATGGATGGGGTAATTTTCCACTCATTTTCTTTCTAACTTTAATGTTCATTGGTGGTTGTGCTGGTTCTACCACATGTGGAATTAAAATTTTTAGAATTCAAATTTTATACCTTTTTATTATTAATCAATTAAAAAAGATTATTTATCCAAAAGGCATATTCATAATAAAATATGATAAAAATAATGTTGATGATAAATTTATGGCTTCCATCATTTCTTTTATCTTTCTTTATTTGGTTATATTTTTTTTAATAACTGCATTTTTATCCTTAAGTGGTCTAGATTTTGTTACTTCAATTTCTGGAGCTGCAACTTCTATCTCAAATGTTGGTCCAGGATTGGGCTCTACAATTGGTCCTAATGGCAATTTTTCAAGCTTACCGGAAATATCTAAATGGATTTTAAGTCTTGGAATGATATTGGGTAGGTTAGAATTATTTGCTATACTTGTATTGTTTCTTCCATCATTTTGGAGAAATTAACTATGATTGAAATTAAAAAACAATCCTTATCAGAAACTTTTGCTGTCTACTTTGATAAGAGAATGCTTAGAATATTGTTATTAGGTGCAATCTCAGGTTTTCCCTGGGTTTTAATTGGGAGCAGTTTAAGTCTATGGCTCAAAGAAGAGGGCTTAAGCAGATCAACAATTGGTTGGGCAGGACTAATATTTGCTGTTTATGCTTTTAATTATTTATGGGCCCCCCTTATTGATAGATTTCAAATACCCTACCTAACAAAAAAACTTGGTCATAGAAGAGGCTGGATAGTTTTAATGCAAATTGCAATTTTAGCTTGTCTTGTTACTTGGAGTTTCATTAATCCTACCGAAAACCTTGCGCTACTAATTACAGTTGGTTTAATTATTGCTATAGCATCAGCCACACAAGATATTACAGTTGATGCTTTAAGAATTGAACAAATAGGCGAACACGAAAGTAAATCAATGGCCGCTGGCGCTGCTATGGCTGTTGTTGGCTGGTGGAGTGGATACAAATTAGGTGGTGTAATAGCTTTATTTACAGCAGAATATTTAGAGAATATGGGTGTTACAAATTACTGGCAAATTACATTTTTAATTTTAGGAATTCTAGTAATTTTAATGAATATAGGTTTGATGTTTGTCCATGAGCCTCTTTATACTGACAGACAAAAAAAACAAAAAGAAACTGATAAACTTATAGAAGGTAAACTTGGATCAAAAAATATTATAACTAATTTTATAACATGGATAAGCAGCACATTAGGTGGCCCTATAATAAGCTTTTTTAGGAAAAATGGTTTTACAATTGCTGTTGGAATTTTAAGTTTTATTTTTTTATTTAAGATTGGTGAGGCCTTTCTTGGACGTATGTCGATAGTTTTTTATAAAGAAATAGGCTTCTCTAAAGGTGATATTGCAATTTATTCTAAAACTTTAGGTTGGATTACTACAGTTATGTTTACATTGCTGGGTGGACTTTTTGTAATTAGATCTGGTGTTTTAAAAGCAATGTTTGTTGCGGGAATATTAATGGCTGCAACTAACTTATTATTCACAGTCTTAGCGTGGAGTGATAAATCCGAGTTGTTATTCGCAGTAGCAGTCATATTTGATGATATAGCAGCAGCATTTGCAACAGTTGCATTTGTAGCATTTATTTCATTACTAGTAGACCGAACATATACTGCAACCCAATACGCGTTACTTGCATCAATTGGAACTGCAGGTAGAACTACACTTGCATCATCATCTGGAGCATTAGTAGATTGGCTTAATGGAGATTGGGGAGTATTTTTTATCATTACAGCCATCATGGTAATACCTTCTTTGATTTGTTTATGGCTTATAAAAGATAAATTAAAACTTCATGAAAGATAATTATTTTTATAAAAAACCATTATCAAATATCTATAAAAAGCCTAATGCATTTTCTGAAGTTACCTCTCAAATTTTGTATGGGGAAAAATTTAAAATTATATCTAAGAATAAAAATTGGATCAAAATAAAAGTTTCATTTGATAATTATACTGGATACATAAAAAATAAATATTACACAAAAGATCACCAACCAACCCATAAAATATTTACTCTAAAAGCGAATATTTATAATAAACAAAAAAATAAAACAAAAAATTTTTTGCCCTTTGCATCAAGAATTTCAATGATTGATGAAAATAAAAAATTCATAGAGTTTGAAAAAAATAAATGGATTAAAAAAAAAGATATAAAAAAAATTAATCATATTGAAAAAGATTATTTAAAAGTATTAAAAATGTTTTTAAAAATTAAATATCTATGGGGTGGTAAAACTTATAGAGGTATAGACTGCTCTGCTATTTTACAATTATTTTTTTACTATAATAATAAATTTTATCCACGAGACACAAAAGACCAAATAAAATATTCAGCAAAAAAAAATAAAAGTAAAGTTTTTAAAAAAGGTGATATTATTTTTTGGAAAGGTCATGTTGCTGTTTGTATTAACGCTCAAAAGTTAATTCATGCATATGGTCCTGAAAAGAAAGTTTTGATTATGAATATAAAAGAGACAATAAATAGAATTGAAAGAACAGCAAAATTAACAGTAAAAAAAATATCCCCTATAAAATACTAATTTCTTCCAAAATCTGGCTTATTAATATCTTGTTTTAGCTTAATTATTTTTTTCCTTACCTTCTTAGTATTAACTAATTTTTTAATAATAGATTTATTATTTTTAAATTGAATATCTCTTTTAAATGAACGTAAATTTTTAATAAATAGATCAATAACTTTTGAAATATTTTTTTGATTATTAAAAAAAATATCTCTCCACATAATTTCATTAGATGCAGCAATTCTTGAAAAATCTCTCAAACCACCGGCACTAAATTTTATTAATTCATATCTTTGTTGTTTTTCAAAGTCTGTAGCTGTTTTAACCAAATTATATGCAATTAAATGAGGCAAATGACTGGTCATAGAAAAAATCGTATCATGTTTTTTTGAGTCCATAATTGCAACTTTTGAACCAATTTTTTTCCAGAACTTGGTAAGTATCAGAAGATGTTTTCTGTTAGTATTTTTTTCTTTTATTAATATGCACCATTTCTTAAGGAATAAATTTTTTACTCCATTTTCTGGGCCACTAACTTCTGAACCTGCAATAGGGTGACTGGATGTCCAAAAAATTCCTTTTTTTAATTTTCTTTTAATTAAATCCATAGACTTTTCTTTAGATGATCCAACATCTGTAATAATAGTTTTGGGTAATAAATATCTGTTTATCTTTAAAATTATTTTTTCATATTCTCCTAGTGGAGTACAAAATATTATCAAATCTAAGTTTGGGATAATTTGCTTTAAATCATTTGTAATTTCACATGGTAATTTTAATTTTTTGATTTTTAAAATATTTGATTTTGATTTTTCATAGACAAATATTTTTTTAGCTATTTTTTTCTCAGAAATTGCTCTTAATAATGAAGAACCAATTAAACCACAGCCTATAATTAAAATATTTTTCATAATCAATTAAAGATAGCCTTAATTGTTGTTATGAATCTCATATTCTCTTTTGTTGATCCAATTGTTAATCTTAATTTGTTTTTAATATTATACCCATCCTCTGTAGATCTTAATATAATTCCTTTTGACTGCAGTTTGTTAAAAATATAGTTAGCTGAAAATTTACATCTATCAAAATTTAATAATAAAAAATTAGCCGTTACTTCATTTGAGAGAATTTTTAGTTTTTGTAAAGCATTTCTAACTTTATTTGCTTCTCTAATATTGTGTTTCACAGAATTATTAATAAATTTTCTATCTTTTAAAGCTTCTATTGCTGCCATCTGTGCAACTTGATTTACATTAAATGGAGGTCTAATTAAGTTCATTGCAGATATAATTTTTTTTGGCCCATGACCCCAGCCAACTCTTAAGGAGGCCAGTCCATATATTTTTGAAAAAGTTCTTATCACAACAACATTATCTTTATTTTTAAATAAATCTAAACCAGATTTATAATCTTTATTTTTCATATATTCAAAATACGCATCATCTAAAACTAGTAAAATGTTTTTATTTAATTTCTTTCTTAAGTCTATTAATTCTGCTCTAGTTAAGTATGTTCCCGTTGGGTTATTTGGATTGGCAATAAATACTAGCTTGGTTTTTCTTGTTACTTTCTTAATAATTTCATTTATCGAAACTTTAAAATTTTTTTCCTTAGAAAAAACAACTTTTGCCCCCACTATTTGTGCATATATCCTGTACATTAAAAAGCTATATTGAGGAACAATCACTTCATCAGAGGGTTTTAAGTATAACTGACAAATCATTTGAATAATTTCATCTGACCCTGCACCACAAATTATTCTCTCAAAATCACACTTAAATTTCTTTGAAATTTCTTTTCTTAAGTTTTTTGCTTTACCGTCTGGATACTTCGATATTAACAATTTTTTATTCTGTAAAATTTTCTTTACTCTCGGGCTTACACCAAGAGCTGACTCATTTGCTGATAATTTTATAATATTTCGTATTTTTGCTATATTTGACTTACCTGGTTTATAAGCCTCTATTTTGAATTTTTTAAATTTTGGAACTGTCATTATATTAATTTAATTTACCTTATAAATAAAATATTATCCTTTCATATAGAATAAATCATTTTTTAAAAAAATTGACATAAGAAATGCTATCTAGTACAAAAAATATGCGCTGATTTAACTGAATTGCGAGCGCTTAAAAAAAACCGCTAAATAAGTTTTTTTGTCTCACAATTCAAATTTGGCTAATACTTATGAATATAAATGTGAACATAAAAAATATTATAATTGATAAACCATTAAAATTAGATTGTGGCCAAACTATCAATAATTATTCTCTTGCTTATGAGACTTATGGCTCTCTAAATGAGAATAAAGATAATGCTATTCTTATTTTTCATGCCTTGACTGGTGATCAATTTGTATCTGGAATAAATCCAATTACTAAAAAAGAAGGTTGGTGGTCTTATGCTGTTGGGTCTGGTAAAGCTATTGATACTGATAAATACTTTGTAATTTGTGCAAATGTTATTGGTGGCTGTATGGGCTCGTATGGTCCCAGTGAAATTAACCCTGATACCAATAAAAAATATGGCACTACTTTTCCTGTTATTACTATTAATGACATGGTTAACGCGCAATTTAATCTCTTAAATTTTTTTAATATTGAAAAATTATTTGCTGTTATGGGTGGATCAATGGGTGGTATGCAGACACTTCAATTCGTTAATAACTTCCCTGATAAAGCAAAAGTTGCTATTCCAATAGCCTGTACAGCTAGTCATTCGGCACAGAACATTGCTTTTAATGAACTTGGTAGACAATCAATTATGGCTGATGCTAATTGGGAGAACGGTGATTATTCCAATCAAAATAAAAATCCTAATAAAGGATTATCTGTTGCAAGAATGGCTGCACATATAACTTATTTGTCTAAAAATGGTCTTCAGGAAAAATTTGGAAGGAAGTTACAAGAAAGAGATGATCTGAAATTTGGTTTTGATGCTGACTTTCAAATTGAAAGCTACTTAAGATATCAAGGATCTGTATTTGTTGATAGATTTGACGCCAATAGCTACCTATACATAACAAGAGCAATGGACTATTTTGATCTAGTAAAAGAACATCATGGTAATTTATCTAAAGCATTTGAAAAAACTAAAACTAAGTTTCTTATTATATCTTTTACTTCTGATTGGCTTTATCCAACCTCTGAAAATAAAGAAATTGTTATAGCCTTAAATGCTATAGGTGCTGAGGTCGGATTTGTTGAAATTGAATCTGACAAAGGGCACGATTCATTCCTTTTAAAAGTTCCTAAATTTTTAAATACTCTAGGTGACTATATTAAAACAGCTTATTCTAAAAACTAAACATGAAACAAGAATTTAAAATAATCTTCGATTTAATTGAAAAAAATACTAGAGTTTTAGATGTGGGGTGTGGAGATGGCATATTAATGGAATATCTTAAGTATAATAAAGAAATAGACATAAGAGGAATAGAAATCTCAAAAGATAATGTTCAAAAATGTTTATCAAAAGGACTAACTGTTATCGAAGGTGATGCAGAAAAAGATCTTTTACAATTTCCTGACAGTTCCTTTGATTTCGTTATTTTAAGTCAAACATTACAAGCATTTTTAAATCCTGAAATAGTTATCAAAGAACTATTAAGAGTTGGCAAAAAAGCTATTGTTACAATACCTAATTTTGGTTTTTGGAAGGTTAGACTTCACCTATTAATTAAAGGAACAATGCCAATTACAAAAAATTTACCTGATGAGTGGTACAATACTCCCAACCTTCATATGTGTACTATAAAAGATTTTTATAATTTTTGTGAAAATAGAAAAATTAAATTAGATAAATCATTAGCTCTACATAACGAAAAGATATCTTCTATTAATAGACTTAATCTAAATACTAAAAATTTGTCTGCAGAATTGGGTATTTTTTTAATTGAAAGTTAAATGGAAATTCAAATAATACGTTGTCTACAGGATAATTATTCTTATCTAATTGTTGATAAAGCTAAAAATATTGCATGTGTGATTGACCCTAGTGAAGCAAAACCTGTTATCAAATATTTGGAAGATAAAAATATACATTTAAAATATATATTAAATACACATCATCATTATGATCATGTTGGGGGAAATAAAGAATTAAAAGAAAAATATGGAGCTAGTGTTATTGGATACAAAGGAGACAAAGATAGAATTCCAGAAATAGATATACTTGTTGGTGATCAGGACATTTGGCACGAAGAAAATTTCCAGGCTAAAATATTTCATATACCTGGTCATACCCTTGGCCATATATGTTTTTATTTTTATAATGAAGAGTCTGTTTTTACTGGAGACACCCTCTTTTCACTTGGTTGTGGGAAAATTTTTGAAGGAACATACTCACAGATGTATAATTCATTAATGAAAATAAAAGCTCTACCAGAAAAAACTAAGATCTATTGTGGACATGAGTATACCAAACAAAACTCTAAATTTTGTATTGCTCATGACCAAGACAATGAAAACCTTAAAGTTAAGATTAAACTTATAGATGAAAAATTAGAAAAAAACCTACCTACTATTCCATCTACGATTAAAGAAGAATTAGAGTGCAATATTTTTCTTAGATCGGGTACAGAGGAAAACTTTTCAAAATTGAGAGATTTAAAGGACAATTTTTAGCTTATTCGCGCTTGACTATAATTTGGTCAAGACTATATTGCTGATTATAAAAAACAGATTAAACAATGTCATACGCAATAATACAAACAGGTGGAAAACAGTACAAAGTTAAAGCTGGTGAAATCCTTAAAATTGAAAGATTAGAAGATTCTAAACCTGAAACTAAAATCGAATTTAAAGAAATCCTAGCTTATGGAGATGATAAAACTATTGAAGTTGGTTCTCCAGTAGTTGAAGGTGCAAAAGTTGAAGCCGACCTTGTAGAAAATGGTAAAAATAGAACTATTTTAATATTTAAAAAAAGAAGAAGACAGAATTCAAGAAGAAAAAATGGTCATAGACAACAGTATTCATTAATTAGAATTAGCAAAATTTTTTCAAAAGATGGTAAAGTTTTATCAGAAGCTGAGAAAATGGTAAAACCAACTAAAAAAGTTGAAAAAGTTGAGACTGAAGTAGCAAGCAAATAAATTAGGTAAATTATGGCAACAAAAAAAGCAGGTGGATCATCGAGAAACGGACGAGATAGTGCCGGTCGTAGACTTGGCGTTAAAAAGTATGGTGGTGAAGTAGTAATTCCTGGAAACATAATTGTAAGACAAAGAGGCACAAAAATTTTTCCTGGTGAAAACGTGGGGATGGGTAAAGATCATTCAATTTTTTCTGTTGTTGAAGGAAAAGTTGTTTTCAAAAAGGGTAAATCAGATAGAACATTCGTTTCAGTAAAGCCCAATTAGTAGTACAACTAAAAAACTAAGAGTTGTATTATGAAGTTTCTAGATCAAGTTAAAATTTATGTAAAAGCAGGCAATGGAGGACATGGATCTCCTAGCTTCCGTAGAGAAAAATTTATTGAATACGGCGGACCTGATGGTGGCGATGGAGGTAAAGGTGGCACCATATATCTTAGGTCAGAAAGAAATTTAAATACTCTTATCGATTATAGATTTCAACAACACCATAAAGCAGGAAGAGGAGTTAATGGCTCTGGACAAAATCGTACAGGTCACAGTGGAGAAGATTTAATTTTAAAAGTTCCAATAGGTACGCAAGTTTTTGAAGAGGATAATAAAACCTTAATTTATGATTTTAAAAAAGAAGGTGAAGAATTTATTGTAGCCAATGGTGGTAAAGGTGGTCTAGGAAATACTCGATTTAAAAGTTCCACTAATAGAGCTCCCAAAAAATTTACTAAAGGTGCGCCAGGTGAAGAGTATGTAATCTGGCTTCAGTTAAAAACTATTGCTGATGTTGGTATTGTTGGACTACCTAATGCAGGTAAATCAAGCTTACTAGCTTCCATTACAAATGCGATGCCTAAAATTGCTAACTATAAATTTACAACATTAAATCCAAATCTTGGTGTTGCAAGTTATGATGATAAAGAAATAACTCTAGCTGATATTCCTGGATTGGTTGAAGGTGCGCACGAGGGTGTAGGTCTTGGTATTCAATTTTTAAAACACATAGAAAGATGCAAAACTTTAATGCATTTAATAGATATTACTGATGAGGACCTTGAAAATACGTATAAACAAGTTCGAAATGAGTTGGGGAGTTACAGTAAAGATTTACTAGAAAAAAAAGAGATAATTGTATTAAATAAGACAGACTTATTAGAAGAAGAAGAAGTGAAAGAAATTTTAAAAAATTTTTCTAAAAATAAAGATTCTGAGGTGGTTACACTCTCAACATTAGAAAAAGGCTCAATATCTAGAATTAAAGCTAAATTGCTCTCTTATGTATCTTAAAGATTCTAAAATAATTGTAATTAAGATTGGTTCATCCTTGTTAATAGACGACAAAAAAAAAGTAAGGAGAAAATGGCTTACTGAATTTGCTAAAGATATTCAGGAATTAATAAAACAGAATAAAAAGGTTATTATTGTAAGCTCTGGAGCAATAGCAATGGGTTGCAAAAAACTAAATATTAGCAAAAAAAACCTTAAGATTGATAAAAGTCAGGCTGTTGCTTCTATTGGGCAAATTGAACTAATGAACTTATTTTCAGAAACATTTGTTAAATTAAAAATTAATATTTCTCAAATTCTTCTCACTCTAGAAGATACAGAACAAAGAAGAAGAGCCCTTAACGCAAAAAGAACTTTTGATAATTTATTTAAACTGGGCTTTGTACCAATAGTAAATGAAAATGATACTATCGCTACTTCAGAGATTAAGTATGGTGATAATGACAGATTAGCATCTCGTGTTGCACAAATATCAGGTGCAGACTCCCTTATTTTGCTTTCTGATGTAGATGGTCTTTATACACATAATCCAAAAATATATAAAAATGCAAAATTAATAAAAGAAATAAGAAATATAGATAAAGATATAGAAAAAATAGCGACCAAAAGTATTAGTGAGCATGGAACGGGTGGCATGAAAACTAAAATAGATGCTGCTAAAATCTGTCAATTATCAGGATGCCAAATGGTAATAGCAAATGGCTTGGTTAACCGACCTATTAAAAAAATAACTGAAGAGAATAAATGTACATGGTTTTTACCTAAGGTTTCAAAATTAGATGCTAGAAAAAAATGGATTATCAGCTCTGTTTCACCTAAAGGTGCCCTGATTATTGATGATGGTGCGAAACAAGCACTTTCAAATGGTAAAAGTTTATTAGCAGCAGGAATAAAAAAAGTATCTGGGCGATTTAGTAAAGGAGATCATATTAAAGTTTTAGATAAAAATAATTATGAATGTGCAAGAGGACTTAGCTCTTTTTCATCTAATGAAATAGAAAAAATAATGGGTCACCACTCAAAAGAAATAGAAAAATTACTAGGATATATTTCCAAATCAGAAGTAATTCATAAAGATGATATAGTAGAGGTATAGAATGAGCAGATATATGAGATTAATAGGTCAAAATGCAAGAAAGGTATCACTTGATAAAGTTAATTCAAAAACTAAAAATAAAGTTTTAAAAAAATATGCTTTCTTATTAGGCAAAGAAAAAAAATCTATATTTAAAGCTAATCAAAAAGATATTCAATTTGCTCTAAACAAGGGCCTAAAAAGTAATCTGATAGAAAGATTAACTATTGATGAAAAAAAGTTAATAGGCATAAAAAATTCTATAAATAAAATTGCTAAATTGAAAGATCCTGTTGATGCTACTTTAGAAAAATGGAGCAGACCAAATGGTTTAACAATTAGCAGAGTGTCTATACCTATTGGTGTTATAGGTGTTGTTTATGAAAGCAGGCCCAACGTTACAGCTGATGTTGCAAGTTTATGCTTTAAATCTGGAAATGCTGTAATTTTAAAGGGTGGCTCTGAAGCTATAAATACTAATAAAATTTTAGCAAAACTATTTCGAAAGTCGCTTAAGGAAACTAGAGTGAATGAAAACTTTATTCAATTTATAGACTCTAAAGACAGAAAAATGGTCGACTTTATGCTTTCAAAAATGAAAGATTATATTGATGTAATAATACCTCGTGGTGGAAAAAATTTAGTAAAAAGAGTTCAACAATTTTCTAACGTCCCTATTATCGGTCACTTGGAAGGTCTTTGTCATACTTTTATTGATAAAGATGCCAATCTAAAGATGGCTACAAACGTTACCTATAATGCGAAACTAAGAAACACTAGTATTTGTGGCGCTACTGAAACAATTTTGATGCATGAAAAAATTGTTAAGAAATTCTGTAACCCAATTTTAAAAAAGTTAGAAGAAAATAACTGCAAAATTTATGGAGATCGTTTTTTGAAAAAATATTACAAGGGAAAGATTTATCCAGCAAAAGAAAAGGATTGGTCTACTGAATATTTATCATCAACAGTGTCTGTAAAAACAGTTAAAGATTGTGACGATGCTATTAGCCATATTAATAAATATGGGACTATGCACACTGACTCTATCATTACTAAAAATAAAAAAACTGCAAATAAATTCTTAAAAAATGTTAAAAGTTCAATAGCAATGCATAACACATCTACTCAATTTGCTGATGGTGGTGAATTTGGTTTTGGTGGTGAGGTTGGCATTTCAACAAATACTTTACCTCCACGAGGACCTGTTGGATTAGGGCAGCTCGTTTCATACAAATACGAAATTATTAGTAATGGTAAAACCAGAAAATAACTTAAATCAAAAAAAGACAAAAATTGGAATCTTGGGGGGAACTTTTGATCCTGCTCACAAAGGTCATTTAGAAATTTCTAAACAGGCTAAAAAAATATTAGAATTAAAAAATATTATATGGGCAATTACTAAACAAAACCCATTTAAAAATACAAGTAAAACAGATCTAAAAAATAGAATAAAATTTGCAAAAAAAATTATTGGTAAAAATAATTTTATTAAAGTAAAATTTTATGAGGAAAAAGTTCTCTCCAATAAAACAATTGACCTCATCAATTACTTAAATAAAGATAAAAAATTTGAGATCTATTTTATTATGGGTGCTGACAATCTAATCAATTTTCATAAATGGTATAAATGGAAATCCATTATAAAAAAATGCAATCTACTTGTATTTGATCGACAGGGATATAAAGCTAAATCGCTAAAGTCTGTGACCTATAACGGTGTAAATAAAAATAGATTATCTTTTATTAATTTTAAAAAGGTTAATATTTCATCTTCTCAATTAAGAAAAATTTGATAAGGTTAAATAAATTAATGGAAAAAAACATAGACCTTAAAGATTTAATCCTAAAAACCCTAGATTCTAATAAAGCCCTAGATATTATTTCAATAGATCTTAAAAATAAAAGTTCAATGGCTGACTATATGATTATAGCAAGCGGAACTTCTTCTAGACACATTCAAGCTTTATCTGAAATGGTGCTAGAAAAATTAAAGACCAATGGAATAAAAAATTCTAAAATTGAAGGAAAAGAAAGTGGTGATTGGAAATTAGTTGATGGTATAGATTTGATTGTTCATATATTTCATCCCGATAAAAGAAAATTTTATGAATTAGAAAAAATATGGTCAGAAATCATTCCTAAAGAAAAAGTGATGATATGATTTTGACTAAAAGATTTTTTCTTTTTTTTATAATACTATTATTTACTTTTCAAAAAAGTTTTTCTGAAAACACCGACTTATATAAAAAAATTGATTTGTTTGGTGAGGTTCTTGAGAAAATTAGCAAAGAATACGTTGATGAAGTTGATCAATCAAAAAGTATGGACTCAGCCATAAATGGTTTATTGCAATCTCTTGATCCCTATTCTGCATATATGACACCTGAAAGTTTTGAGGGTATGCAAACTGAAACTAGTGGAGAGTTTGGTGGGCTTGGTATTGAAGTTGGCATGGAAGCAGGTGTTGTAAAAGTAATATCACCAATAGATAATACTCCAGCATCAAAAGCAGGATTAAAAGCTGGTGATTATATTGTAAAAATTAATAATACCCAGGTCCAAGGCAAAACATTAATGCAAGCAGTAGACTTAATGAGGGGACCTGTTGGATCAAGTATTGAAATAACAGTTAGAAGAAGAGGTGTAAAAAAAGCATTAATTTTTAATATAACGAGAGAAGTTATTCAGGTTCAGTCTGTAAAATCTGAACTTATAGATAATAACATTGGCTATATAAGATTAACTTCCTTTAACGAAAATAGCAGTGAGCAAATTAAAGATAAAATTAATGAATTAAATAAAAAAAAAGATCTAAAGGGTTATATCTTAGATTTAAGAAACAACCCAGGTGGCTTGCTTTCTCAGGCAATTAAAATTTCAGACTTTTTTTTAGAAAATGGTGAGATTGTATCAACAAGAAGTCGACAAGCTTCAGAGAATAGAAAATGGTTTGCTAAAAAAGGTGATCTAACAAATGGTAAAACACTAATTATACTTATTAACTATGGATCAGCTTCAGCATCAGAAATAGTAGCTGGTGCATTAAAAGATCATAAAAGAGCTATTATACTTGGAGAAAATAGTTATGGAAAAGGTTCTGTGCAATCAATAATCCCTTTGAAAAATAGAGGTGCTATTAGATTAACAATCGCAAAATATTATCTCCCTTCAGGAAAATCTATTTCTGAAGTAGGTGTAACACCCGATATAGAAGTTGCAGAAGGTTCGGATGATTTTAAATTTAACTCTGAAACTGATAATCAATTGAATTTTGCAATAAAATTATTCAACGGATAAATGTCAGACAATAAAGTAAATTTACCTCTTAGAAATGGAGTTGGAATTGTTGTCCTGAACAAAGATAATAAAGTTTTTGTTGCAAAAAGGATTGATAATCAAAAAAATTTTTGGCAGATGCCCCAAGGTGGTGTTGATAAGGGTGAGGACTATTTAACTGCTGCTTACAGAGAGCTAGAAGAAGAAACTAGTATAAAAAATGTTGAACTAATCAAAGAATGTGATGGATTAATCTCTTATGAATTACCAAAAAACTTACTAGGTATAATTTGGAAAGGTAAATATAGAGGACAGGAACAAAAGTGGTTTATAATGAGATTTTTAGGACAAGATAATGAGATTGATATTAAAACTAAACACCCTGAATTTTCTGAATGGAAATGGATTGATCTAGAAAATATAACTGACCTAGTTGTAGACTTTAAGCTACATGTGTACAAAGATGTTAAAGAAAAAGTAAAAGAAATTCTTAATTAAGAGTTTTTAGCACATCAATTTTTTGATCAACTAGGTATTTATTTTGATCTGTAATGTCACTATTTTTTGAATTTTCTTCTGCTTGAGTAAGTAGTTCACTAATTTTATCTTTATCAATATCTTTAATATTAAAAATAGAACTTGTTAGAACTGATAAATTATTATTCTTAAATTCAACAATTCCATCCTCAACATAGTAATTATCCTCGCCTGATTTAGAAAAGATTTTAATAATCCCCGGCTTTAGAAATGAAATAATTGAGATATGGTCCTTTAAAATCCCCATTTCTCCCTCAAAAGCAGGTACAACAACTTCTGTTACATCTTCTTTTGAAAGAAAAGATTTTTCTGGGTTTACAATTTCTATTTTGAACTCTTCACTCATTATGCAGCAGCATCTTTCGCCATTTTTTCTGCTTTTTCTACAGCTTCTTCAATTGTGCCCACCATATAAAATGCAGCTTCTGGTAAATGATCATACTCACCATTACATATTGCAGCAAAACCCTTAATTGTAGATTCTAAATCTACTAATTTTCCTGGAGAACCAGTAAAGACTTCAGCAACAAAGAAAGGTTGTGATAAAAATCTTTGTATTTTACGCGCTCTAGCTACTGTTAATTTATCTTCTTCAGATAATTCATCCATTCCTAAAATCGCAATAATATCCTGCAGAGATTTGTAAGTTTGAAGAATTTTTTGCACTTCTCTTGCAACTCTGTAGTGCTCATCACCAACTATTCTAGGATCTAAAATTCTAGAAGTGGAATCTAGAGGATCAACTGCTGGATAAATTCCAATTTCAGCTATCTGTCTCGATAATACAGTTGTTGCATCTAAGTGAGCAAAAGATGTAGCAGGTGCCGGGTCAGTTAAGTCATCTGCTGGTACATAAATCGCCTGTACAGATGTAATAGAACCCTTGTTAGTAGTCGTAATTCTTTCTTGAAGATTACCCATGTCTGTTGCAAGTGTAGGCTGATATCCCACTGCTGATGGAATTCTTCCTAATAGTGCAGAAACTTCTGAACCTGCTTGAGTAAATCTAAAGATATTATCAACGAAGAATAATACGTCTTGTCCTTCTTGATCTCTAAAATATTCAGCCACAGTTAAACCTGTTAAGGCAACTCTTGCTCTAGCTCCTGGGGGTTCATTCATTTGACCATACACTAATGCAGCTTTTGATCCTGGACCTTCTGGCTTAATAACGCCTGAATCTATCATTTCGTGATAAAGGTCATTTCCTTCTCTAGTTCTTTCTCCAACACCAGCAAACACAGAAAATCCACCATGAGCTTTTGCTACGTTGTTAATTAATTCCATAATAAGTACTGTCTTACCAACACCCGCACCTCCAAATAAACCAATTTTTCCTCCTTTGGCGTATGGTGCTAATAGATCAACTACTTTAATTCCTGTAACTAGAATTTCTGTCTCTGTTGACTGATCACTAAATTCAGGTGCAGCTCTATGAATTGGCCATTTTTCTTTTGTTTTAACTTCACCCTTTTCATCGATAGGTTCACCTATTACATTTATAATTCTTCCTAAAGTTTCCGGACCAACTGGAACTTGTATAGGAGCACCTGTTGCGGTTACTTCGTCTCCTCTTTTTAATCCTTCAGTAGCATCCATTGCAATTGTTCTAACACTTGACTCACCAAGATGCTGAGCAACTTCTAAAACTAATCTGTTGTCTCCATTTTTACATTCTAATGCTGATAAAATTTCTGGTAGTTCTCCATCAAATTTTACGTCTACTACTGCTCCAATGATCTGTGTGATTTTTCCTTTGCTCATAATTATAAACTTTCCGCTCCTGATATGATTTCAATTAGTTCTTTTGTAATAGCTGCTTGACGACTTCTATTATACTCAATAGTTAGCTTGTCAACCATTTCACCTGCGTTACGGGTTGCATTGTCCATTGCACTCATTCTTGAGCCCTGTTCGCTAGCTGAATTTTCTAACATCGCTTTAAAAATCTGAGTAGATATATTTTTAGGCAATAAGTTGCTTAAAATTTCATCTTCGTCTGGTTCAAATTCATAATTATCCTCAGAAGAATTTTCTTCTGCTTCAGATGTTTTTAAAGGAATTATTTGTTGTTCTTGAGGTATCTGAGTGATTACATTTTTAAATTTATTATAAAAAATTGTACACACATCAAATTCTTCTTTTTCAAAGTTTTCAATTATCATTTTTCCCACTTTTTCAGCATCTAGATAATTGATAGTTTTTGAATCTTTAAAAGATATTCTCTCTACGATAGCATCTTTATAAACTCTTTTTAATTGATCATAACCTTTAGATCCAACAGTTATAATTTTTAAAGTTTTTCCCTCATCAGATATTTTTTGAAAATATGTTTTGGCTTTTTTAATAATATTTGTATTAAAACCACCACATAGACCACGATCAGATGTTAACACAATACATAAATGCACTTTATCTTCTCCTGTTCCTGAAAGAAGCTTAGGAGCATTTTCCTTATCAGAAATGCCACTAGATAAATTAAGAATAATGTTATTCATTTTTTCAGAATAAGGTCTTCCCTTTTCAGCATTTTCCTGCGCTCTTCTAAGTTTAGCGGCCGCAACCATTTTCATGGCTTTGGTAATTTTTTGTGTAGACTTTACACTCGCTATTCTTTTTTTTAAGTCGTCTAGTGTTGCCATATTTTAAGAATTAAAGTTCTTCTTAAGTTCCATGATAGTATCAACTAATGATTTTTCGGTATCTTCTTCAAGCTTACCTGAACTTAAAACAGATTCTAAAATTTCTGGTTTTTCAGATTTACATTTTTCAATAATCTTAGATTCGAACTCAGCAATATCTTTAAGTTCCACATCATCCAAATAACCTTTAACTCCACAGAAAACTGAAATTACTTGTTCAGCAACTGTCATAGGGGAATATTGTTTTTGTTTTAAAAGTTCAGTTAGTTTTGAACCTCTATTTAAAAGTTTTTGTGTAGATGCATCTAAATCAGATCCAAATTGTGCAAAGGCAGCCATCTCTCTATATTGAGCAAGCTCTAGCTTCATTGAACCAGAAACTTTTTTCATTGCTTTTGTTTGTGCTGCAGATCCAACTCTAGAAACTGATAGACCTACGTTAATCGCTGGTCTAATTCCTTGGTTAAATAATTCTGTTTCAAGAAATATTTGACCATCCGTAATTGAAATAACGTTAGTTGGAATAAAAGCAGATACGTCTCCACCTTGCGTTTCAATTATAGGAAGAGCGGTTAACGAACCTCCACCATGCTCATCACTAAGCTTGGCTGCTCTCTCAAGTAATCTGCTATGTAAATAAAATACATCTCCCGGATAAGCTTCTCTTCCTGGAGGTCTTCTTAATAAAAGTGACATTTGTCTATAAGCTACAGCCTGTTTAGATAAATCGTCATAAATGATTAATGCATGCATACCATTATCTCTATAATATTCACCCATAGTACAGCCTGTATATGGTGCTAAAAACTGAAGCGGCGCTGCATCTGAAGCAGTAGCAGCAACAATTGTTGTATATTCCATTGCACCAGCTTCTTCTAAAGTTTTTTGAATTTGTCTAACGGTAGATCTTTTTTGACCTATAGCAACATAGATACAATAAAGTTTTTGCTTCTCATCACCAGATTCATTTATTTTTTTCTGGTTAATAATCGCATCGATAGCAACTGCAGTTTTTCCAGTTTGTCTATCCCCAATAATTAATTCACGCTGTCCTCTTCCAACTGGAACTAGACTGTCAATTGATTTTAAGCCTGTTTGCATTGGTTCACTAACAGATTGTCTTGGAATAATTCCAGGAGCTTTTACTTCAACTCTACTTCTTTTAGTTGCTTTATCTAAAGCACCTTTGCCATCAATTGGATTTCCTAATCCATCAACAACTCTTCCTAATAATTCTTTTCCAACAGGTGTATCAACAATACTTCCTGTTCTTTTAACAACGTCACCTTCTTTAATTTTTCTATCGTCTCCGAAAATTACAACTCCAACATTTTCACTTTCTAAGTTTAGAGCCATTCCTTTTGATCCATCAGAAAATTCTACCATCTCTCCAGCTTGAACATTGTCTAATCCGTACACTCTAGCAATACCATCTCCTACTGACAAAACTTGACCAACCTCAGTCACTTCTGCTTTATCGCCAAATTTTTTAATTTGCTCTTTTAATATCTTTGTTACTTCTGATGGGTTTATATCCATTTATGCCTCTATCATCCTATTTTCGATTTGTTGTAATTTATTTTTAATGGAAGTGTCCACCATTGTGCTTCCGACTTGCACAATCAAACCCCCAATTAAACTTGCATCGTGTTTGTAGTTTAATTTTATTTTTGAACTAAAGTTTTTAGTCAATTCTTCTTTTATATTGTTAATTTCATTTTCGGTAAGATCTTTTGCAGAAGTTAATTCTGCTTTTAATTCACCTCTTTTGACTGAACATGTCTCAACAAAGCTTTTTAGAATTTTATCCACATAAAAGAATCTTCTTTTAGATATTAGAAAGCTTAAAAATTTAGTTAATAATTCATTCAATTTATATTGTTCTGAAATTTTACTTAGAGCATTTAATTGGTCTTCTTTGTTATTCGTTGGATCCTTGATTAAAGATTTAAAATCTTCACTTGAAGTAATTAAATTGATAATTGAAGCAGAATGAACCTCGATCTCATTTAAATTATTAGCTTCTACAGCTAATTCATAAAGTGCCAGGGAATATCTACCTGCTGATGTTTCAGAAAAACCTTTATTTTTGCTCAATTTATTGTTCCTTATAAATATTAGAAGATTTATTAAAATTTTGTTTTAATTAACATATGACTCCTAGCTCTTCAAGTCACACATTGTCTAAAAGTCTTGTTTTTTCTTTGTTAATTGAAGTTTATTGGGTCAACATCAACCGTTAGTTTCATTCCAGCTGGAAATTTGAATTTTTCAATGACTTTTGAAAGGGAATTTTGAACCTTGAGAGATTTTCGACCCCTGATCAAAAGTCTTACTCTAAACCTTCTTTTTAATCTAAATATAGGTGCATTTACAGGACCAAGCACTCTACCATCAACAGCACTTTCTATAAAACTTTTAAATTTATAAGCCTCTTTTTCAAGTTCTCTTTCATTATTACCGGTAATTATTAAGGCAATAAATCTTTGAAACGGTGGAAGGTTATTTTCCCTTCTAATTTCAAGTTCTTTATCTAAAAAAATATCAGGATCTTTATTGGTAATGTCTGTTATCATTTTGGTATCTAAATTATAAGTTTGAAAATAAACAGTTGCTGGCTTTCCTGTTCTTCCTGCTCTACCTGAAAGTTGATGATATAATTGTAAATTCTTTTCAGCACCTCTTAGGTCGTGACCTTGTGATGATAAATCGATATCAACAACAACAATACAATTTAAACTTGGAAAGTGAAATCCTTTAGAAATTAATTGAGTTCCAATTAAAATTTGAATTTTATTATCTATAATTTTTTCTAAAACATCTGCTGAACTTTTTTTATTCATTGTATCGCTAGAAAATATAGTTGTTTCATTGGTGGGAAAAATTTTTTTTACTTCTTCTGATATCCTTTCAACTCCAGGCCCACTAAAAATAAAATCACATTTTCCTTCTTTTGAGCAGTCCCTATTTAGTAAAGTTTTGTATCCACAGTAGTGACATAATAAATTTTGTTTGTTTTTGTGATAAACTAAATTTATTGAACAATTTGGACATGAATAACTAGTAAAACATTTTTTACATAAAACATGGGGTGAAAATCCTCTTCTATTTAAAAAAAATAATACTTGATCTTTTTTTTCAAGATGAAATTTTACTTTCTCGATTGTTTCTTTAGCTATCCAAGATTGAGATTCGAGTTTGGAATTATTTAGATTAATTATTTCATATTTTGGTAAAGATGCATTTAAATATCTTTGATCAAGTTTTGATAAACTATATTTGCCTTTTTTAATATTGTCATAAGTTTCAATAGAGGGTACGGCTGTTATTAAATTGATTGGAATATTTTCAAAGGATGCTCTAGAAATTGCCATATCTCTTGCGTTATAAGTTACTCCCTCATCTTGCTTATAAGATTGATCATGTTCTTCATCAACAATGATTAATCCTAGTTTTTTAAAAGGTAAAAATAATGAAGATCGAGCACCAATTACAACTTTAATTTTATCATTTGCTATTCCACTCCAAATAATTTCTTTATTTTTTTTTGTAATACCTGAGTGCCACACAGCAGGCTTGAAACCAAAAAATTCTATAAATTTATTTTGAAATTGTCCTGTTAATCCGATTTCTGGTAATAGAATTAATCCTTGAAAACCCTTATCAATTATCTCTTTTAAAGCTTCAAAATAGACCATTGTTTTACCTGAGCCTGTAGTACCTTGTAAAACATGAACTCTAAATTTTTGATTTAATACATTCATTTTTTTTAATGAATTTTTTTGCTCTTTAGAAAGTTTTATTTCATTTTCTTTGATATCAATTTTGAATGGCTCATAAGCTTCAATTGGTAACTTTTCTATGGCGCCACTACTTAATAATAACAATTTTAATGCCATACCTTTAGGGGTCATATTGTATTCAGAAAACCAATTTAAGAATTTAATTGTATTTTTCTTTAAGGGTGGAACATCTAATTTTCTTAAAACTTTTTTAATAGCAAAATTTTTGTTTGTTTTTTTTTCAAAATCATCCCATACAACTCCAGTCACCTCTGACTTTCCAAAAGGCACTGCCACGTAGTCTCCAACTTTTAAATTTAAATCTGAATTATAGGTAAATGGATGATTAAAAATATTTGGTATAAGAATCGGTACTTTCATATTTTTATAATATGAAAATACTTTAAGAGTGTATTGCTCTTTTATCTACTGATAAAGCTGCTTCTTTTACAGCTTCTGAGAATGTTGGATGCGCATGACACGTTCTTGCAATATCCTCAGCGCTAGCACCAAACTCCATTGCTACTCCAATTTCTCCAATTAATTCACCTGCATGAGGTCCAATAATATGTGCTCCTAAAACTCTATCTGTTTTTTCATCAGCTAAGATTTTCACAAAACCTTCTGCTTCATCAATTGCTTTAGCTCTTGAATTTGCCATAAATGAAAATTTACCAATTTTATATTTAGTATTTGCTTCTTTTAATTGTTCTTCTGTTTTCCCAATTGAAGCAACCTCTGGTGTTGTATAAACAACTCCAGGAATAATATCATAATTAACATGTCCTGATTGTCCTGCAATATTTTCTGCAACTGCAATACCTTCGTCCTCAGCTTTGTGAGCAAGCATCGGTCCATCAATTACATCTCCAATAGCATATACATTCTTAACATTTGTTTGAAATGTTTTGTCAGTTTTAATTCTTTTCTTTTCATCTAATTCAACACCAATTGCTTCTAAATTTAAGTTAGTTGTATTAGGTTTTCTACCAACAGATATAAGAACTACATCACAATCAAAATCTGCTTTTTTTCCATCTTTATCTGATGTTGAAACTATAGCACCATTAGCATTTTTTTTAATTCCTTCTACTTTTGTCTGCATATGAAAATTAATTCCTTGTTTCTTTAATATTTTCATAAACTCTGTAGATATTTCTCTATCCATACTAGGAGTAATATGCTCTAAAAATTCAACCACATGAACCTCAGCACCTAATCTAGACCAAACAGATCCCATCTCCAACCCTATATAACCACCACCAACTACAACCATTTTTTTTGGCACAGTTTCTAAAGTTAATGCTCCTGTTGAAGATACAATTATTTTTTCATCAAATTCAATACCTGGTAATGCAACTGGAACTGACCCGGTGCTAATAACTGTTTTATCTGTTTCAATTATAGTTTCTTTTTTTTGATCATCTAATATTGAAATTTTATTTGCAGATTTAAAGCTTCCTGTACCCTTAAAGTAAGTGACTTTATTTTTCTTAAATAAAAATTCTACACCTTTAGTCAAAATTGTTACTGCTTTATCCTTATTTTGCATCATTTTTTGAAGATTAAGTTTTACCTCACCCACTTCTATGCCAAGTTTAGAAAAATTTTGTGCCTTATGATAATTTTCAGAAATATTTAATAAATTTTTAGAAGGTATGCACCCTACATTTAAACAGGTTCCACCTAACGAACCTCTTGATTCTATACATGCGGTTTTAAGTCCTAATTGTGCTAATCTTATCGCACACACATAGCCTCCTGGACCACCACCTATTACTACTGCTTGAAATTTATCTGACATTTAAATATTTAAAAATAACCTTCTTGGATCCTCTAAATTTTCTTTAACCATTTTTAAGAATGATACTGACTCTTTTCCATCTATAATTCTGTGATCATAAGATAAGGCAAGATACATAATAGGTCTAATTTTAATCTCACCATCAACTACCATTGGTCTTTCGACTATATTATGCATACCTAATACACCAGATTGAGGTAAGTTTAATATTGGAGTAGATAACATTGAACCATACACTCCACCATTACTAATTGTAAAAGTTCCACCCTGAAGGTCTTCTATGGTTATTTTTCCATCTCTCGCTTTTTCAGAAATAGTTTTAATATTTTTTTCAATATCAGCAAATGACAATTGATCTGCATCCCTTAATACTGGTACTACTAATCCTTTTTCAGTTCCTACTGCAAAACTCATATTATAATAATTTTTATAAATAATTTCATCTCCATCAATTTCAGCATTAACAGATGGATACATTTTTAGTGCAGCAACACATGCTTTTACAAAAAATGACATGAACCCTAATTTAATTCCGTATCTGCTTTGGAAATCTTCCTGGTTCTCTTTTCTCATTTCCATTATGCCAGTCATATCAACTTCATTGAAAGTTGTTAATAATGCTGCATTTTCTTGTGCTTGTTTTAATCTTTTTGCAATTGTTTGTCTAAGCCTAGACATTTTAATTCTCTCTTCTTGACCGTATTTAATTTTTCTTTCTGATGGTTGAGGGTTCTCTCCCATCATACTAATTAGGTCACCTTTAAGAACTCTACCCTCTTTACCAGAGCCACTAACTTTTTTTAAATCAATTTTATTTTCAACTACAATTTTTCTTACTGCTGGTGAAAGTATTTCATTATTATTATTTGAAGAATTAGTTTTCTCCTCTTTAACCTCATTGGTTAATACCAATGGCTCTTCCTCTTCAGGTTCTTTAAGAACTTTAGGAGCTTCTTTTTTAATTTCTAAATTAACTACATTATTTTCTGTTTTCTTAGGTTCAATTTTTGTAATTATCTTTTTTTCAGATGGTTGAGCTCCATTTTGACTTATCATACCAAGAAGAGCACCTACTTCAACTGTTTCTCCATCTTTAGAATTTATTTCGGACAAAACCCCATCAATTGGAGATGGTACTTCTAAATTAACTTTATCAGTTTCTAATTCTACAATTGCCTCATCAGCTACCACTGTATCGCCTTCTTTCTTAAGCCACTTAGCAACTGTCGCTTCAGTAATGCTTTCTCCAAGAACTGGTACTAAAATTTTTTCGCTCATTTTTATTCAAAAACCTTTTTTATAATTTCTTGTTGTTGGGCAAGATGTCTTTTTGCATAACCTGTAGCTGGAGACGCGTCTGGGCTTCTTCCTATATAAGAAATTCCAGTATTATTAGCGTTAATAGTTTCTAATGTCCATTGTATATAATCTCTTACAGAAAACCATGCCCCCATATTTTTTGGTTCTTCTTGGCACCAATAAAAATTAGCATTTTTTGCATATTTTTTAATTTCTCTAACTAAACTTTTTACCGGAAAAGGATAAAGTTGTTCAATTCTGTACAATACTACATCGTCTTTCTTAAGTTTTTCTCTTGCTTCTAGTAGATCAAAATAAACTTTTCCTGAACATAAAATTACTTTTTTAATTTTTGAGCTTTCTTTTAATTTTATAAATCCATTTTCTTCATCTAGTGCATGATCCCATAAAATTCTATGAAAAAAGTTATCTTTACCAAAGTCTTCTATATTTGAAACACAATGCTTATTTCTTAATAAAGATTTTGGAGTCATTATTATTAATGGCTTTCTAAATTCTCTATGCATTTGTCGTCTTAAAGCATGATAATAATTTGCAGGAGTTGTACAATTCAATACTTGTAAGTTATCATTTGCGCATAGTTGTAAAAATCTTTCTAGTCTTGCTGAAGAGTGTTCTGGTCCTTGGCCTTCATATCCATGAGGTAAAAGCATTACTAGCCCTGATGCTCTAGTCCATTTTCTTTCTCCTGATGCAATAAACTGATCAATAACTACTTGTGCTCCATTTGCAAAATCTCCAAATTGTGCTTCCCAAATAGTTAAAGTATTAGGTTCAACTAAACTATATCCATACTCAAAACCTAAAACTGCTAATTCTGATAAAAAACTATCAACTATTTCATATCTCATTTGATTTTTTGAAATATTATTTAAAGGTATATATCTAGAGTTGTCTTCTTGATTCCTCAAAACTGAATGTCTTTGACTAAATGTTCCTCTACCAGAATCTTGTCCAACTAATCTTACTGGATAACCTTCTTCTAACAATGATCCAAATGCTAGTGCTTCAGCGGTTGACCAGTCAATACCTTTTCCATTAGATACCGATGCTTTCCTAGCATCTAAAATTTTAACAATAGTTTTATGTAATTTTAATTTTTCTGGAGTTGCATTAATTTTTTCAGAAATTTCTAAAAGTTTTTGTTGATCATAGCCACTTACACCTCTTTTATCTTTTCCTTTTTCTGGTTTATATCTTGACCATGTTCCCTCATACCATTCTATTTTTGGTTTATAGTCTTTTGCATTTTTATATTGATCATCAAGCAAATTTTTAAAATCTGTTTTAAATTTACTTAACTCACTTTCTGAAAGTGTATTTTCATTTACTAATTTTTTCCCATACATCTCAACTGGTGTAGGGTGAGACCTAATTTTTTTATACATCAATGGCTGTGTAAAAGAAGGTTCGTCTCCTTCATTATGTCCGAATCTTCTATAACAGATCAAATCAACCACTACGTCTCTATTAAATTTTAATCTAAATTCTGTTGCAATCCTTGTTGCATAAACAACTGCTTCTGGATCATCTCCATTCACATGAAGTATTGGAGCGTCTACCATTTTTGCAACATCAGATGGATATGGTGATGACCTTGCAAACCTTGGGCTTGTAGTAAAGCCTATTTGATTATTAACAATAATATGAATTGTACCACCTGTATTATGGCCTGGTAAACCAGACATGGCAAAACATTCAGTCACAACTCCTTGTCCAGCAAAGGCTGCATCTCCATGTATCAGAATTGGTATAACTTTATTTCTTTCTTTATCTTTGTGAAAAAATTGTTTTGCTCGAGTTTGTCCTAGTACCACAGGATTGACTGCTTCTAAATGTGAAGGGTTATCTGTAAGACTAACATGCACAGAATTGCCATCAAACTCTCTATTTGATGATGCCCCTAGATGGTATTTTACATCTCCCGCACCTTCTTCCCCTGATGTTTGAATATCTCCTGCAAATTCATTAAATATTCTTTTGTAAGATTTTTGTAATACATTTGCTAATACATTAAGTCTTCCTCGATGAGACATACCAATTTTTACTTCTTTAACTTTAGCTTGCCCACCAATTTTAATTATTTGTTCTAGCGCAGGTATTAAGCCTTCTCCCCCATCTAAACCAAATCTTTTTGTACCCACATATTTTTTATGTAAAAATTTTTCAAAACCTTCTGCTTGAATTAGTTTCATTAAAATAGCTTCTTTACCATTTTTCGTAAATTGAAGAGAGTTCTCATCTTGCTCAATTCTATCTCTAAGCCATTTTCTTTCTGTTGGGTTTGATATGTGCATATATTCATAACCAATTGGACCACAGTAAGTTTTATTTAGGAAATTTAATATTTCTTTTATAGAAGAGTGTTCTTTATTAATTACGCCATCTAAATAAATTTTCTCATCATAATTTTCTTTTTTAAATCCATAATGCTCAGGATGAAGTTCATCTAGATATTCTGTTTCCATCATTCCTAGAGGATCAAGCTTAGCTAATAAATGTCCTCTTTGTCTATATGCTCTAATTAACGCAACAGCTCTAATTGAGTTAATATTGCTTTTGACTAAATCTTTTGAATTAACTTTTGCAATGTTGCCTTCATTAGAAAGTTTTTTTTCATCTTCTTCAATCCTTTTTTCAACTTCATCAATATCAATTTTTTTTTTTATATTCCATGATGGACCATTAATTTCTTTGGCAATCATACTTAAATCTTCACTCATACCCTCAAAATAATTTTGCCAGCTTTCAGGAAGATCTTTGTCTTTATTTATAAACTTTAAATACATTTGCTCTATAAATGCACTGTTAGACTTACTAAGAAATGAAGTTTTTTCGAATTCGAGATTTTTTGATGATGACATCTATTCTATTGATATAATATCAGATAAATAATTTTCAATTAGATAATTTATTAAATAATGTTTTGCCAAGTTCTGATGGTGATTTTGCAATTGTAATTCCACATTCTTCCATTTTTTTTATCTTATCTTCTGCTCCGCCCTTACCACCTGAAATAATAGCTCCTGCATGACCCATTGTTCTTCCTGGAGGTGCGGTTATTCCAGCAACAAATCCAACCATAGGTTTTTTTATTTTATGGTTTTTAACAAATTCAGCCGCTTCTTCTTCTGCAGAACCACCAATTTCACCAATCATAAGAATAGATTCCGTCTCAGCATCATTTAAAAATAAATCTAAACAATCAATAAAGTTTGTTCCATTTATTGGATCTCCACCAATTCCTATACAAGTAGATTGTCCTAATCCGTTTTCAGTTGTTTGTGCAACTGCCTCATAAGTTAAAGTTCCAGATCTTGAAACAATTCCAACAGAACCTTTCTTGTGAATATTTCCAGGCATAATTCCAATCTTACATTCATCAGGCGTAATTATTCCTGGACAATTAGGTCCTATCAATCTGCTTTTTGAATTATTTAGCTTTTGTTTTACACGAAGCATATCTTGAATTGGTACACCTTCGGTAATACAAACTATAAGCTCAATGGATGCATCAATTGCTTCTATAATAGCTGCCGCTGCAAATTTTGCTGGCACATAAATCATAGTTGCATCAGCGCCAACTTCTTGTTTTGCTTCAGCTACAGTATTAAATACTGGACGGTCAAGATGTTTTTGTCCTCCCTTTTTTGGAGTAACTCCACCCACAAGATTAGTTCCATATTTTAATGCTTGTTCTGAATGAAAAGTTCCATGTGTACCTGTAAAACCTTGGCATATAACTTTTGTATTTTTATCAATTAAAACTGACATTCTATTTTATAGCCTCTACTATTTTTTGTGCAGCATCATCTAAATTTTCTGCTGAAATTAATTTTAATCCTGAATTATCTAAAATTTCTTTTCCTTCTTTAAAGTTTGTTCCTGCAAGTCTAACTACTAATGGAACACTTATATTTATTTCTTTGGCAGCATCAACAACACCTTGAGCAAGGACATCACATCTCATAATTCCCCCAAAAATGTTTATTAATATGCCTTTAACATTTTTGTCCGAAAGAATAATCTTAAGAGCAGCTGAAACTTTTTCTTTTGAAGCTCCTCCTCCAACATCTAAAAAATTTGCTGGCTCTTCACCATATAATTTAATTATATCCATTGTTGCCATTGCAAGACCTGCTCCATTGACCATGCAGCCAATGCTTCCATCTAGCTTTATGTAAGCAAGATCGTGTTTACTCGCATCTATTTCTGTGGGATCTTCTTCATTTAAATCCCTAAGCTCGATTATTTCAGGATGTCTAAATAAAGCATTAGAGTCAAAATTAACTTTTGCATCTAAACAAATTATTTTTTTTTCTTTAGTTAATATTAGTGGGTTAACTTCAACCATGTTGGCGTCTGTGCCTAAAAACATTTTATATACTGATTTTATCAGCGCTATTGCTTGTTTTTTTGCATCATCTGCTAAAGCATAAATTGCAATTATTTTTTCACAGTCAGCATCAGAAATTTCATCAGTAATATCTATTTTAGTTGTTATAATTTTTTCTGGAGTTTTTTCTGCAACTTCTTCAATGTCCATTCCACCTTGATCGCTGGATATAAATACTATTTTTGAACTTGCTCTATCTACTAAACAAGATAAATAAAATTCTTTATCAATATTAGAGGACTCTTCTACATATAATCTTTTTACTTCTCTTCCTGCTGGGCCAGTTTGATGTGTTACGAGTGTTTTTCCAAGCAATTCTTTTGCAGCAACACTTAATTCATCAATTGTGTTTAAAATTTTTACACCTCCAGCTTTACCTCGTCCACCAGCATGAATTTGTGCTTTTAAAACAAATTTTTCTGTTTTTAATGATTTTGCTTTTTCAATCAACTCATCAACTGTAAAAGCAAAAACTCCTTCAGGAACTACCGCTCCATATTTTTTTAAAATTTGCTTGGCCTGGTGTTCGTGAATATTCATTATTTAGAAAGATCTGGATCTATTTTAGATGCAGCTTCCCATAATGCTTTCACAGCATCTATAGAGTGCATAAATTCTTTTTTTTCTTTTTCATCTAAATCTATTTGCTCTATTTTTTCAACACCATCTTTACCAATTATTACTGGTACACCAGCATAAACATTACTAACTCCATATTCACCATTTAAATGAACTGCACATGGAAGTAATTTTTTTTCATCTTTTAAATATGCTTCTGCCATTTGTACACCTGAAGCTGCTGGTGCATAAAATGCAGAACCTTTTTCTAGATATTTAACAATCTCAGCTCCTCCATCTCTAGTTCTTTGATTAATTTCTTCTAACCTTTCTGGAGATATTTTTCCTTCTTTAACTAAGTCTAATAATGGTTTACCTGAAACTTTTGTAAATCTTGGTAGGGGCACCATTGTGTCTCCATGACCTCCCATAACCATTGCTTCAATTTCTTTTACCGGAACATTAAGCTCTAGGGATAAAAATAATTTAAATCTTGAGCTGTCCAAAATTCCTGCCATTCCAACTACTTTATTTGCTGGTAAGCCTGAAAATTTTTGAAAGGCCATCACCATAACGTCTAGTGGATTTGTAATGCATATTACAAATGCATTGGGTGCATTTTTTTTAATACCCTCTGCTACTTGTTTAATAATTTTTAAATTAATACCTAATAAATCATCTCTGCTCATTCCTGGTTTTCTTGGAACTCCTGCAGTGATTATTATTACATCTGAATCTTTTATATCTTCATAATTGTCTGTACCTGAAAATTTTACATTAAAACCATCAACAGAGGAAGATTGAGCTATGTCTAGAGCTTTTCCTTTAGCTATACCACTTGCAACATCAAAAAGTACCACCTCATCAGCTACTTCTTTAGTTCCTATTAAGTGAGCAAGAGTGCCCCCAATTTGACCCGCTCCTATTAAAGATATTTTTTTCATTTCTCTCCTTATTTCATTGTTGGCATGACAAATTCTGCATTAGATCTTATTCCAGAAGGCCATCTTGATGTTACTGTTTTAAGCTTTGTATAAAATTTAATTCCTTCAGCTCCGTGCATTGCACTATCTCCAAATAATGATCTTTTCCATCCACCAAAACTATGGAATGCCATTGGTACAGGTATTGGAACATTAATTCCAACCATACCAACTTGAATTTTACTAGCAAACGTTCTTCCAGCATCACCATCTCTTGTGTAAATGCTTACTCCATTACCATACTCATGGTCGTTAATTAACTTTGTTGCTTCTTCAAAAGTTTTAACTCTTATGACTGATAAAACAGGTCCGAATATTTCTTCTTTATAAATTCTCATATCCTTTTTAACGTGATCAAATAAACAACCCCCTATAAAAAAACCATTTTCATATCCTTGAAGTTTTATATTTCTTCCATCAACAACTAATTTAGCACCTTCTTCAACTCCAAGATCAACATAACTTTTTACTTTTTCTAAATGTTCTTTGGTAACTAGTGGACCCATCTCAGATGTTTTATCCATACCAGGTCCTACTTTTAATGCTTCAGCTTTTTTTGATAAACGAGCAACTAGCTCATCACCTATATCTCCTACAGCTACTGCTACTGATTGTGCCATACATCTCTCTCCTGCAGACCCATATGCAGCACCCATTAATCCATTTACCGCACCATCAAGGTCACAGTCAGGCATTACAACTAAATGATTTTTTGCACCACCTAAAGCTTGAACCCTTTTTTCATTTTTTGCAGAGTTTTCATAAATATATTTTGCAATTGGTGTTGAGCCTACAAAGCTTACAGCTTTGACATCTTTGTTTGTTAAAATCGCATCAACAGCTTCTTTATCTCCATTAACAACATTAAAAACACCATCTGGTAGTCCTGCTTCTGTTAGCAATTCTGCTAATCTTAGTGGGCAAGATGGATCTTTTTCTGATGGTTTTAAAATAAATGTGTTTCCACATGCAATAGCAATAGGAAACATCCACATTGGCACCATTGCAGGAAAATTAAAAGGTGTAATTCCAGCAACAACTCCAAGTGGTTGTCGCATAGACCAACTATCTACATTTGTTCCTACATTTTCTGAAAATTCTCCTTTAAGTAAATGTGGAATCCCACACGCAAATTCAACAACTTCTAGTCCTCTTGTTAAAGAACCTTTGGCATCTTCATAAACTTTCCCATGCTCTGAAACTATTAACTTTGTAAGTTCATCGGCATTTTTTTCTATTAACTCTTTAAATTTAAACATTACCCTTGCTCTTTGAAGTGAAGGTTTTAAAGACCAAGTTTCAAAAGCTTTTTGAGCTACTTCTACAGCTTTATCTAGATCAGTTTTACTGGCTAATCTTACCTCAGACTCTTGTTCACCAGTTGCTGGATTAAAAACTTTACTTTTTCTGTCAGAAGAGCCTGAAATTAGCTTTCCGCCAACAAAATGTTCTAATAAATTCATGAATGGTGTTATTTAAAGGGGTAATTAGCTTGTTGCAAGCATTTTTTTCAATTCAGCTATAGCTTTTGCTGGATTTAATCCCTTTGGACAAGCATTAGTACAATTCATAATAGTATGACATCTATAAAGTTTAAGCTCATCAGCTACTTTTTTTAATCTCTCTTTTTTTTCATCATCTCTACTATCAACTATCCATCTATAAGCCTGAAGTAAAACTGCAGGACCTAAATATTTATCACCATTCCACCAATAACTTGGACAAGATGTTGAGCAGCATGCACACATGATACATTCATATGCACCGTCTAATTTTACTCTGTCTTCTTTAGTTTGTAATATCTCAGTGGTTTCAACTTTTGTATTTGTTTTTAGCCATGGCTCGATTGATTCATACTGTTTGTATAATCCACTTAAATCACCAATTAAATCTTTTTTAACTTTTAAATGAGGTAATGGATAAATATTTATATCACCTTCAATTTCTGAATGAGGCTTTGTACATGCTAAACCATTTTTACCATCCATATTCATTGCACAAGATCCACAAACTCCATGTGCACACGATCTACGATAAGCTAATGATGGGTCAATTTCGTTTTTAATTTTATTTAAAATATCTAATACTTTTGAAGGACAATTATCCATATCCACTTCATAGGTATCTACTCTTGGGTTTTCTCCATTTGAGGGATCCCATCTGTAAACATTTACTTTTCTAATATTTTTTGACCCAGTCTTATCTTGGTAATAGTTGCCTTTTTGAACTTCTGAATTTTTAGGTAAATTTATTTGAACCACTAGTAAACTCTTTCTTGAGGTGGAAAGTATTGAACTTCATTTGTTAAAGTTGTTTTAGTAACTGGTCTATATCCAATTTTTGAATCTTTTCCATTGCACCAAGCAATAGTGTGTTGCATAAATTTTTCATCATCTCTTTTTGGGAAATCTTCTCTTGCATGCGCACCTCTACTCTCTTGTCTATTATAAGCAGAATCCACTGTTGTAATTGCTTGTCTAATCAAATTATCAAATTCCAATGTTTCCACTAAATCAGTATTGAAAACAAGTGACTTATCTTTTACAGAAATTGATTCCATTCCATCGTATGCTTTTCTAATATTATCAACACCCTCTTTAAGCGTTTTTTCTGTTCTAAAAACAGCACACTTTGATTGCATAGTTTTCTGCATTGAAAGTCTAAGTTCTGCTGTACTATTTTCACCGTTAGAGTTTCTTAATTTATCAAATCTTTCTAAGCATTTTTCTGTTTCAGCCTCTCCTATATCCTCGTGTGGAGTTCCTGGTTTTACAAGTTCTGCAGCTCTCTTGGCTGCAGCTCTTCCAAATACAACTAGGTCAATTAAAGAATTAGATCCTAATCTATTTGCTCCATGAACAGAAACACAGGCAGCCTCACCAATTGCCATTAATCCTGGAACTGTTTCAGAATCATTTCCTGTTAATACTTCAGCTTTATAGTTTGTTGGGATACCTCCCATATTATAATGAACGGTGGGCACTACTGGTATTGGCTCCTTAGTTACATCAACATTTGCAAATAATCTTGCTGCTTCCGTTATTCCTGGAAGTCTACTTTCAATAATATTTTTGTCTAAATGACTTAAGTGTAAATGAACATGATCCTGTTCTTTACCCACACCTCTTCCTTCGTTAATCTCAATTGACATTGATCTACTTACTACATCTCTAGATGCTAAGTCTTTAGCTTTTGGTGCGTAACGCTCCATAAATCTTTCACCTTTTGAATTAACTAAATATCCACCTTCACCTCTAACACCTTCAGAAATTAAAGTTCCGTGCCCATAAATTCCTGTTGGGTGAAATTGTACAAATTCCATATCTTGTAATGGTAAGCCTGCTCTTAAAACCATTGCATTTCCATCTCCAGTACAAGTGTGTGCTGAAGTTGCAGAATAATAAGCTTTTCCGTAACCCCCTGTTGCAATTATTGTGCTGTGCGCTCTAAATCTATGAATTGTTCCATCATTTAAATTCCAAGCAATAAGACCTTTGCATTCACCATCCTTCATTAATAAATCTAAAGCAAAATATTCAATAAAAAATTCAGTGTTATGTTTTAAAGCTTGTCCATAAAGAGTATGAAGTATTGCGTGTCCAGTTCTATCTGCAGCTGCACATGTTCTTTGAACAATTCCATTACCATAATTTTTTGTCATTCCACCAAAAGGTCTTTGGTAAATTTTGCCATCATCAGTTCTGCTAAATGGAACTCCATATTTTTCTAACTCTATAACAGCAGCTGGAGCTTCTTTACAAAGATACTCAATACTATCTTGGTCACCTAACCAGTCAGCACCTTTAACAGTATCATACATATGCCAACGCCAATCATCTTCACCCATATTCCCTAAAGATGCAGAAATTCCTCCTTGTGCAGCTGAGGTATGACTTCTTGTTGGAAATACTTTTGAAATGCAGGCTGTCTTTAAACCAGCTTCACTTAAACCAACAGCAGCTCTTAGACCTGATCCTCCGGCACCAAGTACGATGACATCGTATTCGTGGTCTATTATTTTATATGAGCTCATTAGTTTAAATTCAATATTACAGTTATTGTTATAATTGGCATTATTATAGCAAAAATATTAAGTACTTTGTTTGCGGCATTTTTGATTTTTTCATTCTGAATATAATCTTCAAATACTTCGCTAATACTTAGGGTAGAAAAAAAGTAAGCAAATACTAGTGTTAAAGAAACTAAAATTTTAGATGGTTGAGTGGTAAAGAAATTAACAACCTCAATATAATCTTTATCAAAAATTGAAACTAAATTTAGAATAAACCAAATCATTAAAGGTACTAAAATTACTGAACTAATTTTCATGAACAGCCATTTTTTTGTTACAGAGTTCATTTTAAATAAAATTCCTTCCTAATAGATAAAATAGAATTGTAAAAAAAATAGATCCAAAAATTACAAATAAACCTGTAATCTTTGTGGTCTTTAGTTCAAAACCATAACCAAGATCCATTACTAAATGTCTTATTTCACTCAATACCTGAAAGCTAAAAGACCAAGTTAAACAAATAATAATAAATTTTCCAAAAATAGATTGCAAAAATAATTTTGTTAGATCGTAGCTAGATTCTCCTAACAACAAAGAAAATATCCACAAACAAATTACTGTTATTGCAAATATATTAACTATTCCTGTAATCCTATGAGAAATAGAAACCAAAGAAGATATGTGCCATCTATAAATTTGAATGTGTGGTGATAAAGGGTTGTTATTATCCATTATTCTTCCTAATTAAAAGCTCAGCTATTTCTACTGCATTCAGTGCAGCACCTCTTAATAAATTATCTGATACTATCCACATATTGAGTGTATTTTTTTTTGTTTTATCTTCTCTAATCCTAGAAATATAAGTTTCATTTTTACCTTCTGCCTCTAAAGGAGTAATGTAGCCTCCATCTTCTCTTTTATCATACACCTCACATCCCTCTGCACTATCTAATAAAGAGTGTATTGTTTGTAAGCTAAATGGTTTTTCAAATTCAATATTTACAGATTCAGCATGAGAAACTAGCACTGGAATTCTTACGCATGTTGCAGTTAGCTCAATTTTGTCATCTAAAATCTTTTTTGTTTCGTTAACCATCTTTAATTCTTCTTTTGTGTAACCATCATCTGCAAAAACATCTATGTGAGGAATTGCATTAAATGCAATTTGTTTAGTAAAATTTTTAGAATTTATTTTCTTTTTATCTAATGATAATTTAGTTTGTTCAATCAATTCATCCATTGATGCTTTACCACCACCAGATACAGATTGATAAGTTGATATAACTACTCTTTTTATATTAAATTCATCATGTAAGGGTTTTAGAGCTATTACCAATTGTGCTGTAGAACAGTTTGGATTAGCAATAATATTTTTTTTTAAAACATTAATTGCTTCTGGATTCACTTGTGGAACAATTAAAGGTACATCTTGATCCATTCTGAAAAAGCTAGAATTATCAATTACTGTAGTATGTTTTGCTGCTTTTTCTGCATATTTTTCTGATATTTTTCCACCAGCTGCAAAAAAGGTAATTTCAGCTTTTGAGAAATCATAAGTCTCTAAGTTAAAAATCTCATGCTCCTTACCATTAAAATTTACTTTTTGACCAGCACTCCTTGAAGAGGCAACTAAAAATAATTGTTCTATTGAAATTTTTTTCTGCTCTAATACTTCGAGCATTTTTCTTCCAACATTACCTGAGGCTCCTACAATTGCTATATTCATGATATTATTTTACTTTTATACTAGATGAAGGGTAAATCACAAACGTTTCCATTAATGGTATTATCGTTTATTTGAATTTTAAAGCCTTGAGATGCTTCCCAGTGGGATTTCTTGATCATTGCTATGCCTATAACCTTTTGAAAATGAGGTGAATAACAAGCCGATCTTAATTCACCAATCACATTATTATTTTCATCATATATGTTTTTTGATCCCGTAAGACTAATTTCTTTTATATCAATTTTAACTCCCCTTAATTTTTTTTGGGGTCCTTTTAATTTTATTTCTTTCAATTTTTCTTTTCCTAAAAAATTTATATCACTATCTAAGCTAACATATTGATCAAAACCACATTCAAATGGATTGTCGTTATTATCAAAATCATTACCATAAGATAACAGTGCACTCTCAATTCTCTCTATTAAATTCGGACATCCTGGCCCTACATTAAATTCTTTTCCAACTTCAAAAAGATGGTCATACAATTTTTGTCCTGACTGTGTGTTTTCAACGTATACTTCATATCCTCCTTGTTTAGACCATCCTGATCTAGCTATAAGGTGCTTTGTGCCTTCAAAATCAAAATAATCAAACCCAAAGAATTTTAGCTCAGTAATTTTTTTTCCAAAAACTTTTTCCATTAACGCAAAGGATTTTGGACCTTGTATTGCCATAATATCAACTACTGGTTCTACAATTTTAACATCAAATTTGTGTCCTGATGCTAAGCCTTTGGCAAAAAAGATTACATCCGAATCTGCTATTGATATCCACCATTTATTTTCATCAAGTTTTAAAACAACTGGGTCATTAACTAAATTTCCATTTTCGTCTATTATTGGACAATAATAACATCTGCCTATTTTAGATTTTGATAGATCCCGACATGTCATCAATTGTACTAACTCTGCCGAGTCTTTTCCTGATATTTCTACTTGTCTTTCTGCAGCGACATCCCATATCTGAACATGTTCTTTTAAATGTTTGTAGCTATCCTCTATTGATCCAAATGCAGCAGGTAACAACATATGATTATATATTGTGTATGCTGTAACACCTTGTTTCTCTATTCTTGAGGTATAAGGAGTACTTCTTAATCTTCTTGATTTTGCTATTGAAAAATTTTTCATTTTTTTAAAAATTCAGAGATCTTTTCTCTCATTTCAAAAGCTTTTTCAAACATAATCATATGTCCACAATTTTTAATTATATGAGTTTTTGAATTAAGAACGAGCTCTGCAAATTTCTTACCTTTTTCAATATTAACCATCTTATCTAGCTCACCAAAGATAAATAATGTCGGACACTTGATTGACTTTAACGCCTCAGATCCATTTTTATAATTATTACATGCTATAAGATCGATAGCTAAAACTTCTCTAATATTTCTTGGAGAATTAATAATTTTTTCCACAGGATTACCTCCAATGAATTTTTTATAATTCTCATAGCTCCATTTCATCATTAACTGAACTGCTTTATCATCTCCATTTTCAGCAAGATCAATTAAATCTTGATTAACAGGCATTCTGTAAGAACCACCTATAAATATTAAATTTTTAACTCTTTTAGAATACCTTAATGAATATTCCAATGCTTCCAAACACCCTTGGGAATGACCTATTATTGTTAATTCAGAAACATTAAGTTTTTTAAAAACTTTTTCTAACCAATCTGAAATTTCTTCTATTGATTTTAAACAATCACCTTCAGAATTTCCATGTCCAGGTAAATCTATTGCTAAAACATTATAATTTTGATTTGATAAATACTGTTCTGTTAAGGACCAAACAATATGTGAGAGACCACTTCCATGCAGCAAAACTATTGTTGATTTTTTTTTATCAATACCTTGGCCTGAATCTGATGCAAAGACTTTTTTGTTGTCTACTTGAAAGATCAACTTAATTCCTTAACTTTCTTTCTAAGTTCAAATTTTTGAATTTTTCCTGTTGAAGTTTTTGGTAAATCACAAAAAATAACACTCTTAGGAAGTTTAAATCCTGCCAATGTTTCTCTACAAAAATCTATTATTTCTTTTTCTGTTGCTGGCTTATCTTTAATTAATTCAACAAAAGCACAAGGTGTTTCTCCCCATTTTTCATCTGGTTTAGCAACTACAGCTGCTAAAGAAACTGAAGGGTGTTTTGCAATTGCATTTTCAATTTCTATTGAAGAAATATTTTCTCCTCCAGAAATAATGATATCTTTAGATCTATCTTGAATTTTTATATATCCATCAGGATGAGTCACAGCTAAATCTCCTGAATGAAACCATCCACCTGCCATTGATTTATCTGTTGCTTCTTTATCCTTGTAATATCCCTTCATTACAATATTCCCTCTAATCATAATTTCACCCATAGTCTTTCCATCTTTAGGTACTGGCTTCATTGTTTCTGGATCCATTACAATAGCACCCTCTGTGTTTGGGTAACGTACACCTTGCCTTGCTTTGATTTCATTCTTTTTATCTTTTTCTAAAGAATTCCAATCATCATTCCACGCACACTGCAACATATGACCATAAGTTTCTGTTAATCCATAAACATGCATAACCTCAAAGCCAAGATTTTCCATTTTTTCAAAAATAATACTTGGTGGAGGTGCACCTGCTGTTAAAACATTGACTTTTCTTTTTAAGGCTTTTTGATCTTCCTTAGGAGCATTAACAATCATATTTAAAACTATTGGAGCTCCACCAAAATGTGTTACTTCATATTTATCAATTAGTTCAAACATCTTTTTAACATCAATATTTCTTAAACAAATTACTCTTGCGTGCAGCATTGCTAATGTCCAAGGATAACACCAACCATTGCAATGAAACATTGGGACAACACATAAAAAATTTAATTTGTTAGGCATATTCCAAGCTGTAACACTACCTGTTGCCATCAAATATGAGCCTCTGTGATGATAAACTACTCCTTTTGGGTTTCCAGTAGTTCCTGACGTATACCCTAATGAAATGGCTTCCCATTCATCTTTTGGTTTTTTCCATTCATAATTTTCATTACCTGTGTTTAAGAAACTTTCATATTCAAGTTCACCTATTCTTTTAAAAGAACTTGTGTCTATGTCCTGGTCGTCAATATCAATAATTGTAATTTTATTTTTAACATTTTTTAAAGCCTTCTCAATTACATCATGAAATTGTCTATCTACAATTAAAACCTTTGCATCACTATGTTGTAAAATATAACTTATAGTATTGGGGTCTAGTCTTGTATTGATTGCATTAATTACTGCCCCCACCATAGGTATTGAATAATGTGCTTCAAAAATTTCTGGTGTATTGAAAGCCATTATAGAAACTGTATCTCCAGTTTTCACACCCAATTTATCTAATGCGCTAGCAAACTTAACACATCTTTTATAAACTTCTTCCCAAGTATACGACCTACTTTCATAAACTAAGGCTTCATAATTTGGATATATATCTTTAGTTCTTTCTAAGAATGTTAAAGGGGAAAGAGGAACATAATTAGCCTCATTTTTATCTAAATTTGTATCGTAATGACTCATATTAACTAAATTTAAAATTCATTATATAGTCACTTCCTGATGTGGCTGTTTTAAAATGACTTTCGGCTCTTGGTAAAACTCTTTTAAAATAAAAATTTGCAGTCTGTATTTTATCTTCATAAAAGTCTTTGTTTTGTTCATAATCTTTAAAACTTACCTCTAAAACTTTTATCCACGAATGTGCTATGGACACAAACCCCAATGCTTTTAAATAGTCATTGCATGCTGCGCTTGCATCGTCTTTTGAGTTTTGCACTTTTTCTTTAATCCAATCAGTAAAAGTAGATAATATCTCTAGATGCGTTTTTAATTCTTTTATAAAAGGTTTTAATTTTTCATTTTCAGTACTGCAATCATTCTTGATCAGTTCTAAATATTTATCGATTATATCACCATTTTTATTTACCAATTTTCTAAAAACTAGATCAGCTGCTTGGATAGAATTTGTTCCCTCATAAATTGGGGTGATTCTATTATCTCTATATAATTGCTCTATACCTTGATCTTTCGTGTAGCCATAACCACCATGAACCTGCATAGCCTCACTGGTTATTTCCATTCCCATATCACTAAACATCGTTTTAACCACAGGTGTCATTAACGACACAAGATCTGAAGCTTCTTGTTTAATTTTTTCATCTGGGTGATAAAGGCTAACTTCTGTTTGTTGAGACAGCCAAAAACATAAAGCTCTTTCGCCCTCAATAATAGATTTCATATTAAGCAAAGATTTTCTAATATCTGCATGTTCAATTATAAAATCTGCTCCATTAGTTGATTTTGTATTATTTGTTTTTCCTTGTTTTCGTTCTTTTGCGTAACTCAAAGAGTTTTGATAGGCAATTTCAGAAATCCCCAAGCCTTGGATTCCTACAACAATTCTCTCTAAATTCATCATAGTAAACATTGCGTTTAAGCCTTTATTCTTCAATCCGATCATATAACCAGTTGCATCATCAAAATTTAATACACATGTAGCAGAACCTTTGATTCCCATTTTACTTTCTATAGACCCTGTAGAAACTCCATTTCTAGCTCCAATAGATCCATCTTCATTTACTAAAAATTTAGGTACTAAGAATAAACTTATTCCTTTTGTGCCTGCTGGTGAGTCAGCTGCTCTTGCAATAACTAAGTGGATAATATTTTCAGTTAAATCTTGATCACCTGATGTAATAAAAATTTTCTGTCCACTTAACTTAAAAGTTCCATCAGATTGTTCAATAGCTTTAGTTTTTAGAAGACCTAAATCAGTTCCACAAACTGGTTCAGTAAGGCACATCGTACCACTCCATTTTCCTTCAACCATTTTTGGAAGGTATTTTTCTTTTATTTCATCTGTAGCGTGATGAGAAATACAATTATATGCACCAATACTTAACTCACTATAAAGTTTAAATGATAAACTTGCAGATGATAACATTTCGTCAAAAAAAGCACTTACTGTTTTTGGCATTCCTTGTCCTCCATATTTTGGATCACAAGAAAGTGAAGTCCAACCATCTTCTATATATTTAGAATAAGCTTCTTTGTAGCCTGGCGGTGTTCTAACCACACCATTCTCTAGAACTGTTGGATTTTCATCACCTGATTTTGCTAATGGTAATATTAAGTTTTGATTAATCTTGGCTGCTTCTTCTAAAATATCTTTTACTAATTCTGAATTAACCTCTTTATACTTTTCCAGATCATTATAATTTTTATTATTTCTTAATTTATCAAAAAGAAACATCATGTCTTCGACTGGAGCAGTATAATTTGGCATTCCAGAACTCTAGAATAATTATTTAATTATTGCAATTTTGAAATGATTGCATCACCCATAGCTGATGTTGATACTTCTTTTTTTCCCTGAGAAAGAATATCTTTTGTTCTAAGACCATCATTTAAGACATCTTGCACAGCTTTTTCTAAAGCATCAGCTTCACTATCTAAATCTAAAGAGTATCTTAAAGCCATTGCAAAACTTAAAATTGAGGCTATTGGGTTTGCAATTTCTTTTCCAGCAATATCCGGTGCAGAACCATGAATAGGCTCATACATAGCTCTCATTTCTCCATCTTTATTTTTTGCACCTAAAGAAGCAGATGGTAATAAACCTAGAGATCCCGTTAACATTGAGGCTTGATCGGAAAGCATGTCTCCAAATAAATTGTCCGTAACAATTACATCAAACTGCTTTGGGTTTTTTAATAATTGCATTGCACAATTATCAGCAAGCATATGACTTAATTCTACATCTTTATATTCTTTGTCGTGTAGTTCTTGAACTTCTTCTTTCCAAAGTTGTCCTGCTTCCATTACATTTGACTTTTCACATGAAGTAACTCTATTTGATCTCTTTCTTGCTAAATCAAAAGCTACTTTTGCAACTCTAACTATTTCGCTAGTTGTGTAGGAATGGGTATTAATCCCTTTTCTTTCACCATTTTCTATCGGCTTAATTCCTCTTGGTTCACCAAAATAAATTCCACCTGTTAATTCTCTAACTATCATAATATCTAATCCAGACACGATTTCTGGTTTTAAGGTTGAGGCATCAACTAATTGTTCAAAACAAATTGCAGGTCTTAAATTTGCAAATAGTTTTAATTCTTTTCTTAATTTTAATAAGGCTCTTTCAGGCTTTTTTGAAAACTCTAAGTTATCCCATTTTGGTCCACCAACTGCACCTAACATAACAAATTCACTTTCTAGAGCTTTGTAAAAAACTTCATCCGTGATTGGTGTCCCATGCTTGTCATAAGAACAACCTCCAGCTAAATCTTCATCAATTTCAAAATCTAGAGATTTATTTGAATTCAACCATAAAATAACTTTTTTAACTTCTTGAATAACCTCGGGTCCAATACCATCGCCTGGTAAAAGTAAAATTTTTCTTTTTTTAATTTTTATCATTAAATATCCATGGTTTATTATTCTTTAGATTTTCTTCAAAAGTTATAATTTTTTCTTTTTTGGCTAACGATAGTGCAATATCATCAAGTCCTTCTAACAAACATTTTTTCTTAAAAGGATCAATATCAAACTTGATTTCACTATTTCCAAAAATTATTTTTTCTTCATTTAAGTCTATTGAAATTTCTTCTTTTCTTTTTGAATACTCTGATAATTCTTTTATTTTTTCTTCTGGCAGAGTAATTGGTAAAATTCCATTTTTGAAACAGTTGCTGTAAAAAATATCGGCATAACTAGAGCTTATCACACATGTTATTCCAAAATCTAGCAGTGCCCAAGGTGCATGTTCTCTTGATGAGCCACAGCCAAAATTTTTTCCTGCGATTAATATTTTTGATTGATTGTGAGGTTTTTGATTTAGAATAAAATCTTTAATTTCATTTCCATTATCATCGTATCTCATTTCAAAAAATAAGTTTTTTCCTAACCCTGTTCTTTTAATCGTTTTAAGAAATTGTTTTGGAATAATCATATCTGTATCAATATTTACTATTGGTAAATATGCTGGGATACTAGTAAGTGAATTAAATTTTTGCATTTTAGTTTTGATACTTTCTAACATCATCTAAGTTTCCAGAAATTGCAGCTGCAGCTGCCATTCCAGGACTTACTAAATGTGTTCTTCCACCTCTACCTTGTCTTCCTTCAAAGTTTCTGTTTGAAGTTGAGGCGCATCTTTCTCCTGGTTTTAATTTATCAGCATTCATGGCAAGACACATAGAACAGCCAGGCTCTCTCCATTCAAAACCTGAAGCTATAAATATTTTATCTAAACCTTCCTGCTCTGCTTGTTCTTTAACCAAACCTGAGCCCGGAACAACCATTGCCTGAACATGGGACGCTTTCTTTTTATCTTTTAATATTTTGGCAGCTTCCCTTAAATCTTCAATTCTACCATTTGTACAACTTCCTATGAAAACCTTATCAATCTTAATATCTGTAGCTAGTGTATCAGCTTTTAAGCCCATATAATTTAATGATCTTTCTAAAGAGTTCTTTTTATCTTCATCCTGTTCATTTTTAGGATTTGGAACTTTGCCATCTATAGTGATTACATCTTGTGGAGAGGTTCCCCAAGTAATCATCGGTAAAATATCTTCTGCAACTAAGTTGATTTCTTTATCAAATTTAGCTCCATCATCAGTTTTTAAACTTTCCCAATATTTCATAGCCTTATCCCAATTTTCATTTTTTGGAGACATCGGTTTACCCTTTAAATATTCAAATATTTTTTCATCAGGAGCAATTAACCCTGCTCTTGCTCCTCCTTCAATAGTCATATTGCAAATAGTCATTCGTTGCTCTACGCTTAAAGATGAAATTAGACTGCCGGCATACTCAATAACTGATCCTGTTCCTCCCGCAGTTCCAATCTGTCCTATAATTTGCAAGATTACATCTTTAGAGGTAACTCCAATAGGAAGTTTTCCGTTAACATTGATTCTAAAATTTTTTGCTTTTTTTTGAACTAATGTTTGTGTTGCTAGAACATGTTCTACTTCTGAGGTCCCAATTCCAAATGCCAAAGCACCAAATGCACCATGTGTTGCTGTGTGGCTATCTCCACAAACAATTACTGTACCAGGTTGTGTAAAACCTTGTTCTGGACCAATTATGTGAACAATTCCTTGTCTCTTGTCATTCATTCCTAAATATTGAACTCCAAATTCCTTACAATTGCTTTCTAAGGTATCTACTTGAATTTTAGACTCTGCATCCGCTATTCCTTTAGATCTATCAGTAGTTGGAACATTATGGTCTGCAACTGCTAGTGTTAAGCCAGGTTGTCTAACTTTTCTATTAGAGTTTCTTAATCCTTCAAAAGCTTGTGGGCTTGTTACTTCATGTACTAAATGTCGATCAACAAATAATAGTGCTGTACCATCATCTTGTTGATCTACTAAATGATCATTCCAAATTTTATCGTAAAGAGTTAAAGGCATTGAAAAAAAAATTATTTTTTTTCTTCTGATTTTTCTATTTTTGGTTCTGCTTGAACTTCTGTTTGTTTTTCTGCTTCTGCAGCTACTGGTGCTAAAGTTTCTTCTGTTACCATTTCTGGTTTAACATCAACTTCTATACCAATTTTTTTTCTAATTTTTTCTGCAATTCTAGCTGATTTACCTGTTCTGTCTCTTAGGTAATATAATTTTGCTCTTCTAACTTTACCATGACGGATAACTGTAATTGTATCTATAACAGTACCATATAGCGGAAATGTTCTTTCAACACCTTCACCAAATGAAATTTTTCTAACTGTGAATGAAGAATTTATATCTCTGTTTTTTCTAGCTATACACACACCTTCAAAATATTGAATTCTATCTTTTTTACCCTCTGTAATTCTAACACCAACTTTTATTACATCTCCTGGAAAAAAATCTGGGATTTTCTTCTCAGATAGTATTTTTTTAACGTTTAGTTGATTTATTTCTTCAATTGTTTTCATATTAGTATTTATCAAATTAATTTTTCTTATATTTTTCCCATAAATCTGGTCTTCGGACGCGTGTTATAGCCTCTGATTGTGATAAACGCCAGTCTTTAATTTTGTTGTGATCTCCTGATAATAGCACTTCTGGAACGCTTTTTTCCTCCCAAATTTGAGGTTTTGTGTATTGAGGATACTCCAAAAGTCCGTTCTCAAAACTCTCATCATTCTTTGATTGTTCATTTCCTAAGACACCTGGAAGCAATCTTAGAACACTATCTAGTACAACAAATGCTGCTGTTTCACCTCCAGATAAAATAAAATCTCCTATGCTAAGTTCTTCTATATTCCTTGTAGATAACAACCTTTCATCAACACCTTCAAAATGACCACAAATTAAACTAATAGATTTTTCTTTAGACAGTTCTAGTGCTAATTTCTGATCAAGCTTTTTTCCTTTTGGTGATAAATAAAAAATTCTTTCTCCTTCTTTTTTATTTTCATCAAGAGATTTTGCTAAAATGTCAGCTTTCAACAGCATTCCAGATCCACCTCCAAAAGGGGTGTCGTCTACTGTTTTATGTTTGTCCTCAGCAGCCTCTCTAAAATTTACAACTTTTAAATCCCAAATTTTATTTGTTAAAGCTTTTCCATATAGCCCTTTATTTAAAGGGCCAGGAAAAAAATCAGGATAGAGTGTGAATATCTGAGCTTGCCACATGAATCCAACTATTTAGCTTCTTCCTTTGGAGCTTCTGCTGCTGGTGCTGCTTCTGCTTTAGGAGCTTCTTCCTTTGGAGCTTCTGCTGCTGGTGCTGCTTCTGCTTTAGGAGCTTCTTCCTTTGGAGCTTCTGCTGCTGGTGCTGCTTCTGCTTTAGGAGCTTCTTCCTTTGGAGCTTCTGCTGCTGGTGCTGCTTCTGCTTTAGGAGCTGCTGCTGGTGCTGCTTCGTCTCCTTCTTTTTTTCTTTCTTTTTTAGGAATAGCTTTACTTGGATTACTACCGTTTGCAGGCATTGCTATAATACCATTTTCACCTAAAATTCTTGCAACTCTAGTAGTTGGTTGAGCACCTTGACCTAACCAATATTTAATTCTTTCTGCTTCTAGTCCTACTCTTTCTTTTTTATCTTTTGGTAAAAGTGGATTAAAGAATCCTACCTTCTCAATAAATCTTCCATCTCTTGCACGACGACTGTCAGCTATAACTACTTTATATACCGGTCTTTTCTTTGTTCCACCTCTTGATAGTCTTATTTTTATCATTTTTTTTCCTTTTTTTATTTAAGTTGATTTAGTAGCTCTGGAGGTATTCCTTTATCAGACATACCCTTCAGGTTTCCTTTTGACATCTTCTTCATCATTTCAGACATCATTTTAAATTGCTTAAGCAATTTATTGATAGTGGCCGCATCTGTTCCAGAGCCATTAGCAATTCTTTTTTTCCTAGAACCATCTATGATTTTAGGATTCCCTCTTTCTTTTTTGGTCATAGACAAAATTATTGCTTCGTTTTGAGTAATAATACTTTCATCAATTCCCGCAGCATCCATCTGTGACTTCATCTTTGAAACACCTGGCATAAATGACATTATTCCTTCTATACCACCCATTTTTTTCATTTGTCTTAGTTGGGATAGATAGTCCTCCATAGAAAATTGTCCTTTTTTCAAATTTTCTTCAGCTTTTTTTAAATTTTCTTCACCAAGATCTTCTGCTGCTTTTTCTACAAGGGAAACAATATCTCCCATTCCTAGTATTCTATTTGCTATTCTATCTGGATGAAAAACTTCTAAGTTTTCTATTTTTTCTCCTACCCCTAAAAACTTAATTGGCACTTGAGAAACATATTTCATACTAAGAGCTGCACCACCTCTTGCATCACCATCGGCTCTAGTTAAAACAATGCCTGTTAAGTTTACCGTATTTTTAAATTCTTTTGCAACTTCTGCAGCAACTTGCCCTGTTAAAGAATCTGCAACTAAAAATGTTTCAGTTGGATTGATTATATTCTCTATTTGTTTAATTTCGCTCATCATCTGAAGGTCAATTTGAGTTCTACCAGCTGTATCAAACAATATAATTTCTGCTCCATTTAAGCTTGCAGCACTAACTGCTCTTCTACAAATGTCTGCTGGTAATTGTCCTTCAATTATAGGGAGTGTTAAAATATTATTTTGTTCTCCTAAAGACCTTAATTGTTCTTGGGCAGCAGGCCTGTAAACATCAAGGCTAACCATCATTATCTTTTTCTTTTTATTTTTTTCTAAGTATTTGGCTAATTTTGCTGTTGTTGTAGTTTTACCAGAACCTTGAAGACCAACTAGCATCATTGGAACTGGCGGAACTGCATTTAAATTAATATCTGTGTTGCTTTCGCCTAAAAGGCTTACTAGTTCATCATAAACAATTTTAACAACCATATCTCCTGGTGAAGTTGATCTGATTATCTCTTGACCTAATACTTTAGGTTTAACTTTTGCTATAAAATCTTTAGCTACATCTAAAGAGACATCAGCTTCTAAGAGGGCCTGCCTAATAGCCCTTAAACCTTCATCTACTTGCTTTTCGTCAAGTGAAGGTGCTTTTTTTAAAGAAGAAAAAATTTCTTCGAATTTATTTGTTAAGTTTTCAAACATATTTATTACGCACAGCAGTTTCGCACTAGTGGGCGAATATCGCTGACTAGTGTTGATCTCTTTGTTTCCAAAGACACCACAAATTTAACGTTTTTGTGGAAACGAAATCAACCTATAATAGAGGTTCAAAAAGTCAATAAATAAGTTAAATATCTGTATATGGATATTAAAGCATTTAAAATGGATGGTTTAGGCAATGATTTTGTAATTATTGATCAAAGAAGCCAAGATTTTAATTTAGATAAAGATCAAATAATTAAGATATGTGATCGTAGTTTTATTGGATGCGATCAACTCATCCTAATTAAGAAAAATAAAGAAATAGATGCAAATGTAGAATTTTTTAATTCAGATGGAAGCATATCTGGTGCTTGTGGAAATGGCACTAGGTGTGTTGCAGATCTTCTATCAAAAGAAAGTGGTAAAAAAGAAATAACGCTCTTAACAACTTCTGGCTCACTAAAATCAAAAATTTTAGGAAATAATTTAGTCGAGACTGAAATTGGTATACCAAAAGTTAATTGGCAAGAAATTCCATTAAGTAAGCAGCTAGATACTCAAGACTTAAAAATTGAAATTATAGATAGAAATAATACCAAACATATTGGTGGAATAGCCATAAATGTAGGCAATCCGCACATAATTTTTTTTGTAGATGATATTGAAGCATTTGACTTAAAAAATATTGGTCCGAAAATTGAAAATCATCCTCTATTTCCTGAAAAATGTAATGTGACCCTAGCCAAAGTTATAAATAGAAATTTAATAAAAGTAAAAGTTTGGGAAAGAGGAGCTGGACTTACCAAGGCTTGTGGGACGGCAGCTTGTGCAACAGCTGTTGCAGCTAACATTAATAATCTGGTAGAAAAAACTACAGATATAGAGTTTGTCTTAGGTAGTTTAACAATTTCTATTGATGAAAGAAATAGCATTCATATGAAAGGACCTGTGTCTGATATTAAAAATATCAACATTAAGTTGTAATGGGAATTTTTGATAAATTTAAAATTGGTTTTAAGAAAAGTGCTTCTACATTTACATCTGGTTTAAGAGATATAATTGTAAAAAAAGAAATAGATGACAAAACATTAGATCAAATTGAAGAATATTTGATTCAATCAGATGTTGGTCTTGTTGCAGCTGAAGAAATTAAAAAAATTATTGCTCAAGAAAAAATTGACCCCAAAAAAGATATTATGCATGAGGTAAACTTGATTCTTAGAAACTATATAGTTACTTTAATGAAACCTTTGGAAAATGAGAATTTTTTTAATAAAAAAGAAAAACTTAATGCAGTCCTAGTATCGGGAGTTAACGGGGTTGGAAAAACAACAACTATTGGAAAAGTTGGTAAAATTTTAAAATCTAATGGTAACAAGGTTATGTTTTCTGCCTGTGATACGTTTAGAGCAGCTGCTATAGAACAATTAGAAAGTTGGGCTAATAAAATTGATGTGCAAATTACAAAATCTACTCAAGGATCCGACCCGGCATCAGTTGCCTACAAGGCAATAGAAGAGGCATTAAAGAACGATTTTAACCATGTTTTGATCGATACGGCAGGGAGATTACAAAATAAAAAAAATTTAATGGAAGAATACAAAAAAATTGCCCATGTAACAAAAAAAATAGACCCAGATGCTCCTCACGATGTAATCCTAGTGCTTGACGCAACCTCTGGCCAAAATGTTATCAGTCAAGTTGAAGAGTTTAACAAAATTATACCTCTTACTGGTTTGATAATGACAAAATTAGATGGTACTGCAAAAGGAGGAATTTTATTAGCCCTTGCTAAAAAATATAAGCTTCCAATAATTGCTCTTGGACTTGGTGAAAAAGAGGATGATTTACAAATTTTTAATGCAGAAAAATTTGCAGAAGCATTTACTCAAATTAATTGATTAAATTATTCGAAATTAAAGGTTTATAATAATTACATTTATAATTTTCTTTTAATTGTGAGTGACCACAGTTTTTTGCGATCGATGAAATTATAAATTCAAATTTTCCACTAGAAGGATATTGATTTAACTTTTTATTAGTAATATCGAATTGAAAATTTTTATTAATATTTTTAATAGCACTAATCATAACTAATGTATTATTATCTTTTAATAAATAATAAGCAAAATCTTCAGGGAACACTGGAAAATCATACTCTTCTAAAAAAAATTTAGCCTTTGAAGGAAACCACTCGTATGAAATTAGAGGAAGTGAAGTTTTTGTTTTATAGTTATAGATATAAAGATCCTGAGGAAAATCAGTTATATAATTAGATTCTTCCCCTCGTGCTAAAATAGGTTTTTCTCTAGTTTTAAAATAAAGACTAAAATTTTCATCATGTGAATTCATCTGACCTATATGAAAAAAATTATCCGCAGAATAATCTTTTTCATCCGCATAAGTAAAATTAGCTACAAAGATTATAATAAATAAAGTCCTAACAATTTTTTTCATACTTATTGTATAAATATGAAATTTGTAAATTATTTGTTTAGATTGTGGCTTAATTTATTTAAACTTTTCTCTTAACTATATATACCCCACCAAAAACAAGGGCTGTCCCTATATAATGATAATACTCGAGTTGCTCATTAAAGAATAAAACTCCATAAATAGCACTATAAACTGTAAAAATGTAAAGAGTAAATCCAGTTATAGATGCCCCAAGTTTTTTTTGTGCCATTGTATACAAGGTAAAAGCTATAATTCCCGGTGAAATAGCTGCAAATAAAACCCACATAAAAAAATCAGAATTAAATACAGTTCTTACAAAAAAAGCTTCTTCGATTAGATAAAATGGGAGCAAGCTAACCACTCCAAAAAATGCAATCAAAGTAAATCTATCAAAAATTTTTAGATTAGTTTTCCAATAAAATAGATAAATAGAATAAAGAGCCCAACCTATTGCAGAAGCTAGCATCCAGAGGTCACCAATTGTGAATTTAAGACTAATTAATAAAGATAAATCACCTTTAATAATAATGGCAAAAACACCTATTAAACATGAAACTAGTCCAATAATCCTAAGAAGATTGATTTTTTCCTTAAAAAATAAACTTGAGATTATGATTATAAAAATTGGAGAAGAGGAATATATAATTCCCATGTTGGTAACCGTTGTTGTTTGACCAGCTAAAAATGGAAAAGCTCCACAAACTCCACAACCCATCGATCCAATGAAAAATATTCTTTTATATTCTTGTTTTACAAACTTAAAATTTTTTTTTAAAGAACTGTAGGTGAATGGTAGTAATATTAAAAAAACTGCAGTCCATCTCCAAAAAGCTAAAGATATTGGAGGAACATACTCAACCCCACCTCTTGCAACGATTAAGTTGCTAGCCATAAAAATTGGTTGAATAAATAATAATAAGAAAGGTAAATAGCTATTTTTAGAATTATTCACTTAAAAGAAGATTTAATTCTTGTCGAAAAAAGCTTCGTAGAACATCATAAAAATTGCTACTGCCATTAAAATAAACACTGGCAATATATCCCAAAATCCTATCATCGAAGATCTAGTTAAAGTTGTTGCAAGGCCAATAAGAAATAATGTTGCAAGGCCTGACCCGATTAGAGTTGTTATTTTATTTAGCATATTTTTTACAATTTTTTTCTAGCCAGTTAGCTACACCTAGAAATCTTAAATCATCTAGCTTGTCTCCAATTAGCTGTATACCTAATGGTAAATTATTTTCTCCAACAAGTAAAGGTAATGAAATAGATGGTAGACCCATATAAGTCCAAATAGTACAAAATTCAGGGCTTCCAGTGCTCTTGAGACCCTTAGGTGCAACCCCTGCTGATGATGGAGTTAACACCCCATGATAATCTTCAAAAACCTCTTTATAAGATTCATAACTTCTCTTCATAAAATCTATCGCTTCAGCATATTCTTTGGCTGAGTATTTTAGTCCTCTTTCAATTGCACTGACCATTTCTTTAGAAAGATGTTTTTTTGATTTTTTATAATAACCTTGAAAATTATTTGCCATATCTGTTTCATGAATTATTTTATGGTATTTTGGAATATCATCAAAATAGGAAGGGGTATCAAATACTTCAATATTTTTTTTAAAAGTTTTTATAAAGAACTCAAAAGATTTTTGTGACTCTTTATCAATATTTTTCCAGTTTTTTGTTTTATAAAAAATAAATTTTGGCTCATAAAGTGGTCCTTTTTTACAAACAGTTAACATTTCATCTGCCGCATAATGAATAGTTGATGGATCGTATAAATCTTTTTTTATTAATGATTTTGCAAATAGGGCAACATCTTCTACCGTTTTTCCGAACACTCCGATGTGATCTAATTTATCAGATTGTCTCATCACTCCACTTCGTGAAATCAACCCATAAGAGGGCTTATAACCAACAACTCCACAGTAAGAAGCAGGTCTAATAATTGAGCCGTTAGTTTGTGATCCAATTGATAATGGTGCCATATGTGCTGCTATAACAGCCGCAGAGCCACTTGATGATCCTCCAGGTGTTCTTGAATTATCATGTGGGTTAGTAGTTTTGCCTGGGTGAAAATATGCAAGTTCAGTAGTTACAGTCTTTCCCATTACTATTGCTCCCTCAATCTTAAGTAGATTAACAACTTCAGAATCTTGTGAGCTTGGCATTTTTTTTCTGACAGGAGAACCACATTCAGTGGGCATTTCAAAAGTACCTATTATATCTTTAACTGCTATTGGTAGACCGTGCAAAGACCCAAGAGGTTTTCCTGATTTTCTATACTCATCTGCTTCAGCAGCTTTTTCTAAAAGCTTTTTTTTATCAAAATATTCCCACGCCTTTACATCTTTTTCAAATTTTTCAATTCTCTCAATATATTGATTACAAACCTCTACTGAAGAAATCTGACCCGATTTTAAGTGCTCAACTAATTTATTAGTTGTTAGAGTAAATATATTTAACATTTTAAATTATTTAGTTTGCAAATAACGTTTCTGGTAGCCACAAAGCAATACCTGGAAACATATACATAAGAAACATAGCAAATATTACTATTCCTAAGAAAGGCATAATTCCGGCAAATATTTCCATCAATTCAACATTTTTCTTTTGAACGCCCTTTAAGTAATAAGCGGACATAGCCATAGGAGGTGTTAAAAATGATGTTTGTAAATTTAGAGCGATTAACATTGCAAAGAAATATGGATTAACATCAAACACCTCAAGTAAGGGTAAAAATATTGGAACAAATATAATTAGAATTTCAGTCCATTCTAATGGCCATCCTAAAAGAAAAATTATTACTTGAGTAATAATTAAAAATTGCCAAGTTGATATTTCAATTGATGTAAAAAAATGTTCAAAAATTTCATGACCACCTAGATAAGAAAATACAGACGAAAAAGTCCAAGAACCAATGAATAACCACATAATCATCGCTGTAGTTTTTGCTGTTAGAAAAACAGATTCTTTAAAACTTTGCCATTTAAGTGTTTTGTAAAACCAAGATAACAATATAGCACCAAATGCTCCTGCTGCTGCTGCCTCTGCTGGCGTTGCTATACCTGCTAAGATTGTTCCAAGAACTAACATAATTAATCCAAAAAGAGGAACAAAAGAAACTAATACTTCTTTTAAAATTTCAGCTCGTGGCGGAATATCTTCTGCTCTTGGCTTAGGTGCAATTGATGGTTGGAGCCAAGCTCTACCTACTGCATAAGCTATATAAAGTCCTGCAAGTAAAAGTCCTGGAAAAATTGCTGCAGCAAATAATCTCAAAGGAGATAACTGAGCTATTACTGAATAAACAATTAACATGATACTAGGTGGAATTAAAATACCCAAACATCCACCCGCACAAATTACTCCTGAAGCAAATTTTTTATCATATCCTGCTTTAACCATTGCAGGCCAAGCAAGTAGACCCATTAGGGTTACAACGGCACCAATAATTCCTGTGGCTGTAGAAAATAAAGTACATGTTATTAGAGCAGCTACTGCCATTGAAGCTGGCAATCTGTGAGCTGCAAGTCTTATTGCAAAAAATAATTTTGATACAATTCCAGCTCTTTCAACTAGATACCCCATAAATAGAAATAGTGGGACGGCGGTGAGCACGTTATTATCCATAACGGTATAAGTATTTTTTACAAATAAAGAAAATATCCTATTATCAAATATGTGATCCATTAAAGCAGGATCGTAATAAGCATAATATCCAAAACCTATTCCCATAGCCATTAAAGTGAAGGCAATTGGAAAACCTAATAGCACCGCAAATAAAAATATCCCCATCATGAAGATGGCAACTTCTGGATTTGTTAAACTAAATAACATCTTTTTGATCCTCGTCCTGCGCTGTTCTCATTAAAATTTGTTCTGTTTCTTCTGCAACAACCATTCTTGCTGGCCAATGTCCAGTTTTAATACAAATAATTGCTCTAAATACTTCGGCTATTCCCTGAATAACTAAAAATACTCCCGCAGCTGGTATTAAGGATTTTACCATATAAATATTAATTTGTGCTGGGCTACTCCAACTAGTTTCTTTTATCTTCCAAGCAAGTGCAGCATATTCATAGCCATAAAATGCTAAAGACACGACACCAGGAAAAAAGAAAATAAAATAAAGTACTAAATCAATATAGCCTTGTGTTCTTGGTTTAAATAATCTGTAAATTACATCTCCTCTAACATGAGATTCAGTTGCTAAACAATAAGCACCTGACATCATTAATATTGCACCATACATCTGCATGCTAAAGTCAAAATTCCAAAGTGTTGGCTTATTAAATACATAGGCCATCATAACTTCATAACAAGTTCCACCCATCAAAATAACTATACACCAAGAAAAAGCCTTACCTATCGAGGTGCTTAACGTGTCAGCTAATTTTATGTAGGCTCTCATCATGATTTGAATAGGATACTCTAATTTTGTTAAAAACTGTACTATAAAAAAAGGGGGCCGAAACCCCCTTCTTAAATTATTAAAAAGTTAATTAGATTTTAACTTTTCCAATTGGTCCAAACTCATTTTCATAAGCTAGTTTGTAATTAGGCTGATTCATCAGCAAGTACTTCATTACTTTCTTAGCGTATGCTTTTTGAGAGTCTACCACTTTTTTGAAGAATGCATCTTTTCCAGAGAATTCTCCAACAACTTTATCCCAACCTTTTAACTGTTCAGCTAAAATAGCATCAGATGTTTGGTAAACGTTAACCTTATGTGTGTTCATCAAATCAGCTAAACTGTCAGAATATCTAACAAGTGCTTTGAAGTAGTTATCTGAGTTAGCAGCATAAGCAGCGTTCTTCAAGATAGCTTGATGAGCAGGTGAAAGGCTGTTCAGTCTCTTCGTGTTCATAGGAATTTCAAACATCTCTTGAGATTGGTGGAAACTTCCTAAGTGATAGTGTTTAGAGACATCTTGCATTCCAAACTGTGAGTCTGATGTTGGGTTGTTAAACTCAGCAGCATCGATCAAACCAGTTTTCATTGCTGGTTGGATTTCACCACCTGGTAATTGTCTTACGACCATCCCCATAGCAGTTAAAACGTTAGTCGCTAGACCAACTGTTCTATACTTCATACCTTTAACATCAGATACTTTAGTTACATTCTTTTTGAACCAACCAAAAGGTTGTGCTGGCATAGGCATATGAAAGAATCCAGTGTAGTTATATCCAACACTAGCTACTGCTTCTTCATATAATTTTCTTCCTCCACCATACTCCATCCATCCCATAACTTCTTGAGATGACATTCCGTATGAAGGACCAGTTCCAAAAAGTGAAGCTGCAGCGTTTTTACCGTACCAATACGCAGTCACCCAGTGACCCATATCAACGATTCCATCGCTTACCGCCGCTCCGATTTCTGAAGTTTTAACAATTGCGTTTACAGGCTGAAGATCAATTTTAAGTGATCCACCTGACATATCGCTAACCATGTTACAGTAGTCTTGCGCCATTTCAAAAAAGATGTTTGCGCCTGAAGGCCAAGCAGCTTGCATCTTTAATGTAACGTGTCCGTCTGCAGTTGCAATATTAGGCATTGCTACAGCTGTTGCTGCTGCTGCACCTGTTACTGCTGCTGCTTTAAAGAACTTACGTCTTGAAGGTGTTGAAGCCTTCAGAGATTTTTTATCTTTAATCATTATTTCTCCTCTATTAGTTAATTAACTATAAAGATTTAATTACAAATTAAGATTAGAGTCTATAGTGAAAATGACGCTACAATATCATTTTACAATCTGAGATAGAAATAGTTTGTGAATTTATATCAGTTTTTCGTCTTCATAAACACAACATCTGTCAGCAGGAATATGTAGTTTTACACTATCAGAGGGTACTTCAATTTCTCTATTTATTTTAGATTTGATTGTAAGATTCCCAACTTTAGCCGTTAGCAATTTATAATTTCCAAGATCTTCTACTTTATCTACAGTTGCAGCTAACACATTGTCTTTTTGATTTTCTGCTAATTTTATATATTCAGATCTTATTCCTAATTTAATATTTTTATCTTTTAACTTTGTTAGATCTGTTGTTGTTTTTATTAACGTATCATTAATCATAACACTATCATTAGATAATGCCTCTGTTTTAAACAAATTCATTGCTGGGGAACCTATAAAATATCCCACAAAAGTTGTATTAGGTCTTTCAAATAATTCTTTGGGCGTTCCTGTCTGAACTACTTCACCTTCACTCATAACAATTATATTATCTGCAAAAGTCATCGCTTCGTTTTGATCGTGAGTTACATAAACTAAAGTTGTTTTGTATTGTTCATTTATTTCTTTAAGGTTTCTTCTTAATTTAAATTTTAAATCAGGATCTATAACTGTTAAAGGTTCGTCCATTAAAACTGCAGCTACGTCTTCTCTTACAAGTCCTCTACCTAGTGAAATTAATTGTTTTTGATCAGCGGTAAGTTTTCTAGCAGGTAAATTTAAGAAAGATTTTAAATTTAATGTTTCTGCAACAGAATTAACTCTTTCTTCAACTATATCTTTGGAGAAGTCTCTACATCTAAGTGGAAAAGCTAGATTATCATATACTGTCATAGTATTGTAGATCACTGGAAATTGAAAAACTTGAGCAATATTTCTACTTTCAGTTTTAAGATCTGTAACATCTTTATCGTCAAATAATATTTTGCCAGATGAAGGTCTTACTAGGCCTGATACAATATTTAACATTGTTGTTTTGCCACATCCAGATGGGCCTAAAATTGCATACCTCTTTCCATCTTCCCATGTCATAGAAAATGGATTTAACGCATAAGTCGGATTGGGATCATTTGGATTATATGAATGAGATATCTTATTTAAATTAATTTTAGACATTACTACCCCCAAATGGAGATGAAGCTAAATTTCCAGTTTCATCAAACGCGTAAGCTTTATTTGATTTAAAATTAATTTTAACTTTATCACGGATTTTAAAATCCATAACTTCCTCTATACTTGTTATAATTTTTGCATTTCCTCTAGTAAGATGGAGTAAAGTTTCTGAGCCGCTAATTTCTGCAAGTTCAACTTCAAACTCAAAACCATTATCATTTAATTCGACATCTGATGCTCTTATACCAAAATTAAAACTCTCACTTTCTATTTTAGATAAATGATCTGGAATATCTATTTCAATATCTTCAAATTTTATTTTATTAGAATTTATATCAGCTTTTAAAATATTCATTGGTGGGTCATTTGAAATAGCCGCAACTTTTAAATTTTTAGGATTTTCAAATATTTCTTTTGCAGCGCCCACTTGGAGTACTCTACCCTCATCAAGAACAATGACTTCACCATTAAGTTCCATTGCCTCTCTAGGATCTGTTGTTGAAAAAATTACAATACTCTCTTCTGATAGGCCATTAATGAATATGTTTTTAAACTCTTCACGCAACTGCTCTCTTAACTTGTAATCTAAATTTACTAATGGTTCATCCAGTAGTAAAATCTTTGCATTTTTTACAAGTGATCTTGCAACTGAAACCCTTTGTTGTTGACCGCCAGATAATTCTTGGATTTTTCTTTTTTCATAACCCTCTAATCCTACTAATTTTAAGGATTTAAAAACTTCATCTTTAATCTTTTGAGGATCTAAACGTCTTTGCTTTAAAGGAAATGCAATATTTTCAAAAACATTTAGGTGAGGATAATTAATGAATTGTTGATAAACCATAGCAATATTTCTTTCCCAGACTGGCACCTCTAAAAAATTTTTATCTTCAAATTTAATTGTTCCACTATCTGGCATAAGTAATCCAGCTATTGTTTTTAATAGAGTCGTTTTCCCAGAAAGTGTTCTTCCTAGAATTGTGTAGAGTTTACCTTTTTCAAAATTAAAAGATATTTTTCTTAACTGTAATTCCTCAGTTAATTTGTATGATATATTTTCTCCAACTAAGTTCATTATTTAATTGCTCCTGATAAATTTCCTTTTGATAAGTATCTCTCAACAATAAATGCAACTATGATTAAAGGTGCAACAGAAACTAATGCTGAGGCGGATAAGCTCCACCATGGTGTGATTGAAGAATTTAGAGCTACTATTTTAACTGGCAATAATTGTACTTCTGTAAAGGTTAAAATGAATGCAAAAAAGAAGTCAATCCATCCAAATATTATACAAAACATTCCAGCAACAATTAACCCTGGTATTGAGTTTGGTAGAACTACTTTAAAAAATGCCTGATAAGGATTACATCCATCTATTAATGCAGTTTCATCTATTTCTCTTGGCACCTTATTAAAAAAATCAACCATTATCCAAACTGCTATCGGCATTAATAAAACAATATAAACAACTATCAGCCCAATTAGACTATCTAATAAATTGACCGCTCCTAAAAATAAGAAGAAAGGTATTGATAAAACAATTGGTGGCATAATTCTTTGAGAAATAAAGAAGAATGTAATGTCATTATTTTTTATTGGACCAGCTTTAAACGTATATCTTGAGAGTGCATACGCTGATAAAGTTCCAAGGATTATGCTTATTAAACTTGCAGTACATGTTACAAACAAACTGTTAAAATAAGGTTCGACAATATCCACTCCACCTTGTGCTGGAGATTTAATTAAAACTCTCCACCCTTCTAAGTTTGGTTCAAAATCAACCCAAGGAATATAAGTAACTCCTCCATTTACTGAATTAAAATCTTTAAAAGAAGTTGTGAGCGCCCAAAGAAAAGGAGCCACAACAAATACTGTCCAAATCGTTATAAAAAAATATTTTAAAAATGTATATAGTTTTCCCATATCTAATCTTTGAGTAATAATTTAGTTAATACTTTTGCTATAACAGTTAAGCTTATGATCATTATTATTAAATATGTGAATGACATAGAGGCTGCATAGCCCATTTGAAACTCTCTCAATCCCTTAATAAAAATATAAAAACTTGAAGTCTCGGTTGAGGTTCCTGGACCACCAGAGGTTAACACATAAACTGTATCCATTATCTTTGAGGCTTCAATCAATCTAATAATAATTGCACCGATAGATATAGGTGCCATTAATGGAAATGTTACATAGATAAATTTTCTGACTGGGCTAGCTCCATCAATCGCAGCTGCTAAAAATGGTTCCTTTGGAAGTGATAAAAGGCCTGCTAACAATAGTAAAAACATAAAAGGTGTCCACTGCCAAACCTCAACTATAATAACAGTAAATTTAGCTAAAGTGGGATCTGTGAGCCATTTTGGTGAAAGACCAAAGTTGCCCAGAATATCATTTACAGGACCTAGAGATTCATGAAAAAAAGTTCTCCAAATAACAGTCATGATAACTGGTGTGGTCATCATAGGTATTAAAAATAATACTCTAAAAAACCTTTGAAACTTAATTTCCTTCCAGACCATGTGTGCTAATGCAAAACCAATTACATATTGAAGAACAACAGTTGTTACTGACAAAAAACTTAATCTAAAAAATGATTCCCAGAACCTTGGGTCATCTGTAAATAATCTTATATAGTTCTCAAGGCCTATAAAATTTAAACCATTATAACTATTCCACCCTGATAAACTTAAACGAACTACAAATATTATCGGGAAAATTAAGATACCTATAAGAACAAATAAACCAGGAAATAGAAAAATGTATTTATGTTTAAAGTTCATGACTTTGAATATTGATTATATTGCATGTATATGGCCACCTAATTAAAGGTGGCCATATAAGATTATTTTTATAACTTATTGTCTTCCATTTTGACACCAACAGCATAATCCTCTTGTACTGCTGATTTACCAACTCTTTTGACAATTGCTTCCCACTCTTTAGCAACTTCATCCAAAGCTTCTTGAGGAGATAGCTGACCAGCTAAAGCCTTAGAAGTTCCAGTTGCAACTGCACTAGTGAACTCAAATACACCACGAACTCTTAAAGGGAAAACTCTATTCTTACTTTTTTCCATGTCTTTAAGTGTTTTAGTGTAAGATTCCGCAATCTCTTTATCCCAACCCATTGTATCTATGTAAAGATTTGGATCAAAATCAGAGTTTTTAAATGGATTAACACCAAAGTTACCAATAGCTAAGTCAGCTTGGTGGTTTGCTCCATTAGAAAAGAAACAAAGATAATCAAACGCCATCTCTTGAACTTTACTTTTCTTAGCAACACCTACTGCCCAACCCCATACAATGTACGGTGCTTGGTTGTATTGGTTTTCCCATTTGCCAGTAACTCTGTTCCAAACTTTGTCTGCGCCTGGAAGAGGAGCTGTACCTACTTTATTTTTAATAGGACTATCATCTTGCATTGCTGCAATAAAAGCATCATCCCATGAAAAACTAAATAGAGTTTGTCCACCACCAAATGATCCAATTTCATCACCTAGCCCAAAGTTAATTCCTCCTGGAGGAACATACTTAGTAGCTTCTACCCAGTCAGTTAAAGCTTCAACAAACCCTGGATTGTTAACATTTGGTTTCATAGTTTCTAAATCAAAAAAGAAACCACCTGGAGTTCTAGGATTTTTAGCATACGCTACTGATCTACTGAAAAAAGCTGCGAACATTAAGTCGTCTTTTTTCATAACTTCAGCTGAACCGTATTCTTTTTCTCCATCTCCATCCCAATCCCAACCATTAAAGTATTTGGCCATTTCGCCATATTCTTTCCAAGTTGTAGGAACTTTTAACTCTTTACCAGTGTCTGCTTTGTATTTTTTTTGCATTTCAGGATTATCTATTACGTCTTTTCTGTATTTTAGATAATGTCTGTCTCCATCAACTGGATATTGGTACATAGTTCCATCCCAAGAAGAAACACCCACATGAGATTTTGTAACGTCTTTCATCTCTTTTGTGTTCATGTATTTTTTTGGAACTGGTGCTAAATACTGTCTCCAGTCATTTATAAAGTTAGAAAAACCAAATACGATATCGTATGGGGCTTGACCAGCTTTAAAAGGAACCATAGCTTTTGCATACAAATCACCTGCAGGTGTATGTGTTACATCAACTGTTGCGCCGGTTAGTTTTGCAAACTGTTCAGCATGAAGAGCTGTAGGCTGTCCGATTACTGGAACTGCGTGCGTATTTATTTTAAGAGTTTTTCCTTTATAATTTTTCTTAGAAATTTCTTCATAAGAACAATCACCTGGAATATCTCCTGTCGCTTTGATATGTGGAAATTGATCACTCCACTTATCTGCATAAGCTGGACTAAATATCAGAATTCCTGATATCATAGCACTTAAGCAAGTTTTTATTATTTTCATTACTCTCTCCTTTTTTTATTATTATGGAACTAAAACAGCTCTTCCCTTAACTTTACCCTCGTTAAGATCATGAAGTGCTTTATTAGCATCGCCTAATTTATATTCTTGCATAGAAAGCGTAACTAAACCTTTGTTAGCTAACTCCATCAGCTCATATAACTCAGACCACGTTCCCACTAAATTTCCAACAATTGTTTTTTCTGAAATAATTACATCGACAGCTAGAACTCTGATTTCTTCACCATAGCCAACGATATAATAGTATCCACTTCCTGCTGTCATTTTGATACCCATTGCAGTGGATCCTTTTTCACCAACAAAATCGATTACAGCTTCACCACCTTTACCTTTGGTAAGTTCTAAAACTCTTTCAACTTCATTACCATCAATCAAAACTCCTTCATCACCACCAAGTGACATCGCATGTTTTAATGCTTCAGCAGATTTTTCAACAATAATAATATTTGCAGCACACATTGCTTTCAAACATTGAATTGCTATATGACCCAGTCCACCAGCTCCAATAATTACGCAAGTCTGACCTGGTAATAAATGTCTAGTAGCTTTTTTAACAACTCTATAAGCGGTAAGTCCTGCATCAGAAAATGGTGCAACATCTTTTGGCGCTAATATTGTTGGTAGTTTAATTAAGTTACGAACACTAGTTTTAAGCAGTTCAGCATATCCACCTTCTTTAATGTTTAGTCCTGGAAAGGCACCTTCTTCGGCATGCTGATCTAAGCCTCTACGACAGCTTAAACAAGTTCCATCTGTTCCAGAAATGATTGGGTGCAAAATTACTGGATCACCCTTTTTAAATCCAACGACATCCTTGCCCACTTCTTCAACCCAACCTGCATTTTCATGACCCATAACCATGGGTAATAAATCTCCTTTAGGATCTTGAATATGTTCCCATACACCTTCGATAATGTGTAAATCAGTTCTACAAACTCCTGCAGCACCAATTTTAACAATAACATCTGACGATTTTTCTAATTTTGGATCTGGCATTTCTTGCTCGGTCACCCAAACTTTTTCATCCATTTTTGGATTATATTTATGTAGAACTTGTGCTTTCATAATTACTCTCTATTTTTTTTGTTTGTTAATTTTTTTAATAACAAACCCTATCCAATATTCAGGTCAACTAAGAGTCAACTGCACAAAAAAGTGTCCAAAAAGTTAACAAAATACAACTTATGGTTGGTTGTTCATTTTTAATTATGTCCTAAAATAAGAAATGCCAAATTTAACATCTGTTGAAAAAGAATTCTCTAACCTCACTAAGAAAAGAGGTTTTTTATCTTCTTTGATTGATAAAGATATAGCTGATAGCTGGAAGAGATGTATTTCAACAGGATTGGATCCGCTTAAAAAACCAAAGAGAACGATTCTTTCTTCTAAAGAGCTTGATGAGCTTAAAGAAAAAAATGAATATATTAGAAGACTGATAAACCCTGAGCTTGAACTTCTATATTCACAAATAGCTGGAACAAACTTTATGGTAGCATATTCTGACAGCACTGGCTCAGTTATGGATACTATTTACGATAAAACCTGTCTTAAAACTGATGTTGGAAAAATTGTAATACCAGGTTCAATTTGGAGAGAAGAAATTGGAGGTACTAATGGATTAGGACAGGTTGTAACTCTCAATAAAGACTCCATAGTTTCAGGTAAAGAGCATTTTTTTGAGTCACATGGAAAATTATCTTGCTTTGCAAGTCCAATACTAAATCATGAAGGTAAAACAATAGGTATAATAGATGCTTCTACTGATGTGCATTCAAGAGAGCAGCACACACTAGCGCTAGTTAAGCTTGCTACAAAAAGCATCGAAACAAAATTATTTATAAATCAATTTAAAGATGAATTAATTTTATCTTTCCATCCACGCCAAGAATATCTTAGTACTAATAGTGTTGGTTTGCTTGCAATTAATGGTGATGGATTTGTTGTTGGTTCTAATTCAAACGCACGAATAATGCTACATGGACTAGCACCATTAAAGAATGAGAATTTTAATAATATTTTTACAACTTCATTTTCTTCAATAGCAAATGAACTTTTACAAAATAAAATCCTAAAAATTTCTGATCATTTAGGTTCGTCTGTCTTTATAATAAAAAGTCAAAATTTTAAGAAAAAAATATCCAAAGAAACAGGAATAAAAACTTATGCGTGCAATAACTGTAAAGGTTCTAAGTTTAAGGAAGAAAGATGTGTTTTAATTAAATCTGCATTTATAGAAACTGGAAATATTAGTGCAGCTTCCAGAAAACTTGGTGTATCAAGAACCACAATTTACAAACATCTAAAATAAAATTAATTTTTATAATTTCTTATTAAGAAAAATAGGTAGGAAAAGAAAGAAGTTAATAAAAAAAATATCATAGCAAATCTAAAGCCTGAAATTTCTGAATAGCCTAAGTTCATTGTGAGATCAATAATAACACCAATGATCCATTGAAGCGCAAATGCTCCAATAAAAAGAAGCAGATTAAATGATGTCAGTGCTTTTCCTGCATTTGAAAGTGAAAAAGCCATACCTACTGCTGGTTGGGTTAAGGATAAAAAAACAGAACTTACAGCAAAAAAAGCCCAGTGATATGCTCCTGCTTTAGGTCCAAGATAAATTATAAAAGCTAGAACAATTAAATTTAACGGTGCACCAAACTTCAATAATCTTATCGCATCTGAAACATTTTTTGAAATTTTAGGAACTAAATAGCCCCAAGATAGGAATGATATTAAGAGAGAAAAATAAATTAAGAAAAGACCATTTGCACTTTGTTCGGGTGTATATCCTGAAACTTTAATCATCCATGGTCCTGCCCAAAGTGTCTGAATAGCAAACAATCCACCATAATTAAAAAATCCCATTGGAACTAAGCTTTTAAAAAAACTATTGTTCCAAATTTCTTTTAAAGAACCATTATCATTTGAGTTACTTTGAATATTTGCTTTATTCCAATTAGGTATAAAAAAAATAATTAAGATAATACAAAATATGGTTAATAGAGCTAAAGTGATAAAAATCATTCTCCATCCAATTATCGGTAAAAAAAATTGTACAGGCAAACTAGAAGAGAGCATTCCAATTGCGCCCACCATTAACATCCATGAATTTGCTCTTTGTTGCGTTTCATCTTGATACCAAATTCTATATGCAGTAAGCGGCCCCATCAAACAAGCGCCTACGCCTATTCCAATTAAAATTCTTGATATTAAAAGAGTAATAAAATTTTCTGATAAAGAAAATGAAATCATACCCAATACAGCTATAAGTAAAAAATATGATACTATTTTTTTTGGTCCCTTATTATCTAATAAATAACCTAATGGAATTTGAACAGCAGCAAAACCTAAAAAATATCCACCTCCCAAAAGTCCTAAGTCACCAGCTGATAAATCAAACTCTGATATAAGATTAGGTGAAATAGTTGCAGTGATTGCTCTTAGTAAATTAGAGATATAATAACTGAGAGCAAATACTAAAAATATAGTTATCGCTTTTTGTTTTGGTAAAATAACTTTATTCATAATTAAAAATTATAAAGAAATTAATTTACTTTATTTTTGCAATTTCCTGTTTTGAAAAACTCATCAATATTGTCTATGGCTAGATTGGCCATAGCAATTCTTGTGTGCTTAGTGGCACTTCCAAGGTGAGGCAAAATAAAAACACTTTTAATCTTCAGATAGCCTGGATTTAAATTTGGTTCACCCTTATAAACATCAAGTCCTGCTGCGTAAATTTTTCTTCTGTTTAATGCATCTATTAAAGCTTCATCTTCAACAATGTCTCCACGAGCCACATTTGTTATAACCGCACCTGTTGGAAAATATTCTAATGTTTCTTTATTAATTAAATTTTCTGTTTCTTTTGTTGCGGGGCAACAAATTGACAATACATCTGAAACTCCAAAAAGACTTTTAATGCTATCATGATAAATGGCACCTTGTTCTTTTTCGTCACTTAGTTTTGATCTGTTGTGATAGTGAATAATCATTCCTAAAGATTTTGCAATTTTTGCAATCTTTTGACCTATTCTCCCCATTCCTAAAATTCCAAGCCTCGTACCAGTTAACTGTTTTCCTATCAAATAATCTGCAGACCATTTCCAGCTACTTTCTTTTGCAGCCTGAACACCCTCTGGAACTCTTCTACATGCTCCAAGAATTAATAAAATTCCAATCTCAGCTGTGGCATCAGATAAAACTTCTGGTGTATTAGTTACAGCTATTCCTCTTTTTTTTGCTGCTTCTAAATCAATGTTTCCAAAACCAACTGCAAAATTAGAAATTACCTTAATACTATCTGGTAATTTACTTATAGTCTCTTCATCCATCTTATCAGTTAAAGAAGTTAAGATTGCATCATGGCCTTCACTTAATTCAATAAGTTTTGACTGAGAATATAATTCATCATTACCATTAAGCTTTGCATCAAATGTTTTAGAAGCTTTTTCCTCAGATTCTTTTAATAGTCTTCGTGTAATTATAATTTTTTTCATAGTTAATTCTTTTGTAATATTTTTGGTTTTGGACCACCAGTATACCAATCTAATATCTCAATGGTATGTAAAATTGGAGTTTTGGTTCCATTAGAAATTTGGGTAATACAACCTATATTTCCAGTTGATATAAAATCTGGTTTCAAACTTTCAATATTTTTTACTTTTTTACTTAATAGTTCTTTGGCAATTTCAGACTGCAAAATATTATAAGTTCCAGCAGATCCACAACAGATATGTCCTTCTGGAATTTCCATAATTTCATTATTTGTTTTTGAAAGTAATGACATGGGTTGACTGTGTACTTTTTGTCCATGTTGCATTGAACATGCAGAATGATAAGCAATTTTATATTTCTTTTCTTTTGTTTTAAAGTTTAATTTTAAATTGGTATCTAAATATTCAGAAACGTCTTTTGTTAAATCAGAAATCACTTTTGCTTTCTTTTTCATTTCTTCATCATCTTTAAAAATAAAACCATAGTCTTTCATGGTCGTTCCACAACCAGAAGTATTTGATAAAATAGCATCTAAATTGCCTTTTTGATGTTCATCATACCAAGTATTAATATTATTTCTAAAATCATGGTGAGCATCATCTTCTTTTCCCAAATGATGGTTCAATGATCCACAACATCTAATTTTTTTAGGCACAACCACTTCAACTCCATGTCTATTTAAAAGTCTAATAGTTGCCTCATTAATCTGAGGAGAAATTTCTTTTTGAACACAGCCAGTTAAAAGAGCAACTCTTGCAATTTTATTTTTAGCACTTACAGAATAAACTTCTTTTTGTTTTATGGTTTTTTTAGGAAAACTTGTTGGCATCAAGCTGATCATATCTTTTATTTTTGATGGCATTAAAAACTGAAAGGGTTTAGCTAATTTAACCATATAACTTGCTAATCTAAAGTATCCAGTATTCGGTAATACTACTGATAAAAAGTTCCTAATTGTTCTATCAAAAAAAGATCTTTCATAGTTTTTTTCAATATATTTTTTACCATGATCAATGATGTGCATATAATTTACTCCTGCAGGACAAGTGGTCATACAGCTGTAGCAGGACAAACATCTGTCTATGTGCTTTACTGTCTTTGCTGTTGGTTTTTTTTGATTTTCCAACATGTCTTTAATCAAATAAATTCTTCCCCGTGGTCCATCTAATTCATCACCAAATATTTGATGGGTTGGACAAGTTGCATTACAAAAACCACAATGAACGCACTTTTTAAAAATTTTTTCCGTTTCAGCGTTATCACTGTCTTTTAATTGTTTTTCAGTAAAATTTGTTTGCATTAAATTCCTCTATACATTTTTCCAGGATTAAAAATTCTTTTAGGATCAAAACTTTTTTTGATCTTTTCTGATATTAAAAGTCTTATATCGTCTACTGTAAAAATTGTTTCTTCGTAATCATATTCATCCGATGTCTTTATGATAGTTAAATAACCACCTAATTCTTTGGTCAATTTTTTAATATCACTAACCTTAGAGTTCTTTTTTGATTGAACCTCTATCCAATATAATGAGCCACACCAATCAATATAATATTTATACTTATTACCTAAGAATTGTATCAACTTAGGGCCTTTTGAAGGGGGCACTACTACTCTTAAAAGATTATTTTTTGTTTGTTTGAATAATTCAAGGTTATTTATTTTTTTCCAAAATGGTGTTGATTGGTGAACATCTAAAACTGTTGTATTCAGCTTACTAAGCTCCAGTTCATTTGTTAGAGCTTTTATTTTTTCATCTATTGCAATTTTGTCTCCTTCTATTCTTAACGCCAAAAACGATCCTTTGTATTTTAAGTCATTAAATTTAAAGACCATCTCTTTGTTTTGGTCATAATTTTCATCTTTGGGTTCTTCAGGAATATAAACAGCTCCAGAGACTTCGCTACTTGAACTAGATATCTTATCAAATAAATTTTTAACTAATTTTTTATCATCAGTATGTATAGTAATTGTATTAGATAATTTTTTTTTAGGTAGAACTTTTAATGTTATTTCAGTTAAAGCAACTAAAGTTCCAAAAGATCCTGTTACTAGTTTTGATAGGTCATAACCTGTAACATTTTTTACAACTGTGCCACCTGATTTAATTATATCTCCTTTACCATTCACACCTCTAAAACCTAATATGTGATCTCTTAAACTTCCTACTTTAAATCTTCGAGAGCCAGCAAAGTTACAAGCTAAATGGCCTGCAATGGTGCCCTTATTTGATTTTCCATTTTCAATAAATCCAAAATCAATAGGCTCAAAAGCTAGTTCTTGATTGTTTTTTTCTAACTCCTTTTCAACTAACTCTAATGGCGTGTTAGCTTTAACCTTAATATATAGTTCTTCAGGCAAATACTCAATTACACCTGACAACTTAGACATAGATAGTTTTTTTGCAGATTGAATGTTGTTACCAATAAAATTTTTTGAACCTGTGCCAATTATTTCTGTTGGTTGGTTTTTTTTGTAAAGTTCCTGAACTAGATTTGAAACTTGCAGCTCATCTTCTGGATAATAAGTATTATTAGAATCTTGGAAGATCTGGGAATTTTTCTTCATTTCTGTGGACATGTACCCTTCCTTCCTCTGCACATTTTCTTAATATTGGATAAACTTTTCCTGGGTTTAGTAAATTTTTTTCATCAAGCGATTTTTTAATATCTAATTGTTGTTGAATATCTGTATTATTAAACATCTCACACATTAGTTCTCTTTTTTCTACTCCTACCCCATGCTCTCCAGTGATCACTCCCCCTAATCTAACGCACGTCTTTAGTATCTCAGCTCCAAATTCCTCTGTTTTTCGCAGTTGTTCTTTATCACTTCCATCAAACATTATTAATGGATGTAAATTTCCATCTCCTGCATGAAAACAATTTGCTACAGGTAATTTGTATTTTTCAGAAAGTCTTTTTATTTCAAGTAAAGCTTCCGCAAGTTTTCCTCTTGGTATGGATCCGTCCATACAATAATAATCTGGTGCCATAGCTCCACATGCTGGAAATGCTGCTTTTCTACCTGCCCAAAATGATAGTCTTTCTTTTTCATTTTTACTCAATTTTAAACTTGAGCAATTATTTTTTTCACAAATACTTCTGACTTGTTTTAATAATTCATCTACCTCAGATTCGGTTCCATCTAATTCTACAATTAATAAAAGCTCTGCATCTCTTGGATATCCTGCTTTACTAAAATTATCTGTTGCCTCTATCAAAGCTTTATCCATTATTTCCATACCTGCTGGAACAATTCCACTTGAAATTATTTCTGATGCTGCGTTTCCACCTTCTTCAATTGTTGGAAAGCCTATTAGCGCTGCTTTAACGACTTGAGGGTTTTTTAAAATTTTTACTGTCACTTCAGTAATCACTCCTAATAATCCTTCTGAACCACAAATTAATCCCATTAGATCATACCCTTCTTGATCAAGAGTTTTTCCACCAACTCTACAAACTGTTCCATCCATCATTACCATTTCAACACCTAAAATATTATTAGTTGTCGTTCCATATTTTAGAGAATGGACGCCTCCAGAATTTTCAGCAACATTACCCCCTATTGAGCATGCAAGTTGACTTGATGGGTCTGGTGCATAATAAAAATTTTTATGTTGTACGGCATGTGTTATTCCTAAGTTTGTTACACCAGGTTGGGTTACTACACATTTATTTTCAAAATCAATTTCTATAATTTTGTTAAATTTTCCAAGACTTAATAAAATTGCATCATTTAAAGGTAGAGCTCCCCCTGAAAGACCAGTGCCAGCACCTCTTGGTACAACTTTAATATTTTCTTTATGGCAAAACTTTAAGATATTACTTACTTCTTCAGTATTTTCCGGCATCACAACAGCTAGTGGTGTTTGTGTGTAAGCTGCTAATGCATCAGTTTCATATGGTTTAATATCATCTGCATGACTTAAAACATTTTCTGGATTGATAATTTTAGCAAGATTTTTAAAAATATATTCTTTTTTATTGATCGTTGCTTTGTCAATCTTTGGCAGAACTAATTCACTCATTAGTCTTAGCCTAGCATTTTTTTGATATTTTCCAATGCGTTAGATATGTTGTCTTGTGAAGCTGCATAGCTAAATCTTACGTAATCTTGGCAAGTTTTACCAAAAGCTGTTCCTGGAACTATTGCTACCCCTGCTTCATGCATACATTTTTTTGCAAATTCTGAACCATTCATTCCTGTTCCAATAACTTTAGGAAATGCATAAAAGGCTCCTCCTGGTAAACTGCATTCCACACCTGGTAAACTATTTAAACCTTCGTGAATCAATTTCCTTCTTTGATCAAATTTTACCATCATTTCATGGATTGCATCATCTGGTCCGTCTAAAGCTGCAATTCCTGCAAATTGTGACGGAGCATTAACACATGAAACACTATTAATAATTAGTTTATTTACATGTGGTATTAATTCTTCTGGCCACACACTCCATCCCATTCTCCATCCAGTCATTGCATAAGCTTTACTCCAACCATCTAAAACAATTAATCTATCTTGCAGATCAGGGTAATTAAAAAATGTTGGCATTTCTTTTCCATCATAAATTTGTCTACTATAAATTTCATCACTTAGGATTGCTACATGAGGATGTTTTTTTAACCCTTCTGCTAAAACATCTATTGCAGATTTTTCAACAAAACTTCCCGTTGGATTATTCGGGTTAATTAATATTAACAATCTAGTTTTATCTGTAATTAAAGATAGAATTTTTTCTGGATCAAATTTTAAATCTTTATCTTCTGTTAAGTCATAAGGGACTGGAGTTGAACCTGTGTAATTAATCATTGATTCATATATTGGGAATGCTGGTGTTGGATGTATAATTTCCGCACCTGGCTCCCCAAAACATTGTATCGCATAATACATTGTTGGTTTCCCACCTGGCATTATCAATACTCTTTCAGGGTCAATATCCTTATTGTAAAGTTTTTTAATTTTTCTAGTAACAGCTTGTCTGCACTCTAAAATTCCATTTGATAAAACATATCCATGATGACCTTCATCTAATGCTTTTTTTGCAGCATCTACTACGTGTTGGGGTGTCTTAAAATCAGGCTGACCTAAACCTAAGTGGATCATTGGTTTGCCTTGTGCTTCTAATTTTTTTGCTTCAGCTAAAACACTAAATGCAGATTCTGTTCCTAGTCTTTGTAAATTTTTTGCTAATTTCATAATAATTAAATTCTAGTATTAATAATTTATAATTTAATTTATTTTTTATATATATAATTTTGATAAGTAAAAACTATTTTCTATAAATTAATTTTGACGCGTCTAATTCTTTCAAGGTCTTACAACCCATTAATACCATATTTCTATTGATTTCATCATGCATGTTTTGCAATAGACGTTCCACACCTGGTTGACCCCCAGCACTTAAAGCAAATAAAAACATTTTCCCAAAGCTGCATGCTGTTGCACCAGCTGCTAAAGCTTTTAAAACATGAGTTCCACGTCTTACTCCGCCATCTAAAATAATTTCTAATTTATCCCCTACAGCTTCTCTAATTGCATTAACTTGATCAAAGGGTGATCTTGAGCCATCTAATTGTCTGCCCCCATGATTTGAAATCATTATTGCTGTACAGCCAATATCTATTGCTCTTTTTGCATCTTCAATTGACATCACACCTTTAAGTGCAAATGGGCCATTCCATCTTTTTACACAATATTCTGCATCCTTCCAATTCATGGCCGGATCATATTGTTCATTAATATATTCAATGACTGATTTTGAAATATTGGTTCCTTTATCTGTTTTATTTTTAACATTGGATAATTCAAATTTTTTATGAGTAAAATAATTAAATACCCATTCAGGTCGCATGGCAAAACTCATTAAGCTTTGAAGTGTCAATTTTGGAGGAGTAGTAAAACCAGTTCTGTGATCTCTTTCTCTGTTTCCAGCAACTAATGTATCAACTGTCAAACACATACCATTAAAACCAGACACTCGACATCTATCTATTAAGTCATCGGTAATTGATTGATCTTTGTGAACATATAATTGAAATAACTTTGGTCCATTTGAAATATCAGCAACTTCTTCAATAGTATTATTGGCCATTGTAGACATACTATAAAAGGTCCCAAATTTTTCAGCAGCTCTTGCTGAGGCTTTGTCACCTTCATGATGGTAGAGTCTTTGCATTGCAGTTGGTGAAAGAAAGATTGGCATATCAATTTTTTTTCCAAAAACAGTCGTTGAAAGATCTGGTTTACCAACACTAGCAAGAATATTTGGAATTAAATCACAATCATCGAAAGAATCTGTATTTCTTTTTAAGGTTTTTTCATCATCTGCACCGCCATCAATGTAGTGAAAAATTGGAGAAGGTAATCGTTTTTTTGCTAATTTTCTAAAGTCATTAAAATTATAGCAGTCTTTTAGGTTCATTGATTAAGTTAAAATGTTTTAAAAAAGTTAAACATATAACTATTAGCACCAGGATTTTTTGTTCCTAAGCTTGCATTAGAAAGATGATTATAAGAAAAACCAAGTTGACTATTACTAACAAAGTCTACTGAAATTTGTAATTCACTTTTAAATTCTAGAATATGACCAAGATCTTTACCATCACCCTTACTGTATAATCCTGGTGCAAAGCTTGGTGTAAAATTAATTTTACCTAGCTTATATTGTGCCTGAACACCTGTATAAATATATGCAGCAGAGTCTGCAGTCACTAATGCACCTGTTATGGGAGAAATATTACCTAAAAAAGTATCTCTATTTAAATCCTCATTTTGATGTTGAAATCCAATTAATGTTGATTTTTTACCAGTATCACTGAAATCAAACATTCCAGAATAAACATTAAATTTAGAACTATTTTCTTCAGCATAAACAACTGAAGATAATAGGCTGAAGAAAATGATAAAAATAAATCTTGATATCAACTTGTAATGTTTCATTTAAATTTTGTTATTTTTATTTAATATTATTTTTTTATATATTATTGCACCGCCAAACAAAAATAACAATAATGGTAATAACCATAAAACATATGTGTTTTTGTTTAATTGGGGGTCAAAAATTACCCAGTCACCATATTTTTCTCTTAAAAATTGATATATTTGTTTTTCTTTTAATCCTTCATTAATTTTTCTATCAACAATTAATTTGATGCTAGAAGCAAACTCTGATTCAGAATCGTATACTGACTGACCTTGACAAATTAAACAACGAACATTCTTTAAAATTTTATTCTTTAAAATATCATTTGTTTCAGCTGATTTTAACTCTGAAAAGTTTGCAACTACAAATAGGATTATAAATATTTTTAATACTTTCATTTAATAATTAATTTAATTTCACTAACAATTTCTTGATTGATTGGACCAACAAATTTTTTGATTATATCTTTATTTTTATCTATTAAAAAAGTTTCTGGAACTCCATAAGCTCCAAATTCAACTCCTAGAGTTCCATCTTTATCAATTAAAATTCTTGAATATGGATTGCCAAGGTCATTGATAAATTTTTTTGCATTATTAAAATTGTCCCTATAATTTAATCCAATTAGTTTAATTGATTGGTTTTTACTTAGTTGCATTAATAAGGGGTGTTCTGTTCTGCAAGGTACACACCAGGAAGCCCAAATATTTACAATATAAAAGATGTTCTCTTCAAAAATTTTCTCTGAATTTACATAATTGTTTGAATAAAAGTCTTTTGCTTTAAAGGTTGGGATATTTTTTTTTTCATTAACCTTGGGTGTGTAGTTATTTGGAGTATTTAATCCTTTATAAAAAATAACAAAACAAAAGCTTAAAAAAATAACTACAACAAATAAGCTAAACTTATTTTTCATATCTCCTTTTTAAATAAACTCATTAATCCACCAAGACTTAACAATAAAACTGATACCCATATCCAAACCATAAATGGTTTTATTTGATATCTAATATTAAAATATTCATTACCCTTTACAAGATTCATTACTAAAAACTTATCCTCTAATAGTGTTGTTCTTATATCTGCTTCACTAGTAATAATTATAGGCTGATTATAAATTCTAATCTCAGGTTTTAATTCTATAGTTTTGCCATTTTTGTCTTTTATTTCAAAAGAGGCAATGATGGAGTTAAAATTACTTTCTTTTCTTTCTTCTACCTTTTTAAAAAAAATTTCACCTTTATTATAATCATATCTTTCACCAATTTTTATGTTGGTTATAATTTCTGAGGATAAAATACTATTAAATAGAATGCTTAATATTAATAAACTAAAACCAAAGTGTGAAACAGTTTGAGAAATATTATTAAATTTTTTAATAAATAATTCTTTTAAAGTGGTAAAGAAAAGAAAAAAAGCAGCTGAAATTAAAACTGTATAAAAAAGTAAGTCAGCAGTTAAATTTTTTATAATAAAAAAGGTTAACATTACTGAAATTATAAATGTGATAATTAGTGAGTTCTTATTTTCAATTTTTGATTTAATCCATTTAAGTCTTGGTCCAAGAGACATGAATAATAGAAATGGTATTAAAAAAGGAACAATTAATTTATGATAAAAAGGAGGCCCTACTGATATTTTTTCACTAGATATTACATCTAGAAAAATTGGATATACCGTACCTATTAAAACAACAGCTAAAAAATACATCATAAACCAATTGTTTATTAAGATAGAAGTTTCTCTACTAAGCCAAAAAAAATTATTTGAGCTTTTATTATTTTCTTTGTGAAATATAAAAAATATTCCTAACGATAAGACAATTAGTGCAAATAAAAATATTAATATAAAAATACCTCTTGCAGGGTCATTAGCAAATGTATGTACAGAATTTAATATTCCGGATCTTACTAAAAAAGTTCCACACATACTTAGGGTAAATGTTGTAATAGACAGTATAACCACCCAAGATGTTAGTGATGCTCTTCTTTCTAACACTACAATGCAATGCAATAATGCAGTTAGTGTTAGCCATGGCATTAAAGAAACATTTTCAACTGGGTCCCAAAACCAAAAACCTCCCCATCCTAGTTCGTAATATGCCCAAATTGATCCAAGCATAATTCCAATAGTTAGAAAAATCCAAGAAACTAAAACCCATTTTTTAATATGCTGTCCCCATTCTTTGGTGACATAATTTTGTGTAACTGCGGCAAGGGATGATGAAAATATTATAGAGGTACCAACATAACCTAAATATAAAATTGGAGGATGAATTGCTAAAGCTGGATCTTGTAAAATTGGGTTAAGACCAAGACCTTCATTAGGAATTGGAAATAAATAATTAAAAGGATTAGATGTTATTAATACAAATAAGAAAAACCCGATAATTATTATTTGCTGAAATAATAAAGTTAAAATTCTATATTTTTTAGGCTGCTCTCTTGATTTAATTAAAAACAAAAAAATAAATAAAGTTAATACTAATAACCATAATAACAAACTTCCTTCATGGTTTCCCCAAGTTCCTGAGATTTTATAGAATAATGGTTTGGTTGTGTGAGAATTATTAAAAACAGTCTCATTACTAAAGTCTGAGTTTATAAAAGATACAATCAAGCTCAAAAAACTCACAATTACAAAAACTAACTGTAGAAATGATAGAGATAATATATTTTGGTTAATCTGCTTATTAGTTTTATTGAAGTCTTTAATTGAAACTCCACAAAGCAATACCGAAAGTAACAACCCTAAAATTAAAGAATAATAACCTATCTGATTAGCTAGCAATTTATTTATCTCCTAAGGCTTCTTTAACTTCTGGGGGCATATAATTTTCATCATGTTTTGCTAAAATTTTAGTAGCTGTAAAATAATTCTTATCTTTTAAAAAACCTTCAGCAACCACTCCTTTTCCTTCAGCAAATAAATTAGGGACTGCCCCTGTATAGACAATATTAATTTCATTTTTAAAGTCAGTAATGACAAAATTAACTTTATCAGAATCTATAAAAATCGATTGTTCTTTAACCATCCCACCCACTCTTATTTTTTTTTTATTTAATTCTATTAAAGATTTTATTTCAGACGGAGACTGAAAATATACAACGTTTTCTTTTAATGATTGTAAAACTAAAAAAACTGTTAAAATTACTGAGGCTAAGATTAAAGCTAAGAATATAAATCGTAATTTAACCTTTTTACCATACATGGTTTATTAGTTAAATATTTGATGTATTGGATAATATTTCTCTATTAATATTTTGTGATCTTGCAGCTCTAGCTTTCTCAACATTTAGAGAACCAAATTTAGAAGCAAATCTTTTTTGCTCTTTTGAAAGTTGTAATTTAGTTACAAAGTACAGGGCTGTAAAACTAATCAATGTAAATGAAAAAGCTGACCAAACGTAAGCTCCATATCCATTCATTGAAATTATTTCATTTATCATAATCTATCTAATCCTTTATTTTTAACTTTTATCAGTTCGGTATTATATTTCATCAAAAAAATGAGTAATGAAAAAAGAGCAAATGCCGCAGTCATAATACCCAATGGGACTAACATTGATGGGTGAATTGCTGTGTTGGTTGATAAAATATTAATTGAAGCTGGTTGATGTAACGTGTTCCACCAGTCTACAGAAAATTTAATGATGGGAACATTTACCACTCCTAAAATTGCAATTAAAGACGTAACCTTTATTACTTGTTCTTTGTCCTCATAAATTCTCCAAGCCAATAAATACATTCCATAAAACAAAGCTAAAATTAACATAGAAGTTATTCTTGCATCCCAAGCCCACCAAGTACCCCAAGTTGGTTTTCCCCAAATTGATCCTGTTCCTAATGCTATAATATTAAAAATGAATCCAGAAGGTGCTAAACTTTTAGCAATTAATGCAAAATTTTTATTTTTAAAAACAAAACTTCCAACAGACAAAAAAGCTAAACTTGTAAATATTCCAAGTGATATCCATGCAGCTGGCACATGAACATACATAATTCTTACTGCATCACTTTGTTTATAATCTTCAGGTGAAAGTATAAGCGCTTCTGTTAAACCAATTGTTAGGACAATAATAAATAAAAATAGAACATACTTTGGTGCTTTAGAGGTTATTGCAAAAATTTTATTAGGTTCAAAATATTTAAACATTTTTAAATTATATATATTAAAAAAAAGATAATTTAATTTTTTTTATGGAAGATCATCCTGATCAAGAATGCAGAGGGAGTCAATAATGATAAAAACGTTATTTAACACTCTTGATCAGAACATGAATATAGATAGCAACTATATATGTCGAAGATTTGAATTAATTGTGTTTGAAAAAAGAATTAATTAGAGGGCTTAAAGTAGCTAGAGCCTCTTTTACCAGAAAAAATCTCTTCAATTAAAGGATGTTTAATTGGATCTTCTGAATCGTCCATTAATAGATTTTGTTCTGAAACATATGCTTCATATGTAATTTCATCATTTTCGGCTAACAAATGATAAAAAGGCTGATCTTTTCTAGGACGAACATTCTTTGGAATAGATTGATACCATTCTTCAGAATTATTAAATTCGAAATCAACATCATAAATTACACCTCTGAATTCAAAGTGTTTATGTTTTACAATGTCTCCTATTGAAAATTTTGCTTTTTGAATTGCCATTACTATTAATATGGGGGTTTAAGAACAAAAATCAATAAAAAACATTTATATTTTTTTTATTATGTTAATATCTGTCAAGTGAATAAATCTTTTCTTAAATTTGCAACTGACTTTGGGCCTTTAGCCATTTTTTTTTATTATTATTATAATAATGATAAGAATCTAGCAGTTGCGATTCCTCCACTCATAGTTGCAACATTAACTGCGCTAGCTGTTGTTTGGTTTTTTGAAAAAAAAATACCTATGATGCCATTAATAAGTGGTATCTTAATTACATTTTTTGGGGGTCTAACAATTTATTTTGATGATCCAGTTTTTATTTATGTAAAGCCAACGATCATTAATATTTTATTTGCCCTTGCTTTATATTTTGGAAAATATTTTACAAAAGAACCTGTCCTTAAAAAGATTATGGGTAAGTCAATTGCTCTAACTGATATGGGTTGGGAATTATTAAACAAAAGATGGATGTACTTTTTCTTCTTCCTTGCAATCCTTAATGAATGTGTCTGGAGAACGCAAACAGAAGAGTTTTGGGTTAATTTTAAGGTATGGGGCATGTTACCAATAACCCTTGTCTTTACAGCATTTCAAATATCATTGATTAATAAATACAAGCTTGATGAATAGAAACTTAAAGCTAGTTGTAAATAATCCTCACAAACAAATAGAAGAAAGACAATTTTTTGAAAAAAATGAACTTAAAATCATTTTAGATCTATATGCAAAAATGGTCTCTGAAGGATCATGGAAAGACTATGGTCTAAACATTTCTAACAGGCAGGTTAGTTTTAGTGTCTTTAAAAATGCAGCAGAGAATGCTTTGTATAAAATTTGTAAAAACTTTAAACCTAGCAATAAAAATTTAAAGTATTTAATTACAGATTCTAATGGGAAAGTTTTAAAAAATTCCTTTGATCTAGAAATTTTACTTAAAAATACTAATTGGAAGAACCTTAAGAAATAAAAAGACTATCGTCTTTGACCAAATAATCTTAACAACATTATAAACAAATTTATAAAGTCTAGGTAAAGAGTTAAAGCACCCATTACAGCTTTTTTACCCATCAACTCACCCGTATCGCTTGATACATACATGTTTTTAATTTTTTGAGTGTCATAAGCAGTAAGACCTACAAAAATTAAAACACCTAGAATTGAGATTACAAAATCCATCATTGAAGATTTTAAGAACATGTTAACAACTGATGCAACAATAATTCCAATTAAGCCCATCATTAAAAATGATCCTAATTTTGTAAGATCTCTTTTAGTTGTGTAACCATACAAACTCATTGCACCAAAAGTAATAGAGGTAATAAAGAATACTCTAGTGATACTCGCTCCAGTATAAACTAAGAATATTGAGGATAGTGATAACCCCATTAAAGACGCAAAAACCCAAAAAGTTGTTTGAGCAGTTGAAGCTGTCATTTTATTAATTCTAGCACTCATGTAAAAAACTACTCCAAGTGGAGCAAGCATTACAATCCATTTAAAACCTGAAAGAAATATTGTATTTCCTAAGCTTGTTAATGCTGTAATTGATCCATTAGCATCTGTTACTACAGATAGTTTGAAAAATATTAAAGATATAAGTCCTGTTAACAAAATACCAGAAGCCATGTAGTTGTAGACTTTTAGCATGTAGGCTCTTAAGCCCTCATCCATTACTACTGTTGATTGCTGAGCTTCTTTTACTTTATTTAATATGTTTTGCTTATTGAATTCCATGACACATATATAATAGCCTTTTACTATTATTTCAAGATGTCTTAATAAGATTAAATAATTATGAATTATAAAAAATTAGGAAATACAGATTTAAAAGTAAGCACTATTTGTCTCGGTACTATGACTTGGGGTGAACAAAATACCCAAAATGAAGGTTTTGAGCAGATGGATTATGCTTTAGATCAGGGTGTAAACTTTTGGGACACTGCGGAAATTTATTCTGTTCCACCAAGACAAGAAACGTTTGGTCATACTGAGACTATTATTGGTAATTGGTTTGAAAAAACAAAAAAGAGAGACAAAGTAATTTTAGCTTCAAAAGTTTGTGGCCCAATGAGAGAGTATGTAAGAGGTGGTGGAAATCAATTTGGAGAAAAGAATATTACAGAAGCACTTGAAGGAAGTTTAAAAAGATTAAAAACGGATTGTATTGATTTGTACCAATTACATTGGCCAGAAAGAAAAACAAATTTTTTTGGCAAACTAGGTTATGAACATGATGATAGCAATGAGTGGACTAGGTTTGAAGATATTCTAGGAAATTTAAAAAAATTTATTGATCAAGGAAAAATTAAATACGTTGGTGTATCGAATGAAACACCGTGGGGATTATCTAAATATTTAGAGCTTTCAAAAGATAAAAATTTACCAAGAATGCTTTCAGTTCAAAATCCTTATAATTTATTAAATAGAACTTATGAAATTGGACTTGCAGAAATGTCTATTAGGGAGCAAGCCGGATTGCTAGCTTACTCTCCTCTCGCGTGTGGTTATTTATCTGGAAAATACAGAAATAAACAATTGCCAAAAAATTCTAGAATGGAAAGAGATGGTGATTTTTGGTCTAGATATAATAATCAAAATGCTGAAAAAGCTATTGAATTATATTATGAAATATCAAAGAAACACAATCTGGATTTAGCTCAAATGTCTTTAAAATTTTTAGAAATTCAGCCGTTTGTAACATCGGTTATCATTGGTGCAACGACAATGGAACAGTTGAAAACTAATATAGAAAGTATAGGTATAGATTTAAGTGAAGACGTAATTAAAGAAATAAATGAAGTACAAAAAATTTACCCTAACCCATGTCCATAATTAAAAATTTTATAATTCTAATTCTTGTAAGCTTATTTGCTGTTAGCGTAAATTCACAAGAAGTAAAAAAAGTTGGTAAATTTAAAGACTGGGAAACAATTATTATAACTGAACAAACCGGTAAAGTTTGTTTTGCTCAATCAGTTCCTGTGTTGCAGGCCCCAAAATCTAACCCTAGAGAAGCAAGAATGTTTGTTTCATTTAGACCTGCCGAAAAAATAAATGATGAAATAAGCGTTACTGGTGGCTATGAATTTAATAATCAAAACTCAATTATAGCTACTTCAGGTAAATCTAAATACAAATTTGATATTGCTCAAGAAGGTTTTGCTTGGATTGCTGATAACAAACTTGAAAACAAAATGATTAAGACCATGAAGAAAGGATCAAGAATTATGATCACTGGTCATAATCAAAAAGGCTCTCAAACTATAGACCATTATTCATTGTTAGGATTTACGAAAGCCTATAATGCTGCAAAAACTAGCTGCAGTTAATTAAATGAAATCTAAAAAGAAAATTGTACTCGCATATTCTGGCGGACTAGACACTTCTATTATTTTAAAATGGCTTCAAGAAAATTATGATGCAGAAGTTATTTGTTATACTGCAGATGTTGGGCAAGAAATTGATAGAAAAAAAATTATAAAAAATGCCAAAAGACTAGGTGTTAAAAATATCATTATTGAAGATTTAAAAGATACATTTGTAAAAGACTATGTCTTTCCAATGATTAGAGGGCATGCAATTTATGAAGGTGTTTATTTATTGGGTACTTCAATTGCAAGACCTTTAATTGCAAAACGTCAAATTGCTGCCGCTAAAAAATTTGGAGCTTATGCAGTTTCTCATGGTTCAACTGGCAAAGGAAATGATCAAGTGAGATTTGAATTAGGATATCATTACTTTGGTCCAAAAGTAAAAATTATTGCACCATGGAGAATATGGAAATTAAACTCTAGAACAGATTTAATTAAATATGCAAAAAAAAACAATATTCCAATTCCAACAGATAAAAAAGGTGCTCCTCCTTTCTCTATTGATGATAATTTATACCACACATCAACTGAGGGTAAGGTTTTAGAAAACCCAAAAAATTCAGCTCCTGAGTTTCTTTTTCAAAGAACAGTATCTCCTGAAAAAGCACCTAACAAAGCTTCATTTGTAACTATAGGATTTAAAAATGGAGACCCCATAACTGTTAATGGTAAAAAACTATCGCCTGGAAATTTGTTAGAAAAACTTAATAATGTTGCCGGCAAAAATGGAATAGGTAGAGTTGATTTAGTTGAAAACAGATTTATTGGGATTAAATCTAGAGGTGTTTATGAAACGCCTGGTGGAACACTTTTAATGTCAGCGCACAGAGCAATTGAGTCTATTACTTTGGACAAAGAAACTATGCATAAAAAAGATGAAATTATGCCTAAATATGCTGAACTTATTTACAATGGTTACTGGTACTCAAAAGCAAGATTTAAACTTCAAAAAATTGTCGATCTTAAAAAGAATAAAGTTAATGGCTCTGTTAAGCTTAAATTATACAAAGGCAATATCACTATAATGTCTAGACAGACAAAAAGTAATGCTTACTCAATGAAAAAAGTTTCTTTTGAAGAAAATAAAACCTTTAATAAATCAAATGTAGAAAGATTTATTAACTTTCATAAACAAAAGCTTCGTTCATAAATTAATGAAAATAAAAGTATTTGCTGACACAATTTGTGGGTGGTGTTTTATTGGTCAGACAAGATTAAATAAAGCATTAAAAAATTTTCCTGAGACTAAGTTTGAGATAGAGCATGTTCCATTTCAACTAAATACTGACATGCCTAAAGAAGGAATTGAAAGAAACAAGTACTTAGAAATAAAGTTTGGTGGGAAAGAGTTTGCTCAACCAATGTATGATCGAATGACAGAAGAGGCGAATAAAGAAAATCTTAATTTTAATCTAGATAAGATAAAGAAAACACCCAATACAGTATTTTCTCACTTATTAATAAAATTAGCCGAACAATCTAATGTACACAACGAAATTAAAGAAAAAATATATCAATCATACTTTATTGAAGGTCTTGATATTGGAGATAAAGAAATCTTAATTAATATTGGTAAAGAATTTAATATTAATGGAGATACAATCAATGATTTTTTTAATTTAAAAAATATTGAAGAAATTAATTCATATATTTTAGTCGCAAGAGAGAAAGAAATTAATGGAGTACCCTTCTTTGAAATAGGAACAGATTTTATTTCAGGCGCCCAAAGCTCTGCAAATTTAGAAAGTGTAATAAAGTCCAATTTAAGCTAAAAATTAAAGGACACTTTATCCTTTGCCTTTAACATATAAATATCTATTCTAGCTATATGGAAGCTCTAAAAAATTGGATGAAAGATGCTGCTAACATTTTATTTGATGATAGCAAAAATGATCTGAGGTCTTTACCAAGATCTGTTAGATTACAAATTTTATTAGTTCTGAGTTTCGTTTGGACAACTGTTTTTAGTTTATACATATTTTCTTATACAACTTTTGCATTTGGTTGGGCCGGTTTATACGTTGCTCATATTGGATTGATATTTGCAGTTTACATGACATTCAAACATTTTCATAAAGCAGAGGCGCAATCTAGCAGTGTATTCAAAACTAAAAACTTTGATCCATTTAAGATTATGGTTATTGTTTTTGTAATTGTATTCATCTTTGTATTTTCTAAGGGAATAGAAATTTTAACAAGTCCAAACCCTAGCTCTTATTCAATTCCATATGATGGACCAGTAAAATCTGTGTTTGAAAAGTGGCTACCATTTAGTAAGGATAAGTAATGGATAAAATAGCAAAAATTTTACAGCTTGCACTAATGTGCATTATTTTAGTGAGCACTGTAATTGCTGTTGGTATGGAAATTAATAATATGTTTCTAAATCAATCTGTAATGCTAGCAGATTTACTTTTAATGTTTCTTTATTTAGAAGTCTTAGCAATGGTTCGTGTTTTTTGGAATCAACAATCAATCAGTATAACTTTACCTCTTTTAATTGCCATCACTGCTCTCGCACGATTTATTATATTACAAGGAAAAGAAATGGATCCATCAGCATTAGTCTATGAAGCTATAGCTATAGTTCTAATTGCATCTGCAATAGTTATTTTAAGATTAAGACACAGTGATAAATTGGGTCTAAAGAAAAGAAAATCTAAATAGTTTAAAATGATTTTTGAAGCTTCAAGGGCTAAAGCCGTTGATAAATTAAATACTTTTGTTGAACAAAATCTTTCAGATTATTCAAAACTAAGAAATTTTGATTTTGGGCCTAGTAATAGATCTAATGTTTCTTGTTTATCCCCCTATATAACTCACGGAATAATTAATGAATTAGAAGTAATTAATAAATCTCTTAAAAAGTTTTCATTTGCAAATAATGAAAAATTTATTCAGGAAGTTCTTTGGCATGTTTATTGGAAAGGTTGGCTAGAACTAAGACCTGATGTTTGGTCAGATTACTTAATAGAATTAGATAAAATTAAAAAAGAATTTAAAAACAATCAAAGTTATTTGGATGCAACAGAAGGAAAAACAAATGTAGATTGTTTTAATCAATGGGTAAGTGAACTTAAAGAAAACAATTATCTTCATAACCACACAAGAATGTGGTTTGCTAGCATTTGGATTTTTACACTAGAATTACCATGGCAGTTGGGAGCTGAGTTTTTTATGCAACATCTATATGATGGGGATGCTGCATCAAATACCCTTGGTTGGAGATGGGTTGCTGGCATTCAAACTCAAGGCAAGCATTACCTTGCAAGTGAATGGAATATAAATAAATTTACAAATAATAGATTTAAAAACATAAAACTTAATGAAAATGCCAAACCTATATCCAATGATAAGATATATTCTGTTATTAGCAAAGGCTTTAAAAATTCTGAGATTTTGGAAGATAAAACTTTATTAATATTTGAAAATAATATGACATTTGAATTTTCTGATTTTAAAGAACATAAGTTTAAAAAAATTTTGTTAGTCTCAAATAAAACAGATAGAACTATCAAATTAAGTGAAAAGGTGTTGAAATTTAAAGCAAATCTTTTAGAGGATCAAAAAATAAGATTGAAAGAAAAATCAATAAATTGTGAAACTATTAACACTAATGATTTAAAAAATATTACCGAAGAAGTTTATGCGCTTTATCCAACCGTTGGTGAAAATTTAAATTTTATTCAAAATAATCAATTAAAAAATATAAGATTTTTATATAGAAAGTTGGATCAGTTTTCTTGGCAATATTGTAATAAAGGTTTTTTTAATTTTAAAAACTATATTCCAAAAATTATTGCTAATTTTAATTAAAACCAACGTATCATTCCAATTATACCTGCTGTTGCATAAAAAAATTGCAACACAAGTATTCCCTTGTGACCTCCTCTATATGCCCAGATACCAATTAAAATGGCAGACAACAGCAACAAACAAAATCCTAAAAACTCTATTCCAATGTTTAAGGCTACAAACATAGAATAAAGGATTGCCGTAATAACCCCTGCCCATTCAAAAAATTTATTATTCATAATAGCCTTTTAAAATTCTCATAAAGTATCTTAGAATAATTATTCATATCAGGCATATTATTTTTTGCAGCTTGATCAAATTTATCTAAAGCTCCCTCACCTAATTGACTTTCAAGAGCTTTTTTATATTCAGGCACACACCCCCACTCATTAACTGTTGTGTCTTTAATTTCTATATGAAATTGAATTGCATATGCGTGATTTTGGTATTTGAAAATTTGATATTTAGTAATAGGAGATGATGCTAGTAAAGTTACATCCTTATTATTATCTATTCCTTGCACTTCATATGAATGCCACTGCAAACTTTTAATTTGATCTGGAAATTTTGAAAATAAAATATCCTCCTTTTTTTCTTTAGTAAAATTTATATCCATTATTCCAATTTCTGCTGGATTTGATTTAACTACCTTACCACCTATTACCTCACCTAATAACTGACACCCAAGACAAAAACCTAAATAAGGTTTTTTTAAATTAACAACAAATTCTTTAATTGCTTTTTTTTCTTCAATTAGCCATGGATATTCTTGTTCCATAAAAGTATCCATTGGACCACCCATACAAAACATTCCATCAAATTTTCTTAGATCACTTGGGATTTTTTCACCTTCATCTAGCTCTATAGTGGTTAAGTTAAAACCATCAGCTAACATTAAATCTTTGATATAGCCTGGGTCTTCAATCTTTATATGCTGTAAGACAATTATGTTCATTACTATATTTATAGCATTTTAAAATAGTCTACTGAACAATACTTTAAGCTAAAAAGGTTTTTATTCCGTCTAAAATATACTGAACACTTAATCCAACTAGAATAATTGCTATTACTCTTGAAATTACACTAATAACTTTTTTATTTATTATCTGAGAAAATTTTGAAGCAGTAAAAAAAAATATAAAAGTTAAAAGCAAAACTGAAGCTAAAGCAATCATTCCAACAGATTGGTTTGTAAAATTACTTCCCATATCTGAAACAGAAACAATAACAGATGTGATTGCAGCTGGTCCTGCTATAATGGGTGTTGCTAAAGGAAATACACTTACATTTTCAGAATTAAAATCAATGTCATCTTCTTTTCGTTGTTGTCTTTTATCAAACAACATTTCCATGGAAATTATTAATAAAATGATGCCTCCACCAATTGTAAATGCTGGAAAAGATATATTCAAATAATTTAATAAAGTGCTTCCAAGAAATGCAAAGAATAGCAATATGATTGATGCAATTATTGTTGCACTCAATGCAGTTTTAACTCTTTGTTGGCTGCTCATATTTTGAGTTACTGCTAAGAATAATGGTGTATTTCCTAGTGGATCAATTACAATAAAATATAAAAAGAAAGTTTGAATAAATATTTCAAGCATTCACTTTTCTAGCATAGTTACCTGGATAAATTCAGCAAATATTAAAACAAATAATAAATTAAGACGTACCTACTTACTTTTCCAATTGCCACTAAAATAATAAAATCTAAAAATCTAACTCTTAATAAACCTGCAACTAAAGTCAGTGGATCACCTATTATTGGAACCCAAGCAAATAATAATGACCATTTACCAAATTTATTAAACCATTTTGAAGAGCTTTCTATTTGTTTGTCTTTAAACGGAAACCACTTTTTTGTACTAAGATTTCTTGAATAAAATCCCAAGACCCAGTTAACAACTGATCCCAAAATATTCCCAAAACTAGCAACAATTAACAATAATAAACTATCAAAATTTGATGTTGCAATTAATCCTGCCAATGTGAGCTCAGATGAAAATGGTAAAATGGTTGCTGCTAAAAAAGATATAGCAAATAAAGATAAGTAAATCACTTAGAGCACTTTTTGGAGCAATACTTTACCTTATCCCAATTAAGCTTCCACTTCTTACGCCAAACAAAAGGTCTTTTACAAACAGGACAAACTTTTGAAGGTAAATTTTCTTTTTTCATTAAATAGTATTTTGTTTAATAAATTTATCAGCTTCAGATAAAATCATTTTCTTTCTTTCATCTTTCATTTTATCAAAAACATAAACCATCATAGACAATCTAGGGTTCTTTAAAAAAAATTTTCTATTTTTATTTATAAACCTCCAATAAAGACCATCCATCGTATTACACCATTCCCCTTTTTTAAAATCCATCATTTTCATAAAATAACTTGATCCACAAATGTATGGTTTCGTTGCAAAAATACCTCCATCACTAAATAAGCCCATTCCATAAACATTAGGGACCATCACCCAATCAGAAGAATCTACAAACATTTCCATAAACCACTTATAAACAATTGTTGGTTTCACTTCACAAAGGTTCATTATATTTGATAAAATCATTAACCTTTCTATATGATGAGACCAGCCATGATTAACGGCATTTTTAATTGCATGATCCAGTGGAGGCAAACCTGTTGTGCCTTCATACCAAGACTTTTTCATTTTTCTTTCATGGTTGAAAAAATTTTTTGTTTCCATTTCATCAGAGTAACCTTGATAAATTCCACGCATGAACTCTCTCCAGCCTATTATTTGACGAATATAACCTTCAAGTGAGTTCATTCTAATTTTGTGTTTTTTATGAAATTCTAAAATTTTTTGAATGATAATTTCAGGGGTTATCAATCCTAAATTAATATACGGGCTTAATGCGCTATGAAATAAAATATTGTCTTTTTGATTAACAGCATCTTCATAATCACCAAATAAATTTGATTTTTCTTTAATAAAAAAATCTAAAAGTTTGACCACATCATTGTATTCTGTTGCTAACCAAAAATCATTAGTGCTACCAGGATGATCTTTAAATAGTTTTTCAATAATTGGTTTTAATTTTTTAGTATGATTAGTTTCGTTAATTTTTGGAAATTTTGGTATTGATATGTCTTTTGGTAATTTATTTCTGTTATCTTCATCAAAACTCCATTTGCCTCCAATAGGGTTTCCATCTGCTCCCATTAATATTCCAGATTTTTTACGAACTTCTTTGTAAAATGTTGCCATAAAAGGTTTTTTTGATTTTACTAAATAATTTTTAAACTCATCTCTTGAGTTTAAAAACATTGGAGTTTGAACAATATTCCAGTTAATTTTTTCTTTTTTTAAGAATTGTGAAATTTTCTTTTCAAAAGATTTATCCTCAACCTCAAAACTTGAAATTTCAGTAATTTTTTTTTGATTAATGATAATTTTTAATTTTTTAAAATAAGTATCTTTAAAACCTTTGTCCTCAATTTTAGAATATTCAAGTTTGTATTTATTTGCTCTAAGCATATCTGCATAAGACCTCATAGAAGAGAGAAATAGCAGTATCTTTTGCTTATGATGCTTTTCATAAGTACATAGTTCATAGTCTTCTGCCATGTAAAAAGAGTGGTCCTTTTTGAAGCGGTCTACGTATTTTAATGGAAATAATTGATTGCCAAGTATAAAAAACAATTTCATAGTTAAATATAACTAAATAAAAATTATATGTCAGAAAAATATCTTATTTTTGGTGCGACAGGTTCTGTGGGTTCCAGCTTAGCTGAACAATTGAAAAATTCAGGAAATGATATTCATCTAATAGCAAGAAATGAAAATGAAGTTAAAACTATTGCAGAAAAATTAGGCTGCACTTATACGGTTGCTGACGTTTTAGAAGAAGGATTTATAGAAAAAGTAAAATCAGACATTAGTGAAATTAAGGGTATCGCTTACTGTGTGGGATCTATTGATTTAAAACCATTAAGGATGGTTACAGAAGCAGATATGAATAAATGTATGAAACTAAACCTTTATTCAGCTATTGAAGCAATAAAAGGATTTCAAGAAAGTTTAAAAAAGAACAAAGGCTCAGTTGTTTTATTTTCAACTGTTGCTGCTCAAAGAGGTTTTACTAATCACACAATTATTGCTTCTGCTAAAGCTGCAGTTGAGGGACTAACTGTTACACTAGCTGCTGAGTTTGCTCCACATATTAGAGTGAATTGTATTGCACCCAGTTTATCAAAATCTAAAATTGCAGAACCAATGTTAAAAAATCCTGCAATTGCAGAAGGAATTGCTAAAGCACATCCTCTTAAAAGATTGGGTGAAGGAAAAGATTCTGCAGCGCTTGCAAAATTTTTAATTACTGAAGAGAGTTCTTGGATTACTGGACAGATAATAGCTGTTGATGGTGGTAGATCAAAACTTTCTTAAAGTGAAAAAATATTTTTTATTAATAATTTTTTTTCTTTTATTTGCTTCAAAAAGCTATTCCAATAATTATACATTCACTAAAATTATAGAGTTAGATGAACCTTGGGGATCATCCTTTATTAACAATGATGAAATCATTATTACTGAAAAAAGTGGAAAAATTAAAATTGTTAATATTATTTCAAAAGAAGTTACAGAGATTAAACATAATCTTAATTTTTTAGAAGTCGGCCAAGGTGGGTTATTAGATATTATTCATCAAGATAATACTCTGTGGATTTCTTATTCAGAAGATAGGGGAAATTTAAAAACAAGCACATCAATTGCAAAAGCACAATTAAACAAACAAGAATTAAATTTTAAAAATATTTTTCAAGCAAACCCTCCTATAGATTCTGGTTATCATTTTGGTTCAAGATTAGCGATTAAAGATAATTATATTTATGCATCAGCTGGTGAAAGAGGCCAAGGTATGATTGCCCAAGATCCCACAAAACATCCTGGTAGTATTATTAGAATTCATACTGATGGTCGTATTCCCAAAGATAACCCAAAGTTTACTGGTAAACCAGATTGGTTGCCTGAAATCTATCAAATAGGTGTTCGTAATCCACAAGGTTTAACACTCTCTGATTATGATGGAAAAATATATTTAAGTAATCATGGAGCAAGAGGTGGTGATTGGTTTGGAGAGGCAAAAAAAGGAGAAAATTATGGATGGAAAATTTTAGGCTGGGGTGGAAAAAATTATTCTGGAATTCCTATTGGCCCAAAATGGAAGCCAGGTTTTACTAAAGCAATTCAATATTGGGTACCTTCTATAGCTACAAGTGCTATTACAATTTACAGAGGAAATGAGTTTAAAGAGTGGAATGGGCATGCGCTAGTTACTTCTTTAAAAGATCGATCTTTAAGAAAACTAATATTTAATGATCCAACTAATGTGAAAGAAAATGTTATATTTAAAGATAATGTTGGAAGAATAAGAGATATTCAAGTTCATCCGTCTAATGGTAAAATATTTTTCTTAAGTGAAAATGCTTTATGGTTAATGGAAAAAAAATAATTTTAATTAGTTAATATATTTTTTAATGAATTTATCTCTCCAATTTTAAAGATTATAGCATCATCTTTTTTAAAACCATACTCCTCAGCACTAGCTTTAAATCTTACTGGTGGTTCCATAATAGGTTCTAGTGATAAAACAAAAGTTCCCCAGTGTGTTCCCATAACCTTTTTACTTCTTAAATCTTTTGCTACATTTAAAGCTTCTTCTGGTGTTGTGTGATAAATCGATTTATCAAACATAGGCTTAAAGTCATAAGCTCCAATATTAATCATTGTTAAATCAATTGGACCATATTTTTCACCTAATTCTTTGTAAATATTTCCATAGCCAGTATCGCAAGCAAATAAGATTTTTTTACCCTTATATTCAATTAAGAAATTGCCCCAGAGTGTTTTGTTCATATCTGTAAGGCTTCTCTTCGACCAATGGACAGCTGGGAGTAATGTTACTTTCAGATCATCATTAACCTGAATTTCCTCATACCAATCCATTTCATTTACATCTTTAAATTTATTTTTTGTAAAGTATTTTCCAAGATTTAGTGGGGCCAAAACTTTTGTATTCTTAAACGGATATTTTCTAATGGTCCCCATATCTTGATGATCATAATGATTATGTGTTAATAATAATAAATCAGTCTTTGGAATTTCATTTAAATTTAAAGCAGGCTCAGTAAATCTGTCTGGGCCAAAAATTAAAGGTCCCGCATTTTTTGAAAACACTGGGTCAGTTATAATTGTTGTATCTCCAAGTTTAATTAAGTAAGTAGCATGACCAATCCAAGCAATATAATCTTCATTTTTATACTTTTCTAAATCAGTTAAAACTTTTTCTTTATCAACAACGTGTTCTTTAGGAACCGTCATGTCTATTTTCTTTTTCAATTTAATGAATTGTGTGTAAGAAAACTTCGCTTGACTAGTTCTAACAGGTGATCCTTCTGGATTTCTAAAAGTTCCATCTGGTAAATGATGATAAGGTTTTTTTTCCATAGCAATTAGTGATGAGTTATATGCAATAATTATAAATATAAAAATTATAAATTTTGCCACCTATAATGATATTTTTATTTTTGAGATCTTTTAAAACACTCAATAGTATTTTTTAACAAGCAGGCAATAGTCATTGGCCCTACTCCACCTGGAACAGGTGTTAAAGCTCTTGCAACTTTTGAAACTTCTTCGAATGCAACGTCACCGACAATACCGTTTTCAGTTTTATTAATCCCAACATCTATTACAATTGCATCTTTTTTAACCCAGTCCGCTTTCACAAGCTCTGGAATGCCAACAGCAGCAACTATAATATCTGCCTCCAAGCATTCTGCTTTTAAATCTTTAGTCTTTGAATGAGTAATTGTTACTGTGCAATTTTCTTTTAAAAGTAACTGCGCCATTGGTTTACCGTTTAAATTTGATCTACCAATCATAACAGCTTTTTTTCCACTCAAATTTGGTTCAATTTTTTTAATCATTAAATAACATCCTAAAGGAGTACAAGGAACTGAACTTTCATAACCTGAAGAAAGATTTCCAACATTCATTGGGTGAAACCCATCAACATCTTTTCCTGGTAAAATAGTTTCAATAACTTTTTGCTTATCGATATGTTTTGGTAAAGGTAGTTGAACTAAAATTCCTGAAATACTTTCATCTTTATTTAATTCCTCAATTTTATCTAATACTGTTTTTTCTTCCACAGCTTCAGGGTATCTAATTACTTCAGATTTTAACCCTACTTCATTCGCAGCTTTCTCTTTCATACGAACATAAATTTGACTAGGGGCCATTTCTCCAATTAAAATAACTGTAAGCCCAGGAATTTTATTGTGTTTAGCTTTTAGCTCTACGACCTCTTGTCTTAATTGCTCTCTAAGTTCAGCTGCTATTTTTTTCCCATCTATTAAGATCATGTGTTCCTCTAAAAAATCATTGGCGCAATGTACAACTTCATACACATTTCTATAAACCAAATCAATAAAAGTAATATAACTGGTGAAATATCTATTGATCCTAAATTAGGTAAAAAACTTCTTATTTTATTAAGTGCAGGATTTGTTAATCGATAAGTCACCTCTAAAATAGAATAAACAAATCTATTTTGAGTATTTAAAACATTAAATGCGACAAGCCAGCTGATAACTACATTTGCAATTACCACATAAGAATAGAGCTTTAATATTTGAAGAACCAAATAAAAAATTGCTATCATTTTTTCTCGATATAAATTGACTGACTTGGGAATGCAAATGAAGCTTTGTTTCCTTCTACTATTTCTTTAATTGCAATCGCTAATCTTTCTTTAACTAAAAGAGAGTCGCTCCAACTGTTGCTGGCCGTAAAACATCTAACTAATAAATCTATTGAGCTATCAGAAAACTTTTCAATTCTTACCGCAACACCAACACTTTGGCTAAAGTCCTCGCTTTTATTAATATAGTTTTCTATTTCTTCTCTTACTTTTTTTAACTGTGCAACAGTGGTATCGTATTGAAGAGTAATGGACCATCTTATTCTCCAATTGGTTGTTTCACTAATATTAACTACTGAGTTTTCAGCAAATTGAAAGTTTGGAATTATTGCTAAAGATTTATCAAATTTTCTAATCACTGTTGATCTAAATCCAATTTTTTCAACAATACCTTCAATTGTTCCTTCAACTAAAATCCAATCTCCAATTTTAAATCTTTTTTCAACTAAAACTAAAATTCCTGATATTAAATTTTTAAATAAGTCTTGTGCACCTAAAGCAACTGCAACACCAAATAAACCCAGTCCAGCAATAATTGGTCCAATTTTTATTCCCCAAAGTTCAAGAACAGCCGCTAAGCCTAGAATGAAAATCAAAATTTTTAATGATTTAATAATCCAGCCAATTAACTCTCTAGTTAACATTTTATCTAAACCACTTAAAATATAAGAGATGGGTTCAACAATTTGATGTATCACCCAAAAAATAAAAATAGTTATTAAAGTTCTATTAATTGTATCAATAGCTACTTTACCATCTTCTCCAAAAGACATGTAATAACTTGCAATAAAAAAACCTAGAACAATGGGAAGAAATCTTGCTGGCCCAACCATTGCATGGACGAAAGTGTCATCTAGTTTATTGGTTGTTCTTTTAGAGATACTTTCTAATCTTTTAATAATTACTTTACTGATAATTCCTCTAAAAATTAAAAAAATAAAAAAAATCCCAATTCCAATTAATATTTGAAAAATATCAATACCGTGAATTCCCTTTGACCAAACTGAAAAAAATAAGTCACTAAAATTGTTAAAAATGTCCATAGCTAAATTTTATATAGCAAAAATTCCTCTTCTCCAGGGTTAAAAAGAAAAATTTTTTTCCACTTTATTTCATTAAGAATTGAAGAGGTTTTTTCTCCAATGCACATTAAATTAGTATTCATCCATAGGGTTTCTAACTGATAATTTTTAATTACTTTTAAAAAATTAATCGCACTATTTTGCGAATAAATGTAAGTAATTTCAGGCATTTTTAATTTTAATTTTTCGATAAAGCTTTCATCGTATTTTTCAATTGGGTTAGCTCTGTAATTAATTAATCGTTCTATCGTATACCCACTCGAAATAAGCTCTTTGTCCAAATCACTAGAGATTATCTCTCCACTTATATAAATTAGCTTTCCATCAGAAGGTTTAAAATTTTGCAAGATTAATTCCTTAAGATTACTAACATTTCCTTCAGCTGCAAAAACATTTTGAAAACCAACACTTCTGGCTTTTTTTTCAGTAGCACTTCCAACACAAAAGCATTTTAATTTTTTATCAATGTTCTTAATATCCAAAAATTTAACAGCATTAGCACTGGTAAAAATAATTGCTTTAAACTCCGAATAGTTTGGTGCTTCGTATTTTAAACCTTCAATATTAATTAAAGGTAAATGAGATATTTCATGACCCAATGATTGAAATTTTAATATCATTTCATGACAATCTTCTAGAGGTCTTGTGAATAAAATATGCATATTATTTTTTGTAAGAATTATTAGACATCTTTTTAAGAGTTTTTCCCATCTCTATTCCCAATTCTTCTGCTTTATTTACACTTTCAGATGATTTTAAATAAAATCTTTTACTGCCGTCTAGTGAAAAAAGTTCTACTTCAAGATTAATTTTGTTCCCCTCAATATTTGCAAATGCTCCTACTGCTGTTTCACAATCTCCTTCTAAAACCTTTAAAACATTTCTTTCAGCTTTTATGGAGCTATGTGTTGATTGGTGATCAACTTGTTTTAATAATTCAATTAAACTTTCATCGTTATCTCTACACTGCAAGGCAATAACTCCTTGTCCAGCACAAGGTATAATTTCTGAAGTAGAAAAAGTTTGAGAAATATTTTGATTTAATCCTAAAGAATCGATTCCAGCATAAGATAAGATAATTGCATCATATAAATTTTCCTTAAGTTTTCTTATTCTTGTATCAACGTTTCCTCTAATTAATTTACAATTAAGATCATCTCTTATTTTTTTAATCTGAAATTCTCTTCTATATGAAGATGTTCCAATAATTGAATTTGAAGCTAAATCTTTTAGATGTTTATTGTCTTTGCTAATTAAAATTTCTCTAGGATCATTTCTTTCTAAAAAGCAATCTGTCAACAATCCTCTAGTTTCTTCAGAAGGCATATCTTTTAATGCATGTACCGCTATATCTATTTTTTTTTCTAATAATTCAACCTCTATAGTTTTTGAGAAAAGTCCCTTACCCCCTACTTCTGATAACCTTTTGTCTTGAACTTGATCACCCTTAGTTACAATTTCTTTAATGATTACTTCTTCAATTCCAAAATCTTTTGAATGTTTGAGAATTTTTTCTCTGGCCTTTTCTGCATAGATTAGTGCTAATTTGCTTCCTCTAGAGCCTATAATAATTTTTCTATTTTTCATTTAATTGCTTTATACTTCATACTTATATTGAGAATGTATTATTAATAAAAACTAATTTAATGAATAAAAAACCCATAATCTTAGGAATTGAATCAAGCTGTGATGAAACAGCAGCCTCTATCATAACTGAAAATGAGCAAGGTATGCCAACAATTTTATCAAGTATTGTTTCAAGTCAGGTGGATGTTCATAAAGAGTTTGGTGGTGTTGTGCCAGAACTTGCCGCAAGATCCCATATGGAAAAAATAGATTTAATCACAAAAAAAGCATTTGATAAAAGTGGAGTAAAAATGGAAGATCTAGATGCAATAGCAGCAACTGCAGGACCTGGTCTTATGGTCTGTCTGTCTGTTGGTTTAAGTTTTGGAAAAGCAATGGCCTCTTCGCTAAACAAACCTTTTATAGCTGTTAATCATTTAGAAGGACATGCATTAAGCCCAAAACTAAATTCTGAATTAAATTATCCTTATTTATTACTTTTAATCTCTGGAGGTCACACTCAATTTTTAAGTGTGCAAGGCTTAGGAAATTATAAAAGATTAGGAACAACTATTGATGATGCTGTAGGTGAAGCCTTTGATAAAACGGCAAAATTATTAGGAATAGAATTTCCAGGTGGGCCACAAATTGAAGTGTATGCAAAAAAAGGTGATCCCAATAAATATGAGCTACCAAAGCCAATTTTTCATAAAGGAGGGTGTAATTTATCATTTGCAGGTTTAAAGACTGCTGTTTTAAAAATATCAAAACAAATAAAAACTGAACAAGAAAAATATGATCTTGCAGCATCTTTTCAAAAAACAATTGAAGAAATACTATATAAGAAAAGTAAAATTGCTTTTGAAGAATTCAAAAAAATGAACACAATAAATAAAAATAAATTTGTAGTTGCGGGTGGTGTTGCTGCAAACAAGAGAATTAGAGAAGTTCTAACTAATCTTTGCAAAGAAGAAGAATTTGAAGCAATATTTCCACCTATTAATTTGTGTGGAGATAATGCAGCAATGATTGCAATGGTTGGATTAGAAAAATTTAAGTTAAAACAGTTTAGTGAATTAGATAGTCCTGCAAAACCTAGGTGGCCCCTAGATGCAGATGCTGCTTTTTTAAAGGGTGCCGGAGTAAGACTATGACAAAATATTAGTTAATCTAAAAATAACCGTCATATAAAATCATTAGTAATTATTTCTCATTTGCGATAAAATTAGAGCAAATGATAATCTGGATTGCATCATACCCTAAAAGTGGAAATACTTATTTAAGATCTTTTCTTGCCAGTTATTATTATTCTGAAGATGGAAATTTTAATTTTGACCAACTACTTAAAATCCATCAGTTTCCAAATATTAAATTTTCAAAGTTTGATCCTAAAACAAATGAGGAAGCTAGTAAAAATTGGATGTTTAATCAAAACACTTTTTTTAGTAAAAATAAACTTAATTTAGTTAAAACACACAATTGTTTATATCCGTATGAAGGAAACAATTTTACATCAAAAAATCAAACATTGGGAGCAATATATGTAGTTAGAGATCCAAGAAACTTAATAACCTCACTAACTCATCATTATGTAATTGGTTATAAAGAAGCTATAGAAAAAATGTCTGATGAAAATAGTTCTTTATTAGAGAAATCTCATGATAATGATTATAGTAATTTTACTTATTTAAGCTCATGGTCTAATCATTATAAATCATGGAAAAATAACTCTGAATTTAAAACTCTTTTTATTAAATATGAAGATTTAAGAAAAAATAAAATTGAAATTTTTAAAAAAATTATTTTTTTTATTAATGAAGTTACAGGAGATAATAAAAAAATAGATGAACAAAAATTTTATAATTCTATTAAAACAACCAGTTTCTCAAATTTAAAAAATAAGGAGCTCAACGAAGGTTTTGAAGAAAGTGTTTATTCAAAAAAAACTGGTAAAAAAATAAATTTTTTTAATTTAGGGTTTAACAACCGTTGGCAAAAAATTTTACCCCTTGAAATAAAAAATCAAATAAATGAAATATTTAAAAAAGATCTACATGAGCTTGATTATCCATATGTATAATTATTTAAAAAAATTAGATAAATAAATGAACTACTGGTTAATGAAATCAGAACCTGATGTTTGGTCAATTGATCAACAAAAAAAAGCTGGTGCTAAAGGTGCTCCTTGGGATGGAGTAAGAAATTATCAAGCTGCAAAAAATTTAAGAGCAATGAAAAAAGGAGACCTTTGTTTTTTTTACCACTCAAATATAGGCAAAGAAATTGTTGGTACAGTTGAGGTTATTAAAGAAGCTTTTTTAGATAAAACTGACAAAGATGGACGATTTGTAGCTGTTCAAGTAAAGTTTAAAGAAAAATTAAGGAAAAGTGTGACTCTAGAAGAGATTAAAAAAACCAAGTCTCTTAGCCATTTATCACTTATTAGACAAAGCAGATTATCTGTTATGCCAATCGATTCTAAAAGCTGGAAAATTTTAAATAAGATGAGTAGTATTTAAATAAAAAAAATTCATGCCAAAAAAAAAGTCAATATCGAAAGCGAAAAAAAAAACTTCTAAAAAAACTAAGGCTAAAAAAAAAGTAAAGCCTTTTATAAAAAAGGTTTTAAAAAAAATCGAAGAAAAAGAATTAATCATAAAAACTAAACCTGAGTGGGTAAAAAGTGCTCTAGTAAATAAAGCGAAATATCAAAAAAAATACTCAGACGCGATTAAAAAAAATGATGACTTTTGGAAGAATGAGGGGAAAAGAATTACTTGGATTAAACCGTACAAAAAGATTAAAAATATAAAATACAGTAAAAAAGAGGTTAAAATTAAATGGTATGAGGATGGCACATTAAATGCTTCTGCCAATTGTATAGACCGTCACCTTAAAGATAAAAAAGATAAAACTGCTATTATTTGGGTAGGTGATGATCCAAAAGATACTAAAAAAATTTCGTACAAACAATTACATAATGAAGTTTCTAAAGCTGCAAATGGTTTAAGAAAACTAGGAATTAAAAAAGGTGATCGAGTTACAATTTATTTAACTATGATTCCAGAACTGGCAGTAACAATGCTTGCTTGTGCTAGAATTGGTGCAGTTCACTCTATTATTTTTGGTGGTTTTTCAGCAGACTCTATTTCTGGCAGGGTTAATGACTGTGAGTCAGAATATATAATAACTGCTGATGAAGGTGTTAGGGGGGGGAAAACTATTCCATTAAAACAAATTACAGATGAGGCTTTAAGAAGTTGTCCTAATGTCAAAAAATGTATTGTTGTAAAAAGAACTGGAAATAAAGTTAGTTGGGTTAAAGGAAGAGATGTTTGGTTTGACGATTTAATTAAAGATATGTCAACTAAATGTGAGCCTGAGGAAATGAATGCAGAAGATCCTTTGTTTATTCTTTACACATCTGGCTCTACTGGAAAACCAAAAGGAGTTTTACATACAACAGGTGGATATATGGTTTATGCATCCATGACCCATCAATATATTTTTAATTATAAACCAAAAGATGTTTATTGGTGTACTGCTGATATTGGTTGGGTAACGGGTCACAGTTATATTGTTTATGGACCACTTGCTAATGGTGCCACAACAATAATGTTTGAAGGAATTCCAACCTATCCAGACAGCTCAAGGTGGTGGCAAATTATTGATAAATACAAAGTTAATATTTTTTATACAGCGCCCACTGCTATTAGAGCTTTAATGAGAGAGGGTGATAAGCCTGTTAAGAAAACCTCAAGAAAATCTTTAAAATTATTAGGAACTGTTGGTGAACCCATTAATCCTGAAGCTTGGATGTGGTATTATAAAACAGTTGGAAATTCTAAATGTCCAATTGTTGATACATGGTGGCAAACTGAAACAGGTGGAATTTTAATTAGCCCTCAAACAGGAGCTATGAATTTAAAACCTGGTTCTGCAAGTAAACCCTTTTATGGAATTAAGCCCTCTATAGTTGATAAAGATGGTAAAGAAATCAAAGGAGCTGGTGAAGGAAGATTGTGCATTTCTCAATCTTGGCCTGGACAAATGAGAACTGTTTATGGTGATCATCAAAGATTTATTGATACTTATTTTTCTCAGTTCGATGGAAAATATTTCACAGGTGATGGTGCTAAAAGAGACAAGGATGGCTATTACTGGATAACTGGCCGTGTAGATGATGTAATTATTGTCTCTGGTCATAACCTTGGAACTGCCGAGATAGAAAGTGCTTTTGTTGCTCATCCAAAAGTTGCTGAAGCTGCTGTGGTTGGATATCCACATGATATTAAAGGTAACGGCCTATATTGTTATGTAACTCTAAATGTTGGAGAGAAATCAGATTTAGATCTTGAAAGAGATTTAAAGCTTTGGGTAAGAAAACAAATCGGTGCACTAGCGACACCTGACATTATTCATTTCTCACCTGGACTTCCAAAAACAAGGTCTGGAAAAATTATGAGAAGAATTTTAAGAAAAATTGCAGCTAATGAACATGACCAATTAGGGGATACAACAACTTTAGCTGATCCAAGCGTTGTGCAAAGTTTGGTGGATAATAGAAAGAATATTTAAAATTCTATTAATTTCTCAAATTCTTTTTTAATAATATCCCATTTCAATATCATAGAATTCAATACGATTTTTCGATCTAAAGTTTTAAGCTCTTCAGCTATTGGGGCCCATTCGTATAATGACAAAGCACTTGGATTAAAGGGTAAATCTTTATAATAAATTTCCCAGTTTATATTTTGAAGTCTTTCATTAAAAGTTTTTTTTGCTTCCTCAATAATATCAAGTGGCATCTTATTAGAAATCTCATCATCTAAAATTTTAGAAAAAATTTCTTTAGACTGGTCAAGGTTTTGATAATTAAAATTAACTTTTAAATAAGAAAACGTAAATAATGTCAGATCCTGTAAAGCAACAGAATAAATATTCCATCTGGCAATATCAAGAGATGCCATGAACACGTCATTGTCAAAATGAAGAACATACCTTGTTCCCATCCTGGTTTTTAAATAACTATATAAAGTTACTTGTGTTACCCAAGCAGATTTTGTTTGAATAAAGTGTTCAAGCTCATCTAAATTCTTAATTTTTTTCTTTGGAATAAAAGCCCTAAACATGGCAAACAAGTAAACTTTAAAATCATCAAACGATATGTCTTTCCAAGAGAGTTTATATTTTTGCATAAAAATTCATATATATGGTCATTATACCTTAAAAAAGTAAGTAAATAAGCACCTAATATGAACAATTTTAAGTCTTTTAAAAACTTACAGAATGGTTATGGTTTAGGGTAGTTATAACTAAAAATAGAGAGGTATAAATGTCAAACGCAACAAAACACTGGGAAAAGACTAGATCATTGTTATTCGTAACACTGGCTATTTGGTTTGTTTTCTCAATCGGCATCTTCCTTTTTGCAGCTGAAATGAATGAGGTTACAGGACCTTTCGGTTATCCATGGACATACTGGTTTACATGTCAAGGATCTCTTGGAATTTTTGTAATTTTATGTTTCTGGTTTGCTAATAGGCAAGAGAAAATCGATGAAGAATTTGGCTTCAACGAAAGGGGAGATCAATAATGATTAAAGGTAAATTTATAGACAATTTGCCAAAAGTTTACGGAATCTATACAGGAGGTTTTATAGGTTTCATAATCTTAATGGCAATTGGTGAGCAGATGGGTATGACTGCTAAAGCAATAGGTGTTGCTTTTGTAGCCTTTACAATATTCATCTATGCATTGATCGGTTATCTATCAAGAACAGCTCAAGCAGACGCATATTACGTGGCTGGAAGACAAGTGCCCACTGTATTCAATGGAATGGCGACGGCGGCAGACTGGATGTCTGGTGCTTCATTCGTTGCAATGGCAGGTGGTATTTACTTCAAAGGCTATGGATATATGGCTCTACTTGTCGGTTGGACTGGTGGTTACATATTAGTTGCAACTTTATTAGCACCATACTTAAGAAAATTTGGCTGTTACACAGTTCCAGATTTTGTAGGTACAAGATACGGTGGTAATTTAGCGAGACTATGTGCAGTAATAGTTTTAACTGTTGCTTCATTTACGTATGTGACTGCACAGATAAACGCTACAGGTACTATTGCATCTGTTGCTCTAGATATCGACTTTAAATACGCTGTATATATTGGACTAATAAGTATTTTACTTTGTTCAATGTTAGGGGGTATGAGAGCGGTAACTTGGACACAGGTTGCACAATATATCGTACTAATTATAGCTTACTTGCTTCCAATTTTTTGGATCAGTAACAAAATGGGTGCAGGTTTCTTCCCTCACTTTATGTTAGCTGATGAAGTAGCTAGAATTGGTGAGTTAGAACAACAGTTTGGTTTTGTTAAAAACTCTGCTGCTGATCTAGCAACGGTACCTAAAGGGTTAGCTGGAATAACTAAAGCACACTCTGCAGTAAATGCAACGCCTTGGGCATTTATTTCATTAGCATTGGCGATGATGATGGGAACAGCTTCATTACCGCACGTGATGATGAGATACTTTACTACTCCAAGCGTTAAAGCAGCTAGAAAATCAGTTGGTTGGTCGTTATTCTTTATCTTCCTTCTGTATTCTTCTGCACCAATGTTAGCAACACTATCTAAACTATCGTTGATCGATCCAACACTACCAACAGGTATTATTGGTAAATCATTTGCTGAAGTTCAATCAATAGATTGGTTCCAAAACTGGAATCAAGCAAACTTGATGTTCATCAGTGACTTTAACGGCAATGGAACTCTTGAGTTAAACGAGTTTTTCATGGGTGGTAAAGCGGTTGTGTTAGCAACACCAGAAATAGCTGGATTACCTTATGTAATCTCAGGACTGGTTGCTGCTGGAGGTATGGCTGCTGCCATGTCAACAGCTGATGGTTTGATTCTAGCAATTGCAAATGCGATCTCTCATGACGTTTATTACAAAATGATTGATCCAAAAGCAGAGACTGCAAAAAGACTTCTTGTTGCAAGGGTATTACTTGTAATAATTGGTTTTGCTGGAGCAACTATTGCGGCAATGGAGATCCAAGGTATCTTAGGTTCAGTGATCTGGGCTTTTGACTTTGCGATGTCTGGATTGTTCTTCCCACTTGTACTTGGTGTATGGTGGAAGAGAGCTAACAGAGAAGGTGCTATTGCTGGTATGGTTTTAGGTCTTGGTTCTGCTATTTGGTACCTTGTATGGGTAAGAAATGGTGGAAGTGGGTTCTTAGGACTTACTCAGCTAACATTTGGTATCTTCGGAGCAGCTGTTAGTTTTGTTTCAATGGTTGTAGTGAGTTTAATGACTCAAGAACCAGATAAATCAATTCAAAAAATGGTTGATGAAGTTCGTATACCAAGTGGTAAAACTGTTACTGGTAAGTAGAACTAATAAACTTTAATTTTAAGGGGCGATTAATTTCGCCCCTTTTAATTTAATCTCATTTCTAATATAACTCATTAAATGTCAGCAAACTTCCATCCCTTAATTTATTTTATAGATTACTTATTTGGTATGATTATGTGGACTTTAATAGGAAGAGTTGCGATGAATATTTTTCAAAAAGAAGACTCAGAGTTCTTTTTTATGAAGATTTTTGTCAAATATACCGATCCACTAATAAAAATTTTTAAACCAATAACCCCTTCTTTCATTATAGGACCTCTGGTACCATTATATGTAGCATGGTTCTTTTATATGATTAGATTTTACTTTATGCCATGGGTCTTAGGTTATTCTGTAATGGGAATGTTGTCATTTCCTCTAGAAAGTGAAATTTCTAAACAAATTTATCAATTATTTAATTCAATTAAATTTTAAAAATTGATACTAGTAGAGCTAGCAATCAATGAAAAAAATACAAATATCCCCTTCAATTTTATCTGCTGACTTTAGTCAATTAAGAAATGAAATAAAAAGACTTGAAGAAGGTGGTGCAGATATGATCCATGTGGATGTGATGGATGGTCATTTTGTTCCTAATTTAACCATGGGTCCACCAATCATAAAATCATTAAGAAAATTTACAAAACTACCATTTGATGTTCATTTAATGATTTCACCCGTGCATAAGTATATTAAAGATTATGCAGACGCAGGTGCAGATATTATTACTATACACCCAGAAGCAACTGAAAATTTAGCAGTCTCTATTGACCATATTAAAAGTTTAGGAAAAAAAGTAGGGGTTTCTTTAAATCCAGAAAGTAAAATTAATTTAATAACTGACTTATTAAATCAGATAGATTTAGTTTTAATTATGAGCGTAAACCCTGGATTTGGAGGACAAAAGTTTATGCCAGAAGTTTTAGAAAAAATTAAAGAATTAAAAAAAATAAGAGATCAAAAAAATATAGATTTTGATATCGAGATTGATGGTGGAATCAATTTTGATAATAATAAACTAGCAATAGAAGCTGGAGCAAATATTTTAGTTTCTGGGACAACTATATTTAAAAATAACAATGGAGATATAAAAAAAAATATAGACCTTTTAAAATCAAGTTAGAATAATGATTTTAAACAATTCATTTAGTCTTATTAAAAAAAAAATTCGTCACTTTTATTTAAACTCCTATCTATATAATAAAAAAATTACACCCTCTTCTATTGAGTTACTAGAATATCAGCCAAGCCCTAGCTTGTTAGATGGCCTTATAAAATATGATAAAAAAAAGATTAACATAGAAAATTATTCGTTAAATGAAATTTGGGATAATCCAAATTTAAAAGAAAAAGACCAACAAAATTTAAACAGTTTTTTTTGGCTATTTAGCCTAGATCTTAGATCTTCAAAAAAAGATACTCAAAATGTCATTAATCAATGGATTAATACAAATGACAGGTACAACTCTAAAAATTGGAAAATTGATATAATTGGAAAAAGAATAATAGCTTGGATTTCAAATTCTAGGCTTACCTATGAAGATGGCAATATAGATTATAAAGACAAGTTTAACGGCACTATAAAGAAGCAGATCAATCACCTTATTAATGAAATTGAAACCTCTGAATTAATCGATAATAAAATTATAGGGTGTGCAGCTATCATTTTAACTGGTCTATCGTACCCTCAAAATAATAATTATTTAAATACTGGGTTAAGTTTACTAAAAAAATTAGCCAAATATTCATTGGATAATGATGGCTTTCCAAAATCAAGGAATATTAGACAGTTAAGTTTTTACTTAAAATATTTTATATTAATTAGGGAATGGTTCAAAGAATCTCAAAATGAAATACCAGATTTTATAAATGAAAATATATATTATTTAGGTCAGGCTTACGCTTTTATTTGGCAAAACAATAAAATAGATTTTCTCTTTAATGGTAATCATAAAACAAATAACCATAATTTTGACCTTTATTTAAAAAGACTTGGATATAATTTTAAAAATCAAAATAATGAGCTGGGTGGCTATGTTGTCCTTAATAATAAAAAAAATTCTTTAATAATGGATATTGGATCGAGCCCAAATAAAAAATTATCTTCAGATTATCAAGCTGGTGCTTTATCTTTTGAGATTATATCAAATAATAAAAAATTAATTAGTAATTGTGGTTATTTTCAAAAAATTGATCATCAATTAAATGAGATATCTAAGTCAAGCGCAGTCCATAGCACACTAATTTTAGATGATAAATCCTCTTGTAATTTTAACAAAGTAAGAGGTAAAAAATCTAAAATTAATCAAGAATTAAGAATATTAAAAAAAAAAGTAGTATTTGAAAAAAATTATTGGAAAATTAATGCTTCTCATGATGGCTATTCAAAACCACTTGGTATTGTTCATGATCGAGAAATAGAATTTTACCCAGAACAATTAAAATTCATTGGCCATGATAAAATTATTTCTAACAAGGGTATTAAAAACTTAAAATTTGATATTAGATTTCATTTGGAGCCAAATATTCGATTAATGAAAACTCAAGATGAAAAATCAATACTTATTGATCTTGATGGAGAAGGTTGGAAATTTAGCTCAGAAAATTCTAAGATAAATATTGAAGAAGGGTTATATTTTGGAGAAAAAAATTCTTTTACAAATAATCAAAATATATTTATTTCAGGAATGACTAATGAAGAAAATCAAACTATAAGATGGGAAATCACAAAATTATAATGAAAAAAATAAAAAAAGCTCTTATTTCAGTATCTGATAAAAAAGATTTAGGCAGTCTTTTAAGAGTTTTAGCGAAATACAAAATTGAATTAATTAGCTCTGGAGGCACCTTTAAAGAAATAAAGAAACTTAAATTTAAATGCCAAGAAGTTTCAGAGTATACTGGTTCACCAGAAATTCTTGGTGGAAGAGTTAAAACGCTACACCCAAAAATTCATGCTGGTATATTAAGTAAAAGAAACGACAAATCTCACACTAAAGAACTAAAAGCTAATCAATATGATGAAATTGACCTTGTTATTGTTAACTTTTATCCTTTTGAAAAAACTTTAGATCAAACAACCAATCATTCAAAAATAATAGAGAATATTGATGTTGGAGGTCCCACTATGGTTAGGGCAGCTGCCAAAAACTATAACGATGTTACTGTTATTACATCCTCAGATCAATATGAAACCTTAATTAATGAATTGGAAAATAATAAAGGATCAACATCTATTGAATTTAGAGAAAAGATGTCTTTAGAGGCCTTTTCTGAAACAGCTTATTATGATGCTGTAATTTCTAACTATTTTAATAAAATTAAAAAAAACAATTTTCCCAAAAAAAAAATTATTTATGGAAATTTAATTGAAAAATTAAGATATGGTGAAAATCCACATCAAGAAGCTGCCATTTATTCTAAAACTCAAAATCTTAATATTAAACAAATTCATGGTAAGCAGTTAAGTTATAATAATTATAATGATATTTTTTCTGCATTAACAATATCAAAATCTTTACCAAAAAACTCCGGAACCGTTATAGTTAAACATGCTAATCCTTGTGGTGTTTCGATTAATAAAAATAGTTTGAAAAGTTATAAATTGGCTCTTGCTTCTGATCCAGTTAGCGCTTTTGGAGGAATAGTTTCTTGTAATTTCAAAATAAATAAAACTCTAGCATTGGAGCTTAATAAAATTTTCTTAGAGGTTATCATTGCTAATGGTTTTCAAGCTGATGCTTTAAAAATTTTAAAAAAGAAAAAAAATATAAGAATTATTGATGCATCAGAATTTATGATGAAAGATTTAATTAGATTTGGCTCTGTGAATGAATCTATATTAACTCAATCTGAGGATTTAAAAGTTTTTGAACCTAAAGATTTTAAAGTTGTTTCAAAACTAAGACCAAATAAATCTCAATTAAAAAATTTAATTTTTGCATTTAATGTTTGTAGATATGTAAAATCAAATGCAATTGTTCTTGCAAGCCAAGAAGCAACTGTTGGTATTGGCTCAGGGCAACCTAGTAGACTTGATAGCTGTCAAATTGCTATAGATAAAATGAATAAATTTCAAAACTTAAAAGAAGATATTGTGGCAGCCTCTGATGCATTTTTTCCATTTGTTGATGGTATTGAAAAATTAGTACAATCAGGAGTTTCAGCTGTAATACAGCCTTCTGGATCAATTAGAGATAAGGAGATAATAAAATTTGCAAACCAAACTGGTACTATTTTAGTTTTCTCTAAAACAAGACATTTTAGACATTAAAAATTTGATCAATTTTTGCTGCTAAAATAAAATCATTTTCTGACAATCCTTCAATAGCATGAGTAGTAATTATAATTTTAGCATATCCCCAACCAAAAGAAATATCTGGATGATGATTTTCATTTTCAGATATTTCACCAACTTTATTTATAAAATTTTGACTATTAACAAAATTCTTAAAAATAAAATTTTTCTCTAAAAAATATATTTCTTTTGTATTTTTTTTAACATCCCAACCATCAACTTTTTTTTGATATTTATGAATTTCACTAATATCAAAAGGTAAAATTCCACCCTCACATGGTACACATTTTTTATTAAGTAAATCACTCATTGATTAATATGTTTTAAAATTTTGGAGCGGGTCAAGGGAATCGAACCCTCTACCTAATCGTTGGCAACGATTCGCTCTACCAATGAGCTAGACCCGCTTATAAAAGACACTATAAATAGATGGTTTTTTTAGTTCAATCAATAATAAAGTGTTTCATTGGTATATAGATTTTCAAAAATTTGCTAAAAGAAAGAATGAAAAAACAAGATTTACCAAAAACTATCCCTGTATTTCCATTAAGTAACTTTATTATATTTCCTCATACAACAGTTCCATTAAATATATTTGAACCAAGATATATTGAAATGATTAATGATAGTATGAAAACAAACAAGATGATTGGTTTGATTCAACCAAAAAATAATGATGATAGTTCAATCCCTGGTCTTCATAAGGTTGGCTGTTTAGGTAAAATAACCAATTTTAAAGATACATCAGATGGCAGATATATGATTGATCTAAATGGTATAACGCGGTTTGAAGTAACTAAAGAAATTAAAAGTTCAAAACCTTATCGTATTTGCGAAACTACTTATGATAATTTTGAGCTAGATTTAACTTCTGAAAAAAAGAAATTAAAACTTTCTGATCTAGAGCCAATATTTAAAGATTTAAAATTATTATTTGAAAAAAAAGGATATATTATAAATTGGAAATCTTTAGAGAAACAAGATTTGAATGAAACGATAAATGCTCTAGCAATGGCATCTCCTTTTTCACTAGAAGAGAAACAAATTTTATTAGAAAGTAAGAATTTAGAAGCAAGAAAAGATAAAATTTCTGAAATACTGAGTACTTACAGTTTTGATGATTTTCACAATACAACTATTCAGTAGACTTAAAAATTTATTCCTACATCAGCTAGTTTAATAAAATAATTATTTAGATTTTTATTTTTTCCAATGTTTTTAATAATTTTGCTAAAGCTTTTATTTTGAACTTTTTTATCTAAATTGAAAGATTCATAAATTAAGTCTATGGCTTTAGAAAAAACAAAGTTTTTATCCTTCGTTTTTTTTTCAAATTCATCAAATATTTGTGAATCTAATTGCATACCCAATTCAATTTTGTCTTCAATAATTTTAGTTAGAATTCTAAGATCTCGTATTGTCATATTAAATCCCTGTCCTGCTAATGGGTGCACTCTGTGAAGCATGTCTCCAAAAGCTAAGATATTTTTATGATAATAGTTTCTTAAATTTGAAGAACTCAACTCAAAACTATTTAATTTATCAATTTTGTTAATTAGATATTTGGGGTTATTTTTATTAATTAAATCTATTACATCGCTATTATCAAATTTTTTATTCTTAATATCCATTGAGTATACTACAGATGTTTCGGTGCTAGAGATTGGTAAAAATGCAATTGGACCTTGCTTTGTAAAAATTTGAGTTGCTGTATTATTCTCTATTTTTTTATGTTTTAAAATAGTGGTATAAGCAAGATTATAATAATTTTTACTAATTTTTTTTGTAAAGTACTTTTTCGCTAAAAAATTATTTGCATCACAATTTATTATTAAATCATATCCTTTTTTATTTAAAAACTCCTCATTTATATTTTTGCTTAATATTATTTTTTTAAAAAATTTATTTTTAATAAGGTTACTATTTAACGATTTTAGAAGCTCATCATTTTTTATAATATAAAATAGATCATTTTTATCATTTTCAAATTTTAATAAATTTTCTGTATCAATTTTATCAGTATAAATTTCTATTCTATTTATTTTCCAGTAATTATTTTTTGAAATTTGAAAAATTTTTTCTTTGAAAAATTCAAAATTACTTTTGGATATTCCTATTGTTCTATTGGAGGAAAAATTACTATTTTTACTCTTATAATAATAATGAACATTTATTTTTTTATTTATAAGGCTTTTAGCTAAAGATAGAGCAGTTAGACCTTCACCAATAATACAAACATTCATAATAATTTTAATTTTAACAATAAAAATTAGATGATACAAAGTGATTAATTAGACTCATTTATTTATGGAATTTAAAAAATTAGCCAACAATACAATTAATTTCGGTATAAACAGAATTATAGAAACTGCTGGAATTGCTTTTGTTATAATTGGTCTTCTTTTGTTGGTTTCCCTTGCAACTTTTTCTCCCGATGACCCTAATTTTATTTTCCCAGATAATACAGAAATTAAAAATTTGCTTGGTTTTAATGGAAGTTACACAGCTGATCTTTTTTTTCAAACCTTTGGACTCATTTCTTTATTAATTCCATTTACGCTCATATTTTCTGGCATAAATATAGTTCTGAATAAGAAAATTTTTTTGATATTTGAAAGTATTTTTTATTCAGTTCTTTATTCTTCATTTGGTTCTTTATTTTTTTCTTTTTTTTACCCTACTGCCTTCAACCTTTATATTAATGGAAATGGTGGTTTTATTGGAAAATATTTAGAAACAACTTTTTTAACTTCTTTAATTAATATTAATTCTCAAATTTCTTATTACTTTTTAATTTTAATTATTTTAGTTTTATTTTTAATTAGTATTCATTTTAAAATTATTTATTTTTATAAATTAATAAAAAAACTTTTTAAATTAATCTTTATAAAAAAAGAAAAGAGTTATACTAATGAAAATGAGATAATTAGTGAATTTATACCACAAGAAGAAATTACAAATTTAATTCAAGAAGATTTACCTTTTATAAAAAGTGAAAATAAATCTCCAAGTAAAAAAATTCGCTTCAAACTACCTACTATCGACTTACTTAAAATCCCAACACAAAAAGATAGGGGAAAACTAAAAGATGAAGATTATATTGATAGTGAATTTTTAGAAAAAATCTTATTAGATTTTGGGGTTAGTGGGGATATAAAGAAGGTTAGTCATGGCCCTGTAGTAACACTAAATGAATTTGAGCCAGCAGCAGGTGTTAAAGTATCAAAAATTATTAATCTTTCAGATGATATTGCTCGGAATACTAGCTCTGAATCTGCAAGAATTGCTACTATTCCAGGACGTAGCACCATCGGTATAGAGCTTCCAAATTCTAGTCGTGAGAATGTTTATTTAAGTGAAATACTCTCTAACTCTGATTTTAATAAAAAAGATATTCGATTACCAATTGCACTTGGCAAGAACATTTCTGGTGTTCCTATTGTTGGAGACTTAGCTTCTATGCCTCATTTATTAATTGCTGGAACTACTGGATCAGGTAAATCTGTTTGTATAAATACTATTATCTTGTCGTTACTCTACAGGCACACACCAGACAAATGTAAGTTCATACTCATCGATCCTAAAATGCTTGAACTATCAACCTATGAAGGCATACCTCACTTATTGTGTCCTGTGATTACTGAGGCAAAAAAAGCTGCTTCTGTCTTAGGTTGGGTTGTTAAAGAGATGGAAAATAGATACCGACTTATGACCAAAGAAGGAGTTCGTAATATTGATGGCTATAATGCTAAGCATACTTTGGCTATGCCCTATATTGTTGTTGTAGTAGATGAAATGTCTGACCTAATGCTTGTTGCTGGTAAAGAAATAGAAAATTATATTCAAAAATTATCACAAATGGCAAGAGCTGCTGGAATTCACATTATAATGGCCACACAAAGACCAAGTGTTGATGTTATTACAGGAACTATTAAAGCAAATTTTCCAACCAGAATATCTTTTCAGGTAACCTCAAAAATAGATAGTAGAACAATTTTAGGCGAACAAGGTGCAGAGCAACTACTTGGCAAGGGAGATATGCTTTATATGTCTTCAGCAAATAGGATCGTTAGAATTCATGCTCCATTTGTATCTGAAACTGAAATTGAAAAAGTTAATAATTATTTAAGAAGTCAAGCAGAGCCAGATTATATAGATGAAATCCTAAATTTCGCTGATGAGAAAGAATTGAGTGGAGAAACTTCTAGCTCTGGAGATAAAGATGAGTTGTACCAGGCTGCACTTGATATCATTAAATCAGAGGGCAAGGCATCTACTTCATTTTTACAAAGAAAATTGCAAATAGGGTATAATAGAGCTGCAAGAATTATTGATATGATGGAAGCTGACGGGGTTGTGAGTAAAGCTAATCATGTTGGTAAAAGAGATGTGCTTTAATGCTTAAAGTAATAATCATCTTATTGTTTTTCAGTTTTTATCTTCCAGGCAACTCATCCCCAAAAGATAAAATAATTTCGCAAATGAAACTTACTAATAATTTAAATTTTAATTTCAAACAAACCATTAATGATAAAAGTGAAGATGGAAAATGTATCATTGAATATCCTAAAAAAATTTTTTGTGTATACAATAATGCTAATAAAAAAATTTTAGTTTCAAATGGAAGTTCTTTAGTTATTGAGACTAATAATAAAGGAAGTTATTATCGTTACCCACTTAACAAAACTCCTTTAGAATTTTTACTAGATAAAGAATATCTAATTTCTAAGATAGAAAAACTGGAACCAAGGGATATCGACAATAAGTATTTAAATTTTAAAATTTTTGAGAATAATAATGAAATTAATATTTTTTTTGATAAGAAAGATTTAAATTTGATTGGATGGCAAACTAAAGATATTTATCAAAATTTATCAATAACATTTATTTCTTCTATCAAAAAAAACCAAGAGATAGATGGAAATATTTTTAAATTACCTGAAAATAATTAATCATCTAATTAAGGTTTCAGACTTAAAATTTTTCATACCTCTAGCTAGATAATTTTTTAACGCATTTTTGTGATCTAGAGAACAAGTGTGAAGCCAAACTCTTACACCACCCATATTAAATGAGCATTTAATTGCCTCACTTAATAAATATCCTCCTAATTTTTTTCCAAAATATTCTTCTAAAATTCCAAAATAAGCAATTTCAGCTTCTTTGCTTTGTTTATTAAATAACAGTTCAAAATAGCCAGCTATTTCACCTTTATCTTTAAGAATGTATGTAAATAACTGATCATTAGAAACATAATCTGTCCATTTTAAATCTGTCCAAATAAGTCTATCAATCCATTGACAATTCTTACCAATGGATTTGTAAAAAAATTTATTTAATTGAAAATCTTTTGGTTCTACAAGCTCTACAGAATAATTCTCTGCAGGCCTCTTAACTTCTTTTAATTCATCTAGAGATCTTATCTCTAAATAACTTCGATAAATTTTTTCTGTCACACAACCATTTTTCCAACTTTTTCTCCTCCAAATAAATGGAAGTGTAAATGTGGAACCTCTTGACCGCCATCTTCACTCAAATTTGTTAAAGCTCTATAACCTTTACCTGTGTCTGTTGAGATATTTAATATTTTCGAAACTTCTGAAATAGCTTTACTTAATGCAATTATCTCTTGATCTGAAGCTCTAGCATTAAAATCATCTAAATCAATGTACTCACCTTTTGGAATAACTAGTGCATGTATTTTTTTTTGAGGACTTATATCATGAAAAGAAAGGACATATTCATTTTCAAATATTTTTTTACAAGGAATTTCTTTTCTCAAAATTTTTGCAAAAATATTATTTTTGTCGTAACTCATTATCTATTATTCTTTTCTTCAATACCTGATTGTTTTTTTCTGCCTTCCAACTCTTTTAAGACGTCTTCAAACTTAATATCAGCAGCCTCAAGTGTGACCAATATATGATAAATTGTATCTGCTGCTTCGTGGACTATATTAGATTTATCATTTAGGGCCTCTTTTAGTTCATCAAATTCTTCTTCCATTTTATCTATACATTTTGACAGGCCACCTGATAATAATGATGAAGTATAAGATTTATCTTCATCCTTATTTTTTCTGTCTCTAATTGTATTTACTAAATTTAATAGATTTTCTGACATCTTTAAATCCTAACGGGAATTCCTTTTGAATTCAAATATTGTTTAGCTTCATTAATTGAATGTGTTCCGTAATGAAAAATTGAAGCTGCTAGTACAGCGCTAGCATTGCCAAGCCTAATACCATCCACAAGGTGATCCAGGTTACCTACTCCGCCAGAGGCAATTATGGGTATGTTAACTGTTGAAGATATTTTAAACATTAAATCATTATCATAACCAATTTGGGTGCCATCTCTATCCATAGAAGTAACTAATAATTCTCCTGCTCCATTATCTTCCATTTTTTTTGCAAATTCTATTGCATCTATATTTGTGTTGTTTCTTCCACCATGAGTAAAAACCTCCCATTTATCGCCATTTTTTTTAGCATCTATTGCAACAACAATACACTGTGATCCAAATTTTTTTGAACTTTCAATTATCATTTCAGGGCTTTGAACTGCCGCAGTATTGATTGAAACTTTATCTGCACCACAATTTAATAATTTATTAATATCCTCGACTCCTCTAACCCCGCCCCCAACCGTTAACGGCACAAAACATTTTTTAGACGTTCTTTCAACCACATCATATATTGTGTCTCTATTTTCTTTGGAAGCAGTAATGTCTAAAAAACAAATCTCATCAGCACCACCATCACTATAAATTTTAGCTTGCTCAACTGGATCACCGGCATCCTTTAAATCTACAAAGTTAATTCCTTTAACAACTCTTCCATTTTTAACATCTAAACAGGGTATAATTCTATTTTTAAGCATCTAATTCTTTTACTAATTCTTCCAATTTAATATCACCATCATAAATAGCCTTACCAACTATTATTCCTTCAATATTTTTTAAACCTTTTGCTTTTTTAATGTCGTCAATTGAAGATACCCCTCCTGAAATAATTACCGGGCAATTAGATACATTTGCAACATTAGTTGTTTCTTCAAAATTAGGACTTTCTTTAGTGCCATCTCTATTTATGTCTGTATAGATTAATCTGCTTGCACCATAATCGTTTACTTCTTTTAAAAAATCTAAAGTCAATTGATTAGAATTTTCCTTCCATCCTGAAACCGACAAGTATCCATCTTTAGCATCTAGACCTAAGGCAATTTTGTTTGGAAATTTTTGACATGCTTCTTTTAAAAAATTTTTATTTTTTATAGCTGCGCTTCCTAAAATAACTTTTTCAACTCCTGCATTTATATATTTTTCAATACTATCAATGCTTCTAACGCCTCCACCTACTTCAATTTTTAAATCAAATTTATGAACTATTTCTTTAATAATATCCAGGTTAACTGTCTCTCCTGTTAAGGCGCCATCTAAATCAACAATATGTAAATTTTTAAAGCCATGATCTTTGTATTTACCAGCTTGATCAACTGGTGATATTTCATATTCAGTTTTATTATTAAAGTCCCCTTTAATTAATCTTACACATTTTTTGTCCTTAATATCTATAGCTGGAAATATTTTCATATTTATAAATTTAAAAAATTTTCTATGATTTTAAGTCCTAATTTATCACTTTTTTCAGGGTGAAACTGAGTTCCAAAAATATTTTCTTTTTCGACTGAGCAAACAATATTTGATGAATAATCTGTTGTTGCTGAAATTACACTTTTATCATCTGGAATAAATTCATAGCTGTGTACAAAATACATATGTGATTTATTTTTTATGCCCTCAAAAATCTTGCTTTCTTTAACAATATTAATTTCGTTCCAACCAATGTGCGGAAGTTTGAATTTATTATTTTGATTATCAATCTTTGAAACTTTTCCTGAAATCCAACCAAGCCCTTTTGTTTCAGTTTCTTCATATCCAAGATCTGCAAACATCTGTAAACCAACACAAATTCCAAGAAGAGGTTTTTTATTAGTGACTGTAAACTCATTTAGTGTCTCTACTAAACCATTTATGGCATTTAATGCATCAACACAGCTCTTAAACGATCCCTGTCCTGGTAAAACTACCTTGTCACTTGATCTAATCTTATTTAAGTCTGATGTTACTTCGATATTTACTTTATCTTTAGCGACTTCTTTAAAGGAATTTATTACAGAGCTGATATTTCCTGAATTATAATCAACAATTGTGACATTCATTAAACTTATAATGAGCCTTTAGTTGATGGAATGCTTTTCTTGTTTCTAGGGTCTATCTCTAAAGCTATTCTTAATGACCTTGCTAGAGCCTTATAACAAGACTCAATTATATGATGACTATTATCTCCATAAATATTTTCCATGTGCAAAGTTATTCCTGCTGATTGAGAGAAAGCTTGAAACCATTCTTTAAAAAGTTCTGTGTCCATCTCTCCAAGTCTTTCTACTTTTAATTTAACTTTCCATATTAAATAAGGTCTATTTGAAACATCAATTGCAACTCTTGTTAATGTTTCATCCATTGGGATCATTGCATGAGCGTATCTCTTAATTCCTTTAAAATCTTTCAATGCTTTTTTTAAAGCCTCACCTATAGCAATTCCTGTATCTTCTGTTGTGTGGTGAAGATCTATATGAGTATCTCCTTTTGCTTTAACTTTTAAATCAATCAGTGAATGCTTTGATAATTGTTCAAGCATATGATCTAAAAAACCTATTCCGGTATCAATTTTATATTGACCTTTACCATCAATATTAACTTCAACACTAATGCTGGTTTCTTTTGTTTTTCTGGAAACTTTTCCAATTCTGTTCATAATATATAATATGTATATAGGGATTAATTAACTATATCAATATTTGCAATCTGCTACTTGAAGAATAAAAATTAATATCCATTTATAATCTATGACTACAATAGTGCTTATTAGAAAAAACAATGAAGTAGTGGTTGCTGGAGACGGGCAAGTTAGTATGGGCAATACTGTTATAAAAAGCACTGCTGCAAAAGTTAGAAAAATTGAAAAAAGAAATGTAATAGCTGGATTTGCTGGGTCAACTGCAGATGCATTAACTTTGTTTGAAAGACTAGAAGCAAAACTTGAAAAACATGCTGGTAATCTTCCAAGAGCAGCTGTCGAGTTAGCAAAAGACTGGAGAACTGACAAATATTTGAGAAGACTTGAGGCTTTAATGGCTATTGGTGATAAAGAGAATAGCTTTATAATTTCAGGAACTGGTGATGTGTTAGAACCAGAGGGTGATGCCATAGGTATAGGATCAGGTGGAAATTATGCTTTGGCTGCTGCAAAAGTTTTATTGGATACAGATTTGAGTGCTGAAGAAGTTGCAAGAAAAGCAATTCAAGTTGCATCTGAAATTTGTGTATTCACTAATAATAATATTAAAATTGAAAAAATTTAATGAAAGACACAAACGTTACACCTTTTCCAAAAGAAAAAACTGAAAAGAAAGATAACTCTTTAGTCAGTTCTTTATCACCTAGAGAAATAGTTTCTGAATTAGATAGATATGTTGTTGGACAAAATAAAGCTAAAAAAGCAGTGGCTATTGCTTTAAGAAATAGATGGAGAAGACAAGCTTTAAAAGGTGAAATGAAGAATGAAGTTTTACCTAAAAATATTTTAATGATTGGGCCAACTGGGGTTGGTAAAACAGAAATTTCTAGAAGACTATCTAAGTTAGCTGAAGCTCCTTTTGTAAAGGTAGAAGCCACAAGATTTACTGAGGTTGGGTATGTAGGGAGAGATGTTGAACAAATTATAAGAGATCTTCTTGAAATTGCAATTGCAATGGAGAAAGTAAAAAAAAGAAAAGAAGTTCATGCAAAGGCACAAAAATTAGCAGAAGAAAAAGTTTTAGATGCTCTAGTTGGAGATAAAGCAAGTCTTGCTACTAGAGAAAGTTTTAGAAAAAGATTAAGAGATGGTGATTTAGATGATAACGAAATTGAAATTGAAGTAAATAATAGTGGCTCTCAAGCTGCATTTGAAATTCCTGGAATGCCTGGAGCAAACATAGGAATGATAAATATTGGAGAGATGATTGGAAAATCTGTTGGTAATAAACAAAAAAAGAAGAAAATGACTGTCAAAGAATCTCATGAAATTTTAATTAATGATGAAGCTGACAAGTTAATAGAAGAAGATAAAATTATAAAATCAGCAAAAGATTCAACAGAAAATAATGGGATAGTTTTTTTAGATGAAATAGATAAAATTTCAGGAAGAACAGATAGATCTGGTGGAGATGTTTCTAGAGAAGGAGTACAAAGGGATTTACTTCCTTTAATTGAGGGAACAACAGTAAGTACAAAATATGGTACAATTAAAACTGATCATATCTTATTTATTGCCTCTGGAGCCTTCCAGCTTGCTAAACCTTCAGACTTACTTCCAGAGTTACAGGGTAGACTTCCAATAAGAGTTGAACTTGAAGCTTTAACCAGTGATGACTTTAAAAGAATTCTTAAAGAACCAGACTATAGTTTGATAAAACAATATATTGCTCTTTTAAAAACAGAAAACGTTGAGCTAGAATTTTCTGATGATGGTATCGATGCAATTGCTAATATGGCTTCAGAAGTTAATAACACTGTAGAAAATATTGGTGCTAGAAGACTTCATACTATTATAGAAAGAATATTAGATGATATCAGTTTTACTGCAACAGATAGGGCTGGTGAAAAAATTATAATAGATTCTAATTATGTAAAACAAAATCTAGATGAGCTTGTTAAGGATACAGATTTATCTAAATTTATTCTTTAAATTTGTTTTTATTTTTAAGATAAATATAAAAAGCTCCACTACCACCATCTTCAATCTTAGCATCTGTTGTTTCAATAATAAATTGAGTTAAACTTATATTTTTTTCAATAAATTCTGGAACTGAATATTTTAGTATACTCAAATCTTTTGAGAGGTAAGGATTTTCAATATTTTTAGATCTTAGTCCTTTGCCTGTAATCACTATTATTTTAGTAACATTTTCATCAAAACATTTTTGAATAAATTGTTCTATGGCCTTATTTGCTTCTTCAATAGTGTAACCATGCAAATCTATTTTCTTTATCTTTTCATATCTTATATTTTTTTTAAGAATAAAATCTTTATTGGGAATTTTATCTTTATTATTTAAAAAGTTTTCCCAGTCTTGTTTGTTTTCGTCTGGATTATTTATATTTTTTTGTTTTGCAGAATTTTTATTGATAATTTTTTTTTTATTGTTTAGGAAATTTTCCCAATCTTCTTTATCTTTGTCTGTTATCTTCTTAATCAATTAGGTAATAGTATTAATTAATAACCAATTTGGATTTGATGATTTAATGTCTTTTGAAAAAACCCAAGTATCATAAACAGTTTTTATTTTATCACTATCCCCTGATACAATATTTTTATCTTTATCTTTTATACATGTTATAATTTCACTAACAAAATCTACTGTAACTTCTAAGCTATCTTCAATTTTTTTATGCGTTTTAATTACAGCTGACTTAATCCCTATAAAAGTTATTTCAGCAAAATGACCTTTGTTAGCTCTATCTTCAAGCGCCTCTTTAAACTGATCATAAATTTTTTTACTTAAAAGCGGTTTGCTTGCTATCAGCTTATTATCACTATCACTAAAATCTGTAATAATTGTTTCATAAGCAATTTTGGCGCCTTTTAAAAATTCTTTTTGTGACACTTCATCAAAATTTTCACTAACTGGTTTTGGGGTTATATTTGTTTTTTGAAATTCCTTTTCAAATTGTGGTGGAATTTTTCCTTCGAAACCAGTTTTTTTACCAAGTATTCCTCTTAGACGAAGAAAGATAAAACCAGCAATCATTGCTAAAAGAATAATATCTATGTACTCAAAACTATAACTCATAATTTAATAATATTTACTATGTTGATTAATTACAACTAGCAATTTAGACTAAGGACAAATGAACACATTTTTATTATTATTAGTTGGTATTCCAATCGTTGAGATTTATTTGTTTATCAAGCTGGGTTCTCAAATTGGAGCCTTTAACACCATTTTACTTATCTTTATTACGGCTTTTTTTGGGGTTATCTACGCCAGATATGAGGGCTTTAACACTCTAAAGTCGGGAATGTCTCAAATGGTAAAAAATGAACTGCCAGTTTATGAAATTATTTCAGGTGCAGCTTTAGCATTTGCAGCATTACTTTTGATTTTACCTGGTTTTGCTACAGACTTCTTGGGTTTATTAATAATATTTCCACCAACAAGAAAATTGATATTTAAAAAAGTATCAATTAAAAAAAAGCCTATAAATAAAAAACAAGATTTTATTAATGGTGAATTTGAAGATATAGAGGATGAAAATGACAGAAAATTATAAAATCATTGGAAATTTTATTAAAGATATGTCGAGTGAAACACCTGACACTCCAACATATATATTTGTAAGAGATAAAATTTCTAAATACAAATTAAACATTGATATTAATTCAAAGGCAGTGAAAAATGGAATTATTGAAGTTAACACAATCTTAAGATTTTCAGACCAACCTGAAATTTTAAAAAAAGCACATTTTGAGATAACTTACACATCTATAGTTAAAGTAGATGAAAAGGTTTCTGATAAAAAAGAAATGGAAAAAATTATTCTATGTGATGTCCCTAATAAAATTTATCCTGACCTAGAGAGAATATTTTTAAATTTATTAACCGACTCTGGTTATCCTGGAATAAAATTTGAAAAAAAAATTGATTTTACTGAATTATACAAACAAAGAGCTAATTAAAAAAATTCTTCTTTAAACTATTTTTTAAATATTCTTTATGAAGTTTAAGTTCTGCCTCTGATGGTTTAACTACTTTTTTGTAATACCGATTTGTGTCATTGGAGTTTATTATTATTTTTTCATTATCTTCATTTTTAAAATTTAAAGTTGGTTCTTTTTGATCAAGAAGATTAATATAAACTTTAGCTAATAAATCACAGTCAATAAGAGCAGTATGTTGTGTTCTTTTTGAGTTATCTATTCTGTATCTTTTGCACAACGCATCAAGACTTATTGGAGAGCCTGGAAATTTGTCCCTGGCTAAAGCAAGCGTATCCACAACATTTTCACTATTTAATTTTTCCTTGCCTAGCAATGATAATTCATTATTTAAGTGAGATAGATCAAATTCAGCGTTATGTATTACAAGTCTCTTATTTTCTATAAAAACTAAAAACTCATCAACTATATCTCCAAACTTTTTGTGAGTAGATAAAAATTCATCCGTATAACCATGAACTTCTAGGGCTTTTTCAGAAACTTTTCTTTCAGGATTAAGATAGCAGTGAAATCTATTTTTAGTTGGTATCAAATTTTCTAACTCGATGCATCCAATTTCTACAATTCTATGTCCATCTCTAACAGATAGTCCTGTTGTTTCAGTGTCTAGTATCACTTCTTTCATTTTATATAATTTCTTTTAGTATTTTTTTTACACTTTTCTTAACAAGCTTATTGGTAAAATTATTTTTAATAACATGATTCGCTTTTTTCTTTTTATAACTAAGTGGTAACTGTATTTTTTTAAATTGATTATATAAATTTAAATTAAAATTATCTCTTTTTTTTATTCTTTTAATAATTTCACTTTTTTTTGACTGAACAAAAACTATTATATCACTTTTTTGGTTTAATTTATTTTCTAATAAAAGAGGAATGTCTAAAATTATAGCTTTTCTTTTTTTATTTTTTTTTAAAAAAATAGTTAATTTCTTTCTAACTTCTGGATGAATAATTTTAGTAATTTTTTTTAAATTTTTTTCACTGTCCTCTATTGCTTTTATAATTTGTATTTTGTTTGCTGGAAATGCTGAAAAATATTTAGGTAAAATTTTTTTTAATTTTCTAAAACAATTTTTGTTTTTTTTATATATACTTGCTACTTCTTGATCTGCATTAAAAACTGGATAACTAAAAAGTTTAGCAATATGACTTTTTCCAGAACCAATATCCCCTACAACTGCAATTTTAATCATACATCTAAAAGATTAATTGTTTCACTGTCTACTTCTGGAACAATTTTATGCCAGATAAAAAAGGCTTTTTGAGCTTGATAAATAAACATCATTTTACCATTCTTTGTTATTCCACCGTACTTTTTTGCATTTTTTAAAAAATTTGTTTCTGGTGGATTATAAATTACATCATAAAAAAATTTGTCTTTGCTTATTTTTTGATAATTAATATTAATTTCATCTTCTTCTTTTAATCCAATGCTTGTTGCGTTTATGATCATATCAAAATCTATAGTTTCTCCCCATTTAATTATCTCAATTTCTGGAAAGTGTTTCTTCAACTCTATTGCCTTTAATTCTGTACGATTACTTAAATAAATTTTTTCAATTTGGATTTTTTTAAGTGCAATAATAATTGAAGAGACAACTCCACCCGCCCCAAGTATTAGAGCCTTTTTATTTTTAACATTTTGTTCTGTTTTTTCTAAACTAAGTTTAAAACCCTCAATATCAGTGTTATCACCTATAATTTTATTATCTCTTTTATAAATTGTATTTACCGATTGAGAAATTTCTGCTTCCTCGCTCAGCTCATCTAAAAAAGGTATAATCATCTTTTTAAAAGGGACTGTTATATTTAATCCATGAATTTTTTCTTTTCTAATATTAAAAATTAAATCTTCTATTTCGCTATGATCTAAAAGATTTTTTTCATAGGTTGCATTAATTTTATATTTTTTGATCCAATAATTATGTAGTTTTGGCGATAGGCTATGTTTAATTGGATTTCCTATAACTAAAAAAGTTTTTTTCATTTTATAATTTTAAGATATTCTTTAATTTTTTTGACTGGAAGGCCCATAATTGTATCTTCATCTCCTTCTATCTTTGAAAATAAATTTCTTCCTTCTCCTTCAATTTGATAAACATTATAAGCATACAGATCCTTATCAGAAATTTTTTTTAGGTAGTTCTCTAATTCTAAAAAAGTCATATTTTTCATGGTTAATGAGGCTTTATCAGTGTAATTCCATATCATTGATCCACCCCTTGATATACAAACTGAACTTATCAATTGATGAGTTTTTCCATTCATCCTTTTTAAAATTTCTAGTGCCTCTTCTCTATCATTTGGTTTTGAGATTATTTTGCCTTCTAAATCTATTACGCTATCTGCACCAAGTACAATTTCTTCTGTAAATTTTTGGCTAATTTTATTGGCCTTTAATTCTGCTAGATTTTTTGAAATAATCGTTGGAGTTACTTTTTCTTTTAACAAACTTTCTTTAACACTATCCTCATCCACATTAGATGGCTCCACCCTGAATTGAATATTATTTTCCTCTAAAATCTTTTTTCTCACACCACTTTTTGATGCAAGTATAATTTCTTTAACCATTATTTTTGTTTATTTCATATATTTTAATGATCGATGCTGCAGTCTCTTCCACTGATTTTCTAGTAACATCAATTGTTGGCCATTTGTATTTGATAAATGTTTTTTTGGCTTCGTTAATTTCTTTTTCTATCTTATTGATATTTGTATAGTTTGTATTTTCTTTTTCTTTAAGAGCATTCATTCTGTTTTTTCTAATATCAACTAAGCGCTGAGGTTCGGTTGTTAAACCCACTACACAAGAAAGTTTAGGGTTCTTTTTTAAGCTTTCTGGTATTGATTGTTCATTTACTAAAGGAATATTCAAAGTTTTATAACCTCTATTAGCAAGATAAATTGATGTTGGTGTTTTGCTTGTTCTGCTTACCCCCAATAATATCAAATCTGCTTTATCTACATCCTCAACAAGGTTGCCATCATCATGAGCCATAGTAAATTGGATGGCCTCTATTCTTTCATAATACTCTTCATTTAAAGCATGTTGCCCGCTTGGAACGTGAGATGCTTTTTGATTTAAAAGTTTTGAGAAGTTCATTATTAAATTTCCTAAAACACTAAAACATGGAATTTTCTTTTCATCTCCTTTGTTTGCTAAAAATTTTGCAAGTGAAGTGTCAACAATCGTATATAAAATTATTGCATTATCATTTTTTTTTGCCTCATCCATTATTTTTGAAACTTGATTTTCTGTTCTTGTAAAAAAATAAGATTTAACATCATATTTTATATTTTTGAATTGAGCCTTAATTGCTAGAAAAACTCTATCTAGTGTTTCACCTGTGGAGTCAGAAATAAGGTATATTTGATATGTATTACTCATGAATAAAATGTTGATAATTAAGTATTATTTTTATCATTCTTCAAAATAATCTTGTTTATTATTTTTCTTTGTAAAAACCCATTTTTATAAACATTAATAAACATGTTAAGCAATAATATACATTTTATCTAATAATATTAAATAAACCCTTAAATTTAAGACTATGTGCTAATTCTATAAATTATTAATTGTTAATAAATCATGTATAAAAACTGAAAAACAATTAATTACCATTATTCACATACTATATAACTAATACTATAATTAAATATTTACTTATTATTATGACACCCATCCAAGAAACCATAATAAACAAAAAAACTAATAATTCTCCAATATGGTTAATGAGACAGGCAGGTAGATATTTACCAGAATTTAGAGAAATTAGAAAATTAAATCCAGATTTTATAAACTTATGTCTAAACGAAAACCTATCTTCAGAAATAACCTTACAACCTCTTAAAAGATTTGACTTAGATGCGGCTATAATTTTTTCAGATATTTTAATGATCCCATATGGATTAAACCAAGAAGTAAAATTTGAAAAAAATTTTGGTCCAAAACTGGGTTTATTAGATTTAGAAAAAATATCTAAGATTGATGAAATTGATTTTGTAGAAAAATTATATCCAGTTTATAAATCAATCAAAAAAGTTAGTGAAGACAATTTAATAAAAAATAAAAATTTAATAGGATTTGTGGGTGCACCATGGACATTGTTAGTTTATATGATTAATAAACATTCCCCAAAAAAAGAATTAGTAAAAGATTTTTTTAAAGATGAATTTTTAATAAATAGGGTTTTAATAATTTTAGAAAAGTTTTTAAAATTACATATTGACCAGCAAATTAAAAACGGTGCAACTGTAATTCAAATTTTTGACAGTTGGGCGGGTCTCCTGGAAGAAAAAGACCTACCAAACTATGTGTATGTTCCAACACTAAATTTAGTGAATTATATTAAATCATTAAATATTCCTGTAATTTGTTTCCCCAGAGGAATAAAAAATTATAAAAATTATTGCGATATTGTTAAACCTGATGCAGTTAATATTGATTATGATGTTGATCCTGTTTCAGCATGTAAAGAAATAAAAATACCAGTTCAAGGAGGGCTCGATCCTAAAATTTTATTAACGGACAAAGAAAATTTGAAAAAAGAGACTTTAAAATATTTAAACACCTTTAAAGATCATCCCTATATATTTAATTTGGGTCATGGGGTGTTACCCGAAACCAATCCAAATATGGTAGAGTATTTGGTTAAAATAGTGAAAGATTATTAAATGAAAAAAGCAGTAATTTTGTTTAACCTTGGTGGTCCTGATAAAATTGAAAATGTTGAGCCATTTTTATTTAACTTATTTAATGATCCAGCAATTCTAAATTTACCAACTATATTAAGATACCCTTTGGCAAAACTGATATCCAACAGAAGAGCACCCGTTGCTAAAAAAATTTATAAAGAGCTAGGTGGCTCATCACCGATACTAAAATTAACCATGGCGCAATCAAAAGCACTTGAAACAAAATTAAACCAAACCGAAATCGATAGCGAATATAAATGTTTTATTGTAATGAGGTGTTGGAACCCTAGAGCAAATGATGTGATCAAAGACGTTCAATCATTTAACCCTGAAGAAATTATTTTGATGCCTCTCTATCCACAATATTCTGCTGCAACTTCTGGGTCTTCAATTAAAGAGTGGAGAGATGTTTGTAAAAAAAACAACTACCATGTTAAAACAAACACAATATGCTGTTATCCAACAGATCAAAATTTTATCAATGCACACACAAAAGAAATAATAAAAAAAATTAAAGATCTTAAAAATTTTAAATTAATATTTTCTGCGCACGGCCTGCCAGAAAAAAATATTAAAAAAGGAGACCCCTATCAATGGCAAGTAGAACAATCTGTTAAAAAAATAGTTGAAAATTTGAACATTGAAAACTTGGATTGGATATTAAGTTATCAAAGTAGAGTTGGACCACTGAAATGGATAGGTCCGTCCACTGAAGATATAATTGTTGAAAATTCTAAACTTGCGAAACATATTGTTTTGGTCCCTATCGCATTTGTTTCTGAACACTCAGAGACACTGGTTGAATTAGATATAGAGTATAAGGAGATTGCAGACGCTAATGGATGCAAAAATTATACACGAGTTCCAGCTCTTGGCACTAATGAGGATTTTATTAAAGCAATGTCGGAATTAATAATAAAAAAAAATGAATATAAATTTAGTGAAAACCTTTATCCTCCCAAAATTCAGTGTCCTTCAAATTTTAAAAAGTGTCCTTGTTTAAATTATGAATAGTTATCTTTTGTTTAAAAGTCTTCATTTGATAGCCGTAATTTCTTGGATGGCTGGCCTTTTGTATCTTCCAAGAATTTTTGTTTACCATATTGAAAATATTGATCATAAAATTTCTTCCTCAATATTTAAAACAATGGAAAGAAAATTATTTTATTTTATCATGATGCCAGCAATGATTTTATCTTGGCTCTTTGGATTAATATTAATCTCTGTTATTGGCCATGAGGTTATTTTAACACTTTGGTTAAAACTAAAATTAATATTAATAACTTTATTAACAATTTATCATTTCTATTTAGGAAAATTACTTAATGATTTTAAGCTAGATCAAAATACTAAATCCTCTAAATTTTTTAGAATAATTAATGAAGTGCCAACAATATTGCTTATTTTGGTTGTTTTTATTGTTATATTTAAACCGATCTAGACTTGAAATACTCGTTAGAGTATATATATTGAAATCATCCAACAACCTTAAACACAATCCCTCAACATGAATATTCAAGAACTAAAACTAAAATCGTCTGAACAATTAATAGCTCAAGCAGAAAAGCTTGGGATTGAAAATGCTAGCACACTTAGAAAACAAGAAATTTTATTTGCTATACTAAAAAAAGTTGCAGAAAAAGAGGAGATAACTGGAGCTGGAGTTTTACAATTATTACAAGATGGGTTTGGTTTTTTAAGGGCAATGGAATCAAACTATTTGGCTGGACCAGACGATATCTATGTTAGTCCAAGTCAGATTAGAAAATTTGGTTTAAGAACAGGAGACACCGTCGAAGGTCCTGTTAGAGCGCCCAAAGAGGGAGAAAGATATTTTGCATTATTACAAGTAGAAAAAATAAATTTTGAAGAACCAGAAAAAGCTCGTCACAAAATTGCATTTGACAATTTAACTCCACTCTACCCAAACAAACAAATGGTGATGGAAGTTGAGACAACCAAGATTGAAAAAAAACCAGATTTAACTCCAAGATTAATTGACCTTGTAAGTCCAATTGGGAAAGGTCAAAGATCAATAATTATATCTCCTCCTAAAGCGGGTAAGACAATGATTTTACAAAGTATTGCAAACTCAATAGCTAAAAACTATCCAGAAAGTTACTTGATGGTTTTATTGATTGATGAAAGACCAGAAGAAGTAACGGATATGAAAAGAACGGTTAAGGGTGAGGTTATCAGTTCTACTTTTGATGAGCCTGCATCAAGACACGTTGCTGTAGCTGAAATGGTAATTGAAAAAGCAAAAAGATTAACTGAGCATAAAAAAGATGTTGTAATTTTATTAGACTCAATCACAAGATTGGGTAGAGCTTATAATGCAGTAATTCCAAGTTCTGGAAAGGTGCTAACAGGTGGAGTTGACGCAAATGCACTTCAAAGGCCAAAAAGATTTTTTGGTGCCGCTAGAAATATTGAAGAAGGAGGATCATTAACAATCATCTCAACTGCACTGATTGACACGGGATCAAGAATGGATGAAGTTATTTTTGAAGAATTTAAAGGAACTGGAAATAGTGAAACAGTTTTGGATAGAAAGATTGCAGAAAGAAGAATTTATCCAGCAATTGATATAACTAAATCTGGAACAAGAAGAGAAGAATTACTTTTTGATAAGGATGACCTTTCAAAAATGAATGTATTGAGAAGGATCATCAGTCCTATGGGAACAATGGATGCTATTGAATTTATTAATTCAAAACTTAAAGAAACAAAAAGTAATGCGGATTTCTTTAGCTCAATGAACAAACCAGCTTAAAGTTAAACTCTTTTGAGGTAAAGCTAAGTATTTTTAATTTTTGTATTTAATTTATTATTAAAGATATCCAATCTCGAACATTTCTTTTTCCTCATCAATTTTATCACTCAGACCACTAAAATCTCCTCTTAATGGAAATTGTTTTATTCCTATATCATTAATATTTACATTTGCATCTTGCTTAAATAATAAAGAATCTAAAAATTATCTGACCTAAGTGCTTCCACCCTTTGGATATGAAGCTAACTAAATGATCATAAAAACAATATAATTTTATTGATTTTATCCGTTGTTCTTTTGAGGTATTTATTATCATAATGTCTATAAAACCTGAAAATATAAATCTTAATAAAATTTTTATAAAATATTTAAATGAAAAACAGTATAGCAAACTACAACTTCATTATGAAAAATTAGGCAAAACAGAAAAACAATTACCTGCAATAATATTTTATTATGCATGTGCTATAACATTAAATCCATCTTCAAATATTAAAAATCTCAAACACGCACACAATTTATTTGAGATGCTTTATGTTAATAATAGACATGACTTGCAACTATTATGCAACATGATTGAACTTAGTTTTAGAACTCAAGAATTTAAAGTCGTTTTGCCCTATGTTGAAGAAGCATATAAAATTAATCAGAGTGATGAGAGGCTATTACTTGGATTAAGTAAAATTCACCTTTATTTAGCTAATTTAAAAGAGTCTATAAAATATTATAAAATTCTATTCAAAATTAATCCCAAATCAAAAATTAATAGAGATGAATTTTTAACATCTTTAAATTATGCCAGTGGTATAACTCAAGAATATTATCTCTCTGAATGTAAAAATTATTTAAAATTATTAGAAACCAATAAAGATTTAGAAGATTATAATTTTAATTTTAAAAATTTAAAAAATAATAAAATAAAAATTGGTTTTTTATCAAGTGATTTTAAAACTCATCCAGTATCATTTTTTTTAAAAGGTTTATTATTAAATTTTAATAAAGATAAATTTGAGATTAGTTTAATTAGCAATTTACACAAATCTCATTATGATAATATAACCGATGAATTAAAGTTATTAACTAAAAATTGGATAAATATTAATAGTCTATCAGATTCTGAGGCTACTAATTTATTGAGATCATTTGAGCTTGATATTTTAATAGATCTTTGTGGTTTCTTTAGAGGAAATAGATTTCAAGTTATTTCAAATAGAGCAGCAAAAATTCAAGCTTGTTGGCTTGGCTACAATAATACAACAGGAATTAAAAACATGGATTATCTTATTGCAGACCATAATTTAATCAAAAAAGAAGAAGAAAAATTGTATTCTGAAAAAGTTTTATTTTTACCAAAAATATGGAACGCGATGACCCCATCAAACATTTTACCTGAAATACAAAAAAATAATTCGATATTTACATATGCTTCTTTTAATAATTTTCATAAAATATCAGATGACACTATAGATGTGTGGTCTAAAATTTTGAACAATTCTAATTCTCAAATTATTTTAAAAAACCCTATGCCATCAAGTATTGTTGGTGAAGAACTAAAATTAAATCTTTTAAAGAAATTTATAGCTAGAGGGGTGGAAAAAAAAAAAATTTTATTTATTAATCGTAAAAAAGATTTCCAAGACCATTTAGGCCTCTATAATAATGTTGATGTTGCGCTGGATACATTCCCCTACCCAGGTGTCACAACTACCTTTGATGCTGTTCTAATGGGTGTTCCTGTTTTAACAATGAAAGGTCATAATTTAAATTCACGATGTGGAGAAAGTATAAATATTAATCTTCAAATGCAAAACTTTATCGCTGAAAACAAAGACGATTATTTTAATAAAGCTCTTTCACTTCAAAAAGAAAAAAACATTTTACAAAATTTTGGAAAAAATTTGAGAGAAAAAGTATTAAAATCATCTCTCTTCGATACAAAAGATTTTACTAAGAGTTTTGAAAAAATTATTCAAAAAATTATTTCAAAATAATTTCATCCTTGTTAATTTAACGTTTTACAGAACTGTAAAATAAAAGTTATAATATCAGCATGACAATTTATGCTCTTTCCACTGGTCCAGGTATTTCAGGAATTGCTATTGTTAGAGTTTCTGGAAAAGATACTAAAAAAGTAATAAAACTATTAACCAACGCGGCTCTCCCAGAGACAAGAGTTGCTACTTTAAGAAAAATCAATAAAATCAATACTTCTGAGCTTATTGATGAAGGTATAATATTGTGGTTTCCTGGCCCTGAGAGCTACACAGGGGAGGATATGGCGGAATTCCACATACATGGAAGTAAAGCAGTAATTGATGCCCTGCATCACTCTATTTCAAAAATTAAAAATTGTCGTTTAGCTGATCCTGGAGAGTTTACAAAGCTTGCCTTTCAAAATGGAAAAATAAATTTGCTTAAGGCAGAGAGTATTGCAGATTTAATTTCAGCAGAAACTGAAATCCAAAGACAACAAGCAATTAAGATTATGAATGGAAAATCTGCAGATAAATTTAATAACTTAAGAGAAAAACTTTTAAAAATTTTATCACACGTTGAAGCAAAAATAGACTTTCCAGATGAAGATCTGCCAGAAGATATTTTAAAAAATATAAAAAAAATTTCTAATGAAGTAATTTTAAATATAAAAAAAATTCTAGACGATCAGAAAGTTGGTGAAAGAATTAGAGAAGGTTTTAAGATTGCAATCATAGGACCAACCAACGCTGGAAAGTCTAGCTTACTAAATCACCTTTCTAATCGAGATGTAGCAATTGTTTCAGAAATAGCTGGAACAACAAGAGATGTAATTGAGACTCATTTAAATATTGATGGTTATCCAGTTGTTGTTTCTGATACTGCAGGAATTAGAGATTCTAAAAATGAAATAGAAAAAAAAGGAATAAAATTAGCCCTTGATAAAGCAGACAATGCAGACTTAAAGTTAATTGTTATAGACGCTAAAAGCATTGATTTTAAAGGAGTTTTGAAGGAATTGATGGACGAAAATGCAATACTAGTGATTAATAAATCAGATCTTCTAAATAAAGATTTAAATTCTGAAATAAAAAATTATGAACATGTTTTAATTTCTGTAAAAAATAATCTCAATTTAGAAGATTTAATTTCAAAGATTAAAAATAAGTTAAAAAATAAATTTATCACAAGTGAGGATATTTTAATTACCCGTGCAAGACATAGACAACATCTTGAACAAAGCTTAAATTGTTTGAAAAACTTTGAAGAAAAAAATGAAGCAGAAGATTTTGATAAAGCTGCAGAAGATCTTCGTTTAGCAACACGACATTTAGGAATGATAGTTGGGAAAGTAGATGTTGAAGAGATATTAGGTAGTATTTTCAATGATTTTTGCATTGGCAAATAATCAACATTAGAGGGGTTTTTTAGCCTATTTTCTCTATTTTAGTTGATAACCATAACTAATTCTTCAATTTTAATCATAAAAAAGTAGCCTTAATTAACTTAAGAAATATTTATTAAAAAAATACTGTCTGCTTGTAAATATTTATATCAGTTATAAATTTAACTTATGAAAAATGATTTATCATTTGAGGTAGTAGTTATTGGAGGAGGACATGCTGGCTGTGAAGCTGCTGCAGCGTCTGCTCGTCTTGGAATTAACACTGCCCTTTTTACACACAAAATTGAGACCATAGGAGAGATGTCTTGTAACCCAGCGATAGGTGGTCTTGGCAAAGGTCATCTTGTTAGAGAGTTAGATGCTTTAGACGGTGTGATGGGAGATGTTGCAGATAAATCAGGTATACAATTTAGATTATTAAATAGAAGTAGAGGGCCAGCGGTACAGGGGCCTAGAACGCAATCAGACAGATCATTATACCGTAAATATATGCAAGAAAAATTACTAAACTATTGTAATTTAAGCGTTTTTTCTGATCCAGTAATAAAATTTATTTTTAATAAAAACACTATAAGTGGTTTTGAAACAAATTCAGGTAAAAAAATTTTATGTGGTAAGCTAATCTTAACAACGGGCACATTTTTGAATGGCTTGATTCATATTGGTGATGAAAGAACACCGGCTGGAAGATTTAATGAGAAGCCTTCAACAGGATTAAGTGAACAACTTGAAAAATATGATTTCAAAATAGGAAGACTTAAGACAGGAACACCACCAAGGCTTGATGCTAGAACAATTAAGTATGATAATTTAGAAGAACAGTTTGCAGATGAAGATCCTTACTTTTTTTCTTTCTTAACAAAAAAAAATTTAAACAAACAAATTTCATGTCGGATGACTTATACGAATGAAAAAGTTCATAAGATAATCCAAAAAAATTTAAAAAGAAGTGCGATGTATTCAGGTAGTATACAGGGGGTTGGCCCAAGATACTGTCCTTCAATAGAGGATAAGATAGTAAAGTTTGCAGATAAGGACCGTCACCAGATATATTTAGAGCCTGAGGGGCTAAATGACCACACAATATACCCAAATGGAATATCTACTTCACTACCTGAGGATGTTCAACAAGAAATATGTAACAATATCAGTGGTTTAGAAAATGTAAAGATAATTAGACCCGGCTATGCCATAGAATATGACTATATCGACCCTAGAGAACTATTTTTAACTCTTGAAACTAAAAAAATTCAAAATTTATACCTTGCTGGACAGATAAATGGGACAACTGGATATGAAGAAGCTGCGGCTCAAGGTTTAATAGCGGGAATTAATGCTGCGTTATCTTTTAAGAAACAAGAACCATTTATTTTAGATAGATCAGATGCATACATTGGAGTTATGATAGATGATTTGGTAACAAAGGGTGTTGCGGAGCCTTACAGAATGTTTACCTCAAGAGCAGAATATAGACTAAGCTTGAGAGCAGATAATGCAGACCAAAGGTTAACAAATAAGGGAATTGAAATAGGATTAATATCAAAAGAAAGAGAGGACATTTTTAAGGATAAAGAAAAAAAACTAGGAATAATATCCAAAATAATGGGTGAATCGTTAATTTCTCCAACAAAAATTAAGAGCTTTAATATTAAAATTGCAAAAGATGGCATTCTAAGAAAATCTAATGAAATATTAACCCAAAAAGGTGTTAATATGAAAAAAATAAGAGAAATTTGGCCTGAAATTCCTTATTTTGATAAAAAAATAGATGAGCAAATTGAAATAAATGCTCATTACAGAGGTTATCTTAAAAAACAAAAAGCAGATATATTAGCATTTAAAAGAGACGAAAATTTAGTTATACCTGAAAATGTTAATTATGATGATCTTTCTGGACTATCAAATGAGGTAAAAGCCAAATTTAATCAAATAAAACCAAAAACTATGGGACAAGCACTGAGAATTGATGGAATAACTCCAGCTGCAGTATATATTTTGTTGTCACATGTAAAAAGAAAGTCTATTAAGCTAATAGCTTAATGGAAGAAATTTTTAAAAATTATCCACTACTAAAAAATCAAAATGTTCCACGTGAAACATTAATTGAGTTTGATCTATTTATATCTATGCTACAGGAAGAAAATGAAAAAATTAATATAATAAGTAAAGAAACAGCTAAAAATGAGGTAATTAGAGAGCGTCATATAGTTGATTCAGCACAAATTATTGAATTTGTTGATTTAAATAGCAATATTATAACAGATATAGGTTCAGGCGGAGGTATGCCAGGTATAATTATATCTATTATGATCAAAAATCAAAAAAATTTAGCCAAAGTTCATTTATATGAAAAAAGTCACCATAAAAGCTCTTTTTTAAGAAAAGTATCTAGAGATTTAAAATTAAATACTGAAGTTATGCAAGAAAATATTTTTGAAGCAGAAAAATTAGACTCGGGTACAATAATGGCAAGAGCTTTTAAACCTTTACCAATAATTTTAGATTTAGTTTATAAAAATTTTAACAGTTATAAAAATTTAATTGTCTTTATGGGAAAAAACGGAGAAAAAGTTTTAGAAGAAACTTTAATGAATTGGGATTTTGATTTTGAAAAAAAAAAAAGTATTACGAGCGAAGATTCATTTTTATTAAATATAAAAAAAATTAAAAAAAAAAATTAAAAAACTAAATGCAAATTATTTCTATCATAAATCAAAAGGGTGGGGTTGGAAAAACAACAACAGTAATTAATCTTGCAGCAGGTTTAGCCCAACACGAAAAAAAAGTTTTAGTAATAGACCTTGACCCACAAGGAAACGCTACTACAGGTCTTGGTCTTTCCAATTTAGAAGGCTCGACAGATACTATTTATGGGGTGCTAAATGGAACAAGAGTCATTTCTGATGTGATTAGAAAAACTGAGTTTAAAAATTTAGATATTATCACTTCGAATGTAGATTTATCTGGGCTTGAGGTTGAGACAGCTGATGATAGCATGAGAGCATTTATTTTAAAACGCGAATTAACCGCTTATTTAAATGATTCTAGAGCAACCTATGATTATGTGCTTATAGACTGTCCGCCATCACTAAGCTTGCTTACGGTTATGGCTCTTGTGTCTTCTCACTCACTACTAGTTCCACTACAGACTGAATTTTTTGCTTTAGAGGGTTTAACCCAGCTGATGAAAACCATAGAACGGATAAAAGTTAATTTAAATCCTGAATTAAAAATTAGAGGCATACTTTTAACAATGTTTGATAAAAGAAATAAGCTATCCACACAAGTTGAAAAAGAAGCAAGAGACTATTTTAATGAAAAAGTTTATCTAACAGTGATCCCAAGAAATGTTAGACTGTCTGAGGCACCGTCCCATGGCATGCCAGTTTTAATGTATGATAAATCTTGTCCAGGTAGTAAATCATATTTTAACTTTACAGATGAATTTATTAATCAAGAACAAACAATAGGGAGCGCCGCATAATGGATGCAAATAAAATAAAAAAAGGCCTAGGTAGAGGTTTGTCATCTTTAATAGGTGAAACTAAAGTAGAAATAAATGTCAATAAAGTTTCGATATCTGATCTTGTAAGAAATAAATTTCAGCCAAGAAAAACATTTGATGCGGAAAGTTTACAAGATTTAACTAACTCAATAAAAGAGAGGGGTATTATTCAGCCTATTATTGTCAGAAGGTCTAGTGAAGATAACTCAAAGTATGAGATAATTGCAGGTGAGAGAAGGTGGTTGTCAGCACAAAAAGCAGGGCTACACGAAGTTCCAGTGGTTATAACGAACATAGATGATTTAAAATCTTTAGAATTTGCAATTATTGAGAATGTTCAAAGAAATGATTTAAATGTAATAGAAGAAGCACAAGGTTATCAGCGTCTTATTGAAGAGTTTTCATATGATCAAGAAAAAGTAGCACAATTTATTGGAAAAAGTAGAAGCCATATTGCTAATTGTTTGAGATTACTTAACCTTCCACAAGCAGTTTTAAAGTTAATTCAAACGCAAAAATTATCAGCAGGACATGCAAAAATTTTAGTAGGTCTGGATAATGCAGAGTTTGTTGCAAATAAAATAATTGAAAAAAATCTCTCAGTTAGACAGTCAGAAAATTTTGTTAAAATATTTAAAACTAAAAAACACTCTCTTAAAACATCTAAGGATATTAACCTACAAGTATTGGAGAACTCAATTAGAGAAAAAATTGGTCTTAATGTTTTAATTAAAAATAAAAAAAATAATTCAGGATCTTTATTATTAGAATATAAAGATTTAGATCAGTTGAATAAAATAATTGAAATTATTAAATCTAATTATTAGTTTTTTTTGAATTATTAATTATAAAATCTGCCAATATATTTTTAGCAAGCACTGAGTTTTTTTTGACTAAAAGTTCAATTTCATTAGTTTTATAAATTAACTGCTCTAACCCATCTTTTTTCCAAGATCTTATTTGTTGAATAACAAGAGGCTTGTCTTTCCAAAAAATTGGTGGTTTACAAGCAGTAATTGCTTGTTCAATATTGTTTTTTTCTTCAACTAATTCATGAATTTTGACTAGTCTTTTTAGTTTAGCTAATAATGTTCTAATTATTATGATATTATCTTCATCTGAATAGTTATTTTCACCTAAAATAGTGACTGTTTTCCTGGTATTTTTAGCAAGCGAGTGGTCCACGAGTTCAGAAGCACTATAATTGTCTGCAATGTTAGTTAACTTAATTATTTCTTGAATGTTCAAATTCTTTTTATTTAATGAAAAATTTTCAATTTTTTCTAATTCATTATTTAGATTTTTTCTATCACCCCTGCTTCTTTCTACTAAGACATTAATTAATTGCTGAGATATTGGGATTTTTTTATTTCTAAAAAAAAGACTAATAATTGAATTTAAAGTTTGATTATTATCTTCATAAAACGGGATACATGCAATTGATTTTTCTTTTTCAAAGAGTTTTCTTAAGCTGGATTTTTTTTCTAAATTTTTTGAATTTAAGATAATTTGTATATCTTCAGGTTTTTTCTCCATCAACTCTTCTATGATTGTTTTAATTTTATCTGTAGCTCTATTAATAATTATGAGTTTTTCATTATCAAAAAAAGATTTATTAAAAATATTATTAAAAAAAATATTAATATCATCTAGTATCTCTTTTTCTTCATATCTATGAATTTTATCTTTATAATTTTTTTCAAATAAATTTTTAATATTCTCTTCTTTTAAACCTTCGTTATCACCATAGAATAAATAAAATTTATAATTATTTAGTTTTATTTTGGGTAATTCAAACGACTTTAGTATCATTGAATATTAGATAGTTTAAAAATTAATTTATCTGCAGCTGTCTCAGCTAAATTATTTTTAATTTCATCTTCATATTTTTTCAAATTAAATTTATTAGAAATGCTATTATAATTAAAACTTTCCAAAATTATAAAATTACTTTTAAATTTATTGTTCATCAAAACTTCTACATTAATAGAAACTAAATTTTTAAAGGATGTGCTGTCCCCAGCAGTATTTTTTGCTAAAGTTATTTTTTCTGAAGTGCTAGAGATTCTTAGTATAAAATCTTTATCTTTTTTAGCTTGAGCATAGTTATTTAGTTTTTCTTTGATCTTTAGATTAACTATTCTATCTCCAACAAAGCTTAAATCACTTACTGAAAAACTATAATTTACAGAATTCTTTTTGGAGTAAATTGCTTCATACCCACATGATGATAGTAGTAATAAAAGAAGAAGTATAATTTGTTTTCGGAGCATTTTTTATAGTATAATATTTATAAGCCTGTTGGGTACAAATATTGATTTTTTTATTGTTTTGTCTTTTAAAAATTTTTCAATTTCTAGGTTTGTTTTTATGATCTCTAAAATTTCTTTTTCAACCACATCTCTTTTTATCTTTAAAATAGCTCTTTTTTTACCATTAATCTGAACAACAAAGTTAATATCTTCTTCTATCAAATCTTCCTTTGAAATTTCTGGCCAACTTATTTGATTTTCATTAATGGTACTTAAACATTCATTTGAAAAATGTGGAATAAATGGATTCATTACAATTAAAATTTTTTTATAGTTTTCAATTAAAATCTCTTTTTTTATAGGCTTGTCTATTTCTTTGATCAAAAAATTATACATTTCATAAAAGTTAGCAACTATTACATTATAATGAAACTTTTCTAGGTTTTGGGTTATTTTATTAATTAGTTGATTAGTAAATTTAGCTAAATCGTTACCCTCACTGCCTTGATCATTATTTTTTATTTTATCTAAAATTTTAGAATTTAATGTCCATAGTTTTTGAACAAATTTAAATGATGCTAACATTCCCTGATCTGACCATTGCACATCTTTTTCTGGAGGACTGTCTGATAAAATAAATAATCTAACAGAATCTGCCCCATAATTTTTTATTATATTCTCTGGATCTATTGTATTTTTTTTAGATTTTGACATAGACTCTGTTGGTCCAACAATTATTTTTTCAGAAGGATTATCTTTTTTATAAAATTTTTTACCATCTTCTGAAGTTACCTCATCAGGACTTAACCATTTATTATTTTGGTCTTTGTAAGTTTCGTGACAAACCATTCCTTGTGTAAACAATCCATCGAACGGTTCTTTTAATTTAAAATCATCATTTTTATAAGATAGTGCTTGCATAAAAAACCTTGAGTATAATAAATGTAAAATAGCATGTTCAACACCTCCAATATACTGGTCAACTGGCATCCAGTAGTTAGCCTCTTCTTGAGTAAATCCACGATCTAGATTATGAGGTGAACAAAATCTTAAAAAATACCAAGAAGAATCGACAAAAGTATCCAATGTATCGGTTTCTCTTCTATATTTTTTGCCATCTAAGATAAAGAATTTCCAGTTATCTTCTGAGTCCAAAGGATTTCCTGTGTTGCTTAATTTTTCAATTTCTGGAAGTTTAACAGGCAACATATCTCTTGGAATTTTAATAGGCTGATCATTTTCATCATAGGCTATTGGAATAGGACAGCCCCAGTACCTCTGCCTTGATATACCCCAATCTTTTAATCGATAATTAGTCTTTTTTGTTCCTAGATTATTCTTTTCAAGAAATTCTATAGTTTTAATAATAGATTGGCTTGGAACTTTTAAACCATCAAGAAAATCTGAATTACAAAGATATCCTTCACCCGTATAAGCCTCATTATTTATTTTAAAGTCTTTATCTTTTTCAGGTTTAACAACAGGTGTAATTTTTAAATTATATTTTTTTGCAAAATCTAAATCTCGTTGATCATGTGCTGGACAACCAAAAACAGCACCTAACCCATAATCCATTAATACAAAGTTTGCAAAATAAACTGGAACTTTCATATTTTTATCTAGTGGGTTAACTGCAATCATGTCAGTTTTAAAACCAAGCTTTTCTGCAGAAGCAATAGATTCTTCAGTAGTACCTGTTTTAGAGCACTCTTCTCTAAATTTTTGAAATTCTTTATCTTCCTCGTAATATTTTGCTAAAGGGTGGTCAACTGAAAGAGCAAGAAAGGAAAAACCAAATAAAGTATCAGGCCTTGTTGTATAACACTTAATACTCTCAATAGGCTTTTCACTTTCAATTTTAAATTCAACTTCACAACCAAACGATTTACCTATCCAGTTCTTTTGCATCACTTTTACTTTATTGGGCCAATTTTCTAATGCATCTAATCCTTGCAACAGGTCTTCTGAAAATTTTGAGATATTAAAAAACCATTGATTTAGCTTCTTTCTTTCAACTGTAGCTCCTGACCTCCAACCTTTCCCATCTACCACTTGTTCATTGGCAAGAACAGTTTCATCAACTGGGTCCCAGTTAACATAATTTTCTTTTCTGTAAACTAATCCCTTGTCGTACAGATCTAAAAAAAATTCTTGTTGGTGTTTATAATAATCTTCAGAACAAGTTGAAATTTCTTTGTCCCAGTCAATCGATAACCCAAGCTTTTTAAGTTGGGATCTCATAGTCTTAATGTTTGATTCAGTCCAGGTTTTAGGATCTAAATTATTTTGTCTTGCAGCATTTTCTGCAGGCATACCAAACGAGTCCCAGCCCATTGGATGAAGAACATTGTAGCCCTGCAATGTTTTATAACGTGCTAGCACATCACCAATTGTATAATTTCTAACATGTCCCATATGGATTTTACCAGATGGATATGGAAACATTTCTAGGCAATAAAATTTTTTTTTGGTTTTATCTAATTTTGATGAAAAAACTTTATTCTTATGCCAAAATTTTTGCCATTTTTCTTCTACAGTTTTAAAATTATATCTATCCATAAAATTAATTATTAATTTTATTATTATTTATTAATCTTTGGGGTCAGAAGTGATATATGGTTTGAAGTTTTTATCTTTCATTTGTTTTTCGTAAACAGCTGCGGTTTTTAAAATTTTATTTGTCAATTCAGAAACTAAATTCCCAGACTTTTCAGTTATCACACAATTAAATTGCACATTACACTCTCTATTAAAAACTTTTATATCTAAAGCATCAGACCTTACTTCATTAGTTAAAAACCTTATTGAGATTTTAATACTTTCATTGTCAACATTTGATGAATACCAATCTGTGATTATAATGCCTCCACTATAATTTACAGAAGCTAATGGCATAAAATCAATTGTGTCTAAGGAAGCTCTCCATAATTCATTCGAACTTGCAAACTCAAATGTTCCACCTTTATTTTTCCCAACATCTGAAAGTCTAAAACCTCTACCTTCCTCAATATTTTTTTTAACACGTGCTTCGGGGTTAGGAGGATATTTTCTTGCGTCAGCACCGGGTAATTTACCACCACAAGAATTTAAAAAAATTGCAGAAAGAAATATTAAAAATAAGAATTTTAGGTTTTTTGCTATATTCATGAAAAATTTATTGTTATTTTGAGAATTTACACACTTTACTTAAGAAAACATTAAAAATATAGGAAAATAGACATACAATGTGATGTATATATGCAACACATATTAAAAATTTAATAAATATATGGACTTTATAAACAACTAAAACCCAGATTTCTATATAGATACCGTGTTTAATATTAAACAATAAACAATAACAATAAGGAAAAAATATGAATAACTTAAAAAAAATAGGACTAACAGCTTTAGCTGGTTGTCTAGCCGTAACTTCAGTGCACGCATCTGAATTAACTGCATCTGGTTCAGCTAGTATTGGTTTCGGTGGTGCTGATAAAGGTACTTCTGCAAACGGTTTCTACATGAATGATGAAGTAACTTTTTCAGGTAGTGGAGAATTAGATAATGGTTGGAATGTAACTTTATCTATGCAAGTAGATAACAACGAAAACGTTGGAACTTCTACATTTGATAACAGAAGTGTGACTATTAATATGGGTGATGCTGGAACTTTTGCTTTTGGTGGTCATGGTCTTGATTCAGTTGTAGGTGGTGTTGACGATGTAATGCCAACAGCTTACGGTGAAACTTGGGATATCATTTCAAACACTGTAGATAATGGTGGTGTAACTTCTACTGCTTCTACATTATTTGGTGCTATCGGTTCAGCTGGAAGTAACAACATGATGAGATACGACAACACAACTGCTGTTGAAGGTCTTAAAATTTCTGCTTCATACGTTCCATCTGGAACTGGTGAAGTTGAAAGTTCAGTTGACTACGGTCTTGAATACACTGGCTACGAAGGTTTAACTCTTGGTTATGCTATGGGTGAAAACAATGCTGCTGGTGGAACTAGCAACACTGACAATGACACTATGTATGTTAAATATGCATATGGTCCAGTAACTGTTGGTTACCAAAAATCAGAAATAGATGCTACTACAGCAACTGATACTGACGAATGGACTGCATATGGTGTTACTTACGCTGTATCAGATAGTCTATCAGTTGGTTACGCTGAGTCTACTTACGATGCAGGTAGTTCAACTACTGACCAAGAAAACTCTAACCTATCAGTATCATACACTCAAGGTGGAATGACTTTAGCAGCAGGTTTTGCTGAAGAGAAAAACAGAGGTGGTTTAACTACAGCTGTTAATGATGTTAAAGGTTACGATATAAGTTTAGCATTTGCATTCTAATTAATTTAGAACACAAATTAATAAAAGGGCCCCTTTTTAGGGGCCTTTTTTTTGTTCAAAAAAAGAAATACCAGCAAAGCCTATACAGTTAACTAAATTTAATTTTTTCAAACTAGTCTTTGAAATACCACCAAGAGCTATAAATGGTTTTTTACTCAGACGAGATAGAAACTTAAATCTATTAATACCTAAAAAGTTTTTATTTTTTTTAAATATTGATGATAAAAAAATTGCTTTAACATTTTGTGATTCCTTATTTCTTATTTCAAAAACATTGTGAGCAGAACCTAAAATAATAAAATTTTTTTTAAAAGAATAAGAGAGATGTTTTTTGTCGTTATTAAAAGATGGAATGTACGCCCCATTCAAGTTAAGTTTTATGGCTAATTTTATGTTGTTTGATAGTAAGAATTTGTGACCTCTCTTTTTACAATAACTTTTTATTCTTAAAATTAGTTTTTCATCTATATCTTGGTCATAATTCCTGTAGATTATAGTGGTTTCTTGATCTTGTTTATCTATATGACTTTGATTAAATTTATTTATGAAGTAATATTTTTTTAGAATTTTATTATGCATAATACAGTTAAAAATTTAATTTATATAGAAGACCTCGTTAAATCTAAAGTAAATCATGTTAAATTGCCTAAAATTATTGCAGTATCAAAGACTTTTCCAATAGAAAATATTTTACCATTAATTGAGTATGGCCATCTTCATTTTGGAGAAAATAAAGTTCAAGAAGCCCTTGATAAGTGGGTTCACATAAAAAATCAAAATCCGAGTATTCAGCTTCATTTAATTGGAAGACTTCAAACCAATAAAGTAAAAGTAGCTTTAAGAATATTTGATTATATTCATGCATTGGATAGTGAAAAATTAGCTAATAAAATTGCTGATGAACAAACTAAACAAGGAAAAAAACCTAAGATATTTATTCAAGTCAATATTGGTAACGAAAATCAAAAATCTGGAATAAATAAAGAAAGACTGAGTGATTTTTATAAATTTTGCAAAAATTTAAATTTAGATATCATTGGTACGATGTGTATTCCACCAAATGATGACAATACCAAAAAATATTTTTCTGAGATGAATGAAATAAACCAAGAATTAGACTTTAAAGAGCTAAGTATGGGCATGTCGGGAGATTACTTGGAGGCTATTAGATATAATGCAACATATGTTAGAGTTGGCTCAAAAATATTTGGTAGTAGAACTTAACCAATTTTAATTTTAGTTTTTTTATCTATTAATTTTAGTAAAATTTCAAAATCTTTTTTTTTTAGAGTAACACATCCCGCTGTTGGTTTATAATCATCTGTTAAATGAATAAATACTGCGCTCCCTTTACCTGGAGTTTTTTTTTCATTGTGACTAATTGAAATTATATAATCATATTTATGATCTTTTCTATGAAGGTTTTCTCTAAAATTTTTATTGTTTGTTGTAATTTCTTCATTATATTTTTTGTGTTTTGGGTCATCACACCAAGCCATATCTTGTTCAATGATCTTTTTATTGATTTTGCATTTTGGGATACCAACACGATCTTTTCTAAAATATAATTTTCTTAAATTAAATAACCCTTTTGGGGTTGAATGATCTCCCTCTTTTTTATTAGAATTTAAGCCACTTTTTCCAACAGAGCATTTCAATTTAAATTCGTCAATTATAAGAGTGTTTTTATTTGGCACATGAATTATCATAAGTAATATTAAATATAATTATGCAAAATGTTTTTATTTTAAACTTTAATTCACTATATGAAATTTTAGACGAGATAAAAGAAAATTTATCTTTTACGATTATAAAAATTGAGAATGAAGAAGATTTTCAAAAGAAATTTGATCTAAATAGATTAGATTATTTAATAATTTCAAAAACAGGTCATAAATTACTACGAAATATTAATATAACTGATAAAAATTTTTTACATTTTAATGATCTGCCCTTATCATTTAAAAAATTAATAGAATTAATCAATATTAAATTAATCAAATTAAAATTTAACCAACAGTCTAAGATTATAATTAAGGGCTATGAGTTAAATTTAAATTCTAAATTCTTTTCTAAAGATAATTTAAAATTAAAGTTAACAGAAAAAGAAATTGAAATTATTTTGTATTTAAATAATAAAAAAATTAAACACAATGTTGAAGACTTACAAAAAAATATATGGTGTTACTCGGCAAATATGGAAACCCACACGGTAGAAACACATATTTATAGACTTCGAAAAAAAATAAGTGATTTATTCAAAGATGAAAAATTTATACTAAGCCATAAAAATGGCTATTTTATTGACTAAAATAGCTAATCTAGTCTGGCACCAATTTTTTGAATTATCTTTGAAGACATTGCAGTCCCTTTTTCGAGACATTCTCTAGTAGAACTATTATTGATTAACCCATGAAGAAAACCAGCCGCAAATAGATCTCCAGCACCTGTTAAGTCTACAATTTTTAAATTTGGTTTACTTTTACATTCTGTAATTTCTTGATTCTTAACAGCAATGCTTCCTTTTTCACCACGTGTGATAATTAAAAGTTTCCCCAGTTGTTTTCCAAATTCAATAACCTCTTCAAAGTTTTTAGCATTAATTAATGATCTAATTTCTTGTTCGTTAGCAAAGGTAATATCAAGTTTATTTTTAACTAAATCTAAAAAATCACTTTTATGTCTATCCACACAAAATTGATCTGATAAGGACATTGCTTTAGTGTTAGACATTGACATTGCCTTATCAAAAGCTGACTTGGGTTCTCCCTCATCCCACAAATATCCTTCTAAAAATATCATTTTACTTTCTTGTATAGCTTTTTCATTAATATCACTGGGGCTAATTTTTCCAGCAATACCTAAAAATGTAACCATAGTTCTTTCTGCATCTGGTGTGATTAAGATTAAACAAGTACCCGTTGGTGAGATTTCTTTTTTTTTATTATAAAAATATTGAACTTTTTCTTTAGTTAGACCTTCTTCGTATTTTTGTCCCAAATTATCATCGTTAACTTTACCTATAAACCCAACATCATTTCCTAATTGTGATAGTCCAACAATAGAATTTGCAACCGACCCACCAGAGATAGTTTGTTCTATCTTAAGACTTGATAAAAGTTTTTTAAATTCTATTTCGTCAACCAGTTTCATTGTACTTTTTATTAATTGATTATTTATTAAGTATTGGTCATCAACTTTACAAATGACGTCAACAATGGCATTACCAATTCCTAGTATTTTCATATTAAGCTTTTTTTATTTTAACTGGATTTTTTCGATTAGGATAACAAGTCGTGCAAATTTTACAAGTCAAACCATAACATTCCCTTGCCTTACAAAATTCTCTTCCATAATAAATTATTTGTAAATGCAATTTGCTCCATGTTTTTTCTGGGAATATTCTTTTTAAATCTTTTTCAGTTTGAATTACATTTTTGCCATTTGTTAAACCCCATCTTTGAGCTAATCTATGGATGTGGGTATCAACTGCAAAAGCTGGAACTCCAAAACCTTGAGACATAACCACACTTGCAGTTTTATGGCCTACACCAGGCAGTTTTTCGAGCTCTTCAAAGCTTTTGGGTACTTTGCCTCCATGCTTTTCAAGAAGCTGTTTAGACATCAAATAAATACTTTTAGCCTTAACTCGAAAGAGACCAATACTTTTAATCAATTTTTCTATTCGTTTTTTGCCTAATTTTACAAAATGCTCAGGTTTATTATATTTTGGATATATATTTTTAGTTACATTATTAACATTTAGATCAGTACATTGTGCCGATAAAAGAACTGACATTAAGAGAGTAAAGTTATTAATATGATCTAGCGGGATAGGGGTTGTTGGATAAAGTTTATTTAAAATTTTTAGTATTGTTTTTGCTTTATCTTTTTCATCCATTATCTAAAGTTCAATAAATCTCTCATCGAATAAAGTCCTGGTTTTTTATTAATCAACCATTTTGCAGCAGTTAAAGCTCCATCTGAATAAAGTGCTCTATCAAAAGCCTCATGATTTAATTTTATTATTTCTTTTCCACTGGAAAATGTAACTTCATGTTCACCAATAATTTCACCTTTTCTAATTGAATTAAAATTAATTTTTTTTCCATAAGGAAAAGATTTTTTATTTAAAAATTTTTTACCCATTAAGTTATAAAGGTTTTTATTTTTTCCATCTGCAATTCCTTTTCCTAGCATTAAGGCTGTTCCTGATGGGTAATCTTTCTTGTGTTTGTGATGAACTTCAAAAACCTTGCTTAAATATTCTTCATTTAGTGATTTTGAGGTAATTTCTGTTAAATACATTAATAAATTAACGCCAAGGCTCATATTCCCAGCTTTTAAAATTGGAATGGTTTTAGAAAATTTTTTAATCAAGGCCTCTTCTTTTTGATTAAATCCTGTTGTTCCAATTACTACTCTTTTTTTTAATTTTGAGGCAATTTTTAAAATATCTAAAGTACAGTTTGGGACTGTAAAATCTATTATTACATCAGTTTTTTTAAAAGTTTGTTCGGTGTTTACATCAAGCTTGATACCAGCAATTTTTTTACTGATAGCTTTATTTTCTGTTAGAGCAGTTAGTTTAAAGTTTTTATTATTTTTTGAGGATTTAATAAGCTGTTGACCCATTCTCCCTAGACAGCCAGAAATAGCTAAATTAATTTTTTTCATCTAAGAAAATATTAACCTTTTTTAGTAAATTAGTCTTTAGTTTTTCCAAAAACTTTTTGCTTTTTGAAAGAATTGTTTGATACTTGGATTAGACTTTTCATTTTCAATTTCTCTAAATTTTTCAAGTAAAGCTTTTTGCTCTTTATTTAAAGAAATAGGAACTTCAGTATTTACTTGGACATAAAGGTCTCCATTTCCACTACCTCTCATATAAGGCATACCTTTGCCTTTTAGCCTAAATTGTTTTCCATTTTGAGTTCCATCAGGTATTTTAATTTTAGCTTTTCCGCCATCAATTGTTGGTATCTCTATTGTGGTTCCTAAAGCTGCATCAGCAATGGATATAGGAAATTCAAAGAATAAGTTTTCATCAGATCTTTTAAATAAATCGTGTGAATGAACATTTACAAATAGATAAAGATCTCCATTTGCCCCACCTTTGGATCCCGCTTCACCTTTGCCAGCTAATCTAATCCTAGTTCCATCATCGACACCTTTAGGTATTGTAACTGATATTTTTTTGGAGGCTTGTTTGTTACCTTGACCATTACAATCTGTACATGGATTTGTTATTTCTTCACCAGAGCCTGCACATTGAGGACAAGTTTGTTGAACAGTAAAAAAACCTTGGTTAGATCTTACTTTTCCATTTCCACCACAAACTGTACATCTGTCTGGAGAATGACCAGGTTTAGAGCCATTACCATTACAAGTATTACATTTTTCTGTAGTTGAGAATTTTATATCTTGTTTTTTACCCTCATAAGCTTCTTCAAGAGTAATAGATAAATCATATCGAAGATCAGAGCCTCTATTGTTGGTTTTTCGTCTTCCTCTTGATTGTCCACCACCAAAATCTCCAAAAAAATCTTCAAAAATATCTGAAAAATCTGCTCCGCCAAAACCACCACCAAAGCCTCCTCCTTGTCTGCCTCCACCACCCTCAAAAGCAGCGTGGCCAAAGTTATCGTAGTTTTGTTTCTTTTCTTTATCTGAAAGGACGCCGTAAGCTTCACCAGCTTCTTTAAATTTATCTTCTGAGGCTTTATCACCTGGGTTTTTGTCTGGGTGATATTTTACAGCTAATTTACGGTAAGCAGATTTTAATTCTTCAGGGCTTGCACTTTTGCTAACCCCTAAGACGTCATAAAAATCTCTTTTAGCCATAAGTTACTTTAAGATGATAGTTGCTGTAAGTCTTAGGCGCTTTTTTCTTTATCTTCTTCTTTGCCTTCTTTGCTTTCTTCTTTAACTTCTTCAAAGTCAGCATCAACTACATTATCGTCTTTTTTTCCTTCATCATTTTTATCACCTTCTTTTGGTGAGCCTTCTTTTTTCTCTTGAGATTTATAAATTGCTTCACCTAACTTCATAGAGGCTTGAACTAAAGTTTCAGTTTTCTTTTTAATTTCTTCGGTATCAGTTCCTTTAATAGCTTCTTTCAAGTCAGTTGAGGCATCTTCAATTGCTTTTTTATCAGCATCAGAAACTTTGGCACCATGCTCTTTTAGATTTTTTTCAGTAGAGTGTAAAAGAGTGTCTGCTTGATTTCTAACATCAACAGATTCTCTTTTCTTTTTGTCCTCTTCTTTATTTGCTTCAGCATCTTTTACCATTTTTTCAATCTCTTCATCACTTAAGCCACCAGAGGCCTGGATTTGAATTTTTTGTTCTTTTCCCGTTCCTTTATCTTTAGCAGAAACACTCACAATTCCATTTGCATCAATATCAAAAGTTACTTCTATTTGAGGCACTCCTCTTGGAGCAGGCGCAATTCCAACTAGTTCAAAGTTTCCTAACATTTTATTGTCAGATGCCATCTCTCTTTCACCTTGAAGCACTCTTATCGATACGGCAGGTTGATTGTCATCAGCTGTTGAAAATACTTGGCTTTTTTTTGTTGGTATTGTTGTATTTTTTTCAATTAATTTTGTTGAAACCCCACCTAATGTTTCAATTCCAAGCGATAAAGGTGTTACATCTAAAAGAAGGACATCTTTAACGTCTCCTTGAAGAACACCAGCTTGGATTGCAGCACCCATTGCTACAACTTCATCAGGGTTTACACTTTTATTAGGTTCTTTACCAAAAAAGTTTTTAACTTCAGATAGAACTTTAGGCATTCTTGTCATTCCACCAACCATTACAATTTCATCAATTTCACTTGCAGTAAGCCCTGCATCTTTAAGAGCAGTTTTACATGGTGGTAATGTTCTTGAGATTAAATCTTCAACCAAAGCTTCTAATTTTGCTCTAGTCATTTTTAGATTGATATGTTTTGGACCAGTTTTATCAGCTGTTATAAAGGGTAAATTAACATCTGTTTGCTCTGCAGAAGATAATTCAATTTTTGCTTTTTCAGCAGCTTCTTTTAATCTTTGAAGAGCCAATTTATCTGATCTTAAATCAATTCCAGAATCTTTTTTAAATTCACCAATTAAATAATCAACGATTGTATTATCAAAGTCTTCACCACCTAAAAATGTATCTCCATTTGTAGATTTAACCTCAAATACACCATCACCCAACTCAAGGATAGAGACATCAAAAGTTCCACCACCTAAGTCATAAACAGCTATTTTTTTATTTTGCTTTTTATCTAAACCGTAAGCAAGAGAAGCAGCTGTTGGTTCATTAATAATTCTTAAAACTTCAAGACCAGCAATTTTACCAGCGTCTTTTGTTGCCTGTCTTTGAGCATCATTAAAATATGCAGGAACTGTAATTACAGCTTTAGTTACTTCTTGGCCTAAATATTTTTCAGCTGTTTCTTTCATCTTTTGAAGAATAAAAGCTGAAATTTGAGAAGGTGAATATTTTTCCCCTTTAGCTTCAATCCAAGCATCTCCTTTTTCTGAATTCACAATTTTAAAAGGTGCAGCTGCAATATCTTTTTTTACAGTAGGGTCTTCAAAACTTCTTCCAATTAATCTTTTTACAGCAAAAATAGTATTTTCAGGGTTAGTTACAGCTTGTCTTTTTGCAGGTTGACCTACAAGTTTTTCCCCATCCTCAGTAAAAGCTACAACCGAAGGAGTTGTTCTTGCACCCTCAGCATTTTCTAAAACTTTTGGCTGACTACCTTCCATGATAGACACGCATGAATTTGTTGTTCCTAAATCTATTCCTATAATTTTGCTCATAATTTAATTCCTTTCCTTCATATAAGTGTTAATTTTCAATCTACAAGTTCTTACAATTATAATTAATTGTCTGAATTTTCTTTATTTTCCTCACTTTTTTGATCATCTGGAGTTTTGGTTTTTTTTGAAACTCCGACTAATGCTGGTCTTAAAAGTCTATCTTTCATCATAAAACCTTTTTGAATTTCTTGAACTATTGTTCCAGGTTCTTTTTGATCGTCATCAATTTCCATCATAGCTTGGTGTTGATTGGGATCCAATTTTTTACCAATAGAAACAACAGGTGTAATTCCATTTTTTGAAAAAATTGACACCATATCTTTACTAATAATTTCAAAATGCTCTAAAGTTTTTTTTAAAGCTTCAGTATCTTTTAGTACTTCATCACTTTCTAAAATTTGTTTTGACCTTTCAAGATTATCAATTAAATTTAAAGCTTCTTTTGCAAAAGAAAATCCACCATAATCAAAAGCATCATCTTTTTCTTTTTCAAATCTTCTTCTTTGATTTTCCATTTCAGCAAAAGTTCTAGTAAGCTTATCTTCTAACTCCTTAATTTTTTCTTCAGGTGTAATCTCTTTTGCCTCTTCTGTTTTATCAGCTGAAATTTCTTGTTCTACTTGGTTTTGCTCCTCAGCTTTATTCTCTTTAATTTCTTCATTTTGGTTTTCAGAATTAATGTTTTGATCTTTTTCCATGACAACTTATATGGTATGAAATTTGATAATTGCTAGATGTTAAAGAATAAAATTATAAAATTGTTGGTAGGCACTAATAATAAAGGAAAATTAAGAGAAATTAAGGATTTATTGCCTAAAAATGTTGAAATATACTCTCCACAGGACTTTAAAATAAAAAGCCCTCCTGAAAATGGCAAAACATTTAAGGAAAACTCCTTAATCAAAGCTAAATTTTTTTCTAAAAAATCAAAAATGATATGTCTGTCTGATGACTCGGGCTTAGAAATAGATGTTTTAGATGGAGACCCTGGAATTTATTCAGCTAGATGGGGAGGTAAAAAAGGTGATTTTAAAAAAGCAATGAATAGAGTTTTTAAGGAGTTAGATAAAAAAGACAAAAATTGGCGAGAGAAAAAAATTAAGGCCAGGTTTATTTGTGCCTTAACCATTTATAATAAAAATAAAGAAATAATAAATTCTATTGGAAAGGTTGAAGGTTTTATTTCACCAGTTATAAAAGGTAAAAATGGTTTTGGTTATGATCCTATTTTCATACCACTTGGAAAAAAAATTACATTTGGTGAAATGAGAGCATCACAGAAATATAAAATAGATCATAGATTTAAAGCTTTTAAAAAAATTAAAAAACTTTTTTAAATTCTCCATCTTCAGCTTTATAAAAATTTAAAATATGATTAATTTTATTGTTTTTAATTTCAAAAACTCCAACCTTTCCTTTAAACAAGGTTTTTTTAGTAAACATTTTTTTATCAATAACAGATTCGTTTTGAAGAATTAAATAATACACAAGCCCAACCAAGTCATAACTTAAAAATGACAATTGATTAGGGTACTGATTATATTTTTCAAAATATTCATTAGAAAATTCATCATAATTATCTTTATTTGCAGAAGGAAAATACAAGGGTTGTGAGCTTGTCTCTTTTAAAAGAGACTCATCAAACCATTGATTAAGAGTAATAAAATATTTTTCTTTAGGAGTTATATCCGTATAAAGCAGGGAAGTTGTTACACTTTTTAAACTTTCATCAAAATCAGAAATTACCACTGAATCAAATTTTACACTACCAAGAGTATCTCTCTTTTTTAACCTTTCAATTAAGAGCTCTTTATTGCTTTGTTCCGATTTCTCTAATCTATTTATTTCATCTTCAAGGTTTTGTTTTCTAATTTCATAACGTGTAATTTTTTCAATTTGTTTGGTAAGTTTAGTTGGGTCAGTATTATAAATATAATTTTCTAATATTTTTATTTTAGAATTAGAAATAGCTTTTTCAATTTCATTTTTAAAACCTACATCTGGAGTAAGAAAGATAGTTTTTTTTATTTCGTTTAATTCTATAAACTTCTTAATTGCATTTAGTTGTGAAGTTGCATTAATTCCAGCGTTGATAATGTTTTTGGAAAAATTATCATTCTTATTCGTTAGAGCCAAGAATGTTAATTCACTTAACTCACTTAGGTAAATTAGACTTTCGTTAAAAACTGGACCAATTACAATTTTTATTCCTGAATTAGCCAACTCTTTAGCTGCCTTTAAAGTGACCTCAGGGTTTGACTGTGTATCTTTTGGTATAATCTCAATTGATGCATTGTTAATTGTATTAATTGCAAGACGTGTAGATTTAATTATAGATTGTCCTATTTCAGAGTTCTTTCCAGTTAAAGGGACAAGAAGACCAATCCTAATTTTCTCATTTGCCAAGAGTGCTACTGGAGTAATTGAGAAACCAAAAGCTAAAAAAAGTATAATTTTAATAATTTTGTTCATTTTAATGTTATTATTATAACTATTATAATTTGATGATTCTACATACTGAAAATATAAATAATAAAGTTAAAAGTGGTCTTTATATTGTATCTACTCCAATTGGGAACTTAAGCGACATCACTTTAAGAGCCCTAGAAGTATTAAAAAAATCGGATTATGTACTGTGTGAGGATACACGTATTTCAAAAAATTTATTAGAACGGTATGAAATTAAATCAAAACTTATTGCAAATCATAAATTTAATGAAAAAAAAAATTTATCGAAAGTAATTGATATTTTAAAATCAGGATCGGTCGTTTCTTTGATTTCTGACGCTGGAACTCCATCTATCTCAGATCCAGGAGCTATATTAGTCAATGAATGTGTTATTAATGAAATAGATATCTTTCCAATTCCGGGTGCGTCAGCTGTTTCTTCTGCAGTTTCCATAAGTGGATTTAATGAAAAATATTTTTTTTATGGTTTTTTTCCAGATAAAAATAGCAAATTAAGTGAAGATTTCGAAAGACTTGCAAATTTAGAGGGCTGTATTGTTTTTTTTATTTCTCCACGAAAATTTAATAGATCGATAAAAGATTTAAAACGTTACTTTTTAAATAGAAAAATTTTGGTTTGCAGAGAAATGACAAAATTTTATGAGGAATATATAAGAACAGATGTGGAGACACTTGAACCATTTAAATCTGATCCCAAAGGAGAGTTAACAATTGTTATTTCTGAAAAGGTAAAAGAAAAAAATTCATCGATAATATTAAAAGAATCTGATAAAGTAATTATTCAAAAATTAATTAAAAAACTAAGCATAAAAGATATTACAGATTTAATTAGCCAAAATACGAATGTATCAAAAAAAGAAATTTACAATTATTGTTTAAAAATAAAAAATGAAAAATAAAATATTTTTAATAAGTTTAATTTTTTTAATCTTAACAGGGTGTGTTGGGATTAGCTCAAAAGGAGTTTTTGGAACAGGTGTTAGTGTTGCGTTTGATCCAAGATCTTTAGGGACCCAAATAGACGATTCTGTAATGCAAAAAAATTTAGCTGCGAGATTAGCCCTAAGAGACAAGAGCTATATCTTAGCTGTTAGCACAAAAGTTTTAGATGGAAAAATTTTTGTAACAGGAAAAGTAGATGATCCTGAAGAAAAACTTCAAATTACTAAACTTGCATGGGAAACAAAAGGTGTCAGATCAGTTAAAAACGATATTAAAATAAAAGAAGATTTTAATTTCAAACAATCAGCTAAAGATTTGTTAATTACATCTCAACTTCGTACTGCTTTAATATTTAACAAAAAAATTAAAGCAACCAATTATCAAATTGATACTTATAAGAAAAAAATATTTATTTATGGGATTTCTTTAACCACAGAAGAAAGAAAAGAAGTAATAAATGAAGCAAAAGAAATACTAGATGTAGAAGATGTTATTGCAAGTATTGTCTTGGTTGAAGATTTAAGAATTCAAAAAAATTAACTTTTTTTATAATCAATTACATCAGCAGAGTAGGCAGCAACTGAAGCTAAATTTATGATTTCTGAAGTAGATGACCTTAAAGGAGCTATTTCAATGGGTTGACCCAATCCAATTAAAAGAGGACCAATAACTTTTGTGTCACCTAAGCTTTTCATCATTTTATAAGAAATAGCAGCACTGTGTTGGCCCGGCATTATTAATATATTTGCATTTCCTACAATACTTGAGAAAGGATATAATTCTTTGTACTCTTCATTTAAGGCAACATCTGGCTGCATGTCCCCATCAAAATCAAAATCTACATTTTTATCTTTTAAAATTTCAACAGCCTTTTTTATATGTTTAGTTCTACTTGTTAGAGGTTGACCAAAAGTAGAGTGAGAAACAAAAGCAACTTTTGGAACAAATCCAAACATTTTAACAACCCTAGCTGATGAAATTGCAATTTCTGCAAGCTCCTCTGAACTTGGATATTCATTTACACTCGTGTCTCCAACAAAAATAGTTTTTCCTTTAGCAACAACCATATTTAATCCAAACATGATTTCACCTGGTCTAGCATCTATAACTTGTGTAACTTTATCAAAAGAAGCTCCAAATCTTCTAGTATTTCCAGTGACAGCACCATCTGCATCACCACAAGCAACCATACAAGATGCCCATACAACCCTATCATTTCTAACTAATCTATCACAATCTCTTTCCAAAAGACCTTTCTCTCTTTGCAATTTTTCAAATAAAAAGTTTACGTACTTTTCTCTTTTTTCTTTGTCTTCAGAATTAACTATTTCAATATCAAAATTTTGATTGTAGCCAATTTCTTTTATTCTTTCTTTAATTTTATTTTTTTTACCAATTAAAATTGGTGTACCCAATTTAGAATTTTTAAATGCAATTGCCGCCTTAAGAGTGTTTTCGTCTTCTCCATCTGCAAAAACAATTCTCTTTTGATTTTTTTTGATATGAGAGTTAATACCTTGCATAATAGTTACTGAGGGATCTAGTCTTTGTTTGAGTTGGTCTCTATAAGCCTCAAAATCTTTTATATGTTTTTTTGCAACACCACTATCCATAGCAGCTTTTGCAACAGCTGCAGGAATTACACTAATCAGTCTTGGATCAAACGTGGATGGAATTATATAATCTTTTCCATATTTAGGACGATCTCCTCCCATTGCGGCAACAACTTCATCTGGAACATCTTCTCTTGCTAATTTTGCAATTGCGTTTGCAGCTGCAACCTTCATTTCTTCATTAATAGTTGTAGCTCTTACGTCTAATGCTCCTCTAAAAATATAAGGAAAACCAATTAAATTGTTTACTTGATTGGGATAATCAGATCTTCCAGTTGCAATAATGGCATCATCTCTAACTTCCATTATTTCTTCAGGTGTTATTTCAGGATCAGGATTCGCGCAGGCAAAAATTATTGGGTTCTTAGCCATAGTTTTTACTAACTCTTTTTTCAAAGCTCCTTTGGCAGATAATCCTAAAAATACGTCAGCTCCATTTATAGCTTCTTCTAAAGTTCTTTTTTTAGTTTCTACTGCATGGGCAGATTTCCACTGGTCCATTCCCTCAGTTCTACCTCTATAGACCACTCCTTTACGATCAAGCATGATTACATTTTCACTAAGTACACCACTATTTTTAAATAAATTTGTACAAGCAATTGCTGATGCACCTGCTCCATTTACAACAACTTTAATGTCTTTTATTGATTTACCACTAATATCTAAGGCGTTAATTAATGCAGCTGTAGTTATAATTGCTGTTCCATGTTGATCGTCATGAAAAACTGGAATATCTAAAATTTCTTTTAATTTTTCTTCAATTATAAAACAATCAGGAGCTGCGATATCTTCTAAGTTAATACCACCAAAACTGCATGCAAAGTTTTTAATACTATTAATAATTTCATCGGAATCTTGAGAGTCAATTTCTAAGTCAATAGAATCGATATCGGCAAATCTCTTAAATAAAACTGCCTTTCCCTCCATGACAGGTTTAGATGCAAGTGCTCCTAAATTACCCATTCCTAAAATAGCTGATCCATTACTTATCACTGCAACTAAATTTCCTTTAGATGTATAATCGTATGCTGTCTCTGGATCGTCAGCGATTGCTTGAACTGGAACTGCAACACCAGGAGAATAAGCTAATGCCAAATCTCTCTTAGTTGTCATTGGTTTTGAAGAATTTATTTCTATTTTTCCTGGCTTATTTAAGCTGTGGAATTCTAGAGCCTCTTTATCAGTATAATGATCTATTTTAGTTTTTTTCATTTATGTTAATTAGATATACAAATGGAGCAAATTTAAGACTAATATGATTTATGAACCTTATTAAGTCAACAAGCACGTTTAGCTTTTTTACAATAATTAGTAGGTTACTGGGCTATTTAAGAGATATTTTAATAGCAGTATTCCTTGGAACTGGAATTTTGGCAGATGCTTTCTTTGTGGCGTTTAGAATTCCCAACACTTTTAGAAGGTTATTTTCTGAAGGAACATTTAATGCAGCTTTTGTTCCAAGCTACTCATCATTATTGAATAAAAAAAAAGAAGCACAAAATTTTGCTAATAGTATTTTTAATCTACTCACCCTAGGTCTAATAATTTTAGTTCTGATTGTAGAGATATTGATGCCTTTATTTGTTTATCTAATTGCACCAGGTTTTGAAGGCGATTATGATAAAATGGAACTAGCTATAACCTTAACAAGAATTACCTTCCCATTTTTAATTTTCATAAGTTTGGCATCATTTTTTTCTGCAATTTTAAATTCACATAATAAATTTGCAATAGCGTCCGCTGCGCCAATTATTTTAAATATACTTTTAATTGGAGTTTTGTTATTTGCAAAAATATTAGACGATAATCTTGTTTATTATTTATCTTATGCTGTAACCATTTCAGGCGTTGTACAATTTATTTTTCTATACTTTTTTGTAAAAAAAAATTTTTCACCTAAGATTAAATTTAAAATTAACATTAATAAAAAAATTAAAAACTTTTTTAAAAAATTATTACCTAGTATTTTTTCATCAGGTGTTACTCAAATAAATATTTTAGTAGGAACAATTATTGCATCTTTTCAAGCTAGTGCGGTTTCTTACCTTTATTATGCTGACAGAGTTTATCAAATAAATTTAGCCATTGCTGGAATTGCAATTGGTACAGTTATTTTACCCCAACTATCCAAATATGTTAAAAGTCAAAATAAAGATAAAATAAACTTAATTCAAAATAAAGCTTTAGAACTTAGTCTATTCTTGAGTATCCCAGCAACAGTTGCATTATTAATTGCCTCAGAAGAAATTATTTCTTCATTATTTGGCTATGGTTCTTTTGATGAATTAAGTGTTAAGAATTCAGCAAAAGCTCTATTTTATTTTGCAATTGGTTTGCCTGCTTTTTCATTAATAAAAGTTTTTTCGACATTTTTTTTCGCAAGACATAATACAAAAATACCGTTTTATATTTCATTATTATCTGTTTTATTAAATATATTTATAAGCGTTATCTTTTTTAAACAAATTGGTTTTATAATCATACCAATCGCAACTACCACTTCATCCTGGTTTAATGCATTGCTATTGTTTATCTTTTTAAAAAAAGAAAGTTTTTTCAATTTTAATCATGTCTTTATAGATAGATTAATTAAAATTTTAACAGCATCAGTGATTATGGGAATATTTTTTAATTATATAATTTATTTTTTTAATAATGAATTATCCTATCAAGAAAATTTTAAAGCGATCTATTTAGTGGGTGCTGTTATTACTGGTCTTATATTTTATTTTTTCATTGCAGTTTTAATCAAGGCTTTTAAAAGAACAGATATTAATTTAAACTATTGATATGATTAAAAAAATTTTTTCTGGAGTACAACCTACTGGTAACTTACATTTAGGAAACTATCTCGGAGCAATTAAAAATTTTGTAAAACTCCAAAATGAAAAAGAAAATGAGTGTATTTTTTGTGTAGTTGACCTTCATGCAATTACAGTAAAACAAGATCCTAAGGAACTAAAAAAGAATATAAGAGAAACTGCGGCAACATTTATTGCAAGTGGAATAGATCCTAACAAAAGTATAATTTTTAATCAATCAATGGTTCCAGCTCACTCTGAAGCCGCATGGATATTAAGTTGTGTTTCAAGAATTGGCTGGCTTAATAGAATGACTCAGTTTAAGGAAAAAGCTGGAAAAGATAAGGAAAAAGCTAGTATTGGCCTTTACTCCTATCCAGTATTAATGGCTGCTGATATCCTGTTGTATGACGCAACTCATGTTCCTGTTGGTGATGATCAAAAACAACACTTAGAACTTTGTAGAGATATAGCACAAAAATTTAATAACGATTTTAATGCAACAGATTTTTTAAAAGTTCCAGAGCCCTTAATACAGAAAGAGTTTTCTAGAATAATGAGTCTTAAAGATGGTTTAAAAAAAATGAGCAAATCAGATCCTTCAGATTTGAGCAGAATTAATCTTACAGATAATAGCGAAGAGATTTTAAATAAAATTAAAAAAGCAAAAACGGATCCTTTGCCACTTCCTTCAGATATTAAAGATTTAAACGAAAGACCAGAAGCTGAAAATTTATTAGGGATTTATTCAAGTTTAAAAAATCAAAATTTAGAAAAATCTATTATTGAATTTAAAGGAAAAAATTTTTCGGAGTTTAAAGAGAAGTTATCAGAGACTTTAATTGAAACAATTGATCCAATTTCAAAAGAAATAAAAAAATTATTAAATGATGAAGGTTATTTAGATAAAATTCTTTTAGAAGGTTCTAATAAAGCTAATAAAATTGCTTCAAAAAAAATAAAAGAAATTAAAGATTTAGTAGGTTTTTAATAAGATTATATTAATTAGTTTAAATTTTCTCAGTAATCATTATATATAAAAAGATGTTTATTCAAACTGAAGTAACACCAAACCCAAATTCACTAAAGTTTTTGCCTGGAAAAACAGTTTCCAATAATGGATCATTTGAAGTGATAAAAAAAGAAGAAACTGATAATGAATTAGTAAGAAATATTTTATCAATTAATGGGGTAACAGGCGTATTTTTAGGAGAAGATTTTATATCTATAAATAAAAATGAAGAAGTAAATTGGGAAGATATTAAACATATAGCCATTTCACTGATTAATGATTTTTATTCTACAGGAAAAGAATTTGTAATTGCCAATGAGTTACTTGGAGAAAAAAAAGAGGAACACACTGAAATCGAAAAGCAAATTATAAGTATCTTAGAATCAAAGATTAGACCTGCTGTTGCAAAAGATGGTGGTGATATTAAATTTAAAGAATTTAAAGATGGAATTGTTAAGGTAGAATTACAGGGAAGCTGCTCTGGTTGTCCCAGCTCGACAATGACCTTAAAACAAGGTGTACAAAATCTTTTGTGTCACTATTTACCTGAGGTTAAAGAAGTGGTTGCAATATAGTTATGAGAAAAAAAACAATTATTAGAAAAAAACTTACATCATTTTTTGAAACTGCAAAAAATTTAAAAAAAAAAAATAAACTAGATGCACAAAAAAGTGGACTAGATAATCTTTCAAGAACTTTTTTATCAAGTTTAATCATTATATCGATTTTTTTTATAGCTCCATTAGCCATTAATCTTACAAAAGAAAAAATGATACTTTCTAAGGACTATGAAAATAACTCAAAGAATAATTTAAAAAAATTATTAGAAAACAAAACAACAAAACTAGATGAACAATTAAATAAAAAGTTTTTATATGAAGATGTTTTAACATTCGATGAACAGCCCTCAGATGCCATACTATTAAGTGCTGCAACAATTGAAGAACTTTTTAAATCAACAAATTATAATTTAAAAGATGTTAGAGAAAATAAATTAGTAAAGCCTATAAATTTAGATCTATTACCAAAAGAAATTGGAAAAATAGAAAATACTAAAAAAAGAAAAGAATTATTCATTCAGATAATTTTGCCTTTAGTCATTGATGAAAATAATAGTATTAAACTAGATAGAATAAAGCTCTTTAGTATTTTAAATAAAAGCAAAAATACAAAGACAGAACAAGAGTGGTTAAACATAAAATTTAAACAATATGGAGTTGTAAACAAAGATTTATCTACATTGAAAATTAGAATGGATGAAGTGCCCGTTTCAATGGCAATTGCACAAGCTGCAAAGGAAACTGGTTGGGGAACATCAAGGTTTGCTCAAGAGGGAAATGCATTGTTTGGTCAGTGGACGTGGAGTGGTGAAGGAATAAAACCGGCCGATGCAGAAGATGATAGTACACATAAAGTTATGAGATTTAAGGTTTTGCAGGCGTCCGTAAAAGCATATCAAAGAAATTTAAACACACACTCGTCTTATAAAGATTTTAGAAGTGCAAGAGCAGAATTGCGAGATGAAGGAAAAGAATTAGACAGCATGATTCTTACCGAATACTTAGATAAATATGCAGAGACAGGAAAAGAGTATGTTAAAATTTTACAACAAATTATTAGACAAAATGATTTAACAGATTTTGATGATGCGAAGTTATTACCATCTAGCAAAGATTTAGAAAGTTTAATTTAATTTTGATTCACTGAAAATTGAACGCCGAACCATCTCCATATTCCATCATCATTAAGTGAACAATTAACTCTACCTCTTCTGAATGTGAATTTTTCTCTAAAATTTATGTTTAGTATATTTTTATTAAAAGTAATATTTGACTTATCCCATCCACTACCCTCATCAGAGAAACAATTAATATTTTCTATATTTTTTTGATTTTCAAAAAATTCAACAGATAGTTTTGGTGGATTGTTATTGATAATATACTTGTCTTTAGGGTTTAAAGATTTGTATGGAAGTGGGCCAAGATTAATTAAAAATTTGAATCTTTCTAAGTCACCATATTTTTCATTAATTGGGAATCTGGGTAATTCATGAGGATCTTTATTAATATCAATAACACCAGAATGTTGTCCAAAAGCAAAATCAAAATTTTTGGAAATAAAATCTTTAATAGTTTTGCTATACTCACCAAATGGGTATGAAAAAAAAATTGGGTTATAGCCTAAGTTCTGATTAAAAATTTCAATTGAAGCATTAATATCAGCCAAAAAATTTTTTGTTTCTAGATCAACCAGGTAATTATGAGAATGTGAATGATTGCCAATGTAAGCATATGGCTCTTTTTCTACTTCTTGTATTTGTTGCCAACTCATATAGCCAGTTTTACCTACGGTTTCAGTTGAAACAAATAAAATAAAAGGAATTTTCTCTCTTTTCAAATATGGCCACGCAATTTTATAAAATGATAAGAAAGCATCATCTACAGTGATAAGTATTTCTTTTTTATTTTTTGGAAAATTAAATTCTTTTTGTAAATATTGTGGATCAAAAAATTTATAATTTGAGGTATTGATTATAGACATTTGTTCTTTGAAAATATCCATTTGTATATTTGTTGAAGGATACTTATTTTCATCAAATCGGTGATACATCAAAGAAAGAATGCCACTATCTTCAGAATAATATTTGATATTATTTTCTTCTGCTTTAGAATTGATAGCAAATAACATTATTATAATGAAAAATTTAATAGTAGATGCCACAAGAGATAAAATTTTTTTAACACTCATAGTTAGTGAAAATATTTATACTTGTACTCATGAAAATAGTAAAATTAATTTTGAAAAATTAATGATCTTAATTAATGATTTTTTAAAGGTAAATTCCTCTACTTTAGATCAAATTAATATTATTTATGTTAACAGAGGACCTGGCAGTTTTGCAGGAATTAGAAATTCATTAGCGACGATTAAAGCTTTATTTCTAACAAAAAAAATCAATTATTATTGTTTTAGTTTTGAAGATTTTAAAGGATTTAAAGAAGTTAAGTATGAAGAAGTCCCTAGTTTATGTGAAAAATTTAAAATTAAAAAGAATTTGATTAATCCTATTTATTTAAGTTAAAATTAAAAAATGTCAGAAAATATTGAACAAAAATGTTTAGCTAAAGGAGTTAAACTAACGGATCAAAGAAAAATTATCGCAAAAGTAATGTCAGAGTCTAATGACCATCCAGATGTAGATGAACTATATAATAGAGTTTCAAAGATTGATCCAAAAATAAGTATTGCCACAGTATATAGAACAGTAAAACTTTTTGAGGAGTCTGGAATTTTAGCTAAACATGATTTTAAAGGAGGCAAAGCTAGATACGAGGAATTAAATGAAGGACATCATGATCATTTAATTGATGTTAAATCAGGAGAAATTATTGAATTTGTGGATGAAGAGATAGAAAAGCTACAAGAAAAAATTGCTGATAAATACGGTTATCGATTGGTTGATCACAAATTAGAATTATATGGGGTTAAAAAAAAATCCTAACACAATGTTAAAAAAAATTTTTATTAAAACTTTTGGTTGTCAAATGAATGAATACGATTCAAATCGTATATTTGATACTGTAAAAAAAATAGGCTTTGAAAAAACTGAAAAATATGAGGATGCAAATTGTTATCTTTTAAACACCTGTCATATTCGTGATAAAGCAAAAGAAAAAGTTTACCATGAAATAGGAAGAGTCAAAAAAATTTTTAGAGAGAAAAAAAAACCAATTGTAGTTGTTGCTGGTTGTGTTGCTCAAGCTGAAAATCAAGAAATGTTAAAAAGAGAACCTTATATTGATATTGTAATTGGTCCACAGTCTTACCATAAAATAAATGAGGCAATATTAAATCATTTAAAAAACAAAAAAAAAGAGGAAGAAACAGAATTTGATACAATTTCTAAATTTAATTATTTAAGTCAGATTAAAAATAAAGACAGTAAAGTCTCTTCATTTTTAACAATCCAAGAAGGTTGTGATAAATTCTGTCATTTTTGTGTAGTGCCTTATACTCGTGGACCAGAATACTCCAGACCTTTTGACCAAATCATAAATGAAGCAAAAGAATTGGTTCAAAGTGGTGCAAAAGAAATTATCTTGTTAGGTCAAAATGTAAACGCATACAGTTATGATGAGGAAGGTAAAAAATATAGACTATCAGATTTGTTAATCAAGCTTGATAGCTTTGATAAACTTGAAAGAATTCGATACACAACATCTCATCCCAAGGATATGACAGATGATTTGATTAATGTTTATAAGACATCATCTAAACTGATGCCCCTTGTACATTTACCAGTACAAAGTGGATCAAATAAAATTTTAAATCTAATGAATAGAAAACACACCATTGAAGAATACCTGCTAGTTTATGAAAAATTAAGGAAGATTAACCCAAAAATTGAGTTTTCTAGTGATTTTATTATTGGATACCCAGAAGAAGATGAGCAAGATTTTAAAATGACAATGGAACTAATTGAAAAAGTAAAATTTATCAACTCTTATTCGTTTATTTTTAGCCCAAGACCAGGAACCGTTGCTGCAAATTTAACACTCGTGGATCAAAAAAAATCTAAACAAAGATTAGAGATAATTCAGGAGAAATTATTTAATAACCAAATAAAAAAAAATAAATCTTTAGAAAATAAAATTTTAAATGTTCTAGTAGAAAATAAAATGAAAGATGGGATTAAGTTATTTGGAAGAACAGAATATATGACATCAGTAATTTTTGATGGCAATATAGAAAATATTGGAAAACTTGTGCAGGTCGAAATAATAAGTAGTAATCAAAATAGTCTTTTTGGAAAATTAACTGAAAGCTCTAAAAAAAAGGTAGCTTAAAATTGAATAATACAGTTTCAAAAAAAATTAATTCAACATTAAAATTTGTATACTCTGATAATAACTCTTTAAGCGTTATCTTTCATGATAATGATTTATTAATGGGAGTTGTTGGTGAGTTTAATGAAAATTTAAAAGAACTTGAAAAAATTACTAATACAAATCTTTATTCAAGGGGAAATTCTATTTTAATAAAATCAACCCCAGAACAAAATGAAATTACAAAAAATGCTATTCAATTTCTTGCAAATCAATTTATTAACAATGGCAGTATTGAGAAAAAAGATATAATCTCATCTATAGATAAATTTATGATTGAAGAAAAAGTAAAAAATCAAAATGTTTCTGATATAATTAAAACACCAAAAAAATCTGTTATCCCTAGATCAGAGAGACAAAAAGAATATGTTAGAGCTTTAAGACAAAGTGATATTGTCATATCTGCAGGACCTGCAGGGACAGGTAAAACTTTTTTAGCAGTAGCAGTTGGATTAACTATGTTGCTTGATAAAAAAATTGAAAGAATTATTCTATCAAGACCAGCAGTAGAAGCTGGTGAGAGACTTGGTTTTTTACCAGGAGATATGAAGGAGAAAGTAGATCCTTATTTAAGGCCTCTATATGATTCTCTCTATGATTTATTTGATTTCGAAAAAATACAGAGAATGATTGAAATTGGTGATATTGAAATAGCACCACTTGCTTTCATGAGAGGAAGAACGTTAAAGAATTCTTTTGCAATTTTAGATGAAGCCCAAAATGCAACAGATACTCAAATTAAGATGTTTTTAACACGTATAGGTGAGAATTCTAAAATTGTTATAAATGGTGATCCTTCTCAAATAGATCTTCCAAATAAAAACATGTCAGGCCTAAGTAGATCTAAGAAATTACTTGGGCACTTAAAAGAAATTTCTGTTGTAGATTTTGATCATTCAGATGTGGTGAGACATCCTTTGGTATCTAAGATTGTAAAAGCGTACTCTGACCAAGAAAATGATTAAAATTGATGTAGTTTCGGAGTGCACTCTCTGGAGCAAAAAAATCAAAAGAAATAAAACTTTTTTTAATTCTATTCTAAAATTTTTTCCAAAAAAATATAAATTTATTGGTAAAAAAATAAATCTAACAATTTTACTTTCAAATAATAAGAATATTAAAAAGCTTAATAAAGATTTTAGAAATAAAAATAAACCTACAGATGTATTATCATTTCCATTTGAGAAAAAATTTAACCCAAAAAAATCAAATTATCTTGGTGATATAGTAATTAGCTATGAGTTTATGAATAAACCAAAAAATATAAGCATTTTAGAGTTTAAACAAAAAGTCGTTAAAATTTTTATTCATGGATTTCTTCATTTATTAGGACACGATCATATAAAACTAAAAGATTTTAAAAAAATGATTAAAGAAGAAGATTTAATTTATAAATTCATCAAAACAAAAGTTGCTTAACTTGCTTAAAAAAAATTTTTTAAACATATTATATGTATTTTTTTTAGGTGCTATCAGCTCTTACAGCTTGCCACCTTATAATTATTTTATAATTAATTTTTTTACTTTTTCGTTATTTTTTATTTTTCTTTTTACACAAAAAAAAAATAATCCAAATAATAAATCTTTCTTTAAATATGGATGGTTTTTTGGTTTTGGTTATTTTTTATGTAGTTTATATTGGATTGCAATTTCCTTAACTTTTGATGAAAGCTTTAAATTTTTAATACCAATAGCTATAGTTTTATTTCCTGCTTTTCTTGCAATATTTTATGGATTAATAACTTATTTGTTTTCTGTTTTTTATTCTAGAGATGTTGTTAGTACATTTTTTATTTTTTCAATTTTATTTGGATCTATTGAATTTATTAGAGGGTCCATTCTTACTGGTTTTCCATGGAATTTAATTGCTTTTAGTTTTTCAGAAAGTATTTATTTTATTCAAATTCTTTCAGTAATTGGGACTTATTCTTTCAATTTAATTTGTATATCTTTGTTTACTGTTCCAGCTGTATTTATCTTAAGAAAAACCAGAAAAGAAATTATTGTCTGTTTTTTCTTTATAATAATTTCTGTAGGTTTTTTAGTTTTTGGCAATTTAAAATATAATCAATTTAATACTACAGCTGATATTAAAAATAATTTTACAATAAGAGCCGTATCACCCAATATTAGTTTAGACCGATTTTATTCAAAGCAGGATGAATTAAAGATAATACAAGAACTAATTACCTTGAGTAGTCCAGAAAAAAAAGAGCCAATGATTTTTTTATGGCCTGAAGGAATTATTCCAGACAGTTATTTAAGAGATATGGATATATATAAGGAATTATTTTCAAATAGTTTTTCGAGTGATGATTTAATTATCATGGGTCTAAATAGTGTAAAAACTAAAAATAATGAAAATTTATTTTTTAATTCAATGGCGATTTTTAACAATAAATTGGATTTAATTCATAGTTATAACAAAAATAATTTAGTGCCATTTGGAGAGTTTACTCCATTTGAATCAGTACTTAGTTTAATAGGACTTAAAACAGTAACCAATGATTACCAATCTTTTTCAAAAGGTGAGAACCAAAAAGCACTTTTAATAAAAAATGACAAGATAGAATTAAAATTACTTCCCTTAATTTGTTATGAAATTATTTATTCAAATAGATTATTTAAAGACAAAAACTTTGATTATATAATTAATATTTCAGAAGATGGGTGGTTTGGAAATTCTATTGGCCCAAAACAACATTTTGCACACAGTATCTTTAGATCAATTGAAAGTGGAAAATATGTAATTAGATCAGCAAACAATGGAATATCTGCCATTGTTAATCCAATAGGTATTATAGAAAAAAAAGTTGAGTTTGGCACTATTGGATATGTTGATTTTAAAGAGAGTAAAATCCTTAAATCAACACCTTATATGAATTATGGGGATAAGATATTTTTTATACTTATTTTATTATATATTTTTTTAATTTTTTCATTTAAGAAAATTATAGATGAGTAATTTAAAAAATTTTTTATTTACAAGCGAGTCTGTTTCTGAAGGACATCCGGATAAAGTGTCAGATCGTATTTCTGATATGGTTGTGGATAGCTTTCTTTCAGGTGATCCTTTTTCAAGAGTAGCATGTGAAACTTTAACCACTACAAATAAAGTTGTTTTAGCTGGAGAAGTAAGAGGACCGAGCATCAAAGAAGAAGATCTTATTCAAAAAGTAAGAGAATGCATCAAGGATATTGGGTACGATCAAGATGGTTTTACTTGGAGAGAAGCTACAAAAATAGAAAGCCATCTTCATGCACAATCTGCTGATATAGCCATGGGTGTGGACTCATCAAGTAATAAAGATGAGGGAGCGGGTGACCAAGGAATAATGTTTGGTTATGCTTGTAACGAAACTGAAGAATTAATGCCAGCACCAATTCATTATTCTCATAAGATTTTGAGATTAATGGCGGAGGATCGAAAATCTGGAAAATTAAAAAATATTGAGCCAGATTCAAAAAGTCAAGTCACGTTTGAGTATGTGGATGGAAAACCAACCAAAGTAAAATCAGTTGTTATATCCTCACAGCACTCAGCAGATGTAGATCAAGCTAAAGTTAGAGAATTATTAAAACCTTATTTATTAAAATCAATTCCAGAAAAGTTTTTGAAAGATTTTAATGAAGAAGAATTATATATAAACCCAACCGGAAATTTTGTAATTGGTGGCCCAGATGGGGATTGTGGCTTAACAGGTAGAAAAATTATTGTAGATACTTATGGTGGAGCAGCACCTCATGGTGGAGGAGCTTTCTCCGGTAAAGATCCAACTAAAGTTGATAGATCAGCTGCTTATGCAGCAAGATATATTGCTAAAAATATTGTTGCTTCTAACATTGCTGAAAAATGTTTAATTCAATTAGCATACGCAATTGGAGTTTCTAAACCTTTATCAATTTATGTAGATTTATTTGATAATGATTTAGAAAAAAATAAATTTGTAACAGAAAAGATCTCAGAAAATTTTGATTTAAGCCCAAGAGGTATAAGAGAAATGCTTGGCCTAAATAAACCTATTTATGAAAAAACAGCAGCTTATGGTCATTTTGGAAGAGTGCCTGAAGCTAACGGCTCATTTTCATGGGAAAAAACTGATAAAAAAGACGTTTTTTCTAAATAGTTGCTATTGAATTAAAAAAAAATCTTTATATATTGCCCTTACATTATTGAAATTACAGAATGGGCTTTAGCCCATTTTTTTTTGGAGCTAATAAACTTATGTTAAATAGAAGATCAGATAAATTAGAATTATTAAGAATTGCTGAAGCAGTTGCTTTGGAAAAGTCTATAGATAAAGAATTAATTATAGATTCCATGGAAACGGGAATTGCAAAAGCTGCCAAATCAAAATTTGGACAGGACAATGAAATTAAAGTTTTAATAGACAGAGAAAGTGGTGATATTGGAATTTTCAGAAAATTAATTGTTGTAGAAAAACCAGAAAATACAAATACAGAAATTAATCTTCAAGATGCAATCATTTTAAATGAAGCAAACAAAGATAAAAAAATTGGTGACGAAATTTTACAACCGCTTCCCTCTTTTGATTTTGGAAGAATAGCTGCACAAACAGCAAAACAAGTTATTAGTTTTAATGTAAGAGAAGCAGAACGTGAAAGACAATACAATGATTTTATAGATAAAAAAGACTCAATTCTAAGTGGAATTGTTAAACGTCTAGAGTTTGGAAATGTGATAGTTGATTTAGGTAGAACTGAAGCAATTATTCAAAAAAATGAAATGATCCCTAGAGAAAACATTAAAGCTGGAGATAGAGTTAAAGCTTACTGTTATGATGTTAAAAGAGAAGCTAGAGGACAACAAATATTTTTATCAAGAGCACATCCAAAATTTATGGAAAAATTATTTGTTCAAGAGGTTCCTGAAATTTATGATGGTTTAATTGAAATTAAATCATCAGCAAGAGATCCTGGAAGTAGAGCAAAAATCTGTGTTAAAGCAGTTGATACTTCATTAGATCCAGTAGGAGCTTGTGTTGGAATGAGAGGATCAAGAGTCCAAGCAGTGGTTAACGAATTACAAGGTGAAAAAATTGATATTGTTAATTGGTCTGAAGATCCAGCAATAGTAGTTTCAAATGCATTGTCACCGGCTGAAGTTCAAAGAGTGAACGTTGATAGTGTTGCAAAAAAATTAGATGTAATTTTAACAGAAGAAAATTTAAGTAAAGCAATTGGTCGTAGAGGTCAAAACGTAAGACTTGCTACTAAATTATTAAATTACGAAATTAATATAATGACTGATGCAGAAGATTCAGAAAGAAGACAATCTGAATTTAAAGAAAAAACTGAAAACTTTGTTAAAAATTTAGAGCTGGATGAAACATTAGGACAATTACTTGTTGCTGAAGGTTTTTCTTCAATCTCAGATATTAAAGATAGTTCACCAGAAAATTTAATGAAAATTGAAGGTATAGAGGAAGACACTGCCAAGGCTTTGATTGAAAGAGCAAAAGAGTTTTACCAAAAAGATCAAGAAGATATTACTCAAAGAATTAAAGATTTGGGACTTCAAGATGATCTTATAAATCACAAAGGACTGACTCCTGGAATGTTAGTTACTTTAGGAGAACAAAAGATTTTAAAATTAGAAGATTTTGCAGACCTTGCCTCTGATGAATTAACAGGTGGTTATGATGTTGTAAAAGGTGAAAGAATTAAGATTCAAGGATACCTTGAAGATTTTGCTTTATCAAAAACAGAAGCAGATGAATTAATTATGTCCGCAAGAAGCATAATTTACAAAGATTGAGTAATGAAATATGGAAAACAAAAAAACAAAATTAACACTGTCTGGCATAGCCAAGAAATCGATAGAGAATATAGAGTTAGCAAAAACTCAAAGTAAAAATTCCGTTGTAATTGAAAAAAAGCCCAGCAAATTCGCACCTAGAAGTAGCTTTACTAGACCTGCTAGTGTTAGGTCAAAACCAGCAGTATCAACAACAAGTAGTTTCCCTCCAAGAACCGCATCAGTACCTAAACCGGCTTCTCCAATAACTAATGATTATGAAAAACGTAAGTTAGCTGAACAAAGAGCAACTAGAAGATTGAAAGGGGATACAGGTAAACCTGAAACTAAAAAAAGAGAATTAAAATTAACAGTATCAAGAGCATTAAGTGATGAGATCGAAGCAAGATCAAGAAGTATGGCTTCGCTTAAAAGAGCAAAATTAAAAGAAAATAGAGAACTAACTAAAGAAGAAATTCAAGAAAGTTTAAAGCCTGTAAAAAGAGATGTAAATATTCCTGAAGCAATAACAGTGAGAGAACTATCTAACAGAATGGCTGAGCAATCAAGCAATGTAATTAAACATTTATTTGGAATGGGTGTTACGGTTACTATCAATCAAACATTAGCAGCAGATACTGCCGAATACTTAGTAAAAGAATTTGGTCACAATCCGATTAGAGAAACAAAAGCAGAAGAAATTATTCAAAAAATAAAAGAGTCTAGATCTGAAAATTTAAAGAATAGACCACCAATCGTAACTGTGATGGGCCACGTGGATCATGGAAAGACCTCGGTATTGGATGTTTTAAGAAGTGCGAATGTTGTCTCTGGTGAATTTGGTGGAATAACACAACACATTGGAGCTTACCAAATACAACACGAATCTAATAAACTGACTTTTATTGATACACCAGGTCATGCTGCATTTACAGAAATGAGAGCTAGAGGATCAAAATTAACAGACGTTGTAGTATTAGTAGTTGCTGCAGATGATGGTGTTAAACCTCAAACAATAGAATCTATAAAACACGCAAAAGCTGCGAACGTTCCAATAGTTGTAGCAATTAACAAGTGTGATCTACCTGAGGCAGATCCACAAAAAATAAAGAACCAACTTTTAGAATACGAACTTATTGCAGAAGATCTATCGGGAGATACTTTAATGGTTGAAATTTCTGCAAAAAATAAAAAAAATTTAGATAAGTTAGTAGAGTCGATTGTTCTACAAGCAGAAATTTTAGACTTAAAAACTGACTTTGAATCTAAAGCTACAGGAATTGTTTTAGAATCTAAAATTGATATTGGCAGAGGAGCTGTTGCAACAGTTGTAGTTACATCTGGAACAATTAAAAAAGGTGATTTCTTTGTTAGTGGATTAAAATGGGGAAAAGTAAGAGCTTTAATTAATGATAAAGGAGAAAATGTTAATGAAGCACCACCATCAATGCCAGTTGAAATTCTTGGAATTAATGGAGCGGCTAAATCTGGAGATGATTTTATTGTACTAGATTCAGAAAAAGAGGCAAAAACATTAAGTCAGAATAGAGCAGAAGAAAGCAAAACTGGTGGAAGTCCTTTAACTTTTGCTACTCAAGACTCGGCTTTTGCTGATAAGTCAGCTGCAGAATTAAATATTATCGTAAAATCAGATGTTCATGGATCTGCAGAGGCAATCAAAAGTGCGATTAATCAAATTACCCATGATGAAGTAAAACCTAAAATAATTTTATCTGATATTGGAATGGTAACAGAAACAGATGTAACTTTAGCAAAAGCATCTAACGCTGCACTAATTGCATTTAATGTTAAACCAAGTAAGGAAGCAAAAAAATTAGCAGAAAATGAAAAAATTGTAATCTCTTCTTATAATATTATTTATGAAGTTTTGGATTATATTAAATTAAGAATGTCAGGACTTCTTGCTCCAGATGTTCAGGAAAAAATTATTGGTACAGCTCAAATTTTAGAAATTTTCAAAGTTTCAGGTACAGGAAAAGTTGCAGGCTCAAAAGTAACTGAAGGTGAAATAACTAGTGGCGCAAGTGCTAGGGTAGTAAGAGATGGAGCAATTATTTATACGGGTAAAATAAGTACTATTTTTAGAGAAAAAGATCAGGCAAAACAGGTTAGTAATGGCCAAGAGTGTGGAATAACGCTTAAGGACTTTATCGATTTCCAGAAAAACGATACAATAGAGGCCTTTAGTACGACTACAACGGATAGAACAGTATAATGGCTGATAGAATAGGAAAACCAGTATCACAGAGACAATTGCGTGTTGGAGAGATGATTAGGCAATCTTTAGGCATGATTTTTGCCAGAAATGAAGCTAAGGTCCCAAATTTAGAAACTAATACTATAACGGTTACTGAAGTAAAAATGAGTCAAGACCTTAAAATTGCAAAAGCTTACGTATTACCATTAGGTGGTAAAGATTCGGAGTTAGTTATTAAAAAATTAAAAGAATGTTCTTTCTTAATTAGAAAAGCTTTATCTAAAAAAATAATTATGAAATATTTACCAAAAATACTTTTTGCTAAAGACGACTCATTTGAGTACGCAGAAAAAATAGAAAACTTAATAAAACAAACAAATAAATAGGAAAATAAATAGTATGACGAAAAAAGCAGAAGAATTAAAAATGCACGAGAAGGACACTGGTTCTTCAGAAGTACAAATTGCATTATTAACAGGAAAAATTGAAACTCTTTCAGCACACATTAAACAATTCAAAAAAGATAAACACTCTTCGGTTGGATTATTAAGAGCAGTAAATAGAAGAAAAAAATTGTTAGAATATTTAAAGAAAAATAAATTTGATTCTTACAAAAATGTATTAACTCAATTAAATTTAAGAAAATAGACAGAAGGAAACGGAAAATAGATGTTCAAAGTATACAAGAAGGAAATTGAAGTAGCAGGTAAGAAGATAAGTTTAGAAACAGGTAAAGTAGCAAGACAAGCAGACGGAGCAATCATTGCTTCATGTGGTGAAACAGTTATTTTAGCAACAGTAGTAGGAGCCAAAAAAGTAAATCCAGATATGGATTATTTTCCTCTGTCTGTAAATTACCAAGAAAAATATTATGCAGGTGGTAAAATTCCTGGTGGATACTTTAAAAGAGAAGCAAGACCAACTGAAAGTGAACAATTGATTTCAAGATTAATTGATAGACCCATCAGACCTTTGTTTCCAAGTGAATTCAAAAATGAAGTTCAGTTATTACCAACTGTAATCTCATATGATAAAGACAATCAACCAGATATTTTAGCAATTACAGCTTCATCAGCTGCATTAGCCATTTCAGGAATGCCATTTATGGGGCCTGTAGGTGCTTCAAGAGTTGGTTTAGTTGATGGAAAATACATATTAAACCCATCAAAAGCTGAGTTAGAAAACTCTACTTTAGATTTAGTTGTAGCTGGTACTAAAGATGCTGTGCTGATGGTTGAGTCAGAAACGTCAGGTTTAACAGAAGAAGTAATGTTAGATGCAGTTAAGTTTGGTCACGAAGGTTTTGTTCCAGTAATCGAAATGATCGAGGAACTTGCAAAAGAATGCAGAAAACCAGAATGGACTGTTGAGAAAAAAGATTTATCAGAAGTTAAGAAAAAACTTGAAGAAAACTTTACAGAAGATTTAACTAAAGCTTTTGCAACAATAGACAAACAAGATCGATCAAATCAAATTTCAGAAATTTCTGATAAAGCAAAACAACTTTTTGCAGATGATGAAAATTACTCTGATTTCAATGTTAATGATGAATTAAAAAATCTTGAAAAGAAAATTGTTAGAACTGATATTCTTAAAAATAAAAAAAGAATTGATGGCAGAGGCTTGGCTGATGTAAGAGCTATTGAGTGTGAAGTTGGTGTTTTACCAAGAACTCACGGATCAGCTCTATTTACTAGAGGCGAAACACAAGCGATTGTAGTTACTACTTTAGGTACATCTGATGACGAACAAAGATTGGAAAGTTTAGATGGACAGCATAGAGAAAGATTTATGCTTCATTACAACTTCCCTCCTTTCTCAGTTGGTGAAACTGGAAGAATTGGAACTGGAAGACGTGAAGTTGGTCATGGAAAATTAGCATGGAGAGCAATTAACTCTTCATTACCTCCAAAGGAAGAGTTTCCATATACTTTCAGAATAGTATCAGAAATTACAGAATCCAATGGTTCTTCATCAATGGCGAGTGTTTGTGGTGCATCTCTTGCACTTATGGATGCTGGAGTGCCAATTAAAGAGCCAGTTGCAGGTATTGCAATGGGGTTAATTAAAGAAGGCGATGATTTTAGTGTCTTGTCAGATATTTTAGGTGATGAAGATCACCTTGGAGATATGGACTTTAAAGTTGCTGGAACTAAAGATGGAATTACTTCGCTTCAAATGGATATTAAAATTACAGGTATCACATTTGAAATCATGGAGCAGGCTTTAAAACAAGCAAAAGAAGGAAGAATTCATATCTTAGGTGAAATGAATAAAGCTTTAAGTGAATCAAGAGCTGATGTTGGTGAACACACTCCAAAAATGGAACAAATTACTGTTGATAAAAAAGATATTGCAGCTGTAATTGGAAAAGGTGGAGCAACGATTAGAGAAATTGTTGAAAAATCAGGTGCTAAACTAGATGTGAACGATGAAGGTGTGGTAACTGTTGCTGCTCCGGACGAAGAGTCCAGAAACATTGCTATGCAAATGATCAAAGACATCACAGCAAAAGCTGAACTAAATAAAATTTACTCAGGTAAAGTAATGAAGATTATGGAGTTTGGTGCATTTGTAAATTTCTTAGGTAAACAAGATGGTCTTGTTCACATTTCAGAACTTGCTACTAAAAGAGTAGAAAAAGTTACTGATATTGTTAAAGAAGGTGATGAAGTAAAAGTTAAAGTGATTGGTTTCGATAGAGGTAAAGTTAAACTTTCTATGAAACAAGCTGCTGAATAATTTTAAATTAAAATTCTAAACCTCTGGAATGAAAGTTCTGGGGGTTTTTATTTAAAAATTACTAAAAAACTTAAATGATTTTTAACTACTTAAAAGATATATACAAAAAATTATACATATTACAAAATTTATATATTAAGAATAAAATTTACAAAAAAAGAAAATTTTATTCTCAAAGCAAAGAAGACATCTTTGTATTAAAGTATTTCAAAAACAAAAAAAAGGGTTTGTACGTAGATGTGGGCTGTCATCATCCATCTAGAATTAATAATACATTTCTTTTATACAAACATGGATGGAGAGGTGTAAATATAGATATGAGCAAACTATCCATAGATTTATTCGATGTATCAAGAAAAGAAGATGTTAATATTCATTCTGCTGTTTCAACTAAAAATAAAATAATAGACTATTATACAAACAAAAATTTATTTTTAAGTGCGAGTATTATTCAAAAAAAAGGTAGCTCAAAATTTAAATATAAAGAAAAGGTTTCTTCAAAGCCTTTAACAAAAATTTTAGATAAAACAATTTATAAGGATAAGCAGATAGACTTTTTAAGTATTGATGCAGAAGGAGCAGATTATGAAGTACTAAAATCTTTAGATTTTAAAAAATATAAACCAAAATTAATTTGTATTGAAATTTGGCAAGATCAAATAGAAGAGTTTAATATCAAAAAACATGAAATTTATAAATTTTTATTTAACAAAAAATATAAATTAGTTACAAATTTAGCTGATAATTTTATTTTCAAAAAAATTATATAAAAAATATAAACACTCTATTTAAGTTAAGAGGTTTTTTTATATGTCTTTAATTGAAAAAACCTTTAGCCACTCTTTTGTTTTGCTGGAAAGTATTCTACTTCTGAAAAACGATCTGTCGGAAAAATCCAATAAAATTCAAGGGTTTCTTTTCCATTATTTTTCAAGGCATGTTCAGCATTTCCAGCTATATAAACTACATCGCCCTTTTTAATTGTTTCAAGTTTACCTGATTTATTTAAAATTCCTTTACCATTGGTAACCACATATATTTCTGCTGGTGAGTGATAATGAAGTGTTAAATCTCCACCAGGCGCTATTTCAGCAAAACCAAGGGATAAACCAGAACTACCATCAAAATCTGCATCAATTAAAAATTTCCACCTTACTCCAGGATACTTTTCAGTTGATGACCATTCTTGACTCAAAACAGAAGCAAGATTTTTTACAAAAATCATTCAAAATCTTAGCTTATGTCTTATTTTTTTTAAATATAAATTATTAAGTCTAAAAAATTCTTCCAAATTTTTTTAACTAAATTTAACTATATTTTAGGTAATATTTTTAGGATCTGGCATTCCAACCTTGTTATATCCAGCATCTACGTAATGAATTTCACCAGTAACACCATTTGCAAGGTCGCTTAATAGATATAATGCTGAATTTCCAACATCATGAATATCTACGTTTCTTTTAAGGAAAGAATGATCTTCGTTCCACTTGTATAAGAATTTTGCATCTCCAATAGCAGAAGCTGCTAAAGTCTTAATGGGTCCAGCACTTATAGCATTCACTCTCATGCCTTTAGCACCTAAATCTCTTGCAAGGTACTTAACACTTGCCTCAAGAGCTGATTTACAAACACCCATTACGTTATAATTTGGAATAGCTTTAGTAGATTCGTAAGTTAAGGTTAACATGCTTCCACCTTCTTTCATTATTTTAGATGCTTCTTTTGCAACTTCTGTAAATGAAAAACATGAGATTAACATACTTCTTAAAAAGTTTTCTCTAGTAGTGTTTAAATACTCACCTGATAATTCTGATTTATCTGAAAATGCAACTGCGTGAACCACAAAATCTATTTGTCCCCATTCAGATTTAATATCTTCAAAAAGTTTTATTACTTCTTCTTTATTCTCAACATCACAACTAAATGTAGCTTTTGAATTTAATTTTTCTGCTAAAGGGATTACTCTTTTCTTTAACGCATCACCAAGATAAGTGAATGCAAGTTCAGCTCCAGCTTCTGCAAGTTTCTGCGAAATACCCCAAGCGATAGACCTTTCATTGGCAACGCCCATGATTAATCCTCTTTTGCCTTTCATTAAACTCATTTAAACCTTTTCAAAAATTAAAGTTGCATTTGTTCCACCAAAACCAAAGCTGTTAGACATAACAGAGTTTAATTTAACATCTGTTTCAGTTTTAGTAACGATTGGGAATTTTTTTGCTTCATCATCCATGTCAGTGATGTTAGCTGAAGCTGTGATAAAATTATTTTTCATCATGATTAAACTATAAATTGCTTCATGAACAGAAGCAGCACCTAGTGGATGACCAGAAAGGGATTTAGTAGAGCTTATTTTTGGTACCTCAGCACCAAATGCTTCTCCAACACCTCTAAGTTCTGTTATATCTCCAACAGGAGTTGAAGTTCCGTGAGTGTTTAAGTAGTCCATTTTATTTTTAGCAGTTGCTAAAGCCATTTTCATACATCTAACAGCACCTTCACCAGATGGGGCTACCATATCATACCCGTCAGAAGTCGCTCCATAGCCTGTTAATTCAGCATATATGTTTGCACCTCTTGCTTTTGCATGCTCGTATTCCTCAAGCACCAAAACTCCACCACCACCTGCTATTACAAAGCCATCTCTAGTCTTATCATAAGCTCTAGAAGCAGTTTCAGGCGCATCATTGTATTTAGAAGATAATGCAGTCATCGCATCAAACATTGCAGTCATTGCCCAGTGTAATTCTTCACTACCACCTGCAAACACAACGTCTTGTTTACCCATTTGAATTAATTCACTTGCATGACCGATACAGTGTCCGCTAGTTGCACACGCAGAACTCATCGTATAATTAACTCCTTTAATTTTAAAAGGTACAGCAAGAGTTGCTGAAGATGTACTAGCCATAGTTCTTGGAACAATAAATGGTCCCATTAACTTTGGAGTTTTGGCTCTAGTCTTATCAACTGATAAAACAACATTCTCTATTGAAGGACCCCCAGAACCCATAACTATTCCAGTTTTAAAATTACTTATATCTTTATCCTCTAATCCTGAATCCTTAATAGCTTCTTTCATTGCAATGTAATTATATGCAGATCCAGAGCCCATAAATCTGATAGTTTTTCTATCGACATGATCTTCAAGTTTAATATTTGGTTTGCCATGAATGTGGCTTCTTAAATTATGCTCTTTATATTCCTCGCAAAAAGATATTCCAGATTTTGAATTTAAAAGAGATTGATAAACTTCTTCTTGATTATTCCCCAAACAAGAAACAACTCCCAAACCTGTAACTACTACTCTTCTCATTATTTAAATAACCCCACTTTTAAACTTTCTGCTGAATATATTTTCTTGTCATCGGCAAATACTAAACCATTTGCCAAACCAACCGTTGTTCCACCTGGTGCCATAATTTTTTTCATATCAATTTCATATCTTACATTTTTAACATTTTGTAAAACTTCACCAGTGAATTTTACTGTACTCACGCCTAAAGCTCTCCCTTTGCCTGGATTGCCAAGCCAACCAAGATAAAAACCAACTAACTGCCACATAGCATCCAAGCCAAGACAACCTGGCATAACAGGGTCTCCTTTAAAGTGACAATCAAAAAACCAAAGGTCTTTTTTGATATCAAGCTCCGCTTTTAAAGAGCCTTTGCTAAAAGCACCATTGTCCTCGTTGATTTCAGTTATTCTATCAAACATGAGCATTGGTGGAAGCGGTAATTTTGCATTACCTGGGCCAAAAAGTTCGCCATTTCCGCAGCTTATTAGCTCATCATATGTGAATGAGTTTTTTTTCATAAATTTCAGTCCCTTAATACTTGATTTATGATGATTATAATATAGAAATAGTTTAGAATTATTATAAACAATAATGAATAATATTAATATATACAAAGAAAAACTGAGAGAATCTGGCTTAAGACCAACTAGACAAAGGTTAAAAATCTGTGAAGTATTGTTTTCACCTGAAAAAACTTTTCATTTTACGATAAATGATTTGACCAAAATTATTGAAGAAAAGTTGAGTGAAAAAATTTCCCTAGCAACAGTTTATAATACAATTCATGCATTTAAGAAAAAAGGATACTTAAAAGAAATTTCAATTAATAGTGATAAAAGTTATTTTGACACTAACGTAACTGAACACCATCACTTTTTTGACGAAGATACAAATGAGTTGATTGATTGTAGCAACGAAGAAATTGATTCAGTGAATATAAAAAGAAATATCACAGGAAAAAAAATAAAATCAGTAGAAGTATTGATTAAAGTTGCAACTGATAATCAAACTCAAAAATAATTCAATAATTTCAATAATTTAATAATTACATTAAAATAATTCTAAACTGTTGACTTACAGTTTAGAATGATTATATGTACACCATAATCATTAAGGAGAAAAATATGTCATTAAAAGGAAGTAAAACAGAAGAAAACTTAAAGGATGCATTTGCAGGCGAGAGCCAAGCAAACAGACGTTATTTATATTTTGCTCAAAAAGCAGATATCGAAGGCTATAACGATGTAGCATCTGTATTTAGATCTACAGCTGAAGGTGAAACAGGTCATGCACATGGACACCTTGAGTATCTTGAAGAAGTTGGAGATCCAGCAACGGGACTACCAATTGGTGAGACTAAAGCAAATTTAGCTTCAGCAGTACAAGGTGAAACTCATGAATATACAGACATGTACCCAGGTATGGCAAAAACAGCTAGAGAAGAAGGTTTTCCAGAAATAGCTGATTGGTTTGAAACTTTAGCAAAAGCTGAAAAATCACACGCAGGTAAATTCCAAAAAACATTAGAATCTATTGCGTAAATAAAACTTAATTTATGGTGGGGTTTTCCCCCACCATTAAATCCTAAAATTTTAAATATGAGTAAAGAAGGCAGTATAGACGCACCCATTAGACACCCAATCAATTTTGAGCATCCAGATTTTTTAGATCCTAAAAAATTAGATGACGAAATGAGAAGAGCATTCGATATCTGCCATGGATGTAGAAGATGTTTTAATTTATGTGACTCGTTTCCAAAATTATTTGACATGATAGATGAGTCAGAAAATGAGGATGTAGAAAGTTTAAAAAGTGAACAGTTTGAACCTGTAGTAGATGCTTGCACATTGTGTGATATGTGTTTTATGACCAAGTGTCCTTATGTACCGCCACATGATTTTGATTTAGACTTTCCTCACTTAATGTTGAGATACAGAACAGCTCAAAAAAAATTAAATAAATTACCTGCAGTACCGGCACAATTAGCTCGAATTGATAGAAATGCAAAAATTGGTGTAATGTTATCATCCCTTATAAACTGGGCATCAAACATTAAAAATACATTTTTTAGAAAAATATTAGAATTAGTTGCTGGAATTGATATGAGGGTTAAGCTTCCAACCTACAATTCAGAAACATTTACAAAATATTTTAAAAAAAATAATATTCCAGTAAACAGTGAAGCTCCATCTAAAGATAGAAAAGTTGTAATTTATTCAACATGCTTTGTTAATTTTAATAAAAAAGACACTGGTGTAGCTGCATTAAAAGTTTTAAAAAAAAATGGAGTAGAGGTTCAAGAGGCTTACCCAGGTTGTTGTGGAATGCCTTATCTCGAGCAAGCAGATTTACCAAAAGTTGTGGAGCAAGCTAAAAAAGTTTCCAAAGATTTATTAGAGTGGGTAGATAAGGGTTATCAAATTATTACTCTAACAGCCAGCTGTGGTCTAATGTTAAAATTTGAATGGCCATTGCTATTACCAAACGATGAAAATATTAAAAGACTTTCAAAAAGTGTTAGTGATATAGATGAGTATATCGTTGATATAGCACAAAACGAAGGCTTAGCAGAGGGCTTACAAGAAATTGATGGTGGGGTTACAGTTCACAACGCTTGTCATGCAAGAGCACAAAATATGGGTATTAAATCTAGAGATATGCTTAAATTCATTCCTAATATAAAAATGGATGTTGTTGAAAGATGTGCTGGTCACGGAGGAACTTTTGGTGTGATGAAGGAAACTCACGATCTAGCTATAAAAGTTGGAACACCAACAGCAAAACAAATTAAAAATAAAAATAATAAATACATGGCTTCAGATTGTCCTTTGGCAGGTAAGCATTTGAAACAATTAGAAACAGACACAAATATTTCAAATGATGAGGCACTTCATCCTATCGAATTAATGGCAAAAAGTTATAGATTGTAATTATGAGTAAAGAAAAAAGACTAATAGAAAAAGAAGACTTACTACCATCTGATGTTTACGCAAAAAGTAGAAAACAAATCAGAAAAGATTTAGTTGAGTTTAAAAAAGATAGAAGAATAGCACTTGGTCCTTATGCTACTTTTTATTTTGAAAGTTTTGAAACTATGGTTGCCCAAGTTCAAGAAATGCTTCACATCGAAAAAGGTGGAGATGAGCAATTAAAAGATGAATTAATAGCCTACAATCCCTTAGTACCAAGTGGAAAAGAACTTATAGCAACATTAATGTTTGAAATTGATAATCCAATTTCAAGAGCTAAATTTTTAGGTAAAGTTGGAGGTATTGAAGAAAAGGTATTTATGAAAATTAATAATGAAATTGTTAAAGCAGTTCCAGAAGCAGATGTTGACAGAACATCAGCAGAAGGAAAAGCTTCTTCAGTACAGTTTATCCATTTCAAATTAAATGATGATCAAATTTCTAAATTTAAATCAGATAGTGCAACTATCGAACTTGGGATTGATCATAAAGAGTATACTCACACAACAAAACTATCAGAAAATAGCATTAAATCGCTATGTGATGATTTTATCTAATAGAACCCCAAATATTTTCAGTTTTGATCCAGCCTGAATAATCTTCAGTTTTTACGTTACACCATATATTTTCACATTTTTTTAAGATTAATAGTCTTCCCTTTTCTAGTTTGGCTATTGGTTTTGAAAAGTTAGATGGTTTTTTATATAAAATTTTATCTTCTAAAATAATAATAGAATTTGATTTTTTAATCTGAGAAATGTGGATCCATCCACTATTATTTTTTAAATCTACAATTCTCCTAAAATTTTCTTTTTGATCTATTTGTTTTATCGGTAAATTTATTTTTTTATAAATATATTTGATTTTTGAATCAAAACTTGGTCCATATCGAACATTTACTTTACTTTTTTTTAAAGAAAGAAACTTTTCTTCTGCCATTGAAAATTGACCAAATAAAACTGATAGACACAAAAACCAGATAGCTATTTTTTTTATCATTTACAAAAACAGTTTTTTCTTTTTTTAAGTTTAACTTTTCTAAAATTTAATTGTAATAAATCTAAGATAAAAATATATCCATCAAGACTTTTTCCAATACCAAGTATTTTCTTTAAAACTTCATTTGCTTGTATTGTTCCAATTATACCAGCAACAGTGCCAAGAATACCTTCTGACTCGCAATTTAATAAGTCATCTGAAATATCAGAGTCTTGAAAAAAACATCTTAAACATGGAATTTTTTTATTTTTAAAATTAAAAGTAAATATATGACCGTCAAATTTACTTATGGCTCCGGTTACAAGTATTTTTTTAAATTTATAACAAAAATCATTTAATAAAAATTTTGTTGAAAAATTATCAGAACCATCAACTATATAATCATAATCTTTTATAATTTTCTTAAAGTTATTTTTATCAAGTCTTATTTTGTAAATTTTAATTTTAATACTTGGGTTTATTTTTTTAATTTTAACCCTTGCTACTTGAACTTTAAATTTTTCTATATCGCTGGTGTTATAAAGACTTTGTCTGTGTAGATTAGATAAACTAACTTTATCATCATCAACTATACCTATCGAACCAACCCCAGCTCTTGCAAGAAATTCTGCAACAGGAGATCCTAAACCACCCATTCCAACAATTAAAACTTTTGAAGATATAATTTTTTTTTGTCCAATAGTGCCAATATCTTTAAGTACTATTTGTCTTGAGTATCTTTCTATTGATGCTTTTTTTAATTGGCTATTCATTTACCTGTTGAGCCAAATCCACCATCACCTCGCAATGTATCAGGTAAATTATCTGTTTCTTCAAACTCCATCTTAATTACAGGCATTAAGACCATTTGTGCTATTCTATCTTTATTGTTGATAAGGAAATCTTCTTTACCATGATTAAAAAGTATAACTTTAATTTCTCCTCTATAATCACTATCAATTGTCCCCGGAGTGTTTAAAACTGTAATACTTTTTTTAGCAGCCAAACCAGATCGAGGACGAATTTGAACTTCATAATCCTCTGAAAATGCCATTGAAAGCCCTGTAGGAACCAAATATGAGCTATTAGGTGCTATTCTAATAGGCTCCTCTATAAAAGCCATCAAATCCATACCTGAAGCACCATCTGTTTTGTAAGCAGGTAATTCTACTTTAGGATTTAATTTTTTGATTAATACTTTAGCCACTGAATTTTAATTTAATCTTTTAATAACTCTATCTACTATTTCATCAGAAATTTCAGATTTACTTTTTATTGTAAGCCTTTCATCATCCATATTTTTATCTCTATAATAAATCGAAACTTCATTAAAACTAGAGTCAAATCCAATTGCTTTATTGGAAACATCATTTGCAATTATCCAATCACAGTTTTTTTCATCTAATTTTTTTTTTGCATTTTCTTCTATATTATTAGTTTCTGCAGCAAATCCAATTACCAACTTTGGTCTAAGAGAATTATGTTTTGATACATAATTTAAAATATCAATATTTTTTTCTAGTTCTAGATTTAATTTTTCTTGCTTTTTAATTTTGCTATTACTTATTTCTTTAACTTTAAAGTCAGCAACAGCTGCTGAAAAAATTGCTACATCTGTTGGTAAATTATTTTGTGCAGCTTTAAACATTTCGTCTGCAGTTTCTACTTTAATTAAGTTTATATTGTTGCCTACTTCTAAATTTGTAGGTCCAGAAATTAAAGTGGTTTGAAATCCTTTTTTAGCAAATGCTTTTGCTAAAGCATAACCTTGTTTTCCAGAAGATTTATTTGTTATAAATCTTACAGGGTCAATATATTCATTAGTTGGTCCAGCCGTTACTAAGGCTTTTAATTTATAATTTTTATTTAATTCACTAAAGTATAAATTAATTTCTTGAACAATATTATCTGGTTCAGTCATTTTCCCTTCACCAAATTCTCCACAGGCCATATCTCCAATTTCAGGACCTATAATTTTATAACCAAATGATCTTAATTTTTTAAGGTTTTCTTTCGTCGATGGATGGTCCCACATTCTAACATTCATTGCTGGTGTTAAAAAAATATCTTTATCGGAAGCCAAAATTACAGTTGAGGCAAGATCATCTGAAGACCCTGTGCTTAATTTTGAGATTGTATTAGCGGTAGCTGGAGCTACAACAATTAAGTCTGCCCATCTAGATAGTGAAATATGATCCATTTCAGCCTCATTTTCAGGGTTAAATAAATCGTCATAAACTTTTTCTTGAGATAGTGAGGCAACGGACAAAGGAGTTACAAATTCTTTAGCACTTTTAGTAAGAATAGTTTTAACCTTTGCACCTAATTTTTTTAATGATCTGATTAATTCTAAACTTTTGTAAGCAGATATGCCACCACATATTATTAAAAGTATTTTTCTTTCAGATATATTATTCATTGTGAGAATTAAAATACTACTAGACCAAAAATTACAAGCAGTAATAAACCAACAATAGACTGATTTCTAAAGGCAGTCATTTCAGATCTCTTTTCATTTAAGGCAGTAAATGAATTTGAATTTTGGGGGATCTGTCCACTTGCTAAAAATGATAAAGCTTGATTGGCTTTATCCATAATCTCTGGAAAATCAGGCAATCTTTTAATTACTTCAGTAGTACTTTTTAAACTTTCATTTAAGGTATTAATTGGATCTTTTGTTTCTCTTAACCAACTTTCTAAAACTGGTTTTGAAGTTTCCCATATATTGGTATTAGGGTTAAGTTTTCTCGCAACACCCTCAACCACTACCATTGTTTTTTGTAACATTAATAATTGAGGTTGAGTTTGCATATTAAATTTTTCAGTAACTTCAAAAAGTTGTTTTAATAATTTTCCCCCAGAAATATCTTTTACAGATTGACCAAAAATTGGTTCACCAATTGATCTTAATGCTTGTGCTAAATCATTAACAGGCACATCTTTAGGAACTAGACCAGCAACCAAATGTACCTCAGCAACTTTTTTGTAGTCTCTTTGAATAAATCCAAATAAAATTTCAGCTAAAAATCTTTTGCTAAGATTGTCTAATCTTCCCATTATTCCAAAATCTATAGGAACAATTTGCCCATTATCGTCAATAAATATATTTCCTTGATGCATGTCAGCATGAAAAAAACCGTCTCTAACAGCATGTCTTAAAAAATGCTGAATTACATCAGAGGCTATTCTCTTAGTATCTATATTTCTTTTTTGTAAATCTTCTGTTTCACGAATAGAAACGCCTTCTACCCAATCAAGTGTCATGACATTTTCGCTTGTAAAATTCCAATAAATAGCAGGAACTCTAAAACCTGCATCATTCTTTGTATTTTCGGCATATTCATTTGCAGCTGCTGCTTCAAATCTTAAATCCATTTCTAAATTAGTTATTTCTTTAAGAAGAAAAACTACTTCTACCAATTTCAGCCTTTTTGTTTTTTTTATAAATGACTCAACCATAAAAGCAAAAAGCATCAAAGCATCTATCTCTTCATTAAATACTTTTTTTATATTTGGTCTTAAAATTTTAATAGCAACATCTTTTATGGTTCCATTGTCATTTATTTTTGCTTTATGAACCTGTGCTATTGAAGCTGCTGCAACTGGTTCACTTAAATCAATGATTGAATTGAAAGTATCATCTCCTAGGTCTTTTTTAATTATTGCCTTTGCTTCAGTTAAAGTAAAAGCGGGCAATCTATCTTGTAAGCCCTCTAACTGTTTTGCTAAATCATCTCCGATAATATCAGGTCTAGTAACCAAAAATTGTCCTAACTTAATAAATGTAGTTCCCATTGATTGTAGCGACTTAGAAAGTTTTGCTCCTTCATTTTCGTTTAAATTATTTTTATTAGGTGGAGAAAAAGAAAATGAAAGTATTTGGAAGAGAATCTTAATTGCTAATGGTGGTTTTTTAAATTTAGAAAGAATAGTTAATATATCAGAACGAGCTAATTTTCTTCCTAATTTAAATAAGATGAATATTTTTTTTAACATTAGATTTTCCAGCCTGAATGAATAGCTACAATTCCACCTGATAAGTTTCTATAACTGCAGTTAACAAATTTATTTTTATTCATTAAATCAATTAACTCTTCTTGATTAATAAACTCTTCAATACTTTTAACTAGATATTCATAAGGTTCTTTTTGTCCAACTATAGCTTTTCCAACTAAAGGAATAAGTTTTGAATAATTTTTATATATAAAGTCTAAATTAGAGTTTTGAATTTTAGAAAATTCTAAACATAAGTAACGACCTCCTGGTTTTAAAACTCTATAAGCTTCTGATAAAGCTTTATTTAGATCTTTAGTATTTCGTAGTCCAAAACTAATTGTATAATAATCACAAGAATTATCTTTAATAGGCAACTTTTCAGCTGGAGCAATTATCCAATTGATATTTTTATAAGTATTTAACTTTTCTTTGCCTTTACCAATCATCCCTTTATTTGGATCAACGCAAAATATTTCACCATTTTTATCAGTTGCATCTAAAAAAAGTTTACCAAGATCTCCAGTTCCGCAGGCGACATCAATTAAAGTTTTATTATTTGAAGGGTTCATCCAACTTAATAGATCTTTTTTCCAAATTCTATGAACACCCAATGACATAAAGTCATTCATTAAATCATATTTGTCATAGACATTATCAAAGACACTTTGGACAAGGCCCTTTTTGTTTTGGAGATATTGCTGCATATTAAATTTATTATTTATTGATAATATAGTCTCAAATGCCAGAATTACCAGAAGTAGAAATAGTCAAACAATCGCTATCTAAAAAATTAGAGCATAAAAAAATCAAAAAAATAATAATTACGAATAGAAATTTAAGGTTTAAAATTCCTTTAAAATTTGAAGAATTATTAAAAAATAAAATTATTAAAAAAGTAACTAGATTTTCAAAGTATTTGATCTTGAATTTTTCTGATCAATCTTTTTGTTTAATTCATTTAGGGATGTCTGGAACTGTTCATTTAATAAAAAAAAATAATATTAGTAAGTTTACCAATACTAGTTTTTATAATTCACCAAGCCTACCAAAAAAACATAATCATGTTGAAATTCATTTTAAAGGTTTAAGAGTTATATACAATGATCCTAGAAGATTTGGATTTTTTAAATTTATAGAAAACAAGAAGGAACTTGAAAAAAGATTTAGTCATTTAGGACCTGAACCATTTTTTAAAAATTTTAACTTAGAATATTTAATTGGTTATTTCACAAATAAAAAAAAGGATATAAAAAGTTTCTTATTAGATCAAAAATTTGTATCAGGAATTGGAAATATTTATGCTAGTGAAATTTTATTTTTATGTAAAATTAATCCAATTACCTATGCATCAAAGTTAACCAAGCAAGATTGCAAAAAAATTATTACTTATTCAAAAAGTGTACTTAATAGGGCTATTAAAAAAGGAGGGTCAAGTATTCGAGATTTTAAAAACATCACTGGAAAAAGTGGAAATTTCCAAAAAGAATTTAGGGTGTATCAAAGAGAAAATCTAAGCTGCTTAAGAACTAAATGTAATGGGAAAATTCAGAAAATATTTATATCTAATAGGTCAACATTCTTTTGTAATACATGCCAAAAATAGGGAATTATTCTATTGACCACTATAAATTCTCAAGCTATACCACTGCGCTTATGGCAAACACAAAATCAGCAATTAAAAGAATTAGAAGAATTGCTACACAAACATTGGTTAATAAGGCTCGTAAGAGCAAGTATAGAAATGCTATAAAAAAAATGAACCTTCTTCTGGTAGAAAAGAAAAAAGACGAAGCTCTAAAATTCTTGCCAAAGTTGAACTCTGAGTTAATGAAAGTTGCAAAAACTGGAATTATAAAGAAAGCAAATGCTTCAAGAAACATTTCGAGAATAACAAAGAAAATTTCAGCCTTATAATAAATTTATAAGACTATTTTAAATTTCAACTAATAGTACTTACATCATATAAGAAATCAAATTTTTAGATTAACTATATATAGATTTAGTAAAACAAAAAGAAACATAATTTATAAATCACACAATCATAGATTTTAAATTTGTAAAACTTAATCGTTCAATCAAACAACACTGTGGCAAAATAATTTTTAAGATTTAAAACAGACCACCTCTTGGTTGTAATATTATATCAGCTTAGAGAGAATATTCCCGTTTGAAATGAATCACCTATAGATTTAATTTATTTTTATTTTTACTAAATTATTTATTGCAAATATTAATTTTATTTATTTTTGCTTTTACAAAATTATTTATTGCAAAAAAATTATTTTGCTTCTAACTGACCTTATTCCTACAAATTTTTATGACAAGCAACAACACAACACAAAGTACAAAAGATGTTTCATCTGAAGCTTTAGATTGGGCTTTAATTCAAAAGGATATGAAAAATAAGCTAGGTAGCGATATATATGAAAGCTGGCTTAGAAAGATAGACTTCGTTGAAGAGATGAATAGCTATGTCTTACTTTCGGTTTCTACTAGATTTATTCGAGACTGGATTACTTCAAGATATTTAGACCAAATTTTGCAAATAGTAAAAACGTATAAGAAAGATTTAACAAGAATAGAGTTTAAGATTATTGAAAAAAACTCTGAAAATGAGATAGAAAATAATTTTACTAAAAATGAAAATAATGAAAACGTATCATTCATTAAAGATACATACTTACAATATAACAGAATAGACCCAAATAAAAGATTTGATAACTTTATAACAGGAACAAGTAATAAACTTGCCTATGAAGCATCCATGAAAGTTTCAGAAAATATTTCTCATTATAATCCACTTTATATTTATGGAGGAGTTGGAATGGGAAAAACACATTTATTAAATTCAATTGGTCTTTCATTAAAAGAAAAAAACAAAGTTATGTTTATTTCTGCTGAGAGATTTATGTATCAGTTTGTAAAATCAATCAAATCTAATGATATGGTGAAGTTTAAAGAGTATTTTAGAAATACTGACATATTATTGATAGACGATATTCAATTCATGAATGGTAAAGAAGCAATGCAAGAAGAGTTTTTTCATACGTTTAATGCACTATTAGATAAAGGCTCACAAGTTATAATCTCTGCCGATAGAGCACCGAACAAATTATCAAGAATCCAAGATAGAATTAAATCAAGATTTGCTGGAGGTCTTGTTGTAGATATACAAAAACCTGACTATGAACTTAGAAGTAAAATTGTTAAACAAAAAACAGAGGAACTAAACATTTTTTATTCAAATCAAGTAAATATTTCAGAAGAAATACAAAAGTTTATAAGCACAGAAATAACCACAAGTATTAGAGAGTTAGTAGGAGCAATTAATAGAGTTGTTTCTTTTTCAAGAATTTACAACAAAGTTCCAAATTTATCAGAGGTTAAAGTAGTTTTAAAAGATCTATTAAATATTGGAGAAAATAAAGTAACAATAGATTTAATACAATCAACTGTATGTAAGTTCTTCAAAATTAGTAAAAGTGAGATGCTTTCTTCAAGAAGATCTAGATATCTTGTAAGACCAAGACAAACAGCAATATATTTAACAAAAATTTTGACATCCAAGTCATTACCTGAAATTGGAAGAGAATTTTCTAATAGAGATCATACGACAATCATTCATTCAGTTAAAACCATTGAAAAATTGAAGGAAAAAGATCCAGAAATGACAAACAATATTAATAATCTAAAAAATCAGATATTGTATAATAAAGAAAATGAAATTTAACGTTAATCAACAAGATCTGCAACAAGCACTTAATTATTGCCAAGGCGTAATTGAAAAAAGAAGCACACTTCCTATTTTGTCAAACGTTTTATTAAATGCGAGTAATTCAAACCTAACAATTACAGCAACAGATTTAGATTTAATATTTATTCATCAAATTAACAATGTAGAAGTTATAGAAGAAGGAAACACAACTACTACGTCATCTATTATGTATGACATCATAAGAAAATTTTCGTCAGGAAAAAAAATTAATTTATCTTTAACAGACGTTAGCAAACTCCAAGTTGAGTCTGAAAAATCTGTTTTTAATTTAAATTGTATTAGTGCATCTGAGTTTCCACTAACAGATGAAAACTTTAATCAAAATGAATTTTCTATAAAATCAAAACAATTATTGAAATTATTAAATAAATGTAAATTTTCAGTTTCAAATGATGAAACAAGACACTATTTAAGTGGAATTTTTTTTCATCAAACACAAACTGAAGATAAAAATTTTTTAACAGCAGCAGCTACAGACAGTCATAGAATGTCTATTTCAAAAATAAGATTAGACCAGCAAGTAGATTTTGAACCAATAATACTTCCTAAAAAAACAATTTTTCAACTATGCTCATTGTTAGAAAGTTATGATGGCGATGTTAAAATTTCAAATATTAAATCTAAAATAAAATTTGAATTAAATAATAGTATATTAATATCTAAGTTAATTGATGGGAAATTTCCAAATTATATTCAGGTAATACCTAAGAATAATCAAAAGAAGTTAGAAATAGATTTAAAATTATTTTTAGACTCTGTTGATCGAGTTGCTTCAGTTTCATTAGATAAAAAAGATGGAGTTAAATTTAATTTGTCAAAAGATGTTTTAAACTTATCAGTTAACAACACAAATAGTGGTGATGGAAAAGAAAGTTTAACTGTAAAGTTTGATCATGATCTAGAAATAAGTTTTAATTCTAGATATTTAATTGATGTAGCATCACAACTTGATGGAGATAAGATTGAAATTTTTTTCAATGATACTGGGTCTCCGGCATTAATTAAAGATCCAGGCGATTTTGACAGTATATTTGTTGTAATGCCTATGAAAGGCTAGCTTAAAGTATCAAGTTCAGTATAAATAGTTTTTTCCAATTCTTTCGTAAAAATTTCCTTGCTTAGTCCAGGTTCAATAGGTTTTAAAATTGAAACAGTTAGAGTGGTATTAATTTTTTTCCAACCATGTTTTGGCCAGGTATTACCAGAATTGATTGCGATGGGTTGGCATGGAATATTTAATTCTTCATAAATTCTACCAGATCCTTTTTTAAAAGGAGTTCTATCTTCTGCAGAAAGTCTTGTTCCTTGTGGAAAAATTATTAAAGGTCTTTCAGATAATTTCACTTGTTTAGAAATATCATCGAAAAAACCTAAGTTTTCTTTAGAAATTTTATTTCTTTTAATTGAAATTGACCCTATTTTTTTTAAATACCAGCCAAATATAGGAATCATTAGCAATTCTTTTTTTAAAATAAAAACAGGAGAATTAAAGATAGTTTGTAAAAAAAAAGTTTCAAACATTGACTGGTGTGAAGCAGCTATAAAGAATTTTTTTCCTCTAATTATGTTTTCCCTACCTTTAATGATTATCTTTGTTGATAAAAATATTTTTAAACATAAAGAAGTCCAAAAGCCCATAATTTTTCCACCAAATAAAACTATTTTTTTTGGTAGTAAAATTGCTGGCAAGAAAATTATGGAAATTAAAACTATTCCTAAGAAAAAAAATAATGAAAATAAAAAATTTCTTATCATATTAATCAAAAACTAAATCAAATCTTTTAGTTTTTGTCTTTTTTTAATAATATTAATCTTTGATCCTTTAATTATTAATTCTGCTGGTTTTGGTCTTACATTGTAATTTGAGCTTAGTGACATTCCATAAGCTCCAACATCACACATTAGCACAAGATCTTTTTCTTTTAATTTCTGAAAACCTTTTATAGTTGTAAATTTGTCTGTACTTTCACAAATTGGTCCTACAAATTCATAAGTTTTGTTTGAAATTCTATTATTTTTTACTACAGGTATAGTTTGATGATTTGCACCATATAATGCTGGTCTCATAAGATCATTCATTGCAGCATCTAATATGATGAAATCTTTTTTGGTATTTTCTTTTATATAAATAACTTGAGAAATTAAAAATCCAATATTACCAACTATAGATCGACCAGGTTCAAATATTATTTTTGTTTTTTGGCCCTTTAGAAATTTTTGTATAGCAGTGTTATATTTTTGATAGTTAAGTTTTTTGCTATTTTTCTCATAAGAAATACCCATGCCTCCACCTAGATCAATAAATTCAAAGATATGGCCACTTTTTTTTATTATTTTATTCACTACACTGAGCATTTTTTCATATGGTTTGTGATCTAAAATTTGACTACCAATATGAACACTTAAGCATTTAAGGTTAATATTTTTAGAATGATTTGTAAAATTTACTAATTCAAAAAAAGTTTTTTCATCTACACCAAATTTATTTTCTTTTTTTCCAGTTGAAATTTGTTTTAATGTCTTAGCATCTGTATTTGGATTAAGTCTAATACCTATATTAACTATTTTTTTTTTTGATTTTGCAATTTTTTCAATTTCAATAATTTCACTTTTAGACTCAGCATTTATTAATAAAATTTTTTTATCAATTGCATAACTTATTTCTTTTGAAGTTTTACCCACGCCCGAAAAAACAATTTTTTTTGGGTCTATACCTGCTTTTAGAGCCATCATTAACTCACCCATTGAAACAACATCAGCACCTAGCCCTAATTTTCTAATTTCTCTTATCAGATTTACATTAGTATTGGATTTGACAGCAAAACAAATCAATGGAGAAAAGGAGCTAAAATTTTTTTTAAAATTTTTTATATTTTCTGTTAGCCGTTTGTGCGAATAACAATAAGTTGGTGTACCAAACTTTTTTGCTATTTTTTGAACATTAACTTTTTCAATTGTTAAGTTTTTCTTTATATATTTCATCAATCTACTGACTTTGGAAAAACCATTTCATTCCCCTCATATTGAGGATCTCCTTTTTTTCCACATGAAAACAAGAAAGAACAAATTATAAAAATTAAAATTAGTTTTTTTATCATTTTACGTCTTTTTATATTTCATTATCATTTTTTTGATATTATCAAAAGACGTTCCACCATAAGATTTTTTAGAGTTAACAGAGTTTTTCACATTAAATATCTTTAAAACTTCAATTGTGAGCCTTGGTTCAATTTTCTTTAGTTCGTCAATATTTAATTCATTCAATTTTTTCTTTTTTTTCTCTGCATAATTCACAATAGAAGCTGTAGTTTGATACGCTTTTCTAAATGGCATTGAATGATTTTTAACAAGATAGTCAGCTAAGTCAGTAGCTGTAATATAGCCTGAGTTAGCAAGGTCTAACATTTGTTGTTTATTAGGTTTTAGATTTTTTAAAACCTCATTAAGAATAGCAATACTGTTATTAAGAATTTCATTAGATTTGAAGAGTATTTCTTTATCATCTTGAAGATCTTTAAAATAAGATATGGGAAGCCCTTTAAGAATTGTCAACATTGAAAACAAATTTCCATAAACCGTTCCAGTTTTCCCTCTTAAGTATTCCAACAAATCAGGATTTTTTTTTTGAGGCATTATTGAAGAACCAGTTACCACTTTGTCTGAAAGTGTGATTAAATTGAATCCATCAGAGTTCCAAATAATTAGTTCTTCAGCTATTCTTGAAATATGCATTGAACAAACAGAAGCGCTATATAAAAAATCTAGAACAAAATCTCTATCTGCAACAGTATCAATTGAATTATTTGTTGGTCTTTTAAAGCCTAGTTTTTTTGAAGTAAAATTTCTGTCAATATTAAAAGAAGTACCTGTTAAAGCAGCAACACCCAAAGGATTTTCTGATAAACTTTCTAAATTATAGGTAAATCTTTTTTTGTCCCTATTAAACATTTCTACATAAGACATTAAATAATGCGCAAAAGATACAGCTTGTGCATTTTTTAAATGAGTAAACCCAGGCATTATGGTTTCAATATTTTTTTCTGAAATTTTGAGAATGGTTTTAATAATATTGTCTAAATTCTTATTAATTTCTTTAGTTGCTGAAGTCGTCCACATTTTAAAATCAGTAATTACCTGATCATTTCTAGATCTAGCCGTGTGAACATATCCAGCCTCTTCTCCTATAATTTGAAATAATCTTTTTTCAATATTCATATGAATATCTTCATATTTTTTATTATATTCAAATTTATTTTTTAAAATTTCTTTCTCAATTTTATTAAGTCCAAAAATTATCTTATTCTTAATTTTAAAAGAAATAATTTTTTGTCTAAATAACATCTCAACATGTGCGATTGATCCTAAAATATCTTCTTGAAAAAGCTTTTTATCAATATCTATTGAATTACCAACTTTTTGGAACAAAGTTGAAGCATCTTTCTTTATTCTTGATCCCCATATTGCCATATTGTTTTTATTTTTTACCATGATAATTAATTATACATATTTAGCATGAAATTATTATTAATATTTATCTACCTAATAACTAGCAACATTAGTTATGCACTAGAAAAACCTAATATAAAAAATTTAGTTTTATCAAAAAATACAAAAATATATGAGGGAGTAGTTTTTAAAGACTCAAATAATTATGATGTAAATTTAGATGATTTTAAAGGAAAATTGTTAATATTGAATTTTTGGGCTACTTGGTGTGCTCCTTGCAGAGAGGAGATGCCATCTCTAGATGACTTACAGTCAAATAGTAATTTTGATAACTTAAAAATTTTTCCTATTAATATTGGCCAGGAAAATTTCTCTAAATCAGATTCTTTTTTTAGAGAACTAAATATTCAAAATCTAGAGATATATTTTGATGCGCCAATTACTTTGGCTAAAAAATTTTCTTTAAGGGGAGTTCCTACAACTATTTTATTTAATAAAAAAGGTGAAGAGTTTGGGCGTATTATGGGATCTATTGATTTTAATAATTTGGATTTTATTAATTGGCTAAAACAATACGATTAATCTTTAAAGAAATAAGCAAAACTAACCAATGCTACTATAGCAATGAATTGCAGCAACACTCTTAGCTGCATCAGTTTATTCGAATATTTTTTGCTAGTTTCGCCACCTTTGAACAAAGTTCCAATTCCTAAGATCAAGACGACTGCTACAACTATTAAAAGCACAATACCTAAAATTTTAACTAATGTTCCTGTTATCATGAAACTATTGTAGAATAATTTTTAATAAAAAAAACATAATAAAAACATCTATGACACTTTGTCTATCAACTACAATTATTAAGCCAGAAAAAGATATGCCAATTAAAAATGCTATTATTTTACTGCACGGTTATGGGGGTGATGGGAAAGACATAAGTATGTTGACCTTAAATTGGAAAAGATTTTTGCCTAATACTATTTTTTTATGTCCAGATGGTCATGAAGAATGTAAAATTAACCCAGCAGGTTTTCAATGGTTTGATTTAACTAAAGATGATCCAAGTTATATTCTAGAAGAATCTAAAAAAGCAGAAAATAAACTCCAAAAATATATTGAAGAAGTTAAAACTGAATATAATCTTAATAATTCTCAAATTTGCTTATCAGGATTTAGTCAAGGATGCATGATGTCTATTAATTTAGGTTTAACTAGCAATCAAAATTATAATTGTATTGTTGGTTTTTCTGGTAAGATAATTAATCAAGATGATCTTAGTATGAGAAAATCTTCTTCTACTAAAATGCTATTGATACATGGTGATCAAGACGCAGTTGTGTCACCAACATTTTTATTAGAGGCAAAAGATTTCCTAATTAGAAATAATATTGAAATTGAAACCAAAATGATAAAGAATTGTGAACATCATATTCCTATTGAGGCATCAAGCGCGGCTTTAAATTATATTAAAAATAACTTTCAAATATAATTAAATTCTATTTATTGATAAATTATTTTTTTTCAGTTAGAGTTTTTTATAATGATTTTTAACGATCAGAATTTGTCTTTAGAAAAATGTCCTGCGCTAGTGTTAAATGCAGATTATAGGCCTTTAAGTTATTATCCATTGTCTTTATGGAGCTGGCAAGATTCTATAAAATCTGTTTTTTTGGATAGAGTTGTTATAGTTAGTAATTATGACAGAGTTATTAGGAGCCCATCGTTTAATATGAGATTACCAAGTGTTATTGCATTAAAAAGTTTTATAAAACCACAGTCTAATCCTAGCTTCACAAGATTTAATGTTTTTTTAAGAGATAAATTTTCATGTCAATACTGTGGAAGTGGTGAAGATCTTACTTTTGATCATTTACTTCCAAGATCTAAAGGTGGACAAACCAACTGGGATAATGTTGTAACTGCTTGTTCTTCATGCAATGTAAAAAAAGGTGGAAGGTTATTAAAAAATTTGGATATGAGCTTAAATCAAAAGCCATATCAGCCATCTACAGAAGACCTACATAAAAATGGTAAAAATTTCCCACCAAATTTCCTACACAAGAGCTGGATGGATTATTTGTATTGGGATGTTGAGTTAGAAGCTTAATTAAATTTTCTCAGAAATATTAATAGCAATTTTTGATCCAGTTTTAATTAATTTATCCAGAATAGAATACATTCCTTTTTTAGTTGCACCCTCTTTATAGGCTATATCTTTATGATGCAGCTCATCTTCTCTAAATTTAATTATTTTTTCTTTTAATTTTTTCTCATCGTTTTCTAACTCATTAATTTGATTTAGATAATGTTCGTCAATTACTTCTTCCACTGAGGCAGTGCATAGCATAGCAGCTTTTTTCCCCAGCATTGTTGAGCCAAAACCAAGTCCTACACCAAGCAAATCCCATAAAGGTAAAAACTTTGTAGGTTTTATATTTCTTTTTTTAATTTCATTTTCAAAATATTCACAGTGTTCTTTTTCGTGAATTTTCATTTCTTCAATTTTCTTTTTAAGGTTTTCATCTTTAACAAATGTATTTAGAGCTAGTAATTGGCCTTCATAAATCTTTATTGCACCTCGTTCACCTGCGTGATCAACTCGAATAAATTCTTTTACTTTTTCTTTATTTGTTTTTTTCATAAGTTAAGAAAAGTTTTATAGTTATAGTTGTGATTATTAAAGAGATAAAAATATTTATTGTAGCAAGAGATAATCCTAAAATTTTAAACGTTGCATCTTTACAGCTAACTGTAACCTCTTTTAGCTGATTTAGAAGAGCTTCTTTAGTCAAATCTGCATTATTAGAATTTAGGTCACAAACTAAAGACTCTTTTATAAAGCCTTGCTCTATTCCAAAATGATAAAACGAAATAGAGAATGCTATAATAAATGTAATACTTAAAATTATTAAAAAAAATCTTTCAAACTTTTGAATAAAAATAAAAAGTAAAATTATAACTATTGAAACAACATAAGGTATTCTTTCAATTAAACAAAGATTGCACGGTTGATGACCCAAAATATGTTCAATAAAATAGGCTGTTAAAAGAGCAAAAATACTGAATAACAATATAAGATGAAGTGTAGTTTTTCGTTTAATCATGTTTGTGTTATTTAATTGCAAAATATATTAGGGTAAAAATTAATACAATTATAATACCTAAAATTGTAAACCATTTTGCAGCATCAGTTTTCATAAACTTGCTAAAAATATCACCAAATTTATATGATAGGTATGAGACGATAAAAAATCTCAACCCTCTAGAAAATAGACAAATAATGAAAAATATAGGCAAATTAAAACCAATCATACCACTTGTTATTGTGAATACTTTAAAGGGCAAAGGCGTAAACCCAGCAAGAAATAATGTAGCAAGCCACACATAAAGACCACTTCCCTCAGATAAGCTATTTTTAAGATTAATTACCTTTTCTTCATAATTATAAAATTCTACTACAATCATTCCAAGATCAAAAAAATAAGATCCAATGAAATATCCAAGGATACCTCCAAGTGAAGAAAACAAAGTAGCTATTAAAAAAATTTTTAAATAATCATTTTTTTTTGCAATAACCATTGGAGCAATCATAACGTCAGGTGGGATTGGAAAAAAAGAACTTTCAGTAAAAGATAAAATTGCAAGATAAGTATTTGACTTCTTGTGGGCAGCAAGTTTTAAAGTTTTTTGATATAATTCATTAAGCATTTTTTTGTTTTTAATATAAATTATGTTCTTATACTATTTAATTTTATAGTTATAATAAGGAAAACAAAGGGCGAGTGGCGGAACTGGTAGACGCGCACGACTCAAAATCGTGTTTCGCAAGAAGTGAGAGTTCGATTCTCTCTTCGCCCACCAATATATTATGGAAATAAACAAAATTAATAATTTATTAGAACTATTTTATAAACAGTATCTTACACAAGATAAAACAAGTGTGTTTTTACAATCCTTAAAAGAAGTTGAAAAAAAATATTCTTGGGAAGATGTATATTCAAATGTCATTAAACTTTCTGAGGAAATATCAAGATATATAAAAAAAGGTGATAGATGCTTGTTAATATCAGAAAATAGACCAGAGTGGATGATATCAGATTTATCTATTATGCTTTCGGAGGGCATAACAGTTCCGGCTTATACAACTTATGTAGAAAGAGACTATGAGTATATAATTGATGATTGCACTCCGACTGTTTTAATCATTTCTAATAAGACACAGTATTTAAAAGTAAAAAATATTATACCTAAAAAAAAATTTATAAAAAAAATTATTTTTTTTGATGTAATTGAAGAATTTGACCAAGAACTTCATGTAAGTATTAATCAAATTTTTGCTAATAAAAACTTTAATTCCTTAAATTTTTCTGAATTAAAAATTCAAAGAAAAGATATTGCTTGTATAATTTATACATCTGGTACCCAGGGAAATCCAAAAGGAGTTGTATTAAGCCATGGTGGAATTTTAAACAATTGTGAGGGAGCCCTTGGTTTATTAAAAGAGTTTGTCTCAAAAAAACCTAAATTTTTGACATGGCTACCCCTTTCTCATTCATATGAACATACAGTCCAATTTGTTCAAATAGTCGTGGGAGCACAGGTATTCTATGCTGAGAGTATAGAAAAACTTATAAAAAATATGGAAAATTGTTCACCTGAGATAATGACAGCAGTTCCTAGATTTTATCAAAATTTACATCAAAAAATAAATACTAATTTTAGTAAAGCTACAGGAATAAAAAAATTCTTAATCAATCAAACTATCAAACTTGGAAATAAGAAATTAAATAGAGTGCAATTTTCATTAATAGAAAGTTTAATAAATTTTGTTTGTGATCTTTTAGTACGAAAGAAAATCAAAGAACAATTTGGTGGAAATCTAAAGGCATTTATTTCAGGAGGAGGAGCGTTAGACAAAGAAGTGGGTTGCTTTTTAAATGCAATTGGTCTCCCAACGTTACAAGGGTACGGATTAACCGAAACATCTCCTGTAGTAAGCTGTAATTCTATTAATGAAATTAGGGTAGAAACTGTGGGCAAACCATTTAGGGGAAATTTAGTTAAAATTGCAAATGATGGTGAGATTCTGGTTAAAGGAGAAAATGTGATGTTGGGTTACTGGAATAATGAAGAAGAAACAAATAAAGTTTTAAAGAATGGATGGTTATCTACAGGTGACATTGGAGAGTTTGATGGCGAGTTTTTAAAAATAACAGATAGAAAAAAAGATATAATTATAACTCCAGGTGGAGATAATATTTCTCCAATCAAAATAGAGAGTGATTTAAATAAATCTAATTACATAGAGCAAAGTTTAGTTTATGGTGACAACAAACCTTATCTAGTTTGTTTAATTGTTTTAAGCTCAGAATATAAAAATATAAAGAATGAAGAAATTAAAATAGAAATAGAAAAAATAAATAAAAATTTAAGTAAAATAGAAAAAATAAAAAAGTTTTTTGTAATTAAAAATCAATTTACAATTGAAAACAATATGATGACCCCTACTTTAAAATTAAAAAGATATAAAATTATAAAAACTTATCAAAATGAGTTAGAAAAACTTTTTAATTAATTTTTATAAAAGACATTATAAGTCGCATAAACGTTAATGTTTTTTACATAACAAAAATTTTAAATAAAAATTTTTTTTAAAAAATAAATTTATAATTTGCCAATTAATTAATGAATTGACATCACTTGTATAAAAAAATAAAAATAAGTTAACAACGAATCACTTTGATTCGTTTAACTTAAACAGGGAGCTAAAGATGGCTACAAAGAAAAAAGCTAAAAAAGCTAAAAAGAAGACTAAGAAAAAAGCTAAAAAAGCTAAAAAAGCGAAGAAAAGAAAAAGATAGTATCTTAGACTTTTCAAAAAACGCTTCTCATAACGTTATGTGTGAGAGGCGTTTTTTTTTGCCCTAATTTTTAATCCTCAGTATCGGTAATTGGCTCTGAGTCTGTGTCAGATTCTGTGATAGGTTCTTTAATCTTAGTTGGTGCAGCCACAGCTTTTGCTTGGCCCTCCAAATTTCTCTTTAAAGCCTTATCTAATTTTTTCTGGGTATCTTCTAATGATATACCCATCACTATTTGAAATTCAGATAAAATTCTTTCATAAGCTTTTTCAAACAACTGTCTTTCACTGTATGATTGATCAACCATTAAGTCGTCACCTTTATTTAAATCTCTAACAACTTCTGCAAGCTCATAGATTTTGCCTGAAGAAATTTTTGCTTCATATTCCTGTGCTCTTCTACTCCACATAGATCTTTTAATTTTTGGCTTGCTTTTTAAAATAGATATACATTTATTGACCTGATTTATTGTTGCAAGAGGTCTAAGATGAGATTGCTTATTTACAGGAACCATACCATTGGCTTTGTCTTTTTCAAATTTAAGAACATAAGTTTCAACATCAATTCCACCAATGTTAATTTTTTTAAACTCTGTAATTTGGCCAACGCCATGTTTTGGATAAACAACGTAATCTTTAACTTTATATTCTCTTTTTTCTGTTTCTTGTTTTTTTACCTTTTTAATTTCAGGCTTAACTTCATTACTTTTTGAAATTCTTAAATTATCAGTTTTAATTTCTACTTTTTCTGGAACAGCTTTTTTAGAGACTGTTTTTAAATTTTTTTTAATTTTAGTTGGAGTTGCTTTTATTGTTTTAGTTTTTTTTACTGGAATTTTTTTTTTTACAACTTTAGCTTTAGGAAGCGTAGGCTTTTTTGCTACCTTTGCTTTAGTTTTTTTTTTTACTTTTTTCTCAGGAGTTTTTTTAAAGATTTTCGCTAAAATATTTGTCGTACTTGTTTTCTTCATTTTTATATTTTTCATTATCCTCTGGAGGATCTTTTTTAATAGTTATATTTGGCCAAATTTCAGAATACTTTGTATTTAGTTCAAGCCATTTTTCGCTCCCAGACTCAGTATCTGCTACTATCGCATCTACTGGACATTCTGGCTCGCAAACGCCACAATCTATACACTCCTCGGGTTTAATTACAAGCATATTTTTGCCTTCATAAAAGCAATCAACAGGACAGACTTCAACGCAGTCCATTAGTTTACACTTAATACATTTATCATTTACAACGTATGTCATTTTCCCAATTCACTTTTTACTTTTAACTTCAAGTCTCCCATTGTCTTGGCATCCACATATAGTAAACCTGAGAGTCTTCTCATTAAGTTTGTTTCATAAATGTCAGCACTATTGTTTGAATAGATTATTTTCCATAATGACTCAATTATTTTAATTTTATCAGAATCTGGAACATTTTTTACTTCTCTTGTAAAATCTAATATTTGATTTGAGTTATCTTCAACAATTATTGCTTCAGACATAATTTTATCTATCTCAGAGACCGGTGCGCCTAAATCAATAAGCGTTTCTTTAATAATATCTTCTTCTTTTTTTTCATAAGCCTCATCTATTTTTGCTGCATGAATTAGCAAGGCAGCAATTTTAGAATAAGAGTTATCCTGAGGTTCATTTTTTTCTTTATTTTTAAAAAAGCTAATCATTAATTCAAATTTAAGTTTTTCAATACTTTAAATGGGCTGTTTGAAGTATCTATTTTTTTAAAAGTTTTTTTAATTTGTTTTTTTGGATTATATCTAAAATACATATCATTGTCTTTTTCTAAAGTTTTATAATTCATTTTTTCAATCAATTTCTTAAAGTTATCTTTACTACATCCTAATAAATTAAGCATCTCTGGTACTAGTTTAATTTCTTTATCCTTTTCGGGGCTAGCGTTAATAATTAGCATAAATAATCTCTCTAAGATGTCAATTCTAACAAAATAATTATCAAAATTTTCAAATCCACATAAAAGCATAAATTTTTTATTTCTTTTATTTTTGTCATCTAAAAAATTTAAACCAAACGTAGGTGGCGTCAACTCAAAATACTTTTGGTTAAAATTTTTCCATAATAAAGTTCTTAAAGAAACTGCTTCAGGTTTTAATAGTTTGAATAAAAAAATATGATAACGCCCAAACTTCACCCCTAAGTCTCTTAAAATTTTTCTTTCATCTTGCCCAAGTTTTTTTAAGTATTCGGTAACCATTTCTCTTTTAACTACACCATTGTTTTCATACAATTGATAAGCTAAAGCTTTAATGGATGAGTTACTTTCTTTTAAATTTCTTAGATCAATTAAACTTTTTAGTATTAAATTAATTTTTTCATTAACCCATTTTTCAATAAATTCTGATAATTTTTGTTTGTCATTATTTTCTAAAAGATCATCTACTATTAAAAGTATATCTGGATTTAAATAATCTTTTCCGGTTACTAATTTTGCAATAGGAAAATTTTTCCAATAGATTTTAAAATCATCTTTTAATTCAATTAGACCTGTTTCTATGATTAACTGAACTCTTTTTTGAAGCTCGGGCCCCACAGTCTGTCTTGCTGCCTTTTTCAATGATTTAATGTCAGTTTCTAAAGCCCCAACTTTTAAGTCCATTTCAAATTTTAGACCTTTTAAATCACCAATAAACTGCTCATCAATTATTACTTTGTCGTTTTCCATTATTTCAGTTTTAAAATCCATATCTTGGTTTAAGCCTCTTGCAAGTACGCTGGCTCGTTTATCAATAAATGTTTTTGTAAGTTCTTCATGTAGTCTATCTGATAATCTATCTTCTAATAGTTTTGTTTTCTCTATCCAATAATCTTGGTTTTCAACCCAATTAATTTTATTGGAAACATAAGACCAAGTTCTAACATTTGCAATTCTATTTGACAAAGAATCTACATTTCCTTCTAATTTATCTAATTTCATCAACTGTAATCTCATATAATCATTGGTAATTTTACCATAATTACTATTTAAAAAATTGAATACCTTGCCAACAACTTCAATATGATTTCCATATGTTTTTTTCACAAAGTCTGGAATTTGACAACACTCCCAAAGTAATTCAAGTGTTTCTCTGTTGTTTTCAATTTTGTTACCTTCCATATCTTTTAAAAAATATTTTAATACTTTTTCATCTCCGCACTCGTGTATTTTCCTTAACCAATCTTTATTGGGTTTTTCTTCAAGTGATTTAATTAAACTTAAAGCGTTATTAAAATTTAAATTAGAATTTCTCCAAAATAACATTCTAATTTCTTCAAATTTATGATTTTCAAGTAATTCTACTTCCTCAGCTGAAATATCTTTGCAGTCTCCAGTCACTCCAAAACTACCATCATTTAAATATCTGCCTGCTCTTCCAGCAATTTGCCCAATCTCAGACATATTAAGACGTCTTAATTTTTTACCATCAAATTTTTTAAGGTTTGAAAAATATACATTTTCTAAATCCATATTAATTCCCATACCAATTGCATCTGTAGCAACTAGGAAATCAACATCCCCTGATTGATATAATTCAACCTGTGCATTTCTGGTTTTTGGACTTAGAGAGCCCATAACAATAGCTGCTCCACCTTTTTGTCTACGTACAAGTTCAGCAATTGCATAAACTTCTTCAGTTGAAAAAGCTATTATTGCAGTTTTTCTATTTATTCTTGATATTTTTTTATGCCCTACATAAGTAAGTTTTGAAAGTCTTTCTCTATTTATAAACTCAGTGTCTTCATTCAATTTATTAACTATATTTTTAATAGTGCTAGATCCCATAAACATCGTTAGTTTTTCGCCACGAAGATTTAACAATCTATCAGTAAAAATATGACCTCTCTCATGATCTGCACACATTTGTATTTCATCAATACCCACAAAATCTAAATGCTTATTGATTGGCATCGATTCTACTGTGCAAAGAAAATATTTTGCATTAGGAGGAATTATTTTTTCTTCACCCGTGATTAATGCAACTTTATCAGAGCTTATTTTTTTTATAATTTTGTCATATACCTCTCTTGCAAGTAAACGTAATGGAAATCCAATCATTCCCGAATCAAAAGAAAGCATTGTTTCTATTGCAAGATAGGTTTTGCCGGTATTTGTTGGACCAAGAACAGCTGTAATTTTATTTTTAGACATTTCTATTGATGGTACCTTAAATTTTTACTCCACCATATATTGTTGTCCATAAAGAACAAAAATAGGTTAAAACATGACCGAATCATTAGAGAAAAGTTCTCATTTTAAAGTTTATAAAATTATTAAAAATTAACCACCTGGACCTAAGTTAGAAGATTTTATTTTTAAAATTTTCCATATACCTGAAGCAGAGGTTATAATTTTATTGTTACATTTTAGTTCACAAAACAAAAATACTAGTGAATTTGTTTTTTTTAAAATTCTTGTAAAACCGGTGATTTCATCTCCCACTTTAGATGCACCAATAAATTTTAAGTCTAATGAAATGGTTACACAAGGTGCATTACCTGACGCTCTGTGTGCAGCAGTTCCTGCACCTGCATCAATTAAGGCTGATAAATAACCACCATGAGTTATTCCTGCATTATTCAAATGGTTTTCATTAATTATAGATTTAAACTCATATTCTGTTTCAGACATAGTTCTAAATAAAACACCACCATTGTGTTTCATAAAACCAGATTTAATACTTATTTGTTCAAATTCATTACTCATAATTTTTATAATATGAAGGTTAAAATTAATAAGATTATAAAAACAATTATAAAAAAATATATAACTGATTTTTGTAGAGATGATTTTAGTAGCCAATCTAACATTTTTTTATTTATCCTTTTTGGTGGACCGCCCAGAACTCGAATCTGGAATCTCCCGGTTCGTAGCCGAGCGCCTTATCCAATTTGGCCAGCGGTCCTTAATTAAATAATTTACTCAGTATATCAAAGTTTTTAATGTAATTTAACTTATAAAATATTATGTTGTATTAGCAATGACCAAAAAACTAGATGATGTAGTTATTACAGCTGCATTAAGAACACCTATAGGCACATATAAAGGATCTTTAAAAGATTTGAGTGCTGATAAATTAGGTGCATTAGCTATTAAAGAAGCTGTCTATAAATCAAAATTAAAATCAGACGATATTGATGAAGTGATTATGGGACATGTTTTAACTTCTGGGCTAGGACAAAACCCAGCAAGACAAGCTTCTATTCATGCTGGAATTCCAGTTTCAAAACCTGCACATATAATCAATCAAGTATGTGGATCTGGATTAAGATCTGTAATTTCAGGATATCAGTCTATTAAACTAGGTGAAAATAAAATTATAGTTGCTGGTGGACAAGAAAATATGTCTAGAGCACCACATGCTATATTTTATCGAGAAGATAAAAGACTAGATGAAAATAAGTTAGTAGATACGATGATCAATGATGGATTAATAGACTCGTTTAACAATTATCACATGGGAATAACTGCTGAAAATGTTGCAGAAAAATATAAAATTTCTAGAGATGAACAAGATTTATTTGCATTAAATTCTCAAGAAAAAACTCAACAAGCTATAAATGAAAATAGATTCAAAAATGAGCTGATCAAATTAAAGATTGATACAGATAATAAAAATTTTCTTTTTGAAAAAGATGAACATCCAAGAAGCAATTTAAATTTAGAAGATCTAAAAAAACTAAAAACTGTTTTCAAAGAAAATGGAACAGTCACCGCAGGAAATTCATCAGGAATCAATGATGGTGCGGCAGCAACTATATTAATGTCTAGAGATGAAGCAGAACATAGAGACATAGAGCCTTTAGCTAAAGTAGTCTCTTGGGCAACTTGTGGTGTTGAACCCTCGTTGATGGGGTTAGGTCCAATTCAAGCTGTTAATATAGCTTTAGAAAAAGCTGAATGGAGGAGAGAAGATGTCGATTTATTTGAAATAAATGAAGCATTTGCAGCTCAAAGTATTGCTGTAATTAGAGATCTTAAAATTCCTAAAGAGATTGTAAATGTTAATGGTGGGGCAATTGCATTAGGACATCCAATTGGAGCTTCAGGAACCAGAATTTTAGTAACTCTTATTCATGAGATGATTAGACGAAATAAAAGCAAAGGTTGTGCCACCCTCTGTATTGGTGGTGGAATGGGAATAGCCATGTGCATTGAGAGAAATTAACTTCTTATTTATTTGTTAATTTTAAAGTTTTTTGTTCAATAAAAATACAGGTTTGCACAAAAAGGCTTATTATTGTGCTAAAATAACATGAGATATAGTTTTTTTTAAGTGTATAAATCGATTTAAAATAATGAGTGAAAAATTACTTGTTCCGGACATTGGTGAATTTGAAAAAGTTGAGGTCATTGAACTTTTAGTAAAAGTTGGAGATCAAATAAACTTAAATGATCCTGTTGTTACCATTGAGAGTGACAAATCTAGTGTTGAAATTCCATCAACAGTTTCTGGCAAGATAGAATCTGTAAATATTAAAGTGGGTGATAAAGTTTCTAAAGGAGACATATTATTAAGTATTGAGTCTTCAAAAGAAAGCCCTTCAGAAAAGCCAATTCCTAAAGATACAGAAAGTATTATTAAACAAGCAGAATCTGTTTTAAAGAATGAAAAAAAAGAAGAAGCTAGTCAACAAAGTCCAGCCCCAGAAAAAAAACAAACAATAATTCAAGTTACAAATGAAAATGATATTGATCCATTAGAGACACAAGATTGGTTAGAGTCTTTATCTGCAGTTGTTGAAAAAGATGGAAATCAAAGAGCTCATTTTTTGATAAAAGAATTAATCAACAAAGCATATCAAGAAGGTGCAAATATTCCTTATACACAACACACTCCTTACATAAATACAATCCCACCAGAGGCAGAAGTCAAGTCCAATGGAGATCAGAACATTGAAAGAAGAATTAGATCTTTAATTAGATGGAATGCAGCAGCCATGGTTGTGAGAGCAAATAAAAAATTTCCTGAATTAGGTGGTCATATAGGAACATTCGCATCTGCAGCAACACTTTATGATGTAGGAATGAATCATTTTTGGAGAGCTAAAAATAATAAATTTGGTGGTGATTTAGTTTATTTTCAAGGTCATAGTGCACCAGGCATCTATGCTAGAGCATTTTTAGAAGGCAGATTAAATGAAAAACAATTAGATAGTTTTAGACAAGAAGTAAAACCAGGGGGACTTTCTTCATATCCACACCCTTGGTTGATGCCAAAGTTTTGGCAGTTTCCAACAGTGTCAATGGGATTAGGACCTATGCTTGCAATTTACCAGGCGAGATATATGAAATATTTAATTAATAGAGGATTAATTAAAGATGAAGGTAGAAAAGTTTGGGCATTTCTTGGTGATGGAGAAATGGATGAGCCTGAGTCTTTAGGTGCTATAGGGTTAGCTTCTAGGGAAAAACTGGATAATTTAATATTTGTTATAAACTGTAATCTTCAAAGATTAGATGGACCTGTTAGAGGTAATGGAAAAATTATTCAAGAGCTAGAAGGAAGTTTTAGAGGAGCTGGTTGGAATGTAATTAAAGTAATTTGGGGTTCTTACTGGGACTCACTGATTGCTAATGATAAAACAGGTCATTTAGTTAAAGCTATGAACGAAACTGTTGATGGTGAGTATCAAGCAATGAAGGCTAGAGATGGAGCTTACGTTAGAGAAAAATTTTTTGGAAAATATCCAGAGACACAAGAGCTAGTTTCTAGTTTGTCAGATAAAGATATTTGGAGATTGAATAGAGGTGGTCATGATCCTCATAAAGTTTATGCAGCATATGATCAGGCATCAAAAAATCAAGGCAGCCCAACGGTTATAATCGCTAAAACCATTAAAGGTTATGGCATGGGAAAAACAGGCGAAAGTGTTAACACAACTCATCAAACTAAGAAATTAGACGTAGACGATTTATTATATTATAGAGATCGTTTTGATGTGCCCTTGACTGACGATCAAGTAAAAAATGTAGAGTATTTTAAGCCAGACGAAAAATCTCCTGAAATTAAATACATCAAAGAAAGAAGAACGAACCTTGGGGGTTCTTTGCCAGAGAGAACAACTTACGCAAAGCCAATTAAAGCACCAGCAAAAGATATTTTTGATTTTATGAAAGTATCAACAGGTGAAAAAGAAATGTCTACAACCATGGCATTAGTTAGAATGTTTACAAATTTGCTAAGAGACAAGAATGTTTCACCGAGGTTAGTCCCAATTATTCCTGATGAAGCAAGAACTTTTGGCATGGAAGGATTTTTTCAAAAAATAGGAATATATGCTCATGAAGGTCAAAAATATGAACCTGAAGACTCTGCACAGTTAAGCTCTTATAGAGAAGATAAAAGTGGACAAGTATTAGAGGAAGGAATTAATGAAGCTGGAGCAATGTCATCATGGATTGCAGCTGCAACAGCTTACACGAATCATGATATTGAAATGATTCCAATTTATATTTTTTACTCAATGTTTGGTTTTCAAAGAATAGGAGATCTTGCATGGGCTGCTGGAGATAGTCAGGCCAGAGGTTTTTTAATTGGAGCAACAGCTGGAAGAACTACTTTGGCTGGTGAAGGATTACAACACCAAGATGGACACAGTCACTTGATAGCTTCAACGATACCAAATTGTGTAACATATGACCCAACTTTTCATTATGAGTTAGCTGTTATTTTTAGAGAAGGCTTGAGAAGAATGCATGAAAAAAATGAAAATGTTTTTTATTATATCACAACCATGAATGAAAACTATTCACATCCAGGAATGCCAAAAGATAAAAATTGTGAAGAAGGAATTCTTAAAGGAATGTACAAGATTAAAGAATTTAATAGGTATGGAAAAACAAAAATTCAACTTTTAGGCTCAGGTACAATATTGAGAGAAATGATGTCTGCAGCAGAAATTCTTCAAAATGAATATCAGATAGATAGTGAAATTTGGAGTGTTACTAGCTTTAATGAGTTGAGAAAAGATGGCATGGAAGTTGAAAGATATAATCTCTTAAACCCTGATAAAGAACAAAAAGTTTCATTTGTAGAACAGTGTTTAGGAAAAACTGAAGGACCGATTATGGCAGCCTCAGATTATATGAGAATGAATTCTGACCAAATTAGACCTTATACTAATAAAAGTTTTTATTCTTTAGGGACAGATGGTTATGGAAGAAGTGACACTAGAAAAAACCTTAGAAAATTTTTTGAAGTTGATAAAGAGCATATTGTTGCCTATGGACTGAGTGTGTTAGCAAAAGAGCAACTGATAGCTTCTAAATACGCTAAAGAAGCCATAAAGAAGTATAATATTGATGGCAGCAAACCAATGCCAACAAAACTATAAGATGTCAGATAAAGAGATTAAAGTACCAAATATTGGTGAATTTAAAGACGTTGAGGTAATTGAGGTGCTAGTTTCAAATGGCCAGTCAGTTTCTAAAAATGATCCACTTATTACAATTGAGAGTGACAAATCTAGTGTTGAAATACCAGCTTCTTTTGATGGAAAGATTAAGTCTGTTAAAATTAAAGTGGGAGATAGGGTTTCAGAAGGTGATTTAATATTAACTATAGAACAGTCTGGAGAAGAAGAAAAAAAAATAGAACAAAAAACTATTAAAGAAGCAGAACAAGTTACAAATCAAAATCAAGTAGAAAAAATTGCAAAAGTCAATCCAGCACAAAATACAATAAAAAAAGATAATTCAGAAATTTCATCTGCAAGCCCAAAAGTACGTAAATTTGCTAGAGAACTTGGGGTTAATATTAATGAAATAGTTGGTAGTGAAAGACAGGGAAGAATTGTGGAAGATGATGTAAAAAATTTTATATCCTCTAGAATTAATAAAGCTCCAGATAAGACCGAAGTTCAACCAAAAAAAATTGTTAGTGAATATTCTCATTCTGATTTTGGTGAAATTGAAGTTAAAGATATGCCTAGAGTTAAAAAATTAGCCTCTACATATTTAGTTAATTCTTGGACTACAATACCTCATGTCACAAATCATGATGAAGCAGATATAACTGAAATGGAAGATTTTAGAACTTCACTTACTGACATGTATACAGGGGAAAGAAAAAAAATTACTCCATTAGCTTTTATTGTTAAAGCTTTAGTTGCATCTTTAAAAAAGTTTCCTAGTTTCAACTCTTCAATAGATGATATTGAAAATGGAAAAATTACAATGAAAAACTATTTTCATGTTGGGATTGCAGTGGATACTCCACATGGTTTAATGGTGCCAAAAATTAGAAATGCTGACAATAAAAGCATCTCATATATTAGCAATGAATTGAAAATAGTAAGTGACCAATGTAGAAATTTAAAAATAGATAAGAAAGAATTTTTTGGAGGATCTATGACTATTACGAGTCTTGGAGGAATTGGAGGTTCATTCTTTACACCAATAATAAATTATCCAGAAGTTGCTATATTAGGAGTAGGCAAGGCACAAAAAAAACAAATTTTTATTAATGGGAAATTTGAAACAAGAACAATGCTACCGCTTTCTTTATCATATGATCACAGAATAATTGATGGAGCTGAAGCAGCTAGATTTAATAATGATCTAAAAGAAAATTTAGGCAAAAATTTTGCTTATAAATTAGCTGTATAGATATTAATGTCAAAAACATCATCATTATTTTGTGCATTATTATGTACATTCATATGGGGAACGACTTTTATAGCTCAAGATACTGGAATGGACGACATTGGCCCTTTCACTTTTAATGCTGTCAGGTTTTTTGTTGGTTTTTTAGTAGTAGCTCCATTAGCTTTTATTTTTGAAAGAAAAAAAATATCAAAATCAGTACAAAAAAATCAAAAAGAATTTATCAACTTGGCTATTTTAATAGGCCTATCTTTATTTTTGGGATCAGCACTTCAACAAGTAGCTTTACTCTATACAGATGTTGCTAATGCTGCATTCTTTACGATTTTTTATGTGCCAATGGTTCCGTTTATAATTTTTTTCATGTATAAAAAGCCAATTCACTGGAGTATTTGGCCTTCTGTTCTTCTTTGTGTGATGGGAGGTTATTTGTTAACTAATTTTTATAGCGCAACAGTTAGAAATGGTGATGCACTTATAATAATAGGCGCATTTTTCTGGAGTACACACATTATTTTTACTGGCAAAATTATAGAAAAATATAATCTTCCATTAACAATTGGTGCGATTCAAACTTTAATTGTTTCCTCGCTATCATTAATTATAGGATTAATTTTTGAAGATTTTATTTGGTCCAATATTCTTAAAGAAAAATTTCAAATCTTATATGCTGGAATTTTGTCTGGAGGTCTTGCATTTGTTTTACAAATATATGCACAAAAAAATATATCCCCTGCTCCCTCAGCAATAATCTTTTCTTTAGAGGGTGTTTTTGCGACAATTGCTGCTTGGATTTTATTAGATCAAATTTTAGATATAAATAATTTATTTGGATGTTTATTTATTTTATTTGGTGTTTTGTTTTCACAATTAGCACCAATATTAAAAAAAAATTAATTATATATTATTATAAACAGAATTATTGAAATAATTATTCTGTAAATAACAAAAACATTCAAAGAAAATTTGTTTATATAATCTAGGAAAAACTTAACTGTAAAATAAGAAAATAAAAAAGAAAGAGTGATTGATATTAGTACAAGATAGTTAAGCTCAAAGCTTTGACCAATGGCATTTTTTAACTGTAGCACACTTGCTCCAGCTATAGCAGGTATAGCTAGTAAAAAAGAAATTTTACTTGAATCAAATCTATTAAATCTAAAAAGTCTTGCAGCCGTTATTGTAATACCTGCCCTACTCACACCAGGTATTAAAGCAAGTATTTGGAACAAACCAATATATAGTATTGTTTTAAAATTTAAATTAGATGATATTTTTTTATCAAATTTACTTTTATCTGCGAGATATAAGATAATTCCAAAAATTAATGTTGTCCAAGCGATTATCTTTAAATTGTTTTCTAATAGGTTAACTAGACCTGTGGAGCTGATTACGTAGCCAGCTATTACAATTGGTATTGAGCCAATAATTAATAAAGATAATAACTTCTGATTATTTCTAAGGTCCAATAACTCTCTTCTAAAATAAAAGACTATTGCAAGTAAAGAGCCAAGATGGAGACTAACATCAATCATTAGTGAGTTAGAATTAAACTCAAATATTATCTCAACAATATTCAAGTGAGCTGATGAACTAATTGGTAAAAATTCTGATATTCCCTGAACTATTGATAAGATTATAATTTCAATAATATTTGAGAACATTTAATGCTTCGTAGCTTAAATATTCAATAATTTAAACAATTCCATTTTAACATATTAGATATGCATAAATTAAAATATTAAGATTTAATTGGATTTATTTCAAATTTAAGGTCATATATGCTGACCTTGTTTGTCTTTTATTACATAAAACCTTGATATATGCTAAATTTATTGAGGGTTAAATATGTCAGAAAATATGCTTAAATTTGTTAAAATAGGTCAACAAACTCCACCTAAAAGAGAAGTTGGAAATAGAAAAGAAGACTTTAATGAAATTTATAAGGAATTTATTAACGATAAAGCAAGCGAACAATCTAGCAGGTGTTCTCAATGTGGAGTTCCTTTTTGCCAGGTCCATTGTCCATTAAGTAATAATATTCCAGATTGGCTAAAATTAACCGCAGAAGGACGATTAAAAGAGGCTTACGAATTATCTCAAAGCACTAACAACATGCCAGAGGTGTGTGGAAGAATATGTCCACAAGATAGATTGTGTGAAGGAAATTGTGTAATTGAACAATCTGGACATGGAACTGTAACTATAGGTTCAGTTGAGAAGTATATTACTGATAATGCTTGGGAACAAGGATGGGTAAATCCAATAAAGGTTAAAAATGAAAAGAGTCAAAGTATTGGAATTATAGGAGCAGGCCCAGCTGGTCTAGCTGCTGCGGAGCAGTTACGTAAGTCAGGTTATCAAATTACAGTATACGATCGATATGATAGAGCTGGTGGTTTAATGATTTATGGCATTCCAAATTTTAAATTAGAAAAATTTGTTGTAGAGAGAAGAACCAAATTATTAGAAGAAGGTGGAATTAAATTTGTTCAAAATTTTGAAGTTGGAAAAGATGCTACATTAGAGCAATTAAGAAAAAAACATGATGCTCTTTTAATTGCAACTGGAGTTTATAAAGCTCGAGAAATAGATCTTCCAGGAAAAGATTTAGGAAATATATTTCCAGCCATGGAATTTTTAACAGCTTCAAATAAAAAAGGATTAGGAGACAAAGTAGAATTATTTGATAATGGAACTTTAAATGCTGAAGGAAAAAATATTGTAGTAATTGGAGGAGGTGACACTGCAATGGACTGTGTTAGAACTTCAATCAGACAAAAAGCAAAATCAGTTAAATGTCTTTACAGGAGAGACAAAGAAAATATGCCTGGATCTGCAAGAGAGGTAGCCAATGCAGAGGAAGAGGGAGTAGAGTTTGTATGGCTATCTAGTCCCAAAGAATTTATTGGAACAAATAAAGTTGAAGGTTTGATAGTGGATAAGATCAAACTTGGGGAACCTGATGACAGTGGAAGACGTAAACCAGAAATTCAGAATAATTCTCACTTTAATATTAAGGCAGACATAGTAATTAAGGCTCTTGGTTTTGATCCAGAAAATTTACCAAAACTATTTGGTTCTGAGGATCTACAAGTTACTAAATGGGGAACATTAAAAACCAATTTTGATACTATGGAGACAAATTTACCAGGTGTGTTTGCAGCAGGAGATATTATTAGGGGTGCATCTTTAGTTGTCTGGGCCATAAAAGACGGAAGAGATGTAGCAGTATCAATAAAAAATTTTTTAGAGACCAAAGAACTCAGTAAAGAGAAGGTTGCTTAATGAAAAATTATAAAAAAAATCTTAAAATTCTTGAGGATGGTCATGTTTATTCTAAAGAAATGGAGCATGACGCTTGTGGAGTAGGGTTAATTGCTTCTACAGAAGGTAAAAAATCAAGGAAAGTAGTAGAATATGGAATTAATGCCCTAAAAGCGGTTTGGCACAGAGGAGCGGTTGATGCTGATGGAAAAACAGGTGATGGAGCTGGAATCCATTTAGAAATTCCCTCAGACTTCTTTGCTGAAAAGATAGAAATCACAGGTCATGACCATGATGGTTCAGAAATTTGTGTGGGTATGATTTTTTTACCCAGAAACAATTATCAAGCACAAGAAAATGCAAGAACTTTAGTTGAAAGTGAATTAACAAAAAGTAATTTTAGTATTTATGGATGGAGACAGGTTCCTGTAAATCCAAAAGTTTTAGGTGAAAAAGCAAATCTTACAAGACCAGAAATTACTCAAGTATTATTTAAACATAATAATAAAGATTTAACAGAAAAAGAGTTAGAAAGAAAAATTTATGAATCTAGAAGAAAAATTGAAAAAGAAGCTATTAAAGATGCGATAGAAGGTTTTTATATTTGTTCACTAAGTTCTAAGTCAGTTATTTATAAGGGAATGTTTTTAGCAGAGTCTATTGCAGATTTTTATTTAGATTTAAAAGATGAAAGGTTTATATCTCGATTTGCAATATTTCATCAAAGGTTTTCAACAAACACAGCACCTAGTTGGGATCTGGCACAACCTTTTAGAGCATTAGCTCATAATGGAGAAATAAATACATTCAAAGGAAATACAAACTGGATGAAAGTTCATGAGCAAGAAATGAATAGTCCATTATTTGATAATATGGAAAATTTAAAACCAGTTATACAACCAGGATCATCAGACTCTGCTGCACTAGATAGTGTTTTTGAACTTTTAAATATTTCTGGCCAATCAGCACCCCTTGCAAAATTAATGTTAATTCCAGATGCATGGTCTAAAAAAAGTCAAACATTATCAAAAGATCACCAACAATTATTTAATTTTTTAAATAGCACAATGGAGCCATGGGATGGACCAGCTGCTATTGCAGCTACCGATAATGAATGGGCCATTGTAGCAGCTGATAGAAATGGGTTACGCCCAATGAGATATACTATTTCAAAAGATAAAATATTGTGTGCAGGATCAGAAACGGGAATGGTTGAAATCGATGAGAAGCAAATTCTTAAAAAAGGCAGATTAGGACCTGGAGAAATTCTTGGAGTTAGAATAGCTAAAGGTAAAGTATTTTCTAATGTTGAAATAAAAGACTATCTAGCAAAAGAGTTTAAACATTTTAACAATCAAATAATTGATTTAGAAAAGAAATTCCCAATAAAGAATGAAAAATCTACTTTTTCAGGTGATGAGCTAAAAAAAAGACAACATACATTTGGTTATAGTTTAGAAGATCTGGAGCTTATTCTTCACCCGATGGCAGAAGATGCAAAAGAAGCCATTGGCTCTATGGGTGATGACACTCCACTTGCAGTATTGTCTGACCGTTATAGACCGCTTTACCATTTTTTTAGACAAAATTTTAGTCAAGTTACAAATCCACCAATTGACTCTTTAAGAGAAAACAAGGTTATGAGTTTAAAAACTCGTTTTGGTAATCTTGGAAATATTTTAGATTTTACTAATTTAACAGAAGAAAACATATACGTTTTAGACAGCCCCATATTATCAAATTCTCAATTAGAAAAATTTATTAATTTTTTTGGGGAAAAATCAATAACAATTGATTGTACTTTTGATAAAAGTGAAAATCTTGAAACTTCTATTGAGAGAATTAGAAAAGAGTCTGAAATTGCAGTTCGACAAGGCCTTACGCAATTAGTTTTAAGTGATAAAAATATTTCTGAAAAAAGATTACCCATCCCAATGCTATTATGTGTTGGTGCAATAAATACTTATCTTATTAAAAAAAAATTAAGAGGCTATGCATCAATCAATGCTCAAACTGGAGAAGCATTAGACACGCATTCATTTGCAACACTTATAGGTGTTGGGGCAACTACTGTTAATCCTTATTTAGCACTGGATAGTTTATATCAAAGGTTTGAAAAAAAATTATTTGGAAAGTTTGAGTACGATGAATGCATAGACAGATATATACAATCAGTAAATTATGGACTTCTGAAAATAATGTCAAAAATGGGAATTTCGGTCATAAGCTCTTATAGAGGTGGATGTAATTTTGAAACAGTTGGTTTGAGTAGAACAGTAGCATCAGAATACTTTCCAGGAATTTTATCAAAAATTTCAGGTATAGGGTTAAATGGAATAGAAAAAAAATTAAGAACTATTCACAAAGAAGCATTTGAAGGAACGGATGCAGTTTTACCAATCGGAGGAATTTATAGATATAGAAAGGATGGTGAAACTCATCAATATCAAGGTAAGCTCATTCATCTTTTGCAAAGTGCAGTTTCATCAAATTCTTTTGAAGCTTATAAAAAATATGCAGAAGGTATTTATAATCTTCCTCCTATACACCTTAGAGACTTGATTGGATTTAGAGATAAAAATTTAAACCCATCCTTAGATATTTCAGAAGTAGAACCAATCGAAAATATTTTAACAAGATTTGGAAGTGGAAGTATGTCTCATGGTGCATTATCGAAAGAAGCACACGAAACATTAGCTATAGGAATGAATAGAATTAAAGGAGCCTCTTGTAGTGGTGAAGGTGGAGAAGATGAAAAAAGATTTATTAAGATGGAAAACGGAGATAGTGCTAATTCTAGAGTTAAGCAAATAGCCTCAGCAAGATTTGGAGTAACACTTAAATATCTAAATAACTGTAACGAAATAGAGATTAAAATTGCACAAGGAGCAAAACCTGGTGAGGGAGGTCAATTACCAGGGTTTAAAGTTACGGAAGAAATTGCCAAATTAAGACATTCAACTCCGGGTGTAACCCTAATATCACCACCACCTCACCATGATATTTATTCTATCGAGGATTTAGCTCAATTAATTTATGATCTTAAACAAGCCAATCCAAAAGCAAGAGTTGGTGTAAAATTAGTAGCATCTTCTGGGATAGGAACAATCGCAGCTGGGGTAGCTAAAGCTAAAGCAGATATAATTTTAATTTCTGGACATAATGGAGGAACAGGAGCTACACCGCAAACAAGTGTTAAATATGTGGGGATACCTTGGGAGATGGGATTAACTGAGGCTAATCAAGTTTTAACTTTAAATAATTTAAGGCATAAAGTTACTCTAAGAACAGATGGTGGAATTAAAACAGGAAGAGATGTTGTTATTGCAGCCATGATGGGAGCAGAAGAATATGGAGTAGCTACTACAGCTTTAGTAGCCATGGGATGTATAATGGTTAGACAGTGTCACTCAAACACATGTCCAGTTGGAGTTTGTACTCAAGATGAAAAACTAAGAGAAAAATTTTCTGGTACGCCAGAAAAGGTAGTCAACTTATTTAAATTTATAGCTGAGGAAGTAAGAGAAATTTTAGCACAAATAGGATTTAAATCATTAAATGAAATAATTGGTAGGACTGATTTATTAAGACAGGTAAGTAAAGCTTCACCAAACTTAGATGATTTAGACCTAAACCCTTTATTTGTTCAAACAGATGCTGGTGAGAACACAAGATACTGTACAGTTCCAGAAATAAATTCTGTTCCAAATACTTTGGATCAAGAAATTTTACCTGAAATTAAAGAACAAATTGGAAAAGTAAAAATTATTGAAAAGGAATATATTATTAAAAATACTCATAGGACAGTTGGAACAAGAATTTCTAATCATCTTTATGAAAAATATGGATCTGAAAAACTAGAGGATGGCTTTTTATCTTTAAAGTTTAAAGGATCAGCTGGACAGTCATTTGGTGCATTTGCAATAAAAGGCTTAAAACTTATTTTAAAAGGTGATGCTAATGATTATGTTGGCAAAGGTTTATCAGGCGCAACAGTGGTAGTTAAACTTCCAGACGAAAGTAATCTAGTTTCACATGAGAATACCATAATAGGAAATACAGTTTTGTATGGAGCAACATCTGGAAAACTTTTTGCAGCAGGTCAAGCTGGAGAAAGGTATTCGGTAAGAAATTCAGGATCAATTTCAGTTATTGAAGGATGCGATTCTAATGCTTGTGAATATATGACTGGTGGCACAGTTATAATTCTAGGTGATGTAGGAGACAATTTTGGAGCTGGAATGACTGGTGGAATGGCGTTTATTTACGATATAAATAAGAAATTTGATAAAAAAGTAAACCCAGAGACTGTAGTATGGCAAACACCTGAAACAGATTATTGGATAACTTATTTAAAAAATTTAGTTCAAGAGCATCACCAGGAGACAAATTCAGATTTTTCTAAAAAGATTATAGAAAATTTTGATAGAGAAATTTCTAATTTTATTCAAGTTTGTCCAAAAGAAATGATTGATAAGCTAAAAAACCCAATAAGTTTAAAATCCATTATAAAAGAAGTTAGTTAAAATGAAGGATATAAATATTTTTTGTTTTGGTTTTGGCCAAGTCGCAAAAAATTTTATAAAGAAGCTTAGTGTTGAGCAGTATAATATTAATTTGTCAGCAACCTCTAGAAGTGAGTCTTCAAAAAAATCATTCAACGGTATTAATTATAATAGCTATCTATTTAATAGTGAGAACTTTGATCAAAGTTTAGTTGTAAAATTAAAAGAAGCAGATCATATCTTGGTTTCTATACCACCAGAAAATCAAGAAGATTTAGTTATAAAAAATTTTTCTAAATTTATAGAAAGCTCCAAAACAAAATGGATAACATACTTATCAGCCACTAGTATTTATGGTGATCATAAGGGAGAGTGGGTTAATGAAAATAGCAAAACAAACCCAATTTCAAATAATGGTATTGCAAGATTGAAAGCTGAAAATGCATGGTTTTCTTTAGAGAAAAATAAGAAAGTACCAATTCAGATATTTAGGTTATCTGGAATTTATTCTAATGAAAAAAATATTTTAATGCGTCTAAAATCAGGAGGCGTGAAAGTGATCAATAAAAAAAATCATTTTTTTTCTAGAATTCATGTAGATGATATTTCAAATATATTATTTAAATCTTTATCAAAATTTAAGTCAGGAGAAATATATAATCTATCTGATGATAAACCGTCTACATCTGAAGAGGTTACTTTATTTGGAGCAAAAATATTAAATATTGAAAATATCGAAAAAATTGAAGTTGACCAAATTAAAGGTGAGATGTTGAAAAATTTTTATAATGAGTCTAAAAAAGTTAGCAACAAAAAGATGAAAAGTTATTTTAATTATAATTTAAAATTTCCAAGCTATATCGAAGGATTAAACCATATTAGCTGTAATTTTATTTAGCTCTAAGAGTATTTTTTTTAAACCTCGTTTACTTGATAAGCTGTGATCACCATTTTTTATTATCACTAATTTTTTATTAGCTTTAGTAAATAACTTAAGAACTTTTCTAGAATAACTTGTTGGAACAACTTCATCTTTACTTCCATGAATCATGGTTACATTGATTTTGGATTTAATGTTTTTATTCAAGATTTTATTTTTTCTACCATCTTTTATTAACTGATAAGTGATTGGATACTCATAATTACCATGTTTTAAGTTATAAATTCCTTTCTTTATAGTTTCATTTTTCATTTTTTTTGTAAATTTTTTCCACATTAGGTTTTGTAAAAACTCTGGAGCCGAACCAATTCCTAAAAAACCTTTAATTTGATCTTTAAAATATTTAAATTGATTTAAGGAGAGCCACGCTCCCATACTTGAACCAACTAAGATAAATTTATTTTTTTTAACTATTTTTTTTATTACTATTTCAACTTCTTTTGACCATTGTGTGATATTTCCCTTGGTAAATTTTCCCGAAGATTTTCCATGACCAGAATATTCAAGAGCAAGAAAACCAAGCTTATTTTTTTTTGCAAATTTTTGTATTGCTTGAGGTTTTTCACCTTCAATGTTTGACATAAAACCATGTAAAAAAACAATATAAAGATTATCTCTATATTCCTTACTTAAGTATCTTATTTGCTTGTTATTAAGGATCTTAATGTATTTAAATTTATTCATATAAGTTTATTAGAATTAATTCTTAATATATAGTTCTATCAAATGTCTTCAGAATTAAAAGTACTGCAAGTAATTCCTAAACTTGGATATGGGGGTGCAGAAACAGGCTGTTACGATCTTGCACACTATTTACCAGAAAATAATTGTGGTTCTTATATAGTAACTAGTGGAGGAGAGTTATTAAAATTTATTGATAAAAAAAAAGTAAAAGTAATAAAACTTCCCGTCCATAGTAAAAATCCATTTTTAATGCTCTTTAATTCAATAGCTTTGATTTTTATTATTTTACTAAATAATATATCTATTGTTCATGCAAGAAGTCGTGCTCCAGCTTGGTCTTGTTTGTTTGCAACAAAAATTACAAGAAGAAAGTTTGTTACAACTTTTCATGGTACTTATAATTTTAAAAACTCAATTAAAAAATTCTATAATTCAGTAATGGTTAGATCAGATTTAATAATAGCAGGATCAAATTTTATTTTTTCACATATTAATCAAAATTATCCAAAATTTTTAGATTTAAAAAAAAAATTCTTAGTAATTTTTAGGGGAATTAATGTCGATTATTTTGAATTATCAACAATTTTAGACAGTGAAGAAAACAGACTTATTTCAGATTGGGAAGTTGATAGAAATAAAAAAACGATCCTAATGCCAGGTCGGTTAACTGCTTGGAAAGGTCAGGAGACATTTATTGAGGCATTAAATCTTGTTAATAAAGAACTGGGCTATGAGTCTTTTAATGCAGTTATTTTGGGTAGCGATCAAGAAAGAGACATTTATACCAAAAAAATTAAAAGATTGGCTGAGCAATATAGGCTAACTAGTCAGTTAAAATTTATAGAACATTGTAAAAATATGCCGTTAGCCTACAAAATATCAGACATTGTTGTTTCAGCCTCAGTAGAACCTGAAGCTTTTGGAAGGGTAGCAGTTGAAGCCCAATCAATGGAAAAACCAATAATTGCAAGTGATATTGGGGGATCTAATGAAACTATTATCGATAACGTGACAGGTTTTTTATTTCAGTCTGGCAATGCAGAAGCTTTGAGTAAAAAAATAATAGAAGTCTTACAATTAGACGAATCTAGATTGAAATCTATTGGTATAGAAGGTAGAAAAAATATAATTAAAAAATTTAATGTTGAAAAAATGTGTTTTTCTACATATTCAGAATACAAAAAATTATTGAATTAAATGCCATTAATAACATTGCCAGATGGAAACACTATTGAATTTCCAAATAAAGTAACAGGACTTGAGGTTGCTGAAAAGATTAGTAAATCTTTATCAAAGCAGGCAACTATTATTAGTGTTAATGAAGAGCTTAAGGATTTAAGTTTTGTTTTAGATAAAGATTGCTCAGTCAAAATTTTTACTTCAAAAGATAAAGAAGGATTAGAAACTATCCGTCATGATACGGCCCATATAACTGCAATGGCTGTTCAAGAACTCTTTCCTGGAACACAAGTTACAATTGGTCCAATTATAGAAAATGGATTTTATTATGATTTTTCAAGAAAAGAACCCTTTACAGAAGATGATTTGAATAAAATTGAAAATAAAATGAAAGAAATTGTTGATAGAGATGTTCCAACTACAAGAGAAGTTTGGAAAAGAGATAAAGCCATATCTCATTTCAAAGATAAAGGGGAAATATACAAGGCCGAAATTATTGAAAGTATTCCGCAGGGTGAAGATGTTTCTATATATTTTCATGGAGACTGGCATGATTTATGTAGAGGCCCTCATCTGTCTTCAACGGGAAAAATTGGTAAGTACTTTAAATTAACAAAGGTATCAGGGGCTTATTGGAGAGGTGACTCAAATAATGAAATGTTGCAAAGAATTTATGGAACAAGTTGGGCATCACAAAAAGATTTAGATGAATATTTAAAAAGAATAGAAGAAGCAGAAAAAAGAGACCACAGAAAACTTGGAAAAGAAATGGATTTATTTCACTTTAGGGAAGAAAGTCCAGGATCAGTATTTTGGCATGAAAAAGGTTGGAAGTTATTTCAAAAATTAGTTGCATATATGAGAGCTAGACAAGAAAAAGCTGGCTACAAAGAAGTGAATACTCCTGAAATTTTAGATAGATCTCTTTGGGAAAAATCTGGCCACTGGGAAAAATATGGAGAGCATATGTATACTTCTCAAACACCAGATGAAAAAATATTTGCAATAAAACCAATGAATTGCCCAGGTCACGTACAAGTTTTTAATCAAGGATTAAAAAGTTACCGAGATCTTCCTTTAAGAATTTCAGAATTTGGAAAAGTACACAGATATGAGCCTTCAGGTGCTTTACATGGACTTTTAAGAGTTAGAGCTTTTACTCAAGACGATGCTCATATTTTTTGCACAGAAGATCAAATTACATCAGAATGTTTGATTGTTACTAATTTAATTTTAGATATTTATAAAGATCTTGGATTTGAAGATGTAATATTAAAATATTCAGATAGACCAGACTTAAGAGTTGGTGATGATAATGTATGGGACAAAGCTGAAAAAGCTTTATTAGATGCAGTTAAAGCTTCAAAGCTTCAATACACAATTAATAAAGGAGAGGGAGCATTCTATGGTCCAAAAATTGAATTTGTTTTACGAGATGCTATTGGTAGGGATTGGCAATGTGGAACTTTACAAGTAGACCTTAATTTACCAGGAAGATTAGATGCTTCTTTTGTTGATAAAGATGGAACTAAAAAAATTCCTGTAATGCTTCATAGGGCGTTATTTGGATCATTAGAAAGATTTATTGGAATTCTTATAGAAAATTATGCAGGCAAATTTCCATTTTGGATAGCTCCTTTACAAGTTGTTGTAATTCCAATTTCAGAGGAATTTGACTCTTATGCAAAAGAAGTAAATGAAAAAATTAATAATGCAGGCATAAGCTCTGAGGTAGATTTAAAAAACCATAACTTAAATTATAAAATTAGAGAACATTCACTATCAAAAATACCACTTTTATTGATTTGTGGAAAAAAAGAAGTTGACAGTAACTCAGTAACGATTAGAAGATTGGATACGAACAAACAAGAAAATATGGAATTAAACTTATTCTTAGAAACTTTCTCAGCTTTAAACAAAGCATCCTCAAACTAAGTGGCAGATTTTAAACAAAATTATTTTCAAAGAAGAACTAAAGATAAAGGTCCAAGATCTAACAATAGAATTTCTTCACCTGAGGTTCAAGTAATTGGAAGCGATGGTGAAAATATAGGAATCATAAATACAAATGAAGCCATATCAATGGCTAAAGAGCAAGGATTGGATTTAATTGAAATAGCTCCAAACGCAAAACCACCTGTATGTAAAATTATTGATATGGGTAAATTTAAATATGATGCTCAAAAAAAAGCAAATGTTGCTAAAAAGAAACAAAAAATAGTTTTATTAAAAGAAATTAAAATGAGACCAGTTACAGAAACTCATGATTATGATTTTAAAGTTAAAAATGCTAAAAAATTTATTGGAAAAGGTGACAAGGTAAAATTTACAATACGATTTAAGGGTAGAGAGCTACAACACTCACACCTAGGTAGAGAATTAATGGATAAAATAAAAGCTGATATGCAAGATATTGGCAAAGTTGAATTGCACCCAAAGTTTGATGGTAAGCAAATGATCATGGTTATTCAGCCTTTATAAGGCTTAATAGAGGTTGTAAATCCATTCCAATATTTGTATAAGTCCGCAGAATTATGCCAAAATTAAAAACTAAAAGTTCAGCAAAAAAAAGATTTAAAATCTCAGCTACAGGGAAAGTTATGATGGCTCAAGCTGGAAAGAGACATGGTATGATAAAAAGAACAAATTCACAAATTAGAAAATTAAGAGGCACGACTGCTATGTCAAAACAAGATGGCAAAATAGTTAAATCATACATGCCTTACAGTTTAAGAGGATAAAATGGCTAGAGTAAAAAGAGGCGTAACAAGTCACGCAAAACATAAAAAAGTTTTAAAAGCTGTCAAAGGTCAATGGGGCAGAAGAAAAAGCACTATAAGAGTTGCAAAGCAAGCTATGGAAAAAGCTATGCAATATGCATACAGAGATCGTAGAACTAAAAAAAGAGAATTTAAATCTTTATGGATACAAAGAATTAATGCAGGTGTTAGATCTGAAGGAATAACTTATTCAAAATTTATTAATGGTTTAACTAAATGTGGAATTAAGTTAGATAGAAAAATACTAGCTGAAATAGCATACGATAGCCCAGAAGCCTTTAAAACGATCGTTCAAAAAGCTCAATCGGCACTAAATTAATCTTCACTATTGTTTTTCTTCGGTGAAGAAATAATCTCTCAATATGTCTGATATTAAAAAAATAAAAGATGAATTTCTTTTAAAGTTAAAAGAAAATTTAGATTTAAATCAAGTTAATCAAATTAAAACAGAACTATTTGGTAAAACTGGGTTAATCAGCTCGCAATTTAAACAGCTTGGAAAATTAGCAGAAGAAGAAAGAAAAAAATTTGCATCAGATTTAAACTTAGTCAAAAGTGAACTTGAAAATTTAATTACTATAAAAATTGATGATATTGAAAAAAAAGAGATTAACAAAAAATTAGAAAAAGAAAAAATAGATATAACTTTACCAGAGAGACCTTTTGTTCAGGGAAAAATTCATCCTGTATCTCAAGTTATAGATGAAATTTCTTCAATTTTTTCAGAAATTGGTTTTAGTGTAGAAGAGGGACCAGATGTTGAAAATGAATATAATAATTTTACTGCGTTAAATACACCTGATAACCATCCTGCTAGAGATATGCATGATACTTTTTATCTAGATGATACAAAAGAGCTACTTTTAAGAACACATACTTCACCAGTTCAAATTAGAACAATGCTTAATGATAAACCACCTTTTAAAATAATAGCGCCAGGGCGAACATATAGATCTGACAGCGATCAAACTCATACTCCAATGTTTCATCAAGTTGAAGGGCTACATATTGATAAAAATATAAATATGGGGCATTTAAAAGGATGCTTAAATTATTTTATTAAAGAGTTTTTTGAGGTTGATAAAATTAAAATGAGATTTAGACCTAGTCATTTCCCATTTACAGAGCCATCTGCAGAAGTTGATATTGGTTATGAAATAAAAGATGGAAAAATAGTAATTGGGGAAGGTGATAAATGGCTAGAAGTTTTAGGTTGTGGAATGGTTCATCCCAATGTTTTAAAAAATGTGAAAGTAAACCCTGATGAATTCCAAGGTTATGCATTTGGAATAGGAATAGATAGGCTCGCAATGTTGAAATATGGCATTAATGATTTAAGAGCCTTTTTTGATTGTGACTATAGATGGCTAAATCATTTTGGATTTGATCCAATAGATGTCCCAACAAACTATAGGGGCTTAAGCCGATGAAGATTACAACAGCATGGCTCAAAGATCATTTAGATACCAAACTTAATGAAAATCAAATCATCGATAAACTTACAGATATTGGTTTAGAAGTAGAGGGTGTTGATAGTCAGTCAGGAGAGCTTGATCAATTTGTAATTGCCAAAATTTTGAAGGCTGAAAAGCATCCTGATGCAGATAGGCTTAGAGTATGTGATGTTGATATAGGTTCGGGCAAATCAGTAAAAGTTGTTTGTGGAGCTCCAAATGCTAAAGAGGGTTTATTAACAATTTATGCTCCTCCTGGCGCTGTAGTGCCAAAAAGTCAAATGAAATTGGTGGTAAGCAAAATAAGAGGTGTAACCTCATATGGAATGCTTTGTTCAGAATCTGAACTTAACCTATCAAACGAAAGTGATGGCATAACAGAGCTTTTACCAGAAAAATATAACAAAAAAGTAGGAGAAAATTATTTTCCAAAAAAAAATTTAAATGTAATTGATATTTCTATTACACCAAATAGAGCAGATTGCTTAGGGGTTAGAGGAATAGCAAGAGATTTAGCTGCTGCAGGCGCAGGAAGATTAATAAATCAAAAAGAAAAAAAACTCGATAAAAAAAATAAACAAACAATTAGTGTAAAAATTGAAAATGAAAAAAATCAAGCATGTATATCCTTTGGTAGTTGTTTAATTAAAGGAGTAAAAAATACTGAAAGTCCAGAGTGGCTAAAAGACAAAATAATTGCTCTAGGCCAAAAACCTATTTCGGCAATAGTTGATATTACAAATTATATAATGTTTGATTTGAATAGACCACTTCATGCATATGATGTTGATAAAATAGATAAAGCAATAGTTGTAAGAAATTCTAAAAAAGGTGAAACATTCGAAGCATTAGATAATAAGGAGTATAAATTAGAGGATGAGATGTGTGTCATATCAGATGCGTCAGGCGTATTAGGTCTTGGAGGAATAATAGGAGGCACAAGAACTGGAACTGAACTAGATACAAAGAATGTGTTAATTGAGTCTGCTTACTTTAGTCCACGATCAATCAGAAAATCATCTAAAATCTTGAATATAGATACGGATGCAAAATTTAGATTTGAAAGAGGTATTGATCCATTATCAATTGACCAAGGACTTGAAAGAGCAGCTAATTTAATACAAGAAATATGTGGCGGTGAAGTTAGTGAATTTGATATTCAAAAAATTGAAGATGTTAAAAAAAAATCATTAAAATTTGATCCTTCTTTGTTTGAAAAAATTACTGGATTTAATATTGATATAAAAGAAATGATAAAAATCTTAGATAACCTAGGATTTGAAATTAAAGAAAACAAGGGAATACTAGATGCCGTTATACCATCTTGGAGACCAGATATTTCACAGGAAGTTGATGTGGTAGAAGAACTTGTAAGAATCAAGGGCTATGATCAAATTAAAATTATTGAACCAGAAAAAGTTAGAAAAAAACAAACATTAAATTTAAAACAAAAATTATTTCATTTTTTACAAAGATCTATTGCTTCTAAGGGGTATTTTGAAGCTATCACATGGTCTTTTACCGACAGTAAAATTAATCAACTATTCATTGAAAATAATAAAGAAATTAAAATAATTAATCCTATAAGTTCTGATTTGAACGTTTTGCGAAGTTCAATTTTTTCTAATTTGATAATTCATTTGAATAAGAATTTAGGAAGAGGATTTAAAGATTTGTCATTTTTTGAAATAGGTCCAACTTTTTTAGGATCTGAGCCAGGTGAGCAACAGACAGTCGCTACTGGATTAAGATCAGGAAAATTGGCTAGGCAGAGCTGGCTGGAAAAAGAAAGATTAATAGATGTGTTTGATGTTAAAAGTGATGTTATCAAAAGTTTAGTAGAAGCAGGTTATAATAAAGATAAGCTCTATATTGATGATGAAGCACCAAGTTATTATCACCCTGGAAAATCAGGAAGAATATTTCTTAATAAAGGAAAAGAAAAAGTAGTTGCTTTTTTTGGTGATATTCACCCAGGTATATTAAAAAAATTAGATATTAAAGTTGAATCATTAGTGGGTTTTGAAATATTTTTAGACAATTTAAAACAGCCAAAAAAATCATTAAAAGATCAAAAAACTCAGTATAAATATTCAGATTTTCAAAAATCAGAAAGAGATTTTGCTTTTGTTTTAGATAAAAATTTTAAAGTTCAAGAATTAATTGAAACCATCTCTAATGTAGACAAAGAGTTAATAAAATCTGTCAAAGTATTTGATGTTTATGAAGGAGCAAATATTCCTGAAGGTAAAAAATCAATTGCATTAAATGTAATTATTCAACCTTTAGAAAAAACTTTGACTGAGGATGATTTAAACAAAATTAATCAACTTATTATTTCTGCTGTTGAATCCAAAACTGGTGCTAAGATTAGATCATAATCATGACAAAAATTGATCACATCAGAAACTTTGCAATCATTGCGCATATTGATCATGGTAAATCAACAATTGCAGATAGGATAATTCATAGTTGTGGTGGTCTAACCGAAAGAGAAATGAAGGCACAAGTTCTAGACTCAATGGATATTGAGAGAGAAAGAGGCATAACTATTAAAGCTCAAACAGTTAAACTTAATTATAAAGCAAAAGATGGTAAAGACTATATTCTAAACATAATTGATACTCCAGGACACGTAGATTTTAGCTATGAAGTTAGTAGATCTCTGTATGCATGTGAGGGATCTATTTTAATTGTTGATAGTACCCAAGGAGTAGAGGCTCAAACATTGGCTAATGTTTATCAAGCTTTAGACACCAAGCATGAGATAGTACCTGTACTAAATAAAGTTGATTTACCAGCATCAGACTTAGAAAAAACAAAGAAACAAATAGAAGAGGTCATAGGTATTGATACTGAAAATGCTATACCTTGCTCTGGAAAAACAGGTGAGGGTATAGAAGATATTCTAGAACAAATTATTGTGTCACTACCAGCTCCAGAAGGAGAAAAAGATGCTGATTTAAAATGCTTATTAGTTGACAGTTGGTATGACACTTACTTAGGGGTGGTTATTCTAGTTAGAGTTATTAATGGAAAAATTTCAAAAAATATGAAAATTAAAATGATGTCTACTGACCAAGAATATATAATTGAAAAAGTAGGTGTGTTTACTCCAAAAGCAACTGATGTTAATGAATTAAACGCAGGAGAAATTGGTTTTATAACAACAGGAATAAAAATTTTATCAGAAACAAAAGTGGGAGATACTATTTGTGATGCAACTAAACCACCTCAAGAAGCACTTCCTGGATTTAAACCTAGTAAGCCAGTTGTATTTTGTGGTTTGTTTCCTGTAGATAGCTCTGAATACCAAAAATTAAAAGATGGATTAGGCAAACTTCAATTAAATGATGCTAGTTTTTCATATGAGGCAGAATCTTCCTCTGCGTTAGGTCTTGGCTTTAGATGTGGTTTTTTAGGTCTCTTGCATTTAGAAATTATAACTGAAAGATTAGAAAGAGAATTTGATATAAATTTATTAACCACAACACCAGGGGTTGTTTATAAAGTTCATATGAACAAAGGAGACATAATAGAGTTACAAAACCCTTCAAGTTTACCAGAACCTACTTTAATTAAATTTATTGAAGAGCCTTGGATTAAAGCAACAATTATTACACCAGATCAATATTTAGGAGCAATTATAAAAGTTTGTCAGGATAAAAGAGGAGTACAAACAAACTTGAGTTATTCGGGTAATAGAGCTGTTTTAAATTATGAAATCCCTCTAAATGAAGTTGTTTTTGATTTTAATGATAGGCTTAAATCAATGACTAGTGGCTATGCAAGTTTTGATTATGAGATCATAGGTCATAGAGAAGGAGATTTAGTAAAATTAGGAATACTTGTTAATGCTGAGCCAGTTGACGCTTTATCAATGATGGTTCATAAAGATTTTGCACAAACTGTTGGAAGAGAGGTATGTGAAAAATTAAAAGATTTAATCCCACGTCATAATTTTATGATTCCAGTGCAGGCAGCAATTGGAGGAAAAATTATAGCAAGAGAAACTATTAAGGGTTTTAAAAAAGATGTTTTAACAAAAATTCATGGTGGTGGAGCTAGAGATAGAAAAAGAAAACTACTAGATAAACAGAAAAAAGGAAAAGCCAGAGGTAAACAGTTTGGAAAAGTTGAAATACCACAAGAAGCATTTATAGGAGTGCTTAAAATTAATAAAGACCAGTAACTGGAGAGATGGCTGAGCGGTTTAAAGCGCACGCTTGGAAAGTGTGTGTACTGTTAAAGGTACCCAGGGTTCGAATCCCTGTCTCTCCGCCATTAATTTATTTATTTATAAAATAATAATCTGCATTTATTTTATTAATTTTTTTAAAGCCAAAATTATTTAACCATCTATTAGTCTTAATAAAATTATTGGGAAGTATTTCAATTTGTAAAAATATTTTATTATTTTTAAAAATTTTTTTTAGTCCATTTAAAACAAAAACCTCGTGTCCTTCAACGTCAATTTTTAAGCAAATAGTTTTTTTTTTATACTTGAATTTGTCATCAGCCTTTTTAAACACTGCAAACTCAGTATGTAGGTTTTTGAGGTTATCTTTATTATTTATAACACCATACCCACCAGATTGAATAAATTCTTTTTTAAATAATGCCTTCATCTTAAGTTTTGAATTTTTGTCAGATAAACCATAATTATATTTTCTTATATTTTTAAGGTTGGGGTTTAAAGAAATATTTTTTTTTAGTTTTTTAAAAGTAAATTTAACTGGTTCAAAGCTTAATGTAGAAGTTTTTGGAAATAATTTTGATATTATTAATGAATAAATTCCACAATTAGCCCCAACATCAAAAAAATAATTAATTTTATTTTCCTTAAATATCTTACATAAATATTTTATTTGTTTGTCCTCATAAAAATTAAATAAAAGAATAGACTTGTCGATTGGGTCTCGTATATCTAAATTAAGATAAACATTTTTGAATTTACTTAGAAAAATATTTTTATTCAAAAGATAAGAAAATTTAAGAAATAAAGATGGATAGATTCGTTTTAAAATTGGTATTGATCTTAATATACTTCTTAATTTCATAAATTTTTAAATGTTAAATCAGATATCTTTTTAGAAGAAATTAGCACTTAAAATAGGCATTTTTTTTAAAAATTTTAATTAAGAAAAACAACAAAATTCATCAATTTTATTTAAAAAGTGATATAAATAGATAATTTCCAAATATTTAAAAAATGAATAATAAAAATACATATCAGGCTGACTCTATCAAAGTTTTAAAAGGTCTTGAAGCTGTTAGAAAAAGACCTGGAATGTATATTGGTGATACCGATGATGGAACAGGTTTGCATCATATGGTCTATGAGGTTGTTGATAACTCAATAGATGAAGCTTTAGCAGGACACTGTAAAAATATAGATGTTAAAATAAACTCTGACGGAACAATTACAGTTAGAGATGATGGTAGAGGAATACCTGTTGATATGCATAAGGGTGAAAAAATGTCTGCCGCAGAAGTTATTATGACTCAGCTTCATGCTGGAGGAAAATTTGATCATGATTCCTACAAAGTATCGGGTGGTTTACATGGTGTTGGAGTTTCAGTTGTAAATGCATTATCAGAAAAATTAAAATTAGAAATCGATAGAGATGGAAATAGATATTTTATAGAATTTAAAGATGGAGCCTCAAAAGCACCTCTAAAAGTTATAGGAAAATCAAAAGAAACCGGAACACAAATAACTTTTTTACCATCAAAAGAAATATTTTCTTCAATTAAATTTACTCCAAGTATAATTATTAAAAGAATGCGTGAACTTGCATTCTTGAATAAGGGAATAAAAATAACTGTTAACGATTTAAATCAAAAAAAAGAAAAAATAATTGTATTTAAGTTTGATGGGGGAGTTTTAGAATTTGTTGATTTTTTAGACGAAAAAAGAGAAAAACTTGTTAATAAAACCGGTAATGATTTATTTAAGAAGCCTATTTATATTGAAGGAAAAAAAGACAATATTGAAATTGAATGTTCTTTAAAGTGGAACGCAAGTTATGGAGAAGACATCTATCCATATACAAATAACATTTATCAAAAGGATGGTGGTACCCATTTATTAGGATTTAGGAGTGCCCTTACTAGAGTCATTAATAAATATGCTACAGAGCATAATTTATTAAAAAAAAATAAATTAACTATTTCAGGAGACGATATTAAAGAGGGTCTTACATGTGTAATTTCAGCAAAAATACCTGATCCTAAATTTTCTTCTCAAACAAAAGATAAGCTTGTTTCATCAGAAGTTAGAATGATTGTGGAAAGTATTGTTAGTGAAAAACTTTCAATATGGTTTGATCAAAACCCAACTTTATCTAAGATTATTTTAGCTAAAGTAATGCAGGCAGCTCTAGCAAGAGATGTTGCTAGAAAAGCTAGAGAAAATGTTAGACGTAAAGGTGCTTTAGAATTAAGTGGATTACCTGGAAAATTAGCAGATTGTCAAATAGGCAAACAAGAAGGAACAGAATTGTTTATTGTTGAGGGAGATTCTGCGGGTGGTTCTGCTAAACAAGGAAGAAATAGGTCAAATCAGGCTGTTTTACCACTTAGAGGTAAAATTCTTAATACCTATGTGGAAGAGATTGTTCTTAAAAAAAATAGCAATAGAGATGGTAGCGAACATAGAACAAAATCTTTATCAAAAATGATGTCATCTAATGAGGTTGTGACTTTAATTAACGCACTTGGCCTTGATCCAAAAGTTGAAGATATTGATTTGAAAGATTTAAGATATGGAAAAATTATTATCATGACTGATGCTGATGTTGATGGTTCTCATATACGAGCATTATTACTAACATTCTTTAATAACAAGCCATTTAATAAACTAATTGAAAATGGACATGTTTATCTTGCACAGCCACCTTTATTCAAGATCAATAAGGGAACAAAAGGCATTTATATAAAAGATGAAAAAGAGTTAGAAGATTATATTTTAAAGAATAATAAAGAATTACAAAAAATTAAAAAAGGAACAAAAGAATTCACTAAAGCTTATGAAGATGAAAAATCTAGAATGAGCATTCAAAGGTTTAAGGGATTAGGAGAGATGAACCCAGAAGAGCTATGGAATACTACTTTAGACCCTGAAACAAGAAATTTATTACAAGTACAATACTCAAAAGATATAAAAAAAGATCAAGATTTAATACACACATTAATGGGTAATGATGTTGCATTGAGAAAAGATTTTATTGTTTCAAATGCAATTAATGTTCAAAATCTAGATATCTAATAATGAAGTTTTTCGAAACTTCTAAATATTTTTCATTAAAAAAATCGACCTATATTAATCTAAGATGGATTGCTATTATTGGCCAACTTATAACAGTTAATGTTATTTATTTTTTTTTTGATTTTAGATTTAATCTAATTCTAGAAAATTCAATAATTTTGATTGGAGCGCTAAGCAATCTTTATTTAATCTATATTAACAAAAACACACAATTGTCAGATAAAACAGCATTTCTTTTTTTATCTATTGATATTTTACAACTGAGTTGTTTGATTTATTTAACAGGTGGAATTATAAATCCTTTTTCAATTTTTTTGATTATCCCAGCTATATTTTCCTCATCTAATTTAGGTTTTAGGAGTAATTTATTGTTAGTTAGCCTCACAGTTTTAGTGATTATTTTTCTTACTTTTTTTAACCAACCTTTGCCCTATCCAATTAAAGAACATTTTCACGTAGACAGCTATTATTACTATTCAATTCCAATCGCATTAATTATTGCTTTAATTTTTTTAAATTATTTTGCCTTAACCTTTGGATCAGAATCTAGAATAAGGAAAGAGGCACTGAATAAAATGGAAGAAATCATGTCAAAAGAACATGAGCTATTATCATTAGGAGGACAGGCTGCTGCTGCTGCACATTCATTAGGTACACCGTTTTCAACAATGAAGATTATCTCCACTGATTTATTGGAGCGATTTAAAGATAATGAAGATGTTAAAAAAGATATTGAGTTATTATCCAGTCAATTAGAGAGATGTAGTGAAATTTTAAAAAAATTAACATTAAACCCAATAATCGAAGATAATTTTATTGATCGTGATTTAACAATGGCAGAATACGTAAGTGAAATAGTCAAGTCATTCCAAGAAGTAAGTAAAAAAGATTTTATTGTAAATTATGATCAAAATTCAAATCCACTAAATATAACTAAATCAATAGAAATTATTTATGGACTAAGAAATTTTATCGGTAATGCAAATAAGTTTTCTGAAAATAAGATTTTTATTAATATAAAAAGTGATAGTGATTTCACAGAAGTTATGATTGAAGATGATGGAGAGGGATACCCAAAAGATGTTTTGAGTAAAATTGGAGAGCCTTATATTAAATCTTTTAAGTCTTCAATAAAATCTAAATCTGGATTAGGTCTTGGAATTTTTATAGGCAAAACTTTACTTGAAAAAAATTATGCAAATATTTTATGCAGAAATTCCCAAACAAGAAGTGGGGCTGAAGTAAGTATTAAATGGAAAAATGAAGATCTTTTAAAACTTTAATGTAGTTTTTTTTTATTTTCAAATAAGCCACTCAATTGTGAAACCATAACATCCCCAAGTTCATGCACATCTGTTATTTTAATAGCTTTATTGTAATATCTAGAAACATCATGCCCAATACCGATAGCTAAAATTTCAACGTCACTCTTAGTTTCTATAAATTTAACCATTTTTTTTAAATGTTTTTCTAAAAAATCTCCTGAATTAACTGATAAAGTTGAGTCGTCAACTGGGGCACCATCTGAAATAACCATCAGTATTTTTCTTTCTTCTTTTCTTTTTATAATTCTATTATAGGCCCACGAAATAGCTTCCCCATCAATATTTTCTTTTAATAATCCTTCTTTAAGCATTAAGCCTATATTATTTTTTGCCTGCCTCCACTGTGTGTCTGCACCTTTATAAATTATATGTCTTAAATCATTTAATCTTCCAGGATTTTTTGGCTTATCATTTTTAGTCCAAGCTTCTCTGCTTTTACCACCTTTCCAATTTTTTGTAGTAAAGCCTAAAACCTCTACTTTCACTGAGCATCTTTCTAAGGTTCTAGATAATATATCTGCACAAAGTGCAGCAATTGTTATTGGCCGACCTCTCATGGAACCAGAATTGTCTATTAACAAGGTTACGATTGTGTCCTTAAAATCAAGATCTTTTTCTTTCATAAAAGATAAAGAATTATAAGGATCCATAATTATTCTAGTTAATTTTGAGCTATCTAATAAACCTTCTTCTAAGTCAAACTCCCAAGCTCTATTTTGTTTTGCAAGGAGCTGCCTTTGTAGTTTGTTAGCAAGCTTAGTAATTAAATCTTGAAACCCGACAAGTTGTTGGTCTAAATTTTTTCTTAATTTTTGTGTTTCTTTTATATCTTCTAATATTTCAGCTTTTGCAATTTCATCAAATTCTGTGGTGAATACTTTGTAATCTTGATCAATATTATCAATATTTGTTTTTTGTAAAACACTTTCTGCACTCTCTTTTAAAGAATCTGAATCTTCTAATTGCTCTTCCATCTGCTGGTCGCTTAGATCAAAGCCAGCATCTAAACTAGTCTGGCTATCATCTTGATTATTTTCTTCCTCTTTGTCATCAGACTGGCCGTCATTATCGTTCTCTGATTTATTATCTTGCTCATTTTCTTGTTCATCGTTTTCTTCATTATTTTCTTCATTATTTGAAGCAAAGACATCCATATTCTCTAAAATTTCTGAAAATTTTAAACTATAATTATTTTGATCTTCCAAATTTTTACTTAAAAAATCAAAATGCTTATCAATAGATTCGTCAAATTCTTTCTTCCAAAAATCTAACATTTTTGTAGACACATCATTGAGTTCTAATTTAAAGAATTTGTTTAACATATATAATTCAAAAGCTTCATTCACAGGAACATCTTCTTTATTTTTTAATTGTTCTTTACGATTAGAAAGTATTTTTTGGTTATAATTTTCACTTAAATTTTTTCCAACTCCTTTAAGCATTTTGCCCCCAAGAAGTTCATACCTGATTTTTTCAGCAATATTATATAAAGATTTACAAGAAGGATTATTAGGTAGGTTTTTATTAAATATTTCTTTATTTGAAAATTTTTTCTTTAAGGCTCCAGAGTCAGTTTCTGCTCTTAGTTTAACAAAATCGTTTTTATTTGATAAATTGGTTACATCAAAAAAATCAGTTTTTTTATTACTTAAATCTTTATCTAATTTTTTAACATCTAATTTATAATCTTCAGAAATTACTTTAGCTGTAGAAATTAATGCTTGTTTAAATTGCTCTTTAAAATTGTTTTCTTTTGAGCTCATTTAGATATGAATATTAACCATCGATTCTGGTAATTCTTCTCCAAAACATCTTTGATAATATTCAGCTATTGTATTTTTTTCTATATCGTCACACTTATTCAAAAAAGTGACCCTAAAAGCATAACCTGTGTCTTTGAAAATTTCTGCATTTTCAGCCCAATGAAGTACCGTCCTTGGACTCATTACAGTTGATATATCTCCAGCTATAAAGCCCTTTCTAGTTAAAGATGCAACTTTAATCATGTTAGAGACTTTTTCTTTACCTTTTGGATTGTTTAAATTTTTATTTTTAGCAAGAACGATTTCCATTTCTCTATCAAGACTAAGATAGTTTAAAGATGTTACAATATTCCATCTATCCATCTGCCCTTGGTTAATTTGTTGAGTACCATGGTACAATCCTGTTGTATCCCCTAGACCAACTGTATTTGAAGTCGCAAATAATCTAAAAAATTTATTTTGTTTTATAACTTTATTTTTATCTAAAAGAGTAAAATTACCTTCAGCTTCCAACACCCTTTGAATAACAAACATCACGTCTGGTCTTCCTGCATCATACTCATCAAAAACAAGTGCAACAGGGTTTTGAATGGACCAAGGTAAAATACCTTCTTTAAACTCAGTAATCTGTTTTCCATCTTTTACAACAATTGCATCTTTTCCAATAAGATCAATTCTACTTACATGACTATCTAAATTCACTCTAATACAAGGCCAGTTTAATCTAGCTGCGATTTGTTCAATGTGAGTAGACTTTCCTGTACCATGATAGCCTTGAACCAAGACACGTTTATTAAAAGCAAAACCTGATATGATAGCAAGGGTAGTATCTCTATCAAACTTATAATTTTTATCTATTTCGGGAACGTATTCACTTCTTTTAGAGAAAGCGTCAACTTCCATATCTGAGTCAATTCCAAAACTTTGCTTTAAAGACATTTTAATGTCTGGCTGTATGTTTAAATTAGGTGTCAATTTTTTCCTTATAAGTATTTTTTAGCTGAGTATAAGCTAAAGTAATTAATTTAAGTTTTTCTTCGTATTCTTTATTTCCCAAATTAATATCAGGGTGAAATTTTTTGACAAGAGTTTTGAACTGATCTTGTATTTGTTCCCATTTTTGGCCAACTGAAACACCTAAAATACTAAAAGCTTTAATATCATTAGCATCAAATTTGAATTGATTCATGTGGTTATATTCACCTCTAAGTTTGGTTTTATCAAACTCATCTTTTAAAGTGTTGTTCCATAGAACTTTAAAAAAATTATCTGAAGAGCTAAAGCTCTGAGTGGGTTTATGCCAGGTCATGTCAGACTTTAAAAAATCAAATACTTGCTCATCATCCATTCCTTTAAAATAATTCCAATTTTTATTGAATTCTTTAACATGAGCTAAGCAAAGCAATCTGTAGCGTTTGCTATTATCTTTCTCAATTGGTGCCTTATATTCACCAGTATCAAAGCAATTATTCCAATCACAAATATTTTTCATGCTATATAGTAATAAATTATTATTTATGAATATAAACGAATTAATTAAAATTGTTAAAAATAAACTTGAAGCAAAAATTGTTATACAAGATCTTAAAATCGAAGATAAAAGTTTTTTACATAAAAATCATAAAGGAAATCAAGAAGGAATGTTCCATCTAAAATTAATTATTAAATCTGAAGAGCTTAAAAAATTAAATAAGATAGTATCAACCAAGAAAATCTATAATATTTTAGATCATGAGTTAAAAGAACACATACATTCTATTCAAATACTACTTAGTTAATTCTTTTTTTAAAAAGAGATTAATAGTTTTTTCATTAAACTGTAATTTGTAAACTGGAGAACCTATTCTTTTAAGCAAAACCAGACTAATTTTCTTTGTATTATTTTTTTTATCTTTTCTCATAAAAGATATAATTGTATTTAAATTTTTTATTGAAAAAAATTTATTAATATCTCTTGGAAGATTTAGGTCATTTAAGTGACCATCAATTAATTCAAATTCTTTTTTATTTAAAATTTTATTTAATAAACTAAATCTAGCAGCAGTTTTAACACCGAGGATAACTGCTTCACCATGATTTAATTTTGCTGAATAACGCAGTGTTGCTTCAAAGGCATGAGCAAAAGTATGTCCAAAGTTTAGTATTTTTCTTATACCTAATTCTTTTTCGTCAGCTTCAACTACTTTTTTTTTAATCAAGCAGCTTTGATGAATAGCTGTTTGTATAAAGGGACTTTTTAATTGGATAATTTTTTTTCCATTTTTATTTAAAAAGTAAAAAAATTTTTTTCCATTAATAAGTGAGTGTTTTAAAATTTCACCATAGCCACATACAACTTCTCTTTTTGGTAAAGAGTTTAAAAAGTTAGTATCTGATATAACTAGACTAGGTTGATAAAATGAGCCAATTAAGTTTTTACCATATTTGGTGTTTACACCTGTTTTGCCTCCGATTGATGAGTCGACCTGTGAAAGTAGTGTAGTTGGTATATTTACAAACTTTAAGCCTCGCTTAAAAGTACTTGCTGCAAAGCCTGATACATCACCGGTAATACCACCACCAATAGAAATTAAACAATCATTTCTATTAAAACTTTTTTTTAAAAGAATTGATGTGATTTCATTGACACTTTTTAGATTTTTATTTTTTTCACTCGCATTAAAATAATGAATTGAAACAGATCCTTTTGGTAAAGATTTTAAAGTATCTTTTACTAAATTTTTTGGAATATTTTTGTCAATTACTAGAAGACATTGATTAAAATCAATAGAATTTTCTTTCAAAAATTTATTTACTTTTTTTAAAATATTATTTCCAATAATAATTGAATATTGTTGACTGTTGGTGTTAACTTTTAATTTAATTAAGCCCATATGTTTTTATTATAGTTTTAACTATTTCACTTTTTGTTAATTTATTACAGTTTATTTTAAAATTAGCTTTTGAATATACTTTCTTTCTTTTATTAATAATGGCTTTAATTTCAAGATCAGTTGAATTTGAGGCTAAGGGTCTTTTTTTACTACCTTTAATTCTTTTAATTAAAACTAAATCATCCCAATCGAGCCAAAAAGAAAAATGATTTTTTAAAATATCTTTTCTTATCTTGTCATTAATAAAACTACCTCCACCTAAAGAAACAACAACTTTTTTATGTTTTAAAGACTTAATAGTTATTTTTTCCTCTAAATTTCTAAAGTATGCCTCGCCATTTACTTTAAATATTTCTGAGATGGTCATACCAGCATGTTCTTCAATTAAATTGTCTATATCAATGAATGGAATATTTAATTGTTTCGAAACCATAGCTCCGATAGAAGATTTGCCTGACCCCATCATACCTAAAAAAACGAGGTTTTTATTTGAATTCATAAGCTTTCTTTATTGAAAAAACACAAATATGTCTTAATTTGAAATTACTAAAGAATATATGCAATTTTCAAAAAACACAAGTAATGGGAGTGGTAAAAGTTTATTAATCAAAATAGTATTTGTGCTAATTATTTTTATTGGAGCCATAGTACTACTTGGTAAAATTGAATTTCCATCTCCAAATAAAGACATTGAAAAAATCATCCCTAATGAAAAACTTAAAATTGTTAAGTAAGAACTATTTTTTAGTTATATTATTTTCTTTATTTTTTGGTTTTGCAACCAACTCACAAGAACCAGTGGATATCTGGGAAGTGGGAGAAAAAAAACCTAAAGAAAACTTAATCTTAACAGAAGATGAATTAGAAAAAAATATTCCCCAGAATAGTATTTATGATATGCAATCCCAAAAAGAAGGGGAATTAAGCATAGAAGAAACGCAAACTTTAATTTCAAAAGAAAAAAAATTAATCGGAATTTATGACCCTGCAGAAAATGGGTTGGATATTAATATGTGGTCCAATTCTAACGGAGATCAAATTTTAAATATCTTTAAAAGAATAGATAAATTGGAACTTTCAAGAGATGCTGAAGAGATTTTGGATGTTTTATTATTAACAAATGCACATTATCCAGAAATGAATATTTCAAAAGAACAGTTTTTAGAAATTAAATCAAAGTGGCTTATTAAGCGCTCAAACTTTGACTTGATTGAAAAATATTTATTAAATAATGAGATTATTAATGAACATCCAAAACTTACCAAACACTTAGTAGATCATTATTTGTCTCAATCAGATGTTGAAAAAGCTTGTGAAATTTTTTCTAAAATTAATGAACCGATACAAGATTTATATTTATCTAAATTCAACATTTATTGCTTAATTAATAATAATAAAAGAGATGAAGCTCAATTGCTTATCGATCTTCAATTAGAATTAGGCATTGCAGATAAGTTTTTTAATAAAAAAATTGATTATTTAATGGGGTATAATACAGAACCAGCAACAGAAGTTTCAGAAAAAACAATTTTAGATTTCCATTTATCTCACAGAACGAACCCAGAATTTAAATTTGAACCAAAAAATACTACATCCAGGCAAATATGGAAATATCTATCAACTTCAAATCTATTAGATGATATCAGTGATATTGAACTTACAGATATAGAGAAAATTACGAGTATTGAAAAAGCAACACATGAAGGAAATTATGCAGAAAAAGAATTATTTGAACTTTATAAGAGATTTCAATTTAATATTAATCAATTATTAAATATTAAAGAGTCAACAAAAGTACTCTCAAGAATAGAGACAAGAGCGCTAATTTATCAAGGAATTTTAATTACTACTGAAATTGAGAATAAGTTACAGTTAATGAATGCCCTCAAAAATTCTTTCAAGAATGACGGTATTGAGAATGCATTTAACATAGAATTAAAAAATTTTTTAAAAAATATAGAAGAGAACAAGGTGCCTTCAAATTTTACAACATTTTATCAAGATAATTTAGGTAATGAAGAGACAGAACAAGCAAATATTAAAATAAATAATAAAATTTTACATCAATCAAAATTAATAAATTATTTAAAATTAGAAAAATCTAAAAATGATCCCACAAAAGATATAAATGATTTCTTAAAAAAGATAAAAAAAGATAAAAAATATTTTTTTTCTAAAAAAGATGTAATTTTAGTTGAGACCTTTAAGTCCGATGGTGTCAAGATTTTAGAGAAGTATGATGATTTATACCAAATAAACGATTCAGAAATACCTTCTGATATTCAAATATTTGTTAACAGTGGTGATATGGCTGCTGCATTGCTTAGAATTGTTGAGGTTATAGGGCAGGACAGCTTAAATGCTATTGATGAAGATACGTTATACTTTATTATAAGCACACTTAATCAGCTAAATGCGGATCCACTAAGAAATAAAATACTCTTTAAAGTTCTTCCTTTAAAAGTTTAAAATTTATACTAAAATAATCAACCATAATGTCAGTTAAATCAATTTTAACAGAACCAAATAAACTATTAAGGCAGATTTCTAAACCAGTTGAAAATGTTGGTGATGAAGAAAGAAGACTAATGGATGATATGTTGGATACTATGTATGCAGCACCGGGAATAGGTCTTGCAGCAATTCAAATAGGGGTACCAAAAAGAATTATAGTAATGGATATAAGTAGAGATGAAGACAAAAAGGAGCCAAGATATTTTGTTAATCCAGTAATCAAAAATAAAAATGATATAACGTCAAAATATGAAGAGGGTTGTTTGTCAGTTCCTGATCAGTTTGCTGAAATAGAAAGACCAAATGAATGTGAAGTTGAATATTTAGATTACAATGGAAAAAAACAATTATTAAAAGCAGATGGATTATTGGCTACTTGTATTCAACATGAAATGGATCACTTAGAAGGAGTTTTGTTTATAGATTATTTATCTAAATTAAAAAAATCTATGATAATTAAAAAACTCTCTAAGATTAAGTCGAATAGAATAATCGTTTAAATGACAAAGAAAATTGTCTTCATGGGTACACCATTTTTTGCTGTACCAATTTTAAAATCTTTATATGAAAAAAATTATATAATACCTGCTGTATATACACAGCCACCAAAAAAATCTCAAAGAGGTCAAAAAATAAATAAGTCGCCAATACAAATTGTAGCAGAAGATTATAATATAGATTGTAGAACACCAGACACATTAAAAACAAATAAAGAAGAATATGAATATTTAAAACAACTAGATTTAGATTTAGTAATTGTTGTGGCCTATGGTCAAATAATACCCAAAGAATATTTAAATCTTGCCAAAAAAGGTTTTATAAATATTCACGCCTCCCTTTTGCCAAAGTGGAGAGGTGCTGCACCCATTCAAAGGTCTATTATGAATTTAGAGAAAGAAACAGGAATTAGTATTATGAAAATAGGAGAAAAACTTGATACTGGTCCAGTTGGCAATATTTATAGAATAAAAATTAAAGATAGTGATAATGCAGAAACAATATCAACTAAACTTTCAATTTTAGCTTCAGAAAAAATCATAGAAAATGTAGAAAATATATTTGAAGATAAATTAACATTTAAAGAACAAGATGATACAAGCGCAACCTATGCTTCTAAAATTGAAAAATCAGAGGGTGAAATTAAGTGGAATGATAATGCAGAAAGTATTATTGGAAAAATAAACGGATTATACCCAAGCCCTGGGGCCTTTTTTATTTTTAAAGATGAAAGATACAAAATTTTAAAAGCAGAATTAGGAAATAAAAGTGGTGAGATAGGCGAAGTAATGTCCAATGATTTAGAAATTAGCTGCGGTAACCAAAAATCTATCAAAATTATTGAAATTCAAAGACAAGGAAAAAAGCCTCAAAATATTAATGAATTTGTTCTTGGTTCTCAAATTATAAAAGGCTCAAGAATAACAAATGTTTAGATATCAAGTCTTAATAGAATATATAGGAACTAATTTTGTTGGTTGGCAAATACAATCTAAAGGAAAATCAATTCAAAAAGAAATACAAGTTAAGTTATCAAAATTTTTAAAAGAAAAAGTGGTTTTGATAGGATCTGGAAGAACAGACGCAGGCGTTCATGCAATAGAGCAGTCAGCTCATTTTGATTGCAAAAAAGAAATTCAAAATTTAGATAAGTTATTAAAGTCAATTAATCATTTTATAAATGATAAAGGTATTTCTGTTTTAGCAATTAAAAAAAGAAGTCTAAAATTTCATGCACGACATTCTGCCAAACAAAGAATTTATAAATATATAATTTTTAATAGATTAAGTAAGCCTTCTCTTGAAAAAGAAAGAGGTTGGCACATAATCAAAAAATTAGATATTGAGTTAATGAAAAAAGGATCAAAAAAACTTTTAGGTACTAAAGATTTTTCTACTTTTAGAGCATCAAGCTGTAATGCAAAAAGTCCAATCAAAACTATGAAATCTGTTAATATTAAATCAAAAGATGGAAGAATTGAAATACAATTTAAATCACAATCATTTTTACAACAACAAGTACGATCAATGGTAGGTAGTTTAAAGTACTTAGCTGAAAATAAATGGGATTTAAAAAAATTTGAATTTGTTATTAAATCAAAAAAAAGAATTCTTTGTGCGCCACCAGCACCTGCTGAGGGATTATTTTTAGAAAAAGTTATTTACTAGTTTTTTGTCGACCAATGCTAAATTTTTTATTAATTCTCCATCTAGATTCTGCTCTAACAATATAACCACAACAATTTTTTGACTTACATTTGCATGGAAACTGTTTGTAATCTTCATCATAACCAAAACCATAATCAGCTGTAATCTCTTCACCTTTTTTAATATCTTTTATAGCAACCACCCATAACTTTAAACCTGTCCCGTTATAATCACAATTATTAGAACAAGAGTGATTTATTAAACGTGCTGTGTTCCAAGAAACATCTCCATCCAAGTCATATTTTTTATTCAAATTAAATAAATATATGGGCTTTGCATTATCAAACTTTTGTGACTCTTCAGTTTGTTTCTTAGTGATAATTTTACCAACATAATCAATAATTCTAGTACCTTTTTTGATATCTTTTGCAGCATATAGGCCACGACCTTTTTTATCGATGTCAGATTTTTTAATTTTGTAAAGTTTCATTGTGAGTTCTTTAATGCGTATTGAGAAATTATCAATTAAATTCTAGTAAAGCTTTTACATGCATCTCAGTGCTTTCTTGAAGTGCTTGTAGATCGTATCCACCTTCTAAAATTGACACTACTTTTCCATCACAATATTGTTTTGATAACTCGAGTGTTCTTTTGGTAATATTATAAAAATCTTTTGACTCTAATTGAAGTTGTGCCAATGGATCATCTTTATGAGCATCAAACCCTGCAGAAAGTAAGATAAATTCAGGTTTAAACTCTTTAATTTTATTAAGTACAAATTCATAAGCATTTAAATATTCTTCGGAAGTTGTTCCTGCTGGCAAAGGAATATTTAATATATTGTTATGTTTTCCTTTTTCATCATTAGTGCCTGAGCCTGGGTAATAAGGGTATTGATGAGTAGAAATATATAGAACTTTTTCATTATCATAAAAAATATCTTGAGTGCCGTTTCCATGATGCACATCAAAATCAATAATTGCTATTTTTTTAAGTTTATATTTATTTATAAGATAATTGGCTCCAACAGCGACATTGTTATAAATACAAAAACCCATAGCTTTATTTTTCTCTGCATGATGTCCTGGAGGTCTAACGGCACAAAAAGCATTTTTAAAATCTTTATTTTGAACACCATCAATAGCTGTAATGATTGAACCTACTGCATCTAATGTAGCATCCTTACTTCCTGGGGAGACAATCGTGTCTCCATCTAAAAAGGATAATCCTTTTTCAGGAAAAGATTTTTCTACGAAATTTATATAATCGGAATTGTGAGTTATTTCTAAAAGTGATCGGTTAAATTTTGAAGGTTTTTTCCAAATTAAATTTTTATTATCCAATTTTTTGAAATTATCAATAACTACTGTAACTCTATCAATTTTCTCTGGATGACCGTCGCCCGTATTGTGATTTTGATAAGTATCAGAGGTTATTAAACCAGTTTTCATTTAAGATAGATATTCTTGGTAAATAGTTTCTCGTTCTACTTTTGGCATTCCTTTGGTTCTTTCTACAAACTCATTACGTTGCTCTCTATTTTTAAAAACAAAAAAACAAACTGTATCTTTAGAGTGATAAATAGCTTTTAATTCATCATCAATATCATTCAGTTCTTTAGGAATATCTGTTTTAATGCAAATCATTAAAAGTAATTTTTAAGAATTTCAGAATATATCTTTGTTAACTTTTTTAAGTCTGAAATAGATACTGCCTCATCTACTTTGTGCATTGTTTTACCTACTAAACCAAATTCTAAACATGGAGCAATTTTTCTAATAAATCTTGCATCTGAAGTTCCACCTGTTGTAGACAATTGAGGTTTAATTTTTGTAATTTTTTTTATTACATCTTGAATCATGTAAGTTGTTTTATTGGGCTTAGTTAAAAAAGCTTCACCTGATACACGATATTCTACTTTAAAATTAGACTTATCCTTTTTAGTAATTTTTTTGAAAATTTTATTTAATCTATTCTTTAAGCTAGAAGATGTATGTTTATTATTAAATCTTATGTTGAAAGTGGCTCTTGCAAGTCCTGGAATAACATTATCAGCTGTATTATTGATATTAATTTTAGTTACCTCTAAATTTGTAGGCTGAAAGTCTTTTGTTCCTTTATCAAATTTTATTTCTTTTATTTCATTTAGTATTTTTATTAATGAAGTCGATGGATTTTTAGCACGATGAGGATATGCAACATGACCTTGAGTTCCAATTATAGTTAATTCAGCATTGATACTTCCTCTTCTACCAATTTTAATCATTTCACCAAGTTTATTAGGGTTTGTTGGCTCACCAACTAAGCAAAAATCTATTTTTTCTTTTTTCTTTTTTAAGTAATCAACTACTTTTTTAGTACCATTAATTGCAACACCTTCTTCATCACCAGTAATTAATAAACTAATTGATCCATTAATTTTTTTATTAGTTAATACATAGTTGTTTACAGCAACAACCCAGCTTGCAATTGCACTTTTCATATCATTAGCACCTCTACCAATAAGATGATTTTTTTTAATAGTTGGACTAAAAGGTTTAATCGTCCAATCTTGTATATTTCCGGGAGGCACTACATCCAAATGACCAGCAAACATAAAGTTTGGTTGAGTATTACCCAATCTTGCATATAGGTTTTTAACTGGTTTAGAGTTTTTATCTTTAAACTCTAAAATCTTACATTTAAATCCAATAGTAGTTAATTTTTTAGCTAAGAATTTCATTACCCCAGCATCAATTGGTGTAATGCTTGGAAATCTTATTAGCTCTTTAGCTAATGTGATTTCATTATAAGTTGGCATTTAGTCTCTTAATAAGTCGTTAATAGAAGTTTTAGATCTAGTTTTTTCATCAACTTGTTTAATAATTACTGCACAATATAAAGCAGGACCTTTACCATCTTTACTAGGAATGCTACCTGGAACTATTACTGAGTATGGTGGAATTTTTCCATAAATTACTTCACCAGTTTCTCGATAAACAATTTTTGTAGATTGACCAATAAATACACCCATAGATAATACAGATCCTTCTCCAACAATTACTCCTTCAACTATTTCTGAACGAGCTCCAATAAAGCAATTGTCTTCGATGATAGTAGGGTTAGCTTGCATTGGCTCTAATACACCTCCAATTCCAGCACCACCTGATATGTGACAGTTCTTTCCTATTTGTGCACAAGACCCTACAGAAGCCCAAGTGTCCACCATAGTTCCTTCATCTACATAAGCTCCAATATTTACAAAGCAAGGCATTAGTACTGCATTCTTTCCAATAAAAGATCCTTTTCTAACTGGAGAATTTGGAACCATTCTAAAACCAGCTTTTATATGATCTTCCTTAGTCCAATTTGCTGTTTTACCTTTTAATAAATGAGATTTATCATACCAACTACTATACGGGCCGCTTAATGAATCCATATCATGAGTTCTAAAACTTAACATTATTGCTTTTTTAACCCACTGATTAACTACCCACTCATTGCCATTTTTTTCAGCAACTCTTAGCTCACCTTTATCAACAAGTTCAATTGTTTGGTTGATAGCATCTAATATAGATTTATCAGATTGACCATTTATGGAATCTTTATTTTCCCAAGCTGTATTAATAATGCTTTCAAATTCTTTCATAGTTTTATTTTATCTTTAGTAGGTTAGTTTTATTGTGCTTTTAATATATTAATTTCTTGAAGAAAAGAAGGCAAGTTCTTAATCTTATAATCAATATATGGTTTATCGGCATCTTTTTTTGCAAATACTTCATCATTCTCAAGCCAACAAGTTTTCATTCCTAAATTTTTCGCTTGTTCTAAATTATGAGCAATATCTTCGATTAATATTGATTTTGTTGGATCAAGCTCAAATTTTTCTACTATCTTTTCATAAGGTTCAATTTTTGGTTTTGGAATAAAATTTGCATCAACAATATCAAACGCTCCATCAAACAAACCATCTATACCTAGTTGTTTAGTTACATTTTCAACATGAGCGTGAGAACCATTAGTAAAAATATATTTCTTTTCTTTTATTTTAATTAATTCTTCTCTTAATATCTCATCTTTAGGAAGCCAGCTAATATCAATATCATGAACAAATTCCAAAAATTCATGTGGATCAATTTTATCGTGACTCATTAATCCAGATAATGTCGTTCCATATTCATAGAAGTATTTTTTTTGAATTTCTCTTGCTTTAATTAAATCGACATTAAATTTCTTTGAAATAAAAGAAGACATCTTTTTATCAACTTCAGAAAAAACCTTTGTTTGTCCAGAATACAAAGTATTATCTAAGTCGAATAGCCAGTATTTAGTATCAATTAAATTTTTCATTCTCTAATTAAAGTTCCTGAACCTTTATCAGATAATAGTTCAAAAAGGAGTGAGTGATTTTTTCTGCCATCAATTATTACAACTGCCTTAACTCCATTACTTGCAACATCTAGACAATTCTTAATTTTAGGTATCATTCCACCAGAAATTACTTCTTGATCAATTAATTCATTAGCTTTTTTAGAATTAATTTCAGGGATTAGTTTTTTTTCACTGTCTAATACGCCCTCAACATCACTAATAATCATTAATCTTCTAGCTTTTAGTTCAATTGCAATCGATCCTGCAGTAGTATCTGCATTTATATTAAAGGTCTGATTATCTTTATCCAAACCTAAGGGTGCAATGACTGGTACTTTGTTTGCTTTTATTATTTCAGTTAAGAACTCTTTGTTAATCCCAGTAGGCCTTCCCACAAATCCAAGGTCTTTGTTTTCTTGTACGACAGTAATTATATTATTTTCTTTTGAGGTAATTCTTTTTGCTTTGCAATCTAACTCATTTAAAGCTTCAACAATCTCTTTATTAAATTCGATTAATACATCCTCAACTATGTTGATCGTATCTTTATCAGTAACTCTTAGTCCGTTAATAAAATTGCTTTTAATATTAACTTCTAAAAGCTTACTATTAATTCTTTTTCCACCTCCATGAACAATTATAGGATTGAAACCAAGTTTTTTTAAAACGACTACATCTTCAATAAAAACTTTAAATAATTTTGGATCAACTAAAACACTGCCACCACACTTAATGATAATAAATTCATCATTATATTTTTCTAAATATTTTTTTACTTCTTCAACTGTTGGGCCATCTTTGGGTAGGATATTTATTAATTCTTCTTCTCTTAACGATGACATTTATGTTGTTTTGATAGTCATTTTTCTTTGAACAATATATTGTTGTATCATTGTGAAGATGTTGTTGAAGCTCCAGTAGATAACAAGACCTGCAGGAAATGGTGCAAGAATTACAGTTAAAAATACTGGAAAGAACATAAATATTTTAGCCTGTATAGGATCTGGTGGCGTTGGGTTAAGCTTTTGCTGTATCCACATTGTGATACCCATAATAATAGGCCACGCACCTATTAATAAGAAAGAAGGTGGATCCCAAGGAATTAAACCAAAAACATTGAATAAAGATGTTGGATCTCTATCACTTAAGTCATGTATCCATCCATAAAATGGCATGTGTCTCATTTCAATGGTTACAAATAATACTTTATATAGTGCAAAGAAAACAGGAATCTGAACCAGAATAGGCAGACAACCGCTCATAGGATTAACTTTTTCTTTTTTATAAAGAGCCATCATTGCTTGTTGTAATTTCATTTTGTCATCCTTGTGCAATTCTTTCAGACGAGCCATTTCAGGTGCTAATAACTTCATTTTACCCATAGACTTAAAACTAAAGTTGGCAAGAGGAAAGAAAGCCAATCTAATGCAAATAGTGACAGCAATAATTGCTAAACCGTAATTACCAAGCAATTTAAAGAAGTAATCTAATACAAAGAATAAAGGTTTTGTGATGAAATACATAAAACCCCAATCAATCGCTAGATCAAATTTGTTGATATTTAAATTTTCAGCATAACCATCAATGACGTTTACTCTTTTAGCAGCAACTATAATTTGAATTTTTTCTTCTATAGAGCTGTTTGCTTTAACTTCAATACCTTTGGTAGATATGTAATTTGCTCTGAATTTATTTTTATAGTCAAAAGTTGTTTTAAACTCTTTACCCTTTGGTGGTATAACTGATGTAACCCAAAACTTGTCTGAAATAGCAACAAATCCATCTTGTGCGATTTGAGTAAATTTTTTATCCTGGATATCGTCGTAATCTTCCTCAATTAATTCATCATCAAGTACAGATAAAAACCCTTCATGCAAAATATAAAAACCAGATATTTCTGGTAATTCGTTTCTAATTATTTGCCCATAGGAGTAAAAATTATAAGATTTATCTGATGAGTTAATTATTTTTTCTTTTACAGTAAATAAAAATTGATCATCTAGACTTATATGTTTTTCAAATGTAATCCCTTGAGTATTACTCCATGTTAGCTTTACAGGATTATTATTAGTTAATTTGTTATTTCCTGAAACTTCCCAGACGGTAGAAGCATCAGGTATATCTATATTTTTATTAGTGCTTACAAAGCCACTTTCAATTAAATAACCATCTTCAACATTTCTTGGGCTTAATAAGGTTATTTTTTCATTTCTATTAAGTTCAATATTGTACTCTTTAAAAGTCAGATCATCTATCGCCGCACCCTTTAAAGAAATTGACCCAACAACACTTCCATTTTCAAATTGAATTCTATCATTTTCTTTTAAAGCATCTGCTCTTGAAAGTTTTGAAAAATTTTCATTTTTATCTAAGCTAGGAGTGTCTTCATTATTTTCAATTTTATTTTGTTCAGCTAGATTTTTTTTAATAGTTGCAGGGTCAGGCTGAAAAAAAAGAGAGTATAAAATAATTACCGCTGCTGATAAGGATATTGCTGCGATTACGTTTCTAGTATCCATTATTTCTTAGCCTTGAATTCTTTATTTACTGGATCAAATCCTTCACCACCACCCAATATCTTAATAGGATGACATGAAAATATTCTTTTAGTACTTTTTGAGATTGCCTTAACAAGCCCATATGTTCTTAAACATTCAATTGTATATTCTGAGCAAGTTGGAAGATATCTGCACGAAGGAGTTAAGTAGGGGCTAATAACCATTTTATAAAATTTGATCAGGCCAATTAAAATGTTTGATATAATATTCATTACTTAATCTTTTCTATGTCTTGGAATAAAGTATCTTTTATTATCGCATATTCATTGTTTAGCATAGTTATTTTCGCAATCACAAGGTAAGAATAATTAAAGTTTATAGACACTTTTTTTATAGCTTCGTTCATTATATTTCTTAATCTTCTTTTAATTTTATTTCTCTTTACAGCACTACGGATTAGTTTTTTTTTAGCTACAAAGCTAATATTTAATTTTTTATTATCTTTATCTGCAAGAGGACCAAAAAAGAGAGTGATATATTTATTTGAGATTTTTTTTTTCTTAAGTAAATTTTTAAAATCTTCGTTTTTAGAAAGAGCAACAATTTTGCTTTTCATTTATTTTGAACTATTTACCCTGAGGTTTTTTTTGAGTGGATGACACTGTAAGGTTTTTACGTCCCTTATCACGTCTTCTCTTAATAAGTTTCTTCCCACCTTTAGTTGCCATCTTTGATCTGAAGCCATGCTTCTTAAGACGTTTTCCAACTTTGGGCTGATATGTTCTTTTCATAGGATTTATTTAAGTTTTTTTAAATTTCGCCCTTTATAGTAATTATATGTATAAATAGCAAATAGAAGATTTTATAATACGACCAATAAATTATGGAAAAATCAAAAAAAGTTAAGATAACTTTAGGTTTATTTTATCTTCTAGTTGTTTCATCATTTTTATACTTTTTTTTATCAAAATTCACCCTCGAAGAATTAACAAGCTATGAATTTATTAAAAACAATAGAGATTATTTTTTTGGATTAAAACAAACTAATTTATTTTTAATTTCTTTAATATTTTTAACAGCCACAATTATCTGGGTTGTGATGGCTGGATTTGGTTTGCCAGTTGCACTCTTAGCAGGGTTTATTTTTGGCAAGTGGCTTGGAACGATTATTCTAATAATTGGAATGACTATTGGTGCAACAATTTTATACATCATTGGAAATTATTTTTTTAAAGAAATTATTAAAGAAAAGTTTTTAAATAGATTTAAAAATTTAGAAGTAAAATTTAAAAAATCAGAATTTATTTATCTTTTAGCTTATAGATTTATTGGAGGCATTCCTTTTGCATTATCAAATGTGTTACCTTGTATTTTTAATGTTAGAGTGAGTAATTTTTTTTGGGCAACATTAATAGGATTAACTCCACCACTATTTTTAGTTGTTTCAATTGGAAGTGGACTTGAAAAAATCATAGAACAAAACTTAGAAGCTCCTAGAATCATTGATTTGATATATTCACCAGATATCTACATTCCAATGATTGCTTTTGGAGCTTTATTAGTAGCTGCAATTGTTGCTAGAAAAATATTCTACAAAAAATAATTTGGTGCCCCCACCAAGAATCGAACTTGAAATTTATCCTTACCATGGACATGTTATGCCATTTAACTATAGGGGCTAATTTGTTATTTTATTGAAGTATTTCTATAATAAATCATTTTTTCAAAAAATTGCCTTAATTTTTTTCATATAATGATTTATACCTACGGAGGAAATTTTATGGGCATTCATTACGATTATAAATCTACTAAAGGCAATAAGCTTATGGAGAAGCAGGCAAAGAGAGAAAAAAAGCTTGCTGAAAAAAAAGCAAAACGTGAAGCTAAAGAAGGACCAAAAGTTCAAGAAGAACCAGAGAAAACTTTAGATGCATCAAAGCCTATCACTTTAGATTTTTTAACTAATCCAGACAAATAATGAATGATAAAGAAAAAAATGAGAAGTTAAGTCTGGCTCTTAGAAAAAATTTAAAAAAAAGAAAAATTTTTCAAAAAAAAAATAAGAAGAAAAGTAAATAATGTCAGTACTTTCTGATAAATCTATAAGGAAGTTAGCAGTTGAGCAGTCAATGATTTCTCCTTTTATAGATAAGCAAGTCAGGGATGGTAAAATTTCTTATGGACTTAGTTCATTTGGCTATGATGCAAGAGTAGGAGATGAATTTAAGATATTTCATAATGTTAATTCTTCTATCGTTGACCCTAAGGAGTTTAGTTCAGATAATTTTGTAACCAAAAAAAGCTCTGATTATATTATCATTCCTCCTAATTCTTTCGCTCTTGGAACCACTATTGAAGTCTTTAAAATACCAAGAGATATTATGTGTATTGTTGTTGGTAAGAGCACATATGCAAGAACAGGAATCATAGTTAATGTAACTCCAATTGAATCTGAGTTTTTTGGAACAGTTACTCTTGAGTTTTCTAATACCACACCGCTACCTGCAAAAATTTATGCAAATGAAGGTGTTGCACAATTTTTATTTCTAAAAGGAGATCAGTCTCCAGAAACTTCATACGCTGACCGTAAAGGAAAATATATGGGTCAAACTGGAGTAACTTTACCAAAAGTATAATCATGAAAAAATTGGAAGTCTTTGGGGCAGCAAAGCTCAAGGGACAAATTAGAATTTCAGGTTCTAAAAATGCATCCCTTCCTATTTTAGCTGCAACATTATTATCAAATAAAAAGATATCTTTAGCAAACCTCCCACGGGTAAAAGATATTGAAACAATGATACTTTTATTAAAGTCATTAGGTTCAATTATTGAAGATAATAAAAAAGAATTGATTATCAAAAATACCAAGCAAACAAAAACTTTTGCAGCTTATAGTTTGGTTAAAACTATGAGAGCAGGAATATTAGTTTTAGGACCATTACTTGCTAAATTTGGTAAAGCAAAAGTTTCATTACCTGGCGGCTGCGCAATAGGGACAAGACCTGTTGATATTCATTTGCAAGCTCTATCAAAACTTGGAGTTAAATATAAAATTATCCAAGGTTATGTGCATGCTAATGCACCCAAAGGATTAATAGGAGCAAATATAAAATTTCCTAAAGTTTCAGTTGGTGCTACAGAAAATTTAATTATAGCCGCATGTTTAGCTAAAGGAAAAACAACTTTATCAAATTGTGCGATTGAACCTGAGATTAAAGATTTAGTTAATTTTTTAATTAATATGGGGTGTAATATTAAGTGGACTGCAAAGAGAACGGTTAGAATTGAAGGAGTGAACAATCTTAAAGAATTAGATTACTCAGTAATGCCGGATAGAATAGAGGCTGGAACTTATTTAATAGCTGCAGCATTAACTGAAGGAAATTTGAAAATTACTGGAATTGATCCTAAGATAATAAGTACAGAAATTAATATCTTAAAAAAAGTAGGATCAAAAATTACTTTAAAAAAAAATGAAATCCTTATTCAAGGAAGTAAAAAGATTAAAAATATAAATATTAAAACATCTCCTTATCCAGGGTTTCCAACAGATTTGCAGGCACAAATGATGGTATTATTATGTAAGGCTAATAAAAGATCTCATATTAAAGAAGAAATATTTGAAAATAGGTTTATGCACGTTGCAGAGCTTAATAGAATGGGAGCTAAAATTTCTATTAATGGAAATCAAGCAAGCATAGAAGGAAATATCAAATTTGAAGCAGCAGAATTAATGGCCACAGATTTAAGAGCCTCTGTATCTTTAATTCTTGCAGCTCTTGCAGCTAAAGGAAAATCAGTAATTAATAGAATATATCACCTTGATAGGGGCTATGAAGATATAGAGAAGAAATTAAAAAAAGTAGGGGCTAAAATTAAGAGAATTAATTAATGGATAAAAAATATTTATCAAAAATTATAGCTACAGATAATGAGGGATTACAAGTAATCTCAGCATGTTGCTCTGGAGCTGAAGTTAAAGTTAATGAAATTAAGTATCTTCAGAAAAACAAAGTTTTTCTATTATCATTAAAAAGATCTAAAGTAGAAACGGAAGAACAAGATAAAAAAATTATTAGTATTTGCAAATTTGAATTTGTAGATAGAGTTAAATCTAAAAATATTAAACAAAACGACCCTGAGGAAAAATTAGAGTTAATTGGGATGGATTATTTAAAAAATAATGACAATTATGAGATAAACTTAATGTTTACAAACAATGCATATATTACATTATCGACAGAAATAATTGAAGTAACTTTAGATGACCAAAACAAAGCTGATTAATGATTAAGATATTAGATAGTAAAAATAAAAACTTTGATAAAACTTTAGACGCATTACTGTCTAAACGAAAAAATAAAGTCCAACTTAATTCAGTTTCAGTTATTAAAATTATTAAAGATGTTAAGAAAAATGGAGATAAAGCTATTTTAAAGTATGAAAAGAGATTTAATAAAAATAGTATTATTGCCCCAAGCATAAAACAAATTAATAGAGCTATTCAGTCTTTAGATCAAAAAGTTAAAAAGGCAATCGATCTTGCTTATGATAGAATTTATAAATTCCATTCATTACAAAAATTTAAAAACATTTCTTATACAGACAAACTAAAAAATAAATTAGAGTATAAATACGTACCTATTGAATCAGTTGCAATTTATGTACCTGGTTCAACAGCTTCATATCCTTCCAGTGTTTTAATGAATGCAGTACCTGCAATTGTTGCTGGAGTGAAAAGACTAGTTATGGTTAATCCAGGTCAAAAAGGTAAACAAAATCCTGCGGTATTATATGCTGCTAAAAAATGTAAGATTAAAGAGATTTATTCAATTGGAGGACCATCTGCTATTGCAGCTGTTGCATATGGTACTAAGAAAATCAAAAAAGTTGACAAAATTATTGGCCCTGGAAATTCTTATGTAGCTGCAGCAAAAAAAGAAGTATTTGGAGATGTTGGAATTGAAGGAATGATTGCAGGTCCTTCTGAAGTGACAATTGTTTGTGATAAGTTTTCAAATCCTGAATGGATAGCGAGCGATCTAATAGGTCAAGCAGAACACGATAACCTTGCTCAATGTATTTTAATTTCAAAAGACAAATCAATTATTAAAAAAGTTAATTATGAAATTATCAATCAATTAAAAGAATTGCCTAGAGCAGTGATTGCAAAAAATAGTCTACTTAATAATGGAATTTTAATTTATATGCCGTCTGACCAAAAAATTATTAACACAGTAAATAAAATTGCTCCTGAGCACTTAGAGCTTAATACTAAGAACTATAAAAAGGTAGTGAGTAAGATTAAAAATGCAGGATCTATCTGTTTAGGAAAATATGCTGTAATGGCAATGACAGATTATAATGTTGGCTCTAATCATGTATTGCCAACCAATTCCTCAGCAAGATATTCAAGTGGAGTTAGTGTTAATGAATTTTATAAAAGAATTTCATATATAAACCTATCAAAAAAAGGGATTGAAACCCTTGGTCCATCAGTTATAACACTTGCAAACTACGAGGGTTTAGTGGGACACGCTAAGTCGGTAGAAAAAAGAATTAGGAGAAAATAAATTTGTCAAAACAAGAAATGCTGTCGTTCTCAGGAATTGTTGAGGATTTATTACCAAATGCAATGTTTAGAGTAAAATTAGAAAACGGCCATATTGTTACAGCTCATGCTGCAGGCAAATTGCGTAAGAACAGAATTAGAGTACTTCAAGGTGATAAGGTTCAAGTCGAAATGACACCTTACGATTTGACCAAAGGTCGTATCACTTTTAGAGGTTAATATGGGGCCCTGTAGCTCAGTTGGTAGAGCATCGGATTGAAAATCCGTGTGTCACTGGTTCGAGTCCAGTTGGGGCCACCACCACCTCCCTTAAAAATCTAAAAAATTATTGAAAAAATAAAAGAAATAAAATAACTTTTTTATATAAATAATAAAAGGATGAGTAAAAATGAGCACACTAAAAGGAACAGTAAAGTGGTTTAACGGTAAAAAAGGTTTTGGCTTTATTGAAAGAGAAGATAAAGAAAAAGATGCATTCGTTCACGCATCAGCAGTAAAAACTGCAGGTATGCGTTTTTTAAACGAAGGTGATAAACTAGAATTTGAGATGGAGGATGGCCCGAAAGGCCCTTCAGCTGTAAATTTAAAAAAAATAGACTAGTTCTTAAACTTCAAAAATCTATAAGGGCGTTTAATCCTTAAAAATAAGGTTAACGTCCTTTTATATTTAGGTGTTGAAAATTATTCTTAATTGTCTAAAAGACTGATCATGATTATAAATATTACATACAGAGAGACTTCAAGAAGTACTCACAGACTTTGTTTCCATAGCCTTTAGGCTATTTATTTATAATATAATTTTAAATCCACACAAAAATAATATAAACACAAGGAATGCCTGCGTAGTATAACGGTTAGTACGATAGTTTGTGGAACTATAGGATTTGGTTCGATTCCAAGCGCGGGTACCAAAAAGATGAATAAAGAAAATAAACTAATTCCTGGGTTACCCTCAGGATTTGAAGATCGATGGGGCAAAAAATTAATTCTCAAGAAAAAGTTAATTAATACTATTGAAGCTAATTTTGTAAAATTTGGTTTTGGTGCTCTTGAAACGCCTTCATTTGAAATTTCAGAGAACATAGGATCATTTCTTGCAGATGATGATAGTAATCCTATGTCTGACGTATTCTCATTCAAAGATGGGGAGAAAAATATTACACTTAGATATGATTTATCAAGTCCACTAGCTAGATTTGTTGCTCAAAATAATCAGGAATTACCCTTACCTTATAAAAGATATCAAATGGGTGATGTCTGGAGAAACGAAAAAGCGGGTAATGCTCGTTATAGAAGCTTTTTACAATGTGATGCTGATATAGTTGGTAACGTTAACCCAGCCCAAGCAAATGCTGAACTATGTAATTTGATTGCAAGTACACTTCTTGCCTGTGGTTTAAAAAAAGATCAGTTCGTTGTTAACATTAGTAATAGAAAAATTGTTCAAGGTTTAATTGAAGACCTTAAAATATCCGATGATAAGAAGATAAAGGTTATGAGAGCAATAGATAAATTAGATAAGCCTGGCTTTGGTTTAAGAGGAGTTGAAGATTTATTAAAAGAAGAAAGAGTAGATGCAAGTGGAGCTGTTACAAAGGGTGCTAACTTAACAGATGATCAAGCTTCACAAATAATCAATTTCTTAAAAGTAAAAGATTTAAAAGAATTAAAAGAAAATTTAAAAAATCCTTTATCTCAAGAAGGAATTAAAGAATTAGAAGATTTATTAGAAATAGTAAGTTATGGAGATTATTTAGATCAAATAAAGACAAACTTTACAATTGTAAGAGGGCTTGCTTATTATGATGGGTTTTGTGTTGAAACCAATTTAAATTTCAAAGCAAAAAACAGCAAAGGTAAAGAAGTTGATATAGGAAGTATTTGTTCAGGTGGACAATATAATAAATTAATTTCAAGATTTAAGGGAGTTGATATTCCAGGAACTGGAATGAGCTTTGGTGTTGACCGATTATTATTTGCAATGATGCAACTTGATCAAATTGAAGTGGATGAAAAAAAACCAGTCATTATTTGTGTAATGGACGAAAAGTATTTAAAAAATTATTATGAGATTTTAAAAGTTTTAAGAGATAATAATATTAACTCTGAAATATTTTTAGATAGTAAAAAAAATTTAGGCAAACAATTAACGTACGCAAATAAAAAACAATGCCCGGTAGCTGTTATTTGTGGTGAAAATGAATTTAAAGATAATACGATTACTTTAAAAAACCTTTTAGGAGTTAAAGGTGAAAACAATCAGTTAACGTTCCCAAAAGAAAATTTAATTAATGAAATCAAAAAATTTATCTGAAAAAATTCTTAGATCGGTTAAATCTAAAGGATTTAAATATATTGATTTACCTTCAGTAATTGAGGCCAATCATATCGTTCAACGATCTGGGGAAAATTTTAGAAAGTTTATTTTTTCATTTACTGATCAAAATGGTAGTGAGCTTTGTCTTAGACCCGATCTAACTATTGCATCATGTTTAAGATACTTAGAAAATAATCTTAAAGGAAAAGAGAAAATATTTTATAGCGGTCAGGCCTATAGAAAATCAAATAATAAAAGAGATTCTATTATTAGAGACCAAGTTGGCTTTGAGATTATTGGCTCTAAAGATGAAAAGAAAGATGATAAGGAAATTATTAATACAGCCTTAAAATCTCTATCTAATTTACAATATTCATCAGGAACTTTAAAAATTGGTAACGTTGAGATTTTCAATTTATTAATTTCAAAGCTAGATATCCCAAAAAGATGGAAATTAAGACTTTCAAGACATTTTTGGAGAGAAGAATACTTCAATGACTTATTAAAAAGATTAGAGACAAACTCTGATGTAGACCCAACGATTGTTGAAGTTGATAAAAAGAGATATTTAAAAATGTTAAAAGATAATCAGCAAACAATAGTTGCTGGACGATCAATTGAAGAGATTTTAAAGAGATTTGATAACAAGATTAAAGATCCAAGAAGAGCTAGTAGAGGTAAAAACGTTTCAAAAATTATTAAAGAGTTTTTAAAAATTAACTGTCCAATAGGACAAGCTGCTGAAAACCTTAATATTTTTTTTAAAAAAAATAAAATTAATTTAGTTGTGGATCAAAAATATTTCCCAACTTCATTAAATAAAATTCAAAAATTAAATGTAGAGTTCTCAGCGTCTTTTGGGCGTCAATTAGAATATTATACAGGCATGGTATTTAAAATCGATATTAAATCTAAATCTAAAAATATTAATGTAATCAATGGTGGAAGATACGACAAACTAATTTCAGACCTTGGATCTAAAAAACAAGTTCCAGCAGTAGGAGCTGCTTTAAATTTAAACTACTAATGACAAAAAATATTATTAATATTGGAATTCCAAGTAAAGGTAGATTGAGAGCTGATATCTTAAAGATATTTAAAAAAAATAAATTAAATTTAGTCTCAGAAAGAGGTGAAAGAGATTTATTAGGATCTATTAAAAACTTAAATAATGTTAAAGTATTATATCTTCATGCAAGAGAGATAGTTGAAAGACTTGGAGATGGCTCTTTAGATCTTGGCTTTTCTGGATTTGATTTATTAAAAGAAAGTGAAGTAAATATTCAAAAAAAGATAAGTGTTGTTAAGAATTATGGATTTGGTAAAGCAACATTGGTTGTTGCTATCCCAGACCCTTGGATTGATGTTCAAACAGTTGCTGATTTAGAAGAAATTGCTTTTGAATTTAAAGATAAAAAGAAAAAAAGATTAAGAGTGGCAACGAAATATCCTAATTTAACAAGAGAGTTTTTGTTTTCAAAAGGAGTTACTCAATTTAAGTTAGTTAGTAGTTTAGGTGCAACTGAAGCATATCCTTTTACAGGGTCATCTGAAATTATAACCGATATTACTTCATCTGGTGAAACTCTGAGAGCGAATAATCTTAGAATTCTTAAAGATGGCGAAATTTTAAAGTCAGAAGCCTGCATGATGGCTTCAAAATCTTCTTTAAAAAATAGTCTAGTTAAAAAATTAGTTAAGCTACTTTCTAAGTAGAGTATCCTTAACGTAAATTAAAATAATCTTAATAATATCAAGGTTTCTAAGTACTGCATAAGCCGTAACTATAGTTCCTGTAATAAGTAGTATTTTTAATACTAAGATTAATTCCATAGAGACAGTTTTAAATAATTACATATATAAATCAAATTTTTACTATAAAATATCTCATAGAATCATGGACATAATTTTATTAACAGTTTTAGTCTTATTACTAGGAGTTGCTTTAGCAATCCTTTATCTGAACTTAAGATCTAAGCCAAAAGATGAGAGCGAAAATAAAGAAGCTGAAGAGATGGCCAATTTAAAGACAGAAATTACTTCATTAAAAGATACCTTAAATACTACTATTAATACTTCACTTGGTTCAATGTCGACTTCATTTACCGCTCTATCAACTGGGGTGACTAAAGATATGACAGAAGCTTTAACAAAAGTTGATGAAAAAGTAGGAAACTTCAACAGTCAGGTCGAATTATTAAATAAAAGCCAAGAAGGTATAACAAAAATTTTAGCTGGAGTTAAAAAATATGGAACTCTTGCGGAGTTTTCATTAGATGCACTGATTAAAGACTTATTACCTGCTTCTCAATTCATGACTAACGTTAAGATGAAAGAGGACACAAGTGAAAATGTTGAATTTGCAATTAAGCTTCAGGGTGATGTTTTAGTACCAGTAGATTCTCACTTTCCAGTAGAAAAATTTAAAGCTATTACCGATGGTTATGACGCGGATGATAAAAGAGCTGTTGCAGATGCAAGAGCAAAATTAGCGACTGCATTTAAAGCTAAAGCTAAAAGTGTTAATGAAAAATATATTGTTCCACCAAAGACAACAGATTTTGCAATAGTTTATGCACCGACTGAAAGTTTATATAAAGAGCTAACTGAATACCAAGATCCAACTACTAAAGAGTTATTAACTCAAGAATTAATGAAAAAACATAAAGTTGTAATCTGTGGTCCAAACACTCTTTCTGCTTATTTACAATCATTACACATGGGCTTTCAATCTCTAAAAGTTCAAAAGGGCGCAACTGAAATTTACGATCATCTAAAAACAATTAGCTCAAGATTTGGAAAACACTTTGATAATATAATTGCTCTTAGAAAAAAATTAGAAGAAGCAATGATTGTTGTTGATAAGTTTGGAACAGATGCAAGATCGATCAGCAGAAGCCTAGAAAATATTAAAGATCCCGAACAAGTTGATAAAGCTGTTCAAACAGAAAATGTAGAAAAATTTGTTGACCATTCAAAACAAGCCAAAAATTAATTTCATTTTTCCTTCAATACCCCTTATAACAAACTATATGCAGTGGAATAATAAATTTACTTATCCAAAATCTATGAGATCAATGGTTAGTGGCTCAAGAATGTATGCTGTAAATCAAGAAAAACTTCCATCAGTAACTTCCATATTACAAGCAACACAAAGTGAAGAAAAAAAAGCATCTCTTGCAAATTGGAAAGCAAGAGTGGGCGCTGCTGAAGCTAATAGAATTAAAAATGATGCTTCAAGTAGAGGAACATCGATGCATTCTCATTTAGAAAAATATTTATTAGGTCAATTAAATTTAGAGCTATTAGAAGAAGAGGCTAGTAAATCCAAAAAAATGGCAGATGAAATTATTGAACAAGGTATAAAAGGAAAATTGTCAGAAATTTATGGTACTGAAGCAACATTATATTATCCAGGAAAATATGCGGGTACATGTGATGCTTGTGGAGTGTACGAGGGACAAGAAACTATCATTGATTTTAAACAGTCCAACAAACCGAAAAAAGAAGAGTGGATTGAGGACTATTACCTTCAATTAGGGGCTTATTCATTAGCTCATAACGTTGTTCATAACTCAAATATCACTCAAGGAATTGTCCTGCTATGTACGGTTGATAATTTATTCCAAGATTTTAGAATTCAAGGTGTTAAACTAGAAGAATATCAAAATAAGTTTTTAGAAAAAGTCGAACAATACTATCACCAAAGGAATATGAACTAATATGAACCTTGCAATATGGGATATCGAATCTAGTAGCGCTAATACTTCATGGGGAAGCATTATTGAAGTAGGTGGCATTTTAGTTGACCCAAATTTTAAAGAATTAGATCGTTTTAATTTTAGATGTAGATTGCCAGAAGGAGAAGTTCCTCAAGCAATGGCTTTAATAGTTAACAAAACTAGCGTTGATTTATTAACCAAAGGAAATTTAAGTCACTACCAAATGTTATCTCAGTTAGAAGCAACATTTAAAAAATGGAGCCCAGCAATGTTTATGGGTTGGTCAAATATTGGCTTTGATGATGAAATGATAAGAAATGAATTCTTTAGAGGAATTAGATATCCTTATATCACTAACGCAACTCCTAACAAAAGACATGATGGTTTAAACATTGTAAGAGGCGCTCATGCAGTAGATGAAAGTGTTGTAAAAACTGAAATAAATGCAAAAGGGAATGCGGTCATGAAACTAGAATCGTTAGCTAGAATGAATGGTTTTGAATCAAGTGGTGCTCACTCAGCTTTATTTGATGCAGAACTAACCGTTAAGGTTTTAGGATTAATTAAAAAAAATCAGCCTCAAACTTGGGATACATTTTTAAGAACAGCAAACAAGAGCGATACAGAAACAATATTTAAAACAGAAAAAATGTTTACATTAGCTGAATATCATTTTGGTAAAAATTATAGATTTGTAGTTGCACCACTTCACCCAAAACATTGTATTCACCCAATCTATCAATGGGGCCAAGCTTTTGACCTTAAAATTGATCCTATTCCATTATTTGATATGTCAATTTCTGAACTTAAAAGTGCTATTAAAAAATTAAAGTTTTTAAGAACTATACGATCAAATAAAGCTCCTATAATTCTAGACGCAAGTTATGGACTACAAGTTGAACCATATAGTAATCTTGATCCTGATCTAATTAAAGAGCGTGCAAAATTAGTAAACAGTAATGAGAGATTTTCTCAAAATGTTTTAACCGCATTACGAGAAACAGCTGAAGAAAAAGCACAATTCGATTCACAAGTTGATTTACTGGCAGAAGAGACAATTTATAAAAAATTTACTCCTCAAAAAGATACAGCTTTATTTCCAAAATGGCATGCAGCTTCTTGGAAAGATAAATTAATATTATTAGATAAATTTGAAGACGAGAGAATGGTAAGCTTTGGAAAAAAGATAATATATCAAGAATCACCTGAGACACTTCCACCTGATATGTTTAAGACTATTAAGCGTGGAATAGCCGAAAGAATATTAAGTGATGAAAAAGAAAAATGGTGGACATGCAAAGAATTTTATTTTGAGTGTGATAATTTAAGAGATAGATATACAAACGAAAAAGATGAGAAAAAGCTGAAGTTTCTAGACGAAATTAATGAGTTCGTAGAAGGTATTCAAAAAAAATACGAACAAGCATAATAAGTCTCTGTTAATTAACTAAAAAAATCATTTTTTACATATTGAATAAATCTAATAAGAATTTATATATGAATCATGCTTATTGATTTTAAAGACGAAGAATTTGAAACAAAAATTAAGAATGAAGATATCTCTGTAGTTCAATTTTCTGCAGAATGGTGTGCTCCGTGCAAGAGCCTTAAACCCATCATGGATAAGTTTTCAGATAGCTACAAAGATAAAGCAAACTTTTATTATGCTGACATAGAAAATGGTGGAATTAACACAGGTTCAGCTGCTGGTGTAAGAGGTGTACCTACTGTTATTGTTTACAAAAAAGGTGTTGAAGTAGACAGAAAAGTTGGTGGAGTTGCTGAAAGTCAAATGAAAGAATTTCTAGATAAGAATATCTAGTTTAAGTTTAAAACTTCTCCTGCAAGATACAAAGAACCTGTAATTAAAATAATATCATTTTCTTGAAGATCAATTGAGCTAATTGCTTCCTCAATAGAATTTTTATAATTAATATTTTCAAAATTTTTAATTTTCTCTTTAAGTTCACTTCCCTTAATAGCATTGGGTTGATTTGGAATGTCAATTGTTGTTAATGATTTAATATCTTTAAAGTAACTCATATATTCATTGTGGTCTTTGTTGGCCATCATCCCTAAAATAATATGTTTGTTACAATTTAGACTTTGAAGATATTCATTTAATACCTTTGCGCCAAGTGGGTTATGAGATCCATCAACAAATAATAAATTATTACTAGTTAAATCTTTTAATTTTCCAGATTTTAATTCTTGTAGTCGTGCGATACTTTCTATTTTAGTAATACCACTCTTAATATGTTCATCAGTTATTTTATAGTCTGTTAATTGTCTAACAGTTGCAATTGCCGTAGAGACATTTTCTAATTGAAATTCTCCAGGCAAATTAGGTTTTGGAAGTTTAAGAGCACCAAATTCATCCTCAAAATAAAAAAAATCATTTTCTTTTAATGTAAAATTATAATTTTTATTAAAGATTATTTTTTTAGAAGTATTGTCTTTAATTGTATTTTCAATACTTTTGCTTATTTCATTTGAACTTTGTTTTGCAACTACGATTTTAGAGTTTAACAAAGTGGATGTTTTCTCAAATATTATTTTTTCAACTGTTTGCTCTTCTTTTGGAAGCCAGTCTAAGTGATCCAGACCAATAGCTGTTACAATACTAGCTAAGTTTTTTTTTAAAATATTGGTTGCATCAAATCTATGAAATAGACCTGACTCAATTAAGTTAATGTTTTCAGGGTATTTCTTTGCATAATGAAAATAAGCAACCGTTAAAATTTCAAAGAAAGTGATTTGTGTTTGATTATTAGCTTCTTCTACTTCAGAAAAAAGATTGGCTAATTCATCATCTGTTAGAGGCTTATTGTTAAAGACAAATCTCTCATTAATTTTTTGAATGTGAGGACTGGTATAAATATTACATTTATAATCAGCCTCTTTTAAAATTGCATAAAGTGCCTGGATAGTTGAAAATTTTCCGTTCGTGCCAACAATAGAAATGCAGTTAATTTGATCTTGAGGATTGCCTAATTTTTCTAAAAGATTTTTAGTTCGATCTAGACTTAGATCAATCTCTTTAGGATGCAGCTTTTGTAAGCGCTCTACTATCTTCTGAAGTTTCATTTTCTGATGAATTTATAGCAGAATTTTTCTTTAACAATATTGATAATAATGATCCAATTTTTTCTCTTAAGTCTTTTCTCTCTACAATTAAATCTACAAAGCCAGTTTTTTCTACATACTCACTTCTTTGAAAGCCTTCTGGTAACTCTTCTCTTACAGTGCCTTGAATTACTCTTGCTCCTGCAAAAGCTATAAGAGCTCCTGGTTCTGCTAAGTGCAGATCACCTAACATTGCATATGACGCTGTAATACCACCAGCAGTTGGATCAGTTAGAACAACAATATAGGGTAAATTATTTTTCTTTAGTTCGTTAATTGCAAGTGTCGTCCTTGTCATTTGACTTAAAGATATAAGACTTTCCATCATTCTCATTCCGCCACCAGAAGTAAACACTACAAAAGGTTGTTCATTTTCTATTGCATGTTGAATTCCGTATAAAAAAGCTTCACCTTCTGCAGCACCAATTGAGCCACCTACAAAATCAAAATCAGATGCAATCGCTGTGATTTTTAAATTTAGAATATTAGTATTAACAACCATCATTCCACAATCCATGCCAGTTTTTTTTCTAGCAGCTTTTAATCTATCTTTATAAGGTTTTGCATCATTCCAATTTAAAGGGTCATCTTGAGGAATTGGAGTTTTTAAAACTTCATAATTATTTTTGCCAAATATAATGTCAAATCTCTGACGTGGGCTTATTCTGTGGTGTTTGTTACAAGATGGGCAAACCCATAAGTTTTCTTCTAAATCTTTTTTTAAGATTGGCCCTTTACAACATGAGGTCCAGTCACTATTAGCTATCTCTGTTTTGGTTGCACGTGCTTTAATGATGGTTTTAATCTTTTCACCAAATCTTAAAGTTTTTTTAATCCAATTCATGATATTTTTTTTCTTAACTTTAACACAATATTAGTTACATTTGTGACAGGATTTTGGCGTTTTTTAATAGAATTTGATATTTCTTTACATAAAGCACTGCCAACCACTAATCCATCAGCCTTTCTTAAAGATGCTATGGTTTTTTCAGTGATCCCAAAGCCTATTACAATATTCTTATTCTTGTTAAGTTTTTTAATTTTACCGTAACGCTCTAAAATTTTTTTAGGCGAAACCTTTAGCTTGCCACCAGTTGTTGAGAGCATACTGATATAATAGACCATATCATGTGAGTCTCTTATAATTTTTTTCATTCTGTCCAGAGACGTAGTAGGAGATACTAATTGAATAAAACTAATATCTTTTTTCTTACATTTTTTTGCAAATTCTTTATTTTCTGGATAAGGAAGGTCAACAACAATTAATCCATCTACTCCTACTTTTTTACAAATATTTATAAAGTTATTATCTCCATATTGATAAATCATATTATAATAACCCATCAATATTACGGGTTTTGATTGTTTTGATTTTTTAAAATTTTTAACTATTGAAAAAACATCTTTAATTTTGATACCATTTTTTAGAGCTCTATAAGCGCTTGATTGAATCTGTCCACCATCTGCAATTGGAGTGTTATGAGGAAATCCTATTTCGCAAATGTCAGCATATTTTGCAATTGATTTTAATATCTCAAGAGACTTCTTTTTAGTACTATCTCCAGCTACCGTGTAAGTTAGTAATGCAGGTCTCTTTTCAGTTTTTACTTTTTTAAATGCTAAGTTGATTAATGACATCTTAGTTAATTTTTCCCAATCTTTCTTTTAAAATATCACGATCCTTTTTGGCATCACCACAAGAATTAACAATAATGATAGTATCTTTGTTTAATTTTGGAGCAATTTTTATAGCTTCAGCAAAAGCATGACTAGGTTCAAGACTTGGGTTTATTTTTTCAAGTTTTGTAACTAGTTTGTATGCATTTAAAGCCGCCTCATCAGTTGCAGATGTATATCTTGCTCTTTTAGTATCTTTTAAGAAGCAGTGAATAGGGGATACCCCAGGATAATCTAATCCAGCAGAAATAGAAGCGGTATCGTTAATTTGTCCTTCACTATTTTGACAAACATAAGCTGCAGCTCCATGCAATATCCCAAGTTTAGCTCCATTAGTTAGAGGTGCTGCATGTAGTTTTGAATTTTTTGGTCCACCAGCTTCAACACCAATTAATTCAATCTGTTTTTTGTCATAATCAATAAACTCACTCCAAAACCCATAAGCTGAACTTCCACCTCCAACACAATTAATGAGTTTAATTTTTTTAGGCATCTTTTTAAATTCTGACTGAATTTGAACTTTCAATTCTCTTGAAATTTGAGCTGTACTCCAGCCACAAATTTTAACAAATATATTAGGGCCTACTGTTGATCCAACACACATATGGGTGTTATCGCAATTTGAAACCCAATAACGCATGCATTCACTGACAGCATCTACTAATGTTTGGCTTCCTGAATAAACAGGTACAACTTCTGCACCATTCTTTTTCATTGCATCTACATTAGGCTTTTGTCTTTTAATATCCTTTGCACCCATGAATATTTTGCATTTAAGGCCAAATTTTTTAGCAGCCATACTCAGCATCTTTCCAGCATACCCTGCACCCGTATCACCAACGACATATTTTTTCCCTGCCTTTTTAGCAATAAGGCAATGAACTGTTGCATTATAAATTTTATGAGCTCCTCCGTTCGCCTCAGACACCATTTTGGCATATATTTGAGCTCCACTTAAGTGATCTGATAGGTTTTGAAGTTTAATAAATGAAGTAGGAGAGCCTATATAATTCTTAAAATAATAGTCTCTTTCTTTAAGAAATTTTTTATCGTATCTAAGTTTTTCAAAAAGTTCAGTTAAATCCTCAATGGGCTTTTTTAATGTTTCAGGTATAAAATTTCCACCAAATTTACCACCCCAAAATCCATTTTTGTTGTGCTGATCAATTAAAGGAATTTTTTTTTTAAGTTTCATTGTTAATTAATTTAATTTTATTTAAAAAAATATTTATTTTTGAAACATCTTTTAATCCAGATGTTTCTAGACCTCCAGAAATATCTATAATGTCTGCAATTTCTTTATAATTTTCAAGGTTATCTTCAATTTGAATATTCCCAGCAAGCATCAATTCTTTATTAATTTTAATATTTTTAATTAATTGATGATCAAAGGACATGCTTTTTTCATAACCTTTACTGTCGAATAATATTATATCTGCAAGCTCATTATATTCTAAATATTTAACTGTGTCATTTTGATCTTTTACAGTTATCGCAACAATAATTTTCTTATTATATTTTTCTTTAACTGATTTAACTTCAGTAGGTGTACAATCATAAAGTTGATAATAATCGAATGGTAAATCCTTTATTTTTTCTAATATATCTTCATTAGGTTTAACTAATACAGCAACATATTCTGATTTTTTTTTATCAACTTTTAATAGCTTTTTAAGCTTGCTGTGTTCAACAAATCTTTTTGATTTAGGCCAATTACAAATAAACCCTATCATCTTAGGTGGAGTAGGATGGGAAGTTAAAAATTCTAAAGTTTTAGAGTCGGAGATCCCACAAATCTTGCAGGGTTGGATCATTGATTTAAGTGATTAATTAATCTTTTAATGTTGTTTTTGATATTACCCTTTATTAATGACCTTCCCATTACAATACCAGAAACTTTATTTTTAAAAGCATCATTAGGAGTCATTACTCTAGATTGATCATTTGCATCATCTCCAGGTAGCCTTATTCCTGGCGTAACAATAAATAAATTTTTGTATTTTTTCCTAACTATTTTTGCTTCTTGTGCAGAACACACAATTCCAGCTGCACCTGATTTTTTTATAAGACCAGCTTGTTTTAATACTAGCTGCTCTACGGTCTTGGTGTGACCAATTTCTTCAAGAGATTTTTTGTTAAGGCTTGTTAAAATTGTAACTCCTAATACTTTTAAATTTTTGTTAATTGATTTAGCTTTTTTTGTAATAGCTTTAAGCATTTCAAGGCCACCGCTTACATGAACTGTAATATATTTACATTTCTTTAAATCTTTTAAACTATCCATTGCAGATAAAGCAGTTTGTGGAATATCATTTATTTTTAAATCTAAGAAATAATCTCTCTTAAAATTTTGAAGAAAAGCTCTCCCACTTTTTGAATAAAAGAACTGTAAGCCAAATTTTGGAATTATTTGAAGTTTATTAGTTTTCGTATCGCTAATTATTTTTTTTATTTCTTTTAAGCTTGATGTATCACAAGCAACAAAGATATTTTTATTCATCATTGTTTAATTTTTTAAACATTTCCTTAGACATTTTAAAGTGAATTGTTTTTTTTTCAGGCGTATTCACTTTCTCTCCTGTTTTGGGATTTCTTGATATTCTTGCCTTTTGAATATTAGTAGAGAACATTCCAAAACCTCTTAATTCAACACGATCTCCTCGTTTAAGGGCCTGCTTTATTTCAGTAAGAATAATATCAGTAAACTTTTCTAAGTCTTTTTTTAAAAAATTTGGGTAGTTATTAGCGAGTTGTTTTAGAAGCTTTGATTTTACAATAGCCAATTTTTATTCGTCTTCTTTTTTCTTTTTCTCTAAATCATCAGATAATGATGAGAAAGGTAAGTTTTTACCACTTGCTTCAGAACCATAAGTATCTAGTGCAACTTTACGCTCAATTTCTTCTAAAAGTTTAATACTTAATGTTGCTTTTCTTTTATCTATATCTAACTCTTGAATAGCACAGTCAATTCTTTCTCCACCTGTAAATCTAGCAGGTCTTGCATCAGCAGCATTAATAGCTATTGCAGATTTTTTAATAATGAAGTCCATTTCACAGCCTTCAGGTCTTACAACAAGACCTTTGTTGTCAGTTGAAATAATCTTAACAGTGATAGTTTGTTTAACCTTTTTATCATTAAACCAATCAAAAGGGTCTGGTTGAGTTTGACGTAAGCCAACTCTAACTTTTTGTTCTGCTGCTTTTACTTCTAATACTTTAACTTTTAATTTATCGCCAATTTTATATTTAGCTAATTCTTCTTCACCATTATTTAGGTAAGTTAAATCATTACAATGCAAGAAAGCATCAATATCTAAGCCATCAACTTTTAAGAAAATAGAATATTCATTTTTACTTGCAACTTCACCCTCAACCTCAGATCCAATTGGGTAAGTTTTTTCAAATGTTTCAAAAGGGTTATCAGTTGTTAAACGGTGAGATATTGCCACTCTTCTTTTTTCTTTATCAATTTCAGTGATTACACAATCAATTTCATCTCCAACTTTAAACATTTTTTTTGCAGAAATATTTTTTTTAGTCCAACTTAATTCACTTGAGTGCAATAAAGTTGATAATCCTTTTTCAAGCTCACAAAAAGCTCCAAAGTCCATAAGCTTAACGACTTTTACTTTATAGATTTTGTTTAGTTCATAATTTGAAATGTTTTCAAAAGGGTCTGGTGTAAGTTGTTTTACTGAACAACCAACCTGAAGCTTTTCAAGATCAACACTGATTACTTTAAGGTCATGTTTCTCACCAATTGTAAAAACTTCATCAGGGTGATTAACTCTTGAATAAGAAATTTCTTGTAAGTGAACTAAAACATCAAGCTCACCATTAACACTAAAAAAACAACCAAATGAACTGTAGCCTTTTACTTCAGCACCTTTAATTATATCCCCAACTTTGAATTTTTCGACAATTTTAATTTTATCTTCTTTTTTAAATGAAGAGATTATTTCTCTTCTAGAAACACATGCGTTTCCTCTAACTTTATCTAATTTTATTAGAGCAAATTTTTGAGGCTCATTCATTAAATGACTAATGTCTTTTAATGGTTTATCTGAAATTTGAGATCCAGGTAAAAACATTAAAGAACCAGTATCGATGTGTTCAACTATGCATCCACCTTTAACACGTCCAGTAATTTTACCCATGATAGGTTCATTTTTTTCATACGCTTCAACAAGTTTGTCCCAACCTTGAATTTTTTGAGCTTTTGAAGCTGATACTAGTACTTCACCTTTTTTATCTTCTAACCTTTCAAGAAGAACAGAAATTTTTTCACCCACTTTTGCTTTATCAAGCATACCCATGCTTTTTAATTCATTAATATCTAAGATAGGCTCTGATTTTAAACCAGGTACTTCAAGAAATACAAAGTTATCAGTAACTTTGTTTACTACACCTGTAATAATTTTTCCTTCTTCAAGATTTGCTGTTTTAGTAAACTGTGAATTTAGTAATTGTTCGAATTCTTTAGAGGCGGGGTTTGAAAGGTCTTTATAAATTTCCATTAAGCTTTTAGTTTCCTATCCATAATTTGTTTAATTTTTAAAAAGCATGATCTTTTAGTTAAATTCGTGGTATTAATCAAGACCGAATCTCGAGTTCTCATAAGAGGTGAAACTTTTCTATTATAGTCACTTTTGTCACGGTTTTTGATACTTTTTAGGACTTCATTAAAAGATATTTTCTTATTTAGTCCTTTTAACTCTTTATACCTTCTTAAAGCTCTAGTCTTAGTATTTGCTGTTATAAAAAATTTAAAATCAGCATCAGGAATTATCTTATAAGTTATGTCTCTTCCATCTAAACAAGATCCATTATACTTTTTGGGAGGATGATAAGCGCTTTTAATTTGAAATGCATGAACAAGTTTTCTTATTTTTTTATCTTTTGATATAATTGATGCCATTGTTCCAACTTCATCTGATAACAATTTTTTATTTTGCAAATCTTTCATAGTTAATTTGAGCATCTTTTTTTTTATTAAACTATGACTATACTTATTTGGTTGAGTAAGTTTAATATTTGCAATTAATCTATAAATTTTTCCTGTATCTAAATAAAATAAGTTAAAATATTTAGAAATTAATTTTGCTTGAGTGCCGGCACCAGCAGCAGCAGGTGAGTCTATAGCGATTTTAATTTTTTTTTTAAGCTTCATAGTGATGAATGGTTTATATTTTTAATTATCTTCAAAAAAGATGGAAAGGAAGTGTTTATAGAGTCTTTATCATAAATTTTCCATTTTCCACCAAAGGTTAAAGCAGCAATTGTGCTCATCATAAAAACTCTATGATCCTTTAGATAGTTTTTAACAGTTATTGGTTTTTTTATTTCTAAATCAGGTTGTCCATAAATCTTAATAGAATCGTTTGTTAAATCTGTTTTTATACCCATCATATTTAAAATTTTAGAACCCCAAATTAATCTTGGACTTTCTTTTTGGTTTAGTTCTGAAAGGTCTTTAAAATAAGAAATACCTTTTGCTTTTGCTGCAATTAAAAAAATAACCAAAAATTCATCAATGGCACTACTATTTAATTCAACTGGACAATTAATAGCTTTAAGTTTTTTTGAACTTTTTATTAAAATATCAGAAATTTTTTCTCCTCTATAATTTTTTTGGTTTTCAAGTGTTATTTTGGCTCCCATTTTTTTTAAGATTGTAATAACTCCTACTCTAGAAGGATTGATATTTACATTCTTAATTAAAAGTTTTGAATTATCAGCAAGCGTTGTTAGTACCATAAAAAAAGCACTTGAGCTTATATCTCCTGGAATTTGATAATTGAAGGCAATAATTTTTTTTGGTTTTTTAATATCTATAAAATCAAATTTTTTAGTCTTTCTTACCTTGATTGGAATTTTTAAATATTTAAAAAGTAATTCTGTGTGATTTCTTGATTTCTTTGCTTTAATAGAGGTTGTTCCTGATGCATTCAATGCTGCAAGCATTACGCTACTTTTGCATTGAGCTGAACCTTTGTTCTCAAAATATTTAATACCTTTTGCTGATTGTGTGCCAAGAATTGTTAAAGGCAGTTTATTCTTTATTTTATAAAAAAATTTAACTCCGAATTTTCTTAGAGGTGTGGTTACTCTTGAAAAATCTCTTTTAGATAAACTTTTGTCACCAATTATCTTTATCTTTTTAGGAGATTTAATTAAAAGACCTAAAATTAATCTACCAAGTGTTCCGGAATTTTTAGCATCTATTGTTAAGTTTTTAATGTATTTAAAGCCATTAATTCCATTGCCTACTATTTCACAGTAATTTTTTTGTATCCGCACTTTTATGCCAAGTTTTTTGATGCTATCAATTGCAGCTAATACATCTTCTGACATTAAAAGGTTGTAACCTTTTGATTTTCCAATTGCTTGAGAAGCTAAAAGAACCCATCTTATACTTAAACTCTTATCTCCACTAACTCTTATCTGTTTATTAAATTTTTTTATTTTATCTTTAATTATGAGTGTTTTTGACATGCTTTAATTAAATTTAAAAGAGTCACCGAAATAAGCATTTTTGGCCTCAGTGTTATTAATCAATTCATTAGGAGATCCTTGCGCTACAATCTTACAGTTTGATAAAATGACTGCTACATCCACACAAGAAAGAAGATCTCGCGCTTGGTGATCACAAATACAAATAGTTATGTTGCTTTCTGTTTGTAAATTAACAATGATTTCCTGTAGCATCTTAATAGTCAGAACATCTAGTGCTGCGAAACACTCATCAAGTAAAAGCACCTTTGGGTCACTTAATAAGGCAAGAGCAATTACTAGCTTCTTTTTTTGTCCACCAGATAGAAACTTTGCTTTTATATCTCTGATAGCGTCTAATTCAAATTTAGCTATAAGCATATCAATCTTATGATGAATTAAATTTTTATCGTCGATTACGATTTCTGCTATTGCTTTTAAATTTTCTAATAAAGTAAGATCACTAAAATAACCACCGTATTGAGGAACATACCCAATTCTAAATTTTGTTGTTCTCAAATATATTGGGTAATCAACAACATCAATCCCCTCAAATTTAATTTTACCAAAGTCAGGTTTAATTAAACCTGTGATTAAATTAAAAATTGTTGATTTTCCAACTCCATTTGGTCCTAACATTCCTAAAATTTGTCCATGATTAATCTTAAAGCTTACGTTGTCTAAAATTTTTCTCTTACCAAATGATAATGATATATTTTCTAGAGAGATAAAGGGCTGAGGGTTTTTAAAAGATTTAATCCTAAATTTTTTTATTACACCCATATTACTTAGTTCCTTCGATTAATACTTTTTTTCCAGTATCATTCATAAAAATTTTAGTGTCTTTGGTAGTAAGATTCATTTCAATTTTATCAGCATATAAATTTGTTTTTTCTCCAGCATAAACGACATTTTCAGTAAATGTCCCAAGATTACTTAAAAAGGAAAAATCCAAGTATTCTCCTGATATCTTATGTCTTGGGTAAATAACTATTACATTTTCAGAAAAAATAGTATCATAATTTTTTGAATTATATTTGCCAAAATTAGAAGTAATTTTAACTGTGTCTGAATCTTTTATAAAAATAAAAGCTACAACGTCTCTTAAAAACATCACGTCAGAATTTTCAACTTTAATTTCAGCTTGTTTTGCAGTGATCTGATATTTATTACCTTTAACATCGGTAGAAACATAATTAATATCATCAATATAGGTTGAGTTGCTATTTTGATTTTCATCAATTTTTTCTTTAACTTGAGTTTCCTTTACATCTTCAAAATTCTCAGTGAAGTACTTTAAATAAAACCATAATGAAATAAGGATAATAATAAGAACCATTACAACTTGTAGGCCTGTTTTTTTATTCATTTAACGAATATTTGAATGAAGTATGTTGTGAATATGTAAAATTCCAATTGTCTTTTTTTTGTTTTTATCTTTGTGAACACATAATGAAGTGATTTTCTTTGCATTCATTATAGATAAAGCTTTTTCAGCAAGAGTGTCTAGATTGATGCTTATAGGGTTTTTGGTCATAACCTTTTTGACAGATAGATCTTGGAGATTATTGCTCATTGCATTAACTCTTCTAATTTGGCCATCAGTAATTATTCCTGTAGTGATTTTCTTATTATTTTGAACAATTAAAGTACCAAGTTTTTTATTTGAAATAATTTGTAAAGCTTTTTTCATATTTAAGCTTTCATTTACAAATGGAATTTTTTTTCCTGTGATCATTAATTCTTCAACAGTTCTAAGTTGTGCACCAAGATTTCCAGAGGGATGAAATTTTTTAAAATCTTTTTTATTAATATTTTTTTTATTTAAAACTGCTACTGCCAACGCATCACCTATGCTCAATTGATTAATTGTGCTTGAAGTTGGAACGATACCAAGACCTGCTTCAGTTACTTCTGGAATAAGGAGTTTGATATCAGACGCTTTGTATAATATCGAATTTTTTTTAGACATTATTCCTATTAGAGTGATTTTATTTCGATTTGCATATTTAATAATATTTTTTAACTCTTCTGTGGAACCAGAATAACTTATCAAAATTAAAATATCTTTTTTTGAAATACTACCAAGATCACCATGAGAACAGTCATTTGCAGATAGTGAAAATGAAGGTGTGCCAACAGAGGAAAGTGTTGCTGAAATTTTTGCTGCTATTAATCCACTTTTGCCTACCCCACATAATATCACTTTTGATTGACAGTTTGCCAACGATTCTACCGCTTCATTAAAAGAATTATTAATTGAATCTTTTAATTTTTTTAAAGCTTTGATTTCAAGATCAATTACACTCTTTGCAATTTTTTTATAATTTCTTTTTTTCATTTAATGAGACCATATATCGTCTTTAAATAAAGCCAAATCAAGATCAACTCTAGTTTTTAAAAATGCTAAACAGCTCTTATATAAATCAATTCGCTTTTCTCTTACTAGAATTTTATTTAATTCTTCATGAATTTTATGCAAATAAATAACATCATTAGCACAATATTTTAATTGTGCTGGAGATAGCTCTCCTCCAAAGTCTGAACTTTGAAATTGTTTACTTACATCTACGTTCATAAATTCTTTAATTAATGTTTTTAGGGAGTGACTATCAGAATAGGATCTAGCTAATTTTGAAGCTATTTTTGTATCAAGAATATTATTAGTTTCTGTTTTCAGGTAATGCTTAATGTGAGCCATGTCCGCCCTACCATAATGAAATATTTTTATGATTGATGCGTCAGAAAGAACTTTATTTAAGTTTGGAGCATCATATTTTTCCCTATCAAGCTGGATAATATGAGCATCAGAATTACCAGTTGATATTTGAATAAGGCATAAAGGATCACGCTTAACATTGAGACCCATAAACTCTCCATCAACCGCTATAATATTGCCTAAATCTAAATCTTCTGGTAGATCATTCTTGTGAAGTTTAATATCAATATTCATTTTTAATTATATATATATGAAAGCAAAAAATTGTCTAATTTTTGGCGGTAGTGGTCAAATAGGTCGTCATTTAATAAGAAAGCTTACTAAAAATAATTATAAAGTAACTGTGGTTACTAGAAACCTTCATCAAAAAGGATATGCAATAAAAACTCAAGCTAATGCAGGTTACATAGACATTGTTGAAGCTAATATCTTTGATGAAAAAAAAATTAGAAAGCTTTTCTCTCAAACTGATATTTGTATAAATTTAATTGGTATTTTATATGAAAGTGGCAAGGGCAATACTTTCAAAAATATTCACTCTATTTTTCCATCTATTTTATCTAAACTTTGTAAGGAATATAAAGTTCAGCAATTTATTCATTTGTCAGCATTAGGGATAAATGATGCACCAGACTCAGAGTATGCAAAAAGTAAATTAGATGGCGAACTTAATATTCAAAAAAATTTTCCTTTAGCAACAATATTAAGGCCTTCTGTAGTTTATTCAGTTGATGATAATTTTACTACGTCTTTTATGACTTTACTCAGTAGACTTCCATTTTTCCCTCTTTATTATAATGGATCAACTAAATTTGCTCCAATACATTGTTCGGATTTAACTGATACCATTTATCATGTTGTCTCTAAAAGTATTTACTCGAAAATTATAGAGTGTGTTGGGCCTGACATCTTATCCTTAAAAGAAATTTTAAAAAAATTATTACATTTAATAGATAAAAAAAGATTATTAGTACCATTACCTCTTTTTGTAGCAACTATGTCTGCTAAAGTTTTTCAATTATTTCCAAAACCACTCCTAACAATAGATCAGCTTACGCTTTTAAAATATGATAATGTTCCTTCAGGTAAATATCAAACTAATGCTGATATTGGGGTTCCAAGCACAAGAGTATTTGATAATGAAGTAGAAAAATATAGCTATATGTGGAGAGAAGGTGGGCAATTTTCTACAAAAAAATATAACCCTGCTAATTCTTAATAGAATTTCCTATACTAAAATTGTATGATTATTTATGATAATTAATATTATTTATTTTTTAATATTCTCAATTTTCTCTTATCTAATTTATCTAATCATAAAATCTCTGATTAGAGGGTTTAATGGGAAGAATAAGAAATAAAAAATTAAGATTAATTAAATTAATAATTATTAAGCAGTATTAATTTTTTTATCAATATACTGAGGTGTCTCTTCATCTTTATCAGCTACAGGCTCTTCTTTTCTTCCTTTTGGCTGATAGGCATATAGCAAATGAAGTTTGCAATATGAAAAATCTTTTAAAGACGATCGCCCACAAAAATAAAATGATTGTTCTTCAGGATGACCTATAGGCCATTTACAAGAGCTCTCGTCTAGTTCTTCTAATTTCTTAGGATTTTCTGGTTCAAAATCTTTTTCAATAATTAAGGATTGAAACTTACTTTTTCGGCCTCTTTTTTGCTTAGAAGAATTTTCTTCTGAACTATTATCAAAATTTTGGCTTGAAGATGCATTTCTAGTTTTAATTTTTGATGATAAATTTAATCTATGAGCTTTACCAATTACTGCATTTCTACTTATACCACCGATTATTTCAGCTATTTGGCTTGCAGTGCTTCCTTTGCCCCAAAGTTCTTTTAACTTTTCTACTTTTTCTTCGTTCCAGCTCATATTCTATATTTAGTATGTTAATTAATTTTTATAACTATATACAGATCACACAAGATTAAAAAAAAGACAACGGATTTTTCTGTTTTATACACATCTTTTTTTAAAATTTATATATGATTACTTATGGTTGAATTGGATAAAAAATATCATATCGGAGTTAAAAAGTTTGGCTTTGTAAATTGGATTGGCTTTAAAAGTCTATGGCTTAAAGAGTGTAACAGGTTCATGGCAGTTTGGCAGCAAACTTTGTTATCTCCACTTGTTTCAAGTTTATTATTTTTATCAGTTCTATCCCTAGCTTTAGGCAATAATAGAGGAGATGTACTTGGCTATTCTTTTATAAATTTTTTAGCTCCTGGTTTAATTGCGATGAGCATCTTAACACAATCATTTAGTCACTCTGTTTCTTCACTAATGATAGGAAAAATTCAAGGAAATATTGTTGATATGCTCTATGCACCATTATCAGCCCTTGAAGTATCAATGGCAATAATATTGGCTGCCTTAACAAGAAGTTTTTTAATAGCTATAATTTCAATAGCTGTCTTTTCATTAATAGTTGATATCACAATTTATAATATCTTTTATATTTTTGTCTTTGGTTTTTTAGGAGCATTTATTTTGGGAAGCTTAGGTTTTATCACCGGTCTTTGGGCTGAAAAATTTGATCATACAGCAACTGTAATAAATTTTATAATAACTCCATTAAGTTTTTTATCTGGAGTATTTTATTCAATAGATAAACTTCCACAATTTTTTCAAACGATAAGTCATATTAATCCATTTTTTTATATGATCGATGGGTTTAGATATGGCTTCTTAGGAAAATCAGATGGATCGATAACAGTAGGCTTAATCTATCTAATTATATTAAGTGTTCTCATGTGGTATGTTGCTTTTCTTCTTTACAAAAAAGGTTATAAAATTAAATCTTAGTTAATGAGCGCTTTAGCAAAAAATTATAATAGAAAAAAAATCTCTTTTAAATATGGTAAGGGAAGTTTTTTATATTCTACTAATGGAAAAAAATATTTAGACTTTGTTCAGGGAATAGCAGTAAATTCCTTGGGGCATGCAAACCCAAATTTAATAAAAGCAGTTAACAAACAATCTAAAAAACTTTGGCATGTTTCTAATGCATTTATCATTCCAGAGGGAGAAAAATTGGCTAAAAGATTGGCAAAAAAAACTTTTGCAGATTTTATTATTTTCCAAAATAGTGGAGCAGAAGCCACAGAAGCAGCAATTAAAGTTGCTAGAAGGTATTTTTATTCGATAGGACAACCTTCAAAAAATAGAATTCTTTGTGTTAAAAATTCATTTCATGGAAGAACATTAGCTACAATTTATGCTAGTGGATCAAAGAAGATGACGGAGGGCTTTGGACCGAAAGTTGATGGATTTGACCATTTTGAATTTGGAAATCATAAAGATTTTAAAAAAAAAATAACAAAAAAAACGGCTGCTATTATGGTTGAAACTGTGATGGGAGAAGGAGGAATTAAAGTTATACCCAATTGGTGTTTAAAAGAATTAAGAAAAATTTGTGATAAGAAAAAAATTTTATTAATTTTAGATGAAGTCCAGTGTGGAATTGGAAGAAGTGGAAATTTTTTTGCATTTGAAAATTCGAAAATTAAGCCCGATATTGTTCCAATAGCAAAAGGAATTGGAGGTGGGTTTCCGTTAGGTGCAGTTTTAATGAATAAAAAGGTAGCATCAGGAATGACAGCTGGAACTCATGGGTCAACATTTGGTGGCAACCCACTAGCTATGTCTGTTGGAAATGCAGTTTTAGATCAAATATCAAAAAAAGGATTTCTTTCAAATGTTAAAAAATTATCAAAATATTTTCATTCAGAATTAAATATATTGAGAAAAAAGTTTCCTAAAATAATTAAAGAAGTAAGAGGTGTTGGTTTATTAATAGGATTACAACTTCATAATGATCAAACAAAATTTATACAGAAACTAATGGATAATAAATTATTAACAATTAGAGCGGCTGAAAATGTTATTAGAATATTACCTCCTCTTAATGTTAAAAAAGAAGAAATAAAAATAGCAATAAATATTATTGAAAAAGTGTGTTCTACTTATAAATAAATATGAAACATTTCATCAACCTTAAAGATATACCTTCAGCAGATCTTAAAAAAATCATCATTGATGCAAAGAACAGAAAACAAAAAAGAAAAAATTATAACACTTTAGAAGTTGATAAAGATAAACCTTTAAAAGGCAAGTTACTCATTCAAATGTTTGAAAAAGCAAGTTTGAGAACGCGATTAAGTTTTTACCTTGCAATAAAACAACTAGGTGGAGGAACTATAACACTTAGAGCTAATGAATTACACCTAGGAAAAGGTGGGGAAAGTCTAGCAGATACTGCTAAAATTTTATCAACTTATGGGGATGGTTTTATGCTGAGAACTGACAGTGATAAAAAAATAGAAGAATTTAGCAGATACTTAAAGATACCAGTAATAAATGGTCTAAGTCCATCGTCTCATCCAACACAAGTGCTATCAGATATTTTCACAGTTGAAGAAATTAAAAAAAAATCTATTTCCAAATTAAATATTTGTTGGATTGGAGATTCTAATAATGTTCTAAATAGTTTGATTGCTGCTTCAGTTAAATTTTCTTTCAACTTAAATATTGGTTGTCCCAAGAATTATGGGCCTAAAAAATTTGTATTAGATTGGGTAAAAAAAAATAAAAGAAAAATTCACATCTTTTATGATGCTAAAAAAGCAGTTAAAAATGCTGATGTAATTTTTTCAGATAAAGTAATTTCATTGAACGATAAAGTTAATAAAAATAAAAAAATTAAAGATTTTAGAAACTTTCAAATCAATTCAAAATTGATGAGTTTTGCTAAAAAAGATACAACTTTTTTACACTGTCTTCCAAGGGGAGAAGAGGTTGCAGCAGATGTTTTTTTGGGAAAAAATTCTGAAGTATGGCTGCAGGCTCTAAATAGAGTGCATGTTCAAAAAAGTATTTTATTATATTGTTTTGGTAAATTAAGGTAGCTGTTTAGGGCTATCACTATTTTGATTTAGGTACTTAATAATCGAGGCTCTATCTGCTTCTTTTCTCAAGCCAGCGTAAGACATTTTTGTTCCTTTCAAATATGAGCTAGGTTTTGTTAAAAAACCATTGAGTTCTTCAAAAGTCCAGTCTTTACCATATGAGGCTAAAGTTTTAGAATATTTGTAGTCTTCTACAGCACCTACTTTACTGCCCACTACGTTATAAAGAGCAGGACCAATTTTATTTGGACCACCTTTTTCAATAGAGTGACATGCTGCACATTTTTTAAAAATTTTTTCACCTAAAGTTACATCGCCTAGAGCCATTATAGCGGCAATGTCTACTTTTTGCTCAACTTCAGCAACTTGAGATACTGTGGAAGCTGGTTGTCCTTCTACTTCAACTTGATACCCTGGATTTTCTGGTTTATTTACATGAAAGACACCGTCGGCAACTTTTCCTAAACCAATTACAAGAAGTGCAACCATTAAAATAGCAGCAATAATTTTATTAAGCTCGAACGAATCCATATAAATTTTATTATTTTGCAGATATAACATGATAATTAAAAAAATACTTAATTTTTAATTTTTAATTTTGCGTCTGTTAGACGCACAAATTGGTAAATTTATAATGGCTAAAACATTAATATTAATTCCATCAAGAATGTCAGCAAGTAGATTGCCAGGTAAACCGCTTTTAACAATTAATAATTTATCAATAATTTCTCATGTTTTTAAAAGGGCAGAAGAAACAAATATTGGCGAGGTAGTAGTAGCAACCGAAGATCAAGAAATACTCGATGATGTTGAAAAAAATGGTGGTAGAGCTGTTTTGACGAGTAACACTCACAAAACTGGCACAGATAGAATTTTTGAGGCTTACGAAAAGCTTAATATTAAAGACATTGATTTTATATTAAACCTGCAAGGGGATGAACCAAATATCAATAAAAATGATATTATAAATTTAAATAACTTTATGATTAATAGTAATTCTGGAATTGGAACGCTAGCAGCAGAAATTAAAAATGATAAAATGTTAATTGATCAAAATATAGTTAAGGTTATTACAGAAACAAAATTAGAAAAGAATAATTTTCCAATAGCATTAAATTTTACTAGAGATGGTTTTTCAAGAAATGATCAAAATATTTATCATCATATTGGAATCTATTCGTATAAAACAAGTACATTAAAAAAATTTGTTAGTCTGGACCAAACATTTAAAGAAAAAAAAAATAGATTAGAACAGTTAAGAGCATTAGATAATGATCTGAAAATCAACGTTGCTTTGGCAAACTTTTCTCCCATTGGTGTAGATACAAAAGAAGATTATCTAGCTATAAAAAAAATTATGGAATATAAATCCTAAAATGACCAAAATTTATTTTCAAGGAACGTTCGGTGCTTATTCACATTTAGCAGCTCTAGAAATAGATCCTAAAGCAGAAATAATTCCATGTAAGACATTTGATGAATGTTTTTTAAAAACATCTCAAGATAAAAATTCGAGAATGGTAATTCCAGAATCAAATCGAATTACAGGAAATATTGGAATCGAATATCTTATTTTTAAGTATAGACTTAATATTTATGCGGAACATTTTCAGAAAATTGAACATAATTTATTAGGACAGCCAGATAGCAATTTAAGTGATATCAAAGATGTTTATTCTCACGCTCAAGCTTTATCACAGTGCTCTAAATTTATTAAAAAAAATAATTTAGTTGAACATATTCGTGCAGATACTGCTGGTTCAGCTGAGACAATTTCAAAGTCTAAAATTAAAACAGAAGCTGCAATTGCCTCTACTTTAAGTGCTGAAATTTATGATCTAAAAATACTTTCAAAAAATATTGAAAATGAAAAAGGAAATGCTACGAGGTTTTTGGTAATGGGTAATGAAGTTTTACAGCCTGATTTTGGTGATAAAAAATACATAACTTCTTTTCTATTTAAGTTAAAAAGTAAGCCTGCAGCTCTCTATCAATCATTAGGTGGCTTTGCGATCAATGGAGTTAACCTTACAAAACTTCAAAGCTATCCAGAGCAAAATTCCTTTGAGTCATATTTTTTCTTATGTGATTTAGAGGGACACATAGACAATCCAAAAGTACAAAAGTCTTTAGAAGAATTAGGACTTCATTGCCAAGATTTTCACGTACTAGGTGTTTTTGAGGCTGATAAGTTTAGAGAAAAATAACTTAGAAAGTTTTCTTGTAGAATTGAAAACATTACTGTTATAATAGTTTTGGAGGCTAGAGGTGGATACTGCTTGAACCCGACCAGATCTTAACGGAAGCAGTCGTAGAGACAGTTATTCAGGTTCTAGTCTCCTTTATATAAAATGAATAAAAATACAAAAGTTTTAGCTTTAAAGTACAGACCTCAGACATTTAATGATCTTATAGGGCAAGATGTTGTTGCGGAAACAATTTCTAACTCTATTAAGGCTAATAAAGTGCCTAATGCCTATCTTTTTACTGGAATTAGAGGAATAGGAAAAACGACAACAGCAAGGATTGTTGCAAAATCTCTAAATTGTTCAAATGGAATAGATAATTTGTGTAAAGAGGAACTTTGTGAAAATTGTAATGCCATTTCTAACTCAAATCATATTGATGTATTGGAAATGGATGCAGCAAGTAAAACAGGGGTGGACGATGTAAGAGACCTTATTGAATTTTCTAGATATGGCCCAACTACTGCTAAATATAAAATATTTATAATTGATGAAGTTCACATGCTTAGCAAACAAGCATTCAATGCATTGTTAAAAACCTTAGAGGAGCCGCCAGAATATTTAAAATTTATCTTTGCAACAACAGAAATAAAAAAAATTCCAATTACAGTAGTCTCACGTTGTCAAAGATTTGATTTATCTAGAATTAAATCTTTAGAGTTGTTTGATTTTATTAGGAAAATTAAAGAAAAAGAAAATGGTAACGCATCAGATGATGCTCTTAAATTAATTGTTAAAATTTCTGAGGGTTCAGTTAGGGATGCGCTATCGTTACTTGATAGAGCTCTACTTACTTTGGATAAAGACAAAGAATTAGATCTTGCAGCAGCACAAAAAATATTTGGTTATTTTGATAAGTCTCAATTAATTGATTTATTTGAATTAATATTTGAAGGTAAAGAAACTGAAGTTCTCAACACTTACAGAGAAATATATAACCAGGGTGTTGAACCAAAAATTTTTATTAATGATTTCTTAGAGCTCTTATATTATTTTAAAAATATTGATTCACTAAATTTGGATGGTAATAATTTTTTATTGAATGATGAAGAGTTTAATAAAATTAAAGATCTTTCAGAAAAAGTTAACAATGAGACCCTAATATTATTTTGGCAATTTACTATTAAAACACTTGAGGAGCTTGATATTGTTTCTAATCAACATTTATCAATGGAAATGTTCTTAATTAGATTAATTCATTTAAAAAGCATTAAACAGGAAAGTGAAAAATATAAAGAAGATAGCAAACTATTAGTTGAAAGTGAAAACCAAACATCTTTTTCACCAAAAAAAACAAACGAAGATATCTTTGGAATAAAAGATAAATCTGAAACAATAGGTCAAATGAAAAATATTGTTCAGGAAAAAGATATCAAAGAAAAAGAAAATAATAACATTGAAACAAATACCAGTCTTATAAATTCATTTGATGATCTATTAAAAGCATGCTCTTCTAAAAAAGAGATTAAATTAAAATATGAATTAGAAAAAAATGTTAACCTTGTAAGTTTTGAGAACAAAAGAATTGAAATTTCATTTAATGAAGATTTAGATAAAGATTTTATTAAAGATCTTTCAACAAAACTTTTTGAATGGACCAATGAAAGATGGATTATAAGTCTAAGCAAAACCAAAGGACAGCCATCAAAAAAAGAAGAAGAAATTAATGAAAAAAAAGAACTGATAGAAAGTGTAAAGAACTCCTCAATTTATAAAGATATTTTAAAAAATTTCCCTGATGCAGAACTTATTGATGTTAAACCTAGAAAAGAAGATTAAAGAATGACTGATTTTACAAAAATTTTAGATAAAGCAAAAGAATTAGAGGCTAAAATGAAAGAGAGCCAAGAAAAAATAAAGAACATTCAGGTAGAAGGAACGTCTGGTTCAAATTCTGTAAAGGTTACTTTAAATGGTGAAAATGAAATGATCAAAATTGACCTTTCTGACGAAATATTAAAGGAAAATAAAATTATAATCGAAGATTTGATAGTGGCTGCCCATAATAATGCAAAATCAGAATTAAAATCTAAGACATCTGAAGAAATTTCTAAGTCTACAAGTGGATTAGGTATTCCTGGTTTTAAATGGCCGCTTTAAGAATATGCAAAATATTAATGAGATAGAAGAGTTAATTAAATTAATTTCTAAACTTCCTGGCTTAGGTCCTAAATCTGCAAAAAGAATTGTTTTAAAACTTATTAATAATAGGGATGAACTTGTAAAACCAATGGCAAACACTTTGGCGCAAGTTTATAAAAATGTTATTAGGTGTCAATCTTGTGGTACTTTAAAATCTAATTCATTAGGCTGTAACAATTGTGAAAATTCAAAAGAAAAATATAATAAAATATGTGTAGTTGAAGACATTGCAGATCAATGGTCAATTGAAAATTCTAATATCTATAAAGGCTACTTTCATATTCTTGGTGGCACTATTTCTTCTGCTGGCCAGAGAAAAGAAGATCTTTTGATTAATTCATTAGTAGAAAGAGTTTCAAGAGAAAATATTGAAGAAGTTATACTAGCAACAAGTGCAACAGTAGAAGGTCAAACTACCGCTTATTACATAGAGGATAGTTTAAAAAAAACTTCTACTAAGGTTACAAAACTTGCTCAAGGACTTCCTGTTGGTGGCGAAATAGAAAGTCTCGATGATGGAACTTTATATTCAGCTTTTAAAAACAGAACTGGAATTAAAACTAATTCTGACTAGATTTCTTTAATAATCGATTTAGATGTAATAACGGTTCTGTGTAACCCGAAGGTTGCTCTTTACCTTTAAAGATTAAATCACAAGCTGTCTTAAAAGCAATTGATTGCTCAAAATTTTCAGACATCATTTCGTAGCTTCCTCTTCCGGAGCGAGTATAGGCACCATCATTTTTATTTTGATCATCAACAATTTTTGCCATTTTTTTCATTACTTCCATAACTTGTGATTTTGTACAAATATCGTGATGTATCCAATTAGCTATATGTTGAGAAGAAATTCTTAAAGTGGCTCTATCCTCCATCAAACCAACATTATTAATATCAGGTACCTTTGAACAGCCAACTCCATGATCTATCCATCTGACGACATACCCTAAAAGAGTTTGTGCAGAATTGGAAATTTCGGAGTTAATTTCTTCCATTGACCAGTTTGGTCTGTCTGCTACAGGAATTGTTAACAAATCATCCAGTTTTGCAGATTCTCTTTTTTGAATTTCTTTCTGTTTCTCAAAAATATTTATTTCATGATAATGAAGAGCATGAAGAGCTGCCGCTGTAGGTGAGGGAACCCAAGCACAATTTGCACCAGCATTTAGATGGCTAGTTTTTTGTTCCATCATCTCTTTCATTTTGTCCGGCATAGCCCACATTCCTTTGCCAATTTGAGCCTTACCAGAAAGACCACATTGAAGACCTATGTCTACATTGTTATTTTCATATGCCCCAATCCATTTAGAAGATTTCATATCTCCTTTTTTAATCATAGGACCAGCTTCCATTGAAGTATGCATTTCATCACCAGTACGATCTAAAAAACCAGTATTAATAAAAAATACTCTATTTTGAAGTGTTCTAATACACTCTTTTAAATTAGATGAGGTTCTTCTCTCTTCATCCATAATTCCAATTTTACAAGTGTATTTTTCCAATCCTAAAACTTCTTCAACTTTAGTAAAAATTAAATCAGTAAATGAGGTTTCATCAGGACCATGCATTTTTGGTTTAACAATATAAATAGAACCAGTTCTAGAATTACCTTTTTTTTTAATATCATGAAGGCAAGCTGCTGAAGTTATAAAGGCATCCATAATACCTTCTGGTATTTCAGAACCATCTTTTAAAGTGATTGCTGAGTTAGTCATAAGGTGTCCAACATTCCTTACCAATAATAAACTTCTTCCATGTAGCTTTAATCCTTTTCCATCTTTAGAAATATAACTTCTGTCGGGATTTAATTTACGCTCATAAGTCTTTCCATTTTTTTCAAAAGTTGATTTCAAATCACCTTTCATAAGTCCAAGCCAATTACGATAACAAATAACTTTGTCATCAGCATCTACTGCAGCAACACTATCTTCATTATCACAAATAGTTGAAACTGCAGCTTCAACAATAATATCACTAATTTTAGCAGGATCTTGTTGAGCGCTAAAAGCATTTGGGTCTATAATTATTTCTATATGAAGATTATTATTTTTTAAAATTATTGCTGATGGATCATTGGCCTCTCCTCTATGACCAATATATTTATCTTTATTTTTTAAAGATGATTTATTACTATCTTTTAATACTGTTAAAGAGCCATTATCAATTTTAAAGGCTGTAATATTATGCCATTCAAAATTTTCTAGAGGAAAATATTTTTCTAAAAAGTCTCTTCCATATTTTATAACCATTTCTCCTCTTAAAGGATCGTATCTTTGAGTGGGACTATCCTCAGATTGATCGATTACATCTGTACCATATAAACTGTCATATAAACTCATCCATCTAGCATTAGCTGCATTCAGTGCATACCTTTCATTCATGATTGGAACTACTAATTGAGGTCCAGCAATACTAGTTATTTCTTCATCAACATTATTTGTTTTGATCTTAAAATCAGGGCCTACTTCTTTTAAATAATCAATTTCTTTTAAAAATTTTTTATACTCCTCTAGATTGATTTCATTTCCTTTATTTGCAATATGCCAATCGTCTATTTTTTTTTGTAAATCTTCTCTTATTTTTAATAGCTCTTTATTTTTTGGGGCTAGCTCATGAACTACTTGGTCGAAGCCTTCCCAGAATTTTTCAGAAGAAATATTTGTATCTTTAAGCAGCTCTTCATTAACGAAGTTAAGCAATTTATTAGAAACTGATAGATTGTGTATTTTTGTATATTGTTCTTTCATAGCACCCATTTTACCCCATCTGTATTTTTGCCTGAGAGTTTTGCTCCATCGGCGAGATAAATCTCTTTCCAGAGTGTTATGTTTGTTATCGGTCCATTTGCCTGAGAGTTTCCGGGGTGGTTGCTCCTTCGGCGCTATTATTTAATAGTCTCTCCCGATATCAATTAAGAGTACCTTTTAATAGAATTATGTCAAATATAAATTATTTAAAACATTTTATTGCCTTTTTTCTTAATTAATTAATAATTAAACAATCATATGAAAAATTATTTAAATTTTGAAACAGATATTAAAAATTTAGAGATAGAAATAGACAAACTTAAAGACCCTTATAATCAAGATGGTCTTTCGGAAGTAGATACCAAAAAAATATCTGAGTCTCAAAAAGAGATAGATAATAAACTACAAGAGATTTACTCTAACTTAGACCCCTGGCAAACTACTCTAGTTGCAAGACATGAAGATAGACCTAAAGCAAAATTTTTTATTGATAATTTATTTGAGGATTTTATCCCACTGTCAGGTGATAGATATTATGGAGAAGACAAATCCGTATTAGCAGGATTTGCAAAATTTGATGAAAAATCTGTCTTAGTTATTGGTCAAGAAAAAGGGGACAGCCTTGAAAGTAGAATTGAAAGAAATTTTGGAATGATGAGACCTGAAGGTTACAGAAAAACAATTAGATTAATGAAATTAGCAAATAAATTTAACATTCCGATAATTTCTTTTATAGACACACCCGGAGCTTACCCTGGTGTAGGGGCGGAAGAAAGAGGTCAAGCAGAGGCAATTGCAAAATCAATTGAGTGTTGTATGTCTTTAAACGTCCCAACTCTTGCGATTGTTATTGGAGAAGGTGGATCAGGAGGGGCAATAGCACTTGCTTCATCTAACAAGGTAATCATGTTAGAAAATGCAATTTACTCAGTAATATCTCCAGAGGGCTGTGCCACCATTTTATGGAGAGACCCTAAAAGAACTTTAGAAGCAGCAAAAGCTATGAAATTGTCTTCAAAAGACCTTTTAGAACTAAAAGTAATTGATGAAATTATTCCAGAGCCAATTGGTGGTGCCCACAGAGATAGAGACCTAATATTAGATAACGTAAGAAAATCGATTGAAAAAAATTTGAATGAATTTTTTAACATGAGTGGAGAAGAAATTTTTAATCATAGAAAAAATAAATTTTTAACTATTGGAAGATCTAAAGGTTTCGTAAATCAAATAGACGATCTAAGTACACTCAGCATGAAAGAAAGTAAGGTTAATTTATTTATTAAAAACTTCTTTAAATCAAAGTTAAATTTAGCAGTTTTATTTGGAGTAATAGTTTTATTGGGCTATTTTATATTTTCTTTATAAGGCCCCACAACAGTTTTTAAACTTTTTACCTGTAGCTTCACATTTCTCATTTCTTGAAATTTTTTCATTTTTTCTTTTTATTAGTAAACAATTTGGATCGTTAGATGTTTCTTTTTTTAATGGTCTTGAAATACTTTCACTAGGTTCTTGAACTATTTTTAAATTTATTAAAATTGTAACAAAATCCATTTTCAATTTATTCAATAAGTTTTCGAAAAGAAAAAAGGCTTCTTTTTTATACTCAACTAATGGATCTCTTTGACCATAAGATCTTAGGCCAATAACTTGTCTTAGTTGTTCAAGATATTGAATATGTGACTTCCAGTTTAAATCTATACACTGAAGAAAAATTCTTTTTTCAACTTCTTTTGCTTTTTCTTCATCCAACATTTTAATTCTTTCATTTCTTGCTTCTAAAAATTTAGAATTAATTTTATTTTTGAACTCTTCATCTTTTAATTCAGTAACATTTTTAAATTCATTATCATCAACACTTTTTCCTAGTAAAGTTTTTAACTGATTATTAAATTCATTATTTTTAGTTGTTGATAGTTTCTGTGTTTTTAAGCTGATTAGATGACTAATAATTTCAGATAAGAATTCATCTGAATAATCAAAAACTTTTTCACTATTCATCACGCCATTCCTTTGAGAGAATATTACATGTCTTTGATCATTTAACACGTCATCAAATTTTAATAAATTTTTTCTTATATCAAAATTTCTAGCCTCAACTTTTTGTTGTGCCCTTTCAAGTGCTTTATTAATCCAGGGGTGATCAATACTTTCTCCATCTTTTAAGCCTAATTTTTGAAGAATATTATTCATAGATTCTGAACCAAAAATTCTCATTAAGTCATCTTCTAAACTAACATAAAAAATTGAACTTCCTTCATCACCCTGTCTACCAGCTCTTCCTCTGGCTTGGTTATCAACTCTTCTAGATTCCATTCTTTCTGTACCAATAACAAATAGTCCACCGAGTGATTTTATTTTATTTTTATTTTCTAAAAGTTCATCATCAGGTTGACTTCCTTTTTTTCCACCTAACTGGATATCAACACCTCTACCCGAGATACTTGTTGTGATTATAACTGAATTCATTTTTCCAGCATTTGCAATGATTTCAGCTTCATTTTCATGATTTTTTGCATTTAAAACTACATGTTTAATTTTTTCATCATTTAGTAATTTTGAATAAATTTCTGATTTATTAATGCTAGAAGTGAAAACTAATATAGGCTGACCTTGCTTGTGACACTCCAGAACTTTTTCAATGATAGCTTTATTTTTTTCTTCTTCAGTTCTAAAAATTTGATCATTCCAATCTTTTCTAATCATTTCTTTATTTGTAGGGATGATAACCACAACTAAATTATATATTTCATAAAACTCCTGAGATTCAGTTGCTGCAGTTCCAGTACATCCTGAAATTTTATTATAGAGCTTGAAGTAATTTTGATAAGTTATTGATGCTAGAGTTTGATTTTCAGCTTGAACATCTATTCTTTCTTTGGCTTCAAGTGCTTGGTGTAAGCCATCTCCAAATCTTCTTCCCTCTAATATTCTACCAGTAAGTTCGTCAATAATTTTTAATGTTCCATCTTTAACAATATAATCCTTTCCTTTTTCAAATAGATGATGAGCTCTTAAAGATTGATTTACATGATGAACTAAACTTAAGTTTTCAGGGTCATAAAAGTTATTATTTTTTAGAATTCCAGCATCAGAGAATATTTTTTCTACATTATTTATTCCCTCATTGGTAAGCAATATATTTCTATCTTTTTCATCAATCTCATAATGTTCTGGTAATAATCTTTTTATAAGTTTGTCAATCGCAAGATATTGTTCTGTTTTGTCTTCAGCAGCTCCCGATATTACAAGTGGCGTTCTAGCCTCATCAATTAAACAAGAATCTATTTCATCCACAATAGTATAAACATGTCCTCTTTGAACCATTTGTTCTTTTGAAAATTTCATATTATCTCTAAGATAATCAAACCCTAATTCACTATTAGTTGCATATGTAATATCAAAATTATAATTTTTTTTTCTTTCAAGATCATCTTGGTCATTATTTATAAAACCAAAAGTTAATCCTAAAAATTTATATATCTCCCCCATTTCTTGCGAGTCTCTTTTTGCAAGATAGTCATTTACAGTAACTATATGCACCCCTTCTTCTGTCAGAGCATTTAAATAAGCAGCTAGACTTATTGTTAAAGTTTTACCTTCACCAGTTCTCATTTCTGCAATTTTGCCCTCGTGAAGCACAACACCTCCAAGTATTTGAACATCATGATGTCTCTCATTTCTTGTTCTCTTAGAAGCCTCTCTCACAAGTGCAAAAGCTTCAGGCAATAGGGTGTCTAAATTTTCACCATTTTTAAGTTTATCTTTCAATTCTGTAGTTTTTTTAGGAAAGTCTTCGTCACTAAGGTTTTTAACAGAAGCTTCTAAGGAGTTAACTTTTACAACTATTTTGTTAATTCTATCGAGCTCTTTTTGATTGCTAGATTTAATAAACTTTGTGATAAAATTTAAGGGATTAAGCATTTAATTTTCTGGTATATAATTAATTATAACTTTTAATATAAGTATTAAATAAATATTTTAAACACATGCCAATAAACGTTAAAAACTTTATAAACTCACTAAATTTAAAGTCAAAAAATAGTGACTTTCAAGATTTAGAACATCTAGATGGAGTTTCAATATCCACAGTTTGTGCAAATTTATACAGCAAACCCAGGGATGATTTGGTTATGTTTTATTTTAGAGACGGGGCAAACTATGCATCTGTTTATACACAATCAAAAATAGTTTCAGAGAACATTAAGTGGAATTTAAATATTAAAAGTAAAAAAATAAGCTCTCTAATTATTAATACTAGAAATGCTAATGCATTTACAGGATCAGATGGTTACAAAGGTTTAAAAGAAATAGCAGAAGAAGCAGCATTACAATTAACAAAAAAACAAACTGAAGACGAAGATTTTCCAAAGAAGATATCATCAAATCAAGTACTTTTTGGATGCACAGGGACAATTGGAGAAAAATATCCAACTGAAAAAATTAAAAAGAACATTCCAGAATTAATCAAAAAAATTAAATATACACAAAATAAATTTACCTGGATGAAAGCTGCATTAGGCATAATGACAACAGACCTACAGCCAAAAATTTCTATGGAGGAATGCAAAATAGGAAATAAAAATGTTAAGATTTATGGGATTGCTAAAGGATCAGGAATGATTTTTCCAAACATGGCGACCACATTAGGTTATGTTTTTACAGATGCAGATCTTTCAAACGATATTTTAAACAAACTATTAAAGAAAAATATTAATACAACTTTTAATGCAATTAGTTGCGATGGTGACACTAGTACTAATGATATGGTTTCTATTTTTTCAACAGGAAAAGTAAAAAACTCAATCATTAATAATATTAATGATAAAAAGATATTTAGTTTTGATAAAGCCCTACATTCAGTATTATTAAATTTGTCAAAAAGAGTGGTTAAGGATGGTGAAGGAGCTACTAAATTTATTACAATCAATATAGTTAAATCAAAAAGTGAGAAAGAAGCAAGAGTAATAGCTTTTTCTATTGCGAATTCAAATCTTGTTAAAACAGCCATCGCAGGAGAAGATCCAAATTGGGGTAGAATAATAATGGCCATAGGAAAATCTGGAGTGAAAATAGATTTAAAAAAATTAGCAATAAACTTTGGTGGTATTAAGATTATAGAAAAAGGACAAATTTTTAAATATTATAAAGAAAATGAAGCGACTAACTATATGAAAAGTCAATCAATAGATATTTCAGTAGATTTAAATATGGGATCAAAAAGTTTTACTGCTTACACAATGGATTTAACAAAAAAATATATTGAGATTAATGCTGATTATAGAAGCTAATTTGATATTGAATTAACTTTATTAACTATTAACTATAAACCATGATCAAATACAAGCTCATATGTAAAGATTGTGAAACTACTTTTGATAGTTGGTTTTCATCGTCCAAGGAATATGAAAAACTTAAAAAGAAAAAATTCTTAAATTGTCATTTTTGTAATTCTTTAAATGTTGGAAAGGGCTTGATGTCTCCTAATGTGAGTACTTCAAAAAATATTTTAACAGACATTGATTCATCCAGTGAAAAATATAAAGAAATAAAAAAAACAATTTATAAATATCAAGAATTTATAAAAAAAAATTTTGAATATGTGGGAGAAAATTTTGCTTATGAGGCAAGGTCTCTACATTATAAAGACAAAAAAAAAGCCAAAGGTATTTATGGTACCGCAACAAAAAAAGATCTTAACGAATTAAAGGAAGAGGGTATAAAAGCAGAAATACTGCCTTGGATAAAAGATACTACGAACTAATTTTTTATAAATTTTGTAATATAATTAACAGAAGTATCATTTGTTACTTTCCAGCTATTATCTAATATATTAAAATTCATTCCATCTAATTTTTTAAGAGATAGATTGTTTTTTTTACTTATATCTATTAGCTCACTAGGTTTAACAAATTTTTCCCAATCATGTGTTCCAATTGGAAGCCATTTTAAAATATATTCAGCACCCACTATTGCAAATACATAAGATTTTAATGTTTTGTTAAGGGTTGCGATAAACATTATTCCATTTTTTTTCAATAATTTTGAACTTTCTTTAATAAAAAAGTCTATATCATTAACATGTTCAACTATTTCCATGTTCAAAATTACATCAAATTTTTTTTTATCTTTTAACATCTCTGGAGATGCAACTTTATAGTCAATCTTAAGTTTATTTTTTTTTGCATGAAATTTTGCAACTTCAATATTTTTCTTTGATGCATCAATGCCAACAACACTTGCTCCTAGTCTGCACATCGGTTCAGATAATAACCCCCCACCACAACCAATATCAAGTAATTTAATATTTTTTAACGGCTTATCAGATGATCTAATTTTAAAATCTTTGATAATATTTTCTTTTATATATCTAATTCTTATTGGATTAAAATTATGCAATGGTTTGAATTTACCATTAGGATCCCACCATTCTTCAGCAATTTTGGAAAATTTCTCAATTTCTTTTTTATTTATTGAATTCATAATAGATAACTTGTGGACATAACAATTAAGATGTATTTTATCAAATATAAATTACAAAATTATCAATGAAAACTGTTGTATTAAAGTTCGGTGGAACCTCCGTTGGAAGTATAGATAGAATAAAGAGCGTAGCAAAAATTATTTCCTCTTACAAAAAGAAGAAAATGGGTGTCATTGTGGTTTCATCTGCAATGAGTGGCACAACCAATGAATTAATAAAAAAAACAAAAGAATTAAGTAATACCTTTGATGCAGCAGAATATGATGTTTTGTTAGCAACAGGAGAGCAAGCAACTTGTGCATTAATTGCTGGTAGATTAAAACACCTTGGTTTTAAAGCTAGATCATGGATGTCTTGGCAGCTACCAATTATTACAGAAGGACCTTATAGCTCTTCAAGAATTAGCAAAATCAATAAAGGAAAAATACTTAGTTTCATGAAATCAGGTGGAATACCTATCATAACTGGTTTTCAAGGCATTAACTTAGAAAATAGACTTACAACACTGGGCAGAGGTGGAACTGATGCATCAGCAATAATGCTTGCAAAATTTTTTAATACTGATGCGTGTGATATCTACACTGATGTAGATGGTGTTTATACTACAGATCCAAGAAATCATTCTAAAGCCAAGAAAATTCATAAAATTTCCTATGATGAAATGTTAGAGATGGCATCATTAGGCGCAAAGGTTATGCAACCTACATCTGTGCAAGATGCAAAACTAAATAATATTAATTTTTCAGTTAAATCTTCATTTCAAAAAAAGAAAGGCACATTAATAACTGGTACAAAAAAAACCTTCAGTAATCAAATAATAACTGGAATTACTTCTACAAAAAATGATTCTAAAGTTACGATTGTAGGTGTTAAGGACAGACCAGGAGTAGCAGCTGCTGTTTTTAAACCATTATCACTTAATCAAATTAATGTTGATATGGTAGTTCAAAATATTTCTTTAAATGGAAAAGAAACAGACTTAACTTTTACAATTAAATCTGAGGATGTAAAAAAAACAGAAAAAATAATTAAACAAAATAAAAGAATTTCATTTAGAAAACTTACGTATGACAATAATGTTTCAAAAGTATCTATTATTGGTGTGGGTATGATTACAACACCAGGAATTACCTATAGAATGTTCCAAGCTTTGGCTTCAAAAAAGATTAACATAATGGTTATTTCAACTTCTGAAATTAAAATTTCAGTTTTAATTTCAAATAAACAGATAAAAAAAGCAGTAGCAGTGCTTCACAAAGAATTTAAGTTAGATTAACTTATGAGCTTAAGACCATTTAGAGACATTCATAGAAAAAAAACAAAAGTAATAAATGTTGGTGATGTAAAAATAGGTGGTGACAATCCTATTTCTGTTCAATCAATGACCAATACCTTAACAACCGATATTCAGGCCACAATAAAACAAATTAATGATATTCATGAAGAGGGTGCAGATTTGGTTAGAGTTTCTTGCCCAGATGAAGAGTCTTCATTAGCTCTTAAAGAAATTACAAAACATGTATCTGTTCCAATAATTGCTGATATTCATTTTCACTATAAAAGAGCCATAGAAGCAGCTGAAAATGGAGCAAAATGTTTAAGAATTAATCCAGGAAATATTGGTGATAAATTAAAAATACACGATGTACTTAGTGCTGCTAAAAATAATGATTGTTCTATTAGAATAGGTGTTAACGCTGGCTCTCTTGAAAAAGATATTTTAGAAAAATATAAAGAGCCATGCCCAGAAGCTTTAGTTGAAAGCGCACAAAGGAATATTAAGATTTTAGAAGATCAAGATTTTTTTAATTTTAAGATAAGTGTAAAATCTTCAGATATATTTTTATCTATTGCAGCGTATCGTCAACTATCAAAAGTTACAGATTATCCATTACACCTAGGGATCACAGAAGCTGGAGGTTTTGTATCGGGTAGTGTTAAGTCATCAATAGGTCTTGGCTCACTTTTAATGGATGGAATAGGGGATACTATAAGAATTTCTTTGTCTGATGATCCAGTTAAAGAAATTAAAATTGGTAATGAAATATTAAAGTCACTTAATTTAAGAAATAGAGGTGTAAAAATTATATCTTGTCCGTCATGTGCAAGACAAGCATTTCAAGTAATTGACACGGTAAAAATATTAGAAGATAAACTAGCTCACATCAAAACCCCTTTAACATTATCGATTATTGGCTGTGTAGTTAATGGACCTGGTGAAGCAGCGATGACAGATATAGGAATTACTGGAGGCGGTAAGGGTAATAATATGCTTTATTTATCTGGCATTCAAAGTGAAAAAGTTTTATCAGAAGACATAATATCAAGAGTTGTAAGTGAAGTTGAAAAAAAAGCTGCTGAACTTGATAAAAAATTATAAATACAATGATACCTCTAAAAACTATTGAAGATTTAATATCTAAGCATTCTATTTTGGAGAAAGAGCTATCATCAGGTGAAGTGGATAAAAAACTTTTTGCCGAAAAATCAAAAGAATACTCGGATTTAAACGAAGTAATTGATGATGCTAGAAAATATTTTTCTTATGAGGGTGAAAAAAAAGATCTGGAGAAAATATTAAGCGACTCAAATAGTGATAATGAGTTTAAAGAAATGGCTGAAGTAGAATTAAAAGATTTAAAATTAGAAAACGAAACTATAGAAAAAAAATTAAAACTATTTTTACTACCAAAAGATGAGGCAGATAAAAAAAATGCAATTATAGAAATAAGAGCAGGTACGGGAGGGTTAGAGGCAAGTTTATTTGCTGCAGATCTTTTTAAGATGTATGAAAAAGTTAGTCATCAAAAAAAATGGGAATTAGAATTAATAAGTATGTCTCAGAGTGAGGCAGGTGGACTGAAAGAAGTTATTGCATCAATTAGGGGGAAAAATATTTATTCAACATTAAAGTATGAAAGTGGAGTTCATCGTGTTCAAAGAGTTCCAGATACAGAAACTCAAGGGAGAGTTCACACTTCTGCAGCAACTGTGGCTGTTCTACCAGAAGCAGAAGAGGTTGATATAAAAATAAATGATTCAGACTTAAGAATTGATGTATTTAGAGCTGGTGGCCCAGGTGGGCAATCTGTTAATACAACTGATAGTGCCGTGAGAATTACTCATATTCCAACTGGATTATCTGTATCTCAACAAGATCAAAAATCACAACACAAAAATAAAGCAAAAGGGATGTTAATTTTAAGATCAAGACTTTATGAATTAGAAAGATCAAGAATAGAGGGCGAAAGATCAGAAGATAGAAAAAGCAAAATAGGAACTGGAGACCGTTCTGAAAGAATTAGAACATATAATTTTCCACAAGGAAGAGTAACAGACCACCGTATTAATCTAACCCTACACAAACTTGAAGCTTTTTTAGAGGGTGAAGCCTTTGATGAAATGGTAGAAAATTTAACGCTGCAAGCACAAGAAGAAAAATTGAGCAATCTTAATTAAAATGAATATAGAAAATATTCTGAAAGAAGGAATCAAAATCCTACAAAAAAATAAGATAGCCAATCCTCAACTTGATAGCGAGATATTATTATCCAACTCGATTAAAAGAGATAAAAAGTATATTATTTTAAATCCTAAAGAAGTTTTGAACTCAGAGCAATTACGAAAATTTAAAAGTTTAATTGAAAGAAGAAAAAAAGGTGAACCAATTGCTTATTTAATAAATAAAAAAGAGTTTTGGAAAGATGAATTTTTTGTTAATAAAGATGTGCTAATTCCAAGACCTGATAGTGAACTAATAATAGAACAGGTTTTAAAGATTTATTCAAAAGATGATCATTTACAACTTCTCGATATAGGAACTGGATCTGGATGCATTCTTTTATCCATACTAAAAGAGAGATCTAATTTTTATGGAACTGGAATAGATATTTCTAAAAAAAGTATAAATGTAAGCAAATTTAACGCAAAACAACTAAACTTAACTAATCGAGTAAAGTTTTTTCACTCAAGTGTTGACAATTTTAACAATGGCAAATATGATATCGTTGTTTCAAACCCTCCATATATTGAACAGTTAAGTTTAAAATATTTGGAAAAAGATGTAGTTAATTTTGAGCCAAAGTTAGCTTTAAGTGGTGGGTTTGATGGTTTTTCAAAAATCAGAAAAGTAATCAATAAGACAAATAATCTGATTAAGAAAAATGGTAAATTTATTTTAGAGATAGGTTTTAATCAAAAAAATAAAGTTATAAAAATATTAAAAGAAGAAGGTTTTTACGTTAACAAAGCCATAAAAGATTATGGCAATAATGATCGCTGCGTAATCAGCACTAAAATTTAAATTGAAAAAATATTATGGTAACATTTAGAAGTAATAATAGTAATAACAATAGAAGACCTCCATTTAGAAGTAATAATAATAGAAGACCTCCATTTAGAAGTAATAATGAAGGGTCAAAATTTTCTAACAACGATAATTTTCAAAGAAAAGTTCCAGGCAGAAATAATCATAATGCCGTTAAACTTATTGAAAAATACAATGATTTAGCAAGAGAAGCTTTAGCTAATGAAGATAAAATTTTATCTGAAAATTATTTTCAACATGCGGATCATTTTACAAGAGTTCAAAACGAGCAAGAAAGCCTTAGAATGGCTAGAGTAAATTCATCTGCAACTGCAACTATTAAGCCACTAGATTCAGACAAAAAGGTTGAAGAAACTATTAAAACTGAAGCTGAAACGGTTAAAAAAGAAGTGACTGAACCTGAAGTTAAAAAAGTTGTAAAAAGTGTAGATAAAAAAGTGGTTGAAAAGAAAGTCGCTGCTAGTTAATTTTATCCAATAATTAATTCTGATTTTAAAACATCTAATTTAATTTTTTCTACCTCAAATATTTCTCTTTCTTTTCCTTTAAGTGTTTTGCCAGAAGGCAACTTTAATTTTTGAGAGTTAACCTTCTTTCCATTTACAACTACTTCATAATGTAGATGTGGACCTGTAGATTTTCCAGTCGACCCGACATAACCAATTATCTGACCCTGTTTTACTCTTATTCCCTCTTTTATTCCTCTAGCAAAATTTTTCATATGAGCATAAATAGTTTCATAAGTTGAATTATGTTTTATTTTAATACAATTTCCACCACCACCACACCATCTCGCTCTCGTTATCAGTCCACTTCCAGATGCCATAATAGGAGTGCCCATTGGGGCTGCAAAGTCAGTTCCTCTATGCATTTTATTAAAACCATCTATAGGATGTTTTCTCATTCCAAATGCAGAAGAAAGTCTTGCACCATTAATAGGAGTTTTCATCAATGCTTTTTCAACACTCTTACCATTTTCATCATAGTGTCCTTCACTTCCTTTTTTTTCAAAATAATATAATGCATTATTTTTTCCACTTAGCTTTAGATCTGCAAAAATTATATTACTTGTTTCAAATACTTTGCCCTCATCGTCTTCAAACACTTCATACATGATTTGAAAATTATCATTTTTTCTAATATCTCTTTGAAAATCAACCTGGAATCCATAAATTCTTGCAAACTCAATAATCACATTTGGCTGAACTTTCAAATCAATAGCTGTTTTATATAAACTTTGTGTAATTTTCCCTTCTTTAAAAATAATTTTTTTATTTAAATTTGTAATAATTGTTTTTTTTTCAAAAAGGTTATTATCTAGATTTCTTATTAATTGAATTTTTTCTGTTCTAGAAACTGGAAATAAAAAAGAAGTAATTTTTTTATTATTTGACTGGTCGATAGTAATTTTTATTTCAAGATTTGGCTGAAGATTATTTATATTGTAATCCGAATTTAATTTTTTTTTGATCTGATTAATTTCTTCATTTGGTATTGAATAATTATTTAAAATTTTATCAAAGGTTTCACCACTAGAAATTTTATGATCAATATTTTTATATCTTGGAACTAGATTGTCAAAAATTTCGTTAATACTTTTTTGGAAATAAATATTATTTATTAAATTTTTGTAATTTTCATCTATTAATACTTTTTTTTCATTATAGATGTTGGTGCTTGAAATCGTAATTAACAATAGTAAGAAAAGAAAAGTAATCTCAATATTTTTTTTTATTATTTTTATTATTTTATTTGAACTAAATATCATCTTGAACTTTGAATTATTAATTTAGTAATGACTAAAAATCAAAAAAAACCTAGTATTTATTGATATATTTGAGCATTTATTTAAATGCTAAATGCTTGATTTACTTTTATTTTAGCTTATAAGCAGCACACTTTCTCAGTAAAATTATTGTTTACTCAATAGATTAGTGAGGATTATTGGGCGTTTTAGACCCAATTAGCTATTTAAAAAGTAAAAATTTAAGAAGAGAAGTGTGGACGGTTAAGGTTACCAAAATTTGTCGTACACACTTCAAAATCGTATGGATTGTATTCTTACAATTTATATATGAAGCTAGTGTGCGCCGTTTTTTAACTTGAGAGTTTGATCATGGCTCAGAACGTACGCTGGCGGCACGCCTAACACATGCAAGTCGAACGAAGTAGCAATACTTAGTGGCAGACGGGTGAGTAACATGTGGGTATCTACCCTTTGGCCTGGAATAACACGAGGAAACTTGTGCTAATACCGGATAAGTCTTTACGGAGAAAGCTTTATGCACCATTGGATGAGCCCGCACTTGATTAGTTTGTTGGTAGGGTAATGGCCTACCAAGACTATGATCAATAGCTGATTTGAGAGGATGATCAGCCACATTGGGACTGAGACACGGCCCAAACTCCTACGGGAGGCAGCAGTGGGGAATCTTGCACAATGGAGGAAACTCTGATGCAGCGATGCCGCGTGAGTGAAGAAGGCCTTTGGGTTGTAAAGCTCTTTCGTCGGGGAAGAAAATGACTGTACCCGAATAAGAAGGTCCGGCTAACTTCGTGCCAGCAGCCGCGGTAATACGAAGGGACCTAGCGTAGTTCGGAATTACTGGGCTTAAAGAGTTCGTAGGTGGTTGAAAAAGTTGGTGGTGAAATCCCAGAGCTTAACTCTGGAACTGCCATCAAAACTTTTCAGCTAGAGTATGATAGAGGAAAGCAGAATTTCTAGTGTAGAGGTGAAATTCGTAGATATTAGAAAGAATACCAATTGCGAAGGCAGCTTTCTGGATCATTACTGACACTGAGGAACGAAAGCATGGGTAGCGAAGAGGATTAGATACCCTCGTAGTCCATGCCGTAAACGATGTGTGTTAGACGTTGGAAATTTATTTTCAGTGTCGCAGGGAAACCGATAAACACACCGCCTGGGGAGTACGACCGCAAGGTTAAAACTCAAATGAATTGACGGGGACCCGCACAAGTAGTGGAGCATGTGGTTTAATTCGAAGATACGCGCAGAACCTTACCAACACTTGACATGTTCGTCGCGACTCTAAGAGATTAGAGTTTTCGGTTCGGCCGGACGAAACACAGGTGCTGCATGGCTGTCGTCAGCTCGTGTCGTGAGATGTTGGGTTAAGTCCCGCAACGAGCGCAACCCTCACTTTTAGTTGCCATCATTAAGTTGGGCACTCTGAAAGAACTGCCAGTGATAAGCTGGAGGAAGGTGGGGATGACGTCAAGTCCTCATGGCCCTTACGTGTTGGGCTACACACGTGCTACAATGGCATCTACAACAGGAAGCAAAACGGCAACGTTAAGCAAATCCCGAAAAGATGCCTCAGTTCGGATTGCACTCTGCAACTCGAGTGCATGAAGCTGGAATTACTAGTAATCGTGGATCAGCGTGCCACGGTGAATGCGTTCCCGGGTCTTGTACACACCGCCCGTCACACCATGGGAGTTGGTTCTACCTTAAGGCAAGGTTTTAAACCCTTGACCACGGTATAGTCAGCGACTGGGGTGAAGTCGTAACAAGGTAGCCGTAGGGGAACCTGCGGCTGGATTACCTCCTTTCTAAGGATGAGTGAAAGTAAAATTTCACTCTAAATAATATACATCGGTAATGTTGACCGTCCTCATTTCTCTTCTTAAAGTAATGTTTCCTTCTTGTAGGGCCGGTAGCTCAGTTGGTTAGAGCACACCCTTGATAAGGGTGGGGTCGAAAGTTCGAGTCTTTCTCGGCCCACCATACTTAACTGGGGGATTAGCTCAGCTGGGAGAGCGCCTGATTTGCATTCAGGAGGTCAGCGGTTCGATCCCGCTATCCTCCACCAGGAAACATTTAGTTATTAAAACTGTAAATAAAAATAATTTATATCAATATCTATATCCGAACATTAAAAGTTATTATTTAATGTTCAAAATAAAAATTTGATCACAACATAGATAAATTTTCTGTTAAAAGAATTTTTTTCTGTGCATAAATCAAGCGTTTAAGGGCGTGTAGTGGATGCCTTGGCACTGAAAGCCGATGAAGGACGTGATATACTGCGATAAGTTTCGGGGAGCTGTATGTAAGCTTTGATCCGAAAATTTCCGAATGGGGAAACCCACCACTTTATGTGGTACTTTAAACTGAATACATAGGTTTAAAGAGACAACCTGGAGAACTGAAACATCTAAGTAACCAGAGGAAAAGAAATCAATTGAGATTCCGTTAGTAGTGGCGAGCGAACGCGGAGTAGGCCAGTAGTTTTGTTAGAAAAATTTGAATAGTTTGGAAATGCTAACCATAGAGGGTGATAGTCCCGTATGAGTAATGTCTAACAAAATTCTTGAGTAAAGCGGGACACGAGAAATCCTGCTCGAATATAGGGGGACCACCCTCTAAGCCTAAATACTCTTCAGTGACCGATAGTGAACTAGTACCGTGAGGGAAAGGTGAAAAGAACCCCTATTAGGGGAGTGAAATAGAACCTGAAACTGCATGCCTACAATCAGTCCGAGCCCTTTTTAGGGTGAGGGCGTACCTTTTGTATAATGGGTCAGTGACTTAATTTATTAAGCAAGCTTAAGCCATCTAGGTGTAGGCGCAGCGAAAGCAAGTCTTAATAGGGCGATTAGTTTAATGAATTAGACCCGAAAACGAATGAGCTTACCATGAGCAGGTTGAAAGTTGGGTAACACCAACCGGAGGACCGAACCAGTTGACGTTGAAAAGTCTTTGGATGACTTGTGGTAAGGGGTGAAAGGCCAACCAAATTCGTAGATAGCTGGTTTTCCGCGAAAACTATTTAGGTAGTGCGTCGAATAAATAGATGTTTAGAGGTAGAGCACTAAATGGGCTAGGGGGAAGAGATTCTTACCAAACCTAATAAAACTCCGAATGCTAGACATTGTTCTTCGGCAGACAGACTGTGGGTGCTAAGGTCCATGGTCGAGAGGGAAAGAGCCCAGACCACCAGATAAGGTCCCAAAATCATGATTAAGTGTGAAAGGATGTGGAAATTCCTTAACAGCCGGGAGGTTGGCTTAGAAGCAGCCATCCTTTAAAGATAGCGTAACAGCTCACCGGTCTAATAGAGTTTCTGCGCCGAAGATGTAACGGGGCTAAAATCATGTACCGAATCTGTGGCTTTACAAAGTTTTCGAACTTTGTAAGGGGTAGCGGAACGTTCTGTAAGCCTGCGAAGGGATACCCGTGAGGGATCCTGGAGGTATCAGAAGTGCGAATGCTGACATAAGTAACGATAAACGAAGTGAAAAACTTCGTCGCCGAAAATCTAAGGGTTTCTATGCAAGGTTAATCCGCGTAGAGTTAGTCGGCACCTAAGGCGAGGGCGAAAGCCGTAGTCGATGGAAACAAGGTTAATATTCCTTGACCTGATGGTAGTGACGGATTTCGTAAGTTGTGAGTTCTTAATGGATTGAACTTGCCGCGAAGAGGTCCCAAGAAATAGCTCCATCATGAAGACCGTACCCGAAACCGACACAGGTAGATTAATAGAGTATATTTAGGCGCTTGAGAGAATGATGTTGAAGGAACTCGGCAAAATGCTTCCGTAACTTCGGGATAAGGAAGACCCTTTTGTAGGCAACTATGGAAGGGTGGCACAAGCCAGGGAGAAGCGACTGTTTATCAAAAACACAGGGCTCTGCTAACACGTAAGTGGATGTATAGGGTCTGACGCCTGCCCGGTGCTGGAAGGTTAATGCGGTTGGTGCAAGCTAACTTCTGAAGCCCCAGTAAACGGCGGCCGTAACTATAACGGTCCTAAGGTAGCGAAATTCCTTGTCGGGTAAGTTCCGACCTGCATGAATGGCGTAACGATTTCTCCGCTGTCTCCAACATCAACTCAGTGAAATTGAATTCTCCGTGAAGATGCGGAGTTCGCGTAGTTAGACGGAAAGACCCCGTGCACCTTTACTGCAACTTTACATTGGTGTTAGGAAAAACATATTTAGCATAGGAGGGAGACTTTGAAGCAAAGGCGTCAGCTTTTGTGGAGTCACCAGTGAAATACCTCTTTTGTTTTTCTTGACATCTAACCGCTAGCCGTCATCCGGCAGCGAGACATTGTATGGTGGGTAGTTTGACTGGGGCGGTCGCCTCCCAAATAGTAACGGAGGCGTGCGAAGGTAGGCTCAGAACGGTCAGAAATCGTTCGTAGAGTGCAATGGCATAAGCCTGCCTGACTGTGAGACTGACAAGTCGAGCAGAGACGAAAGTCGGTCATAGTGATCCGGTGCTTCTGAGTGGAAGGGGCATCGCTCAACGGATAAAAGGTACGCCGGGGATAACAGGCTGATACTGCCCAAGAGCTCATATCGACGGCAGTGTTTGGCACCTCGATGTCGGCTCATCACATCCTGGGGCTGGAGCAGGTCCCAAGGGTTTGGCTGTTCGCCAATTAAAGTGGTACGTGAGCTGGGTTCAGAACGTCGTGAGACAGTTCGGTCCCTATCTGCTATGCGTGTAGAAGAATTGAGAGGAGTTGACCCTAGTACGAGAGGACCGGGTTGAACATACCACTGGTGGACCTGTTGTGGCGCCAGCCGCAGTGCAGGGTAGCTAAGTATGGAAGAGATAACTGCTGAAAGCATCTAAGCGGGAAACTCACCTCAAAACTAGTTCTTCCTATAGAGCCGTGGTAGACCACCACGTTGATAGGCTGGATGTGGAAGCGCAGTAATGCGTGTAGCTGACCAGTACTAATAGCTCAATTGGCTTGATTTATGCACTGAAAAAAATTTTTATAGAAAATATATATTGATATTCAAAATTGTGTGAGAAAAGTTATCATACATTTAAAAGTATTTGGTTACAAAGAGTAAACAATTTACATCTTTTATTATAAAAAACTTTAAAATTAAAATTTTTATTTTTTTCTTATTTTTTCATGTCTATTTGTTTGTTTTAAATAAAATAGATATTCCTTTATAAATTTTATTAGCTTATTAAATAACTGCTTACTAATATTAACCAACACAGCTGATTTTTTGCATATTATATTTTACTGCTTTTCTATCTACTGCAGATGATTGGAACGATTACAAGATTGCTTAATTTTATTTATATTACCTTGTACACTTTCGAAACCGTCACATTTTATAGATTTTTAACCGTAGATTCTATAAAGATTGTTAATATTTTGTAATTTTTTAAGTGTAAACTTTAATAAAATGAAAATAATAATAAATAAAAAAAAAATATCTAATTACACAGAAAGAGTATTTAGTGATATTTTTGTTCTAAAATCAAAATATATAAAAATTCTTAAAACTAAAGCAGATAAATCAAATAATAAAAGTTATAGGATTTTATTCCACAAAAATAACAGTCATCTTACTCATGAAATGATGATTTGCTTTAAAAAAAATGCAGTTGTACCAGTACATAAACATCCGGGTAAAAGAAGTGAATCTTACCATATAGTAGAGGGATCAATGGATGTTTATTTTTTTAAAGATAATGGAAAGCCAATTGGCTACATAAGCTTATCTAAAAAAAATAATCAAATTTTTTATAGACTTTCATCATCTAAGTTTCACCTTTTAGTACCCACAAGTGAATATTTAATTTATCATGAAACAGTAACTGGGCCATTTCTTTCTAAAGCTGATATAATTTATCCTAAGTGGTCTGCAAATTTTAATGAAATCTCGAAAATAAATTCATTTATTAAAAAAAATAAAAATGTTATTAAAAAATTATAAAAAAATACAAAATCTTAAAAACTTAGTTTTTTACCCTAAAAAAAAAAATGATTTCGTAGAGGTAAACCTTGAACTTTTAAAATGCATTAAAATTGCTGCAAAAGTAAATAGACAAAATGTTTTTTTGTGCATGCACAATTCACCAAAAGACAAATTTCATAATATGATTATTTTTCTATGGAAAGGAACTCATTACACAATGCACAAACATAAAAAAAAAGAAGAAATAATTAACATTATTACAGGAAAAAAAAGAATTAATATTCACAACTTAAATGGTAGATTAATTAAAAAAGTTATTTTAGACGCAAAGAATAATCCCATTATTAGAATAAATAAAAATAAATTTCATTCGGTAGAAGTTTTGTCTAAATTCGTAATTTACCACGAAATCAAACAAGGGCCTTTTAATTCAAAAAATAAATGACAATATATAATAGCTAATGAAAATATTATTAACTGGTGCAAGTAGCTATATTGGTCAATATATAATTTTAAACCTTTTGCAAAATAATCACAAAATCTTATCTACATCCAGAAGCGACCCAAAGATTAAAAATAAAAATCATAAATGGATTAGCCATGACCTTAGTAAGAAACCTTTAAAACTAAAAGACTTCAAGCCTGATGTAATAATTCATTTAGCAGGCTCTGCGTGGCTTAATATGTCTTCAGAAAATTATGTAAATTCAAACATATTAACAACAAATAACCTTGTTAAAACATTGGAGGGTAAAAAATTTAAAAAAGTTTTTTATCTATCATCAAGAGATATCTATGGTGAAGTAAAAAAAAGTGTACTAAACGAAAATACAATTATCAATGATCCATCAATTTATGGATATACAAAATTAATAGCTGAAAAGATTTTATTAAATAGTTTTCCAACAATAATATTAAGATTACCTGCAATTATTGGTTTAGGAACACATGGTTGGATAAATTCAGTTACCAATAAAATAAAAAAAAATAAAAAAATTATCTTATCAAATTCTAAATTTAATAATTTTATGCACGCATCTGAATTGCCAAAAATTATTATGAAATTATCAAAGTCTAAAATTAATTCTGATATTTTTTTAGTTTCATGTTCTAATATCTTGAAATCATATAATGTTGTTAAACTACTAAAGTTAAAATTAAAATCAAAATCTAAAATAGAAATAAAGAAAAATAAAGATTTAAATTATATTATTTCATCTGTTAAATTAAATCGTATTTATAAAACAATTAGTGTAGAAAAAGTTATTAATATTTATTCAAATGAATTGAGATCTAAAGAAAAATATACAAACTAGACAGCATCCAGTAATTTAGTTTTTCTTTCAATTAGACTGTTTATTTTTTTGAAATTAAATTTTCTTATGACTTTATCATTGCTTTTTAACAAATTAATTTTTGATCTAGGCTCCAAGTAATTAATCTTCAAATATTTAACAATTTTAAAATTTAATTTATTTTTTGAATATTTTTTTATTCGTTTAGCTAAAATAGATCTTGAAATTTTCTCTTTGTTTGCGATATGAAGAATTTTGCTTTTTGACATTAAGTGTTTTTCAATTATTGAACATGTATCCTTAACATTTGTTATTGAAAATAAGTTATCCTTGGCCATTTTAGCATTGTCTTTTTTAATACTATTGTAGGTTAACTCTATTACACACCTGCCATGAAGCACCTCATCACTATTCCAACTAGTTCTTAATATCAAATAGTTTTTAGTTTTTTTTTGGATATACTTTTCAATTTTATATTTTGCCTTACCATAAAAATTCAATGGCTTAGGCTTATCGGTTTCAAGGAAATATTTCTTTTTTCCATCAAATACTTCAACCGAAGACATAAATATTATTTTACATTTTAGTTTAATGATTTGATCAATTAGTTTTTTTGTTGTTAATACGTTAAGATCATTTGCTTCCCTTTTGTTTTGAGAAATCCATCCTGGGTTTGAATATGCTGATAGAATAATAAATATATCATTTTCTTTTATCTCTTTACTAATTTTTGTAATTTTGTCTTTTTTCATATTAAATTTGACAAATTTTTTATTTGTTCGATTTGAATTATAAGTTCCAATAGTTTTATATTTTTTTGTTAGGGTTAAAAATAAATTTTTCCCTATTAAACCTGATGCACCAATTATATAAACTTTCATTAATTATTAGTATTAGATATTGGATCTTTTATAAATGGGTACATTTCACTCAAGTCTGATGGCGCAAAGGAGCCATCAGCATTTTTTTTATAACCCTGTTTGAATAATGACGGTTGACTTTCGTCAACAATGAGATCAACTATTATTGGTCCTTTAATTTTATTACAATTCTGTATAAATTTTTTTGATTTATCAATTGTATTAATTTTTTTATATTTAATTTTAAATGCTTTTGCTAATCTTGAAAAATTTGGAAAAGAAATACCATCACTTGGATGTGTACCAAAATATCTTTCATTAAGAAATTCTTTTTGCGTATGTCTTATGGCAAGATAACCATTATTATTTACTATTATTATTAAAACATTAATATTTTCTTGATAAATAGTTTGTAAATCTTGGCAATTCATTAAAAAACTACCATCACCAATTATACAAATATGTTTATAAAATTTTTTAGATTTATGTGAACCTATTGTTTCTGATAATCCTGTACCCATTGATGAGATAGCAGATGAGCAAGTTATTTTTGTTTTGGAATCAATTACTGAACTTTGAAAACCTGCATATAGAGCTGTTCCACCTCCATCAATTATAATATTTTTCTTATTTTTTATTTTAGTAGTTAATTTTCTAATAAAAGAATTTGAGTTGGGTATTTTTTTTTCTAAAGGTTCGTACCAATTTAGTTTTTTAAATTGTTTTAGTTGATAGGTTTTTTTTTTAGTAAGATTTTTTATAATTTTTTGTAGGTAATCTTTACAATCCATATTTATTTTTAAATGAAATTTAACATTAAGATTTTTAAGCTGATCCTTATCAATATTTATTATTATTTTTTTTGCATTTGGAGCATAATTTTTATAAAGAGTTGTGGTGTGGGGTATTGATAGGTGATTTCCTAAGCACACAATTAGATCCGAGTTAAATACAGCTTTATTGGCACCTCTTTGTCCACTCATTCCAACTATACCTAAATTATATTTATTATTTGTAGGAATTAAATCTGCAGTATTCCAAGTTAATACGCTTGGAATTGATTTCTTTATCAGGGTTTGATTAATGATTTTTCTATCTATGCCAGAAAGAACAGCACCATAACCTATTATAAATAGTGGATTTGTTGATTTATTTATTAAATCTATAGATTTATTTATTTTTTTAGTTTGATTTATTTTTATCTTTTTTGGGATTATCTTTTTAATTTTTTTTAATAATGGAATGTTCTGCCACTGAATGTCGAGTGCAATATCAATCCAGACAGGACCAGGTCTACCAGAAATCGCAATTTTGATTGCCTTATCAATTTCAATTTGAAAGTTTTTTGTTTGGTTTATAAACGTAGTATATTTGGTTATTGGCCTCACTATGTCGCAAATATTAACTTCTTGAGTGCCCACTTGTCTGACCTTTTTTTTGTAAGACGTATGAATAGCCCTAGCTTGGCCACTTATAAAAATTACAGGAATAGAATCTTGCCAAGCTGCCAGTAAGCCTGTAATTGAATTTGTCGAGCCTGGACCTGTAGTTACCACGACACAGCCTATTCCATTTACACTTTTTGCATATGAGACAGCAGCTAACGCTGCTGATTGCTCATGATGAGTAAATGTTACAGAAATATTTTTTTTAATTAATGAATCAAAAATATGAACAACTGCCCCACCTTGTAAACCAAAAGCACACTTAAGATTATTTTTTTTTAAAACTTGTGCTAATAAATCAGTTGTTTTCATCTTTAATTAAAGTATTTTGATATCTTAGCTGTATATAATAAATAAATAAAATATGGAAATTGATTTTATAACAAACCATCATAAACAAACCAAAAGAGACTATTTGGCCAGAGTAAATAAGATAAACAAATCTGAGGCAGCGGTAAAAGCTAAAAAATGGGATTTTGATTACTGGGATGGTTCAAGAGATGTTAATTATGGAGGTTACTATTATGATGGAAGGTGGGAGCCAATAGCAAAAAAAATTATAGATTTTTATAAAATAAAACCAGGTAACAAAATTTTAGATATTGGGTGTGGAAAGGGTTTTTTATTATATGAATTAAAAAAACAAGTACCTGGAGTAATTATAAGAGGACTAGATATCTCAAGTTATGCAATTAAAAATGCAAAAGAAGAGGTAAAAGAATACTTAAAGATAGGAGATGCAAACAAATTACCATATTCTGATAAAGAGTTTGATTTGGTTTTAAGTATAAATACTTTGCATAATTTGTACTGCTTTGATCTATTTTCAGCATTACAAGAAATAGAACGAGTTGGAAAAGAAAAAAAATATCTTTGTGTAGAGTCTTATCGAAATGAGACAGAAAAAGTAAATTTATTATATTGGCAAGTGACTTGTGAAGCGTTTTTCAATACAGAAGAGTGGAAATGGATTTTTAATCAAAACAATTATAGAGGTGATTATTCATTTATTTTTTTTGAATAAAAGCTATGAAGGTTAAAAAATCATTAGGCGCAATACTAACAAAACAAAATCACAAACTTATAATTGATTATTTTTATTTTCCACCAAAACTTCTTAGAGGACAGGTTTTAATAAAAATAAACTTAACTGGAGTTTGTGGGTCTCAAATTGGTGAAATAAAAGGAGTAAAAGGAAAAGATGAATATTTACCACATTTACTTGGACATGAGGGCGTTGGAGTTGTAATCCAAAAACATAAATCTGTAAAAAAAGTAAATGAACATGATAAAGTTTTATTACATTGGATGCCCTCAAAAGGTATAGAAGCAGAAAATCCTAAATATTTATGGAAAAATAAACTATTAAATGCAGGAAAAATAACAACCTTTAGTGAATATGCAATCATATCTGAAAATAGACTTACTAAAATTAAAAAAAATTTTGATGACAATGTTGCAGTTTTACTTGGCTGTACTGCAAGTACGGCCATAGGATCAGTTGAAAAAATTACTAAAATCAATAAGAATTCATGCGTAGTAGTTGCTGGGTGTGGTTTGATAGGTCAATTTATAATAGAAATTTTATCTGCAAAAAAAATAAAAAAAATTATTGCAATTGATAATAATAATAAAAAAGTCAGTTTAGCAAAAAAAAGAGGAGCTCATGAATCTTTTTTAATCAAAAATAATTCATATGAAAAAATAACTTTACTTAAAAATAAAGTAGATTATTTTTTTGAATGTTCAGGAAATATAGATATTTTAAACCTTGGTTTTAAAATATTAAAATCTAATGGGACACAAATTTTAATTGGCGTCACTAAAAAGGGAAAACTTGCTAAACTTAATCCATTAGAGATAAATCTAGGAAAGAAAATTAAAGGATCTAAAGGAGGACAATTTGATCCAGACAAAGATATTTCAAAATTTAATCAAATATTGAAAAAAAATAAGATATCATGTAATAATTTTATTCAAGGTACATATAAAATAAATGAAATAAACTTGGTTATAAAAAAAATGATTTCTGGTCAAATCACAGGAAAACCTTTAATCAAATTCAAATAATGTATTTTACTACTAAAATAAGATGAAATTTAAAATAAAAGATAAATGCAATATTTGTAAAAAATTTTTTTTTACTCACAATTCTATAGATTTACCAAGATTACCAATTACAGAAATTTTCTTGAGATCACCAAATTATAAAAAAAAAATATTATTTGATCAAAAAATAAATTATTGCCAAAGTTGTCATCATATGCAATTACAAAACCAATATGATACATCACATTTTTATAATAAAGATTATTTAACCTCATCAACAAATTCATATTCTGGTCGATATACAAACGACATATTTTATGAATTCATAAAAAGTAATATTGACCAAAATAAAAAATATAATATTTTAGAAATAGGAGCAAACGATCTTTATTTAATAAAAAAAATGAAAAAATTTATTAGATCAGGTTGTACAATCGATCCATGCATTAAACCAGATAGCAGTTTAAAAAAAATAAAATATATCAAAAAATTTTTAGAAAATACATCTATTAATGAAATCGATTTTATACCAGACATAGTAGTTTGTAGTCATACTTTAGAACACATAGAAGATCCAAAGAAATTTATTAAAATGCTCACAAGTTTTGGTGATGATAAAACTAAGTATTTTTTTCAATTCCCAAGTTGTGAAAGTTTATTAGATAGAAGAGCTTTTGATCAAATTCATCATCAGCATTTTAATTTTTTTTCAATAAATTCAATTTCAAAATTATTAAAAAAAATTAAATTCGATGTTAAAGAATACGATATTGGAGAACTTCATTATGGCTCTTTAATGATTTATTTTAAGAAATCTAAAGATAACATCAAAAATAAAAATGTTCAAAAATTTAATGGAAAATTATCAGATATTTATTATGACTATAAAATGTATATGAAAAATTTAATACAAATTATTAAAAAATATCAAAAAAGAGGAAGTAAGGTTTATGGAATAGGAGCAGGTTTAATGCTACCGTTAGTAAACTATCATTTAAACAATTTATTAAAAGACTTTGATGGTATTCTGGATGATGACAAAAATAAATTAAATAAGTTTTATCCAAATTTAAGTACAAAAATTTCTAGTTTAAAAAATGCAGATTTATCAAATGCAGTTGCAGTTATATGTTCAACAGCCTCTTCAGTGACAACAAGAAAACTTGTAGAGATATGTAGATTAAAAAATGCTAAAATAATAATAATCCCAAGCATGACGCTATAATGAATATTGATCTAAAAAGAAAAACTGCCCTTGTGACTGGTGGTGCCACTGGATTGGGTAAGGGGATTGCTATTGCTCTAGCAAACTCTAATGCTAAAGTTGTAGTAACATCTAGAAATAAAAAAGATATTGAAAAAATTTCCAAACATCCTAGTGGAAACATTTTTGGTTACAATTTAGACATTACTAACTCTAGCGAACTTGAAACACTTTATAAAAATATAAAAAAAAAATATCAAAAAATTGATATATTGATTAACAATGTGGGCCATACGTTAGATATAAAAGATCCTTTTACAAATATAAATAACTGGAAAAAAGTAATGGATTTAAATTTTTTTACAGCAGTAAATGTAAATAATATGTTTATTAATGATATGAAAAAAAAAAATTGGGGAAGAATTATTAATATTACCTCTATAGCAGGGACAGAAATAAGTGGTCCTTCGACTTTTAATGCATCTAAAGCTGCACTAACTGCTTATACTAGAAGTGTTGGCAGACAATTAGCAATAGAAAAAAGAAACATTGTAATGACAGCTGTCGCGCCTGGTATTATTGCGACTGAAAGAGGTCACTGGAACAAGAAAACAGTTAAAAGCTTGCATGCAAAAAAATATTTGAAAAATAGAACTGCTATTGGTAGGTTTGGAACAGTGGATGAATTAACAGGTATTATTGTCTTCTTATGTTCTGAAAAAGCTTCATTTTTTCATGGATCAATTCTTCAGCCAGATGGTGGGCAATCAAGGCAGTATATGGCTTTTAATTATTTATAATTTTAAGAAATTCTTCTTAAAAAATCAGAATATAAAAGATCTTGCTTATCAAATTTTTTTTTAACATTCAAAAATTTCTTAAAATTAGGGTAAATCAAGTTAATATCTGACTTGTCTAAGAAAAAATCTTTTGCTAAATAAATTTTTAATTTATTTTTGATTATATAATTATTAATTTTTTTTATTTTACTGATTTTATCTTTATCATTATAATTACAAATAATGTTAATACTTATGCTGATACCTTCGTCAGCAAATGTTAAATAACCAATGCTTTTTTTATGAATCTTAATTCCAGTAATTAAAGCACTTAAATTTTCTTTTTTTAAAAGTTTTAAAAAATTTTTTAAAATCCTAATTTTTTTTTTAGGTATAATAAATTGTATTTCCACAAATGAATTAGGGTAAATTAAATTTGGGAGATCTATTGCGTTTACCTTAGAAAGTTCAACAATATCTTTTATATTTTCAATTTTTTTACTGAATCTTTTATTAATAATAAAAAAGATATAATTTAAAAAGCTCATAAAATCTCTTTTCATAATCTGAGATAAAAAAAATTTGATAATTAAATGTTTTAAATTATTAAGATTTTTTTTAATCTTATTTTTTTTAAATTCAGTACTATTAAGATTTATATGTTTGCTTTTAAAAACTATTCCTCTTCCTCTAACTGTATCCACCCAACTATAAATATAATCGTATTTATCTTTGTCTTGATAAATTACGTCAATTAATTGTTTGTAATCTTTACATTTATGATTTTCAGTAATTACATAAGATGTAATTTTTTTAACATTCAATTTTACATTTAAAATAATTCCTATTAATCCTAATCCACCAATAGCAGCATAAAATATTTCTTTATTAATCATTTTACTACATTTTTTGATCTTCCCATTAGGAAGCAGTATTGTAAAATCAATAATATTCTCAGCAAAAGTACCAAACTTAAAGCTATCCTTACCATGGACGTTATTAGATATACATCCACCTACAGTAATATTTAAATAACCAGGAAGATTATAGAGAGTTAAATTAAGAGGATTTAAAAATTGATAAATCTCTTCAAGTGTAACATTTGAGGACACACAAAGGTTTTTAGAACGATTAAGTTTAATTTGTCTATTAAATTTTTTTAAATTTATGATTATTCCATGTCTATTACTAACAGTATCAAACCAACTTTTTGAGTTACCTACACATAAAATTTTTTGTTTTTTTGTTTTAGCATATTTAAAAATTTTTTTTAACTCTGTTATATTTTTTGGATAGATATGATGAGCTTTATTTTTCTTATCATTGATATTAAATCTTGAATAATATTTGATTGTTTTTGGTTTTACGTTATTTAAAAAATCTAACATTTATTTGATATCATTGGAAATTACTTTAATTAAATGATGACTTTATAATAAAATTTTTTTAATTAAATATATTATTTTGTTTATGGATATAAAAACATTGGTCAGAGTTATTATTCTTTTTTATCTTAAGAAATTTATAAGTTTTAAGATCTAAATATAGCTTATTGTACCCAAGATTTGTTAATAATTTTTTTACTTTAACACTATGTGGATCTAAATATAGTACAGGCTTATATCTTTTCAAAGTTTTAATAGACCCTTTAATAATTTGATATTCAAAACCACCAGCTACTAGTTTTATAAAATCAGGCTTTAAATTAAATGTGTCCAACTTTACGATTTTAATGAAAAATTTCTCATACTCAAACTTTTTCCTAAAATATTTACTAAAACTTTTATTTAAATCATTCTTAGCTTTATCTTTTACAATACATGAATATGAAGTGAGATATACTTTCTTAAATAATACCTTATAAAACGGGACATATAAGTTTAGCATATTCTTTTTTTCTCCTAATCCTAGAAAGAATACTTTTAAATTTTTATTATCTATTTTTGAAAGACTAAACTCATTAAGAGGATTTGGCTCAAAAGCAAAAATTTTTTTTACTTTTATTTTTAGAGATAGGATTAAATTTAAAAAAATTCCATCATTGCTACCAATATCAATAATAGTTAAATTTTTATTTTTTATTTTTTCTAAAACTTTTAATTCTTTATCATAAAATATTTTTATTAAAATTGGATTATATCCAATAAGTTTTCTTACATAATAGTAAAAAAAGGGAATTTTTCTTGTAAGTTTTTGAAGAATGTTTAATAATTTTATCATAATTAAATCTTTATATAATATGAAATATCCCAGACATAAAGTTTTTATACCATTAATGACATTATTTATGACTTTTTTTCGTATGTTATTTGGAGACATTAAAAAAGAGTCTGCTCAAACTGAAAAACTTATATCAATAATTAAAAGTTATTGGGTAAGAAAAAATTGTATCCTAATGTCAACATGGAGAATAGGTCTTTATTATACGTTGAAACATTTAAATTTAGATAAAGATGATGAGATAATTATCACCCCTTTATGCATTGCCGACACAGTTAATTGTATAAAGTTAAATAATCTATCACCTATCTTAGTTGATTTGGATATAAATACTCATTGTATTTCTATAACAGACCTAAAAAAAAAAATTTCAAAAAAAACGAAAGTTATTCATATTACTTATTTAAGTGGAATGGTTCCAGATTTAGAAGAAATATTAAAAATATGTAAAGAAAAAAATATTAAATTAATTGAAGATATTTCACAAAATTATGGAGCAAGAGATACTAATAATAAACTGCTTGGGTCACAAGGTCATATTTCCGTTGGTTCATTTTCTTTTGGAAAGTGCTTTGCTTCTATCGGTGGAGGATTTTTAATAACAGATGATAATCAATTATTTAAAAAAATTAAAAAAGATTATTATTTAAACATAAAAAAAGTGAACAGATTTTTTTTAATTAGGCATTGTTTTTTTCAATTACTAGCTGCTATTGCAACATCAAAATATATTTTTAATTTTTTCACCTACTATATTTTTGTCTTATTAATTAAAACTAATAAGAAAATTTATGACAATTTTCACAAACCTAAATTTAGAATTAATAGTATGTCAGATTATATGTTAAATTCGCCTGTAATAAGAGAAGAATGGCCAAATACTATTTTTTGGATTTTTTCCGATATTCATGCGACCCCAGCAATTAAAACTTATAGATTATTGGATAAAGGTATTGAAAAAAGAAGATATCTTGCTCGAATTTTAATTGAAAATATTTCAGAAAAAGTAAAATCAAATATTCCAACAGGTAGTTTAGACTATAACAAATCTGTTTATTTTCATTTAGTAATATACAATAATATTAACAACAATAAGAATGATATTTATAAATTTCATAGATATTTGTTGGCAAATAAAATTGATGCTGTGGGCTATGGTTTATATTTAATTAATAATGATAGTTCATTAGGTTTGTCAGAATTTAAAACTCCAAATGCTAAATACATTAAAGATAACTCAATTTTTATTCCAATGCATGAAAGTTATGAAAAAAATGATATGATTTATATGGCTAAAATTCTTAATAAGTATTTTGATGATCAAAAATAAAAACTTAAGTCTAATTAATAATATGAATTAATCATATGAGATTAAGTATGAATATATAAGTCCTTTAATATCAAGTAAACTTTTTATAAAGTACAAAATAGTTATTTCTACTAGATAAATAATTTAGCACCTTAACTAATTGATATCGCTTATTCACTTGACTTTTTTTTTTTAAGATTTTATTGATCAATATAAAACTCCACCTTAAATAAATTATTGGTAATAAATATGACATTCTAAGATATTGTGATTTATTCAGTTTAAAAAGTTTATTAATAAATTCTATATATTTAAAATAAAATCTTAAAGAGATTTTCTTTTCAGGTTGTAAAAAATATACTGCAAATAATTTTGAAATATCGTCTAAACCAGAATATTCAAAATCTATATAAAATATTTTTTTATTATTAATTATCATATTTCTCCAATGATAATCGCAAGGAGATAATATCAGCTCATTTTTTTTAATTTTAGGAATTTTATCAAAATAGCTATTTTTAACTAAAATTTGAAATTTTTCTAATAACTTTTTAGATAACAATTTAGATTCTTCTAATTTAATATTTTCTAATATTCTTTTAGAAGATTTGAGTCTTTTATATAGTTCAAGTTTATAAGATTTACCATTTAAGCAGACATCTTTAGCTAAACTAAAGTTGTTTTTTTTAATGTCAAAATAATTAATATTATTTATAAATTTTATATTTTTCAATATTAATTGATCAATTTTCAAATTATTTTTTTTTTTGATAAAAGAATATTTAATCGATTTTTTATTATGAGAAATTTTTAGTATTTTTGGTGTCACATTTAAATTATTCTTTTTTAAATATTGATAAAATTTTAATTCATTCTTAAAAGAATTTTCATTACCAAAATTCTTGACCACAATCTTAAGTTTATTATAGATTTGAAATACTTTATTATTATTTTCTATATTATTTAAATTTTTAATCTTATTTTTAAAAAGTTTTATAATCTGACTCCAATTTTTATTTTTTAAATTATTATTTTTATTTTTCCCAAAAAAAATTTTTTCAGTTACTTTAGAAAATTTTTTGTGGTTAAGAATTTTATTAAGATCATCAATAAAAAAGTCACAATCTAACTCTTTAATTTTTTTAAGTTTATTATTTAAAGTTTCTTCAAAAAAAATATCTTTATTTTTAATAAATTTGTACCTTTTAATATTTTTATTTAAAAAACTTATTGCTGCATTGTGTAAATTAATTTTTTTTCCAATAATTGGAAATTTAGTTTTGTGACTTACTATGATAATTTTTATAGAATTTTTTTTCGCAAAATCTAAAAATTTTTGAAAATTATCACTTAATTTTGCCCTATGAATATACATTCCATAAACTTCACCCTGAGTTTTTGTCCATAAATTTAAACTTACGGACTGAAGTTTTTTTTTCAAAATTTTTTTGTGATTATCTTTTATAGACGTTTTTTTATTTAGTATGTTTTTAAAAACTGAATCATAATTTATAATTGTATTATCAAGATCAATACCTACTAACATTTTAGTTTATTTAGAAAATTCATTTTTTTTACAATTGCATTTTTATCTAATCCTAATTTTTTATGAGTATTTTTGATATCTCCACTTCCTATAATATAATCTTCTCCAGCGTTTAATGATAAAATAACATTATCTTTTATTCTTTGATTAACTTTAATTTCTGAAACAAGATTATAAAGACCACCATGCTTGTAGTGCTCTTCAACAATTAAAATTTTGTGATATTTTTTTAATATTTCTTTAATTTGTTTTTTGTTTATTGGTTTAAGAGTGTGCACATTGTATATTGAGGGGTTAATTTTTTTACTTAATTCATCAAGAGCATCAAGACAATTTCTTAAGATATTCCCATATCCTAAAATACATATATTTTTACCCTTTATTATTTGAGTTATTTTTCCAATTTTTGATTTACATTTATATGAATTATAAACAGTTCTTTCATTTTTTTTTCCAATTCTTAAATAAGCTGGTTTTTTTTGTTTAATAATTTGAGGCAGTAAAATCTCTAATTCTTGTTGATCAGCTGGCGCAAAAATATTCAATTTTGGAATATTCATTAACATCCCAATATCCTCGATACTATGATGGGTTGTTCCCAAATTTGAGTAACTTAAACCTGATCCAACACCAACAATTATTACTGGAAGATTTTGATAGCATATATCAAGTTTGATTTGTTCTATCGTTTTAAGAGTATTAAATGATGTTATTGTATAAGTTATAGGTTGATATCCGTTATACGCCAAACCTGCTGCAACTGTTGTCATATTGCTTTCTGCTACCCCACAATTATAAAAGTTTTTTGGAAATTTATTTTTAAAATCATCAAACAATTTATTGCCAATATCTCCAGCTAACAAAATTATTTTTTTATTTTTTTTTGTAATTTTAGTAATTACCCTTGCAAAAGTGTTTCTCATTATATTATAATTTTTTTTATCATTTTTATCTCCTTTGAATTTGGTACACGATAATGCCAATTATTGTCATCTTCCATAAATTTTATACCCTTGCCTTTGATAGTATTACAAATAATTGCTGTAGGCTTTTCCCTACTTTTTTTTGCTTTTTTTATAGCTCTGTATACTTGATTAACATCATTTCCATTAATTTCTTGAATATCCCAACCAAATGCTTTCCATTTTTCTTTCATTTCACCACCAAAAATTTCTTTTGATCTTCCCGTTGCTTGCCAGTTATTAAAATCTATTAAAGCAATTAAATTATTTAATTTTTTTGAAGAAGCAAAACCTGCTGCTTCCCAAACAGATCCTTCATTGCATTCACCATCACTCAATAAAACTAGGTTTTTATTATTTTTTTTTTTTATTTTTTCCCCAAGAGTAACGCCGCAGCCAAATGATAAGCCATGCCCCAAAGAACCTGTAGAACAAATTACACCATTAATTTTCTTATTAGGATGTTCTTCATAAATCGAGTTATTCTTACCATATTTTATTAAGTCTTTTTCACTTATAAAACCTTTTAATGCTAGGCATGCGTATAATGCTGTTGCAGCATGACCTTTGCTTAATATAAATTTATCTAATGTATTTTTTTTAATATCAAATTTGAGTAGATTTGAAAAAAATATTACACTTAGTATATCTACGCACGATAGTGATGACCCCAAATGAGCAGCTTTCGCTTTGTGACTAAGCTCACATACTGTAAATCTTATTTTTTTTGATATTTTTATTAATTTATTCATATAAATGTTATAAATAGCACAATTAATTTATAAATTTTAATGAAAAATATTCTTGTTACTGGTGGATGTGGATATGTAGGGGTACAGCTTGTGCCTCGATTATTAAATAATAATTATAAGGTTATTGTAATTGATACCTGTTGGTTTGGAAATAAGTTAAAGAAAAATAAGAATTTAACTATAATTAAAAAGGATATAAGAAGCATTGAGGAAAAATATTTTAATAATATAGACACAGTTATTCATTTAGCTTCAATATCTAATGATCCCTCATCTGAGTTAAATCCAAAATTAGCATGGGAAGTTGGACCTTTAGCAACTTACAAGATTCTTCAAATTTGTGTAAAAAAGAAAATAAAAAACTTTTTTTATGCATCATCTGGAAGTGTTTATGGTGTAAGTAAAAAACTTAAAGTCACAGAGAAAACTAATCTTCTTCCTATTTCAGATTACAATAAGCAGAAGATGGTAACAGAAAAAATTCTGGAAACATACTCAAGTAAAATTAGAACAGTAGCCATTAGGCCAGCAACTGTATGTGGTTTTTCAAACAGATTAAGATTAGATGTGACCGTAAATATTTTAACATATCAAGCATACAAAAATAAGATAATTACTGTCTTTGGAGGCAAACAGATAAGACCAAACATTCATATAAGTGATATGGTTGATATTTATTTATTTTTATTAAAAAATAAAAAAGTTAAGGGAATATTTAATGCAGGTTTTGAAAATTTATCTGTTTTAAATATTGCACAAAAAATACAAAAATTAACTTCATGTAAAATTAAAATTTTAAAAAGTAATGATCCAAGATCATATCGACTTGATTCTTCTAAATTATTAAAAACTGGTTTTAAGCCAAAAAGAAATGTTGATTTTGCAATATCAGAATTGTTAAATTTTTTTAATAAAAAGAAATTCAAATCTAATGATAATAATGTAAATTTAAAAGTTATAAAAAAATTGTATGAGTAAGATTATAAAATTTGATGAGCTCAATGAGTTAAAAAAAAAAACAAAAAATAAAAAAATTGTTCTTGCGCATGGAACTTTTGATTTTTTTCATCATGGCCATTTGCAACACTTGAAGAAATCTAAATCAATAGCCGATATTTTGATTGTTTCAATTACCTCTGACAGATATATAAAAAAAGGCCCCAATAGACCATTGTACAATCAAAAAAAAAGAGCTATTTTACTATCTCATCTAGATTTTGTTGATTATGTAGTTGTTGTGGATAATCCCACGGCTATTGAAATTATTAATGAGCTTAAACCAAACTTTTATTCAAAAGGTATTGAGTATAAAAACCATGATAATGATTATACCAATGCAATTTCTTTAGAATTTAAAGCTTTAAAAAAGAATAAAGGAAAAATTGTCTACACTAACGAAAAAGTGATGAGTTCCTCTAATATAATTAACTCAATTTTTGACGAAGAAAATAATGAATTAAAAAAGTTTAAAGAAAATTTTAGATTTAAGAACAAATTTAAAGAGTATTTTGAAATATTTGAGAAATTTAAGAATAAAAAAATACTTGTAATCGGAGATGTGATTTTAGATGAATATATAAAAACAATAGCACTGGCAAAATCACCCAAAGAAGAATTGATTTCGGTTAAAGAAGAAAAAAAAACAATCTACTATGGTGGTATATTAGCAACTGCAAAACATTTATCAAGTTTTTCAAATAATGTTAAAATTATTTCAGTGCTGGGTAAAAAAAGTAATAAAAATAAAATGATAATAAACCATATTCGTAAATACTGTAAATTTAAGTATTTTACCTCAAAGGATAGAGATAATAATATTAAAACAAGATATCTTGATACAAGTAATAAAAAATTATTTCAATCTAATATTGTCAATTTTAATTATATCGATAAAAGTCTAGAAAAAAAAATATTAGATTTTCTAACTAAAAATATAAAATCTTATGATGTAGTATTGATAAATGATTTTGGACATGGTTTAATGACTCAAAACATAAGGAATTTTTTGGAAAAAAATTCTAAAAAGCTTTGTTTAAATGTACAAACAAATAGTTCAAATTTTGGATTTAATTATTTTAATAAATATAATAAATGTGATTATCTTACATTAGATGAGCCAGAGGCAAGGTTAGGAACATTTGAAAGGTTTGGAGATACTAACAAAATAGCAAAAAAAATTCTTAAAGAAGTTAAAACTAACATAGTGTCAATTACATATGGGGCAAATGGAACTAGATCATTCAATTCAAAGAGATTAATTAAATATGTTCCAGCATTTACCAATAAAGCTATAGATACACTTGGAGCAGGAGACGCTTTTTTTGCAATCTCATCTCTATTTTTTTCTGAAAACAAAGATCCCGAAAAAATTGCATTTGTTGGAAATGTTGCTGGTGCATTGAAAGTACAGTATTTAGCTCATCAAAAGCATATTACAAAAAAAAGTTTTTATTCATTTTTAAAGTCCATTTTAGCATAAATGAAATATCATTTTTTAATTATGGCATTAAATGAGGAAAAAAATTTATACAAAACATACAAAGAATTAATTGATGTAATTAAGCATACAAATATTAAGAATTATAAGATTTATATAATTGATGATGGAAGTGTAGATAAAACATTCGAGATTAGTCAAAAAATTAAAAAAATAAATAAAAGAGTTATTCTTCGTCATAATCAAAAAAATTTAGGGATTGCAAATAATGTAAAAAAATTTGTATCAACTTCTCCTAATAGTGGAAAACTAATATTAATTAGTGGAGATAACGATTTAAGTAAAAATATAATTATAAAACTTATTAATGCCTCTAAAAAGTCAGATTTAGTAATTAGTTTTTTTACAAATAGAGAAATGAAAGGTATTTTTAGAGCTTTTTTATCAACAATGTTCAATTTAACTTGCTGCACGATATTCAAAGTTTACGCTTTTTATCTACAAGGACCATTTGTTTGGCCATTGAAACAATTAAAAAAAATTAAAATTTTTTCAAATGGTATTGCTTATGTAAGTGAAGTAAATATTAAACTATTAAGAAGTGGATTAAAATTTAATGAAATATCAGGAGAAATGAATACAGGGTCAGAAAACTCAACTTCTATAAAATTCAAAAATTTCATAGATATTTTTTTTACAATTATACATTTATTGATTGAAATATATGTTAAAAATAAATTCAAAAAAATTTCAAAAAGAGCATAAAACTAATATGAAAATATTTATAATTGGTTCTAATTCATTTATGGGGAATAGTTTTATCAATTACATATATAATAGAAATTATACAAATATTAAAATTATTGGGGCAAGTAGAACAAATCAAAATAATCTAAACCTTAACTCAAATATGCTATTTAAGAAAAAAAATTTTAAATTTTTCAAAATAGATTTAAATAAAGACTTGAAAAAATTAATTTTAATTTTAAAAAAAGAAAAACCAAATATTATCTATAATTTTGCAGCACAAAGTATTGTTCAAAATAGTTGGGATGCACCTTTAGATTGGTACAAAACAAATTTACTTTCAAATGTAAAACTTCTTGATTATCTTAAAAATGTGGATTACTTGGATAAATACATCCAATCATCAACGCCTGAAGTATATGGAAGCACAAAAGGTAAAATTATTGAAAGTTTTAATTATTTTCCAAGTACACCTTATGCATCATCAAAAGCTTCAATCGATATGTATTTAAAAAATTTATTTGATAATTATAAATTTCCAGTATTATTTACGAGAGCATCAAACATATATGGGCCAGGGCAAAAAATTTATAAGCTCATACCAAAAGCATTAATATCTATTATGTTAGGTAAAAAAATTAAATTAGACGGTGGTGGTTTATCAAAAAGGTCGTTTATTTATTCTGATGATGTTTCCTCAGCGCTAATGAAAATTAATAGTAAAGGAAAAGCAGGAGAAATTTATCATATAACAAATGAAAAAATGCACACAATTAAAGATATTGTAAAAATTATTTGTAAAAATCTGAATGTAGAATTTGAAGATTTTACGCAAATAGCAACAGAAAGACCAGGTAAAGATTTTTCTTACAACATGTCATCAAAAAAAATAAAAAAAATAGGCTGGAAACCAGAAGCAAATATTTTTTTTGGGATAGATCACACTAAAAGCTGGATTATGAATAATTTTGAAAAATTAAAAAAAAATAAGTTGGTATATGAACATAAAAGTTAAATATCATATTTTTTTCAAAATAGTAAAAAAATTATTTCTGAATACAGTTTTATAATCAATCTTTTTGAAATTTATTTCAGGGTAATCAATGTGGTTAAATATGATTAGATTTGGTAAATTGTTATAATCATTATACTCTCTATAAAAAAAATTAAATATTTCTTTAAATTCAATTTTATGAAACTTTTCACTTGTTATAGAATGATAAAAATCATCATCTAAATCAAGTCCAAAAAATAATTGTGCTATATTAACATTACTTTTAAAATAGAGAATATTACTCTTTTTAAATATTAATTCATAACAGTCATCCTCATAAATTTTGATAATATGACAAGTTTTAATAAATCTATCGAGTCTTTCTTTAGAATTATAATTATTGTTTTGATAACTTATTAATTGATTATCTATATCTAAATAATAATTAAAAAAATTAATAGTTGGTATATCTAATACAATAATATTTTTTTCATTTAGATATTTTTTTATTTCATATAAACTTTCAAAATATTTTGTTTGTATCTCTAAATTTTTTTTATATTCTATAAAGTAATTCAAAGAGTAATTATATTGTGCAATCAATAAAAATATTGCAAAAAAAGAAAATAAAATTGGTATAAACTTACTAATACCTACTTTTAATATTAAAAAAAAATTTAAAATGGTTAACCAATATGTAATATTTGAAAAATAATAAAAGTGGTCTTCACCTCCTAAAGAAATACCAGTTATTAAATTGCTATAATAGCAAAATAAAAATGAAATCTGAAAAAAAATTAAATAGATAGAATTATTTTTAAGATTTATTTTTTTATTAGAAATTTTTATAGATAATAAATTTATTGATATATAAATTAAAGATATTATTAATGTTTTTAAGTCATTTGGGCTTGTCTTATTAGAAATATCTTGAAAGTAGCCATTGGGATCAGATTGTAAAATTAAATAACACCAGAGTAAAAAAAAGAATAAGGTTAAAAGAATTGATAAAAATATTTTTTTCGTAAATTTATATTTATTCTTAATAAACTCATAAAAAAAAATTATATTAAAAAATACAAATAGAATTAAGGTATTATAAAAATATGAATAAAAACTGACTAATAGAGAAAAAAAAAGAAAGATAAAATTTTTATCTTTATTTAAAAATAGTAATAGAGAAATTAAAAAACATATATTGGTATTCCCAGGCGATTCTGATCTTGTAAGAGCCAATAAATGTGTACTGTTTAATGATATAATTTCAAAAATTTCATTATAGGTTTGAGGCCCATAACCTATAGTGAGTGTAAAAAAACATGCTAAATATAAATTATGTAAATTTGGAATATTTAAAATTTTACATAATATTATATAAAATAAGTAAAAATTCATCAAAAAAATAAAAATATTACTACTTAAATTAAGATAATTTAATTTGAAAATTTTATATAAAATAAAATTTTGTATAAATGAAAAAAAAGTTGAAATAAACACATATGTATCGTCAATTAAATTAAATGAATATTTACCTTGATCAACTAAATGTATTTTTAAAAAATAGGTATTTATTTCATCCCAAGAATGGTTGTTGTAAAAATAGTGCCAATAATTATTGTTTGTATGATAGAATTCAAATATATTAAAAATTACAACAGATGATAATGATAATAAAAGAACTGATATAATTTGAGTGTTTCTTTTGAATATCATTTAATTATTTTTCTAATATTTGTTTCTATTGATATACTAATTTATAGGTTTTTTAAAAAAAATATTATCTTTTCATTAAAATTCTTTATCATAATATTTATAATATTTATAAATATTTTTGAAATAAATCTTTTATTAATTAATATTTTATTTTTCTATTTTCTATTTTCTATCTTTTATACTTTAACTTTTACTGGAATTAAGAATACAAGCCCTTCATTATTTATGATTCATCATCTAGCTAATAATGATATGTCAAAAAAAATACAAATAAATGAAAATTTTTTAAACCAACAATTTACAAAAAAAAGACTTAAAGAAAATTTTCAAAAAAATTTTCTTATAAAAAAAAAAAAAAATATAATTATATCTAAAAAAGGAAAATTATTCATGTATATATTTTCAACGCTAAAAAAAACATATAATTTATAAATGAGTTTGATTTTATTAATTTTAGTATTTATTTTTACATTTTTATTGGGAATGTACTTAGCTCAAAAAATATCTAAAAGGCTAATCTTAAATTTTAAAATTATTTTTATTACAAATATAATAATTTTTTGTTTTTTTTTATCAAAATTCAATGATTTAAATTTAGTGAATTTTATTATATTGTTAGTTAATTTTGTCTTATTTAAGTTTATTTTTTTAATTACTTTACAAGCATCTATATCAAGTATTCAGTTGCAAATACTTTTTAATTTAAATAGATTTGGTAAGATAAATAATAAATATAATGATAAGCAAATTTTTCAAAACAGATTTAAAAATTTCAAAGAATCTCAAGTTTTTAAAATTGTTAGAAAAAAATATATAAGAATAAATAAGAGTTCTATTTTTTTTGTATACTATTTTTTTTTAGTTTTGAAAAAAATTTATAATGAGAAAATGTAAATATGAAAGACATTATTTTAAAAGATCTAAATTCTAAATCTCATATTATAAATAATTTAGATATTAAAAAATTAATAGATATTTCAAAAATTTTCAAAAATGCTATTAATAATAAGAGACTATTTTTTACTTGTGGTAACGGTGGATCAGCTTCTACTGCCGATCACGTAGCTTGTGATTATTTAAAAAGATTTAAAAAATTTAAATCAGCTATAAGAATCATTTCACTTTCTTCCAATAGTTCAACTTTAACAGCTATGGGTAATGATGTTAATTTTAATCAAATATATTCAGAGCAAATACAATGTCTCGCAAAAAGAGGCGATATATTGATAATTTTTAGTGTTTCAGGGAATAGTAAAAACCTATTAGAAGCTGCAAAAATATCAAAGAAAAAAGGTTTAAAAATTATTAGCTTTACTGGAAATAAGGGTGGTAAATTATTTAAATTAAGCAATATTTGTATAAATCTGAACTCCAAAAATTATGGATTAGTTGAGGACATTCATTTGAGTTTAACCCATTTATTATCAGATTATATATTGGGAAAAAAAAATATTATCAAATAATTGATTTAACTTCTTTTAATAAATTATTTCTTTTTAATTTGAATCTGACTCCGGCTTTCTTAGCTGCTATCTGATCAGATTTTAAATCACCAATCATAAAACTTTTTGACAGGTCAATGTTCATTTTTTTTTTTGCTAAGAAAAACAAACCTGGATTTGGTTTTCTATAACTAGCCTTGTATTTTTTTTTTTTAAAATTAGGATGGTAAAAAGCATAATAAAATTTATGAATCTTACATTTAAATTTTTTTAAACTCTCATTAATTTTTAAATTAAGTAAATCACAATCCTTTTTTTTGAAATAACCACGGCTTACACCTGATTGATTTGAAATAATTACTATGAGATAATCTTTTTTATATGCATATTGTATTGCTTTTTTTGCATCTTTTAACCAAATAAAATTTTCATATTTGTAAATATAGCCTAGGTTTTTATTTATTGTACCATCTCTATCTAGAAATAAACATTTTTTCATAATCATAATTTTGTTGATTGTAAAATATTAGATAGTTATTTATTTTAGGCTTTTTTTTATTTGAAGTTTTAACTTAATTGCTGTTGAAACTGCAGTAATCCATTTACCGCTATATATTGTAAAAATTTTTTCTGATAATTTTTTTACTTCAGTTTTTCTCGTGTCATTTTTATTATGATTGATTGCTCTTACAACAAAAAAAGATCCATGATATTTCGCTTTAGTTAGTATGGGTAAATATTTCTTCGAATCTTTAATAAATTTTTTAAAAAGAGAAACTTTCACATTTTTAACTAATTGCTTACTTAAATATTTTTTTTTGTAGTTATTGAATTTAACAAACCTTTTGTTTTGAATCTCAATTTTTGAATTTTTAACATCACTTAACAAGTGTAAATTTGTTCCCAAATATGGATCAATACAGACAAAGTTACCATCTAAAACAACTATACTAGTTTTAGAAAATATTGACGGCATTTTAACAAGAATTTTCTCAACAAGTTCATATCTTTTTTTTATAATATCTTTTGTTAAACCTTTAATATTTAAATTATTTTCTTCATAGGTGGCATAAATGATTTTATCATAATCTTCTATATTACTCTTATTAAATTTCGTATTAAGAGATAATTTAATTTTTTTATTATTTAAAATTTTGTTTTTTAAAAATTTTCTTGCATTAAATATATTTATAATTTTTTCTTTAACTAAAAAAACACTATCAATATTTTTTTTTTCAAAAAATTGAAATTTTTTTAAATTTCTAAAATATAAATTATTTTTTTTCAAAAAATCTAAATATTGACGAGAATTTGTTTTAGTTTTTTTATTTGTTATTGCGTAAAAATTTTTTGTTTTTTCAAATATATTTTTTGGAAAAAATGATTGAAATTTTTTTGTTGATTTTTGAACCTCTTTAACTGTGTCTTTAGATCTTGGATAGTGGTAACCTATATGAGCCCTCATTTGGTTTTTACCTGATGCCGATAGTAAAATATCTTCTTTTCTTTCATATAAATCAACGTACACATTTTTTATTTCTGCTAGTTTTAATGATGCTAAGCATCCAAAAAAACCTCCACCAACAATTGCAACTTTATGTTTCATTTTTTTTATCTATTTTTACAAATTTTGATAAACTATTATATACGATAGCTATAAGTATAAGTTGAAGTGCACCTCCTAGTCCAGAGGACAGATTACTTTCAGATGTAAGTGATATAAAGATACCTATTGATATCAACAAAAACGATAAGTAAGTATTTTTTTCTCTATTTTTATGAATGTAGAAATTTAAAATTCTGTATACCAAACCATAAAATATAGCTAAAAAAATGATACCCAAAAATCTAAAATTTATATAAGCCTCAATTATTGTTGAGGCCCCCACGCTGGTACTTTTATTATAAGATGGAATTAGCTTATAATTTCTTCCATATTTGTTTCCAAAAGTTTCATGCGGTTTATCTTTCCAAAGTTGTCTTGGGATAAATTTACTAAATAAGGGAATATAAGACTCACCATAAAGGAGTTTATGATTTTTTTTTGTCTCAATAATATATGAAAGCTGATCTAATTTATTTATTCTTGAAATTGGGGCACCTAAAACAGAATAGATTACATTATTAGACTTGAAAGGTTTATTGACATTATAAATGTAAATTTTTTGTGAAAGTTTATTCCAATTATAATCCGAATAGCTTCTTAAATTTGTCTTCCAAATGAAAGTTGTAATTATAACTATAATACCTACAGTACCTAAAATTGTAACATTAATAAATGTTAATTTATTTTTTAAATTTAAAAAAATACAAACAATAAAACTTAAAAAATAGAAATAAAAAATTAATTTGTAACTAATTGGTAAATTGTTTTTTGAACGCACCTCAACAATATACAAAAACGCTAAGATAACCAGAATCATAAAAAGAGCTAATTCTTTTTTATTTTTGCTTGTAAACATCAGTGTACAACTAATAAAAAGAAAAAATATTTTAGAAATTAAGATCAAGTTTTCAAAAAGATTAGACACTTTTCTTAATTCAAAATAATTAATAGTTAAAATAACAATAAAAAATAAAGAAAGTATTTGAAAATACTCCTTTTTTTTATTTTCAAGAAAATATACTTCGTAGTTTAAATGCTTATTTCTAAATACAAAAGTAAAAAAGGACGTTAAAAAAAATATTAATACATATAGTAATGAAGTATATATACTTTCTGGATCTATCTTACGAACAATACCTTGTGGCTGAGATAAACTATAGTTGCCATTATCTGAAAAAGTGTCAACTTCATTAGCTTCAATATCCGTACCAAATGATCCTTCGTGATAAATTCGTATATTAATTTCATCACCATATATTAAAAACGGTAGTAAATAATTTGATAAAGGAAACATTATTATAAAAAAATAAATTAAATGTGATGTTCTAATTTTTTGCATAATTTTTATAAATTTTTGATATAGCTTCTTTAAAATTTTTAAATGAAAAAATTTTTATAAGGCTATTTCTTAAGTTGTCCTTCACCATTTTTGACGAGAAATCTAAAGCGTTATAAAAAATAATAAGATCACTTATTAAAAATAAAATAGCGACAATAAATAAATTTGGTTTAAAATCCATAAAAAAATAAAGAGATAAAATGAAAATTACCGCATTAATAAAGTTATATAGTGTAATCTTTTTAAAATTATTTGTTGAAGTGAGAAGGGCCACGGATGAATTAAATAAACTCTGAAAAAAAGTTGAAATCAAGAATATAAAAAAAAGATTTTGATTTATATTAAAATCTTTTCCAATCCAAAAATTAAAAATTAATTGATTAGAAAAACTTAATACCAATATAATAGCTATTGAAACATAGAAAGTAACCTGGATATTAAAAATGAAAATTTTCTTTAAATTTTTTAATTGTTTACTTATCCATAATTTTGCTAATTCAATTTTTATAATACCATCGGTTATACTTGTAAGATTAACCATTACTCTTGCTAATGTAAGATAAATAGATAAAAGAGCCACATATTTTGGGCCTAAAATTGAATTGATTATTAAATTGGTTGATTGATATTTTAAGGCGTTCGTAATTGGAAATAACAAATAAGACAAAGCATGGTCCAGATTATTTTTAATATATTTTTTTTCTAATTTAAATTGAAATTTAATCCAATTATAACTTTTAACTATGTCAAAAATTATGAAAATAAAAAAAAAAATTTTATTAATCAGAAAATACAGAACAATAGTTTCAAAATTGTAATTATTATATAGGCAATAGAATAACAAAAAAGTTTCTATAATTTTTGATAAATATCCTAATCTTATTTTAAAATAATATCTATTATGTGCAGCATATATGGATATAAAAAGTCCATTAAGCTGATGGACAAAAGTATATATAATTAATATTATAGCTATTTTATAAAATTCGTTTGATTTAATAGGACCAAGTTTTAAAAAACCATTATCAAAAAATTCTTTTAATATTAAGAAAAAAAGTAAAGAGAATATTGCGTTTAAAATTATACTCAAATTTAAAGTATTTAAAAAATTTTTTTGCGCTAAATCAAATTTGTTTACTTTGATATTCATATTTATCTGATTTTGACCAACAGTAGAAAAGCCCAAATCACTTATCATTATATAGGCTGGTAGTGAAAATATTATTAACCAAATTCCATAAACTTCAATTGTAGCAAGATTTAAAAAAATTATTGGTTCAATAAATTTAATTATTATATTTATGAACCTATCAACGACATTTTCAGAAGTTCCTTTCAAAATCCTATTAAGAATTATCATTTGGTCAAAATTTCATTATATTTTTTTACTAATCTCGCACCATAAGCTTCTATAGTTAATTTCTTTTTTGCTATTATTGTTATTTCATTAGAATATTTTTTTAGATTTTCTGGATTTAATATAAAGTGGTTAATTTTTTCAGAAATTTGTTTAGGTGATCTGATATCTACTTCATCTCCTTTAATATTTTCATCGTAAAAAAAATCTATGCCTCCTGTATTTTTTGTAAAAATAATTGGAGTACCACAAAAAAGCGATTGAATTTGAACAATAGATTGGCCCTCTTCTATAGCTGGTTGAACTAAACAATCAGCATTATTATAAAATTTATATAGTTGATTTTGATTAATATGACCAAATAATTTAATATTTTTTTTATCTGGTATAATTGATTTTAAAAAGTCAGATATTTCTCCAACTATATGAAGTTCTATATTTTCATTATTTAAAATTTTAATTGCATCTAATAAATAATGTATTCCTTTTCTCACTTCAGTTGAACCTACGTATAAAACTATAAACTTATCATTTTTTTTTGTTTTATTAGCTCTTATGAATTGATTTTCATCTATCCCGTAATTGATAACAATAATTTTTTCTTTATCAATACCATTATCTGTAAAAGTTTTTTTAACAAATGATGATGGTACAGATATATAATCAGCTAAATCATATTCCTTCAATTGTTTTGCAATCAATGCTGTGTTATTTAAAAACTTGGGCTCTTTTAGACCCAATAACTTATATTCCTCTTTTAATATTTCTTGTTGAAATAAAGCATGAGAAGAGCCTCTCTCTAAAATTTTAATTGTTTTTGTTTTTTTTAGTTTTTCGAAAATTTCTAGAGATTTACTGGACCAACTTACGACTATGTCATTATCCATATCTATCTTTTTAGCTACTGACTTACTATATAAATTTGAGACAAATGGATTTATATCAATTTTTATGATTTTAAATTTTTGTAAAAATCTCAATAGTCTTGACAAAATTTCATAAAAAAAAAGGCTTTTAATATTTTTACTTGGTAATTTAGGTTTAACCAAAAATTTAGGATATGAGGTTATAATTTTATTTAAATGATTAGCTTTATGCAATGCTTTTGCCATGTAAAATGCATGAAATTTTCCAAATAATGAAATAGAGACTTTCATGTTTTAAAATTTATTATTTTTAATAATTGAGATGAGTAATTAAACAATCCTTCATTTACTTTTTTAAAACCATTATTTTTTATTTTTTCTCTTAACTTACTATTATTTAAAAAATATTTTACAGTTTTAAGTAATTCTAATTTATTATGATTAAAAAAAACTAGTTCTTTATTATTTTTAAAAATTTTTTTAATATATGGAGAATACTCGCTTAACATAAATCCTCCAGCAGCGAGAATTTCGACAGTTTTTGAATTATAAACATCTTGATTGTCTTTTCTTAAAAAACCCATATTTATTTTGGATGAAAAAATAGTTTTGTAAAATTTTGCACCATAGATTGCCTTTCCCTTTATGATTAAATTTTTATTTGATTTAATATTCTGCCAGCCATTTCCAAAAACAGTTACTTTAATATCATTTTGAGACAGATACTCTAGTAATTCAAATCTTTCTTTTTCATAAGTTCCTATGAAAGTAACATCGTATAAATATTTTTTTTTTCCTAATTTTTTTTTAATTTTTGTAACTCCAGGAAAACATCTAATTTTAAAATTTTTATTTAAAATATTTAAGTATTTTTCATTGAAAGGCTGTCTATAAATAATTTTATCAAAATATCTTAAAGAAAAAATTAAATTAAAGGTAAAGTAATTTTGATGAAGTAGTGGATCAATAAAAAGAGCGATAATTTCAATACCTTTATGTTCCTTTTTAATTTTTTTTAATGTTGAACCGTAAATATTGAAAGGTTGAATTATAATGATTTTTTGAAAATTATTATAATTAAGTTCATCTATTATCTTTTTATTTATATTAAACTGATCATAAAAAATTTTAAATTTAAGCAGTATTTTTGTAAAAATTGAAAAATCCAATTTTTTTTTATTAGATGGATATATAATTTTTGATTTTTTGAATTTTATTGCCTTTAAGGAATTTATTGCATTTGACCAAGCGTTTTTTGAGTTATTTGAAATAATTAGAGTTTTAAAATTTGAATTAAGATTATTTGTTGTATTTCTTAAATTTAGTATTTTAATATTATTTTTTGTATGGTAAATTTTCATGAATTTTTTGAACTTCCAATGAATAATCTTTGTATAATAATTTTAACTTTTAATGAAGAACTAAATATTAAAAAATGCTTAGGGTCGATAAAGAATTTTGCTGATGAAATTATCATAATAGACTCCTTTAGTACTGATAATACTAAAAGTATATGTGAGAATTATAAAGTAAAGTTTGTTCAAAATAAATTTGTTAATCAGGCTAAACAATTTAATTGGGCTTTATCAAATGTAGAAGTCAAGTCAGAATGGATAATGAGATTAGATGCTGATGAAGAGGTAACCGAAAATTTAGCAAGAGAGATAAAAAAAAATATTAATATAGAAAGTGAAAATAATGGATTTTATATTAATAGAAAATTGATTTGGTGTAGAAAATGGATAAGGCATGGGGGTATCTATCCACTTTGGTTAGCTAGAGTTTTTAAAAGAGGAAAAGCTGTTTATGAAGAGAGAACTGAAGAACATTTATTGATAGAAGGAAAAACAAGTAAAATTAGAGGAGATTTAATAGAAAATAATTTAAAAAATAAAATAGAATTTTTTACACTTAAACATTTGGATACAGCAAAAGGAGAGGCCAAAGAAATTTTTGATAAAAACTTTAATAAGAATATTTCTTCAGATCAAATTTATAACAAAAGTAAAATTAGAAGGTTTTTTAAAATAAATTTATTTAATAAAATGCCACTATTTTTTAGATCTACATCATATTTTATTTATAGGTATATTTTTAGATTAGGTTTTCTAGATGGAAAAGAAGGTTTTACATTTCATTTTTTTCAAGCTTTTTGGTATAGGATGTTTATAGATATGTTGGTTGATGAAAAAAAAAAAAATGAAAAAAAATAAAATTTCACCTTTTTATTTTGATTTAAATAAAAGTGAAAGAAAACACTTATTAAATGATTTTTCTGAAATTTTAAAAAATGGTAAATTAATTTTAGGAGATCAAACAATAAAATTTGAAAAAAAATTTGCAAAAGAAGTATCAACAAAATATGCAGTTGCTGTTAATTCGGGGACAACAGCTTTACAAATTTTATTGATGTTAAGTATTAAAACTAAAAATTCTTTAGTTGCAGTACCAACCAATACGAATTTTGCGACAGTTGCAGCAATCTTATATGCAGGCGGTAAACCTTTTTATTTAGATATGGATGAAAAATTTTTTGCTCCTAAATATGATGATTTTTTATATTTCTATAAAAAATATAAATTTAAGGGAATTGTTTGGGTACATATAGGAGGAATAATCTCACCAGATTTTTTAAAAGTAAGAAATTTTTGTAATAAAAAAAAATTATTTTTAATAGAAGATTGTGCCCATGCACATGGAAGCTCTATAAAAGGTATTAATGCTGGAGCAAAATCAACTGGTGGAGCTTTTTCTTTTTTCCCAACAAAAGTAATGACGACAATGGAAGGTGGTATGATCACGACTAATGATGAATCAATATATAAAAGATCAATGTCCTTAAGAAATCAAGGTAAGAGAGCTGGTAATTTTGGAGGACTTCATCATGATCTTGGAAACAGCTGGAGAATATTAGAAGTGTCAGCAACCCTGGGATTAATACAGTTAAAAAAGCTTAAAACAATGCTACGTAAAAGAAAAAAAATTTTTGATATTTATTCAAAAGTTTTTGAAAAAAAGAAAATTCCTTTTTGTAAAACCGATCATATGGATAGGTGTAGCAATTATAAGATGATAGTTTTTGCAAAAAGTATAGAACATAAAAAAAATTTAAAACAAAAATTGTTTAAAGAAGGTGTGGTGTGTGGAGGTGAAGTATACGAAATACCTTGTCACAGACAACCTGTCTTTAAAAAATTAGTTAAATCAAAAAGCTCCTTAAAAAGATCAGAATATTTTTGCTCGATTCATTTTTGCCCTCCACTTACTTCAGGTATGTCAGAGAAGGATGCTAAATATTGTGCTGAAATGATTGGTAAGATTTATTAATCAATGCTTAAAAACAAAATTATATTAGGGTTAAATGCATTTCATGCTGACTCTTCTGCTGCAATTACAATAGATAATGAGATAATAGCTGCCGCAGAAGAGGAGCGATTTAATAGAAAAAAACATTGGAGTGGTTTTCCATTAGAATCAATAAAATTTTGTTTAGAAAAATCAAATATTAATTTTAAAGACATCACAGATGTGGCAATTAATTCTAATCAATTTTCAAATATAAACCAAAAAATTTTTTATTCATTAATAAATCTTAAATTTGAAAATTTATCAAAATTTATAAAAAGAAATAAAAAAAAATTTTTAATTCAGAATATTATTGACTATAATTTTGGAAAAAAAAATAATTATAAATTTCATAGGATTGATCATCATTTAGCACATCTTGCTTCAGCCTTTTATCCATCTGGGTACAGTAAAGCACTTGGCTTAAGTATTGATGGAATGGGTGATTTTTGCAGTATCGCTGTAGCTGATTGTAATTTAGATAACAAAAATAAAATTAACATAATAAAAAGAATTTTTTACCCAAATTCACTAGGAATTTTATATGAGAGTATTACTCAATTTCTTGGATTTGATAAATATGGTGAAGAATATAAAGTAATGGGATTGGCTCCATATGGAAATCCAATTTATTTAAATGAAATTTCGAAATTATTTTTAGGTGATTTTGAGTTAGATCTTAAATTTTTTAATCATGATAAAAAAAATTATAATTATAAATTTGAAGGTACTCCTGTTCAAGAGACATTATTAAATAAAAAGTTTTATGATATATTGGGAAGCCCAAGATCTTCAAATGAAAGTTTAGAGCAATTTCATATGGATGTTGCTGCATCACTTCAAAAGGTATTTGAAGAAAAAATTTTTGTTTTGATAAACCAAAATTTGCATATTGATAATAAAAGATTAGTTTTGGCTGGAGGATGTGCAATGAATTCATCATGCAATGGAAAAATAGTAGAAAAAAAAATATTTGAGAATATTTTTATTCCACCAGCCCCAGGAGATGCAGGTGGAGCAATTGGTTCAGCTCTTGTGGTGCTAGAAAGAAATCAAAAATTTTTAGAACTTAAAAATTTTAAAAATCCTTACTTGGGAAAATCATATTCTAATGATGAAATTTATAGATTTATTGAAACAAAAATTGATAAAAAAAAATTTCAGATAGAAAAATTTAATGATGATGCTTCTTTACTTAAAAACACTGTAAAACTATTATTATCCCAAAAGATTATTGGCTGGTTTCAGGGTTCTATGGAATTCGGTTCAAGAGCTCTGGGGAATAGATCGATAATATGCGATCCAAGACTTAAGCATGCCAGGGATTTAATAAATACAAAAATAAAATTTAGAGAGAAGTTTAGACCATTTGCTCCATCTATTCTAGAGGAGGAAGTTGATAAGTGGTTTGATAGTGAAAATAAATCTTCATATATGTCATTTGTATATAAAATTAAAAAAGATAAACAAAAAATTATTCCTGCTGTCACTCATGTTGATGGAACAGGTAGACTTCAAACAGTTTCGAGAAATATCAATAAAAAATTTTATGATTTGATAAAAGAATTTAATCAAAATACTTCAGTGCCAATATTATTAAATACGTCATTTAATGAAAATGAACCTATTGTAGAAAGTCCATTAAATGCAATTAATACTTTTTTAAAAACAAAAATGGATGTTTTAGTATTAGAAAATTATGTTATTTCAAGAAAATAAATTTTCTCAAAAATTGTTCTTAGATAAATCTGTTTTAGAAATTGGATGTAATCAAGGTTTAACTACATTACAATTATCAAAGTTTGCGAAAAAAGTTACAGCAATAGACAATAATAAGAATCACATTTATTTTGCAAAAAAATTAAGAATCAAAAAAAATATAAAATATTTTCAAGTCGAAATGTTTAATAAAAAAGCAATGTATAAACTGGGTAAGTTTGAAATAATTTATTTAAGAGAAATCTTTAATTTTTTAAAAATTAATGATAAAAAGAAAATTATTAAAATTTTACAAAAAAATCTTAAAGCGAATGGAAAAATAATTATTACCGATTTTTATTCAAGTGTTTTTGTTAGAAAAAAAATTATAAATTTTATTAGATTAAATAATTTTGATATATTCAGCATTGATAAAAGAAGTATAATTTATCACTTCCAAGGTAAGAGGGATCTAAAGATTTTCTTCAATAAATTCAATATGAATTTATCGATATTTACAAAAGACCCCTTAACCAAACATATAGGTTTTTTATCAAAATTAATTGAATATATTTATCCATGTAAATATACGGCGATTGTTAAAAAAAAATAATTATTTTACAAATATTTTATGGAAGTATTTATTAGCTGTTTCTATACTCCAATTTTTTATAATTATCTTTGAGTTTTTTGAATACCTATATCTTATATCTTTATTGTTAATAATATTAATTATGGATTGTTCTAAATGAAATTTATTATTAAAAGCAACTCCATTTACGTTTTGTTTTACAAGATCGTATGATGAAATAACATTCCTTGAGGTTATAACAGGTTTTGAAAAACTCATTGCTTCATTTACTACAAGTCCCCAAGCATCATATTTAGATGGCAAAACAAATAAATCTGATAAAGCATAAAATTGACATAACAAGTTCTGATTTATAAAGCCAACAAATTTTATATTTCTAAAGTTTTTATATCTATTAATTAATCTATCTTTAATATTACCATCTCCCGCAATAATTAAAGTCACTGGGATTTTGCAAGCTTTCTCTATTTTTAAAAAAGACTTAATTAATAACTCTGGATTTTTTCTATCTATGATTTTTGCATTATAAAATATTATAAAAGAGTTTTGTTTAATTTGAATTTTTTTTCTTAAATTCATTAAATCCTCTTTTTTTATTATTTTTTTTTTAGATAAATTTCCAACAATGTAAGGAAGTTTAAGAATATTTTTTTTTGTATTATTAAGATAGAATTCTTTATTTTTTTTACCAATTGCTAGATAGTTTGTAATTAGTGGATCAATTATTTTAAAAAATAAAAAAATACTAATTTTAGATTTTAAATTGTTTTTAAAAAAATTACTACTTTCACCTCTTAACAAAACTTTGATACTTAACAAACGAGCAATAATTATTGATGACATTGAGTAAAAATTAGAATATCCATGTACCCAAAAATACTTAGGTTTTTCTTTAAACAATATCTTAGTGAGCCTAATTAAAAATTTTATTTTACTTTTATTTTTATCTTTAAATATAAATTGATGTTTGTGACTAAAGTTTTCAATATCATCGAATTTAATAGTTTTATTCAAACCTTCGTCGAAATAAGGTTTTAGAGAAAAGTCTGATAGATAAATAACGTTTAAATTAATTTTTGAAGAAAGTGATATTCTGTCTAAAAATGGATTTTGATATTGAATTGGATGGTCTAAAAAATAAAGAATTTTAATCATAGAAAAAAGTATATATAAAATATATATGCGAATCTGTGTAATTGTACCATCATTTTTTCCAGCAGTTTTTTATGGTGGAACAATATTCTCTATACACGAGAGTTTAAAATTATTTTCTAATAAAAAATTAGAAATATTTGTATCCACAACTTCAGCCAATGGAAGAACAAGACTTAAAGTTAAAAAAAATATTTTTTTGAAATTAAAACAAAACTATTTTGTGAAATACTATTTTGATGAAATCATAAACAGATTTTCACTATCTTTTTTATTTGGAATATGGAGCGATGTGAAAAAATCTAATATAGTTTATGTGCAAGATATTTTTTCTATTTTTGCTATTTTAGGATTTGTAGCCTCTCGTATATACAATAAAAAATGTATAATTGCTCCTAGAGGGTCATTATCTGAATATAGTTTAAAAAGTAGATTTTACTGGTTGAAAATGATTTGGATATTTATTTTTTTAAAGATTATGAACAAAAATTTTTTTTGGCATGTAACCTCTGAATTCGAAAAAAAAGATATTTTTAAATTAAATTTAAATGGAAAGATTTTTATTATTCCAAATTTTATTAAATTTGATTTAAAAAAAATAAAAAAACTAAAATCTTTAAACAGCTTAAGTTTAAATAATACTAAAAAAGTTTTAAAAATTGGTACATTAACAAGACTAGATAAAAAAAAAGGTTTGTTAAATTTAATTAGGGCATTTTCTAAATTAAAAACAAAGAAAGATGTACATTTATTTATTTGTGGTGAAGATCATGGATTAAAACAAGAAATTAAAAAAGAAATTAAAATTTGGAGTCTAAATAAAAAAGTTACTATTTTAAAGCCCTTATATGGAATTAAGAAATATCAATTCTTAAAAATGTTAGATGTTTTCTGCTTACCATCTAAAAATGAAAATTTTGGAAATGTATATTTAGAATCATTAAGAGTTGGTACTCCAATTATAGCAAGCAAATTTACACCTTGGAAAAATGTCATAAAATTTAAGTGTGGATTAATAACAAATAATATGATTGATAATATAGCATTAAATATTGATAAATTCATTCAAAACAGAAATAAATTTAAAAAAAGTAATTGTGAAAAATTAGCTAATTTATACAATGAAGTTGTTATTAAAAATTTATACTTAAAAATGTTTTATGAACTTAACAAATAAAATATACTCAAGTTATTCAAAGTTAGCACTAAATTCAGATACAGACTCAGAGCAAAATTTTAATTATTTTGATCAAGAATTAAAAAAGATTGATAATTTGTATGAAAAAAAAATTATTGAAATAGGTTATGGCAAAGGTTTTTTTCTTGATTGGGCAAAAAGTTCAAAATTAGATATTATTGGTTATGAGATAAATGAGGATTTTCATAAAAATGCAGAACAAAATCATAAAGTAATACTAGGTGATGGTAGTAATATTTCAAAAGAGGTATCAGATAAATTCGATCTAATAATATTGTTTGATGTAATTGAACATATAAGTAAAGAAAATTTATTAAATTTTTTTCAAAATTTAAATGAACTACTAAATAAAGAAGGAGAAATATTATTAAGATTCCCAAATGGCTCAAGTGCAGCTGGATTAGAATATTTTAATTCAGACTTAACTCATTTTTCATTTTTAAATAAAAGATCTCTTAAAATGATTGCAGAGATAAACAAATTAGAATTAGTTTACTATGGTAATATGCAAAGAGTTAAAAAATTTAAATCCTTAAGAGGAAAATTATTTGGAAGAATGATTTACTTTTTTAGAGATTTAATAGAATATGTTTATGGAAATTTATATTTTGGGCAAAAAATTCCTCTAGACCCTAACGTTGTTGGTGTACTAAAAAAAAATTAATTTATGTTTTTTTCAAAATCATTAATAATTTTTTCAAATCTTTTTTTGAATTCTTTATAAGAAAAATTATTTTTCCATCTATTTTTTGCATTTTTACCCATCTTCTTTAATTTTAAATTATTGTTTGAAATTTTGTCCATATAAATCAAAAGTTCATCTTTTTTTTTATTATTCAAGTCAGCAGAATAACCAGTTTTTCCATGTACATTTATTTCATGACCTGCATCTTGTTTTGATGTTATAATTGGTATTCCTCTGCTCATAGCCTCAATATATACCAATCCAAAACCTTCAACTTTTGATGGCATAATCAGCACATCTGTTTTAGACCATAGATTATTAAGTTTTTTTTCTTCTAAAAAACCGTACATTTTTACCTTTTTTTGTAAATTTAAACTTGCAATCTTTTTTTTAATATTTTTATATTCTGGACCTTTTCCAACTATTATTAATTTTATATTTTTTTTCTTTATCTTATTAAATGCGTCAATTGTTATTTGATGTCCTTTATTTTTTTCTAATCTTGATAAAAATAAAAAATTAAAGTTTTTCTTTTTTTTTTTTACAAATTTAATTTCATCATATATGGTAGATAACCAGCATACTTTTACATTTTTTAATGTTCCATGAGTTGTGAGGGCCTTATGTTTTGTAAAATTTGAAATTGCTATCGAAAGAGCACTATTTTTTTGGGCTTTAAGTCTTTTTTTGTTACTTTTATCCCATATATCAATTCCATATAAAAATACAATATAAGGTTTTTTTTTGATATGAAGCAGATTTGATCTTGCTAATCCTAAATGATCATACAAAATATAATCAGATTTTTTTGAATTGATAAAATCATTAATTGTAAAAGATAATTTAGATTTTCTATTAAATTTTTTTCTAACAAAATTGCTATTACTAATATTCTGTATATTATCGTCTCGAAATATGTTTAAAAAAGTTTTATCATTATTTAGTTTTGATCTATCTTCAAAAAATTTTAATACTAGATTTGCAACTCTAGATATTCCACCATCAGAAGAATTAAGACTTTCAAAATTGAGAGAAATATTTTTCATTTAGATTTATTATGATTGAGGTATTAATTAGTCGATTAAGAAAAATATTACCAGACACAATTTTTAATTTTTTTAGAAGAATATTAACGGCATTAATTACACCCATATTGTTTTCCTATAAATCTGGTCATTTTTTAAGCTCAATTCAATCAAAAGCAGTTGATAAAAAAAATAATCCAATTCCATGGTACACTTATTCTTGCATAGACTTTTTACAAACATTTAATTTTAAAAATAAAAAAATTTTAGAATTTGGCTCAGGTCAATCGAGTATTTGGTGGTCAAAACTTTCCCAGGAAGTTCACTCTTTAGAAGATAATGAGTATTATGAAAAAAAAATTTCAAAATTGAAAATTAATAATTTGAAGGTATATAATTGTGATACTTACTTAAATAATTTTGATAAATTAAATTTTGAAAACTTTTTTTTCGATATAATAGTGGTCGATGGTTTTGATAGATTTTTAAGTTTTAAAAAATCTTTAGACCTAATTTCAAAAACTGGAATATTTATTTTTGATAATTCTGAAGGATATAATGAACCAAGAGATAATTATAAATCTCATCCAATATTGAATATGATGAGTGAGCAAGGATTCCAAAGAATCGACTTTTATGGTTATGCGCCTGGAGTTATAAAGAAGCATTGTACATCTGTATTTCACAAACAAACTTCATTTATTAATCAATTGAATTTTAATATCAAAAGATTCTAGATGATTAAAAAAAAAATTAATTTAGGCATAATAGGATTTGGCTCTTGGGGTAAAAGAGTCTTCAATGTAATAAAAAAAAATCAAAATATAAAAATATTATTTATAGAAACTAAAAAAAATGACTTTTCAAACATGTATCATAAAGTTGATTGGGTTTATATAGTAACACCCCCTAATAATCATTTTGAACAAGTAAAAAAATTTTTATTACTTAAATTAAATGTTTTATGTGAAAAACCATTATCATTTAAAAAACAAGAACTAGTTTATTTATATGATTTAGCAAAAAAAAATAAAAAAAAACTTTTTATTAATCATATAGAATTTTTTAAAATTAATGAAAAAAAATTTCTGTACAAAAAAAATAATATAATAGAAAATTATTTTCCATTAAATTTAGATTATTCAGAGTCATTCTCAAGACTGTTATATCATGATTTTTATTTGTTATATAATTGCATAAAAAACCAATCATTTAATTTAAGATTGATAGATCAAAAAGATAATTACGAATTAGAATTCAAACATAAAAGTTTAGTTCAAAAAATTAAAACTTCATTATATAAAAAAAAAAAGCGTATTCATAAAATTAATAATGAAAATTTAGTTACGAATAAAGATTATATTAATGAATATTTTTATTCAATTTTTACTAGTCATCAGAGTTATTTAATTAATAAAAAGCAAGTTTTTTTTGTTTCAAAAATTTATGACAAATTTATGAATATTAAAAAAAAATAGATTTATTTCATTAAATGATTTGAAAAACAAATTTAACTTAAGCAAAAAAAAATACAAAAATAGCACTAGTTTAGCTGCTTCAGTATTAAATATACCCTTCTATTATAATATAAAAAATAACGATCAAATAAAAGTTGTTAAAGAAATTTCAAATTTTCAAAAAATAATTAGCTAACCAATTCTAAATTGTTTAATTTTTTGTAAATTTTTAAGTATTAAGGTAGTAAAACCACAAAGATTATTTTTTCTTATAATTTTGTAATCTTCAATCATTTTAACTAGAATATTTTTTACTGATTTATTGCTACTTCCACCCAAATTCATCTTTACAAGTGTTTTTGGAATATAAATAGCAGATATTTTTTTGTTTCGTAAAGCTCTTATTAAGAAATCATAGTCAGAGGATATTTTATAATTTGTATTAAACTTTCCAACTTTATAAATAAATTTTCTTAAGAAATATGTAGTAGGATGAGGTGGCATCCATCCGTATTTAAGTTTTTTATTAAAATATTGGTAATTTTGTAAAATATTCTCTTGATTGTTAGCAATCCATTTTCTTCTAACTTTATCATTTTTATTAATATAATTTAAATCTCCATATGTAAAATTGATATTATTATTTTTAAATTTTTTAACTATATTTGATATAACATTCCTTTTATAAAAAAAGTCATCAGAATGTAAAAATCCAACTATATTTCCATTGGCAAATTTTATACCTTTATTAAATGCATAAAAAATTCCTTGGTCCTTTTCACTAATTAAGATTGTTTTTTTATCTTTTTTGGATTTTAAGTATTCAAAAGTTCCATCATTGGAACAATTATCAATCCATATTTTTTGAATGTTTTTGTAGTCTTGATTGTAAATAGAATTTATTGTTTTTTTTATAGTCTTAATGGAATTAGAAGTTAAAGTAATTATAGATACTTTCATTTAACATGATTTTTTAAATAATTTTTTAACATAATTTTTACAAGTAATTTGAGAAGTGAAAATAGGATTGACGAAAGAAGTACCAACAAGAGATTGAGCAGCTAGATTATAATCTTCGTCAAACTTATAATTTTTGAATAATCTCATCAAACTACTAATTAGTTAAATCTATATTTACTATTTTGATTTTATTTTCCAAACCTAAATTTCTCGATCTACGTTTGTTATCTCTTGCCGACCTTTTATCTGCATCTATTACTTGATAATTTTTTGTTAAAAGAAACTGGGCTAGATAAGCTCCATTCTGTCCAGAAACATCAGTTATTAATGTAGTCTTTTTCATGGTTAAATATATTTAATATTATTATATATATAGTATATACCTCACAAACAAATGATTTATTTATCTCACAGAGGAAATCTTAGAGGTCGAAATAAAAAAAAAGAAAATCATCCAGATTATATTAATATGGCATTAAATAAAAAATTTTCTGTAGAAGTAGATGTCTTGTTTAAAAAAAGTAATTTTTATTTAGGGCACGATAGACCGCAGTATAAAGTTTCAGATAAATTTCTGTTAAAAAAAAACAATTGGGGTCATGCAAAGAATATTAGTGCCTTATCTGAACTAAAAAAAATAAAATCTCATTATTTTTGGCATCAAGAAGATCAATACACAGTAACAAGTAAAGGCTTTATTTGGGCATATCCTGGTGAAAAGTTAACAAACGATACAATATATGCATCTTTATCAAAATAAAAAAGATACATTATTATACCTACTTTATGTATTTCCAATAATTTTGGTTTTTAGCAAGTTCTTAGCAGAAATTTTAATTTTAGTTACTTTATGCTACCTTATTTTGTTTAATAAAAAAGTTACTTTTCAAATAATTAAAAAAGATTTTTTTTTTAAAAGTTTTTTAGTTTATATTTGTATATTAATAATTTTATCATTTTTTTCAGCAGATATTCTACCGTCGTTGAAGAGATCAGTTAGCTATTTTCGATTTATATTTTTTATAATTTTTATAAAATATTTTTTTTTAACAAATGAGAAAAGATTTATTAATTTTTTACTAATTACATCTTTATTTTTGATAATATTATCATTAGATATATTTTTTCAATTTTTTAATGGAAAAGATATTTTAGGCCATCCAAGTGTATCGGAGGGCAAAAGAAATTCAGGTTTTTTTGGCGATGAATTTATAGCTGGAGGATATATTGTTTTATTTTTTTTTCCATGTCTATTACTTTCAAATATTAACAAATATAAAAATATAATATTGTTTTTGATAATAATATTTCCTACCACGATTGTAATCACAGGTGAGAGATCTAGTTTATTTTTGATGTTTCTGGGTCTAATTTTATCTTTACCCCTACTAATTAGAGATAAAAGATTATCAATTGCACTAATTTCATCATTAATATTAATGACTTTAACAATAAATTTTTCTTCAAATGTAAATAATAGAATTATTCAAACTACCATAAGTCAAGTAACTAAAGGATTTGATAATAAATATTTCCAGAACAAAGAATTTGTTAAAGAGTATGATGAAAACTCTATAAATAATAAAAAAAATAGAATTGGTTTTTTAAACTCTGGATGGGGGGCCCACATCTTAACAGCTGTAGAGATATGGAGAGACTATCCAATATATGGAAGTGGGCTTAAAACATTTAGAAAATTATGCTCCAATGAAAAATATGAAAAAATTAAATCTTTAAATTTTAAAAATAGATGTGCCACACATCCACATCAAATATATTTTGAAATATTAAGTGAAACTGGAGTTATAGGTTTTTTTTCAATAATAATAATATTTATAATAATTCTTAATAGAATGTTTAAGATTTTGATTGTTAATAAAAAAGAATATAGCAGTATCTTAGTTTTATTTACACCTATAATTATCAAATTGTGGCCACTTACTACTACTGGAAGCTTTTTTAGTAATTATAATTTAATTTTATTAAGTTTTTTTATTGGATTTGTATTAAGTTTAGAAAATCTTGATATTAATAAACTAACTAAGTTTTCTTAATCTATTAATTAAAAATAAATAAATTATAAAAAAAATTATGATTAATGGTATTGTAATGTTATTAAAAACTTGATCTAAAATGATTGGTATTAACACAAGTAGACCGTATAAAAGAAAAACATATTTTTCAGGAACTATTTTTTTAAGATTGTGGTGCAGGTGATTTTTATCTCTTTTTAATGGGTTTTTTTTCATTTTCAATCGCTCAAGAAATAATCTAAGCATATCTAACCCAGGTATCATAAGAATTAAAAATATTTTATCTGTAAAAAATTTTTCATTAATTATTTTAAGATTATAAAATTTTATTAGATAAACAGCTAAAATAAAAGAAATTAGATAAGCACCATTGTTTCCTAAAAATAATTTTCCAAATAAATTAAATATTAATATTATAACAAGAAAAAAAATAATATTTATTATAAAAAAATGATCTACTTCACTTAAATCAAATAGTGTTATTAGTGAAGTAAAGAAAATAATAGCCAGAGATAAAGCTACACCATTAAAGCCATCTGTTAAATTGAAGGAATTCATTAATAACCAAAAGCATAATATTGTAAAAATGTATGAAAAAAAATTATTTAATACATAAGTTACATCGATAAAAGAAATAAGAATTTTTTTGATTAAAATCTCTTGATTAAAAAATAAAAAAATGAATATTACTGATATAAAAAAAAATGTTTTAAGATAAGGATTATTATCTTTTAAATCATCATAGTATCCTATAAAGAAAATTAAAAGTGAGGCCACTACTAATTTGCTATGAAAATAGTTTAATTCATCAAATATAAGATATTGAAAAAAAATACTTATATATAACAATAAAAAAATTACACCACCAATGGCTGGTGTTGGGTTTTTGTGTGTCTTTTCAGAATTAGGATAATCTATTAACTTAAGTTCTTTAGCAAAAAAACTAATAATAAAATAGAAAATAAAAAAAAGACAAAAATTGAAAATAAAAAATTTAAAAAACATGATTATTGTCTAATAATTTTATCATTCTTTTTAACTAATCATATAAATTTTTTTTATCTTAAACTTTATTTATACTGTAATTAAATTTTTAGTTTTGTTTAAAAGGGATAGTGTTATATTTAAGATATTATGATTTATGATTATACGATAATAGGTGGGGGAATTGCAGGCATTGCTATAGCAGAGTCCTTATCAAGAAACTCTGATAAAGTAATTTTAATCGAAAAAGAAAAGGAACTTATGAGCAAAAGTAGCTCAGATCAACATGGCTGGTTCCATATTGGAAGCCTTTATGCCTTTTTAGATAATAACAACTATTTAAAAGGATTAATTAAAAATACAAAAGATATAATTACATATTATTCCCATTTTGAAAATTTAAATATGTACTTAGATAAAAATGGTTTTTTAAAATTTAAAAAAAAGAACAATGGATGGTTTCAAACCAAAGATGTAAAATACTTAATAGCATCTAGAAATAATAAAGATTTAGATGATAAGCATATTTTTAAGAAAATCAAAAATATATTTGCTTGGGAAAAAAAAATTAAAAAATTTATTTCACGACATAATACGCTAAGAACACATAATTTAAATAAACACGAGTCCCCCACTACAATCTCAAATTCAAACTATTTTAATTATAATAAAAAAAGAATTTTAAAGCCAAATTTTAGTAATTTATTTATAAACAAAGATGAATTTTTTCTAATGAATGGCTTTGATAAACCAATGAGGTCCAAGTTAATTTATGCAGATCTGCTGGAGTCTTTTTATCTAAACAGAGGTAAATGCTTATTGAGTTACACCTTTTCAAAAATTATTGAAAAAAAAAATTACTGTGAACTGAATTTTAAAAATAAAAAAAAAAAGATTTTTTCTAAAAAAGTAATATTTGCTAATGGCACAGGTCTAAAAAAACTAGTTAAAGATATCAGTATTTATGAGTCTCCTCTAATGGTTACCTATCCTAAAATTTTCAATAAAAATATTGTAAAGTTAACTCCAAATAATAACAATACAATAAATCACTTCTTGCATGAGTCACAGAATGATTTTTATTCCGTAATAGGATCGGGATTGAGTTGTAAACTTGGGGATAATAAAGATAAAGCGAGGGTTTTAAAAAAATTTAAGAATACATGTAGATTATTTTTTAAAAACTTTGACAAAATTGATTTTAAAAAAATTTATTTTGGCAAAAAGGTTGAATTTACAAAAAAAACTAAAAGAAATTATGATTTTAAAATATTTGAATTATCAAAAAAGTCAGTTGCAGTTTTACCTGGTAAATTTTCCATGTCATTTAACTTGGCAACAAATATTTATAGAAGATTTAACAACCAACAAGATCCACCATTATTAAGATTAAAAAAAAATTTAAGATTAAGTAAAGATATTTCTAATACAAGACATTATAAAATGGTAAAAAAATATAAAAGTAAAATTTCATAATTAATGAGAAAAGTTTTAATTACAGGTGGCGCAGGGTACATTGGTGCCGCCACAACACAGCTTTTTTTAAAAAAGAATTTTTTAGTTTTTGCAGTGGACAATCTATCAACTGGAAAAAATTTACTTACACATAAAAATTATTTATTTATAAAATCTGATTATTCAAGTAATCATATTTTAAATTTATTAAAAAAAGAAAAAATTCAAGATGTGATACACCTTGCTGCATCTATAGATAATAATGAGTCTGTATTAAATCCTAAAAAATACTATCAAAATAATTTTTTTAAATTAATTAAATTTTTAGAAAATTGTAAAAAAGCTAAAATAAAAAATTTTATATTTTCATCCTCTGCAGCAGTTTATGGAGAGGTTAAAACCTTTAAACCACTAGCAGAAAATTTCATACTAACGCCCTCATCACCTTATGGGATCAGTAAAATGAAAGGTGAAATGTTGATAAGAAAAAAAAAATATTTTAATTCAATTATATTAAGATATTTTAATGTTGCTGGACCTACTTTTGACAATAAATTTCGTCAAAATTTTAAAAGTTACAAACACTTATTAAAAAAGCTTAATGAAATTAATTTTTCAAGAAATAAAAATATATTTAAAATCAATGGAAAAAATTATGATACAATTGATGGAACGTGTGTAAGGGACTTTGTTCATGTTCAGGATATTGCAAATATAAATTATCGTTCTCTTATATCTATAAAAAAAATTTTAAAAAATGATTATTCTTTAACTTTAAACTGTGGAAGTGGAAAAGAAAATAGTGTTTTGCAAATTGTTAAAAAATTTAAAATTATTAGTAAGAAAAATTTTAAAATAATCTTTACTAAACCAAGAATAGGAGACCCACCATTTTTATTAAGCGACAATAGACTTTTTAAAAAAAAATTAGGCCTAAAGTTTTTTGGTATTAATAAGATTATAAAAGATCTTATTAAATAAATAATTCCTATATACCTCAAATATAGCACGATATTCAATATGTGTGGATATTAAGCCATTACATTTTCGATAAAAGATTATTTAAAAAAAATAATTAAATTTTTCATTTAAGAATTATTTGAATTTATTGACTATAAATAATATGTATAATAAAGAAAATCTTTATTAATAAAATTTTATAAATGAAAAAAAAAGCAATTATTTTTGGTATTACAGGTCAGGATGGCTCTTATTTAGCAGAATTACTTTTAAAAAAGAAATACGAGGTTCATGGAGTTAAAAGAAGATCCTCATCTTTAAATACTAGTAGAATAGATCATTTATATCAAGATCCAAACGAAACAAAAAAAAACTTTTATCTACACTATGGAGATGTGACTGATAGTTTTTCAATTTCATCTTTAATTAATAAAATAAGACCAGATGAAATATATAATCTTGCTGCACAATCTCATGTTGCCGTATCTTTTGAAGTACCAGAATATACTGCTAATGCAGATGCTATCGGTGCATTAAGAATTTTAGAGTCAATACGAAGTAATAAACTTGAAAAAAAAACAAAATTTTATCAAGCTGGTACTTCAGAAATGTTTGGTAAAGTTCAAACAGTGCCTCAAAATGAAAAAACACCATTTTATCCAAGAAGTCCGTATGGAGTAGCCAAAGTTTATGCACACTGGGTTACAGTAAATTATAGAGAGTCATATAATATATTTGCTTGTAATGGAATTTTGTTTAATCACGAAAGCCCTGTAAGAGGCGAGACCTTTGTTACAAAAAAAATTGTTAATGCTCTTTGCAAAATCAATATAGGAAAACAAAAAAAACTTTATCTTGGAAATTTAGATGCCAGGAGAGACTGGGGGCACGCTAAAGACTATGTTATTGCAATGTGGAAAATGATGCAGAAAAAAATACCAGGTGATTATGTTATAGCAACTGGCAAGCAATATTCAGTAAAAGACTTTGTTAATTTAGTTCTAAGGGAATTGAAAATGAAATTTAAGTGGAAAGGAAATGGTATTAATACAAGGTGTTATGATCAAAACAATAATTGTATAATCGAATGTAGTAGAAAGTATTTTAGACCTTTAGAGGTAGATACTTTACTTGGTGATCCGCGTAAAGCAAAAAAAGAATTAAAATGGAAACCTAATTATAAAATAAATGATTTAGTTAAGGAGATGGTTTATTATGAAAATCTCATGCTAACTAAAAATGATTAATCGAAATTCAAGAATTTTTATTACAGGTCACAAAGGATTAGTTGGTAGCGCTATATATAGAAAATTAAAAGCTAAAGGTTACACTAATTTATTAATAGCCGACAGAAAAAAGCTAGATTTAACAAATCAAATAAAAGTAATTAAATTTTTAAAGAAAAAAAAACCTGATTTTATTTTTATTGCTGCCGCTAAGGTAGGAGGTATCTATTATAATTTAAAATATAAAGCAGATTTCATTACAGAAAACCTTCAAATACAAACTAATTTAATACATGGTGCTTACAAATGTGGAATTAAAGATCTAATTTTTTTAGGATCAAGTTGTGTTTACCCAAAAAATTGTAAACAACCAATAAAAGAAACTTATCTTTTATCTGGAAAGCTAGAAGAAACAAATGATGCATATGCAATTGCTAAAATTGCAGGCATTAAAATGTGTCAAAGTTACAATGAGCAATATAAGACAAAATATAAATGTTTAATGCCAACAAATACATATGGACCAAACGATAATTATGACAAAAATAACTCACATTTTATTCCAGCGCTAATAAAAAAAATACATAAATTAAAATTAAGCAAAAAAAACACAGTTATTCTATGGGGAAATGGAAAAGCAAAAAGAGAAGTAATTCATGTAGACGATATAGCTGAGGCATGTATATTTTTTATGAAAAAAAAAACCGAGCATTTTTTGATTAATATTGGTACTGGCAAAGATTATTCAATTAAATATTATTTAGAATTTATAGCAAAAGTTATTTTAGGTAATAAAAAAATAAAAATTAAATATGACAAAACAAAACCTAATGGATCACCAAGAAAAGTTATGGATATTTCTTTAGCAAAAAAATATGGATGGAAATCAAAGATGAGTTTAATTACTTCTATTAGAAATACCTACAAATCATTTGTAAGAGAGAATTTTTGATGAAAAATTTAATTATTGTAACAGGTGGAGCAGGTTTTGTGGGCTCAAATTTAATAGAGCTACTTCTTAAAAAAACTAAATATAAAATTTTAAGCATTGATAATTATTCAAGTGGTTTAAAAAAAAATCATATTAAAAATAAAAGATTAAAATATATAAAAGGGCATACCAAAAATATTACAAAGCTTCTGGCCTCTAAAAAAAAAAAAATTAAAGTTATTTTTCACTTTGGAGAATTTGCTCGAATATATCAAAGTTTTTTAAAAATGAATGAGTGTATTGATGCTAATTCTGTTGGATCAAATGAAGTTTTTAACTTCTGTTTTTTAAATAAAATTAAACTTATCTATTCTGCAACATCTGCTAGTATTGGAAATAATGGTGAAGATAAAAATCTTTCACCTTATGCCTTCACAAAATCAAAAAATTTAGAATTATTAGAAAATTTAAAAAAATGGTTTGGTTTTAAATTTGAAATAATTTATTTCTACAATGTCTATGGCCCAAATCAAATTGAAAATGGTGAAATGGCAACAGTTATAGGGATATTTGAAAATCAATATAATAATAATAAATATTTAACAGTTGTAAAGCCTGGGTCTCAAACTCGAAGATTCACCCATATTAAAGACACTGTTGATGCATGCTATTTAGCATTTAAAAGAAATAAAAATAGACATTACAGTATATCCCACAAAAAAAGTTACTCAATTTTGGAAGTAGCCAAAATGTTTACTCATAAAATTAAATTTATACCAGCGAGACCAGGAGAAAGGTTTGCATCAGCTTTAACTAATATGAACCTGTCAAATAAAGTTTATAAACTGTATGGAAAAATTAACTTAAAAAACTACATAAAATCACTTAAAAATAAATAATCTGATATCATTTCTTTGTTTACAATATGGATTAATTGGATATAAATCATTCGCCGGTGATTATTGCGAAGGGGTTATACCCGATCCCATTCCGAACTCGGAAGTCAAGCCCTTCAGCGCCAATGGTACTTTGTCTTAAGACACGGAAGAGTAGGACATTGCCGGCTATAAAAAAATATTATGAAAATTAAAAGCTCGTTAAAATCATTAAAAAAAAGAGACCTTAATTCTAAGTTAGTTAGAAGAAGAGGAAGAGTTTACATAATTAATAAAACAAACCCAAAATTTAAAGCAAGACAGAAGTAGTTTTTATGGACAATCAAGACCATAAGAATACCTGGAATAACTTCACAAAGTTTGTGTTGTGGGGAACTGTCGCTGTTATAGGTGTTTTAGTTTTAATGGCAATATTCTTGCTGTAGAGTTCTCTTATGAGAATTGTTTCAATTTTAGAAAATCAAAATATTGATAAAAGAATTGCTATCACTCCTGAAATTGCAAAAAAATATATAGCTCTTGGTTTTCAAATTACATTAGTTGAAAAATATGGGGAGCATCTAGGTTTTAAGGATAGTGACTACAAAGAGTTAGGTGTTGAAATTTCTACTGACGAAACACAAATATTAAGTAAAGCTAATATTATTATTCAGTTAGGGTTACTATCTGATGAAAATCTTTCAAATTTAAAAGAAAACCAAACACTCATTGGAGTATTTAATCCTTATAATAATAAAGAAAAAATAGAAAATTTGTCTAAAAAAAATATAAATGTTTTTTCTTTAGAAATGTTACCAAGAATTACTAGAGCTCAATCAATGGATATACTTTCATCTCAAGCTAACCTTGCTGGTTATAAAACAGTAATAGAGTCGTTTGCAAATTTTGAAAAAGCAATACCCATGATGATGACAGCAGCTGGCACTATTCCAGCTGCAAAAGTATTGGTGGTTGGTGCGGGTGTGGCTGGTCTTCAAGCAATTGCAACAGCAAAAAGAATGGGTGCAATAGTTTTTGCGACAGATGTTAGAATGGCTTCAAAAGAACAAGTTGAAAGCTTAGGTGGAAAATTTTTAACAGTTGAAGGATCTGAAAATTTAGAGACAGAAGGGGGTTATGCAAAAGAAGCATCTGAAGAATTTAAAAAAAAACAAGAAGATCTTTTAGCTGAAACTTTAAAAAAAATTGATATTGTAATATGTACTGCTTTAATTCCAGGCAAAAAAGCTCCATTAATTATTAAAGGTTCTATGATTGATAATATGCAATCAGGCTCTGTTATTTATGACTTAGCTGCAGTTCAGGGTGGAAATGCAGAATTTACTGAAGTTGATAAAGTTGTAGTTAAAAATGGAGTAAAGATTATGGGTGAAACAAATATCCTTAATAAACTTCCTGTTTCAGCTTCAAATCTATATTCAAAAAATGTATTTAATTTTGTGTCAAATTTATATGATAAAGAAAATAATAAGATTAATATTAATTTAGAAGATGAGATAATTGAAAAAACTTTAATAAAATAGAATTATGGAAATAGACCCTTTTATATTTAGATTAAGCATATTTATTTTATCAATTTTCATTGGCTATTACGTTGTATGGAGTGTAACTCCATCTCTACATACACCATTAATGTCAGTGACTAACGCAATATCATCCGTAATTATTGTTGGTGCTATAATTGCAGGGTTGGCCGGAAGTACAGAGAATGTTTTTACAATTTCGAACATTCTTGGTTTTTTAGCAATATCTCTTGCTGCTATTAATATATTTGGAGGATTTTTAGTTACTCAAAGGATGCTTCAAATGTATAAAAAAAAAAAGAAAGATAAATAATTATGTCAGCAAATTTATCAGCAATATTTTATTTAGTTTCAGGAGTTCTATTCATATTGGCATTAAGAGGTCTTTCATCGCCAGAAACCTCAAGACAGGGTAATTTTTTTGGAATTTTAGGAATGGTGATAGCTATTACTGTTACCTTTTTATCAGTTGGCAGTTTTTCTAGTGGGCTTATTTACGTACTGATTTTTTTATTAGTAGGTGGACTTATAGGGGCATTCATCGCTTATAAGATACCAATGACAGCTATGCCAGAGTTAGTAGCGGGGTTTCATAGCTTAGTTGGGCTATCAGCAGTTTTTGTTGCAATCTCAGCTTTCTTAAATCCGGAGGCATTTAATTTAGGATCACCCGGAGCCATTAAACTTGCAAGCTTAATTGAAATGTCAATTGGAGCTGCAGTTGGTGCAATAACATTCTCAGGCTCAATAATTGCCTTTTTAAAACTTCAAGGAATAATGTCAGGGTCACCAATAACTTTTAAAGGGCAGCATTTTCTTAATGCTTTATTGTTATTTTCAATTTTAGTTTTAACTTACTTATTATGCTCATCCCAGTCCTCTAATTTCTTTTGGATATTAATAGCAGTTTCATTTTTAATAGGATTTTTATTAATCATCCCAATTGGTGGAGCAGATATGCCTGTAGTGATTTCAATGTTAAATTCATACTCTGGTTGGGCTGCAGCAGGAATTGGTTTTACTTTAGAAAATACTGCATTAATTATAACAGGTGCTCTTGTTGGATCTTCTGGTGCAATTTTATCCTACATAATGTGTAAAGGTATGAACCGTTCTTTCTTTAATGTAATTTTAGGTGGATTTGGTGCAACAGAACAATCAGCATCAACTGGAAATAAAGAACAAAGACCAGTTAAGAGTGGTAATGCGGAAGACGCAGCCTTCTTAATGAAAAATGCATCATCTGTTATAATTGTTCCAGGTTATGGAATGGCGGTTGCTCAAGCACAACACGCATTAAGAGAAATGGTAGACACGTTAAAGAAAAATGATATTAAAGTTACTTATGCAATTCATCCTGTTGCAGGAAGAATGCCGGGGCATATGAATGTATTGTTAGCTGAAGCTAATGTTCCATATGATGAAGTTTTTGAACTTGAAGAAATCAATAATGATTTTGCTAATGCAGATGTTGCATTTGTAATTGGGGCAAATGATGTAACAAACCCTATTGCAAAAACAGATCCACAAAGTCCAATTTACGGAATGCCAGTTCTTGATGTTGAAAAATGTAAATCAGTATTATTTGTAAAGAGAAGTTTATCTCCTGGATACGCTGGAATTGATAATGAATTATTCTATAAAGATAATACTTTAATGCTATTTGCAGATGCAAAAAAAATGACTGAGGATATAACTAAAAATCTTTAAAATTAATGACAACAAAAATATTTTGTGACATTGCAGAATTAGATTTAATAAAGAAGTTCAATAAGAAAAAGATAGTTAAAGGTTTTACAACCAATCCTAGCTTAATGAGAAAAGCTGGAGCAAAAGATTACAAATCCTATTCAAAGAAAATATTAAAAATTTGCAACAATAAACCAGTCTCACTTGAGGTATTTGCTGACGAATACAAGGAGATGAAAAAACAAGCTCTTCAGATTAATACTTGGGGAAAGAATGTTTATGTAAAAGTACCGGTTGCAAACTCCAAAGGTATTTTTATGGGTAAAATTATTAAAGAACTTAATAACCTAGATATTAAACTTAATATCACAGCAATATATAGTGCAAAACAGACAGAAAAAATTCTGAAATTAATTAATAATAAAACTAAAGTTATAATTTCAATATTTGCAGGTAGAGCAGGGGATACTGGTAAGGACCCAGTTCCTGAATTTAAAAAAAGTATAGCTTTAGCAAAAAAATTTAAAAATGTAGAAATACTTTGGGCGAGCGTTAGAGAGCCCTATAATTACTTACAAGCAAAACAATTGGGATGTCATATTATAACTATCCCACCAACAACTATTGAGAAAATTGAAAATTTTGGGAAAACGTTTGATCAACTTACTAAGGAAACCGTTAAAGCGTTTTTGGTTGATAGTAAAAAATCTAAGTTTAAAATTTAATTAATTTGTTACTGAAATTGGTTGCGGGGGACGGATTTGAACCGCCGACCTTCAGGTTATGAGCCTGACGAGCTACCAGACTGCTCCACCCCGCGGTATATTTAAATTCTATTTTTAAGCTTATTAAGCTTTTTAACTCTTTTAATATTTTCTTGTAAAATTCTTTTTTTCTTTTCAGAAGGTTTTTCGTAAACACTTTTTAATTTTACTACTTTAAAAAAACCATCTCTTTGTAATTTTCTTTTAAGAACTCTAAGTGCTTGTTCAATATTGTTATCTTTGACTTCTATTTTCATAAATATTTTTTAAGAATGTTTAACTACCATCATATAATTTTGGTGTCTATTAAAATTATTCAATGTTCGAAACTTCTCTTGTTAGTTTGGCTTTCTCTTTTTCCTTTTTTTCCCTTTTTATTCTTCTTTCAGCTTTTTCAATAGCCTCAATTAGATCCTTTTGAGAGAACAACCCTAATGCTACAGGGTCTTTAGGATTTAAATTATTATAATTCCAATAACTTTTGTTTTTAATAGCGGTTACAGAAGCCTTTGTTATTCCAACTAGTTTTGCTATTTGTGAATCTTTTAATAATGAATGATGTTTGATCAGCCATAAAGCTGAGTCTGGTTTATCTTGTCTTTTAGACAAGGGAATATATTTTTTAATCTTTTTATCTTCAGTTGAAATTTCAATATCAGTATTTTTTATCTGTAATTCTTTATTTTCATCTTTAGATGCTAGCTCAATTTCTTCTCTAGTAAGCTGGCCCGATATAATCGGGTTGTAAGCCATTATTCCTTTTGCAACTTCACCATCTGCAATACCTTGCACTTCAACCTCATGTAAATTACAAAACTTTGAAATTTGTTTAAAAGTAAGTGTTGTATTCTCTACTAACCAAACAGCTGTTGCCATCGGCATTAATGGTACGTTTGACATTTAATCTTTCTTTTCTGATCTGAAGTTTTGGAATTTTTTATTGAATTTGCTTACACGACCCTTATCCATTAGTTTTTGCTTTCCACCTGTCCAAGCAGCATGAGATTTTGGATCGATTTCTAATTTTAAAACCTCTCCTTCTTTTCCCCAAGTTGATCTTGTCTCAAATTGTGTTCCATCAGTCATTTCTACTTTAATTGTGTGGTAGTCTGGGTGTATGTCTTTTTTCATATCGAGACTTATAGCAAAAGAATTTTATAAAACAATTAAAAGTTCTTTAATTTTTCAAGCATTTTGTCATTAATTGCCATACTAGAAGCTCTTATTTTGATATTTTTATTTTGTGAAAGGTCAATTTCATTAATTAAGCCACCTGCTTCTTTTACCAATATTATGCCAGCAGCTATATCCCACAAATTTAGATCATTTTGAAAATAACCATCGTACCTACCAGCTGCAACATAGGCAATATCAAGTGCTGCACTTCCAGATTTTCTTAAAGGCAAATCAACTTCATTTTTAGTTATGCCGCCTGTAGCAAACAAGCAGCTATTAAGCTCTCTTTTTTTTGATACTCTAATTCTTTGATTATTAAAGAACGCACCACTTTCTTTTTCAGCATAAAACATTTCATCTTTTATTGGGTCATAAATTAAACCTGAGACTATTTCATCACCAGATTTTAAAGCAATTGAAATTGCAAAGTGAGGAACACCATGCAAAAAATTAGTAGTGCCATCTATAGGGTCTATTATCCATGTATGTTCTTTATCTTTATTAGTTTCAGAACCTTCTTCTTCACTAATAATAGAATAGTAGGGTCTTGCTTTTTTTAATTCTTCTATAATTATTTTCTCAGCTTTTAAATCAGCATTTGATACAAAATCAGTAGGGCCTTTGATTGAAACTTGTAGTTTTTCTATTTCTCCAAAATCTCTAATTAAAGCTCTAGACGCTTTTTCTGCAGCCTTTATCATAACATTTAGATTGGCTGATATTGATTGCATATAATTTATATTTTTTTGACATATTCCATAGTTCTCGTATCGACTATGATTTTATCTCCGCTTTCAATAAATGGAGGGACTTGAATATTCACACCATTATCTAAAGTTGCGGGCTTATAAGAAGAAGAAACTGTTTGCCCCTTTAAAGCAACATCAGTTGTATCAACTGTGCACGTTACCTGATTAGGCAATTCAACTGTTAAAGGTTTTTCATTATAAAAACTTATACTGACTTCTAAGTTTTCAGTTAACATTTTACCTTTTTCTCCAATTGTTTCTTTTTTAATATTTATTTGTTCATAAGATTTTGGATCCATGAAATAATAATCAATTTCATCGCTATAAAGATAATTAAATTTTGTTTCATCTAATGAAGCTTTTTCAACGGACTCACTTGATCTAAATCTTTCATTTAATTTTGTATTTTTGTTAACACTTTTCATCTCAACTTGGGCAAAAGCACCACCTTTGCCAGGTTTTACATGTTGTGTCTTTAAAACTTGCCAAAGATCATTCTTATATTCAATTAACATTCCAACTCTAATTTCACTTGCGTATAATTTCATTTTAATTTTCTAATAGCTTCTAATGGTTTGTATTTTTTATTATTCCAAATGTAGCCTGAAATAGCCAAAAAGTTAGCTTTATTCAATAAAAGTTTTTTATAATTACTAAGCTTTATACCTCCAATAGCTACAATTGGTAAGGAGGTTATTTTTTTAATAGATTTTAATACAGTTAAACTGGCTCTATATTTAACTGTTTTAGTTTTAGTTGCATAAAATGCACCAAAAGCTAAATAATCAGCACCATCATTAATTGCTTTTTTTGCTAGATTTATAGAATTATGACAGGTCACACCAATAATTTTGTTCTTTAATATTTTTCTAGCTTTTATTAAGTCCATATCTTTTTGACCCAAATGGCACCCATCTGCATTTAATTTTTTAGCAAGTAAGGGGTCATCGTTGATTAAAAATTTGACTTTGTGCTTATTGCAAATTTTTTTAATTTTTTTTCCAATAATTAGTTTATTTAAATTTGTTTCTTTTTTAAGTCTTAGTTGAAAAAAACTTATTTTTTTGGAACTTAATACAAGAGCTAAATCATCATAAAAATTTATATCTGGTATTTTATTTGGAGAAATTAGATAAACAAATTTCTTATTTATTTTATTTTGCTTCAAGTTCTTTTGACCATTTACCTTGAGCCGCAAGTGTGCACATATTTGCTCTGTGGTTAAAGACTTTTTGAGTGCCACTAGTATTATTAATATCTTTTGACCAAAATTTAAGTGCACTTTGTTGTAAGGCTCTACCATATGAATAAGTCATAATAAAATTAGTGTCATTATACTTATTAATTAAGTTTAAATTCTCTGTAGCTTCTACTTCTGTTTGACCACCTGATAAAAAAGCAATTCCTGGTACGTCGGTTGGTACATTTTCTTTTAAACATTTAAGGGTAAGTTTTGCAACTTCTTCACTTGATATCTTTTTATCAGAAGTGGTTCCTGCTAAAATCATATTAGGTTTTAAAATTATTCCACTTAAATCAATTTTATGAAGTAATAATTCTTCAAAGCATTTTTGAATAACTTCAGAAGTTTTGTTAAAACAAGTTTCAGCAGCGTGATCTCCATCCATTAAAACTTCAGGCTCTACAATTGGAACCATTCCACATTCTTGAACTAAAGCTGAATATCTTGCCAGTGCATGAGCATTGGAGTGGATGGATAATTTGCTTGGATATTTATCTGAAATATTAAAAACACCTCTCCACTTTGTAAATCTTGCACCAAGTTTATAATAATCTTTTAGTCTTTCTCTTAAGCCATCCAGGCCTTCTGTAATTTTTTCTTCATGGGAGCCTGCTAGAATTTTTGCTCCTGTATCAACTTTAATACCCGGAACTGCTCCAGACTCAGAAATTAATTCTGGAATAGTCTGCTTCAAGTTAGATGTTTGGTTGATAGTTTCATCATACAAAATAACACCACCAATAAAATCTTTCATCCCACTTGATGAAAAGAGAGTTTCTCTGAATAAAAGTCTATTTTCTGGGCTGGAAGGTACATTAACTGACTCTAATCTTTTAGTCATGGTTCCATTGCTTTCGTCTGCTGCAAGGATTCCCTTGCCATTAGACAATATCTTTAATGCAATTTTGTTAAGTTCTGACATGTTAATTAAGAGCCTTTATACCAGGAAGTTCTTTTCCTTCAAGATATTCTAAAAAAGCACCACCCGCAGTTGAAACAAAATTAAAATTATTAGTTGCTCCAATACCATTCAAAAGAGAAACAGTATCACCACCACCTGCAACTGAGTAAATTGTATTATTCTTATTTTTTTCAATAATCTTTTTTGCTATTTCAATACTTCCTTTAGCAAAGTTAGGATTTTCAAAATAACCAGCTGGCCCATTCCATAAGATAGTACTACTTTCTTCAATTAATAAATTAATAGCTTTAATTGTCTTGGGACCAATATCTAAAATTAACTCGTCTTTAGAAATATTATTTAGTTCCTTTATTTCAGCTGATCCTTCTAAACTTTTCCCTACAGCAACATCCTCAGGGTAAATTATCTTACAGTTTTCTTTTTTTGATAAAGAAAATATTTCTTCAATAATTTTATCACAATTATCTTCTTGAATAGATTTTCCAATTTCACACTCTTTATATTTAAGTATATTATTAGCCATTCCACCAACTATTATAATATTATCAAATTTAGTAATTAAATTCTTAATGATATTAATTTTAGATGATATTTTAGAACCACCTATGATGCATGTTATAGGTCTTTGAATTTCAGATGTAATTTTAGTTAGTGCATCAATTTCTAGATTTAATTGAAGGCCAGCGTATGAAGGAATAAATTTAGTGATTTCAAAAATTGAAGCATGAGCTCTATGCGAACATGAGAAAGCATCATTAACATAGATATCTGCTAAACTTGCTAAATGCTTTGCAAAGCCATTGTCATTTTTTTCTTCCTCTTCATAAAACCTAAGATTTTCAAGTGTTACAATTTTTTCATCTTGTTCATTAAATAAATCATTAGAATTAATTTCTTTTATATTTTTTGAAATTAATCGTATATTTTCATTTAGTTTATTTTTTAGATCCTCACATATTGGTTTAAGGGAGAGTTCACTTACAACTTTGCCCTTGGGTCTACCTACATGAGATAGTATTATTATCTTTGCTTCATTTTTTAATAAAAAATTAATAGTAGGTAAAATTTTATCTATTCGAGTGGTGTCAGTAATTTTTCCATTATCTAATGGAACATTTAAATCCAACCTAAGTAATACTTTTTTTTGATTAAGATTAGTCTCGTCTTGAATATTTCTCATTAAGAGACTTGATGAAGATGTTCTGCTATGTCACACATTCTATTTGAAAAGCCCCATTCGTTATCATACCACGCTGAAATTTTTCCCATATTTTTACCAACCACATTAGTCAAAGATAAATCAACAATTGCTGAAGCTGAATTATGATTAAAATCAATTGAAACTAATTTTTCTAATGTAACTTCTAAAACTTTCTTTGATTGTTCTTTAGAGGCGATAGTAAATGCCTCATTAATTGTCTCTTTGCTCATCTCTTTTTTTGTACAAAAAACTAGCTCTATAAGGGAAACATTAGGAGTTGGCACTCTCATTGCAATGCCTTCAAGTTTTCCTTTTAATGAAGGAATAATCTCACCGATTGCTTTTGAAGCACCTGTGGAAGTTGGTACAATCGATTGACTAGCAGATCTTGCTCTTCTAGGATCTTTATGGGAATTATCTAGAATTCTTTGGTCACTTGTGAAAGCATGAATAGTTGTCATAAACCCTTTTTCAATTTCAAAAGTTTCATTTAAAATGTTAGCCACAGGTGCAAGACAGTTAGTTGTACAAGAGGCTGCAGAAACAATTTGATCATCTTTTGTCAAAATATTTTCATTTACGCCATAGACAATTGTTTTATCTGCATTTTTGCATGGAGCTGAAACTATAACTTTTTTGGCGCCATTTTTTATATGAGCTAATAATTTTTCTTTTGAATTAAATTTTCCAGTACATTCAAAAACATAATCAACATCAAATTTTTTCCAGTTAATATCTTCAATATTAGATTCTTGTGAAAATGTTATTTTATTATTATTAATAATTAAATGTTTTTCATCATAATTTAAATCGGCATTAAATTTACCATGAATAGAATCGTATTTAATTAAAGAACAGCTGGCTTCAGAGTTTGATCGGTTATTGATGTGTTTGATTTCTATGTTTTTGTTTTGGCTTTCTATGATAGCTCTAATTACCATTCTACCAATTCTTCCCATTCCATTGATACCAACTTTTATTGTCATATTTAACTCTTTATTAGTTTTTTTGCTTTTTGTGAAATATTTTGAACTGTTAATCCAAAATATTTATAAATTTCTTTATAGGGTGCACTTTTGCCGAATGTATCAATTCCAAAAGCTAAACCCTCAGTTCCAATATATTTTTTCCAGCAATCAGTTGAAGCTGCTTCAATAGATATTTTAAATTTTGCTTCATTAAGAATTTTTTTCTTATATGCTTTTGACTGCAAATCAAAAATATCCTGGCATGGTACTGATATAACTTTAGAATATATTTTATCTTTGGCTAATTTATGGCTAGTTTCAATTGCTAAATTAACCTCAGAACCACTAGCAAATATCGTTAAATTAATTTTTTTATTTGTTCTTGAAACCTCATAAGCACCTAAAGAGCATTTGTTCATATTTGAATATTTTTTTCTAATAGGTTCAAGATTTTGTCTAGTTAAAGATAACACACTTGGTGTCTTCGAGTTTTTTAATGCTAGCTCCCAACACTCGATAGTTTCCATTCTGTCTGCTGGTCTAAAAACATTTAAATTAGGAATAGATCTTAATCCAGAGAGTTGTTCTATAGGTTGGTGTGTTGGTCCATCTTCCCCTAAACCAATTGAGTCGTGGGTCATCACATAAATAACTCGCTGTTGCATCAAAGCAGATAAACGAATGGAAGGTTTACAATAATCAGAAAATATTAAAAAAGTTCCCCCATATGGAATAAATTTACTATGAAGTGCTAAACCATTCATTATTCCTGCCATGGCGTGCTCCCTAACACCATAGTGAATATAATCACCATTAAAATTAACAGAATTAATAGCGTTATGATATTTGGTTTTAGTGTTATTAGATCCCGCTAAGTCAGCTGAACCACCAATTAACGTATTATTTTCTCTCGTAAGAGCATTAAGAGTTAACTCAGAAGCTTTTCTTGAGGCTAGACTTTTGTTTTCTCTAAGAGAATTTTGTTTTTCACTTTTTAAAGCTTTAGAGAAATTATTTTTAAAGACTTTATCTACTAAATTTTTTTTTCTTTTATAAATTTTACTCCATGCAGAATCAAGTTTTGCACCCTTATTACCAATTTTTCTCCATTCATTCAAAATACTTTTGGGAATTTCAAAAGGTTTGTGTTTCCAATCTAATACTTTTCTAACTAATTTGATTTCATCTAAACCAATTGGACTACCGTGCGAAGAGGCTTTACCAGATTTATTAGGTGAACCATAACCAATTTTTGTTTTGCATGAAATAACTGTTGGTCTTTTAGCATTTTGAACTTTTTTTAATGCAGAAAAAATTTCTCTTTCGTTATGACCATTGATTAGTATGTAATCCCAACCATAACTTTCAAATCTTTTTTTGAAATTATCTGAAACTGCCAAACTGGTTGGTCCATCAATTGATATCGAGTTATTGTCAAAAAGCATAACTAGATTTTTTAACTTTAAGTGTCCCGCTAAACTCATTGCTTCATGGCTAATGCCTTCCATTAAACATCCATCTCCAGCTAAAACATAAGTTTTATGGTTTATTATTTCTTTACCAAGTTTTTTCTTCAAAATTTCCTCTGCAATAGCAAAACCAACTGAATTAGCAATTCCTTGTCCAAGAGGACCTGTCGTAGTTTCAATACCAGTACCAGGGTGATATTCAGGATGACCTGCACAAATAGATTTTAATTGTCTAAAATTTTTAACATCATTCAAAGAAATACTTTTGTACCCAGTTAGATGTAATAAAGAGTAAAGAAGCATAGATCCATGACCAGCAGATAAAACAAATCTGTCTCTATTTATCCAGTTAGGATTTTTTGGATTAAATCTAAGAAAATTTTTAAACAAAACTGTTGCTACGTCTGCCATACCCATTGGCATTCCAGGATGACCCGAATTTGCCTTTTGCACAGCATCTATAGATAAAAACCTTATTGCGTTTGATAAATCTTTATGTAATTTGTTCAAAAATATCCTATCTAGACTTAGAAGACTCAATTTAATAATATAAATATATATATATGAAAACAGACAGTGAAAAAGAAAAAAAACTTAGTTTTGCACTTAATAAATTGAAGAGTTTGAATTTACAAAACCCAACGCTAAAGTCTAATTTAGAAAACTTAAACATTCAAAAAAATCAATTAGAAATTGAAAAAAAACAAATAGAAGAAAAATATCAAAATTTAGAAAGTGAATACAAAGCTCTTAATCAAAAATTAGAAGATATTAACCAGCAAAAAATAGAAGAACAAAAAAAAGAGACAGAATTTTCAGAAAAAATAGATGAATTAAATCAAGAAACAGATACTTTATTAGAAGAAATAGACAAATGGCAAATGTAAATATTAAATTTAATGGCAAAGAGTTTCTTCTATCTTGTGATGATGGACAGGAAGAGCATTTAGAAGAATTGTTAACTCATATTAATCAAAAATTTAGCAATTTAAAGAATGACCTTGGAAACATAGGGGAAAATAAACTTCTATTGATTACTTCAGTTCAAATAATGGATGAATATTTTGAAACTAAAAAAAAGGTAGAGCAAAAAAAAACTGAATTACAGAATTTATCAAATAAATTTAGAGAATTGAAATCATTAGTTTATGATTACAGAGATAGAAAAGAAGAAGAGATGAAGGAACTTCAACAAGATCATGAAAGTTTTAAAAAAGAAATAGAAAAAAATAAAGAAGATTATGAAAAAATAATCGAAGCTGCGGCAGATGAAATTGAAAATTTTGTTGAAAAAGCAAATTTAGAAAATCCAATTCAGTAGATTTGTGTTAAAATCTGAATTAAGAAAAAAAATTCTTAAAATAAGAAAAAAATTTAATACAAAAAATATTCAGCTCAACTTCAAGCAAATTGTAAAAATTCTTAAAAAAGAAAAGATAACCAATCAGATTATGATAGGTGGATACTACCCTGTAAACTTTGAGATAGACGACTTGACACTGTTAAGAAAATTTAAAAAGAATAAATTTAATATTTCTTTGCCCATAATTAAGAAAAACTTTCAAATGGATTTTTATTCATGGTCATTTTCTGAGCCCTTAAAAATAAATAAATATGGAATACCTGAACCAGAAGCTAAAAATATAGTATACCCTGACGTTTTATTAATTCCCTTGGTAGCATTTGATAAAAATTTAAACAGACTTGGATATGGTGGTGGATACTACGATAGATTAATTGAAAAATTATCAAAAAAAAAAAATATCATAAAGATAGGTTTGGCTTTTTCAATTCAAGAAATTGATAAAGTGCCAACTAATATGTATGATAAAAAATTAGATTATATTGTAACAAATAAAAATATTATAAAATGAAAATACTCTTTTTAGGTGATGTAGTTGGTATTTCAGGACGGTCGATGGTTTTGAATAATTTGCTATCAAAAATTAAAGATGAAAAAATCGATTTTGTAGTTGTTAATGGTGAGAATGCAGCTGACTCAGGTGCTGGTCTTACAGAGGAAATATGTAAAGATTTTTTTAACTGTGGTGTAGATGTTATTACAACGGGCAATCATGTGTGGGATCAGAAAGAAACAATGGCTCATATTGAAAAAGAAAATCGACTTCTTAGACCTAAAAATTTATTTGAACCATCTCCAGGAAAAGGCTTTGGAATATTTACTGCTAAAAATGAAATGAGAGTAGGAGTACTTAATTTGATGGGAAATGTTTTTATGAAGAAATGTGAAGATGTATTTGAAGCAGCTGAAAAATTTATGAAAAAATATAAGCTTAAAGAAGATTATGATTTTTTATTAGTCGATTTTCACGGTGAAATAACAAGTGAAAAGTCAGCTATGGGACATTTTTTTGATGGTAAAGCAACATTGGTTGTTGGAACTCACACACATATTCCAACAAATGATACTAGAATTTTAAAAGGTGGTACTGCTTATCAAACTGATGCAGGAATGTGTGGTGATTATGACTCAGTTATTGGAATGAATAAAGATAATTCAATTAATAGGTTTTTAAAAAAAAAGTCCACAAAACACTTTCCAGCAATTGGTGAAGCTAGTTTATGTGGTGTGATTGTTGAATGTGATGTAGAAACAGGGTTAGCAAAAACTGTAAAAAATTTTATACATGGAGGAGAATTAAAAAATTCTCAATAATTATTATGTCGGGTCATTCAAAATGGGCAAGTATAAAACACTCTAAAGGAAAAGCAGACAAACAAAGATCTAAAGTATTTTCAAAATTATCTAAAGAGATAAGTGTAGCAGCAAAACTAGGTGATAAAGATCCTGCGATGAACCCAAGACTTAGATCTGCAATTCAAGCAGCAAAATCAGCCAACATGCCAAAAGATAATATTGAAAGAGCTATTGCCAAATCTTCGGTTAATTCTGAAACAAATTATGAAAATTTAAGATATGAAGGATTTGGTCCAGATAAAATAGCCGTAATTGTGGAAGCATTAACTGACAATAAAAACAGAACAGCTTCCAATGTTAGATCTATATTTGTAAAAAGTGGTGGTAATTTAGGAACTCAGGGATCTGCTTCACATAACTTTAATCAATTAGGGATTATTAAAATTGATAAAAAAGAAATCTCAGATGAACAAATTTTTGAACTAGCAATTGAATCTGGTGCAGATGAGTGTATTTCAAATGATGAATTTCATGAAATTCAATGTCCTATGAGTGAAATTTATAATGTAAAAAAAAATTTAGAAAAAACAATTGCAAATTTTATTTCAACTGAGATTGAATGGGTTCCTTTAAATAGTGTAGATGTTGAAAAAGATAAAGTGGAAGCTGCATTAGAGTTTTTAGAAACATTAGAAGATGATGATGATGTTCAAAGTGTTTATTCAAATATAAATTTTAAGAATAACTAATGCTTATTATTGGAATAGACCCAGGCATAACAGGTTCTATTTGTTTTTTTCAAGATGGTAAAATAACTGATGTTATTGAAATGCCCAATATGCCTGAAGGGAAAAAAAATAAAAAACAAGTTAATGGTGCTCAAATTTATTACGAAATTTCTTCAAGAATTAAGGATATAAAAAAGGAAGATATCAAAGTTATAATTGAACAAGTATCAGCTATGCCAGGTCAAGGTGTGACTAGTATGTTTAATTTTGGACAATCGTTTGGTATTTTGAAAGGAATTTGTTCTGCAATGCAATTACCAATGTATTTTGTAAGACCGACAAAATGGAAAAAGTATTTTAACCTTATTAATTCAGAAAAAGACGCTAGTAGAACAAAAGCAATAGAGGTATTTCCTTATTTTTCATCAGAGTTATCAAGAAAAAAAGACTCAAATAAAGCTGATGCGATATTGATTGCTAGCTTTTATTACGAAACTTATAAACTAGAAGAATAAATAAAGACTTTAAAAGTCAAATTCATGACACATTTAAGTGTGAAACCTTCAATATGGAAGCTGACATTACATCTCAAGCAGTAGGCCTTGCCTCAAATACTGATTTTTCCTTGTGGAGTTTATTTTTAAGGGCAGATTTTATTGTAAAGTCAGTAATACTTATGTTGATTGGCTGCTCTATATATTCATGGGCTGTTATTATTGAAAAATTTAGACTGTTTAAAAAAATTAATTTAGAGTCTGAGGAATTTGAAGAAAAATTTTGGAAATCAAAATCAGCCGAATCTTTTTACAATAGTTTGCCAGCTGATGTAGAGAACCCTACGGCTTTGTTGTTTAAAGATACAATGCAAAGTTTATTAAAAGCCAAGAGTAAAACTAACCTAAATGAAAGAATAGCAAGCATACTTGAGGTTAATATTGAAAAACAAATTTCAAAAATAGACAAAGGTTTTACTTTTTTAGCAACAGTTGGTTCGACAGCACCTTTTATAGGTTTGTTTGGAACTGTATGGGGAATAATGAACTCATTCCAATCTATAGCAATCTCAAGAAATACAAGTTTGGCAATTGTAGCGCCAGGAATAGCTGAAGCCTTATTTGCAACTGCTCTTGGATTATTAGCTGCAATACCTGCAGTTGTTGCTTATAATAAATTTAATAACGACTCAAAAAAATATTCACAAAGATTAGAAAATTTTTCTAAAAGATTTTTATCAATAATATAAAATGGCTTTTAATCTCAAACGTTCATCAAAAGAGCCTATGAGTGAAATAAATGTTACTCCATTTGTTGATGTAATGTTGGTGTTATTAATTATATTTATGGTAACAGCACCATTATTAACAGTTGGAATACAAGTTGATCTACCCGAAAGCTCTGCTGACTCATTACCTGAAGAATTAGAACCATTAACATTATCTATAAACTCTAAAGGTGAAATATTTATTCAAGAATCTAAAGTTGAGTATGATAAAATTATTGCAAAGATTTTAGCTGTATCTAAAAATAGAACAGACACTAGAATTTATGTTCGAGGAGATAAATCGATCAACTATGGTAGAGTTTTAGAAATAATGGGAATGCTATCTGGCTCTGGCTTTACCAAAGTAGCATTAATTTCTGAGCCATATAAAGAGAGGTAACTAAAGTGAATAGAAATATTGTTATTTCTTTTGGGCTTCATATATTTCTTGTGGTAATCACAGCTATGAGCTTACCATTCCTTGCTAAAAAACCGATTGATCTTCCTCCGATTATATCAGTTGAGTTGATTCAAATCACAGACAAAACTAATATTCCTTTTGCACCAAAAGCAAAAAAAATAATAGAGAAAGTTAAAGAAAAAGAAAAAAAATTAGTTTCTGAACAGGCACCACCAAAAAAAATAAAAAAACAAAAGCCAGATGCTGTGCCATTGCCAGATGAAAAAATAGAAAAAATAAAGAAAATTAAAGATGAAAAACAAAACCCTGAAAAAGAAGAAACAGAAATTAAACAAATTTCAGAGTTTGAAAAAAAAGAACTATTTGACACTAATAGTATTGCTGCATTAATTGATAAATCTAAGACTGAGAGTGCAGAAACAAATAAAAAATCTAATAAAGTTACCCAAGATCAGGATAAAGATATGGATTTTTCTGGATTAACTTTAAGTGAAGAAGATGCTCTAAAAGCTCAAATTTTTGGTTGTTGGAGTATTCCTCTAGGGTTGCCGTTTAACGAAGATTTATTAGTTAGAATTAAGTTACAATTAAAGCCAGATGGTTCTATTATAAAAACAGAGATTCTTGATCATGCTAGAATGAATAGGCCTGGACAGGGATTTTATAAAGTGTTAGCTGAAAGTGCATTAAGAGCTATAAAACTTTGCCAACCTCTTAGAGTGCCTAGTACAGGTTATGAAAGATGGAAAGATATGCAGCTAAACTTTGATGCTAGAGAAATGTTAGAAGGATAAAAATGTTATTAAGATATTTATTTATATTATTTATTATTATTCCCATTAAAGCTTTTGCTTTAATTGAAGTTGATATTACTAGAGGAAATTTAAATCCTTTACCAGTTGCTGTATCCCCTTTATCAATAGATAATAAATCAAAAGAAAATTTTAAAAAAATTTTAAAACAAGAAGACTTAGGATCAGAAATTTCAATAGTTGTTGAAAATAATTTAAGACAATCTGGTCTATTTAATCCACTAGACAAAAATGCATTTCTTCAAGAACCAGATGTAGCTAATTTAAAACCAAGGTTTGAGGATTGGAATTTAATTAAAGCACAAGCTTTAGTAACAGGCAAGGTTACATTTGTAGATGAAAAGCTAAGAGTAGAATTTAGATTGTGGGATGTTTTAGCTGGAAAAGAAATGATGGCCTTGGCATTTACCACTGTTCCTAGTAACTGGAGAAGAGTAGGTCACATTATTACAGATAAGGTGTATGAACGCTTAACTGGAGAAAAAGGTTATTTTGATACTAGAATAATATATGTTTCTGAGGAAGGTCCTAAAACTAAAAGAATAAAAAAATTAGCAATAATGGACCAAGATGGCTTTAATAATAAATATTTAACACTTGGAAATGAATTAGTTTTAACACCAAGATTTAGCCCAACAAATCAGATGGTCACATATCTTTCTTATTTTAGAAATTTACCTAGGGTATATTTATTAGATATTGAAACTGGAATGCAAGAAGTAGTTGGAGATTTTCCTGGAATGACATTTGCCCCAAGGTTTTCACCTGATGGAAAAAAAATTATAATGAGTTTTGCTAAAGATGGCAATTCTGATATTTATACTATGGATCTTGAAAACAGAATTGTTGAAAGAATTACCAATCATCCATCAATTGATACATCACCCTCTTACTCACCAGATGGAAAAAAAATTACTTTTAACTCAGACAGAAGTGGCTACCAACAAATTTATGTAATGGATAGTAATGGAAAAAATGTTAAGAGAATCTCATTTGGGAATGGCTTGTATGGAACTCCAGTTTGGTCTCCAAGAGGTGATTTAATTGCATTTACAAAGCTTCATAAAGGAAAATTTTATATAGGAGTAATGAGAACAGATGGAACTGGTGAAAGACTGCTAACAGAGAACTTTTATCAAGAAGCTCCATCATGGTCACCAAATGGAAGGGTTCTTATCTTTTATAGAGAAACTAAGACTAACTCTAAAGGAGAAGGATTTTCAGCCAAATTATGGTCTATTGATTTAACAGGGTACAATGAAAAGATGGTTGAAACCGAAACTGATGCTTCTGACCCATCTTGGTCGTCTTTATTAAGCAATTAGTCTTAATTTTACTTGATTTTTAACTTGAAAGGTCTAATTAAATATGAAAAATATAAAGTATTACAAAACAAGGATCAAGGAGCAACAATGAACTTAAGCAAGATTTTAAAAAATGGATTTCTAATTATTTTAGCAAGTTTAGTATTAACTGCTTGTGCTACAAAAAAAACAACAACAGGACAAATGCAAGGTGATGTTTATACAGGAACAGATTCTGTTGAATATTTAGCTTCTGGTGTTCCAGATAGAGTTTTCTTTGCAACAAATGAAACTGTACTTACAACAGCTTCACGAGAAACTTTAAGAAAACAAGCTGCATGGTTAAGAAAAAATTCAGATATTAACGTTGTATTAGAAGGTCATGCTGATGAAAGAGGTACAAGAGAGTACAACTTAGCATTAGGTGAAAGAAGAGCTAATTCAGCAAAAGACTATTTAATGACATATGGAATTTCTTCAGAGAGAATTTCTGTATTAAGTTATGGTAAAGAGAGACCAGTAGATTCTGGATCTAACCCTTTAGCATGGTCTAAAAATAGAAGATCAGTTACTGTTAAAGCGAACTAATCAATTTAATAAATTATAAAAGACCCTATCACATTTGTGAATAGGGTCTTTTTTTTGCCATCATTATAATTACTACTCAATTTATTATGTTTAATTATAAAAAAATAATTCGATTAAAATTAATATTAGTCTTTATATTTTTTCCAAATATTATTTTTGCTGACAATCATAATGTAAATGAAATTTTAGAGTTAATTCAAAAAGATTTAAAAACCCTGGAAAAAGCTGTTTACTCAGGGTCAATTAATTCAAATAGTCAAACAGGCACAAACGAAAACTCTGAGGATGTTTTAACAAGACATCTTCTAAAATTGTCTGATGTTGAAAAACAATTTCAAGAACTGACTAATAAGTTTGAAGAAATTAATTTCAAGTTAGATAAATTATCAAATAGGCTTTCTAAGGTTCAAGCAGACAACCAAATTAGATTTCAAGATCTGGAAAATGCTTTATCATCTGGAGAAATTGGAAAAAAATTAACTTCAATACCAAAGGAACAAGTAGACAAAACTTTACCAGGCTCTTCACAACCTCAAGACTTAGGGTCTATTTCATATAAAGATACAGAAAGTGAAGAAACTAGTCAGCAAATACAATCAGTAGAAACTACTGCATCAATAGTGACAGAAAACTTTGAATCAGAAAAAAATATACTTCCAAATGCTACTCCAGAAAAACAATATGAATTTGCAACTAGTTTTTTAAAGGTAGGTGATTACAGCACTGCAGAGAGAGCTTTTAGAGAATTTGTGATAAATAATTCAGAGCATAAATTGGCAGGTAATGCTCAATATTGGTATGCTGAAACGTTTAGAATAAGACAGCTTTATACAGATGCAGCTACTGCTTATCTTGAAGGATATCAAAAATATCCAAAAGGTGAGAAGGCTCCTATAAATTTATTAAAACTTGGTGTATCAATGGTTCAAATAGGAGAAAAAGAGCAAGGTTGTAAAATGATTGTGGGGGTTGAAGAGCAATATCCTAAAGCAAATCAATCTGTGCTTCAAAAAGCAAAATATGAATCAAAAAAGTTTGAGTGTTCAAAACAAAACTCATAAACAAATTCTTAGTTTTTTAAAAGATCGAAAAATCTCAAAGGTTTATAGTGAATTCTCTTCCTCTTTAAATTCTGAGGAAAATTTAGCAGTAGCAGTTTCGGGTGGACCCGATAGTTTAGCATTGGCTTACTTGGCTAAATGCTATTCAATAAAAAATAAAATAAAAGTTAAATTTTTTTTAGTTGATCATAGACTTAGAAATGAGTCGACAAAGGAAGCAACGTTAGTAAAAAAAATTTTACAAAAAATTGGTATTACATGCAAAGTATTAATCTGGAAAGGTAAAAAACCTTCTAGAAATATTCAATCTTTAGCAAGGGAAGCAAGATATTCTTTACTATCAAAAGAATGTAAAAAAAATAATATTAAGTACTTATTATTAGGACATCATTCAAATGATTTAGTTGAAAATTTTTTAATTAGAGTGGTTAGAGGGAGCGGACTAAATGGATTGGTATCTTTTAACAAAAGTGTGAAATATAAAGATGAAGATCTAAATATTTTAAGACCATTACTTAACTTAGAAAAAAATGATTTAATCAATATTTCTAAAATAGTATTTAAATTTTTTATAAAAGATCCATCCAATATTAACGAGATATATAAAAGAACAAGAATTAGAACTTTATTAGAATTTCTTGCAAAAGAGGGATTGGACTTAAAAAAACTAAAATTAACCATAGATAATTTAAGAGACTCAGACAAATCAATTAAGTTTTATGTTAACAAAAATTTGAAGGATAATTCTACACATATTAAAACAAAAGATACTTATATTTTAAGTCATAATTTTTTTGATCAATCGCATGAAGTTGTTTTTAGATCTTTGACATTTGTTATTCAAAAAATAGGAAAAAAATACTATCCTGTTAGAGGAAAAAGTATCAACGAACTGATTAACCGAATTATCCTAAAGACATTTTCAAAAATAACTTTAGGAGGTTGTTTTGTTGAAAGAGTTAATGAGACCATATTAATTTCAAGGGAAAACACTAATAAAGTTAAGGTTTTGTAACAATTTGACACTTGTTTAATTAATAATAATTATTATCTTATAAGTATGAATATGAAGAATTTAGCAATGTGGGCAGTAATTGTTTTTCTAACAATAGGCCTTTATAATATGTTTAAGAACCCTCAAGCTAATGTGGGCAAAGGTAATTCTATTATATTTTCAGAATTTTTATCAGAAGTTGATAATGGTGGAGTTATAAAAGTTGATATTCAAGGAAACAATATTAGAGGAGTATTAGCTAATGGAAATACTTTTTCTACTTATTCACCGAATTATCCAAATTTAATTGAGAAGCTATCTGAAAAAGGGGTAAGTATATCAGCTGCTCCTTTAGAAGATAAGATGCCGTCTTTGTTTGGTGTTTTATTGTCGTGGTTTCCGATGTTGTTACTAATCGCTGTTTGGATTTTCTTTATGAGACAGATGCAGGGTGGCAAAGGTGGAGCCATGGGTTTTGGAAAATCTAAGGCAAAGATGATGAATGAATTAAAAGGTAAAGTTACTTTTGATGATGTCGCTGGAGTAGAAGAGGCTAAAGAAGAGGTAGAAGAAGTTGTTCAATTTTTAAAAGACCCTAAAAAGTTTAGTAGACTTGGTGGAAAAATACCAAGAGGATGTTTGTTAGTTGGTCAACCTGGAACAGGTAAAACTTTACTTGCTAGAGCTATAGCTGGGGAAGCAGGAGTTCCGTTCTTTACAATATCAGGATCAGATTTTGTTGAAATGTTCGTGGGTGTTGGAGCCTCAAGAGTTAGAGACATGTTTGAACAAGGTAAAAAAAATTCACCCTGTATTATTTTTATAGATGAGATAGATGCTGTTGGAAGAAGCAGAGGTGCTGGTCTTGGAGGAGGTAACGATGAAAGAGAGCAAACTTTAAACCAGTTATTAGTTGAAATGGACGGCTTTGATACGAATGAAGGTGTAATAATTATTGCCGCTACAAATAGACCTGATGTATTAGACCCAGCATTATTACGACCAGGTAGATTTGATAGACAGGTAGTTGTTGGACTTCCAGATATAATAGGAAGAGAAAAAGTATTAAAAGTTCATGTTAAAAAAATTAAAATGGCACCTGATGTAAATTTAAGAACAGTAGCTAGAGGAACCCCAGGTTTTTCAGGTGCAGATTTAGCAAATATAGTTAATGAAGCGGCATTACTTGCTGCAAGAAAAAATAAAAGACTAGTTACTCTAACTGAGTTTGAAGAAGCAAGAGATAAAGTGATGATGGGATCAGAAAGAAGATCCATGGTCATGACAGAAGAAGAAAAAACATTAACAGCTTACCACGAAGCTGGACATGCAATAGTAACTATTAATGAGGATGCGGCTCATCCAATTCATAAGGCAACAATCATTCCGAGAGGTCGTGCTTTAGGAATGGTTATGCAACTACCTGAGAGAGATCAGCTATCTCAAACAAGAGAACAGCTTCATGCTCAATTAGCTATAGCTATGGGTGGAAGAGTAGCAGAAGAAATCATATTTGGAGAAGATAAAGTTACAACTGGTGCATCTAGTGATATTGAACAAGCAACTCAAAGAGCAAGAGCTATGGTAATGCAAGCAGGCCTTAGTAAAGAGTTGGGACCAGTTGCCTATGGTTCGAATGAAGAAGAGGTATTTTTAGGAAGGTCTGTTGCGAGAACTCAAAATATGTCTGAAGAAACCTCAAGGAAAGTAGACTCAGAAATTAGAAAAATTGTAGATAAAGGTTATGAAAGAGCAAGAACAGTTTTAACTGAAAAAATTGACGATCTACATAAATTAGCTAAAGCTCTCTTAACATATGAAACACTTACAGGTGAAGAAATTGAAAACCTGATAAATAAAAATATATATCCAAGTAATAAAGAGGATTTAAAAGTTGAAGATGAAGATAAAGGTTCAGCTTTAAGTTCAATGGGTCTTAAGCCGAAAATAGTTCATTAATACTAAATGAAAAAATATTACACAAGAGCGTGTAATTTTGCTTATGGTCAATTTTCAATTGAATTAGTTAGAAAAAAAAAAAATCTTCCACTAAATGGTAATAAGAAAATTTCTTTTGGACAAATTGAAATTCTTACACGAACTTCTATCAAAAAAATTGATCTTAAAGATATAAAAAAATTACCCAAACTACTGAAAAAAAAAATTAATAAAGATCTCAAGACTATCGTTAAAAAAAATAAAAACTTTTCAAGTTTAAATTTTAATAAAATACCTAATATAATGGGTATATTAAATTTAACACCAGATAGTTTTTCTGATGGGGGTAAATTTAATAAAAAGAAAAAAGGAATATCTCATGCAAAGAATTTATTTAAATCTGGAGCAGATATTATTGATGTTGGTGGAGAATCAACAAGACCTGGATCTAAACCTGTAAGTAAAAAGGAAGAATGGAATAGAATAAAAGAAATATTAAAAGATGTTAATAAAAAAATTCCACTATCATTAGATACAAGAAAATCAGAAATTATGATTAAAGGGATTCATTTAGGAGTTAAACTTATAAATGACGTGTCAGGTCTAAGTTATGACCCTAAAACAGTTAAGGTATTGATAAAAAGCAAAACTCCATTTGTCATTCAACATTCACAAGGTACACCAGAAAAAATGCAAAAAAACCCTAAGTACAAAAATGAATTATTAGATATTTATGATTTTTTTGAACAAAAGATTAAATTTTTAAGATCCATGGGTATAAAACATAATAATATTGTAATTGATCCAGGAATTGGTTTTGGAAAAAATTTGAAACATAATATGAATTTAATTAGAAGCGTTTCTATTTTTCATACTCTTGGTTTTCCTATATTACTTGGACTTTCTAGGAAAAAATTTATTAAGGATTTATCTGGAAAAAATGATAGCAAGGAAAGATTAGGTGGAACAGTATCTTCTTCCATGTATGCAATAATGCAAGGAGTTCAAATTCTAAGAATTCATGATGTGAATGAATTAAGACAAAGTATAAAAGTGTTTAAAGAATTAATTAAAAACTAATGGCAAAAAAATATTTTGGAACAGATGGAATAAGAGGTGCCGTTAATAGTAAAAATATTAATGGAGACATGTTTTTTAAATTTGGTCTTGCAACAGGAACTTACTTTAAAACTCAAAAAAAAAAGAAACAAATAGCAATAATTGCTAAAGATACGAGACTCTCAGGGTATAGTTTGGAACCTGCGTTAGTATCAGGACTTACATCGGCTGGTATGCACGTTTATACATTAGGCCCACTTCCAACTAATGGCTTAGCAATGCTCACAAAGAGTATGAAAGCTAACATGGGAATTATGATTACAGCATCTCATAATCCATATCATGACAATGGGTTAAAATTATTTGGACCAGATGGGTTAAAACTGTCAAATAAAATTGAAAAAAAAATTGAAACTTTAATTGATCAAAAAATTGAAAAATCTTTATCAAAACCAAAAAAATTGGGTCGTGTAAAAAGGTTAGAAACTGCAAATAAAGATTATATAAAAATTTTAAAAAATAATTTACCAAAAGATTTTAACCTAAGAGGTTTAAGAATAGTGATTGATTGTGCAAATGGGGCTGGATACAAGGCTGGGCCTGAATTATTAAAATCTTTAGGTGCTAAAGTATTTTCAATCGGAATAAATCCTAATGGTCTTAATATTAATAAAAATTGTGGATCTACTTTTCCAAATAAAATCAGATTAGCAGTAAAGAGATATAAAGCACATATAGGAATTTCACTTGATGGAGATGCCGATAGAATTATTATGTGTGATGAAAAAGGTATTGTAATTGATGGAGATCAAATAATTGCTGCAATAGCAATGAGGTGGAAAAGAAAAAAAATGTTAAAAGGAGGTGTAGTTGGCACTTTAATGTCTAACTATGGATTAGAAAAGTTTTTTAAACTACATAATATAAAATTCTTAAGATCAAATGTAGGAGATCGCTTTGTAAAAGAGAAAATGCAAAAAAATAATTTTAATTTAGGTGGTGAACAATCAGGGCATATTATTCTAGGCAAATTTGCAACTACTGGAGATGGCTTATTAGTTGCTTTAGAAGTTTTATTTTCATTAAGAAAAGGAAAAAAAGCTAGTAGTTTTTTTAATACCTTTAATAAAACTCCACAAATATTAGAAAATATTGATGTTAAAGACAAAAATATAATTAAAAATATTGATATTAAAAATTCTATAAAATTAGCAGAAAAATTAATTAAAGGTCAAGGTAGAATATTAGTTAGAAGCTCAGGAACGGAGTCTAAAATCAGAGTAATGGGAGAGAGTGATAATATTAAATTACTTCAAAAATGTTTGAAAATCGTTTTAAGAAAAATTAAGTAAATTGAAACCAAAATCTAAAATATTAGTTATTGCCGGATCAGATTCATCTGGTGGTGCTGGCATCCAAGCTGATATTAAAACTATCACAGCTTTAGGTTCGTATGCCATGACAGCAATAACAGCTGTCACAATCCAAAATACAACAGGTGTAAAATCAATAGTACCAATTGATCCTAAGGAAATTTCAAATCAAATAGAATTTACCTCAAAAGACATTAAACCTGATGCCATAAAAATTGGAATGTTGCATTCTACAAAAGTAATAAAATCAGTAATTCATTCATTAAATCTTATTAAAGTAAAAAAAATAATTTTAGATCCTGTTATGGTAGCTAAAGGTGGCGCAAAACTTATTGATGATAAGGCAATTCAGTTATTAAAAAATGAACTAATTAAAAAAGTTAGCCTAATTACTCCAAATATTCCAGAAGCGGAAATATTAACTAAAACTAAAATAAGAACAAAAGAAGATATGATTTTTGCTGCCAGCATACTAATAAAATTAGGAGCAAAAAATGTTTTTATAAAAGGTGGTCATTTAGAATCTAAAATCGTCCAAGATATTTTTGTAAACAAAAATGAAATTTTCATTATAAAAAATAAAAGAATTACAACCAGGAATACACATGGCACTGGTTGCACCCTTTCTTCTGCTATTTCTACATTCTTTTCATGTGGAAAAACCTTAAAGAGATCTTGTGAGCTTGCAACTAAGTATGTACACAATTCAATAAATTCAAACCTTAAATTCGGTAAAGGTCATGGGCCTATCAACCATTTAAGTTCAGTAACAATAGAAAAAAAATTTAGATAATGAAAAATGTTGTAGTTGTTGGATCTCAATGGGGTGATGAAGGAAAAGGTAAAATAGTCGACTGGCTATCAGACCAAGCAGATGTTGTTATTCGTTTTCAAGGAGGACACAATGCTGGACACACATTAGTAATTGATGGAACAACTTATAAATTAAGATTACTACCTTCTGGAATTGTAAGAAAAAATAAAATTTCTATTATAGGAAATGGAGTTGTTGTTGACCCGTGGGCACTATTAGAGGAAATAGAGGAAATTAAATCTAAGGGTGTTGAGGTTAATGTGGATAATTTTATAATTTCAGAATCTGCAAATCTTATTTTACCATTTCATAGAGAGATGGATGAAATAAGAGAAGATGCTGCTGGAAAAGGAAAAATTGGAACAACAAGAAGAGGAATTGGGCCAGCCTATGAAGATAAAGTGGGAAGAAGATCAATCCGTGTTATGGATCTAAGATCTGAGACTAATCTAGACCATAGATTGGAAACAGTGCTTCTTCATCATAATGCAATTAGAAAAGGGTTAGGTAAAAAAATTTTTGAAAAAGATAAACTTAAAGAAGAACTCTTAAAAATTGCTCCAGAAATATTAAAGTTTTCTCAACCTGTTTGGCTTAGAATTGATGAATTTAAGAAACAAAAAAAAAGAATATTATTTGAAGGTGCACAAGGAATACTACTAGATGTGGATCATGGAACCTACCCTTTTGTAACATCATCCAATACTGTTGCATCTGCGGCTGCAACAGGAACTGGTTGTGGTCCTAATTCTATTCATTATGTTCTTGGAATAACAAAAGCTTACACTACCAGAGTTGGTGAAGGACCTTTTCCAACTGAGTTAACAGATGATATTGGAGAATTGCTTGGTTCAAGAGGAAAAGAATTTGGGACGGTCACTAGTAGAAAAAGAAGGTGTGGTTGGTTTGATGGTGTTTTGGTTAGACAAACAATTAAAATTTCAGGCATAGACGGAATAGCATTAACTAAATTAGATGTTTTAGATGAATTAGATGAAATTAAGATGTGTGTCGAGTATGAGCTTGATGGCAAAAAAATGGATTACTTACCTGCTGCAGTTGAGGATCAGTTAAAAATTAAACCAATTTATAAAACTTTTCCTGGATGGAAAAGTTCCACACAAGGAATAAAGAATATTGAAAATTTACCAGAAAATGCAAAAAATTATATTTATGCATTAGAAGATTTTATTGGAACAAAAGTTTCAAGTATTTCAACAAGCCCTGAACGAGAAGATACTATTCTTTTAGAAAACCCCTTTGAGGTTTAGTTTACTGGAAGTAGATTTTTAGATTTAGCAGACAATAACATGTGTTTTTGAAGCTTCTCAAATGCTTTATTTTCAATTTGTCTAACTCTTTCTCTACTAATTTTGTATTTTTTACTTAAATCTTCAAGTGTTGTAGGTTCATCATTTAATCTTCTAGAGTATAAAATCTCTTTTTCTCTTTCATTAAGAATTTTTATAGAATCTTTAAGTAAGTTTTGTCTTTGACCCATTTCTTCTTGATGTGCAAATTTAAGATCATGATCAAGCTCTTTATCTACCAACCAGTCTTGCCACTCATCACCATCTTCTCCAACTTGTGCATTTAAAGAAAATTCTTTGCCAGATAGTCTTCTGTTCATTGAAATTACTTCATCTTTGTTGACATCTAACTTGTTTGCAATTTCAGTTACATGTTCAGGTCTTAAATCACCTTCAGATTGAGGAGCGATTTGATTTTTAATTTTCTTTAAATTGAAAAATAATTTTTTTTGAGCAGTTGTTGTTCCTATTTTTACTAAGCTCCAAGATCTTAGAATATATTCTTGTATAGAAGCTCTAATCCACCACATTGCATAAGTTGCTAATCTAAATCCTTTCTCAGGTTCAAATTTTTTAACAGCTTGCATTAGCCCAACATTTCCTTCTGAAATCATTTCATTTACTGGAAGACCGTATCCCCTGTAACCCATCGCAATTTTTGCAACGAGTCTTAGATGACTAGTAACAAGTTTTTCTGCAGCTTTAACATTTCCTGTTGCCTTCCAATTTTTTGCAAGCATATATTCTTCTTCTGCTGCCAGCATAGGAAATTTTTTAATTTGTTCCAGATAAGCTGATAAACCACCTTCATTAGAAAGTGCAGGAAGATTACTATTCATTGTAGTACTCATAAGTTGTATTTATTTAATTGACTATAGTATTATTTCAAGGTTTTATTTGCCAGTATTTCTAAGTAATACTAAAATATTTTCAAGTTCTTGTGGCAAAATTGAGGTAAAAACCATTTCCTCATTAGTTCTTGGGTGAATAAACCCCAATGTTTGAGCATGCAAAAATTGTCTATCTAATTTATAAATTAAATTTTCTAAATTAGTATCGATATTTTTAAGTTTTTTATATTTTTTTTTATATTTTCCATCACCCATAATACTATTACCCATATGTGTCATGTGAACTCTTATTTGATGTGTTCTTCCAGTTTCCAATCTGCATTCCACTAAGCTTAATGTAGGAGTTTTATCATTTTCAAAAATTTCAATTGTTTTGTAATTAGTGATTGCTCTTTTGCCTTTAGAATTGCTGACTTCCATCATCTGTCTATTTTTTGAGCTTCTAGTTATAAACGTATCAATTTTTCCAGAGGACGGTCTTAGTTTCCCCCAAATTAAAAGCTGATAAACTCTTGTAATTGTGTGCTCACTAAATTGATGTGATAAGTTTTCGTGTGTTTCATTATTTTTAGCAATAACTATTAATCCAGAAGTATCCTTGTCAATCCTATGAACTATGCCAGGTCTTAGTTCATCACCTATTGTGGATAACGAGTCCTTGTTATAATGCATTAAGGCGTTAACAATTGTTTCATCATAATTTCCTGCACCTGGATGCATGATTATACCTGCCGGCTTGTTGATTATTAGCAAATCATCATCTTCATAAACAATTTGTAACTTAAAATTATATGGTTTTAATGACGCTTCTTTAGGTTCTGGAATTTGAAGATTTATCTCATCTCCACTTAATACTTTTTTTGACGGACTATTAATAATTTGATCATTTATTTTTAATTTTTCTTTAAGAATTAAATTCTTAATTCTAGTTCTGCTAATTAAGTTTTCTCTTTTATTGATGAACACATCAAGCCTGAGATTATTTTCATCTTCACCAACTATTAAATTAATGTTTTTTTCCATAAAATGTAATATTAATACTATATGCGCTTGTAGCTCAACTGGATAGAGCGCCTGACTTCGGATCAGGAGGTTCTGGGTTCGACTCCTAGCAGGCGCACCATAACCAAACAAAATGTCTAATACTTTGATGCCCTCCGCAATCTATCATTTATAGTTTTACCAAGTCCTATATTAGGAATCTTTTCCACAGCAATCGATTTATAACCCTTATTTTTTATTTTTCTGAGACACGAATAAAGATTTTTTGCTGCTTCATCTAAATTACTTTTCGAAGTTAAATAAAAATAGCTTTTGAGTTTAGTTTTCTTTTTCTTAATTAAAATGAAAGCTTCGTTATTTTTGGGTTTTGTGACGTTCATTCTTAAAGGAATACCAGGAGAGTAATGTAGCCGTGATTGGCCGGGAGCTATTTTTTTCTTAGGATTGGTAGATATATTCATCTTAAAACCTAAAGCTTTTTGAATTTTTGAAATATCTAGACCTCCTAATCTTAGTATAGTTGGTTTAGCTGTAAGGTTAACTATTGTAGACTCTATTCCAATAGCGCAAGTACCTCCGTCTAAAATATATTTAATTTTATTACCGAATTCTTCTTTAACATCTTTTGCTTTAACAGCACTTACTTTAGTTGTAATATTAGCACTAGGTGCAGCCAATGGATAATCTAGCTGTTTTAGTAAATTTTTAAATATTGTGTGCTTTGGAAATCTTACTGCTAAACTTTTCTTATTATTAGTTACATATTTTGAAATCTTAGAGTTTTTTTTTAATTGTAATACGTATGTTATTGGGCCAGGGGAAAATTTTTTATAAAGTTTAATAAAATTATCATTTATTAAACAATCTTTTTTAAGAGAATCGATATCGTGATAATGTACAATTAGAGGGTTGTTTTTTGGTCTCTTTTTTAAATTATAAATCTTTTTTACCGCTGAATTCTTGTATGCGTTAGCTGCTAGACCATAAACGGTTTCAGTTGGTACGCCAATACAGTAATTTTTATCAAGGTATTTTTTTGCTTTTTTGATATTTGATTGATTAGATTTCATGTATTAATAATTATTATTATATGAAAGATAAAAATTTACCACTTGATAATAACACACTGTCTCTTGAGGAGTTAACAAAAGAGGCAAATAATATTATTGAATCTTTAGAGTCGGAGAAAGACTTGCAGAATTCAATTGATTCATACCAGCAATTATTAAAATTAAATAATATTATTGAAAAAAAATTCTATAAAACTTCAAAAATGATCAATGAAGAAACAAAAAAAAAAATTAACAATATAAATTCAAAAAAAAATGCAAAATAAACTTGCTAGAATAGCAAAAGATACAAACTTATTTTTAAAGCAATTTATTAAAGGACAAAAAAGAACAGAATTAATAGCTGCTATGGAATATGGGTTATTTCCAGGTGGAAAAAAAATTAGATCAAAAATTTTAATTGATATAGGAGCCATATTTAAAATTAATTATAAAACATTGATTTCTATTGGTGCTGCAGTTGAATGTATTCATGCTTATTCATTAATACATGATGATTTACCTTGCATGGATGATGATAAAATAAGAAGAGGAAAAATTTCTACACATATTAAATTTGGAGAATCAACAGCGGTACTAGCAGGAAACTCACTTTTAACAATGGCTTTTGAAATCTTGGTTAGCTCTAGCTTAAAGATAAATGAAAAAATAAAAGTAGATCTAGTAAAAAAACTCTCAGAGACTTCTGGACATCTAGGAATAGCTGGTGGCCAATATTTAGATCTTAGTTTTGAAAAAAAAAAAGTTTCTAAAAGTAAAATTATAGACATGGAAATAAAAAAAACAGGCAAGCTCTTTAGCTTTTGTTGTGCTGTCCCAGTTATTATTAAGAGAAAAAGTAATACACAAATAAAGTTTTTTGAAAATATAGGTTCAAATATTGGACTTTTATTTCAAATTGCTGACGATTTAATAGACTTTAAGGGCTCTACAGTTATTGCTGGTAAGTTAACCGGTAAAGACAAGAAAAAAGGTAAAGCCACTTTAATCAGTTTACTAGGATATCAAAATGCTATTAAATATGCTGATAAAATTAAGTCTAAAATAATTAAAGATTTAAATAAATATAGTTCAAACACTAACAGTTTAAATGAAACCCTAGACTACATTTTAAAAAGAAATAAATAATGCAAAACTATAAATTTCTCAAAGATATTAATTTTCCTTCTGACTTAAGAAAATTATCAGAGAACGATCTTCAAGAAGTTTCTAACGAAGTTAGAAAAGAGATGATTGATGCAGTATCTGAAACAGGAGGACACTTAGGTGCAGGTCTTGGGGTTGTTGAGCTAACCGTAGCTTTACATTACGTATTTGATACTCCAAATGACAGACTAATTTGGGATGTGGGTCATCAAACTTATCCACATAAAATTTTGACTGGAAGAAAATCAAAAATTAAAACATTGAGACAAGGCAATGGATTGTCTGGTTTTACAAAAAGATCTGAAAGTGAGTATGATCCATTTGGTGCAGCACATAGCTCAACATCAATATCATCAGCTCTAGGCATGGCGGAAGCAAATAAGTTATCAAATAAATTAAATAATATAATTGCAGTCATAGGAGATGGTGCAATTAGTGCGGGGATGGCATATGAGGCAATGAATAACGCAGGTGCTTCAAAAACTAAAATGATTGTTATTTTAAATGATAACGATATGTCGATTGCAAAACCAGTAGGTGCTATGAGAACTTATTTAGCTAAACTTTTAACAGGAAAAATTTATTTTAGTTTAAGGGAAACTTTTAAATTAATAGTTTCTGCTTTTTCTAAAAGATTTAGTGTGAAAGCTGGAAAAGCTGAGGATTTTTTAAGATCAGCTGTAACTGGGGGTACTCTTTTTAATTCTTTAGGTTTTTATTATGTTGGTCCAATAGATGGACATGATTTGTCTACACTCATACCGATTTTAAAAAATGCAAGAGACTCAAAGCATCAAGGTCCAATTATGATTCATATAAAAACTCAAAAAGGTAAAGGATATTCTTATGCTGAAAAAGCTAGTGATCATTATCACGGTGTTTCAAAATTTAATGTTGTAACTGGCGAACAGGTAAAAAGTGGAACAAATCTTCCAGCTTATACAAAGGTTTTTGCAAACACTTTAGTGAAACATGCAGAAAGAGACAGTAAGGTTGTAGGAGTTACTGCTGCTATGCCAGGTGGAACGGGTATGGATATTTTTGCCAAAGATTTTCCAAAAAGAATGTTTGATGTTGGAATTGCTGAGCAGCATGCTGTTACTTTTGCAGCAGGGTTAGCCACTGAAGGCTATAAGCCATATGTTGCAATCTATTCGACTTTTTTACAAAGAGCTTATGATCAAGTGGTTCATGATGTGGCTATTCAAAGTTTACCTGTGAGATTTATTATAGATAGAGCAGGTTTAGTAGGTGCTGATGGATCAACTCATGCTGGCTCATTCGATATTACTTATCTTTCTACTCTTCCTAATTTTATAGTAATGGCACCAAGTGATGAAGCAGAATTAGTTAAAATGACAAATACATCGATGACAATCAATAACAAACCTTGTGCTATTAGATACCCAAGAGGAAATGGTATAGGAGTGGAATTACCATCAATAGATGAGAACATAGAGATTGGAAAAGGAAGAGTTATTCAAGAAGGGAAACAAGTTTGTATTTTAAGTATAGGAACTAGATTGGAAGAATGTAAAATTGCAGCAGCAGAATTAAAAAATAAAGGAATTGAGTCAACGATAGTTGACGCTCGTTTTGCTAAACCCTTGGACCAAGAACTTATTTTAAAGTGTGCGCGAGAACATGAGGCTATGATTACTGTAGAAGAAGGATCTATTGGAGGTTTTGGCTCTCACGTGGAAAATTTATTATCAGAAAAAGGTATATTTGATAAAGGTTTAAAATTTAGAACCATGATATTGCCTGATATTTTCATCGAACAAGATAGTCCAAAAAAAATGTATGATGTTGCTGGTCTTAACGCATCTCAAATATCAAAAAAAATACTAGACATCTTATTTACAAAAGAGTCGATAAAAGTAGTTAAAAATTAAATTTAAAATTAGCTACACTGAGCTTTGTTCATTAAGTAATGGTCTAACAAAACACAATTCATCATTGCTTCCCCTACAGGAACTGCACGAATACCAACACAAGGATCATGCCGACCTTTAACTGAAATAGTAGTATTTTTTCCAAACTTATTTATAGTTTTTCTAGTTGTTAAAATCGATGATGTTGGCTTAACAGCAAATGAAACAACAATTTCTTGTCCTGTTGAAATACCACCAAGAATTCCACCTGCATTATTAGAATCAAATTTTAATTTTTTACCTTTTTGTGAAATTTCATCTGAGTTTTGTTCTCCACTTAATTGTGCAGAATTCATTCCAGATCCAATATTAACACCTTTAACAGCATTAATACTCATCATTGCAGAGGCAATATCCATATCTAATTTAGAATAAATTGGAGCACCTAAACCAACAGGAATTCCTCTGGCTCTTACTTCAATAACTGCTCCACAAGATGATCCAGACTTTCTTATATCTAACAAATATTTTTCCCAAAGTTTCAGCATATTCTTATCAGGACAAAAAAAGGGATTTTTGTTAATTGTTAGGTCGTTCCATTTTCTAGTATCACATCCCAATATTCCTAATTGAGTAACAGCCCCTACAACTTTAAATTTTTTACCTAATTTATTCTCTAAAACTTTTTTAGCAATTGCACCCGCAGCAACTCTTGCAGCTGTTTCTCTTGCAGAGGATCTTCCACCGCCACGGTAATCTCTTATTCCATATTTCTTAAAGTACGTAAAATCAGCGTGTCCAGGTCTGAATTTATCTTTGATATCTCCATAATCTTTTGACCTCATATCTTGATTGTAAATAATTAAAGAAATAGGTGTTCCAGTCGTTTTGCCCTCAAATACACCTGATAAAATTTGTACTTTATCATCTTCTTTTCTCTGTGTTGTAAATTTTGATTGTCCTGGTTTTCTTTTATCTAGCTCAACTTGAATATCTTGCTCTTTTAAGTTTATATTTGGTGGACAACCATCAACGACACAACCTAATGCTGGGCCATGAGATTCTCCCCATGTTGTGAAACGAAATTGCTTTCCAAAAGTATTAAATGACATTATCTATAGTATATAGATTATTTTGTTAAAATTATGAATCAAAAAAACTCATTAGGCCTTAATAAATGCTTTTTAGATAAAATTGATCCAATAGATTTATTTGAAGTTTGGATGAATGAAGCAAAAAAAACAGAGTTAAATGATCCAAATGCACTAGCTTTAGCCACATCAGATCAAAATAATTTTCCATCAATTAGAATGGTCTTATTAAAAGATTTTAACAAAGATGGATTTGTTTTTTATACCAATCTAAATAGTCAGAAGGGAAATGAATTAAAAAATAACCCAAAAGCATCCATGTGTTTTCATTGGAAAAGCCTTCTAAGACAAGTAAGAATTAATGGAATGGTGCAAAAAGTTTCTAATAAAGTGGCAGATGAATATTATAGCAGTAGAGGTTATGAGAGTAGAATTGGTGCATGGGCCTCAAAACAAAGCACTGTAATAAATAATAGAGATGAACTTTTAAACTCAATAGAAGAATATAAAAAAAAATATAGTAATAAAAATGATGTACCAAGACCAGAGCATTGGTCAGGTTGGAATTTGATACCCACAAGTATAGAATTTTGGTTAGATGGAGAGAGCAGAATTCATGAAAGACTTAAATATACTAAAGATACCGAGGGAAACTGGGTTAAATCTTTATTAAGCCCCTAAAAGGTTCTTTGCAGACTAAATGATGTAAGACTCTCTAAAATCTTTTTTTCATCACTATCCTTAAATACAGTTAAAGAATTTGATGCAAGGTTAATAAAATGTTCAGCTTTTTTGTAGCATTCATTTATTATGTTGTATTTCTTAATAAGCTCTAAGGTTAAATTTAAATCTTCATTTGATCTTGTTTCTTGTTTAAAAATATTTTTTAACTTATCTTTTTCTATTGATGATACATTCTGAAATAATAAAATAACAGGTAAAGTAATTTTACCCTCAAGAAAATCTTTACCAATTTTTTTACCAAAAAATTTTAGATCAGAATTGTAATCTAATGTGTCATCAGCAATTTGAAATGTTAAGCCTAAGTTTTTTCCATAAAACTCTAGTGCCTCTTTTTCTTTTGTTTCTTTATTAGATAAAATTGCACCAACCTTAGTTGCTGCAGAAAAAAGTTCAGCTGTTTTTGCTGTAATAATCTTAAAATATGTTTCCTCCAACATGTCTACTTCACCTTTGTGTTGTAGTTGTAATACCTCTCCTTGAGCGATCTTTGACGAAGTTGAGGATAAAAGTTTTAAAACTTCTATATTACCATCATCGACCATCATTTCAAAACATCTACTTAAAAGATAGTCACCAATTAATACAGAAGAGTGATTTCCCCAAATTGAATTTAATGTTTTTTTACCTCTTCTAATATTTCCAAGATCAATGACATCATCATGCATTAAAGTGGCCCCATGTATCATTTCTACACATGCTGCTAAATTAATATCTCGACCTCCTTTAGTGTAGCCACATAACTTAGCTGACCCAAGTGTTAGTAGGGCTCTTAATCTTTTTCCACCAGTGTCGATATGATATTCAGTCATTTTTTGAACGAGGTCTACATCACTCAAGAGTTTTGATTTAATCTTTTCTTCAACTAAAACTAATTTTTCATCAACAGAATCTTTTAGCTGATAATATGAATTATTTATTTGGTTTCTAAGTTGAACTACAGTTCCCATAAAAAATAAGTTAGTATAATTAAGTTATATTTATTACTTATCAATTGACGCACCTTAATCTTCAACTATAAGTAGGCTTTATATTAAATCAAAAATTCTATAAGGATTAACAATGTTCTCTTTTTTTAAAAAGAAAAAAATAATAGCTCATATCAAGCTAAATGGTGTAATTGGCAATGCTGGAAAGTTTAAACAGGGCATAGATTTTGCAGGACAAGAAGAGATTATAGAAAAGGCTTTTTCACTAAAAAAAGCAAAAGCAGTGGCAATTACTATAAATTCACCGGGTGGATCGCCAGTCCAATCACATTTAATCTACAAATTTATTAGAGCTCAAGCTAAGAAAAACAAAATAAAAGTAATAGTGTTCGCGGAAGATGTTGCAGCTTCTGGTGGATACTTAATAGCTTGTGCAGGAGATGAGATATATGCAAATTCAAGTTCAATTATTGGATCAATAGGGGTTATTTATTCATCATTTGGATTTACAGAACTAATTAAAAAAATTGGTGTAGAAAGAAGAGTTCATACAGCTGGAAAAAATAAAAGCTCATTAGATCCCTTTCAAGAAGAGAAGTCAGAAGATATTGAGAGACTTAAGAATATCCAACTAGATCTGCATAAAGATTTTATTAAAGTTGTAGAAGAAAGCAGAGGATCTAAACTTAAAAAGGATGGGATTGAATTGTTCTCAGGAGAGTTTTGGGCGGGTAGTAAATCAAAAGAGCTAGGCCTAATTGATGGACTTGGTAATGCTAATGAAATTTTAAAAGAAAAATTTGGTGAAGATGTGATTATCAAAAAATTTGAAAAATCTAAGGGTTGGTTAAGTAAGAAATTATCTTCATCTAGCAATCAAATAGATCAACTAGCAAATATTTTAGAGGAAAGATCTATCTGGCAAAGATATGGCTTCTAAGGAAAAAATTATAAAACCTAAATTTCAATCGTTTCAAGATACTATTTTGAATCTTCAAAAATATTGGAGCAAACAGGGATGTATTCTTCTACAGCCATATGACATAGAAGTTGGTGCAGGAACCTTTCATCCTGCTACAACCTTAAGATCATTAGGACCTAAGCCATGGAAAGCAGCTTATGTTCAGCCATCAAGAAGACCCACTGATGGAAGATATGGAGAAAACCCAAATAGATTACAGCATTATTATCAATTCCAAGTTTTAATAAAACCTTCACCAGATAATATCAAAAAACTTTATTTAAATAGTTTGGCAGTAATCGGTATTAATCATAAAGAACATGATATTAGATTTGTTGAAGATGATTGGGAAAGTCCAACTTTAGGTGCGGCAGGTTTAGGATGGGAAGTTTGGTGTGATGGAATGGAAATTACTCAATTTACATACTTTCAACAAATGGCTGGATTTGAATGTAAACCTGTTTCAGTTGAAATAACATATGGTCTTGAAAGAATTTGCATGTTTACTCAACAAATGAAAAATGTTTATGATCTAATATGGAATGATGAAGGTGTAAAATATGGGGATGTGTTTCTTCAAGCTGAAAAAGAGTTTTCAGCATATAATTTTGAACATGCCAATACAGAAAATCTATTCAAAATGTTTGATATGTTTGAGCTTGAAGCAAAAGCATTGGTAGATAAAAAAATTTCATTACCTGCATATGATCAATGTCTAAAAGCAAGCCATGCATTTAATATTTTAGATGCAAGAGGAGTTATAAGTGTTGCTCAAAGAGCGGGTTATATAGGGCGTATTAGAGACATTACAAAAGCAGTTGCCGAAAGTTGGTTAAGCAGTCAAACAGATTAATGTCAGATTTTTTTATAGAGTTGTTTAGTGAGGAAATACCAGCTGGTTTGCAGAGTAACTCACGTAATGTTTTATTAGAAAATTTTCAAAATTTATTTGAGGAAAAAAAAATTCTGTTCAAAAAAAGTTCTTCATTTTCAACACCAAATCGTCTTATAATTTTATTTGAAGGCCTATCTAAAGAAATAATACAAAAAGCTGAAGAAATAAAAGGACCAAATGTTAAAGCTCCAGAAAAAGCTATTGAGGGGTTTTTAAGGTCAAATCAAATAGAAAAAAAAGATCTTCTTAAAAAAACATTGGAAAAAGGAGAATTTTATTTTTTCAAGAAAGCATCAAGTAAAATTAATACCATAGATTTACTTCAAGAATATACACCTATAATCCTTGATAAATTACAATGGAAAAAATCTATGACATGGGGAAACTATAACCTTAGTTGGGCGAGACCATTAAAATCTATCCTAGCAGTTTTTGATGATAAAAGTTTAAATTTTAAATTTCATCATTTAATAGCCTCTAACTCAACATTTATTGACAAAGAGTTTGAAGATAAAAAAAAAATATTTAAAAATTTTAAAAGTTATAAAGATTTCTTTAGTCAGTCTGGCATAATTATAGATCACGTATTGAGAAAAGAATTTATTGTTAAAGAAATTGAAAAAATATCTAGAAAAAACAATTTCATTGTCGAGCCTAATAATAAACTTTTAGATGAAGTTACAGATATTGTTGAGCAACCAAATATTTTAGTGTGCAAGTTTGATCAGAAATTTTTGAATATTCCAAAAGAAATTTTGATTATTACAATGCAATACCATCAAAAATATTTTCCAACATTTGATAAAAAAGGAAAAATTACCAATGAATTTTTAGTTGTGGCAAATAACAATGATGAAAAAGGTTATATTAAGATGGGTAATGAAAGGGTTGTAGAAGCAAGATTAAGCGATGCTCAATTTTTTTGGGAAAAAAATAAATCTCAAAATTTAGTTAAACAAGTTTCAAAATTAAAAAATATGAATTATTTTAAAGGTCTTGGGTCTTATTTTGACAAAATTCAAAGAATGAGAAAACTTGGAGGAATAATTTCTGATGAATTATTAATTAGCAAAGATCAAGTTGAACTATCAGCATCGATTTGCAAAGTTGATTTAGTTTCTGATATTGTTGGTGAATTTCCTGAGCTTCAGGGAATTATGGGTGGACATTTTGCTGAAGTGCAAGGTTTTGATAAAGAGATAGCGCTAGCAATAAGTGAGCATTATCAACCAGTAGGTCTTGATAGCAAAACTCCAAAGAAACCATTTAGTATTGCTTTAGCTTTAACTGACAAAATTGATACCTTAGTAGGTTTTTTTGGAATTAACCAAAAACCAACTAGCTCAAAAGATCCTTACGCGCTTAGAAGGTCTGCACTTGGTGTAATAAAGCTATTAATTGATAATAATAAAGAGTTTAAGATTAAAGATCTTATTAGTTATTCCACTTCACTACATAAAGACCAAGGGTTTATTTTTTCAAACGACTCATCTCAAAAAGAATTATCCGATTTTTTAATGGACAGATTAAAATACTACATGAAAGAGAAAAAGATTAGATCAGAAATAATAGAAGCCAGTATAAAAGCACATGGATTAGACCATATGAACAAAATATATAAAAAAGCTTCAACACTTAATGGGCTAATTAGCAAAGTCATAGGAGAGGACATTATTACAAGCTACAAAAGAGCTTACAGTATACTTGAAAGTGAGTTAAAAAATACAGATCTTGAACTATCAAATACAACTGACCCTGGTATTTTTAAAAATGACTATGAAAAAAACCTATTTAAAAAAATTAATGAAATACGAAAATATTTTACAAATATTGGCAAAGATGAAAACTACCGAGAAACACTTGAAATTCTTGCTGGTGCTAAAAAAGCAACTTCAGAGTTTTTTGACAATGTTAAGGTCAATGATGATGATAAAAATATTAAAAAAAACAGATTGGAACTTTTACAAATGTTATGTAGAACATTTGATAATTACATAAATTTTTCAAATATAGATATCAAACAGTGAATAAGCTAATTTTAAACTTTAAATCAAAAGACTCAAAAAAAATTAAAAATCCTAAAAATTTTTTAGGTGGAAAAGGGGCAAACCTTTCTGAAATGGGCAGAATGGGACTGCCAGTTCCTCCTGGATTTACAATTTCAACAAAAGTTTGTGAATTATTTTATAAAGATAAAAAAAAATTAAATTCAAAAATTGTTAATATTATAAAAAAGGAATTAAAAATTATCGAAAAAGAAGTAGGGAAAAAATTTGGTGATTTAAAAAATCCTTTATTATTATCTGTTAGATCTGGTGCAAGAGTTTCAATGCCTGGCATGATGGACACAATTTTAAATTTAGGATTAAATGATAAGACCGTTCTTGCACTATCAAAAAAAACTTCTAATAGCAGATTTGCAAAAGATAGTTATCGAAGATTTATTCAGATGTATGGCAATGTTGTTATGGGTGTTGAGGGCTATCACTTTGAAGAATTAATTGAAAATTACAAATTAACCAAAGGTGTTCTTTTAGATACAGATCTTGATGCAGATGATTGGGAGGGATTAATTAATGATTTTAAAAAAGTTATTAAAGATCAAACCAAAAAAGAATTTCCCCAGAACGTATATAATCAATTATTGGGAGCTATTAGTTCGGTATTTCTATCTTGGGAAAGTAACAGAGCAAAAGTTTATAGAAAACTAAACCAAATTCCTGCTGAATGGGGAACTGCAGTTAACGTTCAATCAATGGTATTTGGCAATATGGGTAATGATTGTGCAACTGGTGTTGTCTTTACAAGAAATCCATCAGATGGGGTTAATGAAGTGTATGGTGAATACTTAATTAATGCTCAAGGAGAAGATGTGGTGGCAGGCACAAGAACTCCTCAGTATATAACCAAAAAAGCAAGAAAAGATGCAAAAGCAAAAGAAGCTTCGATGGAAGAAGCTATGCCAAAAGTATTTAAACAATTAGATAAGATTTTAAAAATTTTAGAAAAACACTACAAAGATATGCAAGACGTAGAATTTACAGTTGAAAATAATAAATTGTGGATGCTACAAACAAGATCAGGAAAAAGAACTTCAAAGTCAGCTGTTAGAATTGCAGTTGATATGGTTAAAGAAAAATTGATTTCTAAAAAAGAAGCAGTAATGAGAATAGATCCAGCTTCTTTAGACACATTGTTACACCCTACATTAGATGAAAAAAACACACTAAACGTTATAGCAAACGGTTTGCCAGCATCTCCAGGTGCTGCAAGCGGTAAGGTTGTTTTTACATCAGAGGAAGCAGAAAGATTAAACAATGTTATGCAGGATACTATTTTAGTACGTGTAGAAACTTCACCTGAAGATATTCATGGAATGCACGCTGCAAAAGGAATTTTAACAGCAAGGGGTGGGATGACTAGTCATGCTGCAGTGGTTGCAAGAGGAATGGGAAGACCATGTGTTTCAGGTTCTAGTGAGATTGATATTAACTATGAGGCGAAAACCTTTAAAACTTCTTCTATTGAAATTAAAGAGGGAGACATTATTACAATTGATGGTTCAACAGGAAGAATTATCCTAGGAGAAGTGCCAACGGTTAAACCAGAAATTTCAGGAGACTTTTCTAAATTAATGAGCTGGGCAGATAATTTTAGAAAACTAAAAGTGAGAACGAATTCAGAAACACCATTAGATACAAAAACTGCAAGAGACTTTGGAGCAGAAGGCATAGGACTTTGTAGAACCGAACATATGTTTTTTGATGAAGAGAGAATTTTATCTGTTAGAGAAATGATTTTATCAAAAACAGTAGAAGATAGAAACAGGGCGCTAGCAAAACTTTTACCACATCAAAAAAAAGATTTTGTACAAATATTCAAAATTATGAATGGTCTTCCTGTCACAGTGAGACTGTTAGATCCACCATTACACGAGTTTCTTCCAAAAACAGAAAAAGAAATTAATGATGTAGCAAAAGTAGTGGGGTTACCATTAAAAGAAATTGAGTCTCGAATTAACGAGTTACATGAACAAAACCCGATGCTTGGTCATAGAGGGTGTCGATTGGGAATTTCTTTTCCAGAAATTTATGAAATGCAATGTAGAGCAATCTTTGAGGCTTTATCTGAACTTAAGATAAAAAAAATTAAGTCGGCATTTCCAGAAATTATGATCCCTTTAGTATCAACTGAAGCTGAGATTAGAATAATGAAAGATTTAGTAGTCAGGGTTGCAAAAGAAGTTCAAAAGGATAAAAAAATTAAAATAGATTATTTAGTTGGTACAATGATTGAATTACCAAGAGCAGCAATTAAAGCTGATGATATAGCTAAACACGCTGAGTTCTTTAGTTTTGGAACTAATGACTTAACTCAAACAACATTTGGCTTAAGTAGAGACGATAGCGGTAAATTTTTAAATGATTATCTTGAGAATAAGATTTTTTCTATAGATCCATTTATCTCTATAGATGACGGAGTAGGTGATTTAATAGAAATTGCAGTTGAAAAAGGAAGAAAAACAAATAAAAAAATTAAACTTGGAATTTGTGGAGAACATGGTGGAGACCCTAAAAGTATTCACTTTTGTGCTAATGCTGGTTTGGATTATGTTTCTTGCTCACCATATAGAGTTCCAGTAGCAAGATTAGCTGCTGCACAAGCTGAACTTTCTAAAAAAAATTAGATTTCAAATTTAAAATCTATAGCTGGTACACTATGAGTGATACTTCCAATTGAAACTCTATCGACACCCGTTGCTGCAATTTTTTTAATAGATTTCAAATTAACATTTCCAGAAGCTTCTGTTTCATAATGTTTTTTAGCCATTTTAACACCTGCCTTAAGTGTTTTATTGTTCATATTATCGAACAAAACAGTATTAAATTTTAAACCCATTATTTTTTTAAGTTGATTTAAATTATCAACTTCTACTGTAATTTTTCTTCCTTTTTTGTTTTTGATTGCAAGAGATACTAAAGTTTTAATATCAGAACTTGCAATATGATTGTCTTTAATAAGAAATTCATCACTTAAATTAAACCTATGGTTTGTACCACCACCTAACGTAACAGCATATTTTTGTATTACTCTTAAGGTTGGAATTGTTTTTCTAGTACAGCAAATTTTAGTTTTTTTATTAGCTAATTTAACAAATTGATTGGTCTTAGTAGCAATTCCAGAGATATGACTTAAAAAATTTAAAGCAACCCTCTCACCAATTAAAATATTTTCAGCCCTACCTTCAATTGTTGCTACTACGTCGTTCTTTTTGACTATTGAACCTTCTTCTTTTTTAATAATAAATTTAATTTTATTATCAATTAATTTGAAGGTTTGTTTAACAAACTCTAAGCCAGCAATTACAGCTTGTTGGTTTGAAATTAATTTGATTTTTATAACTTTACTATTCTTAACTAAACTTGAAGTAATATCTCCATTTGGATAAAGATCCTCATTTAATGCAAGCTTAACTTTATTCTTGATATAATAGTTGCTTAATTTAATTTTAGGCACATTTATTATCTGCCAATAGCAGTCATTCTTTCAACGGGTATTCTTGCCTTGTTGATAGTTTCATTATCCATAATTATCTCACCAGTTTCATTTTCTAAACAGGCCAAAATTTTTGGTAGAGTAATTCTTTTCATATGAGGACATAGATTGCATGGTTTAATAAATTCAACATTAGGATTTTCTACCTGAATATTGTCACTCATAGAACATTCTGTAACCATCATTACCTTTTTAGGTTGATTGTCCTCTACATATTTGATCATTCCTGAAGTTGAACCAGCAAAGTCACTTGCTTTAATTACATCGGGTGGACATTCAGGATGTGCAATAATCTTTATTCCTGGATTATTTTTTCTTATATCGTGGATTTCTTTTTCGTTAAATTGGTCATGAACAATGCAAATTCCTTTCCAAGCAATAATTTCAACATCTGTCTGAGAAGCTACATATTTAGCTAAATAATCATCAGGTAGAAATATAACTTTTTTAACACCAAGAGAATTAACAATCTTAACGGCATTAGCTGATGTACAGCAAATGTCAGTTTCAGCTTTAACATCTGCCGAAGTATTTACATAGGAAACAACAGGTACCCCTGGATATTTTTCTTTTAATAATCTTACATCCTTACCTGTAATAGAGGATGACAAGGAGCATCCTGCAAGCATATCGGGTAACAAAACTTTTTTTTGTGGACTCATTAGCTTTGCTGTCTCTGCCATAAAGTGTACACCAGCCATTACAATAATATCTGCTGAAGTTTTTGAAGCTTCAATTGCAAGAGCTAACGAGTCTGCTGCAAAATCTGCTACACCGTGATAAATTTCTGGTGTTTGATAATTATGCGCAAGAATAACCGCATTTTTTTCTTTTTTTAATTGATTAATTCTATGGATATAGGGAGCATGAACTGACCATTCAATCTCAGGTAAAACCTTTGAGATTTTTTGATAAATTGGATCGGTTGCTTTTTTTACTTCTTCAGTAAACTCCATACTAAAACCTATCAATTTGATACAATCTTGTCATGCATTTATTCTGACGCACTAATTAATCCAACTAGGAATTTTGATTTTTAACTTGGCGTTTTTGCTTTTAAACTCATTTTCTTGATTAAAATTATCATCCAAATATTTAATTAAAGCAAAAGGATATTCATTACTTATTAAAACTTTTCCTATCTCAAAATCACCATTATAGATTAAATCATCTTGATTTATTTCTCCTTCAATTAAATAAATAGGTAATAATCTTTTTGAAAGTTTATTTTTTAATTTAATTCTTGCAGTATTCTCTTGCCCAACATAACAGCCTTTTTTAAAGTCTATTCCATTCAATTCTTCAAAGTTACATTCAATTCCAAATAGCTTATTCTGTAATTCATTCATGTTTTTTTGAGGAATTCCTAATTGATGACTCAATTTATAATATTCAGCAATTGGAGAATCTTTTAGCTCTAATTTTTTTAAAGACAGATAAAGCTTTTCTAAATTGATGATAAGCCTTGCACCTAAATCTTTATTTCTTGGGTCTAACAAGATGGAATCTTCTCTATATTTAATTGTGTTCCCAGCAATATCTTTTGATCCTTCAAATTCTAAAAATTTTTCTTTATTAAACGCAGCTACAACAAATTCGTTACTAAGATTCATAATTTCAACTTTTGATCTAAGTTTATAGACACTAAGTTGTTTGAAAAGTGCCTCTGTTTGAGATTTTTCACAGTCAATGAAGTAGCCAGACTTGTGTTTTATGATAATAAAAGCGAAAAGAAATTTTCCTTGAGGAGTTAATAGTGATGCAAAACAACTACTGTCTTCACTTACTTTATTAATGTCATTACTAATCATATTCTGTAAAAATTCTTTAGCATCTGCACCGTTTATATACAGAATTCCTCTATCTTCTAAAATGTATACATTTTGATTATTCATAATTGATTGATGTCTTAATATAATATAATTACTTTTTTCATAAATGTTAGATCTAATAATTAAAAACGGTTCTTGCTACATAGATAAAGATCTTAAAGATCAAGATATAGCAATCAAAGATGGTAAAATCATAGAAATTGGTAAAATTGATAGTGAAGCAAAAGAAGTTTTTGATGCCAAGGGATTAACTGTTTTACCAGGATGTATTGATACTCAAACTCATTTTAGGGAACCTGGATCAACTGACACAGAAGATCTTTATTCTGGAAGTAAGGCAGCAATTGTTGGAGGAATAACTAGTGTTTTTGAAATGCCAAATACTAATCCACCAACTTCTAATAAAATTGAATTTCAAAAGAAATTAGATCTTGCAAAAAATAGAATGTATTGCAACTATGCTTTTTATTTTGGCGCAACACCAGACAACGCTGATGAGTTAGCAGACTTAAAAAACTTAGAAGGATGTTGCGGAATTAAGCTTTTTGCTGGTTCTTCGACAGGAAATCTATTGGTTCAATTTGAAGAAGATATTGAGAAAGTATTTAAAAGTAGCTCTAAAGTTGTTTCAGTTCACTCTGAAGATGAAGAAATTTTAAATAGGAATAAAAAATTAATTAAAGATGGAGATGTTCACTCACATCCAATTTGGAGAAGTGAAGAATGTGCAATTTCATCGACTAGAAGAATTGTAAGAATAGCTGAGCGATATAAAAAAAAAGCACACATCCTTCATGTAACAACAAAACAAGAAATTGATTTTTTATCGCAGCACAAAGGTAACATCACATTTGAGATAACACCTCAACATCTAACAATCTATGCCCCAGATTGTTATGATAAACTTGGAACTTATGCTCAAATGAACCCACCAATAAGAGATAAGTCTCACTATGACAGGTTATGGTATGGAGTAAAAAATAATCTTAATGACACAATTGGATCTGATCATGCTCCACATTTAAAAGCAAATAAAGAAAAAAAATATCCCAATTCACCATCTGGAATGCCAGGTGTTCAGACACTTTTACCAGTTATGTTAAACCATGTTAATGATGGAAAATTAAGTTTAGAACAATTAATGAATTCTATATGTGAAAATCCAGTAAAAATTTTTGGCATTCAAGATAAAGGTTTTATTAAAGAAGGATTTGATGCAGACTTTACAATTGTTGATATGAATAAAAAAATTACAATTAAAAATGAAAATATTGAAAGTAAATGTGCTTGGTCACCTTTTGATGGGTATGAATTTAAGGGAACTCCCGTGTCAACAATTATTGCTGGCCAAATCAAAATGAGAGATGGTAAGATATTGGGAGAACCTGATGGTAAGCCTTTAAAATTTTAAATAGTTTTTATAGTAAAGCTATTTACCAGAACAACACCAGTAACAATAAAGAATAACCCTAAAACAGCCTGCCATGATAGTGATTGTTTGAAGAAAATATATCCTAATATTGCAATTGTAAATATACCAAGGCCACTCCATGTTGCATAAACAATAGCGATAGGAAGTTTATCAACCACAAATGTTAAAAGGTAAAATGAAGATAGATACAAAATTGCAAGTGTTGTGGTTGGAATTATTTTGGTAAAATTTTGTGACACGGGTAATAACATTGTTCCACCTACCTCACAAAAAATTGCAATAGTTAAAAATAAATATGTCTTTATCATTATTTAAGAATACTATTTTTCATTAAGTCTTCTTTTATCTCAGTTAAAATTGCAGGATCGTCAATAGTTGCTGGCATTTTATAATCTTCCCCATCAGCAATTTTTCTTATTGTTCCTCTTAATATTTTTCCAGATCTTGTTTTTGGCAATCTTTTAATAACAATTACAATCTTAAATGCAGCAACAGGACCAATTTTATCTCTAACCATCTGAATGCACTCTTTTGAAATTGTTGCGTGATCTTTTTCAACACCAGATTTAAGAACGACCAAACCAATTGGCAATTGTCCTTTTAGTTTATCTGCAACGCCTAATACTGCACACTCAGCAACTGATTGGTGTTCTGATAAAACTTCTTCAATTGCTCCAGTTGATAATCTATGACCTGCAACATTAATAATGTCATCTGTTCTAGACATAATCCAAATGTAACCATCTTCATCTATATGACCTGCATCATAAGTTTCATAGTAACCGTCATAGTTGGTCATATAATTATCTTTGTATCTTTTATCTGCATTCCATAATGTTGGAAAAGTCCCAGGAGGCAAAGGTAATTTTATAACTATATCTCCCATCTCATTAGGTTTTGCTAAAGTTTGATCTGGCTTCATAATTTGAACGTCATAACCAGGAACAGCCTTACAAGCTGAGCCATACTTTGTTTTCATCATTTCAATTCCTGTACAATTAGAACTAATTGCCCAACTAGTTTCAGTTTGCCACCAATGATCAATTACAGGAACTTTTAATAAATTTTCTGCCCACTTAATGGTATCTGGGTCTGCTCTTTCACCAGCTAAAAACAATGACTCAAATTTACTTAAATCATACTTGGAAAAAAATTTTCCCTCAGGGTCTTCTTTTTTAATAGCTCTAAAAGCAGTTGGTGCAGTAAAAAGTGATTTTACTTTATAATCAGAAATTATTTTCCAAAAAGCACCAGCATCAGGAGTGCCAACAGGTTTTCCTTCAAATAGTACTGTGGTGCAACCTTTAAACAAAGGAGCATAGACTATATAAGAATGACCAACTATCCAGCCAATATCACTTGCTGACCACCAGACATCATCAGTATCGATATTGTAAATATTTTTCATAGTCCATTTTAGAGCAACTATATGACCACCAATATCTCTAACTATTCCTTTTGGCACACCTGTAGTTCCTGAGGTATATAAAATATAAGCTAAATCATTTGAATTCATTTCAACACAATCTACTTCTTTTGCATTTGAAAGTGCCTCATCCCAACTGATTTCTCTTGGAGCATTTATATTTGCTTCATTTCCAGATCTTTGAAATAGGATTAATTTTTCTATCTTATGTGATGCCATTTTTATGGCCTCTTCCACTAGAGGTTTGTACTCAACAGTTCTTCCAGGTTCAAAACCACACGAAGCCGTAACTAATATTTTTGCTTTACTATCATCGATTCTGCTTGCTAATTCACTGGATGCAAAACCACCAAACACCACAGAGTGAATTGCTCCAATTCTTCCACAAGCCAACATTGCTATAACTGCCTCTGGGATCATGGGCATATAGATTATAACTCTATCTCCCTTATTAACCCCTTGGTTTTTTAAAGCTCCTGCAAATTTTGAAACCTTTTCTTTTAATTCTTTATAGGTAAACTGCTTTTTGTTGCCAGTTATGGGACTGTCATAGATTAAAGCTAATTTTTCACCTCTACCTTCATCGATATGAAGGTCTAAAGCATTATAACAGGTGTTAGTAACCCCATCTTCAAACCATTTATAAAAAGGAGGATTAGATTTATTTAGAATTTTTGTTGGTTTTTTAAACCAAAAAATATCGTTAGACACTTCTTGCCAAAAATCTTCAGGGTTTTTTATAGAGTTTTGATAAATTTCACTGAATTTTTTATTCATCTCTAATGATTCTTTATTTTGATATTTTAAGACTTATTAAATTAAAAATTGTATTAAAATTCAAAAAGTAAGTAAAATCAATACAAATTAGAGGCAATTAAACCTTCTAAAAACTTAATTATTTTGATAGTTAATCCTCAACATGACTTAAACATTTGTTTAAGTCTAGTTTATATAAACTAAAAAGTTAAAAACTAACGAAAGAGGGAGTTTTTTATGAAAAAACTAAAATTGTTTGCTCTTACAGCTGTAGCCCTAATGGGTGTTTCAGGTGTAGCAAACGCAGAAACTACACTGTTAGCTTCTGATGACTTTGTTGGAATTTCATTCTGGCTTGTGTCAATGGCGTTATTAGCGTCAACGGCATTCTTTTTTATTGAAAGAGCATCGGTTCCAGCTGGCTGGAGAGTTTCAATCACTGTTGCAGGACTAGTTACTGGTATTGCATTTATTCACTACATGTACATGAGAGATGTGTGGGTTATGACTGGTGAGTCACCAACAGTATACAGATATATTGACTGGTTAATTACAGTTCCATTATTGATGTTAGAATTCTATTTTGTTCTTGCAGCAGTAAATAAAGCAAACTCTGGAATTTTCTGGAGATTGATGATTGGTACTTTAGTAATGTTAATCGGTGGATACTTAGGAGAAGCAGGATACATCAACACTACACTTGGTTTTGTAATCGGTATGGCTGGATGGTTCTACATTCTTTATGAAGTATTCTCAGGCGAAGCAGGAAAAAATGCAGCGAAAAGTGGAAACAAGGCTCTTGTTACTGCATTTGGTGCAATGAGAATGATCGTTACAGTTGGTTGGGCTATCTACCCATTAGGTTATGTATTTGGTTACATGACTGGTGGAATGGACGCAAGCTCACTAAACGTGATTTACAACGCAGCTGACTTTTTGAACAAGATCGCTTTTGGTCTAATCATTTGGGCAGCAGCAATGTCTCAACCTGGTAGAGCTAAGTAGTTTTACTCGTTAAATAATTAGAAGAAGGGCAGGTATGTTTTTACATACTTGCCCTTTTTTTTTATCTCATTATATTTAGATATATGCCAAAGATTACATACTTAGAAGATAATGGAAAGTCTCATACCATAGAAGTCTCCAATGGATTGAGTGTAATGGAGGGCGCTGTTCAAAACGACATTCCTGGAATTGATGCTGATTGTGGTGGTGGAATGGCTTGTGCTACTTGTCATGTTTATGTCAAAGAAGAATGGTTTGACAAACTTCCAAAAAAAGAAGATGGGGAAGAAGATATGTTAGATATGGCGTTTGAACCAAAACAAAACAGTAGATTGAGTTGTCAAATATTAGTTTCAGATGAATTAGATGGACTAACAGTTAGCATTCCATCAAAACAAGGTTAAATGATTAAAACAGATGCATTAATAATTGGCGCAGGTCCAACAGGATTATTTTGTGCTCATCAACTAGGTTTAATTGGATTGAATTGTGAGATAGTTGATAATTTAGATAAAATTGGAGGCCAATGTATTGAACTTTATCCAGACAAACCAATTTATGATATTCCAGCAGTTCCAGAATGTACTGGAGAAGAATTAACTAATAATTTAATCAAACAAATAAAGCCTTTTAATATTAAATTTCATCTTAATGAAAGAGTAGAAGAAGTTAATAAAGTTAATAATAAGTGGATTGTAAAAACAAATAAAAAAAAAGAGTTTGTAACACCAAATATAATTATTGCTGGTGGTGTGGGATCATTTGAGCCAAGAAAATTTTCGCCAAAAGAATGTGAAAAATATGAAAATCGATCTTTATTTTACTCAATTAAAGATAAAACAATTTTTCAGGATAAAACAATTTCAATATTTGGAGGGGGAGATTCAGCATTAGATTGGGCAATTGAATTATCAAAAAGCTCATATGTAAACTTAATACACAGAAGAGATGAATTTACAGGAGCTCAATTGAGCATAGATAAAATTAAAGAATTAGAAAAATCTGGAAAACTAAAAATTTATACTAAATACCAATTAAACTCAGTTAAGGGAGAGCAAAATATTAAATCAATAGAAATAAAACATGACGACGAAAGTTTAAAAGAGTTAGAAACAAATTATGTTTTGGGCTTTTTTGGACTGATTATGAAGCTTGGTCCTATTGTAGACTGGGGTTTAAACTTAGATAAAAAAACAATTCCCGTTAACACAGAAAATTTTGAAACAAACCTAAATGGTATATTTGCAATCGGAGATATTTGTACCTATCCTGGAAAACTAAAATTGATACTTTCAGGATTTCATGAAGGAGCTTTAGCTGCTAGAGGATGTTTTAAATATGCTAGACCTGATGAAAAGTTAAGATTTGAATTTACTACCACATCAAAGGCGGCCCAAGAAAGACTTGGCGTTAAAAAGTGATAGAATTATTTACAGCAGATACTCCAAACGGAAAAAAAATTACAATAATGTTAGAGGAAATAGGTTGTGATTTTAAAATTACTAAAATTGATCTGTCAAAAGATGAACAATTTAAAACAGATTTTAAAAAGATAAGCCCGTTTGGAAAAATACCAGTAATTATAGATCACGAAAATGGACAGTCATTATTCGAGTCTGGAGCAATACTTATATATTTAGCAGAAAAATATAATAAATTTTATGAAACAAAAGATCGAAATGTTATAAATCAATGGTTGATGGCACAGATGGGAATTATTGGACCAATGATCGGGCAACATCATCAATTTCATCATTATAATCCTGGTAAAAGTGAATTTGGAGAAGAAAGATATTTTAAAATTACAAAAAGAATTTATAGCGAATTGGATGAAAGATTATCTTCATCAAAATACTTAGCAGGAAATGAATATACGATTGCAGATATTGCAACTTGGCCATGGATTGCAAGACATGAATGGCATGATATTGGTCTTAAAAATTATAGCAACTTAACTAGATGGTATTTAGATATTGCAAGAAGAGAAGCTGTTATTAGAGGGTACGATTTATTAAAAAACAACTCTAAGATTCCACAACCATAATAATCTTTATGAGTGTTTTGATTTCATCAATATACTTTAGTCCTGTAAAATCTTTATCTTTTACAAATATCAAATCATGTATCATTAAAAAAGATTTGGGAATTGTAAATGATAGAAGTTTTGCATTTACCAGAATTATTGACTCAAAAAAAGCTCTTATACTTGAGAAAAATCCAAGTGAAAGAAAGCTTAATAATTTCTTAACATTAAAAAATTCACCAGTTTTAAATAAATATAATTTTGAATACAAAAATAATAAATTAATTTTAAAACTTGGTGACAAGCAGCTATTATCAATAATAGCAGATGATCCAGAGCAAAAATCTATACTTGTAAATACAATACTAGAATTAGAAAATTCATTAACCAAACCAATTTTCTTATTACAAAGTAATATTGCCCCTTTCTTTGATACATCTCATTCAAATAAGATCTTTAATTCCATATCCCTTATAAATTTAAATAGTATTAAAGATTTTGAAAAAAAAATTAATCAAAAAATTGAATTAGAGAGATTTAGAGGAAATTTTTACATTGAAGGACTTGAAGCTTGGGAAGAGCGTAAATGGATTGGAAAGATTATAAAAATTAATAATATTTCTTTTAAAATAGAAAAAAATATTCCACGTTGTACTGCAGTTAATTTAAAACCTGAAACAGATATTAGTGATAAGAGTTTGCTGAAGTTATTAAAAAAAAACTACGATCATTGTGATATGGGTGTTTACTTGAGGTCTTTAGATGAAGGCAAAGTAGAAGCAGGAAATATAGTGGAATGTTAATAATAAAGAGGTTTTAGCTATCAATTTTTAAGTTTAATCATCAGCGTATACCTTTTCATCTTTTTCATGCTTTTCTTGTGCTGCAATACAAAGATGGGCAACTGGTCTAGCCATCAATCTTTTTAATCCAATTGGTTCTGCAGTTTCTGCACAAAATCCAAAAGTTTTATCTTTTATTCTTATTAAAGCTTGGTCAATTTTAGAAATTAATTTGATTTGTCTATTAATTGCTTTCATTTCTACAGTTTTATCCGTGTAAGAACTTGCTTGATCAACAATATCTGCTGAAACACTATTGTCATCCATTGACCCATTGTAAAGAGCTTCATTATTTGCTTTTACCAATTCTTTTTTCCATTCAGTAAGTTTTATCTTAAAAAAAGATAAATGCTTATCACACATATATTTTTCTGTTTCTTTTGGGATATATGTTTTTGAAATTTTAATTGGTGCCTTTACTTTGATTTCAGGTGTACTATTTTTTTTTATTACTTTAGTAGCTTTTTTGACTACAGCAGCAACTTTTTTTGTTTTAGCTGTTGGTTTTTTAGTAGATGGTTTTGAGATTTTAGGCATATGTATAAATTTAGTGGCCGGAGTATATTCAGCAATTAATACGTGTCAAGCAAGCTTAATTCATATAAAATCAATGAAATGTTAATCAATAAAAACAATATAAATAAATTGTTTTATAGTTTTCTTATAATTCATTTAATTTTATGGACATTGATTCCTACATTAACAAATAACAATTTACCACTTGATACAATTGAAGCCTTGGCTTGGGGAAGTAATTTAGATTGGGGATTTAATAAACATCCGCCAGCGAGTGCATTTTTTCCAGAAGTTATTTATCAAGTATTTGGTTCGCAGGACTGGTTTTATTATTTGTTAAGTCAATTGTTTGTAGTAACTGCATTTATTATTGTTTTTAAATTTGCTGAAGAACTTTTTAAGAATAAAACTTTAAGCTTAATATCGGTACTTCTTTTAGAGGGTATTTATTTCTATAATTTTACAACACCCGAATTTAATGTGAATGTTTGCCAATTACCTTTTTGGTCGTTGTGTGTTTATTATTCTTGGAAAATATTTGATAAAAAAGTAATAAACTTTAAACATTGTTTTTTGCTTGGAGTTTTTGCAGCCGTAGGTTTTTTATCAAAATATCTTTTTGTTTACCTTCTAATATCAATAGTTCTATTATTTTTTTATATAATTTTTGTAAAAAAATATCAAAAATTTGATTTTAAATATCTAATATCTTTTGAGGTCTTTATTGTTTTATTAATTCCTCATTTAATTTGGTTAACTAATAATGATTACATTACGATTACATATGGGCTAGCCAGAACAGGACTTGAGACTTCAAGTTTATTAGATCATATAACTTACCCTTTAATATTTTTAGGTAAACAAATAGGAATACTAATTCCATTTTTTTTAATGTCATTTTTTTTAATAAAAAAAATTAAGTTAAAAGTAACTTTAAAAGATAAGAAGCTATTGTTCTTAATATTTATTAATCTAATTCCAATTGGATTAATGTTCTTAACCTCCATGTTAACAGGGTCTAAAATAAGAACAATGTGGATGACCCCATTTTATTTATTTTTTGGTGTATTTATTATCTATATCTTTCAAGCACAAATAAATCTTAAAATGTTAAATGGGTTTATATCAATATTTTTGATCTTGTTTATTTTTTCACCCTTTGCTTATGCTTATATTTCAATTACTGAAACTGACAAAAGAACAGATTATTTAGGTAAAGAAATAGCAATTAAAACTGAATACTTATGGAAGCAAAATTATACATTGCCAATTAATGTTGTCCTTGGCGATGAATGGCATGCTGGAAATTTATCATATCACCTAAATTCTAGACCCGTTTGGGAAGGGGTGATTACAAAAGATAAGCTTAATTCATTGTCGAAATATATTTGCATTGATAATATTTGTGTAGGAAATAGATGAGCAAGATAAAAATTTTAATCCCTATATATAATGATTGGCAGTCAGCTTTTAAACTTTTAGAAGATATAGACTTACAAGTTAATGATTTAAAGCATGAATTCTCAATTATAATTGTAAACGATTGCTCTACGGAAGAAAAACCTTCCAATGATTTTAATTTTAATAACCTTACGTCTATCAAAATAATCAACATGAAAACAAATAAGGGACATGCTAGATGTAATGCGTCTGGCTTAAGATATATTGCTGAGCATGAAGATTACGATTATATAATTCCAATGGATGGAGATGGTGAAGATAGACCGGAAGAAATAACTCTTCTTATTAATAAGATAAATAATTATCCTGATAAAGTTATTACAGCTAATAGAGTAAAAAGATCTGAAGGTTCTTTCTTTAAACTTTGTTACCTTTTACACAAATATTTAACTTTTGTTTTCACCGGACAGTCTATTAAGTTTGGTAACTTTATTTGCTTACCTAAATTTGCAGTTAACAAAATGATAAAAGATAAAGCAACATGGAGTAGTTTTTCAGGTGCTGTTGCTAAACTATTTAAAGATAGAAAATCTATCCCATCAATAAGAGGTAAAAGATTTTTTGGTCCATCGAAAATGAGTTTTATTAACTTATTAAAACACTCACTATCAATTATAGCTGTTTTTAAAATGACACTATTGATTAGATCTATATTTTTTTTAATTGCTTACTTATTTTTAATTGCCAGTAATCTATCATGGATTACATTATTTCCTATTATAGGAGTTATTATTATGATGATTTCAGTAATTATACTTTCTCAGAGAGAAAGTATTTTAGAATTTGAAAACTCTTTAGAAAATATTAACAGCATAGATCAACTTAAATAGCTTTTATTATTGGTAGCGAATGAAAATTAGCTGTATCTATCTTTGAAGAGTGGTCTCTTCTCATATTCCATTTTTTATTTACTCCAGCGCTAGCTAAACTTAATGTTGATCGTCCATACTTATAATTTGTACTATCAATAGATCTCATTAAGCCTTTAATTTTCTCATCTTTTTCAGTGGAAAATAGATTTTTACTGCCACTTGAACTAACTAAACCAGTCAATGTTATGCCTGCTTTTTGATATCTGTATCCATTAATAAAGATTTCATTTAATGCAATCAAAGCAGTTTTAACTATTTCAATACTATTATTGGTAGCTATTGGAAAATCTATAGTTTTAGCATTTGAATAATACACCCCTCTATTTTGAAAAGGGCTTGTTCTAACAGACACAGTTATTGATTTTGCTATTAAAGATTCTGATCTAATTTTTTCTGAAGCATTTAAACAATAGCTTGCAACTGCCTCTTCTAACTCTTGAAACTTTTCAACTCTTGTACCAAATGATCTTGACACTACACAACTTTTTCTTTTGGAAGTTTTAGTTTCTAGTGGGATACAAGGAATACCTCTAAGTTCTAAGGCAGTTCTAGAACTTAAAACATTAGAACTTTTTTTAATCCAAGTATTTGACATATTTTTTAATTGTTTGGCATTATAAATTCCATTTTGATGATAAAATTTTGTCATCTGTTTACCAACTCCCCACACATCGTTGATATCTATTTTTTCTAATAGTGGATCAATATTTTCAATTCCTATCAAGTTTGTAACACCAGATTGTTTTTTCTTTGCTATATGATTTGCAATTTTGCTTAGTGTTTTTGTTTTAGCAATACCAATGCTAGTTGGAATTCCTGTCCATTGTAAAATAATGCTTCTAATTTCTTTTCCCACATCTTCTACTTCATCATCTGGATAATTACTCAAATCTAAAAAGGCCTCATCTACTGAATATATTTCTAATTCAGGATTAAATCTTTTTAAAGTTCTCATCACTCTTCTAGATAAATCTCCATACAAAGAATAATTTGAAGAAAATACATAAACTTTATTTTTAAGTATTATTTCTTTAGCTTTAAAGTAAGGCTCACCCATTTTAATACCAAGAAACTTTGCTTCATTCGATCTTGCAATAATGCAGCCATCATTATTCGACAATACGACAACTGGCTTATTTCTAATCTTAGGATTGAATAATCTTTCACAGGAAACATAAAATGAATTACAATCTACTAATGCTATTTTCTTAGTACGTTGAATGGATGACATAAGTCACAACCCCCCAGATAAATACTTCAGATTCATCTCCAATGATTATTTTATCTTCAATATTTTTTGAACCTGATGTTAAAAATTGTCCATCTTTAGATCTAACAAAACTTTTAACAACTAACTCATCGTGAACATTTGCAACCACTGTTGAAAAATTTTTAGGTTTTAAGCTTCTATCAATAACTAATAAGTCACCATCATAAATACCAACATCAGTCATCGATTTTCCCTGAACTCTAATGATAAAAGTTGCAGGAACATTTTTGATTAAGTGAACATTAAGATCTACATCTTCTTCAATGTAATCTGTTGCAGGAGAGGGAAAGCCAGCTCCAGCTTTATGCAAGTAAAAGGGAATAGTTAATTTCATGTTCTTGTTTTGTTCTAATCTATAGACTAGTTATGCAGTACACGCAATAGGTTGTATTTTGAGTCTGTAACTGAATCAAAGGTGAATCAAAACGTGAACATTGAAACTACATTTTGTGCTCTTGTGGATAACTTCAACCAGAGATAGTTTAAGCTTCATATTAAAATGAAAAAATTTCTATCAATTGTGTTTCTTAGCTTAATTATAACTTCTAACAGTATGTCATATGAAGAAGCAAACTATGAAGTAGTGAAAAAAAATGAAGTTTATGAAATCAGGAAATATTCTGATCGTTTAGCAATTGAAACAGATATATCAAATGAAGGCAACAGTTTTAGAAAATTATTTAACTACATATCAGGTAACAATACTAAAAATGAAGAGATTAAGATGACAACACCAGTCACCCAAATGGAAAAAAAAGGAAATATGACCATGCAATTTTATTTACCTTCAAGATTTAATAAAGAAAACATACCAAGCCCGTCTAATCCAGATGTTAAAATATTAAATATTAAAGGTGGTTATTATGCAGTTATTAGATATTCAGGAAGGGCTTCTGATAAAAATTTTATTAAACATAAAAGCATTTTAGAAAATGAATTAAAAAAAGATAATATGATAATTTTGAGCCCACCTATTAAAGCAACTTACGATGGACCTTTCACGCTACCCATGAATAGAAGAAATGAAGCAATGTTTGAAATAAATATAAAAAATAAAGGAGAAATATAAATGAAAAAACTAACATGTCACTGTGGAGAAGTAGAAGCAGAAATAAACATGCCTGATAACTTAGAAAAAGTTTTAAAATGTAATTGTTCTATTTGTAAAAGAAAAGGAGCAATAATGTCTATGGTTAAGAACGAAGATTTTAAAATAATTAAAGGTGAGGATAAGTTAAAACTTTATCAATTTCATTCAAAAATTGCGAAACACTATTTTTGTTCGAACTGCGGAATTTATACACATCATAATCCAAGAGCCAATCCAGCTATGACAGGATTTAATCTTGGATGCGTAGATGAAATAAATACGTTTGAATTAGAAAATGTTGCAGTCAATGATGGACAAAATCATCCTCTAGACAATAAGTGATTTTTTTATGCAAGCAGTTAATGATTGTTTTAAAAAAGTAAAAAAAGATTGTTTTAAATTTATCTCTTCTCAAGAAACTAAGAAGGATAAATTTAAAAATAAAGATAAGATGATCAAATCCTTTTTAATACCTGTTAGTTTTTGGATAGCAAAAAAAGTTAATAAAAAAAGACCATTAATGATAGGTTTAGCTGGAGGACAAGGGTCAGGCAAAACAACTATCTCATCAATTTTAACTTTAATTTTAAAAAAATATTTTAAGTTAAATGTTTTTAAAGTTTCTATTGATGATTTTTATAAAACAAGAAAAGACAGAATATTATTGTCTAAAAATAAACACCCTTTATTAATGACAAGAGGAGTACCAGGAACTCACGATGTAGATTTAATGTTAAATTTTTTTAAACAGATTAAAGATAAAAACTTTAAAAGTTTACAAATTCCAACATTTGATAAAGCAATAGATGATAGGTGCCAAAAGAGTTTGTGGTATAAAATCAAAACAAAGCCTGATGTGGTTATTTTTGAAGGTTGGTGTGTTGGAGCAAGAGCTCAATCAAGTAGCCAACTTAAAAAACCAATTAACTCACTTGAAAAAGTTTATGATCAAGGAACTAAATGGAGAACCCATGTTAACAATCAATTAAAAACTAAATATAAAACCTTATTCAAACAATTAGATGGATTACTGTATCTAAAGGCTAAAAACTTTAGCTTATTAAGAGAATGGAGATTAAAACAGGAGCGAAAGCTCTGGGTTCAAACAAAAAACAAGAAAAACCTAAAGATTATGAGCAGTGGAGATGTGATAAACTTTATGCAGACTTATCAAAGAATTACTCAACAAATGTTTAAAGATGCGATAAAAAGCTCATCAGTTATAATGAATTTAAATAGTAATCATCAGATTGAAAAAATAAAATTTAAAAAATAATGAAAAAAATAATATTAATATCCTTAGCTATTATTCTTTTTAATGGAAAAGCTTTTTCAGTACCTTTATCAAAAGCATTGTTACAAGCGTACAATGAAAACCCGGTATTAAATGCAGAACGTGAAAATATTCAAGTTTCTAGAGAAGATGTAAAAATATCAAGAAGTGAATTTTTACCAAGTGTAACACTGTCAGGTTCTAAGAGCCAAGAAAATACAGAAAAGCTAACTGATGGAACAGGTGCTAATTCATCTTTTACTGAAGTCGATCCAAAAACTCAATCAATAAATATTGAGCAAAAATTATTCCAAGGATTTGCAGGTATAGCCAGCATGGAAAAAAGTAAAATTGGATTAACTTTAGCTGAGGCAAAACTTTTAAAAACTGAACAGGAGATTTTGTACCAAGCTATTGAAGCTTATTCAGGTTTAGTTTTTTCTGATGAAAAACTTAAGATTAATCAAGATAACGTTAACCTGTTAAAGAGGCAAGTTGAGACCAATCAAGCAAGATTAGAAAGAGGTCAAATTACTATATCTGATTTAGCACAATCTGAGTCTTCACTTGCAGGTGCGCAAGCACAATTTTTACAAGCAAAAAATGAAACAATTACAGCTAAGCTAACCTATGAAAAAATTATAGGCCCAATTGTAAATACTAATACTTTGAGCAAGAATTCAGATTTAACTTTTGAATTACCAAAAGATTTAAATGAAGCAATTGAAATTTCAAAAACAACTAATCCAAATTTAATTATTTCAAGGTTAGAGTATGAACAATCTGAACAAGATGTAACTATAGCCAGATCTGATCTATCACCGTCTGCATCTTTATCCTTTAATAGTTCAAAATCAGACAATGTAAGTTCAAGTATTGGAGAGCGTGATAAAGAAATATTAAAAGCAACTATTTCATGGCCAATTTTTAATGGTGGAAAAAATACTGCCTCATTAAATAAAAGTAAAAATTTGAAAAATAGAAAAAAATTATTATTAGATAATACCTTAAAAACAAATGATGCAAATATTGCAAGTGCATGGTCAAGCTTTCAAGTATCAAAAAGTTTATTGAATTCAGTTACTGCGCAAGTTAAAGCTGCAGAAACGGCAAACGAAGGAATAACAGTTGAATATGAAACAGGTCTTGGAAGATCTACACTTGATGTTATTCAGTCAAACTCAATTTTATTAAACTCAAAAATAAGCCTAGCAAATTCTGAAAGAAATTATTTACTTTCACAATTTAAACTTCTTCAAGCCATTGGTTTGTTGAATAGCAATTACTTAAAAATACAGTAATTAAGCCATTTTATTATAAAAAAAATAACTATTGAAAATAAGAACAAAATGTGTACATTTAAGAGACGATTCGAACACTAATTATTTAATAAAAAAGGCATAAAATGACTAAAAACAACCTAAAAGTAGTTAAATCTACAAAAGCGCAACAATCAGAAGGCAACGAAAAAAACAAAGCTTTGGACGCGGCAATGAGCCAAATTATCGATAATTTTGGAAAAGGATCAGTAATGAAACTTGGCCAAAGAAGAGCGATGGACGTCGAGTCTATTTCAACTGGATCATTAAGTTTAGATGTAGCGCTTGGAATAGGTGGTTTACCAAAAGGAAGAGTTATTGAAGTCTATGGACCAGAATCATCTGGTAAAACAACTTTAGCATTGCAAGTATTAGCAGAAGCCCAAAAAGCTGGAGGAATTTGTGCGTTTATAGATGCAGAGCATGCCTTAGATCCAATTTATGCAAAAAAACTTGGTGTAGATACTGAAGAATTATTAATTTCACAACCTGATACTGGCGAACAAGCTTTAGAAATAGCTGATACTTTAGTTAAATCAGGATCGATTTCTGTTATCGTAATTGACTCTGTTGCAGCACTAACACCTAGAGCTGAAATTGAAGGAGAAATGGGAGATCACCATGTAGGACTTCAATCAAGATTAATGAGTCAGGCTTTAAGAAAACTAACAGGTTCAATCTCAAGCACGAACACAATGATGATTTTTATTAACCAAATTAGAATGAAAATTGGGGTTATGTTTGGAAGTCCAGAGACTACATCTGGTGGAAATGCACTTAAGTTTTATTCATCTGTTAGAATGGACATTAGAAGAATTGGTGCCATTAAAAATGGAGATGAAATTATTGGTAATTCAACAAGAGTTAAAGTGGTTAAAAATAAAGTAGCACCACCATTTAAAGTTGTTGAATTTGACCTAATGTACGGCAAAGGTATTAGTAAAGTGGGTGAATTAGTTGACCTTGGTTCAAAAGCTGACATTGTTGAAAAAGCTGGAGCCTGGTATGCTTATAAAGGTGAAAAAATTGGCCAAGGAAGAGAAAATGCTAAAACTTATTTAGAGCAAAATCCTAAAATTGCAGCAGAAATTGAAATGGCAATTAGAGAAAAGGCTGGAGTGATAGCAAAAAAAATTGAAGGTAATCCACTAGATCCAGAAAAAGCAGCAAAAGATCAAATAGAGGAGCCTAAACTGGAAACAAAGGAAGAAGTAACACCTCCATCTAAAAAGAATTAGTTAAAGTCATCTTTAATTATTAAAAGGCGCTTAATTTAAGCGCCTTTTTTCCCAGACTGTTTCTAGGAATACCAACGCTTATTCAAACATACTCACACCAGATCTTTGCTTTATCTCTAAAAGTTCTAGTTATGGTTCTAGTCATCCTATAAAATCCTATAACCCAGAACCACGATCCCTAAAAGTTTTTTCATATTATTTAAATTCACTGAAGAATGCTTTTTGATTATTGGCTTCTGCTCTCATTTTATTAATGTTAGCAACTGTCATATGACATTCTAGATAAACTGTTGCTTCTGTGATTAATTTTCCTAAATCTTTATTAGTTAATTCTTTATTGTTGGGTTGTGAAAATTTTAAGCTATTTGAGTTTGCAAAGGTTTTTAACGTTGAGGATTTAATTCCAAAGTGAACACCCTGTACACCCTCTTGAACCCATGAAGCTACTGCAATTCCCACAATATTTCCTTTTTGATTCATAATAGGTCCACCACTGTTACCTGCATTTATTGAAGCATCAGTTTGGAAGTTTGAATAATTATCCCCAGCTCCTGCAAGAGCTGTCACAACCCCTTTGTGAGTTTTAATTGCAGAACTAACTTTTTTTCCTAATGGATAACCTGCTACAACTACATCTTCTAACAATGAAACATCTTCATTTGATATTGGAAAGATACTCGCTGGTTTAATATTTGTTTTTAGTATTGCTATATCGTTCATCTTATCAACAGCTAATATTTGTGCATCTATTTGATTACCCTTAAAGCTAACTTTAGTTGTATTGCAGCCATCTATAACGTGATGATTGGTAATTATATGGCCCTCACTTGAAACAAAGAATCCTGAACCTGATCCTGCAGGAACTACTTTGTTGTCATCAGGTTTTGGTTTTTGCTTTTTAGGTTCTTTCTTTTTAGGTTTTTCTGAGAAACGAACACCTTTAATAATCTCCTCTGGTTTTAAAGTTTTTTCAAATATATCCACTTCATTGTCCCAGGGATGTCTTACAAACTCAGTACCATTGAAAGAGTCTATCCAACTAGAAATTTCATATTTAAACAATAAACATCCGTCCTCTCTAATATTCTTCAATTTTGACTCTTTTTTACATTTGTCTAATGCTTTTTTTTTTGAAATTTCGAGAGACTTCCTACCCTTAAATGATGAATATATTCCATCATACACCTTCTCTGTGTTACCCTTTGATAGCTCCATATCAAAATAATTTTTATATGCTACATAATAGCTTTTTGCATAAGCATTCCCACTTAACAACAAACCTAAAACAATGATCCCTAAAAGTTTTTTCATTATTAAACGTTATCAAAAGACTCGAGAATTAACCATCTGATTTATCTCAAAAAGTTCTAGTTGTGGTTCTAGTTTATTACTTAATTTGATGAGTCTTTACGCAAATTATCTTTAATCAATTTTTTATTATCTGCATAACTAGTGTAAGCTAGTGTGAGCTAGTGTGAGGTAGTGTGTCCCTCAAGTGCATAATTTAAGCGCCTTTTTTCCCTACACTTATCTAGACATCAAATAAAAAAGCTGTATTTTAATTATATGGCTGACAAAACACTAAATCAAATTAGAACAACTTTTTTAGATTATTTTGAAAAAAATGATCACAAGATTGTTGAATCTAGTAATTTAGTTCCAAATAATGATCCGACATTAATGTTTGCAAATTCAGGAATGGTACAATTTAAAAATATATTTACTGGATTAGAGAAAAGAGACTATGTAAGAGCAACAACTTCGCAAAAATGTGTAAGGGCAGGTGGTAAGCATAACGACCTTGAAAATGTAGGTTATACACCAAGACACCATACATTTTTTGAAATGCTTGGAAATTTTTCATTTGGAGATTATTTTAAAGAAGAGGCAATTAGTTACGCATGGAATTTAATAACTAAAGAGTTCGGAATTGATAAAAATCGTCTCTATGTAACAGTTTATCATAACGATGAAGAAGCATTTAACTTTTGGAAGAAAATAGCTGGTTTTAGTGATGATAGAATAATCAAGATAGCAACGTCAGATAACTTTTGGTCAATGGGTGATACAGGGCCTTGTGGACCATGTTCTGAAATATTTTATGATCACGGTGATCATCTAGAGGGTGGTTTACCTGGCACTAAAAACGAAGATGGTAATAGGTTTATAGAAATATGGAATTTAGTATTCATGCAATATGAGCAAATTTCAAAAGATAAGAGAATAAATTTACCAAAACCATCTGTGGATACGGGTATGGGTCTTGAGAGAATAGCGGCACTATTACAGGGAACACACGATAACTACGAAACAGATCATTTTAAAAAACTAATACTATCTGCATCTGACACATTAAACGTTAAAGTAACTGATGACAATCAATCAAGCTTTAGAGTAATAGCAGATCATTTACGAGCAAGTTCATTTTTATTAGCAGAAGGAGTTTTACCTTCTAATGAAGGAAGAGGTTATGTTCTAAGAAGAATTATGAGACGTGGAATGAGACACTCACATTTACTTGGTTCTAAAAAACCAGTTTTCTATAATATTTTTAAAACGCTTCTAGAAGAAATGTCTAATAATTATCCAGAACTTGAAAGAGCACAATCTTTAATAAAAGAAACATTAAAAACAGAAGAAGAAAAGTTTTTGGTTTTATTAGATAGAGGGATAAAAATATTAAATGAAGAGCTAGAGAAAGTAGAAAAGATATTGCCTGGTGAAGTGGCATTTAAGCTTTATGATACATTTGGTTTTCCATTAGATTTAACAGAAGATATTTTGAAAAATAAATCAATGACTGTCGATGGGGAGAAGTTTGATTTATTAATGAAAGAAAGTAAAAAATTAGCAAAAAAAAATTGGAAAGGATCAGGGGATAGTTCGGTAGATCAAATTTGGTTTGATATAAAAGATCGTTTAGGGGCAACTGATTTTTTAGGATATTCTACAGATAAAGCAGAAGGTGTAGTCACTTTAATTCTTAAAAATAATAAAGAGGTTCAAGATCTACAAGAAAACGATGAAGGCATTATAATAACAAATCAAACACCATTTTATGGAGAGTCAGGAGGACAAGTTGCAGATACTGGAATAATCTCTAAAGAGGCTTTTGAATTTGAAGTGTCTGATGTTCAAAAAAAATTAGGAGATTTATTTGTTCATTACGGAAAAGTTAAAAGAGGTTCAGTTAAACTAAAAGACAATGTTGAATTAAAAATAGATACACAGAGAAGAAATAATATTAGAGCTTACCATTCTGCCACTCATTTGTTGCACGAAGCATTAAGAAGAGTTTTGGGTGAGCATGTAACCCAAAAAGGATCTTTAGTTCAATCTGATCGATTAAGATTTGATTTTAGTCATATGAAACCTATTTCAGATGAAGAGATTAGAAAAATTGAACATTATGTAAACTCAATAATTGAAAAAAAGTCAGAGGTGAAAACAAGAATAATGACACCTAAAGAAGCTGTTGAAAATGGCGCCCTAGCATTATTTGGGGAAAAATATGGTGATGAAGTTAGAGTTTTGTCTATGGGAGATGAAGAAGGTAAATTTTTCTCAACTGAATTATGTGGAGGAACTCACGTTGTAAACACAGCTGATATTGGAAAATTTAAGATTATTAGCCAATCTTCTATTGCTGCAGGCGTAAGAAGAGTTGAAGCATTAAGAGACGCACAGTTAATTGATTTTTTAAAGGAAAAAGAAAACCAATCCAATTTGTCGGATCAAAAAAATGAGGCAGTTATAAAAGAATTAGAGACAAAGATTATTAAATTAGGAGGAAAACCTAATCTTCAAAACAAGGATCAAGTAACTTTAATAAAAGACCTTAATAGACAATTTGATCAACTTTCAGTTATCTCAATATTAAAAGATAAAGATAAAAATAAAATCAACGATCAAACCATTAATGGATTTAAAGTTAGATTTCAAAATATTATAGATTTACCATTTAAAGATTTACGTAAGCTAATTGATGAAGGCAAAAAAGAAATTGGTGAAGGGTTAGTTGTAATTTATGCAATCAATGATAATAAAGTTGGGTTGGCTGTAGGTGTTACCAAAACATTAGAAAAAAAGTTTGATGCTGTAAAAATTGTTAGAGCTGGTTCAGAAGTTATTGGGGGTAAAGGCGGTGGTGGCAGAGCTGACTTTGCACAAGCTGGAGGAACTTTGCCTGATAAAATTGAAGAGTCTTTTGAAAATATTAAAAAACTAATTAATTAAGCTTTTTCTTAAGCTGACCATCTAATTCATCTAAAAATTGATTAGTCGTTAGATAATTACTTGAGGGCCCAATTAAAATTGCCAAATCTTTTGTCATTGATCCATTTTCAACACAATCAATACAAACTTTTTCTAATGTAGTTGAAAATTTAATCAAATCTTCATTACCATCTAATTTTCCTCTATGTGCCAAACCTCTAGTCCAAGCAAAAATTGAAGCAATTGGATTTGTAGAAGTCTCTTTACCTTCTTGATGCATTCTGTAGTGTCTAGTTACAGTTCCGTGAGCCGCTTCTGCTTCCATAGTTTTTCCATCTGGTGCAAGAAGAACACTTGTCATTAGCCCTAATGATCCATAACCTTGAGCCACAGTATCAGATTGAACATCTCCATCATAATTCTTACAAGCCCAAATATATTTACCACTCCATTTCATAGCACAAGCAACCATGTCATCAATTAGTCTATGCTCATAAGTAATGTTAAGTTTATCAAAATCAGATTTAAACTCTTTATCAAAAATATCTTGGAAGATATCTTTGAACCTACCATCATAAATTTTTAAAATAGTATTTTTAGTAGAAAGATAAACGGGCCATTTTTTAATTATTCCATAGTTAAAGCAAGATCTTGCAAAGTCTTCTATAGATTTATCTAAATTGTACATCGATAAAGCAATTCCTGGTCCAGGAAAGTTAAAGACCTCATATTTAATTTCATCACTGCCATCTTCTGCAGTCCATTTTATTTCCATTTTACCTTTACCGGGTACTTTAAAATCTGTTGCTCTATATTGATCGCCAAAAGCATGTCTTCCAATAATTAAGGGGTCTGTCCAAGTTGGAACAAGTTTTGGAATATTTTTACAAATTATAGGCTCTCTAAAAACTGTGCCTCCAAGAATATTTCGTATCGTTCCGTTTGGAGATCTCCACATTTTTTTTAATTTAAACTCTTCAACTCGTGCTTCATCCGGAGTAATTGTTGCACATTTTATACCAACACTATGTTCTTTAATTGCGTTAGCAGAATCTATTGTTATTTGATCATCGGTATCGTCACGACTTTTCATACCAAGATCGTAGTATTTAATATCCAAATCTAAATAAGGCAAAATCAGTTTACTTTTGATGAATTCCCAAATGACTCTAGTCATCTCATCACCGTCTAGTTCAACAACTGGATTTTTAACCTTTATTTTAGCCATAAATGAATAATATATATTAGTAATTGTAATTTAGTGCTTTATATACATATTAATAAAAAATTATCAAATAGAAGCTTATGTTAGAGAAAATTTTCCCAAAAATTCATTCTGAAGGTTACAAATTTTTAGCGATAGCTATCATTGTAACAATATTTTTATATGTCCTGAGCACTTTTCTAGGATTAATTGGTCTAGTATTATCGATATGGGTTTATTATTTTTTTAGAGATCCAGAGCGAATTTCAATAAATGATGAAAACTATCTAACCAGTCCTGCTGACGGTGAAGTTTTGATGGTCCATGAAGTAGATGGTCCAAAAGAATTAGGTTTAGAAGATAGAAAATTTACTAAGATTAGTATCTTTATGAACGTATTTGACTGTCACGTAAATCGAACTCCTTGTGAAGGTAAAATTTCAGAAATACTTTATAAGCCTGGAAAATTTTTAAATGCATCACTTGATAAAGCAAGTGAAGACAATGAAAGAAACTATTACAAGATAACAAATACTCATGGCGAAGAAATAATAGTTGTTCAAATCGCTGGTTTAATTGCCAGAAGAATTGTTTGCGAATCTTCAAAGGATCAACAATTACAACAAGGTGAAAGAATTGGTATGATTAGATTTGGAAGTAGAGCTGACGTTTATTTTGAGAATTATGAATCGTTAGTTAAAGTTGGACAAAAAACAATTGCTGGTGAAACACTATTAGCTAAAAAGTAGCTTATGGAACAACCAAAAAATAATTTTAAAATAGTATCAGATAAAAAAGCTAGAATGCTTTTGCCTAATGCACTGACATTAATAAATGTGTGTATTGGATTAAGTTCTATTAAATTTGCATTAGATGAAAAGTTTGAATTATCTATTATAGCTATTATTTTTGCCGCAATTTTTGATGCATTAGATGGCAGAGTTGCAAGAATGTTAAAAGGAACTTCTTTAGTTGGAAAAGAATTAGACTCATTGGCGGATTTAATTAGTTTTGGAGTAGCTCCAGCTTTTATAATGTATTTTTGGTCTTTAAATAATTTAGGTAAATTTGGCTGGTTACTCACAATGATTTTTGTAGTTTGTGTTGCCCTTAGACTTGCAAGATTTAATGTAAGTTCAAACTCTGAACCATCATGGAAAGACAATTACTTTGAGGGTGTGCCGTCACCTGCAGGTGGAATTTTGGTATTGATGCCTTTAATATTAAGTCTAAGCGAGATAAATTTAATCAAAATTAATTACGATATAGTAGTACCAATACTGTTTATTTTGATATCATTTTTATTGATCAGTAAAGTACCTACATTTGCATTTAAAAAAATTTCTATTCCTCGTCACTTGACAATTTTTGCATTGTTTGGTGTTGTTTTATTTTTTGGACTTTTATTAATATACACATTTAAAGTTTTGGTCATTTGTGGATTAATCTATATTTGCTTAATTCCAGTTGGATATTTTAGTTATCAAAAAATTTATAAACAGAAAATTTTAAATGGTGAAAGTGACACTAAAGAAGACCTTGAAGACATTCTATAGATGAAAAAAAATGTAATTGTATCTCTGGCAGACTCAAATTACTTTGAATTGCTTAATGAATTGGTCGATTCTATTAAAAGTTTTGAACAAAGCAAAGATACAGCAATTTGCATTTTAGATGCAGGTTTATCCGAGCAACAAAGAAATATATTATCTAAAAAAGTAGATGAAATTAAATCAGCTGAATGGGATATTGATGTTCCAGCATTTAAAGTTAAAGGAAGAGAATGGCTAAAGAGTCAGGTATCTAGAGCTTTCTTACCAAAATATTTTCCTAGTTATGAAAAATTCTTATGGATAGATTGTGACGCTTGGGTAGGGGATTGGAATTCAATAGAGCTTTATTTTAAGGCCTGTGAAAATGGAAAATTAGGAATTACTCAAACCTTTACACCAGGATATAAAATAATGTCTAAAGTTAAATGGATATTTGGACAATTAGCAATAATTAAATCTCAAAATTTTAAACATGCAATAAAGTCAAAAATTGGAATAGATAAAGCGCGGAAGCTTGCTTTTGCTCCACATATTAATATTGGTGTTTTTTCCTTAGAAAAAAATTCAGATGGCTGGACGACTTGGCAAAAAAATTTAGAACAAACACTTAAAGCTGGAAATATTTTTGGTTCAGAACAATTGGCTATTAACATGTCAGTTTACATTGACGATTTAGAAACAGAGTTCCTACCTCATAATTGCAATTGGTTAGTTAGTAATCTTTTACCAAAATTTAATGAAAAAGAAAAAAGCTTTGTGGAGCCTTACTTGCCCAATCATAAACTTGGTATAATACATCTTGCATCAGGTATTTGGGATGGAGATAAAGACATGAGATTACATAGAGAAGTAAAGATAGATATAAAAACTTTAGAGGGTAAAATTTTATTAAAAAGCTTAAGGTTTGGTCGTTAATTGAAAAAAAATAGAATTTCTAAAAACTGGATTAATAAACAAAAAAGAGATATTTATGTTAGACAATCTCAGGTAGACGGGTATCGAGCCAGATCAGCATATAAATTAATAGAAATAGATGAAAAATTTAAGATATTTAAAAATGGAATATCTGTAATCGATTTAGGGGCATCACCTGGTAGCTGGTCTCAATATATTTCAAGAACAGTAAAAAGTGGAAGGTTGGTTTCAATCGACTTAAAAGGTATGGAAGAAATTGAGAATACAATCCAAATCAAAGGTGATTTTACTGATTTAGAATCTCAAGAAAAAATAAAAGCTTTATTCAAATCAAAAGTGGATGTTGTTGTCTCTGATATGGCTGTAAATACAACGGGTATAAAAGATATAGATGCAATTTATACTGGTGAACTTGCAATGGAGGCTATGAATTTTTCCAAAGAAATGTTGGTTAAAGAAGGACGATTTGTCTCTAAGATTTTTCTAGGCTCATCATTTAACGAAATTGTTGCTTTGGGCAAAAAATTATTTAAAGAAGTGAAGGTGTTTAAACCCAAGTCTAGCAGAAAAGAATCTAAGGAAAGTTTTATTATTTGTAAAATCTTAAGATAGGGACTTTTTTTTTGAGGGGAATCATATATAAATGATTATGGATCCTATAAAAGAAGCTCTCACTTTTGACGATGTTACAATGGCACCAAAATACTCAGAAGTTTTACCTTCTGAAGTTGATACCAGCACTAAATTATCATCTAATTTAACATTAAAAATACCTTTATTATCCTCTGCAATGGATACAGTTACTGAGAGTAAAATGGCTATAGCAATAGCTAAAGCAGGAGGCATTGGTGTAATTCATAGAAATTTGGATATTAAAAAACAAGTTGAAGAAATTAAAAAAGTTAAAAAATTAAACTTATTAGTTGGTGCGGCAGTTGGAGCTGGTCCTTTAGAACTTAAAAGAGCAAAAGCAATTTTAAAAGAAAAAGTTGATTTAATTGTTGTGGATACAGCTCATGGACATAGCAAAAAAGTAGCTGAAATTATTAAAGCTATAAAAAAATTAAAAACAAACAAAACAACTCTATGTGCTGGAAATATTGCAACAGCTGAAGCAGCAAAATTTTTAATAAAATTAGGAGTAGATATTATTAAAGTTGGAATAGGGCCAGGATCAATTTGTACGACTAGGCTAGTCGCAGGCATTGGTGTACCACAATTAAGTGCGATCCTTGCAGTTAAAAAAGGTGTTAAAAACAATAAAGTAAAAATAATTTCAGATGGTGGAATTAAATATTCAGGTGATTTAGCTAAAGCATTGTCAGCAGGTGCCGATGCTATAATGATTGGATCTTTGTTTGCAGGAAGCTTAGAAACACCTGGAAAACTAATTAAAAAAAATGGTAAGTTATTTAAAAGTTTTAGAGGAATGGGATCAGTTGGTGCGATGAATAAAGGATCAGCTGATAGATATTTTCAAACCAAACAAAAAGATATATCTAAATATGTTCCAGAAGGAGTAGAAGGTTTTGTGAAATATAAAGGTGATGTGAAAAGTATAATTTATAAATTAATTGGAGGATTAAAATCATCTATGGGATATCTAGGTGCAAAAAAAGTACCAAACCTTAAAAATAAACCAAATTTTGTAAAAATAACTAAGGCTGGTTTTTATGAAAGTATGGTTCATAATGTTGATCAAGTTAAAAATGAGAGCAAGTATTAATGAGAACAATAAATAAATTAATAATTGTCCTATTTATAATTTTAAATTTTGGAAGTTCTTCTTTTGCAGAAAATAACTTTTTTGAAGAAGGAAAAAATAAATACGATGAACAAAAATATGAAGAATCTAAATTTTTATTTCAAAGAAGTATTGTTTTTAACCCTAAGGACAAAGATTCATATTTGTATTTAGCAAAAATTTATAATTTTGAAGAGAACAAAAGAGAAGAACAAAAAAATATAGATACAGTGTTATTACTTGATCCAAAAAATGAAGAAGCAAACTACATGCTTATGGAAATAGAGTTAAAAAGATCTAATTATTCCAAAGTAAAAGAACTAGCAGATAATTTTTCAAAAATTTGCAATAAATTGTGTGATAAGAAAAATTCTATTTTAGAATCCTTAAAGAATTTGGAACCTAAAAATGAGTCTTAGTAATAATTTAAGTAAAATCTTAATAATCGATTTTGGTTCTCAATTTACACAATTAATTGCAAGAAGAGTAAGGGAATTAGGGGTTTTTTCAGAAATTGTAAGTCATAAAAAAATAAAAATAGCTCAAATTACAAAAGATAATATTGCTGGAATAATACTGTCTGGTGGACCTCTTAATGTTTATGAAAATGATAAATTTAAATTTGATAAGAAGATATTAAAACTTGGAATTCCAATCCTGGGTATATGTTTTGGACATCAGATATTGTCAAAACTATTAGGTGGCAAAGTTAAAAAATCAAAACATAGAGAATTTGGTTTAGCCACTATAAACAAAGTATCCAATAGTACTTTAACTAAGAATTTTTTTAATAAAAATAATAGAAGTGATGTTTGGATGAGCCATGCTGATCAAGTATCAAAGATGCCAAAAAATTTTAAAATTATAGCTTCTACAAAAAACTCTAAATTAACAATTATTGAAAATATTAAAGAAAATTTTTATGGTGTACAATTTCACCCTGAAGTAACACACACTAATAAAGGTAAAATTTTATTAAGAAATTTTGTTTTTCTTATTTGTAAAATTAAAAAAAACTGGTCATCAAAAGATCAAAAATTAAAATTAATTAATGAAATTAAAGACCAAGTAGGTGACAACAAAGTAATTTGTGGATTGTCGGGTGGTGTGGATAGTAGTGTGGTTGCACAATTATTAAGCAAAGCAATTGGAAAAAATTTAACTTGTATTTTTGTTAATAATGGCCTTTTAAGAAAAAATGAAGAAATACAAGTAGTTAATACTTTTAAGAAAAAATTAAAAATTAATTTGATTTATGTTAATGCAGAAAAAGAATTTATTAGAAAATTAACAAATGTATCTGATCCTGAAAAAAAACGAAAAATCATTGGTAATCTATTTATTAAAATATTTGAAAGATATGCTAATAGAATTAAGAATGTTAAATTTCTTGCTCAGGGCACTCTTTATCCAGACTTAATTGAAAGTAAATCTGTGACTGGTAGTCAAACTTCAAAAATAAAATCACATCATAATGTAGGGGGCCTTCCTAAAAGAATGAAATTAAAATTAGTAGAACCTCTTAAATTTTTATTTAAAGATGAAGTTAGAAAATTAGGATTAGAACTTAATTTATCTAATGACATAATCTCTAGACATCCATTTCCCGGTCCTGGTCTAGCTATTAGAATGCCCGGTATTATAACCAATGAAAAAATTAAAATTTTAAAAGAGGCTGATTTCTATTTTATAAAAGCTTTAAGAGAGCATGGGTTATATGATAAAATTTGGCAAGCATATGCTGCACTCCTACCAGTAAAAACTGTGGGTGTTATGGGTGATAATCGAACTTACGAACATATTTGTTTGTTAAGAGCAATTACCTCTGAAGATGGAATGACTGCTGATTTTTTTGATTTTCCTAAAGGTTTTATGCAATCAATCTCTAATCAAATTATTAATAATATTAGAGGTATAAACAGAGTTGTTTATGATGTTACTTCAAAACCACCTAGTACCATTGAATTAGAGTAATACTTTACTATAGAGTACATAATATTATGAAATATTTACACACCATGATCAGAATCTCAGACGTGGAAAAATCATTAGATTTCTACTGTAAGGGATTAGGTTTAATTGAAACTAGAAGAATGGAAAATGAGCAAGGTAGATTTACCTTAATTTTTCTAGCAGCACCTGGCGATGAAAAAGCCGAACTAGAGCTAACCTACAATTGGGATGGTGATGAGTTAGGTGATGGATCTCGTAATTTTGGTCACTTAGCATACCGTGTTGAAAATATTTATCAAACTTGTGAGAGACTTCAAGATATGGGATATACAATTAATAGACCACCTAGAGACGGTCATATGGCATTTGTCAGATCTCCAGACAATATTTCTATAGAAATCTTACAAGAGGGTAATTTAGAAATTAAAGAACCTTGGGCCTCAATGAAAAATGAAGGTGTTTGGTAAAAAATGAATAAAAAAATCTTAAACTTTATTAAAAAAAAAAATAAAACTAAAATTATAAGTCTTACTGCTTACTCTAAAAATATAGCATCAATAATAGATAGACACTGTGACCTTGTATTGGTAGGCGACTCCCTTGGCTCTGTACTTTATAGTTTTTCTTCTACAAAAAAAGTGACATTGGATATGATGATTGAACATTCTAAAAGTGTAAGAATGGGTGTTAAAAAAAGTTTAATGGTAGTAGACATGCCTCATAACACTTACCGTAACTCAAAAGAAGCCTTAAGTAATGCAAAAAAAATAATCTCTAAAACGAAGTGTGATGCAATCAAGCTTGAGGGGGGTAAAAAAGTAATTCAAATAATTAAAACTTTAATTAAGAATAAAATTCCTGTGATGGGGCATCTTGGTGTTCTACCGCAATCTGCAACAAATTTTAAATTTAAAGGAAAAGAAATAGCAGAAAGAAAAATTATTTTAAGAGATTCTAAACTTTTAGAAGATGCTGGTGTATTTTCAATAGTTTTAGAGTGTGTTGAAAGCTCGTTAGCAAAAGAAATTACTAAAACTGTTAAAGTTCCTACAATTGGAATTGGGGCATCAGTACATTGTGATGGTCAAGTTTTAGTTACTGACGACTTGATAGGTCTGAATAAAATTAAAGCTAGATTTGTGAAAAGGTATTCAAATATTGAAAAACAAATAAATGATGCTGCACTAAAATTTAAGAAAGATGTAATTAGAAGTAAGTTTCCTACTAAAAAACATTCATATTAAATTAAAAATATTGTTTGAATGTTTCGTTAATTGATAAGACGCCATAATCATTTAAACCACCAATTATTAGTTGAAGAGCTACAATTAAAATAAAACCTAACCCTACATAGGCTATCCATAAGTTTTTTTGAATATAATTAGCTAAATAAGTAGCTAATGCTCCAGTTAATACTACAGATAAAACAAGACCAAATATCATGAAACCAAAATGACCTTTTGCAGCACCAACTACCCCAATAACGTTATCAAAACTTATTGTAATATCTGCAAATAAAACTTTATAAATACTTTTTACAAATGAAGGTTCTGTTGATTTTTTTACTGGTGATTTAATCTTATTCTTCATTTCAACTAAATCTTTCCTTAAATCATTAACAATCCAAATTAGAAGTAGTCCACCTAAAATTTTAATATAATAAAATTCAAATAAGTAAGTAGCAAAAAGAGCAAAAATAATTTTAAAAACTAAAGCTCCAGCTACACCCCAGAGAATTATTTGCTTTCTATTTTTTGGTACAAAGTTAGCAGCAATTAATCCAATGATAATAGCATTATCAGCAGCTAAGATGATATCAATAAAGATGATTTGGGTTAAAATTATGAATTCTTCGATCAAGAGTTTTTTATAATATCAATTTATAATAATTCAATTAAAAAAATTATAAAAAAAAGGCGACCATGTTAATGATCGCCTTTAATAGTATTAGTCTAAATTATTTTTGAGACCAAGTTGGCATTGGGTATTGCAGTTTACATGCTGCTAGCTCAAATGGATAAACTGTACAGTATTTTCCATCTTGCACTTGCATCAAAATACCTCTTGTCTTTTCATTTTGTCCATCAGCACCAAATTTAATACCTCTGTAAGGAACGATAAGAGAGTCAGATGACATATCTAAATCTACCAATGCTTGTCTAATTTTTTCTGGGTCTGTTGATCCAGCATTATTAATTGCATTAGCTAATGCCATAAAACCAGTAAATGCTCTAGCAGGTACATCTGATAAATCTCTTCCACCAGAATGTGTCTTAAATATTTCATTTACAGTTCCAATCATTGGAATTGTAGTAGCCAAGTCAGTGTTGAAAGGAGATCTTGTAATTACACCTTCAGCTTTGCTTCCCATGGTAGCTATAAATTTTGGATCAGTATAACCAGCATTTTGAGCAACTAAAAGTTTAGGATTATAATCAAGTTCTTTAGCTGTGTTTAAAAATAAGTAAGCATCAGCGGTATAAGAAGATGGCAATAAAACATCAGGGTTTTTTGCTTTTAATCTTTGTACTTCAGAACTTAAAGAAGTTGTTTTTGCTTTATAGCTAATTTTCTCGACAACTTTATAACCTTTGTCTTTAGCCATTGTGTTTTGTGTTCCACCACTATCAGCTCCCCAAAGAGTATCTTCATGAATAATTCCAAGTGTCTTTAACTTATTACCATTCTTAGTGTTAAAATCGTCCATAAATTCAAACATCAATTGAGTAAACTCACCATCATGTGGTGTTACTCTAAAGAAATATTTAAACCCTCTTGTAGTTAATTTTGGTGAAGTCGACTCACCATTAACCCAAGGTATACCAGCTCTTTCAGATACTTGACTTGCTGCACCTGTTACAGATGAGTAGTAAGCACCAAACATTGCATGAACTTTATCAGAGTTTAACATTTTCTCTGTTTCACCAACTCCAATATCTGGTTTTCCACCATGATCACCAACAACAATTGAAATTTTTCCACCACCTAAACCTTTTAGGCCAGCATCTTTTGCTAAAGGCATACCAGGAATATTATGGCTGTTGTTTATAATATCTAAAGCAGTTTGAACTGCTGCTACGGCATCTTTTCCAACCTGAGCAACAGGCCCAGTTAATGGATAAAGTACTCCAATTTTAACATTTTCTGCAGCACTAATTGTAGGCGCACAAACTAATGATAAAAAAGTAAATACTGAAAGTATTATTTTTTTCATTTATTTTCCCTCATATTTGTTTTTTTTAAAAATATAATCTAATACTATATATGATATCAATTCAATGACTTACTATTCAGCAAACAGTATAAAATTTATAAAAAATAAATGACATCTGAAATAATCTTACAAGCAATGGTGACAGGATTAATGATGGGTTTAATTTATGCATTAATTGCTGCTGGGTTAAGTTTAATTTTTGGATTAATGGATATAGTAAATTTTGCTCATGGTGAACATTTGATGTTATCGATGTTTTCATCATTTTGGTTATGGTCTTTATTTGGGTTAGATCCAATTTTTTCAATTCCAATTACAATTTTATTAATGGCTTTTTGCGGAGTGCTAACTCATTATTTTTTGATTAGATATATATTGAAAGCCAAAATGCTAATCCAGATTTGTGCAACATTTGGATTATCAATATTCATTAGATCAATTGCACAGTTTTTATGGACACCAGATTTTAGAAATATTGACAAACCATTATTAGAAGGAAGATTAGAAATTTCAGGAATGTTTATTGGACAGCCTCAACTAATTGCTAGTTTAGTATGTTTGGTTGCTTTTATTCTTCTTTATCTATTCGTAACAAAAACTGAAACTGGTTTAGCACTACAGGCAACAGCACAAGACAGGCATGCAGCTGAAATTTTAGGTATACCATCTGATAAAATGTTTGCTATCGGTTGGGCAATAGGACTTGGTTGTGTTGGTGTTGCTGGAGGAATGATGGCTAATTATTTTTTTATCTTTACTGACGTAGGAATAAATTTTGCACTATTTGCATTTGTTGCAGTGGCATTAGGAGGCTTTGGAAGTATTATAGGGTGTTTGTATGCAGGAATTATTATTGGATTAGTTGAATCATTAGGTGGTTTGCTGATAGATCCATCATTTAAGCTTTTATATGTTTTTGCAATTTATCTATTAGTTGTAATTTTTAGACCACAAGGTTTGTTTGGAAGGTATTAATTATGGATAAATTATTAATAGCTAAATCTGAACCTCTCTGGAATACAGACAAAAGAATAATATCTTTAATTAGTAGTCTAATTGTATTGTTATTCGCTTTACCTCATTTTGGATTGAATTCTTTCTACCTTCATTTAATGATAATGATTTTTATGCACGCAGTTATGGCTCAATCTTGGAATGTAATTGCAGGTTTTTCAGGACAAATCAGTTTAGGTCATGGAGCTTTTTTTGGAATTGGAGCCTATGCAACATCATTTCTGTATGTTCAGTATGGTATATCCCCATGGATAAGTATTTTTCTTGGAATGATTGTTTCAGGAGTTGCTGCAGTTTTAATTGGCATCCCAATGTTAAGACTTAGTGGGCATTATTTTGCAATCGCTACTTTATTAATTGGAATTAGTTTTCAAGTTATATTTCAAAGGTGGGAGTGGGTAGGTGCAGCATCAGGAGTATGGGTTCCTATGACCTCAGGAGACTCTTTGTTGGCTCTTCAATTTCATAGTAGCAAAATGCCTTACTATTATATTTTTTTAGTATTTTTTATAATTACATTTTTTTTAGTATGGCTCTTAAGTAGATCAAAATTAGGTTACAGATTAAGAGCTGTAAGAGATGATCCACAGGCTGCATTAAGTTTGTGTATTAATGTTTCTAATTATAAAATCATAGCCTATGTAATCTCAGCAATGATAATGGCACCAATGGGAAGTTTATTTGCTCAGTACATACTTATTATTGATCCAGATAGAGTTTTTAATATAGAAATTTCAATTATTGTTTTATTGATTACAGTCCTTGGCGGGATTGGAAATGTTTGGGGCCCGATTGTGGGTGCAGCTATACTTATTCCAATTTCAGAATATTCTAGAATTTATTTAGGTGGAACTGGTGGGGCTGTAGACTTAATTCTCTATGGTTTAATTCTAATGCTAATTTGCATTTTTAGACCAGAGGGACTTATATCTTTTTTTCCAAAAAATATTTTAGAAAGAAAAAAACAAAGATGAAGATTTTATCTGTAGAAAATTTAAGTAGATCTTTTGGAGGTATAAAAGCCAATAATGATATTTCTTTTGAGGTTATAGAAGGTACAATTTTGGGAGTAATAGGACCCAATGGTGCAGGCAAATCTACTTTGTTTGATTTAATTACTGGCTATACAAAAACTGATAATGGTAAAGTTAGTTTCTTTAATAAAGATATATCAGGCTTAAGTCCTGATAAAATTAGTAGCTTGGGTATTGGAAGAACTTTTCAAAAATTAAAACCGTTTGCAGATCAAACATTATTAGAAAATGTAATGATTGGCTCTTTTGTTAAAGAAGATAATATTAAAAAAGCAAGGGATAAAGCATTAGAAATAATAGATTTTGTTGATCTTATAGAAAAGAGACATCATTTTGCTAGAGAGCTTTCGACAGGTCAAAGAAAAAGATTAGAAATGGCAAGAGCAATGGCAATTGAACCAAAACTACTATTGATGGACGAAGTTACTGGAGGTGTTGATCAAAAAACTATTCCAGGTTTAGTTGAGTTAATTAAAAAACTTAAAAAATCTGGCGTAACAATAATTACCATTGAGCATAATATTAATATTATAATGGAAATTTCTGACAATATTCTAGCGCTAGATCAGGGTAAAAGAATTGCATATGGTACACCAAAAGAAATTCAACAAAATGAAGAAGTAATAGACTCATATTTAGGAACTGTTGATGCTACTTGATATAAAAAATATTGATGTTTTATATGATGATTTTCAAGTTATTTGGGATGTATCAATAAATGTAGATAATGGAGAAATGGTTGCTCTTTTAGGACCTAATGGATCTGGCAAAAGTACAATTTTAAATACAATTAGTAATCTAGTTAGTCATAAGAATGGAAGCATACATTTTAAAAATAATCTAATTTCTGAAATCCCAACTTTCAAAAGAACTGAATTAGGAATTTCTCATGTTCTTGAGAGACGAAGAGTATTTCCACATCTTACTGTTATGCAAAACCTTATTCTTGGTGCTTGGCACCCTAAAGCAAAAGAAAAATTAAGTAGTTCTTTATCTAAAGTTTATAAAATTTTTCCAAAATTAGAATCTAGATCAAGCCAGTTAGCTCACACTATGTCTGGTGGTGAACAGCAAATGCTTGCTATAGCAAGAGGCTTGATGGGACTTCCAAAACTTTTGATGGTAGATGAACCATTTTTAGGATTATCACCTCTAGTAGTGAAAGATTTAATAAAAATATTCAAAAATGTGGTTAGTGAAGGAATATCAATTCTTTTTGTTGAACAAAATGTAAGATTGGCACTAAGCATGGCTGATAGGGGTTATGTTCTTGAGAGTGGAAGGTTGGTTATTAGTGGTAAATCTAATGAATTAATTAATAACGAAAAAGTTAAGAAGGTTTTTTTAGGGAACTAGTTATAAAGCTGCCAAATCATTATTTAATTTATCCGTAATAAGCATTTTTCCTGGAGCATGTGTTATACAAAAGTCTGGTTTTGAATCTTGTAAAACAGATTGAGGTGTTACGCCACAAGCCCAAAATACAGGAATTTCATTATTTTTAAATGCCTTAGGAGGATCGCCGTATTCAGGATTCATTATATCTTTTATTCCAATTTCTGATGGGTCACCTAAATGAATAGGAGCACCATGAACTGCTGGGAACCTAGAACTAATTTGAATTGATCTAATAGCATCTTTTGAATTTAAAGGTCTCATAGAAACAACCAACTTTCCTGAGAACTGTCCTGCTGGCTCACAATCTATTGAAGTTCGATACATTGGAACAATAGTATCATTTTCAATATGCTGGATAGGTATTCCTGCCTCAATTAATGGTAACTCAAAAGACATAGAGCATCCTAAAACAAATGTCGTTAAATCTTCATTCCAATATTTTTTGATGTCATATGGTTCATCAATAATTTTTCCTTTTTCCCATATTCTATATTGAGGAACATCAGTCCTAATATCAATATCCCCTAAATCTTTTAATGATGGATCTCCTTTTGTACCAAACCCTATTAAAGGGCATGGTTTAGGATTTTTTTGACAAAATGATGCAAAATCCATTGCATATTTGCTGGGCAATATACAAAGATTTCCCTGTACATATTTATTAGCAGTTCCTGCTGTTTGATTTCTGTACTCATTTTTTCTAATAACCTTTCTTGCTTCAATTGGATTTTTAATATCGAGCATAAATTTAATATTTAGATTTTTTAGTTCCTTCAATTATTTCTTTTAGTTCATCAAACTCTTCACAGTTACAGGTTTTTAAAACTTCTAACCTTTCTTTAGCCATATCTATTCGGTTTGTAACTACATAAAGCTCACCAAGGTACTCATTTATTCCATTATGATTAGGTTCAATTTCTAGGCCTTGTAAGTAAAATTTCTCACCTTTTTCATAATCTCCAAGTTTTCTAGTAGTAAAACCTAAATAATTTAAAGTATCTGCCTGTAATGGTTTTTTATCATTAGATTTTAAAAGAAGTTTCTGTGCTTTAGCATATCTTTCTTGTGCTTTTTCGATTTTTCCTTTTTTTTCATATTTTTTAGCAGCTTCAATTAAATTTTTTGCTTTTGTGTAGTCTGAAGCTTTAGGAGTAGAATCGCTATCACTGCTACTTCCTGCTGCAAATGAATTATTAGTGAGTGCTATAATTATTAGTAAAGTATAAATAAGTTTTTTCATATTTTAATTAAATTTATCCATTTTATTTAAAGGTTTTAGTTCTAAGCCATTATCAACCAAATTATTCCTGATAGATTTTGCAGTTGCCAATGAGCTTTCATTGTCACCATGTATACAAACCGAGTCAATCTCACAAGGTATCTGTTTACCACTGAGACAATTTATTGCCTGATTTTTAACCATACTCAACACATGATTTTTTGCTAATTCAGGGTCAGTGATTAAAGCGTTTGGTTTACTTCTAGAAATTAAATTTCCATTATCTTCATAATTTCTATCTGCAAAAATTTCACAAGCTATTTTCAAACCATTTTTCTTAGCAGCAACTTCCATTTGCGAACCTGTTGGTACCAGATAAATAATATCTTTATTAATCTCTTTAATGGCCACAGCTAGAGTTGTGGCTAATTCCAGATCTTCACAAGCCATATTATTAAGAGCGCCATGTGGTTTAATATGAGTAACATTTTCATTATATTTTTGAGCAATTTTTTGTAATATTTCATATTGGTCGAAAATTAGTTTTTTTATTTCTAAGGAACTTAAATTCATTCTTTTTCTTCCAAAGTTTTCAGGGTCATTAAATGATGGATGGGCACCTAAACTAACACCATTTTTTTTTGAAATTTGAATAACCATCTCCATTGTTTTTTCATCACCTGCATGGTAGCCACATGCAATGTTGGCAGAGTTTACAATATTAAGTAATTCTGGATCATTCTTGATAGAATGAAACTTAGATTTTTCTCCTAAATCACAATTGATATTAATTTCCATACTCTTTAGTCTGGAGTATAACATGACATGGTTAAAAATATATCAAATCTTGGTGATGCAGCGGTATATTGTGATTTTGGCTCAGAAGTTAATGAAGCAATAAATTCAAGCGTCATAGATTACTTTCACCATATATCAAAATTAATAAAAGATAAAAAGATCGAAGGAATAACTAACTTAACACCTTCTTATAATAAATTAATTGTTAGTTTTGATTTGACTGTAACCAACTATAAAAAAATTAAAAATTTTATAGAAGGCTTAACTATTAATAGAGATATTAAAAACAATAATCAAAAAATTAAGATTCCAGTCTGTTGTGACGATGAGTATGGATTAGATTTTTTAAGGCTAATTGAAAAATTGAATATAGATAAAGATAAAATATTAGAACTGTATTTTGGCAAAGAATATTTTTGTTATATGACTGGTTTTATTGCTGGAATGCCTTTTTTAGGAGATCTAAATGAAAATATTAGGTGTGATCGATTAGAAACACCAAGAGTAAAGATGCCAAAAGGATCGGTAGGAATAACAGAACAATTTGCAAATATTTATACTTTTGAAAGCCCTGGTGGTTGGAATATAATTGGCAACACCCCGAAGAAAATTTTTGATGATAAAAATTTAGATAAACCAGCCCTAGTTAATCCAGGTGATAAAGTAAGTTTTTATCAAATAACAAAAGAAGAATATTTAAATTGGAATGAATAAAGCATATTTTGAAATTTTAAGGGCAGGTGTTAACACTACCATTCAAGATAAAGGCAGAAATCACTTATATCATATCGGTATTGCAGTAAGTGGAGCAATTGATCAAAGAAATTATACATTATCAAATAGACTAGTTGAAAATCAATTAGATGAGCCTGTATTAGAGTTTGCATACCAAGGCCCTCTTTTAAAGTTAAAGAATGGAAAAATTAATTTTGCAATATCTGGAGATATTTTTTTTAAAATCATTAGAAAGAATTTAGAGGTTGAAGATGGTGAGTGTTACAAAAGTTATATTTTAAATGAAGAGGATCAAATAGATATAATATCAACCAAAAATTCTACGTATGGATATTTAGCTGTTAATGGTGGCTTTGATCTAGAAAAAACCTGGGGCAGTTATTCCATAAATACTAAAGCAAATATTGGACCAAATAATGGAAAAAAATATTCCATAAATGATAAAATTTTTATTAAAAAAATTGATACCAAAAGTGCAATGAACAAAAAAATAAATTATGATTATTCTACTGATAATATCATTAGAATTATTAAGGGTACAAATTTTGACTATTTTTCTAAGGATGCAATAGATAAATTTTTTAATGAAGATTTTTTAATCACAAACCTTGTTGATAGAATGGGAATAAGATTAAAAGGTCCAAAATTAGAAAATATAGAAAACACCAATATCAAATCAGAAGGTTTGGTAAGAGGAGTTATTCAAGTACCAGCTGATGGTAATCCAATAATAATGTTATCTGATCATGGAACAGTTGGAGGATATCCAAAGATTGGAGTAGTTATTACTGCTGATCTTGATTTAGTTGGGCAATTAACTCCTGGAACAAAAATAAACTTTAAGGAAGTAAGTCTTGAAGAAGCTCAGAATATATTTAAAGCATACACAGAAGATACAAATAAATATTTAAATGAATGTAATTAATAAAATTCCAGGTCCTATATTAGTTTTTATGGGAGCCTGCTGCTTAAGCTTTGGAGGCTTAATTGTTAAATCATTTGAAGGATCAACCTTATGGCAAATATTATTTTGGAGATCTTTATTTTTTTCGCTAACAGTCTTACTTTTTTTAATAATTACTTATAAAAAAAAATTATTTAAAGCGTTTTACGATTCAGGTTTACCAGGACTTATTGGTGGAGTTATTTTATCATTTGGTTTTTGTGGGTACGTCTTTGCGATGTATAATACAACTGTTGCCAATACTAATTTTATTATTTCGACGCAAATACTCTTTTTAGCAATATTTGGTTATTTATTTTTAAAAGAAACAATCTCATCTATCACCTTAGCTTCAATTATTTTAGCAATTACGGGTGTCCTATTAATGGTAGGTAATTCTTTATCACCAGGAGAGATGTCTGGAAACTTAGCGGCTTTTAGCATGCCAATTACATTTGCAGTCTTAATTATAATTGTTAGAAAATTTCCTACAGTTGACATGGTGCCAGCTCAATTTATAGCTGGTGTGAGTTCATGCTTTATTGGATTTTTATTATCTGAGAAGCTTATGATTTCTTCACATGATATATTTTTAGGTTTTACAGCAGGTTTTTTCCAAGTAGGATTTGGTTTTATATTTATAACTATGGGTGCACGTAGTACACCATCTGCAATGGTTGGTATAATCATGTTATCCGAATCTGTGTTGGGGCCAATGTGGGCTTTTTTATTTGCAGCTGAACGACCTTCTTTATTTACTTTAATCGGAGGAGGAGTAATTCTTTTTGCAGTATTATTGCAATTTTACTCACTACTTTTTTCAAATAAAAAAGAAAAAATTATTAATTGACTCTGTTACATATCTGGTAGATTATTCTTATATACGGGAGAGACTACAAACAATCGTAGCGCCGAAGGAGCAACCACCCAGGAATCTCTCAGGCAAAAGGACCGTAACATATTAACTCTGGAAAGAGATTAAGTTCTCGCCGACGGAATAAAACTCTCAGGCAAACATACAGATGGGTACAGTAAGTTAATATGGATATTTTAAAAACCGCACTTTACAGTTTACATCAAAAGCATGGAGCTAAGTTTGTTCCATTTGCTGGGTATCAAATGCCAATTCAATATTCTAAAGGAATTATTGAGGAACACAAAAGTACAAGAGAAAATGCAGGTATTTTTGATGTGTCCCATATGGGTCAGTTATTCATTAAAGGAGATGATAAGTTGGCAAAAGATCTTGAAAAAATTTTTCCAGCTGAATTGAGTAAGGCTAAATTAAATCAATCCAAATATAGTTTTTTAATGAATGATGAAGCAGGAATTTATGATGATTTAATTATCACAAAAGTTGAAGGTGGTTTTAACATTGTATTAAATGCTGCTTGTAAGAATACAGATTTTAAACTTTTAACTAAATTGTTAGAAGATAAGTATGAAATGATTTTAAGTGAAGAGCTATCGCTTATAGCAATTCAAGGTCCTAAAGCAGTCCAAATACTAGAAAAGATAATCAACGGAGTGTCAGATCTGAAATTTATGAATGGTGATACGTTTAATTATCTTAAAGAGGATATTTATATCACAAGATCAGGCTATACCGGTGAAGATGGATTTGAGATATCGATCAAAAATGAGAACGCAGAAGTGTTTGTGCAAAAACTCATAGATGAAGGGGCTAATTTAATTGGATTAGGTGCTAGAGATACCTTGAGACTAGAGGCGGGACTTTGTTTGTATGGTCATGACATGGATATTAATAAAAGCCCAGTAGAAGCAAATTTAAAATGGGCGATATCAAAAAATAGAATTCTTGAGGGTGGGTTTATTGGATGTGAAAAAATTAAATCTCAAATCGAGAAAGGAGTAAGCAAAATCCGCGTAGGTATTAAGCCAGAAGGAAGAATTATAGCCCGTGAAAAAACTTCAATATTTAGTGAGGATGATAAAAATATTGGGGAAATTACAAGTGGAACTTTTGGACCCAGCGTTCAGGCCCCAGTTGCAATGGGTTATGTAGAAAATTCATTTTCTAAAATTGATACTAAGGTTTTTTTAGAAGTGAGAGGAAAAAAATATCCGGCAATTATAAGTAATTTGCCATTTTATAAAAAAAGTTATGTGAAAGGAGCTAGTAAATGAGTGAAGTAAAATATTCTAAAGAACACGAGTGGATAAAGTTAGATGGAGACACTGCTGTTGTAGGAATTACACAACATGCAACCGAAATGCTAGGAGATATTGTTTTCGTAGAGTTACCAGAAATAGGATCTTCTGTGGTTAAAGATGGCAATGCTGGAGTTGTAGAATCTACAAAGGCTGCAAGTGATATTTATACTCCTGTATCTGGAGAAATTATCGAAAATAACCAAGCCATTGTTGACGATCCTGCAAAAGTTAATTCTGATCCAGAAAATGAAGCATGGTTTTTTAAATTAAAAATTACTGATAAGTCTGAAATGGACTCATTAATGAATAAAGAAGAATACGAAAAATTTTCAAAAGAAAGTGGTAGTTAAATGTTAAAAAATGCTCAAAAAGATTTTATACAAAGACATATAGGTCCATCTGTTGATGAACAAAACGTTATGCTTAAAGAGTTGGGATACCAAAATCTTGATGATTTAATAAAAGATACTGTACCAGAAAAAATTCTTCTTAAAGATGATTTAGATATTGGTGATCCAAATTCTGAATATAAAGCACTTAGAAAATTAAAAGATATTTCTAAAAAAAATAAGATTTATTCTAGTTTTATAGGAATGGGTTATTATGGAACTTATACTCCCTATGTAATACTTAGAAATATTTTAGAAAATCCAGGATGGTATACTTCTTATACCCCTTATCAGCCAGAAGTAGCACAAGGAAGATTGGAAATGTTATTAAATTTTCAACAAATGATAATTGACTTTACTGGAATGGATATTGCTAATGCCTCTCTTTTAGATGAAGGAACAGCTGCAGCGGAAGCTATGGGATTGAGTTATAGAATATCCAAGTCTGAATCTAAAAAAGTTTTTGTTTCAAAAAATTGTCATCCTCAAACAATTGATGTGATTAAAACAAGAGCTGAACCTTTAGGCCTAGAAATAATAGTTGGTGACGAAGATAAAGATATTAAAGAAGATATTATATGTGGTATCATTCAATATCCAGGAACCCTTGGAGATATTAAAGACCCAAGTGAGGCTATTAGTAAAATACATAAATTTAATGGAAAAGCAGTTTTAGCATGTGATTTGTTAGCACTTGCTAAACTAAAAACACCTGCTGAGTTAGGTGCCGATATTGCTGTCGGTAGCTCTCAACGTTTCGGAATTCCAATGGGTTATGGTGGTCCCCATGCAGCATTTTTTGCTACAAAAGATGAATATAAAAGATCAATGCCAGGCAGAATAGTAGGTGTGTCAGTAGATAGACATGGGAAAAAAGCATATAGACTTGCCCTTCAAACAAGAGAGCAACATATAAGAAGAGACAAAGCTACAAGTAATATTTGTACTGCACAAGCATTATTGGCAATAGTTTCTGCAGCATATGCGGTCTATCATGGTCCACAAGGAATTAAAAAAATTGCAGAAAGTGTCTCTCAATTAACTAAAAATTTTGCAGATAAACTAAAGCAATCTGGTTATGAACTTTATTCAAATGAATTTTTTGATACGGTTACAATAAAAACTCTAGATAAAACAGAGAAGATATACAAAAATGCTTTAGATCAAGGAGTGAACATCAGAAAAGTGAATTCTGAAATGTTAGCAGTATCTTTTGATGAGAGAAAAAATCTTTATAGAGCAAATCAGTTACTAAAAATCTTTAATTGTTCAGAAACAATTAAAGAAACTATGAATGAAAGTTTATCTAATATTCCAAAAAACCTATTAAGAACTTCAACTTATTTAGATCATCCAGTTTTTAATAGTTATCATTCGGAAACAGAAATGCTTAGATATTTAAAAAAATTAGAAGACTCTGACATTGCTTTAAATAAATCTATGATTGCCTTAGGCTCGTGCACTATGAAACTTAATGCAGTTGCAGAAATGATACCAGTTACCTGGAAAGAATTTTCACAGCCACATCCTTTTTCTCCTGTAGAGCAAATGGATGGTTATAGAGAATTATTTACAGATTTGAAAAACTGGTTGAGATCAATTACTGGATTTTCTGGAGTTTCATTGCAACCAAATGCTGGTGCTCAAGGAGAGTTTGCTGGTCTAATGGTAATACGTAAATTTCATGAAAAAAATGGTGAAACGAATCGTAATGTTTGTTTAATTCCAAGTTCAGCGCATGGCACAAACCCGGCTAGTGCTCAAATGGTTGGTATGAAAGTAGTTGTTGTTAAATGTGATCAATATGGAAACGTAGACTATGAAGATTTAAAAAATAAAGCTGAAGAACATTCAGAAAATTTAGCTGCCCTTATGGTCACTTATCCATCAACACATGGTGTATTTGAAGAGAAAATAACTGACATATGTGAGTTAATTCATAATCATGGTGGGCAAGTTTACATGGATGGAGCTAACTTAAATGCATTAGTAGGTATTGCTAAACCAGGAAATTTTGGACCAGATGTTTGTCATATAAATTTGCATAAAACATTTTGTATACCTCATGGCGGTGGTGGACCTGGTATGGGACCAATAGCGTGTAAAAAACATTTAGAAATATTTTTGCCAAAACATTCTGTGATAAAAGATTGTGGTCCAGTGACTGGAATGGGAGCGGTATCTGCAGCTCCTTGGGGTAGCTCAAGTATCTTATCGATTTCATGGATGTATATAAAGATGATGGGTTCTGAAGGCTTAAGAAAAGCATCACAAGTTGCAATACTAAATGCAAATTATATTGCCCACAAATTAAAAGACTCTTTTCCAATTTTATATAAGGGTAAAAGTGGCAATGTAGCTCATGAATGTATCATTGATATTAGAACGATAAAAAGTGAAACAGGGATCACTGAAGAAGATATTGCAAAGCGATTGATTGATTTTGGCTACCATGCTCCAACAATGTCTTGGCCTGTTGCTGGTACAATGATGATTGAACCTACAGAAAGTGAAAGTTTGAGTGAAATTGATAAATTTTGTTCTACTCTTATAAAAATAAAACAAGAAATAGATAAAATTCAGTCGGGTGAATATGACAAGACTGACAACCCATTGAAGAATGCGCCACATACTCACGTTGAATTAACATCCAATAAGTGGGATCATAAGTATGAAAGAGAAGAGGCCGCTTATCCTTCAGAGTTTTTAAGAACAAATAAATATTGGCCTCCAGTTGGTAGAGTAGATAATGTTTATGGAGATAAAAACTTGTTTTGCACATGTCCATCTATGGAAGAGTACGAAGACACAGCTGCTTAGATATTTACTAAGATGAAAATTGCTGTAGTAGGTGCTGGTATATCAGGATTAAGTGCTGCTTATTACCTATCTAAAAAACATAAAGTTGATTTATTTGAAAAAGAAAATCAATTTGGGGGTCACGCAAATACAATAAAGGTTGCTTACAACCCTAACAAAGAAATTCCAATAGATATTGGATTTATGGTTTTTAATAAGCAAACATATCCAAATTTAATTAATTTTTTTTTAGAAAATAAAATAGAGATTGAAAAAAGTGATATGTCATTTTCTGTTACTGTAGAAAATAGTGGATTAGAATATTGTGGAAAAGGATTAGGTGGAATTTTTTCTAATAAAAAAAATTTATTTAATCCAAAATTCTTAAAAATGTTTTTTGAAATTTTAAGCTTTTATAAAAACTGTGAAAAAATAGAAATTAAAAAAATTAGTTCGATAACATTAGGGGAGTATTTAACAGAAATAAAAATTTCAGAATATTTTATTAATTATCATATTATACCAATGGTATCTGCTATATGGTCGATGCCTCCATATGAAGCGAAACAAATGCCATTATCTTTTTTTCTAAGCTTTTTCAAGAATCATGGACTGTTTAAAATTAAAGATAGACCTCAATGGTTTACGGTTACAAATCGAAGCAAAACTTATGTCGATAAGATAATAGGCCAAGTTAGTGGAGAACATTTTAAGAATTACAATATAAATAAAATCACTAGAAATGATTTAGGTGCTAAAATTTTTTATGGGGAGGAAAATGAGTTCTTTGAATATGATAAAGTTGTAATAGCAACTCATGCAGACGAAGCATTAAAGATAATTGATAATCCAACACTAGACGAGAAGACAATATTAAGAAAATTTAAATATAGAGCAAACACTGCAGTAATACATTTTGATGAAAGTGTTATGCCTAAAAATAAAAAAGCATGGTGTGCTTGGAATTCTTCAATGGACTCAAATAATAATGAAAAGACAGCTGTAACATATTGGATAAATCAGTTACAAAATTTAAAGATAGATAGAAATATTTTTTTAACAATTAATCCATTTAAAGAAATTCCAAATGATAAGATATTTAAAAAAGTAGCATTTACTCACCCTTATTACGATACAGAAGCATTAGCCAATCAAAGCAACCTGCATAAAATTCAAAATAAAAAACATATTTTATTTTGTGGTAGTTATTTTGGTTATGGTTTTCACGAGGATGGAATAAAGTCCTCTATTGATATGCTAAAAACACTTAATGATTAAAAATTCTTATATTTATACAGGAAATGTAATTCATAAAAGATTTAAGCCCAAAATTCATAGTTTTAATTACAATGTATTTTCACTTCTTATAGATTTATCGGAAGTAGATTTACTACACAAATCTTTAAAGATATTTTCATACAATAAACTAAATATTATTAGTTTCTTTGATAAAGACCATGGAGCAAGAGATGGGAGCTCTCTTAAGGAATGGGTTTTAGGTAATCTTAGAAAAAATAATATTGATACTAACGATGTTCATATTAAACTTTTATGTTACCCAAGAATATTTGGATATGTATTTAATCCATTAAGTGTTTTTTATGTCTACGACAAAAATTTTGATCTAATATCTATATTATATGAAGTAAAAAACACATTTGGCGAGCAACATGTTTATGTTTTTAAAACTAAAAAAGACCAAAATCTGATTCAACATATGTGTAAGAAGAAATTTCATGTATCTCCATTTATAGAAATGAATTGTATTTATTTTTTTAGACTATTGAAACCTGGTAATAAAATATCTGTAATAATTGATCTGAATGATCCAGTTGGCAAAGTATTATACGCTTCACAAGATGGTATTAAAAGTGAATTGACCAATAGAAACCTACTTAAATCTTATTTAAAACATCCATTAATGACATTCAAAATCATTATAGCGATACATTATGAGGCATTTAAATTATGGACAAAAGGAATTAAATTTATAAAAAAAAAATTAAATATTAAGAATAATATTACTATCGAAAACTAATGTTAATTTACAAAATTTCAGATTTGATTGTGTTTAGTGCATTAAAAAATATTAAACATGGTTTTCTTGAAATTAAAAAAGTAAATGGTGAAGTTTTAAAGTTTGGCAACCCTGATGAAAATTTAAAAGTTTTTTTAGAAATTAAAGATGAAAGCCTAAATTATAATTTGATTAAAAGTGGAAGTATTGGTTTGGGAGAGTCTTATATGAAAGATCTTTTTATAACAAATAATCTTTCTGATTTGATTGAGTTAACAGCAAAGAATATAAAAACTATTTATAAATTTTCTGGAATCTTCGATTTGCCTTTTATCAATTTTATTAAAAATAAAATTATAAAAAATACTAAAAATAGAAGTAAAGAAAATATTGCCAAACATTATGATTTAGGAAATGATTTTTTTTCATTATGGCTTGATAAAACTTTAACCTATTCCAGTGCTATATTTGAAAGCCCCAAACAAGAACTTTTTGAAGCTCAGAACAATAAATATCAAAAACTAATTGATCTTATAAGACCCTCAAGTGGTAATAAAATTTTAGAAATTGGTTGTGGTTGGGGTGGTTTTGCTGAGTATTTAGGTACTAATTATGATGTTAAATTAGATTGTATTACTATTTCCAAAAAACAATATGAATTTGCTAAAGAGAGAATTCATCGATGTGGACTTAATGAAAAAGTAAATATTCAAATTAAAGATTATAGAGATTTAAAGGATAAATATGATCATATTGCATCAATAGAAATGATTGAGGCTGTAGGTCAAAACTATTTAGATAGTTATTTTAATACGATTAAAAATAATCTAACACCCTCGGGTACCGTGGGCATTCAAGCCATAACTATCGATGATAGTTTATTTAATAGATATAAAAATAAAAAAGATTTTATACAACAATATATTTTCCCTGGTGGTTTTTTACCCTCAAAAAGTGAATTACAAAATTATGTTGATAAAAATGGATTAAAATTTGGTGAGTATAATTCATATGCCAATCATTACTCCGAGACTTTGATTATTTGGAGAGAAATATTTATTAAAAAATGGGACTTAATTAAAAAACAAGGCTTTGATTTAAAATTTAAAAAAATGTGGGAATTTTACCTTTCATATTGTGAAGCTGGTTTTAAATCAAAAAACATAGACTTAATTCAATTTTCACTACAAAATAAATAACTATAGGAGCTACATGATAAACTTTAAGATAATTAGATTAACAGTGTTAATATTTGCTTTATTCTTTACAGCAAGTTGTATAAACAATAACTCTATGAAACCGACAGATTTTAAAAACACTGAACCAACTATGACTATAGAGCAATATTTTAATGGTCCGGTTAAAGCATGGGGTCTACTACAAGACCGTAGTGGTAAAGTTACTAGACAGTTTAAAGCTGATATGACAGGTAGTTTTGAGGGAGATATTTTAACTCTTAAAGAAGATTTTTATTGGACAGACGGAGAAAAACAAAATCGTATATGGAAAATCAAAAAGATTGATCAAAATTATTACGAAGGAACGGCACCCGATGTCGTCGGTACAGCTAAAGGTTATCAATATGGATCAGCTTTTAAATTTGAGTACGATTTAATGGTCCCATTTAAAGGAAAGAATATTAAAGTTTCTTTTGATGATTGGATTTTTAAACAGGATGAAGATGTTGCAATTAATCGAGCTACACTTACAAAGTTTGGATTTAAAGTTGGTGAATTGACAGTTTTCTTTAAAAAAAATTAATAATCAATCTTCTTCATACCTCTAGCAACTAGTTTAAAATATAAACTACTAGGTAGCATTTGAAGGAATTTTAAAAAATAGGTAAAGGCTTTGGGGAAATGTATTTCAAAACTTTTTTTGATTACTAATCCTTTATAAATTTCATCTGCAGCAAATTCTGGAGTTTTGATCATGGGCATTGGAAAATCATTTTGATCAGTCATAGGCGTTTTTATGAAACCGGGGCTGATTAACGAAACACGCACATTCTTCATTCTCATATCAAAGTTTAAGCTTTCAGCAAAGCTAGTAAGTGCTGATTTTGAAGCACAATATGCACCAGCTGCAGGTAATCCTCTATAGCCCGCAACTGAAGAAATTATAGATATTTGGCCATTTTTTTTCTCAGAAAAATAATCATAGATTGAATTAATTGAATTCATGGTTCCAAAATAATTAACTTCCATTATTTCTCTTATCTTGTCTAAATTAAATTTTTTTTCTGATTTTGGATCATGCATGCCAGTACCGAACACACAGATATCAATATTATTAAATTGTTTGATTATGTCTTTTGCGACTAATTTACATGCATCGACTTCAGTAACATCCAAAGGAAAAGGAAATATATTTTGATTAATTTTTTTAAGTTCATTTAATAAATTTTCACGTCTTGCAGATGCAGCAACCATCCACCCATTTTCTGCAAATTTGATTGCAAGAGCCTTACCAATTCCACTACTTGCACCTGTTATCCAAATAACTTTTTTATCTTCCATATTCTATTGTATAATAGAAATATGTTAAAAAACAAATTCTTATCTTTTTTATTGTTTGCTCTTGTAACTTTTTCTGCATCTGCAATAGGAGGTTTAGCTACTGTAGGTTTTAAAGAGCCTTGGTATTCTTTAATCATCAAACCTTCATTTAATCCACCAGATTGGATTTTTGCACCAGTTTGGACAACACTCTATTTTTTTATGACAATTGCTATCTGGAAATTTTGGCATAGTAAAAATAGAGACATGAACACTATTTACCTTTATTTCATTCATTTAATTTTTAATACAACTTGGAGTATAGTTTTTTTTGTTTTTCATAAAATAGTTTTAGCTATGATTGTATTAGTAATTTTAATTTTATTGATAATTATTCTCATAATTAGATTTAAGCGTGTCAACTTGTATAGTTATTATTTAATGATTCCTTATTTACTTTGGTGTCTCTTTGCTTTACTTCTTAATATAAGTTTAATCATATTAAATTAAAATAAATTATGGATGATGTTGTAATAGTAGGTGGTGGAATAATTGGAACTGCTACAGCTTATTTTTTATCTAAAGAAGGTAGAAAAGTAAAAGTTATAGAAAGAGACCCAACTTATAAAACAGCTTCATTTCCATTGTCCCTTGGTGGATTTAGAAGACAGTTTTTTCAAAAAGAAAACATATTACTTGGAAAGTTTGCTAGAGAATTTATTTTTCAAATACCAGAATTACTTAAAACTGAAAAAAATCCAAACCCTACAGCAAGCATGGTTACAAATGGCTACTTGTTAATGTTTGGTCCAGAGCATGCTGAGGAACAATATGAAGCCTTAAAAAATCATGAAGCTTGTGAAGCTGGAACTAAAAATATCAAAGGTTCTGAACTATCAAAAATATTTCCTTATATAAATAGTGAAGGTATTGAAACAGCAACTTATACTGACAACCAAAGTGAGGGATGGATTGATCCTTTCATGTTTCATAGCGCCTTAAAAAGTAAGGCAATTGAATTAGGTGCTGAATTTATTAAAGGTGAAGTGAAAAATATTTCAGATATCAAAGCTAAAACAATTATTTCGGCAGCAGGATGTTGGACTAAAGAATTACTAAAAGATATCCCAGTAGTTCCGCAAAAACACACAGTTTTTAGAGTTAAATGCCCTAAATATATTAAAGAAATGCCATTAACAGGAGATTTAACAACGGGTGTTTACTGGAGACCTGAGGGTGGAGAGTATTTAGCAGGTTCACCTAATTCAGTATTTGATGCTACTGATCTAGAACCAGCTTGGAATGATTTTGAAGAATTAGTATGGCCTGCATTAGCACAAAGAATTCCTGCTTTTGAAGAATTAAAATTAACTGGTGGATGGGCTGGTTATTATGATTGCAATAAATTAGACAACAATGCCGTAGTTGGTAAACACCCTAAATATGAAAATGTATATATGGCTTCAGGTTTTACCGGTAGAGGATTAATGCAAGCACCTGGAATAGGAAGAGCATTAACTGAATTAATCTCTACAGGATCTTATCAAACGATTGATATTAGTGATTTTTCTGTTGAAAGAGTTCTTGATAATAATGCTAGACCAGAACCCTATGTATTATAAATTTTTATAAAAAATGGTATAGTTTTTTATGAAACTTCATATAGGTGGTAAAATTCAAAAAAGTGGGTGGAAAATATTAAACATTCAAAATAAAGATGGTGTAGATTTTATTGGTGATATTTCTGATTTAAGTCAATTTGAAGATGAATCTATTAATGAAATTTACGCTAGCCATGTTTTTGAGCATGTGCCACAAAAAAAAATTATAAGTACTTTAAGTGGAATCAATAGGGTTTTAAAAACTGGTGGAAAGTTTTATGTATCTGTTCCAGACATAGATATTTTATTTAAATTTTTTTTAATGCCACTAAAAGATTATGCAACTAAAATTGATAAAACTGAAGGTGAAATAAAAATGCATGTATTAAGAATGATCTTTGGAGGTCAAACCGATGATTATGATTTTCATTATTTTGGTTGGAATTTTGGTTTTTTAAAGTCTGCTCTTGAAAAAACTAAATTTACAAAAATTGAAAAAGTAATAAATTTCGATATATTTGAAGATACAAGTTCTTATAAACCTTATGGTTTCCCAATAAGTTTAAATGTTGTAGCTTTTAAATAGATCTAAAGATTAGGTCCCACAAAAAGTTTGGTATTTTTCATCACTATGTGGAGCAGGTGACATAAGCTCTAAATCTCCGTTATTAACTAGGTAAGGATTTTTTAATATTTTTATTAATTTATTAAACAAGGTTAAATCACCATTATTAGCTAACATTAAAGCCTCTTCAATTTTGTGATTACGAGGTATTACCATCGGGTTACAAGAACTCATTAAGTCCACAGATTTATCATGAGTGTTACCAAACATTACTAATCTTTTCATCCATTTAGTTTTCCACAAATCAAAGTCCGCATTATCATAAACTTCAGAATTTTTAATTGTCTTATTCATCAAAAAAATAAAAGTATTTGTATAATCTGCTTTTTTTTCTTTCATCCAATTTAATAATTCCATAATTAAATTTTTATCTTCTTTATCTTCACCATATAACCCAAGCTTATCTCTCATCATATTTAACCATTTTGTTTCATAATTTTGTTCAAATTTATCTAAAGCCTCTGTAGCTAATTTAATCGCTTCATCTTCATTGGTACTAATAAGAGGAATTAGACATTCAGCAAACCTTGTTAAATTCCATTTGGTAATTTTTGGTTGATTTTCATAGGCATACCTTCCTAGTTGATCTATTGAACTAAAAACTGTTTTAGGATCATAAACATCCATAAAGGCGCAAGGACCATAATCTATTGTTTCACCAGAGATAGACATATTGTCAGTATTCATAACCCCATGAATAAAACCAACACGCATCCAATCAATTACAAGTTGGGTTTGTTTTTCGATTAAAACATTTAGTAAGTCTAATGCTTTATTCTTTGATGATTTTATATTGGGGTAGTACTTTTCAATTGTGTAATTAATTAAGATTTCTAAATCACTAATATTTTGTTTTGCAGCAATGTATTGAAATGTTCCAACTCTTAGATGGCCTAAGGCCACCCTTGTAAGAATTGCACCTTGTGAAATTTGTTCCCTAACCACATCTTCACCAGTTTTAACTACCGCTAAACTTCTAGTAGTAGGTATTTTTAAAAAATGCATTGCTTCACTTATTATATATTCTCTCAACATTGGGCCTAAAACAGCCCTACCGTCACCACTTCGTGAGAATGGAGTTCTACCAGAACCTTTGAATTGTATATCAAATCGTTCATTATTTTTGGTCAGGTGTTCGCCGATTAAAACAGCTCTTCCATCACCAAGCATTGTAAAATGACCAAATTGGTGACCAGCATAAGCTTGTGCTATAGAGTTAGATCCTTCAGGCAATAGATTTCCTGAAAAAATTTTTGATAAATCATCATCATTAATATTTGAAAAATCTAGATCTAATTTATTTGCCAGATCTTTATTTAATATTAATATTTCTGGTGCATTTACTGCAACAGGGTTGATATTTTCTTTGAATGTTTTTGGTAATCTTGAATAACTATTGTCGAAATGCCAACCAATTGTCATTTTATCGATTAGTTAACTTCTGCTTGATTTTCTTTTGGTTTGATTTCAGTTTTAAATTGGTTTGAGATTTTTTGAACTTCAACTGCTGAAACTTTGTATTCTGCACACATTGTTTCTTCATCTTTACCATGACCCGTTACCATATTAACCATGTGTTCTGGAAAATGGAATGTTGTAAATACTATGCCTTCTTTAACTTTATCTGTAACTTCTACTTTTAGAGCAACTTCTCCTCGTCCAGAATAAAGTCTTCCTATGTCACCTGTATTTAACTCTCTTTTGTTGGCATCATTTGGATGAACTAATAATAAGTCTTCAGAAACTATATTGATGTTACTTGTACGTCTTGTCATCGTAGCAGCATTGTAATGTTGTAGAACTCTACTAGTTGTTAAAATTAATGGGTATTCTTTTTTATTTGTTTCAATTTCTGTAGACTCTTTCCAATCAAAATTTTTAAGACGTCCTTTTCCAAGCTTAAAAGTTTCTTTATGTAAAATTTGTGTATCTGTTCCATCCTCTTGAACTGGCCATTGTAATCCCATTTTACCAAGTCTTTCTCTTGTTACCCCTTTAAAGAAAGGAACAATATCAGCTATCTCTGCTAGAACTTGATCAGCGTCATATTCAGGTTGGTCAAAGCCTAATTTTTGCATCATGTCTGTTACAATTGTTCCATCAGTTTTAGTACCAGGTAATGGAGGAACAGCTCGATTAACTCTTTGAATTCTTCTTTCGGTATTAGTAAAGGTTCCATTTTTTTCTAAGAAAGTTGTTCCAGGTAATACTACTGTTGCAAGTTTTGCTGTTTCACTCATAAAAATTTCTTGAACAACTAATAATTCTAACGAGTTCATTGCCTGAACCACATGTGCACTATTTGGATCTGTTTGAACAATATCTTCTCCAATAATCCAGACTGCTTTAACTTCTTTATTAATAGCACCATCAAACATTTCTGGAATTTTTAATCCTGCTTTGGTTGGGTGTACTACTCCATATTTTTCAGTGTAGAAATTTTGAACTTTTTCATCAGCTACTTCAAAATAACCTGCACCTTGATGAGGTTGACAACCCATATCAGCTGCACCTTGGACATTATTTTGTCCTCTTAATGGGTTAACTCCAACACCTTTTCTACCAATATTTCCAGTAATCATTGCAAGATCAGCAATTAACATCACCGTCTTAGATCCTTGTTCTTGTTCAGTAACTCCTAAACCGTGGAATTCCATAGAGTTTTTAGCTGTCGCATAAGCAATTGCTGCTTCTTTAACTAACTGTTTATCAACACCAGCGACTTTCGCTAGATGATCCATATCTTGTCTCTCAATTTCTTTAATGAAATTCGCAAAACCTTCAGTTCTATCTCTAACAAAATCTTTATCATAAAGGTTTGCTTTTAATATAAAATGTAACATCATATTTAAAACAGCCACATTTGTTCCTGGTCTAAGTTTAATATGATAATCAGCAAGTTTAGCAAGCTCAGTAGTAATTGGATCTAAAACTATTAGTTTTTTTCCTTTCATTACTTGTTGTTTAATTTTTGCTCCGGTAACTGGGTGAGCATTTGTAGGATTTGCTCCTATAACCATAAATAAATCTGCGTGATAAATATCTTCTGTAGAATTAGTTGCAGCACCAGTTCCAAAAGTTTGTTGCATTCCCCAAGCTGTTGGTGAGTGACAAATTCTTGCACAACAATCAATATTATTAGTTCCAATTGCAGCTCTAATCATTTTTTGAAATACATAATTTTCTTCATTAGTACATCTTGCAGAAGAAATACCAGCAACTGCATCAGGACCACTTTCTTTTGTAATTCTATTTAATTCTTTTTTAATAAAGTCATATGCTTCATCCCATGAAGCTTCTTCAAATTTTCCATTTTTTTTAATTAGAGGAGTTTTTAACCTATCTGGATGATCGTAAAATCCAAATGCATATCTTCCTTTAATACAAGTGTGACCTGCATTAACTTCAGATTCTTTAGGCGTAGATATTGCAACAACTTTATTATCTTTAATTGATGCTTCTAAATTACATCCAACACCACAGTAAGAGCAAGTTGTTCTAACTTTTTTATCTACTGCAACAGATTTTGATTGGTAAACATCAGAGATAGCATCTGTTGGACATGTGTGTGCACAAGCACCACAAGATACACAAGACGAATCTCCAAACAATGCATCGTTGTCAGTTGTGATTTTAGATTCAAATCCTCTACCACTCATTGTTAAAACAAAAGATCCTTGAATTTCGTCACAAGCACGAACACATCTTCCACAGTTAATACAGTTATCTAAATTCATTCTCATATAATCATGAGAGGTGTCTCTTGGAATACCTTTATGTTGTTTTGGTGTGTTATATCTATGATCTGAAATGCCTAAATCATTTGCAACATCTTGTAGTTCACAATTATTATTTACTTCACAAGTTCCACATTCCATTGGGTGGTCAGTTAAAACTAGTTCGACAATATTTTTTCTTAAAGCCGTTAAATTTTCATTATTTGTAAAGATGTATTGGTTTTCACCAACTGGTGTATGGCATGATGCTACAACTTTAGTTGGACCATCTTTTACAAGAGCCACCTCTACAGAACAAACTCTACAAGCACCATAAGGGGCTAAATTTGGATCATCACAAAGAGTTGGAACTTTTTTTTCACCCAAATAACTTTTTACAAAATTTAAAACAGACGTATGGTTTGGACCAATTTCATATGGTTTTCCATCTATGTAGGCGATTTTTCTTTTTTCTGAGCTCATTAATTATCTTTCACCATATCATCCTTCATTTCATCACCAAAATATTTTAATATATTCATGATGGGAGTAGGAATTGCTCCACACAAAGCGCATAAACAGCCTTTTTGCATAGTTACAAGCAGCTCATTTAGTAATTTTAATGGAATTTTAGCAGTTTTATTCTTTGCTTGATCAAACATTTCTTTACCCCTGTAAGAACCAAGTCTACCAGGAAAGCATTTTCCACATGACTCTTCGGCAGAAAACTCAAATAAATGATGAATATATTCAACCATAGGAAAGTCTTTTGGAATACTTACTATGCTCGCGTGTCCTAACATAAAACCTGCAGCAGTAAATTCTTGAAAATCTAAATTTAATTTTTCAATCTCGGTAATAGGAATTACACCTCCTAATGGACCTCCAATTTGTAATGCTTTAATGGGTTCTTTAAAACCACCACCAATATCATTTAAAACTTTTTTCATTGGTGTTCCCATTTCAACTTCATAAACACCTGGATTATTGAAAAAACTATCAAAGCAAACTAATTTGGTTCCAGCAGATTTTTTATTTCCAATTGCAGAAAACTTATCAGCTCCATTAATAAGTATACCCGTAGCTGCAGCTAATGTTTCAACATTATTTACAACTGTTGGTTTCTTGTAAAGACCTTCAGTGACAGGGAAGGGAGGTCTTACATCTACTTCAGCTCTTCTTCCTTCAATTGATGCAATCAATGCTGTTTCTTCTCCACAAATATAAGCACCTTGACCAATACAAATATTTAAATCAAAAGAAAATTTAGTTCCTAAAATATTTTCTCCAAGCAAGCCTGCTTTTTTTAAAGAATTAATTGCTCCATTTATTGCTTCTATAGATTTTGGGTACTCTCCTCTTATATATAAAACACCTTCATCACTACCAATAACATAACCACAAATAACCATTCCAAATAAAACTTTTAATGGTTGATCTTCTAATAAATATCTATCAGAGAAAGCACCTGAGTCACCTTCATCGGCATTACATATAACATATTTTTTTTCAGAAGGAGCTTTTCTACAAAAATCCCATTTCATACCAGTAGGAAAACCAGCACCACCTCTGCCAGTTAAATTAGAGTCTAGAAGGGATTTAGTTATTTCTTGTTTGTCAGTAGCAATAAATTTTTTTAATTGTTCATTAAATTGATCTAAATTAGAAAGTTTGTCATCCATTAAAAAACTAGTTGAGGCATAACTTTTAGAAAAGAATTTTTCTTGAACTATGTCTTCACCTTTAATTATTTGATCAATCTTATTAATATCGTTTCCGGCATAATTCTCACCATCATAATGAAAAGCATTATTTTCATAGCAGTGACCAAGGCAAAACATTTCACCAACTTTATCGTCACCTAATTTTTCTTGTAATTTTTTTTTAAGCGGCTCTTGAGTACCAGCACACATGCAAGCACTTCCATTGCAAACAAAAGCTTTTTTTTCTCTATGAGAGGGTCTTAAAAATTCATAAAAACTTTCTGCACCATGAATAGTTGAGACACCCATGTTATATTCTTTTGCAATTTCCTTAATACCATCAGCATTATTTGATTTTAATGATCGTTCAGATATTTTTTCGAACAGATTATTCTTTAAACCTATTCTGCCGGATAAATTACTTATATTTTTTGACACTTATTAACCTTTAATTATCACTCTGTCTTTGTTACTATAAATATTAAAACTATCTTCTTTTACAAAACCTATCAATGTAATGTCAAACTTATTAGCTAAATCGATCGCTAGACTTGTTGGCGCACCAACTCCAATTAGAATACCAATATTGGTCATTAAAACCTTTTGAACTAGCTCAAAATTTAGTCTTCCAGAGCACGTTATAAATTGTGAAGAGGGGGTTAATAATCCCTTATTTAATGAATAGCCAATTAATTTATCAAGAGCATTATGTCGACCAACATCCTCTTTTACACAAACTATTCCACCATCGCTTGTAAATAGACCGCTAGCATGAATGCCACCTGTCTTAGAAAACTCTGATTGATTATCCCTTAGCACAGAAGGAGATTTGATAATTATTTCTTTAGAGATTTTAGGTAAAGATTTTAAGACCTTATCTTTTTTGATAATCTCTAATGAATCTAAAGAGGTTTTACCACAAACACCACAAGATGAATTTGTTAAAAAATTTCTTTTAATCTTATCAATATCTATGTTTTCAGAATTGTTTAATGTGACAACAATTTTATTTTGAAGTTTATATTCACCTACATAATCTCCAACACTCTCAATTTTCTCAATATATTCATTTTTTTCAATAATTTTTTCGTTGAAAAGAAAACCTCTAACTAGGTCTTCATCATTACCTGGCGTTCTCATTGTTATAGAGATTATATTTTGTATCCAAGTTTCTTTAGTTTTAAATTTGATTGAAATTTCTAAAGGTTCTTCAATAGAGATTAAGTCTTCTACATTATTTAAATTATTAGACTTATATTTTTGTATTTTATATTTTGAGTTCATTGGATTAACTTAAGGGGTAGTTCTTTTTTAAAATAAATTTATTTAAGATTATTCCAAAAATTAAAATTATTAGACAACCAAAAATTATAGGATTTATTAAATATTCAAACGAAACACCTCCAATGATGACCATAATAGGGTTTCCACCTGCTGGTGGATGAACAACATCTAACACAATCATAAAAAAAATACCGAACCCAACTGCCAAGGCAATATTTATAAATATTGGCAGATCAACATAGTTTATAAACAAAATTCCTATTAGTGCAGTTAAGAAATGACCAAAGAATATATTTTTAGGTTGAGCGAATGGGCTTTCAGGAAATCCGTATAGTAATACCATTGAAGAACCAAAAGAGGCCGCTAAAAATAACCCCATTGTAGTTTTATATGTGAGCAGCGTAAGAAACCCAATAGTAATAGTTGATAAAACTCCTGCGATAGATGCTTTTAAAAGTTTTTCTTTAGTAATGTGAATCATGATTAAAACTTCAATGCCTTCGATATTGTTTTAAACGGTAATAAAAGACATTCTTTTCTTGAGATATTATCTTTATTCATAATTTCTTTGAAATCATTCCATTTTTTTTCAATTTTAATATCTGTTTCATTAAACAAACCTTCAATTGAAATAATAAGAGACTTAATATCACTTATATTTTGATCAATAATCTTTTGAGACAGCATACTAACTGATGCCTGACAATATACACATGAACGGCACTGGTAACCCATATCCTTAATTTTATCATTTTTCACAATTAATCTGATTTCCATTTCGTCACCACACAAGGGGTTTTTATTTTTTGAGTGATGGGTATGATTTTTAACTATTTTGTGATTTGCTGTGTTAGATGCAATTTCGAGAATTCTTAGGTCCATTATAATTCTTTAATTAAGAGATTAATGTTTTATATTTTGATTTATGAATGATAACAATATTTTAGCTGTTGTACTAGCAGGTGGAAAATCAAAAAGATTTGGGCAAGATAAAAATTGCGTAAAACTTGGATCCAAAACATTGCTAGAGCATGTTTTGTTCAAAATTAGCAATAAATTTGAAGAAATATTGATTGTCTCAAGTAATCCATTGAAGATAGAAGAAGCAAAAAATACCACAATAATTCCAGATTGTTTTAATGATCTAGGACCTTTAGCAGGAGTGCTAAGTTCCATGAAGTGGATAAAAGAAAATAAAAAATCATACAAATGGATTGCAACTTTTCCATCTGATACTCCATTTTTTGATCCAATTATTATTGAAGAATACAAAGCAAGAATTGAACAAAGTAAAAGCAGTTTATATTTTGTTAAATCTAACGAAAAAAGACATAATATTTTTGGTTTATGGTCAATTGATTTAATGGAAAAATTAGAAGAAGATTTAGTAATAAATAATTATCGAAAAGTTGAGGAATGGGCTAATAAAGTTGGTGTGAGCACAATTGATATTAAAATAAAAAATTACGATCCTTTTTTTAATATAAATACCAAAGAAGACCTTGATGTTGCTCAAACTATTTTAAATCTTGATAAAAATGATTGATTACAAAAAAGCAAAAAATATTTTAATAAAATCAAAAATAAACATTAAAGATGAAGTTATAAACACATCAAAATCATTAAATAGAATTAATGTTCAAGATATTTATTGTCCTGTGAATTATCCTGCAGGAACTAATGCTGCATTTGATGGTTTTGCTATTAATTCTAAAGACACATCTACGATTAATAAAAAAAATCCTAAAGAATTTAAAATTTTAAAATCAATATCAGCAGGTGATAATCCTAAATTAAATAAGGTAAAAAAATTTCAAGCTGTTGAAGTGATGACGGGTGCTCTAATTCCTAAATATTTTGACACCATTATTCCCATAGAAAAAATTGTGTTTACTAACAATAAAAAGTCTATCGTAATAAATGAAAAGATTAAAACTAATCAACATATAAGACATGCAGGATCTGATTATAAAAAAAATGAATTAGTTATTAATAAAGGAACTATTATTCAGCCATCGCATATCTTAGCCTTTAAAACATTAGGTATTAAAAGCATTAAGGTTAAAAAGAAGCTTAATATTTTATTTTTTTCCACAGGAAATGAAATTTCAAATAACATAGATATTGCTGATTGGAAGGTTAGAAATTCAAACAGTCATTATATAAAATCTTTATCTAATAATTTTTTGTTTAATTATATAGAAGGTGGAATTTTGAGAGATAAAGATGAACAGTTTTTTAAAAAACAAATTGATAAAAATCTTAGATCAAAAATAGATATCATAGTTACCTCAGGTGCTGTTTCAGCAGGTAAACATGATTTTATCCCCTCTGTAGTAAAAAAATTTAATTTATCAAATTTTTTCAAAGGGGTGGCCATTAGACCGGGTAAACCAATTTTATTTGCTAAATTTAAAGGAAGTGAAAAGGCTTTCTTTGGGCTTCCAGGTAATCCTATTTCTTCTTCCGCCTGCTTTAGATTTTTTGTATATCCCTATATTTTAAATATCCTTGGAGTTAAGGAGGAAAAACCTTTTAAAGCTAAGTTAAAAAATTCTTTCTTTAAGAAAAAAAATTTTACTAGATTTATAAAAGCAAGGCTTACTACAACTCATAATGGAAATTTAGAAATCAAGGTACTCAAAGGTCAGGAATCTTTTAGAATAAAATCTTTTGTAGAGTCTAATATTTGGGGCCTATTTAAACATGGTCAGTCAAATTTTAAAAAGAGCGAACTTATTGATTGCTATTCTCCAATTGGTTCAAATATTAATATTTTTAAATAGATCTCATTTTTATTGTAGTGCCAATTAATAAGCATTAAGTATCGAATTATGATTGAGCTAAAAAATGAAAAAATTGCAATTCCAGTAGTTTTATTAGCAGGTCTTATATGGTCCTTTGGACCTTTGGTTGTAAGATACATGGATCAACCCAATTTAGTTCCATGGCAATATATTTTTGCAAGAGGCTTAACAATTTTTTTGATTTTAAATCTTTATCTATTTTTTGAAGAAGGAAAAGATTTTTATAAGAATTATTTAAAAATCGGAATGTCGGGTGTTATTGGTGGAACTGGACTAGGTATTGCAATGATTACCTTTATTTATTCAATAACAAATACTAGTGCGGCTGTTACTTTACTCTGTTTAGCTGCAATGCCATTTTTTACAGCTTTATTAGGTTTCTTATTTTTAAAAGAAAAAATTTCACTTAATGTTTGGATAGCTATATTTATTGCAACCGTTGGAATAATAATTATAGCCATTGGTAATACTGAAAAAAATTCTTTATTAGGGCTTATTTTTGGGATGACTTCTTCAATTGGGTTTTCTGTTTTTTCAGTGACTTTGAGATGGAAAAAAGAAACACCAAAATTTACAACAGTAGCTTTTGCAGGTTTATTTTGCTTTGTAGTTGCTGCAATAGTTATTTTATCTAATGATATGGTTTTCTTGTCTTCAAGTTATAACGGAGCATTATTTTCTATACATGGAACGTTAGTTTGTATGGGTTTAATTTTATATTCTATTGGATCAAAAGCAATCCCCGCTGCAGAACTTACTTTATTGTCACTTACTGAGGTTATAGGGGGAATATTTTGGGTATGGGTTCCAATTTTAGGAATTAATGAGATCCCATCGACTAATACGATAATAGGTGGCTTCTTTCTTTTTATGTCTATCATTTACTATAGTCTTACAATTAAAACTAATAGACGGTTTATCGCTCTTAATTAATTATAATGGAAAGACCAAATTTTTTTACTCTAAAGAATGGTGAAAAGGCTAAACTACCTTTTACAGATCAAGAATATCAAAGTCGATTAACTAAATTAAGAACCACAATGAGTAAAAATAATCTTGATATGATTATTTTAACTTCAATGCACAACATTGCTTACTATACAGGATTTATTTATTGTTCTTTTGGTAGACCTTATGGCTGTGTAGTAACGGCTAATAAAATTTCAACAATTTCAGCAAACATTGATGCTAGTCAACCTTGGCGTAGATCTCATAGTGATAATGTTATTTATACTGATTGGAAAAGAGATAATTTTTTAAAAGCAATTGTTTCAATTATTGGAAGAGACGAACCTCCTAAGAATATTGGTATTGAAAATGATCATGTAACCTTAGATGTTAAAGAAAAGCTTACGTCTATTTTTACTTTTTCAGTTTTCAGTGATGTTTCAAAAGATTTAATGCAACTTAGAATGATTAAATCTGCCGAAGAAATAGAAATTATTAAAAATGGTGCAAGAATTGCTGATCTTGGGGGCGAAGAGATTGTCAAAAATATTAAGGTTGGAGAAAGCGAACTTGAAATTGCAATAGCCGGTAGAGATAGAATGGAACGTGAAATTGCAAAAACGTATCCGGATGCTGAATATATGGATACCTGGGTTTGGTTTCAGTCAGGACTTAATACGGATGGTGCTCATAACCCAAAAACCAATAGAAAATTAAAATCAGGAGATATTCTTTCTTTAAATACTTTCCCCATGATCTCAGGGTACTACACAGCTTTAGAGAGAACTCTTTTTTTAGATAAAATTGATGATGCATCCTTAAAAGCTTGGGAAGCAAATGTTAAAGTTCATAAAAGAGGACTAGAGTTAATTAAACCAGGTGTAAAATGTTCTGATATTTGTCATGAGTTGAATGAACTATTTGCTGAGCTTGGTTATCTTCATTATCGAACATTTGGTTATGGTCATTCATTTGGTGTCTTATCTCATTTCTATGGAAGAGAAGCAGGATTAGAATTACGTGAAGATATAGATACTGTCTTAGAGGAAAACATGGTGGTTTCTATGGAACCAATGATCATGATACCAGAGGGTAAACCAGGAGCTGGTGGATATAGAGAGCATGATATCTTGGTTATAGGAAAAGATAATGCTGAAAACATTACTAAGTTTCCTTTTGGTCCAGAACATAATATTATCAAATCATAAATTATGAGTGAAAAAACTGTAGTTAATAGTTGGAATGAATGGGATCCTTTAAAACATGTAATTGTTGGCAAAGCTGATGGCACTTGTATTCCAGCACCAGAACCAGCTTTAGATGCAAAAGTTCCAGAGGACAGTGACATGCGAGGTCAGTTTGGACCAAGAACAAAAGATACAGTTGATAAGGCAAATGAACTTTTAGACAATTTTTCAAACATGCTTGAAAAAAGAGGTATCAAGGTTGATAGACCAGACCCAATAGATTTTAGCCAAAAAACATCTACACCAGACTGGGAGGCGGAAACAATGTTTGGCTGCATGCCACCACGAGATGTGTTGTTAACTGTGGGTAGTGAAATTTTAGAAGCCACTATGAGTTATAGATGTAGATGGTTTGAGTACCTTTGTTACCGACCATTATTACAGAAATATTATAATGAAGACCCTAATATGAGACACGAGTCTGCGCCAAAACCAAGATTAACTGATGCAGATTATAGGAAAGATTATTTATCAGATAAAATTGGTATTCAAAAAAGATTAGAGTGGACTGAAGATAAGTTTTTTGTAACAACTGAAGAAGAACCATTATTTGATGCAGCAGATGTTTTAAGATTTGGAAAAGATTTAGTAGTTCAACATGGATTTACTACCAATCTTAAAGGAATTGATTGGCTTAAAAGACATTTTAAAGATCATAGAGTTCATGCTGTTAATTTTCCAGGTGATCCTTATCCAATTCATATCGATGCAACCTTTACTCCTATTAAAGAAGGATTAATCATTAACAACCCTCAAAGAAGACTACCAAAAGAACAAAGAAAATTATTTGAAAATAATGGATGGGAAATTATTGATAGCGCACAACCAGCACATAATGAACCACCACCATTATGTTATTCTTCAACTTGGTTATCAATGAATGTCCTAGTATTGGATCCAAAAACTGTTTGTGTTGAAAAAAGTGAAGTATATCAGGCAGAACAATTAGATAAATTAGGAATGGAAGTAATCCCTGTTGAATTAAGAGATGCTTATGCATTTGGTGGAGGTCTTCATTGTTGTACAGCAGATGTGTACCGTGAAGGTGAATTAAAAGATTATTTTCCAAAACAATAAATATGGCAACAGTTAAAACAAAAAGAGAGCGAATAAAATTTGCTTCTGATAATGTAGCGGGCGCATGTCCTGAGGTATTAGATGCAGTATTGAAAGCTAATGATGGTGATAGCACTCCATACGGTAATGACCAAATATCAGCCGAATTACAAAAGAAGTTTTCAGAACTATTTGAAAAAGATGTAATTGTTTTTCCAACTGCATCAGGAACGGCTGCTAATGCATTAGCTTTAGCAACAATGACACCATCATATGGTAATATTTATTGTCATAAACTTTCTCATATTAATACAGATGAATGTGGGGCACCTGAGTTTTATACAGGGGGTGGAAAATTAGTTACTTTAAATGGAATAAATGGAAAAATAACACCTGAAGAATTAGATCAGTCTATTACTGGTAAAGGCATTGTGCATCATACTCAACCTGCCTCAGTAAGCATTACTCAAGTTTGTGAAACAGGAGAAGTATACCAATTAGATGAGATTAAAAAGATTTCTGAAATTACGCACAAGCATAATTTAAATATGCATATGGATGGAGCACGATTTGCAAACGCTTTAACTGCATTAAATTGTACTCCTGCTGAAATGACCTGGAAATCAGGTATTGATGTTTTATCATTTGGAGCAACAAAGAATGGTTGTATTGCAGCTGAAGCAATTATTTTTTTTAATAAAGATCTAGTTGGTAATATTGCTTTTTTAATGAAAAGAGCAGGGCATTTATTGTCTAAGATGCGTTTTGTATCTGCTCAGCTTGATGCATATATTTCAAATGATGTCTGGCTAAGAAATGCAAGACATGCAAATAAGATGGGAAAAAAATTAAGTGAAGGATTAGCAAAACATAATAGTATCAAACTAGCATACCCAACAGAAGCAAACGAAGTTTTTGCAAAATTTCCAAGAAATATGATTGAGCATTTAAATTCAGAAGGCTACAAAATGAATGAAGATGAGCTTGATGGACAAGCAGTAAGATTAGTTGCTGCCTGGAATACTCAAGAGAGTGATGTGGATCAATTATTAGAGACCTTAAAAAAATCTAACTAGGATTTTGTTTTAAAAATTCAATATATTTAACAACTTCATCAAATTGTTCGTCAGGTATATCTTTATAAGAGTTCTCAAAGTTCTCTTTGACACATAGAGCAACATGGGCGTAGGGATTTCTTCCTTTAGGATGATTTGGATGGCTTGGTAACTGACCTAGTAAATAATCGCCAGCTTCCTGTATCATTTTCCACAGTTTACTTGCGTTTTCTTTATTCACACTGTCCCATTTTTTGTTTCATCTCTTTTAAATCGAGTTTAAATCGAGTTATCCTATAAAATCCTATGGTTATGTTTTCCAAATAAAATAATTTTATTTAATGTTACATCTAATTAGTTTTTCACAGGTGTCCGCCCTGCTTATACTGTCATAATAGGCTATTGTTGTTCCTGTCCATTTTTGGCTATAAACTCCAAACCTAAACATTGGCCCATGTTTTTTACCATCTATAGTCATGACTTTGCTCAGGGTTTTGCCTTTGTGGTCTAATTTTAATTCACTATTAACCCAAATCTTAAAAAAACCTTCGTCGTTATCAGTCCAGTTTGCATGTAATATGATATCGTGCCATTTTCCTCTTACATCATCGATATCTACCAACTTTTGATAAAATTTTTTGTGTAAAGATATATTATCTTTGTGCCATGAATTACAATACGTTACACCTGATCTGTCTGACATTAATCCGTCTTTATTGAGACGTATTGTTAGAGATATTTCTGTACAGTTTGAATCATTTTTATTTTTACCTCCTACAACATATTTCCTTGTTTTGGATAAATGTTTATTATGAGTTTTGAATTGTCCAAGTATGATCTGGCCATCAATATTTTTTGGGCGATTGCTCTCCTTAGGAATATATATACTCCATGAGTACCATTGATTTCCTGTTTCCCCCATAGATTTTGGATAATCCATAATTATCTCAGACCTTCCAATCCATTTTTCTGAAGTTCTTTTACAGTCTCCTTTATTTTTTTTAGGTCCACAATCATCTTTTCTTTTTTCAAATCTAAGAGAATATTCTCCATCTCTAACTATATCTTTTGAATATCGAAGAGCCCAAGGGGCATTACTTTGCCATCCATGCGTCCTCCAATTTTTGGACCATGTCCCTACATCCTCTAACCATTTTATTTTTTGATCTGGTTTAAAAATATAATTTTCTTTAAAATATTTTTTTTTAGCATAGGAATTGTTAGCAAATAACAAGGTTATAATTAGTAAGAAAATTATTTTTTTCATAATCCAAGATTAACAAATTCTGAACAATGAGTCTATTTGCTTTAAAAATAGCTATTTGATTTATCTATTTTAAATCGAGTTTAGCATCGAGTTTTTTAATTAAATTGACGAGTCTTTAAGTGATTTATTTCAAGCTAATTTTTTAATATCCGCATAAGTACTGTAGAATAGTGTAGCTTAATGCAGGATAGGTTGAACCTCTAATCCCGTAAATAATTGCCAGCTTCCTGTATCATTTTCCAGAGTTTACTTGTGTTTTCTTTGTTCATCAAAGTGAGATTAATCTCTAAAGTTTACAAATTCTACGGGAAGACCAATATCAATAGCAGTTATTGCCGACATTGCTTCTTGAAGGTCATCTCTTTTTTTTCCTTCAGCGCGTAACTCTTCTCCTTGAATTTTAATCTGAATTTTAAGTTTTAGTTTTTTTATTTCAGTAATAATTTTTTTTGCATTTTCTTGGCTAATACCTTCTTGGAGTTCACTAACCTGTCTAATCGATGAACCTGCAGCATTTTCTGAGTTTTTGATTGATAATACTCTTGGATCTACCTTTCGTCGTATAAGATGAACCTGTAATAATTCATTAACTTGTTTTAATTTTAGCTCATCGGGAGCTAATGTGGTGATAATCTTATCTTTTCTTTCAATTGAGATATGAAGTCCTTTAAAGTCAAATCGATTACCAATTTCTCTAAGGCAGTTTGCAAGAGCGTTATCAAACTCTGGGTAACTAACTTTACTGATTACATCAAATGAAGGCATAATTTTTTATTATATAATGAATTGACCTTAACAAAAATTTTCATAATTGACTATTTGATTTATTTTGAAACTCTTTTAAGTTGTAATTATATGGAAGATTTAGTCAAAAAATTAGAAGAACAGATTAGCTTTCTTCAAAATGAAATATCACAAATGAGTGATGAAGTGTATTCTCAACAAAAAGAAGTATCAGTTTTAAAAAAACAAGTTTCAAATCTTGAAAAAAGAATTAACGAATTAGAGAGCAGTGATGAAGCGGGTATGGTTATGATTGATAAAAAACCTCCACATTATTAAACTTTATTATTAATCCATGACAGAACAATTTGATGTTATTGTAGTAGGTGCGGGTGCCGCTGGTATGATGAGTGCCATAGAAGCTGGCAAACGGGGACGAAAAGTACTTTTAGTCGATCATGCAAAAAAGATAGGAGAAAAAATTAGAATATCGGGTGGTGGACGATGTAATTTTACCAACATACATACTCATCCTAGTAAGTTTATTTCAAACAATCCTAAATTTGTAATATCAGCTTTAAAACAATACACCCAAAATAATTTCATAGATTTAATAAAGAAACATAATATTAAATTTCATGAAAAAAAATTAGGACAGCTCTTTTGTGATGAAAGTGCTCAACAAATTATAGATATGCTACTTTTAGAGTGCGAGATGGCAAAAGTAGTTTTAAAAAAAGATACAACTATTGATGATATAGACAAACAAGATGATAACTATTTTATAGTTGTTGGAAGTGATAAATATTTCAGTCAGTCATTGATTATTGCAACAGGCGGTCTGTCTATTCCAAAAATTGGAGCAAGTAAATTTGGCTATGATATTGCTCAAAAATTTGGTTTAAAAGTTATTGAAACATTACCTGCACTAGTTCCTTTAACATTTAGTGAAAAAATACTAGCAATTTGTAAGGAACTTACTGGATTATCTGTTGAAGCAGTTGTTTCATTTAAAAAAACTTTTTTTGAGGAAGGAATGTTATTTACTCATAGAGGTTTGAGCGGACCTTCTATATTGCAGATCTCTTCTTATTGGAAATTAGGAGATAATATCAAAGTTAATTTATCACCAAAACTTGATGTAGATAAATTTCTAAATGATAGAAAGATCTCTAGTCCTAAACAAGATATAGGCATTATAGTTTCTGAAATTCTCCCTAAACGGTTAGCTCATATAATTTGTAATGAAAATAATGTTAATGGAAATATATGTGAATTATCCAACAAAGTATTAACTAGTTTGAGTAATTCTATAAACGCGTGGGTGATAAATCCAATAGGAACCGAAGGTTATAGAACTGCTGAAGTAACTTTGGGTGGTATTGATACTGAAGAAATTTCTTCTAAAACAATGATGTCCAATAAACACCCTGGATTATTTTTTATCGGAGAAGTTGTAGATGTTACTGGTCATTTAGGTGGTTATAATTTTCAATGGGCTTGGTCTTCTGGATATGTGGCAGGTCAATATGCTTAAAGACTAGTTATTGGTGGAATTATCTCAGTTTTTTTTATATTCAACACCTTTTCTATCCAGTATTTCTTTTACTTTATCAGAATAAGGTTCATCAATATGTTCGGTAGTAGGATTTAATTCGATTCCGGCTGGCGTGATAGTAGATGGCATAGCAACGAACTGAGAATCAGGATTTTCAACTGTTTCTCTAACCCTCATTCTGTAGATACCAAACACACCTATTAAAGCATGAAAGAAAAGTAAAAATACAAAAAAACCATTAGAGCCAACAATATTCATAAATATTGAACAAAGGAATGGACCACTCATAGCACCCAAGCCAAATGTAAATTGTATACCAGCTCCAGCTGCTACAAATTTTTCTTTTGGTATATAGTCATTAGTGTGCGCACAAATCAAAGAGAACATTGGTAAGCTACAAATTGAAAATAAAATTAAAAAAATAAAAAACCATACTTTACTTGTGGCAAGTTCACCAGGTAAGTACATCTGACCTGATGATAGAATAGCAAGTAAAGCAAATAAAGATGCACCAAATGTTGAAATTATTATTACTTTTCTCCTATCATATTTATCAGAAAGTTTTCCAATAGGATATTGAGAGATAGCACCAGAAATTGCTAAAAGAAAAGTCACAAGTGATATTTGAAAAATAGTAAAATTCATTGAGGCCGCATATACTGCTAACAATGTAAATAGTGCAGACTGGATTGTTCCATAAAAAAGAGCACTTACCATTCCAAATGGTGAAGTTTCATAAAGTTCTTTTAAAGGCATACCTTGAATTTTTTTAAATGTAGGTGGTTTTTTTTTAGTTAAGAGAATAGGTATAAGGGCAAGAGACGTAATAATTGAAACCAATATAAAGGGTTGATAATTTTCAGGTCTACTAAAGTTCAATAAAAACATTCCTATACCCATTGATCCATATAAAATAACCATATAAATCGATAAAATACTTCCTCTATTTTTATTGCTTGATCTGTCATTCAACCAACTTTCAGCAACAGTATAAATACAAACCATACTTATTCCTGTTAAAACTCTTAGAATAAACCATACATAAGGATTAATAAATATTGAGTGAACCAAGATAACCAAAGATGCTAAAGACGCAAAAGCTGCAAAAACTCTAATATGACCTACTTTGGAAATAAGATTAGAAATTGTCATTGCACCTATAAAGTACCCAACAAAATAACCTGACATCATAAACCCAGTTGCCGTTAGACTAAATTGTTCTTGAACAGCCCTTACACCTAATAGGGACCCTTGAAATCCATAGGCCATCATTAAGAACCCAATACCTAAAAACAATGCCCAAGAGTTCTTTAAAACTTTATTCATAAAACTGACCGTACTTATTTGCGATCTAGATGTAAATCAAGTCTTTATTATGATAAAATTATGAATTTCTTAGTTTAATAAAAGAGTGAATGGCAATTGCTGTAATGATAACAGCACCACCTTGGATAGTCTCCAGGCTGGGTTGTTCTTTAATAATTAACCACACCCAAATAGGACCAATTATAGTCTCTAGTAAGAAGAATAGGTTTACTTCAGCTGCAGGTATGAACCTTGGAGCTATAGTCACTAGCACAAAAGGTATAGCAACACACATAACACACATTAAAGGAACAATAATTAGATCACTATCAACTAGTGCAAAGCTTTCAATGAACAGAAGTGCAAACATTGCTACAATTAATTTTCCAACAACAGCTGCTGGGATTAAGTTTTTATCCTTTGCGGATCTAATAGTAACTGCTCCAACTGCCAAACCTAAAGCAGTTATTAGGCCTAATATATCTCCAAAAAAGTTACCTAATTGTATTGAATCGTAGAATATATAAATAGCAGCAGTAAAAGTTACAAATATTGTAATCCATGTTTTTCTATCAGGTAATTCTTTTAAAAATATTGCACCAAGCACTGCAGATAACATAGGAGCCATTGCAATCATAACTAATGTGTTTGCAACATTGGTATTTTGTATTGAAACAACAAAGGTAATATTGGTTACAGAGAAAGTACCAATATAAAGTAAGCCATGATAGCCACTTGAAAAAAGCATTTTAAAGAAATTTAATTTATAAATTAATAACATTCCTAAAAATACAGTGATGAAAGGAATAAGGCCTCGATAAAAAACAAGCCCCCAAGTATCAACATTAGAAAGTCTTATAAATAAACTATCGGGAGTAATAAACATTACTGCAACAAATGCGAGTAAAGATCCTTTTTGCTGGTCGGATAATTTGTTCAAGCTTTTAATCCTTTCCAAAATGTTTTTGCAAGATTAATGCTTGTAAGATCATAAAAAGATTTTAATCCTGTAGGAGAGGTTACATTAATATCTCCATTTAATTTTTGGTCGATAAAATCAATACCAGAAAAATAGATGTCATTTTTTTTAAGATCTTTACCAATTATATTTGAAATTTTATTTTCTAATTTTGTTAATTTAGCTGAGATAGGTATCGCTCCTTTACTCATGTTGCTTAAAAAAGATCCTTTTTTTGGAACTCTAGAGATCGCACCGCAAACTTTACCATTAATTATAAAAACTCTTTTATCTCCAAACTTAATCTTTGGTAAAAACTTTTGACACATAATATGTCCATGTTTTTTTATAAAATTTATAATCAATTTCTTATTTATTTTATTTTGAAATAAGTGAATATCATTTCCACTAAAACTATGAATAGGTTTTATAATCATTTTTTTATTTTTAGAAAAAAACTTATTAATTTCATTTATATCTTTTGTGAAAATTGTATCTGGCATATATTTTTGAAAAGATGTTGAGTATAATTTTTCAGAGATATTTCTAATAGAGGTTGGATTATTAATAATTTTAACTTTATTTTTTATCTTATCCAAAATGTAAGTTGTTGAAATGTATTCTAAATTAAAAGGAGGATCTTGCCGTATCAAAATATACTTACATTGTGTAAGTTCTAGTTTTTGTTGGTTTAATATTTTAAAATAACGCTTATTTGAATAATTAAACTCTACGTAAAATCCATTCGCTACGACCTTATCGTTAATAATTGAAAGGTCTTTAGGTTCATAATAAAAAATTTTGTATTTTAACCTTTGTGCTTCAATGGCTAGAAATATACTAGTATCCGTTAGAGGCTTTAGTTTTGAAGGATGATCACCTTGAATTGCAACTATCTTATTTGTCATATAAATCGTTTAAATTTTCATTCTTAGAAAATTTATCTATCATATGATCTGCGTTTGTTGTCTTATTATCAATCAGTTTATCTAAGTGATTTAAAAACTTAGCCTCATTATCATTAGATTTACTCAAAATGTCTCTGTTTAATAATCCTTTTCTAGAAATCCCAAGGAGCAAGGATGACCAATGTAATAGGTCTTTTCCCATCAACTCAGTGTTAAACCCTTTTTTAGGTGCTTCTAGGTAGGCATTAATTATTTTATTCTTATCCCACTTAGAAATTAATTCGTAAGCCTCATCTAAATTTCCATATAATATTCCAGTATTAAAAGCAGGTCCAGAACACAAACAATCCCAACCACAAGTGTCCATTGATCTTAACTCTATATATTTCTTAAGTCTATTTTCTGTAAAAATTGTACTTAGGTGAGTGGTTAAATCGTCTTCAGTTGGAAGTCGGTTGTTAATTTCACTAATTTTTCCATTCATGAAATCTGAAAATGAATAATTGCTTCCTGATAAATATTCTTTTTCGTTTTGAATAAATAATAAAGGAAAGTTTATTGAAAAATCTGCATATTTTTCAAAATCCATATTATCAAAAAAAACTTCAGGTAAACCTCCTCTCGATGTTTCTTGCCAAACTTTAGAACGATAAGAACTGAAACCACTATTTTTTTTTTCAATTATTGAAGAATTTGCAAAAAGGGCAATAGATATTGGAACTATAGAATTAACTATCTTAAACTTTTTAATAAAATCTTTTTCAGAATCGTAATCCAAGTTAAGTTGCGTACCACAAGTTCTATACATCATATCTAAGCTTAAAGAACCACCATTAGGCATATCCTTAGTCATTACTTGATATCTTTGTTTTGGATTATTAGGAACTTCACTAAGGGTTGAAATTGGATCAAAACCAGCACTAACAATTTTTAAATTTAATTTTTTTGTTACTTGCTGTAACTCAAATAAATAATCATGAGACTCAGCACATGCTTCATGGATATTATTTAGTTTATCACCTGATAACTCAATTTGATTTCCAGGCTCAAGAGTAATACTTTTTCCTTGTTTCTGTAATCCAATAATATTTTCTTTTTCCATTATTGGCTTCCAGCCAAATTCACTTAGCAGTGAAAACATTTTTAGGACAGTAGGGTAATCTACTCTTTTGTTTGTTTTTTCATCAAATAAAAATTTTTCATGCTCAATGCCAATTTTAAAATTTTTAACATCTTTAATTCCAGACTCAAAATATTTGATAATATGTTCTTTATGAGTGATCATTGATTTATATATAAGGATTTAAAATTCATTTTAAAGTCTTTATGTTTAACTCTTCTGTTTGAAAATTTTGTATTGGTTGCTTTAGTTATTTGAAGCGGTGCTTAGTAATGATAATTGAGTGATCTTATCATCCCCTAATTCATCTATAGGTTTAACAGGATATTCACCTGTAAAATAATGATCTGTTAATTGAGGATAATTATTATCTCTTTTGTTAAAACCCATTGCTCTATAAACACCTTCTAAGGATAAAAAATCTAATGATTTAGCACCAATATATTCACAAATTTCGTCATTAGTTTTATTTGCAGCAAGTAACTCTTTTTTAGTAGGAGTATCCACACCATAAAAATCAGGAAACCTAATTTCTGGACAGGCAATTTTTACATGAACTTCTTTGGCTCCTGCATCATATAACATTTTCACAATTTTATGAGAAGTTGTCCCTCTTACAAGCGAGTCATCTATTAAAATAATTATCTTATCCTTAATAGTTGATTGATTTGCATTTAATTTTAATTTTACACCAAGACTTCTAATTTTTTGACTAGGTTCAATAAAGGTTCGACCAACATAATGATTTCTAATCAAACCTAATTCAAAGTTAATTCCTAAGTGTTGAGCAAAACCAAGGGCTGCTGCATTACCAGAGTCTGGTACAGGAACTACAATATCTGCTTTGATTTTGTTTTCTTTTGCAAGTTCAATCCCAAATTGTTTTCTATGTTCATAAGCAGATTTACCATTTAGTAAACTGTCTGGTCTTGCAAAATAAATATACTCAAAAACGCACGGACGAACTTTTCTAGCAGGGAAGGGTTTGATGCTTTTTAGTTCATTATTCTCTATATAAACAACCTCACCGTTTTCTACATCTCGAATATATTTTGCACCAATTATATCTAGTGCACATGTTTCAGAAGCAAAGACATAGCTATCTTTGATTTTCCCAATTACTAATGGTCTGATACCATGAGGATCTCTTACACCAATTAAAGTATTTTGTGTTAGCATGACAAGCGCGTAACCACCTTGTATTTGGAATATGGCATCTATAACTTTATCAATTGTTTTGTTTCTTTTTGATTTAGCAATTAATTGAACAATTGTTTCTGTGTCAGATGTAGTATGAAATATTGCACCATCTTGAACCAATCTATTTCGAAGAGTTATTGAATTAGTTAAATTTCCATTATGAGCTACACCGATACCTCCAGCATTTGTATCTGCAAAAAAAGGCTGTATATTTCTTAAAGTGTTTTCACCAGTTGTACTATATCTGTTATGACCAATAGCATAATCACCAGGTAAACTATTTAACACTTTCTCTTTATTAAAATTATCTCCAACTAAGCCAAATCTTTTTTCAGAGTAATATTTTTTTCCATCAAATGTTACTATTCCACAGCCTTCTTGACCTCTATGTTGCAGAGCATGTAATCCTAAAGCGGTTAGTGCGGCTGAATCTTTATTGTTACTTACGCCAAAGACACCACATTCTTCTTTTAATTTGGGATTATAAATCTTGAATTTTTTCTTTGGAATCTTGATAGTTTTTTTCATTTGGAAACTCTTTCAATAAATAATTACTACCTTTTTCAATATATGGGAAGGCGTATGATTTATCAGTATTAATTGGCCATTTACTATAATTATACACAATATCTATAGCTGAAAATAAACAAATACAGATTACATAACTTCGGATAAATCCAAAAAATAACCCAAATAAGGAATCGAGTCTTCCAAGACCAACAAATTTTACCGTCTTACTAATGGCTTTATTTGTAATAAGAATAACAAAGATCACTAAAATAAAGATAGTTATGCCGAGCGCAATATCTAAAACATATTCACTATCAATTATATTTTTAAAATAAGGCTTAGCTTTTGGAAAAAGAAGTAAAGTTACAACATAAGCCAATACCCATTTTGAAGCTGACAATAAACTTAAAACAAAACCTTTACTATAACACTTGATAACTGAAAAAATTGTAATGATTAGAAATATTAGATCTATTAAAGACACTGCTTGATAAAAATCTTTTAAAGCATCAAGCATAATAATATTATTTTCCGAATGGTTTACTTATTAAAATAAGAGAGGGCAGTAAAGTTAATACTGAAATCATTGCAAGTAACATTGCTAAACCAGTAAACACACCAAAATAAATTGTGGGTATAAATTTAGAGAAAACCAAAATTGAAAACCCAAAGACAATGGTTATTGAAGTATTTAGGATTGCAACACCCACTGTTGAGTGACAAACTTTTAGTGTTTTATTATAGTCTTTAATTTTTAAAAACTCTTCTTTAAACCTATAAATGTAGTGAATACTATTGTCTACTGCTATTCCTATTGTGATTGCAGCAATAGTAATAGTCATCATATCAAGGGGTATTCCAAGCAGGCCAATAATTCCTAAAATAAAGAAAGCTGCAATAAAATTAGGAACAACACCAATAAGAGATAGTTTAAAATTTCTAAATAAAATCATAAACATTGCAAAAATTCCAACCATTACTAAACCCAATGTGAGTATTTGAGATTTAAAAAGGCTTTGGAGTAAATTATTAAACAAAATTAAAACACCCGCTAGTTTAAATTCTTCTTTGCTAAGTTTTAATTCATTTTCAAGGTCATAGTTTATTTGGTTTATTAAATCATTTCTTCTTAAACCATCCTGTGAGTCAATAATTCTAAGGCTTATCCTAGCCTCATTATCTTTTATGGATATATAAGGATCTATAATATCTTTTTTTATAGTTTCTGGAATTTTTGAATAAAGCACACCCATTTCTAAGGTTCCAAGGGGCTTGTTATTATTTAATTGTGTAGCAACTTCAATAATTGAACTAAATGATAAAACCTTTCCAACTGCAGGAAGATTATCTAAATAATTATGAACATTTTGAATTTTTTCAATTTTGTCTTTTGTAAACCAGTATTTTTCATCATCTTTACTGCCTTCATCATCCCAGCTTTCAAATTCGTCATCTTCGGTAGTCTCTACTATGATATTTTCAGGAAATTTTAATATAACTTCTAAAGGTGTCGTGCCACCTAGTTTTTCATCAATAAGTTTCATGCCTTTATAAATCTCAGTATTTTTATTAAAGTAATTTATAAAACTATTTTCAACTTCAAGCTTACTTATTCCAACAACACTTAAGACGACAACCAAACCTGTTACTAAAAAAATTATACTTTTATTATTAATAGAAATTTTACCAAAAAAAGAAGTAATTTTAGAATCTGCATCTTCTTTAATTTTTACTTTATTGCTAGACATAAAGCTCAATAGAGTAGGGAGTAAAGTAAATGTGATTATAAAAGAAGTTATTAATCCTAAAGTCATCATCCACCCAAAATCAATAATAGGTTTTATGCCACTAAAAACTAAAGATAGAAAAGCGCATATAGTTGTAAGAACTGTATAAATAATAGGCCAAAACATCTTACTAGTTGTCATTATAATAATTTTTAAATTATCTAAATTTGGAAAATCTTCTCTTAATTGTAGAAACCGGGTACTCATATGAATATTCATTGCCATAGTTAGAATTAACATTAAAGCAATAAAGTTTGAGGATATAACAGTAACCTTCCAGCCTAAAAGACCAAGTAGACCTGTCATAATTAAAACTGAAAAAAAGCAGCTACTAATTGGAACAATAATCCATATTAGTTTTCTAAATATAAACCACAGAGTAGCAATAATAAATAAAAGAACTCCTAGACCAAAAACAATAATATCACTTTTAATAAATGACATCATATCATCTGTGATCATTGGAATACCACCTAAGTATATTTTTCCAACATCTCCATAGGTTTTAATAACCTCTCTTATTTGGGTGATATTTTCATGATTTTTCTTTTTTAAAGTATCTTTATATTCTTCAATTTCTTGAGCTGATTTATTTTCAATATCTTTTAGTTCATCTTTTTTTATATAAACAATAATGCCACTTGTTTTACCATCCTCACTTATTACAAAATTTCTAAAAACTGGACTATTTAATATTTCATTAAATCCTCTTTCAGTATCAACACCTTCATCTTTTAAAGTTTTAAAACTTTCTAGTCTTTCTTGAAGAGGTGCTTCTGAATTATTTAATAAAGGGATATCAAGTAGTGTAATAACGCTATGAACCCAATCTAGACTTTGAATTTTATATTTTAAACTTAAAAGATTATTAATAGAAGATTCAGTAACCATTCCCTCATTAGGAGAATAAGTTAAGATTAAAAACTCTTTAGAACCATATCTTTCAGTGACTTCTTTCAAGTATTCAAGATCAGGATCCCCTTCAATTAACAAAGTATCAGATGAGGCATCTAGTCTAAAATCTTTAGAAAAATACCCAAAACTTAAGAGAGTAATTAACAGTAATATAAAAATTGATTTAGGATTTTTTAAAACAATATTTTGATAAAATAGAGAAAGCATTCACAGCTAATATATTGGATATTAGTTAATTTGAGTATCTTTAAATTTGGTAAACATTGCTTCAAATTCTACCATAACATTACCCGTTGGTCCGTGTCTTTGTTTTCCAATAATAAGCTCTGCTAGATTTGACACTTCATTCATTTTTGCTTGCCATTCAGCATGCTCAACAGTTGCAGGTCTAGGCTCTTTTCTCTCTAAGTAATAGGCCTCTCTATATACAAACATTACAACGTCAGCATCTTGTTCAATTGATCCAGACTCTCTTAAATCTGATAACTGGGGCTTATGATCATCTCTTTGTTCTACTGCTCTTGACAACTGTGATAGAGCAATTACTGGAAGCTTAAGTTCTTTTGCCATTGCCTTAAGTCCTTGAGTGATTTCAGAAATTTCTTGAACTCTACCATCTCTATTATTTCCAGATCCTCTCATCAATTGAATGTAATCTACAACAATCAAGTCTAAACCAAATAATCTTTTAATACGTCTTGCTCTGTTGCTCATAGCAGCAATACTGATAGCTGGCGTTTCATCTATATATAAAGGAAGTTCAGAAATATTCTTTGATGTCTCAATAAATTTATCAAATTGCTCATCAGAAATTCTTCCACGTCTTATATCGTTTGATTTAATTCTAGATTGTTCTGCTAAAATTCTAGTTGATAATTGTTCAGAAGACATCTCTAATGAGAAGAAAGCTACTGCAGATTTCTTTCCACTTTCTTGTAGTTTTTGAGCAGCATTAAAAGCTATGTTTGTTGCTAAAGCAGTCTTACCCATTGAAGGTCTACCTGCAATAATAATTAAATCTGAATTATGAAGCCCACCCAGTCTATCATCTAGGTCTCTTAGACCAGTAGGTACACCAACGATCCCCTCATCATTTTGATAAGCAGCTGAAGCCATCTCAATAGTTTGTTTCATCGCTTCATCAAATTTAATAAGTGATGAATTGAAAGAACCTTTTTCAGCAAGATCAAATAATAACCTTTCTGAATTTTCAATTATATTTTGGCCATTAACATCAAGTGCATTTAGTTTTGCAGCGTCAATAGTATTTTCAGATATTTTAATTAATTCTCGTCTGACGAACATATCATAAATAATTCTTGAATATTCTATTGCTTGTCTTGGAGGAGTAGAAAATTTTGTAACTTTTACTAAATACTCAGGAACATTTAACTCGTCTTTTTCATTTTCAAAATAATTTTTTAAAGTTATGGGGTTTGCAAGCATCCCTTTGTAAATTAGGCTTTCAATTGCTGAAAAAATACTTTGATGCATTGGGTCATAAAAGTTAACACTTGAAACGATAGTATTTATTTCATCAAACGTTTCATTTTGAACTAGTATTGATCCAATTACAGCCTGTTCTGCTTCAATATTGTTTGGAAGTTCTTTAAAAGTATCTTTAACTAGACTGAGGTTATTTTCCATGAAGAAATCTTATCTTAATTAAGATTTAAAAAAATAAAAAATATATGCTGGGGAAAAAATTGTATAATTATTGAATAGTATCAGCTGTAACTACATTAATAGTAATTTCAGAATCTACTTCAGAGTGTAGAATAATTTTAACCTTAAATTTACCAATTGATTTAATTTCAGTTATTGGTTGTATCATTGAAGGTTTAATATCTAGTTTGTCATTTTCTAATATCAGTTTTGAAATTTCAGTTGGTTTAACTGATCCATACAATTCTTTATTTTCAGTGCTTAATTTTTTAATTTCGTATTCTTTATTGTTAATTTGTTCAGAAATTTTTTGAGCTTCTTTTTTCTTTTCAGTATCTTTTTTACTTAGCTCAGATTTAATCTTTTCAACTTCTGCAATATTTTCTTTTGAAGCATAAAGAGCTTTTTTATTTGATATTAAGAAGTTTCTGGCAAACCCTCTTTTAACATCTATGATTTCTCCAATAGATCCAATTCTTCTTAAGTTTTCTAAAAGTATAACTTTCATTTAAATTAACGCTAAATTTCTAGCTCTCTTAATAGACAGAGATAGCTCTCTTTGTTTTTTTTGTGAAACATTCGTAATTCTTGATGGTAAAATTTTACCATTTTCAGACATATATTTTTTTAACAATCTGATGTTTTTATAATCAACTTCTGGAGCACCCTTAGCAGATAAAGGGCAAGTTTTCTTAAATTTATATTTATTAGGCTGAAAGATGCTTAGCTTTGCAAAATTACTTTGACTACCTTTCTTTTTATTTCCTGCTCTTTTTTTTGATGGCATAATTAGTCTCTATTATATTCTTTTTTATATTCTTTTTTTTCGTATTCATCTTTCTTTGAAAAATATTTAGCCTCTAAATTAAACTTTTTAACTTTAACTGTCATATATCTTAGAAGATTTTTATCAATTGCTTCATTTTTTTCTAATTCATCAATAATTTTTCCAGGACCTTTAATCTTAAAGTGCATATAGATACCCTTTTTATTCTTTTTAATAATGTAAGCTAAATTTAACAAACCCCAATCTTCAGTTTGTACTATTTCTCCTTCATTTTTTTCAACTATTTTAGAATATTTTTCAGTTAATTGCTTAACTTGCGCTGGGCTGGTATCTTGTCTAGCAACTATTGTGTGTTCGTATAAATTCATAATTGTTCTTTAATAAAAAGTGAGGATATACTATTATAATTATTGAATTACAACACTTAAAACCATAATAAATTTTAGATATTTAAATGTTTTCTGTTATTTTTCCAGGTCAAGGCTCACAATTAGTAGGAATGGGTAAAGACCTACATGCTAAATATAGCTTAGTTCAAGATCTATTCAAGGAAGCAGATGAAACTCTTGGTTTCTCACTATCAAATCTTATTTTAAATGGTCCTAAGGAAGAATTAGACTTAACTGAAAATACACAGCCAGCAATATTTTTGCTGAGTTACTCAATATTTAAGTTAATTAAAGAAGAGTTTAAAATTGATTTAGATAAAGCAAAATTTTATGCAGGACATTCTTTAGGAGAGTACTCTGCACTAACCGCAGCAGGGTCATTGTCATTTTCAGATACTTTAAAGATTTTAAAAATTAGAGGTAATGCGATGCAAAACTCTGTTCCAAAAGGAGTGGGTGGAATGGTTGCAGTTTTGGGTTCTGAAATTGAAATAATAAAAAAAATTATTGATGAGAATAAAGATAAATACGAATGCTTTATTGCAAATGACAATTCTGTAGGTCAGATCGTTTTAAGTGGAAAAATTGAAGACCTAGAGAAAATTATGGTTGATTTGAAAGCTTCAAATATTAAAAATATTAAATTACCAGTTAGTGCTCCGTTTCATTGTAAATTGATGAATAACGCAACACTTGTAATGAAAGAAGAAATAGCAAAATTAAATTTTAATGAACCTAAAAACATCCTTATTTCAAATGTAACAGGAAAAGAAATATCTAATTCGAATGAACTAAAAGAATTACTAGTTAAGCAAATTGAAAGTAGTGTTCGTTGGCGTGAGAGTGTTTTGTTAATGATTGAGAAGGGTGTTACAGAGTTTATTGAAATAGGACCAGGCAAAGTTTTATCTGGATTAATAAAGAGAATTGACAAAAATGTTAAAGTTAGTGCAATAAATTCAGAAGAGGATATAAAGTTAATTAATATCAATGAGTAGTTTAAAAGATAAAAATATTATAGTCACAGGTGCTTCAGGTGGAATTGGCAATTCAATAGTTGAGAAGTTAAACCAAAATGGTGCAAATATTTTAGCTACTGGTACAAGAATTGAAAAACTAGAAGAGTTAAAAGAAAAATTTAATAATATAAAAATACTTAAATTTGATATTTCTCAACATGATAAAATCGAAGAATTTATAGAAAATGCTACCAAAGAACTAGGTGGATCCTTAGATTGCATTGTTAATAATGCAGGCATTACAAAAGATAATTTAACTATTAGAATGAGCTTAGAAGAGTGGTCAAAAGTTATAAATATTAATTTAACCTCTACATTTCTAATGTGTAAATATTCGATTAAAAAAATGCTTAAAAATAAATCTGGAAAAATTATCAATATAACCTCTGTTGTTGGGCATACTGGTAATGTTGGACAAGCAAACTATACTGCATCTAAAGCAGGTATAGTTGCAATGTCAAAAAGCTTAGCTATTGAATATGCAAAAAAAAATATTAATGTTAATTGCATATCCCCAGGCTTTATAAGCACTGCTATGACAGATCAAATAGATGAAAAATTTAAAGAAACAATAATTGCTAAAATTCCATCTAATAGACTGGGTAAACCTGAAGATATTGCTAATGCAGTTAATTTCTTAAGCTCAGATCAGTCAGACTATATTAATGGAGAAACATTGCATGTTAATGGAGGCATGTATTTGGGTTGACAAAACTACTTTTTGAACTATTAACGAAATATAACAAAAAGGAACATTATGTCAGAAGATATTTCAAGCAAAGTTAAAAAAATTGTAGCAGATCACTTAGGTATTGATGAAGCTAAAGTATTAGACGATTCAAGCTTCATAGACGATCTTGGAGCAGATAGTTTAGATACAGTTGAGTTAGTAATGGCTTTTGAAGAGGAATTTGGTTCAGAAATTTCAGATAGTGAAGCTGAAAAAATTCTTACTGTAGGTGACGCTGTTAACTTTATAGCAGGAAAAGCAAACTAGAAATTAAATGTCCATAAAAAAAGATGGGATAATGGTAATTTTATCATCCCCATCTGGGGCAGGTAAAACAACTTTAGTAAAACTGCTCTCTAAGAATAAAAATTTTCATATTTCTATTTCTCATACCACAAGAAAACCTAGACTAAACGAAATTGCAGACAAAGATTATTACTTTGTTGATCATGATAAATTTGAAAATTTAATAAAAAATGAAGAATTCTTAGAGTACGCAAAAGTATTTAATCATCTTTATGGAACAACTAGAACACCAGTAATTGAAAAATTAGAAAAAGGTGAAAATGTAATATTTGATATTGATTGGCAAGGAGCTGATCAAATCAAGAATAAAAAATTAAATTATAAATTAATTACTTTTTTTATTTTACCTCCTAGTAAAGAGATACTATTTGAAAGACTATCAAATAGAGACATGAAAGATAAACTGATAGTAGAAGAACGTATGAAAGAGTTTAGTAGAGATGTTTTGCATTGGATTAATTATGATTATGTAATTATTAATGATGATCTAGAAGAGTGTTATTCTAAAATTAGCAGTTTAATTGATGCTGAAATTAACAATGGTTCGAAAGACTATGATAAAGATTTCATTAGAAAACATGTTGAAAAACTAACCTCTTAAATCTTCATATTCTTTTACAAGTTTAAAATATACATCTGGCTCAAGGTTTTGAGGTCTAAGATTAAGATCAATACCGAATTTTTCTGCAACTTCTTTTCCATTATCAAAAACTTGGTTAAAGGGTTTTTTTAACATTTTTCTTCTTTGGCTGAAGAATATTCTAGTAATTTTTTCAAGGTTTTTAGGATCCTTTAATTTAAAAAAATTTTCTTTGGGAGTGAATAAAAGTAAAGAACTATCTATTTTAGGTCTTGGTGAAAAGCTTTGTGGTTTAATGTCTAATATCTTTTTTACATTTAATTTCCAGCTAGATAAAATGGATAGTCTGCCATAATTAGAGTTATTAAATTCAGATATAATTCTATCAGCAACTTCTTTTTGGAACATTAAAACGAGACTATCGAACCAAAAATTTGAGCCAATATTAAGAATCCATTTAGATAAGATTTCTGTTGATATGTTATAAGGTAAATTACCAAAGACAGATAGTTTTTGATCCGAGATAGTACTTTCAGATACTTTTAAGATATCATCATTGATGATTTTAATTTCCGTATCAAACTTTTCCTTTAGTAATATGGCTAAATCATCATCTTTTTCTACAACATAGAGTTTCTTTGGTTTTTTTTTTAAAATGTATGTGGTTAGATTTCCACTACCTGGTCCAATTTCCAAGACTTCCTTGTTAGTAATATCGGTTATGGATACAATTTTTTCAAGCACCTCTCTATCTATTAAGAAGTTTTGTCCAAGGCTTTTTTTTGCTTTTACGAACACTTATTTATCCAAAAACTTTAAGGCCTGAATTAAGCTTTTTGGATCAGATAAATTTTTACCCAACATTGAATAATTTGGACCATGATCTGGAGAGATTCGAGTAAATGGTAGACCTAAAGTAATATTAATTGCATCAAAACCAAATAAAGCCTTCATAGGAGAAAGTACTTGATCATGATACATACCAATAATTACATCATATTTCTTTAATAAAAATTTTGTAAAGATAGTATCAGCTGGAAATGGACCATTAATTTTATTATTTTTTAATCGTAATTTCTTAATAGCTGGAATTATAACTTTATCCTCTTCAGAATTTTGAAAATTACTTTCACAGTGGGGATTTAACCCAGTTATTGCAATCCTTGGTAGTTTATTAAATTTTGTTTTATAAAATTTATTAATCAGGTTAACTTGAGTATATATTTTTTGTTTTGTTATTTTTTTATGAACATCTTTTAAAGCAAGATGGGTTGTAAGAGGACTAACAGATAAATTTTTATTAAATATTAACATTGCAACATCTTTTTTTTTGGTTTTCTTTGCAAGATATTCAGTGATACCTAAAGTTTTACCTTTTAAAAAAGACTTTTTGGAAACAGGACCATTGATAAATTTGGATAAATTATTTTGTTTCATAAAATTTAAAGCAACTTTAAAAGTTTCATCTATGTACTTATTTGACTTACTAGTAATTTTTTCAAAGCATTTTTTAAATTTATAATCAACATTAATTAAATTAATTTTTTTATTAGTTAGTTTGGAGAAATCTTTTAACTCCTTGTCAATATCATTTATTTTGAAATAAAAATCTAATTTTTTCATCTGTTCTTGAAGTAATTTTTTAGAAATAATGATTATTAAGGGTGACTTATAAATATTAGTTTTTAAACTTTTAAAAAAAATTTCTAAAAAAATACTGTTGGGCTCTCCACCCACTATTATTATTGGTTCCTTACCCATTAAAATCGAGATTCTTTTTGATCTTGTTATAATAAATTTTTGAATATTGATTCAACTGTCTGTTACGTTCATAGTTAATTGCTTTTTTTAATTCATTTTCAATATCAATAGTAGTTTCAGAACTTTTTATATTTATTAATTTTAATATTAATATACCGTTTGATAAAATTATAGGTTTTGTAAATTCTCCCACTTTTAAGCTGCTTATATTTTTTCTAATATTATTATTAAGTGAATTTTCATTGATCCAACCAATATCACCACCAATTTTAGCTGAATCAGAAAAACTATATGTTGCAGCACTATTTTCAAAACCTATTTCATTTATGCTTTTAACAACTTCTTTATATTTTTTTTCGATCTCTTCTTTGTTTTTAACTTCAAAGATAATTTCAGATAATTGATATTCTTTTGATTCAATTTTGTTATTTTTTAGAAGCTCTTCTTTTAATACAGCCTCATTAATTACAACTTTAGATGAATATTTTTTTATAATTAGTTCATTCCACAAAGCATCAATAGTAATTTTTTTTTCGATATCACTTATTTTTAAATCATAATCTTTTAAATAAATTTCAAATTCATTTATTGATTTTAGATTTAACCTTGAATAAATATTTTTTAGTAAAAGTTCAGAATAGTCTTCATTTAATTTTATTTCTTTAAAATTTTTTGATATTTCTATTTTTTTTATCTTCTCTCTTATTATTGATTCGTTAGAAATATTTAATATCTTTTCTTGATCTAACTCTTTTAAAGAATTATTTAGAGCCACAAGATATTTAAATTCATTTTTAATATCAATGTTAGTTATAATTTCGTCTTGAATATTATGAATTATTTTTGTTTCAATTGATTGAGCATGAAAACATATTATGACAAATAAAAATATTAAAATTTTCTTTTTCATATAATCCTATTTTAAAGCCATTTTATCTGGTGAAAAAGTTCCAAGTGGAACAATAGTTATAGAGAAAAATAATTCTTCAACTGGTTTAATATCAGCATCATTATAATAATTCTTCTTATATTTTATACCTGCAACCAAACAATCATTTTTATACTCATACACCAAATCATAGTACTCTGTTAAATCAAGCTTTCGATTTCTTCTTGTGTTAAATGATATAGAATTTTGATCATCAAAGTTATATTTTGTTGTATTTTCAATTATATTTGTACTGCCAACAGCACCTCTTTCCTCTAAATAATCAAAATGAGTAATAAAATTTCCAAATTCTATTTTAGTTATTAAAGAATTGTATTCAAAAGTATTCAAATCATCTGTTAAAGAAAAATTGTAGCCTAATGAAATATTTCTAGTAGGTTTAAAATTAAATTCCCCAAATATATTGGAGTTTTTTTTATTTAAAGTACTACTTGTAGGTATATTCTTTTCTTCATCTAATCTAAAAACTGATGCAAGTTTAAAATCAATATATTCTTCAATTTTATCTATTTTATTATCAACGTTAACTTTTTCTTTTTTGAAGTTTAAGCCCAATGTAATAGACTCACCGGACTCAAATGAGTTTCCTAAACTTAATCGATTAGAAGAAAAAACATTACTAATATCAATTCTTCTAGACTCGTTTTTATTATTTTTCATTTCATGGGGGCTAAACCTTAAAGACAGCTTTGGTTCTAAAGTATCGAATGTTGTGGAATTTTTTTTAATTAGTGGCAATGAAGCATTATATGTATATGCGCTCATTAATTCTGATTGTGGACTATTTTTATATGTAGGGTTATTTTTACCAACAGTATTGATATTTTTCAAAGCAATTTCAAAATTTGTTTTAATTCCATTATCAAAGAATTTACTTAAAGCAGAGTAAATTAAATCATTTGAAATTGTAGATCCAACAACATTCGTATCATTTAAAGTGTTATTTCCATATGAATTGAGATTAAAACTGCCATCAATATTATTAAAACTAAAATTTTTTGAAAAATTATAACTAGGTAGTACATATTGATATCTATCGCTATTGGAGCCATTTAAAGTTTCGTACATTTCAAATGAGGTTGTTAGATCATAGCTCTCATGCTCTAGATCAAATTGAATTTTAGATTCAAGCACACTATTGTCATCTAGTAGAAGGGGGGATTGTAAATCAAATAACTTCAAATAGTTATCATTTGATACTTTTTGATAGTTAATTTGAAGCATGCTTTTTTTGAAGTTGTCCAACGACAAATCTACTAACGTATTAGTGAAAAGATGAGACCTTGTACCCCCCTTGTCTTGAGCGCTAGAGTTATGGCCATTAACAAGGCTAAAATCGGCTATTGTAAGTGAATTCTTTGTTTTTTGTCTATACTCATTTTGTAATAAAAATTTATTATCTTCAAAGAGTCTTGGTTTTATTGTTAGGTCTTTATCTTCAGATATGGCCAAAAAATATGGCACATAAACTGAGCTACCAAGATTGTTTGAGCTGCTAAATTCAGGCTTTAAAAGACCAGATTGTCTTTTTACAGATGGGTCTGGATGAAAAAATTTAGGAAAATAAACAACGGGAAAATCATATATTTCTAACCAAGCATTTTTATAATTAATTTGTTTTTTAATTTTATCATGGTGAATTTCATCTGATGTAATTTTCCAGGGGGGACATTTATCTGTTTTTTTACATGATGTAAAAACACCTTTTTTAAAGTAGGTATTAATCTTGTCTCCAAATCCTGAAACTGCACTTATTCTTGGATCATTCTCGTTATCCCCGAATAAATCTTTGTGGAAGTTTGCAGTAATATCTTTTCCTAAAAATTCATTTTTTTTTAAGTCAAAAAAACCAGTTTTAAGAAAAAATTCATCACTTTTATTTTCTTTATCACTAGTTATAGCTACTATATTTTCACCCTTAAGAATTTCTTGATTAATAGAGTATTGAAACTGCTCAAGTTTATAAGTATTAGACTCATTATCGGTAATAATTGCATTTTTTTTAGATGATAAAATCATCTTATTTTTAAAAAGAATTAAATCAAAACCTTCAATATCGTATTTATTTGAAATTTTAATTAATGTTTTACCTACTGTGAAAATTTTTTCTTCATTCTTAAGATAAAAAATTTGTTGAGCGTTAATGGTTATGTTGTTATTTAAATCAAAAAGCTGAACATCACCATTTGCTTCCAGTCTATTGATTTCTTTTAAATACTCAAAGTTGTCTGATATTAATTTAAGCTGACTATCAGTTCTAATTGTACCTCTGTTATTGCCTTTATATATATTTCCATTTTCAGTAATTTCTAAATCAGAAATTTCAAAAATAAATTCTTCTCCAAGAACTCGACTAAAATTAGATATAGTAAATAAGATCACAAGAAAGAAAGCTATAAATTTATTTTTCATTTAACTTTATTATAGAGATGAAATTTATTATTGATAATATAATTAAAGGCAAAAAAATTGAAAGTGTTACAGGAATTTTTTCATTTGTGCCTAGGACACTTAAAAAATTATTAATATAGTAAATAATTACAGACAAAAAAATCCCTAATGTAATCTTATAAAAGGTATTTTTTTGGTAGCCAATGTTAAACATAATAATAGCAGAAAAAATTGTAATTAGAGTTAAGTAAACTGGATAAGAGACAATTTTCAATAAGTGAGAATTTATATCAGTTACAGAATAATTTAAAGACATATAACTTTTTCTTAATGTAATTAAATCAATTATACTTAAAGAAGAAAGGTTTGAAAATAAGCTATTTATTTTTTGTAAGTCAAAATTTGAATGTAATATCAATTCATTCAAAGTACTTTGTGAATTACCTTTTAGAGTTATTGGATTAAATATTTTCCATTTTTTTGATGTAATATCAACTCTTTCACTTTGTAATACTTCAACTAAATCAAAATCTTTATTGAACTTTGTTATGGAAACATTGAGTAAAAATTCATTGTTGACCTGGCGGGCATTAATTATGTTTATATTGTCATTTATTTCATCTTTGATCCAAAGACCATTTTCAGTGATAACAGCTAAATACTTATTATCACCTGAATAGTTATTTTTAATTAATAGATATGAGTTTTTTAAAATAGATGATCCGTTATAAAAAAAAATAACCATAATAATGCCAAGAATGAATGAATATAAACCTAAAATTTTTATGATTTTTATATTATTTAAACCAGAGTACTTAAAGACCTGTAGTTCATTTTTGTCAATAAGATGAATAAAAAATACTTGAGTGCCCAACAAAAAAATAAAAGGAAGTATTTCAAATAAGACCGAAGGTGTATTTAATAAAGACAAAAAGAAAAGATAAAAAAAACTTAAATCTATATTTTTAAAAAATTCAATTTGTTCAAGGATATTTGTAATTAAAATGATAATAAAAAAAGTAATAAAAATTTTTAATAATGAGATGTTAAAAAGGTTAATTAAAAATTTAATATAGGTTTTCATACTTTATTAATTTTTAATTTTATTACAAAATAGAGATAGATAATTAATGTTAAGATTAATGGAAAAATTGAAAGAAATATGTTCTGCATTAAATTCGTACTTATTAATTTTGAAGATGATTCTAAAAAAATAATAAAAAGAAAAGCAAATAAATAAATCTTAAATTTATTAATATTAAATGAATGGTCACTTTTAGATTTTAATATAAATAAAAGCGAAATTGAAATTAGAAAAGTTATATATAAAGGTTTTACCAATCTTGAGTATAGCTCTTTATAGACATTCTTTAAATTATCTAATCTACAGTTTTTAATATTTTCTATTTCTATATTTGTAGAATTAATTATTGAACCATTAAAAAATAAAGAGCATTTAATTAAATTTATTGTTTTTGCTTCTTGTGTCTTTTGGTAGGTAATTGTGTTAGAATTAAATTTTGAAATATTATAATCAGTTTTTGAGAATTCAAATTCTGAAATTTTCCCATTTATGACATTGATAGATTTACCATCATATAATGTTAATATCTTTTTATTATTGTCTATATTTACTATTGCAGTTTTAGCAAAAGTAGTTTGTGAGTTATTAATATCTGTTTTTTCATTTAAGAATATATTTATTAATTCACCTTTTTTATTTTTTTCATCAAAGTAAATTGTCAAATTTCCAATAATATCTATAAACTTTTTAGGTTTGAGAACACTTTCAAAAAAATCTAAGTTAGATGATCTTATAAAGGATCTTGCTTTATCTTGAGCAAAAGGAGTTATTACAGCATTCAATAATAAACTAATAAGTACGAACCAGAGAGAAAATTTTATAAAAAAATTTATAAAATTAATTTTTTTAATTCCAAAATTCCAAAATATAACTAGCTCATTTTTATTCTCATACTTTAATAATATGTATGAAAATGCCAAAAATATAGCAAAGGGAAAAATTCTACTAATTATTTTAGGAAAGCTAAGTAATGTATATTTAAAATATACAAGAAAACCATGACCGTCCTCTATAACAAAATCGAGATAATTAACTGCCTGCAATACCCAAATAATTATACTGATGGTAAATACAACTAATAAGAAAAAATTTACACAATCTTTAGATAATTTTTTATAAACAATTTTTTTCATTGAAATACAGTAAATTAGCTCTTATATACCACTCAACTCGCATAGAGTGTATTTAAAATTTATGACTATTCAAATTAATTACAAAAAAATAAGTTCAAAAAAAGACTTAGCCAACCTTGTCTTATTTGTTGATGAAAAATTCAATATTAACAATTTAAAAAAATATCTATCAAATTTAGAATTTTCTTACATATCTGATTTATTAAAAAATAGTGATTTGAAAAAAGATTTACTTTCTTTTGAAGTTAATTCAAAAAAGACAGTATTTTTAGTATCCATTAAGAAAGATATAAAAATATCAGATATAGAAAATTTAGGAGCTAAATTTCATAGTTATATTAATAATGATAAGAAAAAAGAATACTTTGTAAATTCAGATACGATTAATAATAAAATTAAAAATTTTGTTGGTTACTTTCTGCATGGACTCAAATTAAAATCATATGAATTTAATATTTATAAATCTAAAAAAAACAAAGAAACTGTTCTCATAAATGTTATAGGAAACAAAAATAAAATATCTATTCAAGATCATTTAAGATTTAAAGCTCTAGAAGAAGGAAGTTTTTTTGCAAGAGACCTTGTGTCTGAACCAGGTAATGTTTTACACCCTGATGAATATGCAAAAAGAATAAATACACTTAAAAAATTTGGATTGAAAATAAATATCTATGATGAAAAAAAATTAAAAAAACTTGGAATGAATGCGTTACTTGGTGTAGGGCAAGGTAGTATTAGAGGATCATATCTTGTAACAATGGAATGGAATGGAGCAAAAAATAATTCTAATCCTTTAGCTTTTGTTGGAAAAGGTGTTTGTTTTGACACTGGAGGTTACTCTTTAAAACCAGCAAAGTTCATGGAAGACATGACTTATGATATGGCAGGCTCAGCTACTGTGGTGGGTTTAATGAAAAATTTAGCAATAAGAAAAGCAAAAATAAATGCTGTTGGTGTTGTAGGGCTTGTTGAGAACATGGTTAGTGGAAACGCACAAAGACCTGGAGACATTGTAAAATCTTATAGTGGTAAAACAATAGAGGTATTAAATACAGATGCTGAAGGTAGATTAGTTTTGGCTGATGCTTTAACTTTTACTGAGAAAAAATTTAAACCTAAGTTTATGGTTGATCTAGCAACTTTAACAGGTGCTATTATAGTTTCATTAGGCTCTGAATATGCAGGTCTATTTTCAAATGATGATAAATTGTCAAAACAATTATTAGAAGCGGGTGATAAAGTTGAAGAAAAATTATGGAGAATGCCATTGCATAAAAACTTTGACAAACTTATAGACTCAAAAAATGCAGATATGCAAAATATAAATTATGTAGGTGGCGCAGGATCCACAACTGCAGCACAATTTTTACAAAGATTTATTTTAAATAAAACACCTTGGGCACATTTAGATATAGCTGGTATGGCATTTTCAAAATATGGTGGTGCTTTAAATTCAGGTGGTGCAACTAGCTATGGAGTAAGATTATTAAACCAACTAATAGAGGATAATTATGAGTAATATAGAACAAACACTATCAATCATTAAACCTGATGCTGTTGAAAGAAATTTAGATAATGAAATCAAAGAAATGTTTACGGATAAAGGTTTTAAAATTATTAAAGATAAAAAAATTCAGATAACAAAAGCAGAAGCAGAACAATTTTATAAAGTTCATGAAACTAAACCTTTTTATAATGATTTATGTGCTTATTTGTCTTCAGGCCCAATTGTCGTGATGATACTTGAAAAAGAAAATGCAGTTTTAGGAAACAGAGAATTGATGGGTGCAACTAAACCAGAAGATGCTGCAGAAGGAACTATAAGAAAAAAATATGGAATTTCTATTGATAAAAACTCTGTACATGGTTCTGATAGTGTTGAAAATGCTAAAATTGAAATTAATTTTTTCTTTAAAGATTAATTAAATAATTTTTTTATAGCCGCTGGATAGAGCTTGTGCTCTTGTTTTAGAACTTTTTTAGCTAAAGAAATAGAAGTATCTTTTTTTGAAATTTTAACTTTCTTTTGCAGAATTATTTTTCCTGAATCAAGTTTCGCTGTTACAAAATGAACAGTACAACCAGCTACCTTATCTTTATTTTGTATTGCTTTAAAATGAGTATCAAGCCCCTTATACTTTGGCAGTAAAGAAGGATGTATATTAACTATTTTTCCACTAAATTTTTTAATAAAACTTTTAGATAAAATCTTCATAAAGCCTGCAAGGCAAATAAACTTTATATTTTCTTTTTTTAATAAATTTAATATTTTTGTTTCAGCTATTTTATAGTTTTTAAAGCTTGATACATATTTTTTAATATTAAATTGATTTGAAAATTTTAAACCTTTGGCTTTTGAAGTATTTGAAACAATTAAATCTATAGATATAGGTGAATTTTTTATTTTAGAAAATTTTATTAAATTTTTTAAATTACTTCCAGTTCCAGATATAAATACTGCTGTTTTAATCTTTTTAGGACCAGTCAATTTTACCATGAAGTTTTACTTTATATTTTCCTGCAGTTATTTTTCCAATAACATAGGGTTTAAATTCCTTTGTAAAAAATTTAGTAATTTTATTTAAGTTTTTAGGATTAACTATTAAACAAAAACCAACTCCACAGTTGAATGTTTTTAACATTTCCTCATCATCAATGTTATTTTGCTTCAACCATTTAAAAATTTTTTTAGTTCTAACTTTATTTAAATCTATATCAGCGACTAATTTATCTGGAATAACTCTCTTAATATTATCTGCTAGGCCACCTCCAGTAATGTTTGCACATCCATTTAAAAGATTGTTATCAATTAAATTTAGAACTTCTTTGACATAAATTTTTGTAGGTCTTAGTAATTCTTTTTTTAAAAATGAATTATTTTTTAAATTAATCTTTTTTTTATTAAGCACATGTCTAACTAAAGAATAACCATTTGAGTGAACACCACTAGATGGTATAGCCAGCACTAAGTCATTTTTTTTTATATTCTTCTTTGATAGTATTTTCTTTTCATCAACCAAACCTACCGCAAAACCTGCTATATCGAATTTACCTTTTTCATAGGTACCTGGCATTTCTGCTGTTTCGCCACCAACCAATTCACAGTTTGAAATTTTACAGCCTCTTACTATTCCTTTGAGGATCAATTTTAATTTATTTAAATCAATTTTATTAATAGAAATATAATCTAAAAATAAAAGTGGTCTTGCTCCTTGAACAATTAGGTCGTTTACACTCATAGCAACTAAATCAATGCCAATTGTGTCATATTTATTGAGTAAATTGGCAATCTCTACTTTTGTACCAACACCATCAGTGCAAGCTACAATTTTAGGATTTTTAAGATTTTTTGGAATATTAGTTATAGAGCCGAAGCCACCAATATTATTAAACTTTTTTTGGCCTTTTTTGTTTGATGATATTGACGATATAAATTTAACAAAATTATCAGCAGCATTTATGTTTACACCACTTTTTTCATAGGTAAATTTTTCTTTTTTCATTAGTATAGTATATGCAAATAATTAATAAATTTTATAAATTACTGAATGTATATATTTATTTTATTTCATTCTCTCTATTAATAGTATTTTTTTCCACAACTTATTCAAATGCAAATGCATTTAGGGTATCTAAAATTGAAATATCCTCTCCATTTGAATTAAATTTTGAAAAAAATAACGTTATTGACAAAGGATTTCATACTTCCTTTTCTGATTTGATTTCAATGATTGCAACCTCTGGTGATAGAAAAAAGATTAAAAATGTTTCTATAAAAGAAATTAAGGGCATGATTGATTCTTTCACCATTAGTGATGAAAAATTTATAAATAATGAGTATTTTGCAAATTTAGAAACAACATTTAATAAAAAAAAAATTCTTAAATTTTTAGAAAATAAAAATATTTTTCCATCAATACCCCAAAGAAATAAGGTCCTATTATTTCCTATCCTTATAGAAACAAAAAATAACAATATATATCTTTTTAATAACAATATTTTTTACGATAAATGGAATGAACAAAAAAACTCTTATGATTTGTTAGATTATTTATTACCAAGTGAAGATATTGAAGATTTGATAGAGTTACAAAAAATCTCAAAAGATATTGAAACTTATGATTTTTCAAATCTAATTAATAAATATGATATTAAAGATAATATAATTTTGATAATATATAAAGAAAGCAACAGAATAAGAACACTTTCAAAAATTAATTTAAATAACAGCTTGAAAATTCAAAATAAGAACTATCCCAAATTAGATGTTTTGAATAATAATGACTTTTCTAATATTGTTGAAAATTTAAAACAGCTTTATGAAGATCAATGGAAAAAAAATAATGAAATTAATACTTCCATAAAACTTCCTTTAACAATATCTATTAATTCCAAAAAAACTAAAAAAATTATAGAGTTGGAACAGGTGCTTTATAGTTTAGATTTAGTTTCTGACTTTAGTATTTTGAATTTTAATAGTGAGATTATTCAATATAAAATTACTTATAATGGCACACCTAATATATTTTTAAATGACATGAAAGAAAAGAACCTTGAATTAGAAATTAAGAATAATATGTGGATATTAAAATGAAAAATTTAAATCAATTATTATTAGATTTTAATTATGAACAAAACTTTAAAGATGATGATTTTTATGTTGGAAAGAGTAATTTTTATGCTTTTGAAATGATTAACAAATGGCCAAAGTGGGAAAAAAATTTTTTAAACATTAATGGTGAAAAATTCTCTGGAAAAAGTCACCTGGTTAATATTTTTTTGAAAAAATTTAATGGCATTAGGATTGATGTTAATTCATTAAATGATGAAAATATTAAATCCATTAAACCTTACCAAAATATTGTTTTAGAGGATTTAAATTTAAATATAAATGAGAAGCTGATTTATTCACTTTTTAATATAATAGATCAAGATAATAAGTTTTTGATAGTCACATCAATGAAACCAATATCTGAGATCAATTTTAAACTTGAAGATCTTCGATCTAGAACAAAGAACTGTCTTTTTGCAAATATTCAAAACCCTGATGATGAGCTAATGTTTGCATTAATATTAAAAAATTTATCAGACAGACAAATTACTTTAGATAAAAAGCTGATTAACTTTATTATTAAAAGAATTGAGAGATCGTATGGCAAAATATTTGAATTCATATATAAAATTGACAAGATTAGTTTAAAAAAAAAGAAATCTATCGATTTTAAAATTATTAATGAAGCTCTTGAGGAATAAGTGAATAAATATAGAACACATACATGTAGTGAGTTAACAATAGATAGTAGGGGTAAAGATGTTGTTTTATCAGGCTGGATAAACAAAAAACGAGATCATGGAAATTTACTGTTCATAGATTTAAGAGACAATTATGGAATGACTCAATGCATCATAGATAAAAGTAACCAAAATTTTAATTCATTAGAAAAAATTCAATTAGAAAGCGTAATCAAGATAAATGGTAAGGTTGTAGAGAGAACAAAAGAAACTATTAACACCGATCTTCAAACTGGAGAGATTGAAGTTAATATAAATTCATTTGAAGTACTGGGTACTTGCAAAGAGTTACCAATGCCAGTTTTTAGTGATCAAGAGTATGCTGAAGAAATTAGACTCAAGTATAGATTCTTAGATCTAAGAAGAAAAAAAATTCATGACAATATTATTTTAAGGTCAAAAGTTATCTCTTTTATTAGAAGCGAGATGTCTAAACTTGGGTTTTTGGAATTCCAAACACCAATATTAACATCCTCTAGCCCTGAAGGTGCAAGAGATTTTTTAGTACCAAGTAGACTAAATCCTGGAAAATTTTATGCACTGCCACAAGCGCCACAACAATTTAAGCAACTTATAATGGTTTCTGGTTTTGATAAATATTTTCAAATAGCTCCATGCTTTAGAGATGAAGATGCAAGGGCAGATAGAAGTCCAGGTGAATTTTATCAGCTTGATTTAGAAATGTCTTTTGTTGAACAAGAAGATGTCTTTCAAGTTGTTGAAAAACTAATAGTCAATGTTTTTAAAAAATTTTCTGAAAAAAAATTGATGTATGAAAAATTTCCAAGAATACCTTATGAGGAATCTATGCTTAAGTATGGATCAGATAAGCCAGATTTAAGAAACCCATTAATAATTTCAGATTTATCAAACATTTTTATACGTGATGATGTTACGTTTGAGATATTTAAAAAGCTTGTAAAATCTGGTTCTAAAGTGAGATGTATAGTAACAAAAAATACAAAAGATAAACCTAGGAGTTTTTTTGATAATATTGATAAGTGGGCAAAAGAACAAGGGGCGTCTGGTCTTGCTTATTTTACAATTGAAAAAGAAGAAAATATTTCAGCAAGAGGACCGGTGGGAAAATTTTTTTCTAAAGAAGCACTAGAGGAAATTATGAAAATCACTGGAGCTGAAATAGGGGATAGTATATTTTTTGCTTGTGGAAAAATAAATGATGTTGAAAAAATAACCTCTTTAGCTAGAGATAAAATTGCTAAAGATTTAAAATTAATTGATGAAAATACTTTCGCATTTTGTTGGGTTGTTGATTATCCAATGTTTGAAAAAAATGAAGTAACTAATAAAATTGAATTTAGTCACAATCCATTTTCAATGCCTCAAGGAGACTTAAAAGATATTGATTTTGATAATCCTCTTAATATTAAAGCCTACCAGTACGATATTGTTTGCAATGGGATAGAGCTATCTTCAGGTGCAATTAGAAATCACGTGCCAGAATTAATGTATAAGCTTTTCTCGATTGCTGGATATCAAAAAGAACAAGTTGATGAAAAATTTAGTGGAATGATCAATGCTTTAAGTTATGGAGCCCCACCTCATGGTGGTATAGCACCTGGTATCGATAGAATTGTAATGCTATTAGCAAATGAAAAGAATATTAGAGAAGTTACAATGTTCCCAATGAATCAAAATGCTCAAGACTTAATGATGAACGCTCCATCAAACGTTAACGAAGAGCAACTTAAAGAGCTTGGTTTAGCTTTAAAACTGAAAAAATAATATTACTTTTTACCTTTTAAGCTTATCTTAACGTCAGATAAATCAACAAGATTTTTTTTGTAGTTATTTCTAACAAAACCTTTGCTAGTAACATCTTTTATAATTTTAAGTAATTGATTTTGATCCTCAGTATTTTCTTCCTCAGGTAAAGATCTATCTGATCCACCAATTGATGGAGTGTGAGCAAGATCTTCTCTATTTTGATATGAAATTGCTAATTCTCTAAAAATATAATCAAGTATTGAAGAAGCACTCATTATTCTGTCATTACCGTGTACTTTTCCAGATGGTTCAAATTTAGTATCAACATAAGCACTGATGAACTCATCTAAAGGAACGCCATATTGAAGTCCAAGTGAAATTGCTATTGCAAAATTGTTCATCAAAGCTTTTACCAGTTCACCCTCTTTACTTGTGTCTATGAAAATTTCTCCAATTTTACCATCTTCATATTCACCAGTATGGAGATAAACTTTATGGTCACCAATTGTCGCTTTTTGGATGTAACCTTTTCTTCTATCAGGCATACTAAATCTTTTACTGACACCCTCGTTAATTTTTTTAACAAAATTAGTATTATTTTCTTTTGAAATGACCTTAGGTTTGCTTTGCTCAGTAATAATATCTATTTTTTTAGTTTCGGTTACTTTATTATTTGCATCTAAACTTTTTGTTTTTCTTGTATCAAGTTTAACGTCTAAAACTTCAAATTTTCCATCGTCCCGTTTTTCAAGATTTGCTAACTCTGCTTCATTAATATCATCCAGATAATGATTAACTTTAAAGCTACAAGTATAATAAGTTTCTACTAAATATTTTGCCATTTTTCCTTTAATTAATTTTTTATTTTGAATCGTAAGATAATTAATTTATATACAAATCCTTACTTTAGTCTAATTTAAATAATACAATTTAGGATTGAAGAATTAATAAAATAATATGTTGACACTTTTAAAAAAAATTTTCATTTGGTGGAACCAAGAAACACTAGGTACAAAATTAAAAACTATTTTTTACGGAAAACTTGCTGGAAAAGATTCTAGTGGCAACAAATATTACGAAAGTAAATCTGGAAAACGATGGGTGATTTACAATGATGAAATTGATGCATCGAAAATCCCTAATGAATGGTTCTCTTGGATGCATTTCACTAATAATAGAATTGAAAACAATCATGAATTGAAAAAATATGATTGGCAAAAACCGCATCAATCAAATCAAACGGGTACTGAGAATGCCTATCATCCTAATAAAAATAATGATCCTATTAAAAAAAAATATACAATCTGGAAAAGTTAGTTTCTTATTTCTTTTAATTTATTTTTTTTTAACAAGCTTATCATCACCCCTAATAGCTAATGAAAATAACGAAGGAAAATTTGTTGAAATAAAAATTTTAGATAAAGTAAGTTCAAAGACCGATCTTTTAAAATTAAAGATAGGAGAGGAGCTAAGATTTAAAAGTTTGTTAATAAAAAGTCTCAAATGCAAAAACTCTGAATTTGATGACAACCCAGAAATTACAGTTTATATTCAAGTTAAAGACACGATTAAAAATGATAACAACGAAGTGTTTATATTTAATGGGTGGACTTTTTCATCTAGTCCTGCGGTAAATCCTTTTGATCACCCAGTGTATGATATTTGGTTAACAAGATGTTATTAGAATACTTTTTCATTATCTAGCCAGCTAACATTAAAGTCTGACTCAATAAATTTTTTATGATTTAGTAAAATTTTATGAAGAGGTATCGTTGTTGTTATTCCTTCAATGACAAATTCATCTAAAGATCGATTCATTCTTTGTATTGCTTCAGTTCTATTTCTTCCGTGTGTGATAACTTTACAAATCATACTATCGTAAAATGGTGTAACTTTATAACCTTGAAAAATTGCACCATCTACTCTTGTTCTAAAACCTGATGGTTGGTGACACATTCCTATAGTTCCAGGAGAAGGTTGAAAATTTTTACTCGCATCCTCTGCATTAATTCTGCATTCTATTGCATGCCCTCTAGGATTAATGTCACTTTGTTTTAAAGCTGTTTCACCAGTATATGCTATCCAAATTTGCTCTTTAATAATATCAATCCCAGTTACCATTTCAGTTACAGGATGCTCCACTTGAACTCGGGTATTCATTTCTAGAAAATAAAATTTTCCATCTTCATATATAAATTCAACAGTTCCAGCCCCCTCATAACCAATTTTACTAACCATATTTACAGTTCTTTCAAAAAGATCTTTTCTGATCTGATCTGTTAAAACTGGACTAGGAGTTTCTTCTATTAATTTTTGATGTCTTCTTTGAACTGAGCAGTCTCTTTCATGTAAATGTACTGTTCTATTTTTTCCAGATAATACCTGAACTTCAATATGTCTTGGATTTTGGAAAAATTTCTCAATATAAATTTCATCATTGCCAAAATATTTTTGTGCTTCAGACTTTGCTGTTGAAAATAATGTTTCAAATTCTTCTTCTTTACGAACGATTTTCATTCCCTTGCCCCCACCACCGGCGGATGCTTTAATTAGAACTGGAAAGCCTATTTTTTTACAAAGTTCTTTGGCTGTCTTTACGTCTGTTATTCCGCCTTCAGAACCTTCAATAACAGGTAGACCATGTTCTTTTGCAATTTTTTTTGCTTGAATTTTATCTCCCATCATCTCTATGAGTTTTGAAGAAGCACCAATAAATTTAATATTATTTTCCTCTAGTACTTTAGCAAAATTTGCATTTTCAGATAAAAAACCATATCCAGGGTGAACTGCTTCTGCTTTTGTAAGTTCTATTGCTGACATCAAAGCTGGGATATTTAAATAACTATTTGCAGGTTGGTGTGAGCCAATGCATACACTTTCATCCGCCAGTCTTACATGCATACTATCTTTATCAACATCAGAATGAACAGCGACAGTTGCTATACCCCATTCTTTGCAAGCTCTTATAACTCTGACTGCAATTTCCCCTCGGTTTGCAATTAGAATTTTTTTAAACATTACTCTACGATGATAATAGTTTGGCCGTATTCAACAGGTTGGCCATCTTCTACACAGATTTCTTTTATAATTCCATCTGCTGTTGATGGAACATGGTTCATAGTTTTCATAGCCTCAACTATCATAACCGTTTCACCTTTTTTAATTTTTTTACCAACTTCTACAAACTTTTTACCACCAGGTTCTGCCGCAAGATAAGCTGTGCCAATAATAGGAGATTTAACTTCAGTTCCAGACACAACAGTCGACTTAACTGTATCAAGGGCTGGTGTTGAAGCAGCAACACTTACAGTTTGATTTGAACTAGTTGGATTAGATTTTGATACTTTTATCTTAGTATCTTTATCAGTGTATTCAATTTCAGTTAAATTGAATTCATTTAAGTAGTCAGTTAATTCTTTAATAATGTTTTTATCTATTTTCATTTTGTAACATGTTTTGCATTGCAATTATGGCTAAAATATAACCATTATCACCTAAACCAAAAATTCCACCAGTAGCAATATCGCTGATTAAAGATTTGTGTCTAAATTCTTCCCTTTTATATATATTTGATATGTGAAGTTCAATAATTGGTTTTTTATAAATATCTAAAGCATCCCTGATAGCTACAGATGTATGCGTAAAACCTGCAGCATTAATAATTATACCATCAAATTTACTTTTAGCCTCTTGGATGGTTGTAACTATTTCACCTTCTATATTTGACTGGGAAAATTCTAAATTAATATTTAAATCTTTAGCTTTATCTAAACAATTTTCTTTTAACTTATCAAACGTTATTGATCCATATTGTGATTGTTCTCTTTCACCTAATAGATTAAGATTAGGACCATTAATAATTATAATATTATTACTCATCAAATTCTTATACATTATGAAAAAAATAAAAAAAATAAAAATTAAATTAAATGGTAAATTTTCAACAATAAATGAAAATTTATGCCTCTTAATTTTTTTAAAAGAACTAAAAATACCTCTTAAAAAAGTAGCAATTGAATTAAATCAAGAAATAATAGATAAAAATAATTTAAAAACTATAAAACTAAAAAATAATGACAAAATAGAAATTGTTCATTTTATTGGAGGTGGATAAAATTGGTTAACGATAAATTAATAATTGATAAAAAAAAATTTAATTCCAGATTAATAGTTGGAACTGGAAAATATAAAAGTATGGCAGAATGTGCAAAAGCTATTAAATTATCTGGAGCAGAAATTGTTACTGTTGCTGTGAGAAGAGTAAACATTTCTGATAAAAAAAAACCTTTATTGATGGACTACATTGATCCAAAAAAAATAACTTACTTACCAAACACTGCTGGCTGCTTTAATTCTGAAGAGGCTCTTAGAACATTACGTTTAGCAAGAGAAATTGGTGGATGGAAACTGGTAAAACTTGAGGTTTTAGGAGATAAAAAAAATTTATTTCCAGATATGATTGAAACATTAAAATCTACAGAAGTTTTAACTAGAGAAGGATTTAGAGTAATGGTTTACTGTAATGATGATCCTTTAATGGCTAAAAGATTAGAGAATGTAGGAGCTTGTGCAATTATGCCTCTCGCAGCACCCATAGGATCTGGACTTGGAATTCAAAATACAACAAACATAAAAATAATAAGAAGCCAAACAAAGCTTCCTTTGATAATTGATGCTGGCTTAGGACAAGCGTCAGACGCAGCTATTGCCATGGAGTTAGGTTGTGATGGAGTGTTGGCTAATACTGCAATCGCTAAAGCTAAAAAACCATTTCAAATGGCATTGGCATTTAAAAATGGAGTAATTGCAGGAAGACAATCTTATTTAGCAGGTCGTATAGAAAAATCTATATATGGAAGCGCATCTTCTCCAAAAACTGGAATCATCTAGGCTACTGGTTTTTTAAAAAATTTCTTTTTAAAAAAAGGTTTTTTTTTATAAGGCTTTTTTTTAATAGGACTTTCAAAAGATTTAACTTCTTTTTTTTGCTCTTCTAGGTTTTTTAACTTTTCTATATGTTGAACTATTTCTATTGTTTTTTTAGTTTTGTTTTGAAGGTCAATTATGTATTCAGGAATAATAAGACTGTTATCTGCAATTATATCGATCTTAATTAAGTTTTTTTCTTCAAAATACTTTAAATCTTCAATAAAGTTTTCTTTCATAAAGTCCGATATCTTTTCGCAAATCTTAAGTTCTACAAATTTTGCTTTTGTTAAAACAGCTTTAACCTCGACTAATTTAAGAATCTTCATCGCAAAAGACTCATCTGTAAGTGTAACTTTCCATTTTACAGCACTTTCCCTTAATCTTTGTCTAGACATTTCTAAAAGTCCAAATGTACTAATTCTTCCAATTTGAATTCTTGCCCTATCAGTTCTGCATTGTTCTTTAAGTTTTCTCTCAACCAACCTTCTATTTCCAAAACTCAACATATCAATAAAATCAATAATAATTAGACCAGACAGATCTCTTATTTTTATTTGTCGAGATATCTCTTCTGCTGCCTCAAGATTAGTGTCTAAAGCAGTACTTTCTACATTTTTTTGTTTAATAGAGCTTCCTGAATTTATGTCAATTGAAACTAGTGCCTCAGTTGGATTTATAACTAGGTAACCTCCTGATTTTAGTTTTATTTCTGAGTCATAAATTTGATTTAATTTTTCTTCAATGTTCTCTTTAAAAAATAAAGGAACTTTTTCTCTATATTTTTTTATTTTTTTTACATGAGAGGGCATCATTAACTTCATAAAGTTTTGGGCTTTTTTGTAACCTTCATTACCTTCAATGACGATACTATTTGTACTTTCATCATACATATCTCTCAAAGTTCTTTTTATAATATCACTTTCTTGATGGATTAATGATGGAGCTATAGAGTTTAATGCATTTTCTTTAATTTCATTCCAAGTTTTAATCAAAGTTTGAAGATCATGATCAATATCATTTTTTGTTTTGTTTGATCCTGCGGTTCTTACAATAAGCCCCATTTCTTTTGGGATAACTATATCGTTTAAAATAGTTCTAATTTTTTTTCTTTCTCCTGGGTTAAATATTTTACGAGATATGCCACCACCTTTTGGTGTATTGGGCATTAGTACAATATATTTACCTGCTATAGAAATAAAAGTACTCAACGCAGCACCTTTTTGTCCTCTTTCATCTTTTAAAACTTGTATTAAAATTACTTGGTTAGGTTTTATAACTTCTTGAATCTTATATCTTTTAGATCTAAATCTTGTTTCAGGTTTTCTACCATGTAGTACAGGCGAAGGTTGTTCTTTATCTTCATCTACTTGAGTGGTATCTGTAATTGGAGTATCACTCCCTTCTGTTATCTGATCATTTGTTTCAAATTCAGACTCAAGTTTTACTTCAACTGGATCATTAATATTAAGATTACCCTCGTTAATATTCTTTTGTTCTTCTAGCTCACTTTTTTTTAATAGTTCTTCTCTGGCTTTTTCTTCTTCTTCTTTTATTTTTGCTAAATCACTCTGAGGTATTTGATAATAGTCAGATTGAATATCGTTAAAGGATAGAAAACCGTGTCTATCTCTTCCAAAATCAATAAATGCAGCTTGTAAAGATGGCTCTACTCGGCTTACCTTGCCAAGGTAGATATTATTTTTTATTAAATTGTTTTTTAAGCCTTCGTACTCGTAGTCTTCAATGTTTTCACCTGACTTAAGTACAACTCTTGTTTCATTTGGATGCGAAGCATCAATGTATAAATTTTTTTCCATATATTTTTGATTAATTGTTTCATTTTATATTTAAATAATTTTAAATTTTGTTTGAATTCTGATGCCTTAACTTTAACAAATTCTTATATATATTAAACTAAAATGCATCGAATAATTAAAAATATATTTATAGTAGTTTTAAGTGTTGGTTTGTTATCTGCATTTTCTGTATTAGCTGTTTTGTGGGCTTTTTCTAACAATTTACCAGATTATAAATTCCTCAAAAATTATAAACCATCAGTTTCTAGTAAAGTTTACTCAGGGGATGGTGAGTTGGTGAATGATTTTTCATCAGAAAAACGAATATTTGTACCCTACAAATCAATATCAGAAAAAGTGATTAATGCTTTCTTATCTGCAGAAGATAAAAATTTCTATTCACATCCAGGAGTAGATGCCAAAGGAGTGTTAAGAGCAATAATTAATAACATTTCCAATGTAGTTGCATCAAGAAGATTGGAAGGTGCATCAACAATAACTCAACAAGTGGCAAAAAATTTTTTATTAACAAACGAAGTAAGTTTAAATAGAAAAATTAAAGAGGCAATTCTTGCCTTTAGAATAGAAAGAGCTCTTTCAAAAGAAAGAATATTAGAACTATACTTAAATCAAATATATCTGGGTGAAGGTACTTATGGCGTTGCATCTGCTAGCTTAGAATATTTTGACAAATCAATTAGTGAATTGAATTATGAAGAAGCAGCTTTATTAGCAGCTCTGCCAAAGGCTCCAAGTAGATATAACCCGTATAAAAATATAGAACTCGCAAAATTTAGAAGAGATCTCGTTATAAACAATTTGTTTGAAAATAATTATATAAGCAAACAAAATCAAAAAGAACTTTTGTCAAAAAAAATAATATTAAAAAAAAGAAAAAAAATATTTACAGAAGATACGAGTTACTACGTAGAAGATATTAGAAAAAATGTGGTTGAAAAATTAGGATTTGATAAAGTTTACAAACAAGGATTAAATATAAGTACACCTATTAATATTAGCTTGCAAAAAATTGCAACTGACTCATTGAGACAAGGTCTTATTGAATACGATAAACGAAAAGGGTGGCGTGGTCCATTGACTAATGTTAAAAATTTAGAAAAATGGAATAAAGATTTAGATAAATTTAGATTAGAAAGATCAATTAATTGGGATTTAGCAATAGTTAAAAAGATAGATAAATTTTCAATAGAAATTGAAACGGAATATGAAAAAAAAGGAATTATTAAGTACGAAAACATCTCGTGGATAAAAAAAGATTTTGATGAAATATTAAAAATTGGGGATGTTATTTATACTGAAAACATAAATAAAAATATATTTGCCTTAAGGCAACTGCCAGAAGTTAATGGAGGGATTGTTGTTATGGACCCTTTTACTGGACGGGTATTAGCTCTAAGCGGAGGATTTAGCTTTAAAAAAAGTGAATTTAATAGAGCCACACAAGCACTAAGACAGCCAGGTTCTGCTTTCAAACCTTTTGTTTATGCTTTAGCTCTTGAGAATGGATATACACCATCAACTTTAATTCTAGATGCACCACTAGTTTTAGAGCAAGGATCTGATTTAAAAATGTGGAAACCTGAAAACTACGGTAAAAAATTTTATGGACCATCAACACTTAGAATGGGGTTAGAAAAATCTAGAAACTTGATGACTGTCAGAATTGCACAAGATCTTGGAGTTAAAAAAATTGTTAATTTTTCAAAAAAACTTGGTATTTATGAAAATCCCAGCGAGCTTTTATCAATTTCATTAGGCTCTGCAGAGACAACTTTATTGAAACTAACATCTGCATACTCTTCATTTATTAATGGAGGAAAATTAGTTAAACCAATAATGATAGATAGAATTCAAGACAGTGAAGGGATTACAATTTTTAATAATGAAATGAGAGAGTGTATAAATTGTGATCAAATATCTCACTTAAGTAACAATTATCCAAATATAAAGGACAGTTTTGAGCAAATATTTTCGCCAGAAACAGCATATCAAATGACCTCGATATTGGAGGGAACTGTTCAAAATGGGACAGGAAAAAATTTAAAAGATTTAAATTTGGATTTGGCTGGAAAAACAGGCACAACAAATGGAAATACAGATACATGGTTTATAGGATTTACTTCAAAATTAGTAATAGGAGTTTATGTAGGTTCAGATAATCCAAGATCACTTGGAAGGTATGAAACAGGAGCAAAAACAGCATTACCAATTTTTAAAAGTTTTGTAAAAAAAGCTGTAAAAAAAGAAGATGCAAGACCGTTTAAAGTTGCAAAAAATATTTTAATGAAAGTTATTGATCCTGTTACAGGAGAAAAAGCTGAAATTGGTACAAGAAGAACAATTATTGAAGCTTATAAAGAAGTGAAAGTAGAAAATTTATCAAATAAAGATATTAATAATAGATTAAAAAATAATAATATATTAAGGTTCTACTAATGGACAACGAATATTTAAATTACAAATCTGAAATAGAAAAAATCAATCAAAGAGTTAAGGAGTACCTTTGAAAAAAACGATATTCATAAAAAATTAGAAAAGAATAACCAAAAAATATTAGAAGCTAATTTTTGGCAAGATAAAGCAAATTCTCAGAAAGTTATTAAAGAAAAAAAATTATATGAAGAATTAATAAATTCATATGAAAATTCATCTAAATCAATAATTGATCTTGATGAATTGAACGAACTTGCTTTAGAAGAAAAAAATCAATCTGTCATAAACGAAGTTCTTGAGAGTATTAAAAATTTAAAAAAATTAGCTAAAAAAAATGAAACTAAATGTTTTTTGTCAAATGAAACTGACAGTTTAGATTGCTATATAGAAATTCATGCCGGTGCTGGTGGAACAGAGAGCCAGGATTGGGCAGAAATGTTAAGAAGAATGTATTTAAAATGGTCAGATATTAAGAATTTTAAATCAGAATTAATTAGTGAACATAAGGGAGAGGAAGCAGGCATAAAATCATCAACTATTAAAATTGAGGGTGATTATGTTTTTGGATGGTTAAAAGCTGAGTCAGGAATTCATAGGTTGGTTAGAATATCTCCTTTTGATTCTGGAGCTAGACGACACACTAGTTTTGCAAGTATCTGGATTTATCCAGTCGTAGATGAAAATATTGAAATAGAAATTAATGAAAAAGATTTACGTATTGACACCTATCGATCAAGTGGAGCAGGAGGGCAGCATGTGAATACTACAGATAGTGCGGTAAGAATAACCCATCTACCTTCTAAAATAGTAGTTCAATGTCAAAATGAAAGATCACAACATAAAAATAAAGATACCTGTATGAATATGCTTAAGGCAAGACTATATGATTTTGAATTAAAAAAAAAAGAACAAGAAAGCCAAACAGTAGAGTCTTCCAAGTCAGAAATTGGCTGGGGTCATCAAATTAGATCTTATGTACTTCACCCATACAGAATGGTAAAAGATAATAGAACTAACTTTGAAAGCTCAAATCCTGATAAAGTCTTAGACGGTGAGATTGATGATTTTTTAGAAAGTTCGTTATATAAAGTGAAATAATGAAAAGAATAGTTAAAATTCTTGCAATATTAATAATAACCCTTGCGGCAATTGTTATTTACTTGAGCCTCTATGGAGTAAAAACTGACAAGTTTAATAAAGAAATTATAAAGAATGTTTCAAAAATTAATAAAAAAATTAATCTTTCATTAAATGAGGTTAATTATCTATTAAACCCAATGAATTTTAGTATTAATATTTCAACAAAAAACCCTAAAATATTATTGGAAGATAAAAGTCTAGATTTAAAAGACATTACTAGCAATATTTCATTAAAATCTTTTATAAGTAATCAGTTTTCTATTGATGATTTAAAAATTTCAACAAAAGAAATTAAAATCAAAGATTTAATCTCATTAACAAGAGCAGTTGAAGGGTCACCACAACTTTTTGTTTTAGATAGTATTACTAAAGAGGGATTAATTTCTACAGATATAAATCTTAAATTTGATTTAGATGGAGAAATAAAAAACAACTATCAAATAACTGGGAATGTCAAAAAAGCAAAATTTAATATTTTTAATAAGGTTGAAATTGATGATTTAAACCTTTTATTTAATATAAGCAACAATCAGCTAACATTAAAAAAGATAGAAACAAATCTTAATAGTATAAAATTAAAATCGCCTTTAATCAAAATCGAAAAAAAGAAAGATATATTTTTTGTTGATGGAGAGGTGGCAAATGAAGAACAAAATTTCGATATAAACAAATTAAAACCTATATTTGGAGACTTACTAAATAATATAGAGATAGAAAAAATTGACTTTAATTCTATAAATATTTTTTCTTTTAATGTTAACAGAAAATTAAAATTAAAAGATTTAAAACTAGAGACCAACTTGAACTTAGAAAATTTTCAAATAGTTAAAAATCCCCTTAATTTAAAAACTTTTTTACCTAATTATGCAGAGCAAATTAAATTTAAAGATCATAAAATTAAAATTAAATTAATAAAAGGTATATTGGATATTAGGGGAGATGGAGATATCTATATTGGAGACGAGTCTGAACAATTATCTTACAACGTTATTAAAGATGCGGGAGAAATAAAATTTGATACTAACCTTAATATTAAAAATAATCCATTAACAATAAATTTTTTAGATTATAAAAAGAAAAAAGGAAACAGTTCAGAAATTTTATTAAAAGGTATTTACAAAAAAAATAAAGAATTGATATTAAAAGATATCTCTTTAACAGAAAAAAATAATCAAATTTTAATTAAAGATTTAATGTTTAGTAAAAATTTTAAAGTTAAAGATTTAAGTTACATTAAACTTAATTATCGAAATAAAAATGATCTTCTTAACAATTTAGAGCTAAAAAAAAATAAATCTAATTTTTCCATAAATGGTAAAAGTTTTGATGCAACACAGTTAATTAACAACAGCATGAGTGATGATGAAAGTACAGCAATTTTTGAAAATTTTAATTCTAAATTTGATATTAAAATAGGCACAGCTTATATAAATAAAAACGATTATACTAAAAACTTAGCTGGATACTTCACTTTTAAAAATAATAAATTAGATAAATTAAATCTAGCATCTACTTTTCCTAACAAAAAAAAAATGAACTTATCTATTGAAACTAATAACCAGAATGAAACAATTACAAAATTCTTTTCAAACTACCCGAAACCTTTGATTAAAAGATATGACTTTATTAAAGGATTTGAAGAAGGTTATCTAAATTTTAATTCTATTAAAAAAGATGGTGTTTCTAATTCTGTATTAATTATTGATAACTTTAAAGTTAAAGAGGTACCTGTTTTTGCTAAGCTTTTAAGCCTAGCGTCACTTCAGGGTATTGCAGATCTTTTAACGGGTGAGGGAATAAGATTTACTGATTTTGAAATGAGATATTCAAGTCAAAAAGGTCTTACTAATATTGAAGAAATGTATGCTATTGGACCTGCTATTTCTATATTAATGGATGGTTATATTGAATCAAAGAAATTGGTTAGCTTGAGAGGAACATTGGTTCCTGCAACAACTATAAATAGATCTATAGCTTCAATTCCACTACTGGGCAAAATACTAATAGGAGAAAAAACAGGTGAAGGTGTTTTTGGTGTAAGTTTTAAAATAAAAGGACCTCCAAAGAATTTATCAACAACAGTTAATCCAATTAAAACACTAACACCTAGATTTATAACAAGAACTTTAGAAAAAATTAAAAAGAACTAAATTAACTCAACTTTAATATGTTTTTTCTTGCCAAGTGAAAGTTTAATTAAACTACTCTTAAATAAATCTTCAGTAATTAAAAACTTTTCATCAGAAATAGCCTGACCATTTATTTTAATTCCATTCCCTTTAATTAATCTTCGAATTTCACTTTTAGAACTTTCTAATTTTGATAAAATTACCAAATCTAGAATACTTATATTATCATCTAACATTTTTTTATTAATTTGAGTGGTTGGTAGATTATCACCTAATGAATTTTCAGAAAATGTTTGTTTGGCTGTTTCTTGGCATTTTCTTGCCTCATCTTCTCCATGCAACATAGAAGTAGCTTTGTTGGCAAGTAAAATTTTTAACTCATTAATATTGTCATCTTTAATATTTTCAATTTCATCAACATTAATATCTGTAAAAATTTTTAAAAACTTTAAGACATCTCGATCATCAATATTTCTCCAAAATTGCCAGTAGTCATATGATGAAAGAAATTTTTTATCTAGCCAAACAGCTCCAGATTCAGTTTTACCCATTTTTGCACCTGATGCCAATGTAATAAGAGGTGTCGTTAAACCATAAACATGATTATTTGAATATCTTTTTATAAGATCAACTCCATTAACAATATTACCCCATTGATCAGAGCCACCAATTTGAAGCATACATTTTTCTTTTTTGTTTAATTCTAAAAAATCGTATGCTTGTAAAATCATATAGTTAAATTCCATATAACTTAATGACTGCTCTCTCTCTAATCTAATTTTGACACTGTCAAAACTCAACATTTTGTTAATTGTAAAATGTTTTCCAACATCTCTTAGAAAAGAAATATAATTTAAATTTTTAAGCCATGTATAGTTATTAACAAATATAGGTTTTGTCTCTGGATCTTTATCATCTAAAAAATTTTTTAGAATTTTTTCAATATTATTTATATTTTTTTCAATTTCGTCTTCAGATAAAATTGTCCTAGTTTTATCTTTTCCAGATGGATCACCTATTCTAGTAGTGCCCCCTCCTAATAAAACAATTGGTTGGTGGCCATGTTTTTGTAGCAACCTAAGACACATAATTTGAAGTAAGCTACCAACGTGAAGACTTTCAGCTGTACAATCAAAACCAATATAAGCTCTGATTTTTTCTTTATCTAATAATTGAGATAGATTTTCTTCACCTGTACACTGGTAAAAGAAACCACGATCTTTAAATTCTTTTAAAAATTTATTCATAAATATGCTATCTAGAATATACAATATTTACTTTAAAAATAAGAATGGAAAAATTTTATACTTCTTTAGGGTTAATGAGTGGCACATCTATGGATGGGGTTGATGCGTCAATTATTAGATCAGATGGTGAAAGTAACTATGAACCTATATTTGATAAATATTTTGAGTATGATGGAGTAATTTACTCAAACTTACTAAATCTAAGAGATAAGATAAATTCAATAAAAGATTTACAAGATAATTCTTATCAAATTAACGAGCTCGAGAGAAAAATTACCTTATTTCATGCAAAAATTAGCAAAGAAATTATAAAGAATGCAGGAGTGGATGTAGATATAGTTGGGTTTCACGGTCAAACAATTTTTCACAATGCTCAGGAAAAAATATCAAAACAAATAGGAGATGGCAATTTACTATCAAGTCTTTTAAAAAAAAATGTAGTTTATAACTTTAGAGAAAATGACATTCATAATGGCGGCCAAGGAGCTCCATTAGCTCCAATCTTTCACAACTTACTTATAAACCAGAATAAAATAGAGAAACCTGCTTGTGTTTTAAACATAGGAGGTATCGCAAATATTACTCTTGTTATCTCAAAAAATAATGAAGATTTAAAAAGTTTTGATGTAGGTCCTGGTAATTGTCTTTTAGATGAATGGGTTAGAAGACACACACAAATGAAATATGATGAAAATGGAAAAGCATCAAATTTAGGAAAAACAAGTGAAGTTATTCTAAATCAAGCGATTGATAATTTTGACAATATAAGTAATCAAAAAAAACTTTCATTTGATATAAAAGATTTTGATTTAAGTTTTGTAAAAGGTCTCACATATGAGGATGGCTTATCTACATTAGTAGATTTTACAGCAATAATAATTTATCAATCAATTTTAAAATCAATCAACAGTGAAGAAAATAAAAAGTTATTAATAATAGTTTGTGGTGGTGGAAGAAAAAACCTTTCATTAATGGAGAGCATAAGAAAAAGACTACCAAAAAATATTTATTTAAAAATAATTGATGATTATAAAGTTGATGGTGATTTCATCGAGTCTCAAGCTTTTGCTTATCTTGCAATTAGGTCTGCACTTAAAAAAGTAATTTCATTCCCCAATACTACAAATGTCAAAAAACCGTCAATAGGTGGAGTTTTAGTTAAAAACTATTAAGATTAAAATAAAGCAGATTCTTTTTTGATATATTTATCTAAACATTTTACTAATACGTCTTCTGTTTTAGTAAAAAAATGATTAGCATCATTTATAGCCTGAAAGTCAACTTTAATACCTTTTTGGGCGCTCAATCTTTTATCTAGATCTGTAATATGTTCTAAGGGAACTAACTCATCCTTTTTTCCATAAATCATTAAACCTGAAGTAGGACATGGAGATAAGAATGAAAAGTCATAAACATTTGGTTGTGGCGAAATTGCAATAAATCTATTTATTTCTGGTCTTCTCATTAACAATTGCATTGCAATTAAAGACCCAAAAGAAAATCCTGAAACCCAACATTGTGAGTTATCAAAATTTTCACGCTCCAACCAATCTAGTGCTGCAGCAGCATCAGCCAGTTCACCTTGACCATTATCAAACTCACCATCACTTTTTCCAACACCTCTAAAATTTACTCTACATACAGAAAATCCATTTTCCATAAAAGTATGAAATGTATCAACTACAACTTTATTATTCATTGTTCCTCCATATTGAGGATGAGGTTGTAATACTAACGCTATTGGTGATGTAATTTTTTCACTTTTGTAATACTTGGCCTCCATTCTTCCAGCAGGCCCAGGTATAAAAACTTCAACTATTTTATTGTCCATAAATGATATTGATTATTATTCTCAAAAAAAAATACACATATCATAACTAAGCGACAATATGTTATCTTTTTTATGTATTGTATACTTGACTAATTTAGTCAGGTTTGTATAAAAAGCCCACTTAAATAAGGATAATATGAAATTAACTTCAAAAGGTAGATACGCAGTAATGGCTTTAGCTGATCTTGCTAAGTTCAATAGTGTTAATCCAGTATCTTTAAGAGATATATCGTTAAGACAAGGTATTTCTTTGGATTTTTTAGAACAAATTTTTTCTAAGTTAAAAAAATATAATATCGTAAAAAGTATTAGGGGTACTAATGGAGGTTATATCTTAAACAAAGAACCAGAAGAAATTAAATTAGCAAACATACTTAGTGCCGTAGATGAAGAAGTCAAAACTGTTCAATGCAAGAAGGAATCTAAAAAAGGATGCAATAGTAAGACTACGAAATGCATCACTCATAATTTATGGGACGAACTTGAAGTTCATATCAATCATTTTTTCGAACAAAAAAATTTAAAAGATCTTATAAGCAATTCTTCAGAAAGTAGAAATTAAAATGGATGCAAGAGAAAAAGAAATAGAAAAATTAAAAGATTATAAATATGGATTTTCAACTGATATTGAAAATACTAGAGCACCCAAGGGTTTAAATGAAGAGGTAATTAAGTTTATTTCAAATATTAAAAAAGAACCACAATGGATGCTTGATTGGAGATTGAAAGCCTTTGAAAGATTAAAGCAATTAAAAGAACCTAATTGGCAAAAACCTAAATATCCGAAAATAGATTATCAAGACCTTTATTATTATTCAGCACCAAAAAGCATGGATGACAAACCAAAAAGTTTAGACGAGTTAGATCCAAAATTATTAGAAACTTATAATAAACTTGGAATACCTCTTCAAGAACAAGCAAGACTTAATGGAATAGCAGTTGATGCTGTATTTGATTCAGTTTCTGTTGCAACCACTTTTAAGGGTGAGTTAAATAAAAAAGGAATTATTTTTTGTTCTATGTCTGAAGCTATACAAGATCATCCTGAATTAGTAAAAAAATATTTAGGGTCTGTAATTCCAATATCAGATCATTATTTTGCAACACTTAATTCAGCAGTATTTACCGATGGGTCATTTGTATATATTCCTGAAGGTGTAAGATGCCCGATGGAACTCTCAACTTATTTTAGAATTAATGCTACAGAAACAGGTCAATTTGAAAGAACTTTGATCATTGCTGATAAAGGAAGTTATGTAAGTTATTTAGAAGGATGTACAGCACCAATGAGAGATGAAAATCAATTACATGCAGCAAATGTAGAATTAGTTGCACTAGATGATGCTGAAATAAAATATTCAACAGTACAAAATTGGTATCCAGGAGACAAAGATGGAAAAGGTGGAATTTATAATTTTGTAACTAAAAGAGGTTTATGCAAAGGAAAAAATTCAAAAATATCTTGGACACAAGTTGAAACAGGTTCAGCAATTACATGGAAATATCCAAGTTGTATATTGATGGGTGATAATTCTGTAGGAGAATTTTACTCAATAGCAATAACAAATAATCATCAAAAAGCAGATACAGGTACTAAAATGATTCATTTGGGTAAAAATACAAAAAGCAAAATAATATCAAAAGGTATTTCAGCTGGATTTGCAGATAATACTTATAGAGGCTTAGTGGATATTTCAAAAAATGCTGATAATGCAAGGAATTTTACTCAATGTGACTCTCTTTTGATGGGTAACAAGTGTGGAGCGCATACTGTTCCATACATAAAGAATAAAAATTCTAGCTCAAATATTGAGCATGAAGCAACAACATCCAAAATTAGCGATGAACAATTGTTCTATTGCAATCAAAGAGGTTTAAATCAAGAAGAGGCTGTTAGTTTAATTGTTAACGGTTTTTGCAAAGAGGTTCTGCAACAATTACCAATGGAATTTGCTGTTGAAGCTCAAAAATTAGTAGGAATCAGTTTAGAAGGGAGTGTTGGTTAATGTTAACAATTAAAGATCTTAAAGCGAATATTGATAATAAAGAAATTTTAAAAGGTTTAAATTTAGAAATTAAACCAGGAGAGGTGCATGCAATTATGGGGCCTAATGGATCTGGAAAAAGCACTCTATCAAATGTTCTTTCAGGGAAAAAAGGATACACTGTAACTGGTGAAGTAAAGTATTTTAATGAAAATCTTTTAGAATTAGAAATTGAAGAAAGAGCTCATAAAGGAATATTTTTAGCATTCCAATATCCATTAGAAATTCCAGGGGTAAATACCAATATATTCTTAAAAACATCTTTAAATGCAATTAAAAAAGCTAAAGGTGAAAAAGAATTAGATGCTATTGAATTCTTAAAATTAGTTAAACAAAAAGCCGGAGAATTAAAATTTGATGAAAAAATATTAAGTAGACAATTAAATGTAGGTTTTTCTGGTGGAGAAAAGAAAAAAAATGAAATACTTCAAATGTCTATCCTTAATCCTAAGCTGTCGATTTTAGACGAAACTGATTCTGGACTTGATATTGATGCTTTAAAAATAGTATCTGAGGGTGTGAATGCATTAAGAAGTAAAGATAGTTCTTTTTTAATTATTACCCACTATCAAAGATTACTTGATTATATTAAACCTGATTTTGTTCACGTTCTAATTAATGGTCAAATCGTTAAATCTGGAGGTTCAGAATTAGCAATGGAATTAGAAAGCAAAGGTTACGAAACTCTTAGTTAAATGATTGAACAACTAAAATCAGATTTCAATAAGATGACAGAAAATTTAAAATTTTCTGAAAACAATATTGAGTTTAGAAAAAAAAATTTAATCAATTTTATTGATAAAGGCTTTCCAAATAAAAGAATTGAAGATTGGAAATTTTCAGATTTAAATCAAATAATATCATCTAATATTAAAAATTTAAGTTTTTATAACGATAAAACTTACGAACCTAAAGATCAAGTATCTTTAATTAATAAGTTTGAACATAATAAGATTATTTTTATTAATGGAGTTATTTCAAAAGTAGACATCAAGTATGAGGATGACACTAAAGTTTTAATTAATAATGATTTAGATTTAAGCAACAATTCGAATGGAATTAATCCATTAGTATCTTTAAACCATGCTCTTGTTAGTGCACATATTGGTATTATCGTTAAAGAGAATTATTCATTAAATAAACCTTTGGTTTTATACAATATTACTACTGAGGATGTTAATTCAACTGCACTCAATTTAAGAACGGATATTAAGTTAGAAAAAAATAGTAACTTGAAATTAGTTACTATATTTGATGATCAGTCTCAAAATAATTTCATTAATATAAATCAAAATTTTGATATTGCTCAAGATGCAATCCTTAAAAGTTACAAAATTGATCATAAAACCAATTCTAATATTAAATATTTTTATAATAATATTAATCTTGAAAAAAATAGCATCTCTGAAAATTTTATTTTTTCGACAGGATCTAAATTTATCAAAAATGAAGTAAATTGTAATCTAAATGATCAATACAGTTCAGCATTTATTAATGGTGTGATAAGTTTAAAAAACTCACAACATCATGAAATTAAAACGAACATAAATCATTTAGCAGAAAATACAAAAAGCTATCAATTAATCAAAACAGTTTTAAATGACAATTCTAAAGGTATTTATCAAGGTAAAATTTTTGTTGATCAAAAAGCACAGAAAACAAATGGGTATCAACTAAGTAAAGCTTTACTTTTAAATGAAAATACAGAATTCGATGGTAAACCTGAACTTGAAATTTACGCCGATGATGTAAAATGCTCGCATGGATCAACTTCAGGTAACTTAGACGAAGACTCGATATTTTATCTAATGTCTCGAGGTCTAAGTTATCAGCAATCAAAAGAATTATTGATTAATGGTTTTCTAATGGATGCAGTTGAAACAATTACTGATTTAGAAATCAAAAATTTAATCAAAGAGATGATGGGAGTTGTAGAGTGAGTATAGAAAATATTAAAAAAGAATTTCCAATATTTAATAATAAAGTTCATAATAATGATCTTGTATATCTTGATAGTGCTAACTCATCTCAAAAACCACAATCTGTAATTGATAGAGTTAATGATTTTTATACAAATGAATTTTCAAACACAGGTAGAAGCGTTCATTACTTAGCAGTAGCTGCAACTAATCTTTATGAAAATACAAGATCTTCTGTTCAAAAATATATTAACGCTAAAGATAAAAATGAAATTGTATTCACTAAAGGTGCGACTGAGGCAATTAATCTTGTAGCTAATACCTATGGTCAAAAATTTTTAAAAGAAGGGGATGAAATACTTATAACAGAACTTGAACATCATTCTAATTACGTGCCCTGGCATTTTTTACGACAATCTAAAGGTATAAAGATTGAGTTTGCAGAAATTAATGATGATGGAGAGATTACTTTAGAAAGCATTGAAAAAAAAATTACATCAAAAACAAAATTAATTGCTATTACACACTTATCAAATGTAACGGGATCAGTTTTACCAGTTAAAGAAATAACAGAACTTGCTCATTCAAAAGGTATTGCGGTTTTAGTAGATGGATGCCAAGGTGCTCCTCATTTAAAACTTGATATGCAAGACATAGACTGTGATTTTTATGCTATTTCTTGCCATAAAATGTACGGGCCAACAGGTCTTGGTGTTTTATATGCAAAGAAAAAGTGGCTAGAGGAATTACCACCCTATCAAGGTGGCGGTGGAATGATTCGAGATGTAAAAAAAGATAGCATTTCATATGGAGATTTACCTAATAAATATGAAGCTGGAACAATGGCTACAGCACAAGTTATAGCATTTGATCAATCTATAAAATTTTTAGAAAAAATCGGAATTGAAAACATGATTAAACATGAGCAAGAATTAATCCAGTATGGTCAAGAAATTTTAAGAAAAAATAATTCAGTTAAATTAATTGGTAACCCAAAACATAGGTCAGCAGTTTTGTCTTTTACTATAGAAGGTGTTCATCCACATGACATAGCTACAATATTGGATGAAGATGGTGTTGCTATTAGAGCAGGTCATCATTGTTGTCAAATCCTACATGACAAATTAGGAATACCTGCAAGTGCACGTGCTTCATTAGGTGTTTACAATACAAAAGATGATTTAGATCAACTTAATAATTCTATCAATAACTGTAAGAAAATTTTTAATCTCTAATGAATATAAAAGAACTTTATCAAGAAATAATTTTAGAGCATGGTAAAAATCCACGCAACTTAAGAAAAACTGAAAATTTTAATAAAGATGCAATGGGTAAGAATCCATTATGTGGTGATAATGTACATATATTTTTAAAACTTGATGAAAATAAAAAAGTAGAAGATATTTCATTTGAAGGTAGTGGCTGTGCAATTTCAATGGCCTCAGCATCAATTATGACTGATTTAATTAAAGGCAAAGAAGAAGTAGAAGTTAAAGAAATTGTAAATGACTTCTTAGGTATGATTAAGGAGAATCCTGAATTAAAATCAAAAAACCTAGAAGAAGATGAAAAAACTAAATTAATGTGCTTGTCTGGAGTAAAACAATATCCAATGAGAGTAAAATGTGCGACTTTATCATGGCATACTTTAATTTCTGCAATTGACAATACTCAAGAAGAAATTAATACTGAAAAATTAGATTAAATTATGGATTTAAGAGAACAAGTAATAGCTGAAATTAGAAAAATTTATGACCCAGAGATACCGGTCAATATTTATGAATTAGGTTTAATTTATGATGTTAAAGTAAACGAGTCTAAAGCTAAAATTATAATGACCTTGACTACACCAAATTGTCCTGTTGCAGAAAGTTTACCTCAGGAAGTTAAGGATAGTGCAATGCAAGTAGAAGGCATTGAAGAGGTTGATCTAGATTTAGTTTTTGAACCACCTTGGGAAAAATCAATGATGTCTGAAGCTGCTAAATTGGAGTTAAATCTATAATGAACCCTATCATTAAATTAAGTGATAATGCTGCAAGTCGTATTAAAGAAATTATGTCTGGAGTTGAGTCGAATTCAATTGGTGTTAGAGTTGCAGTTAAATCTGGTGGTTGTGCTGGCATGTCTTATGTAATGGAATATGCAAAAGAAATAAATCTTTCAGATGAAATAATTGAAGATAAGGGTGTTAAGGTTTTTGTTGATGCTGCAGCTGTTATGTACTTATTAGGCACTGAAATGGACTATAAAAAAGAAGAATTTTCATCATCATTCGTATTCAATAACCCCAATGAATCTGAACGTTGTGGTTGTGGCGAGTCATTTAAAGTATAACATTACCTAAACGCATATCAGTATTGCAAATATCACATATCTATGGTATTAAATAGTTATGAATAAATTTGAATTTAAAAATCTTGTTAAATCTCTAGAAAAGTCACTGAAAGAAAGAACTTTTTTCAAGACTCTTAGAAAAGAAGTAAACACTGGTGCTAATGGCACTCAGGATTACGTTGTTAAAAAAGGAATTAACAAAGATACAATCGCAACAACTAGACAGTAATTAGTTTTAGCTGCTGTAATACATCTCAAACTCTACAGGATGAGGTGCGTGTTCAAATCTATGTATCTCTTCAAATTTTAATGCAATGTAAGCATCAATTTGATCATCAGTAAATACACCACCTTCAGTTAAAAATTCTCTATCTTTATCTAAACTTTCCATTGCTTCTCTTAATGATCCACAAACAGTTGGAATGTTTTTAACTTCTTCGGGAGGTAATTCATAAAGATCTTTATCAAAAGATTCGCCTGGATGTATTTTATTTTTAATTCCGTCTAAACCAGCCATAAGCATAGCAGCAAAAGTTAAATATGGATTTCCTGAAGCATCAGGAAATCTTATTTCACATCTTGCACCATTTTTACTTAATGAAATTGGTATACGACATGAAGCAGATCTATTTCTTGCAGAGTAAGCAAGCAGAACAGGGGCTTCAAAACCTGGAATTAATCTTTTATAACTATTTGTTGTAGCATTTGAAAAAGCATTAATTGCTTTTGCATGTTTTAAAATTCCACCAATATAGTGAAGTGCTGTTTCAGATAACCCTGCATAAGCATCACCAGAAAAAACTGGTTTGTCGTCTTTCCAAATTGATTGATGAATGTGCATACCTGAACCGTTATCTCCTGCAATCGGCTTTGGCATAAAAGTTGCTGTTTTTCCAAATGAATGTGTAACCATTTGAACTACATATTTATATAATTGAACATTATCAGCTTGATCAACAAGTGTTCCAAAGTACATACCAAGTTCATGTTGACTTGGTGCTACTTCATGGTGATGTTTTTCAACTTTAATACCTACCTCTTTTAAACTTTTTAAGTATTCACCTCTCATATCTTGTTCACTATCAACTGGAGGGACTGGAAAGTAACCACCTTTTACTGGAGGTCTATGACCCATATTTCCATTTGCATACTCTGTTCCAGAATTATAAGGACCTTCTTTACTATCTATTTTAAAACCAGTGTTGTTTGGATCATTATTAATTCTAACATCATCAAAAACAAAAAATTCAGGTTCAGGACCAAAAAAAGCTTTATCACCAATGCCAGATTTTTTTAAATATGCTTCTGCCTTTTTAGCTGTTCCTCTTGGGTCTCTCTCATAAGGAGATCTTTTAACAGCATCTAAAATATCACAAAAAAGGATTAGAGTATTATGAGATGTAAAAGGGTCCATAATCATTCTAGAAGTATCAGGTATTAAAATCATGTCAGACTCGTTAATTGCCTTCCAACCAGCAATAGATGAACCATCAAAAAATACACCTTCATTTAACATTTCTTCATCAACGATAGTGTGATCCATTGTTAAATGTTGAAGTTTTCCTCGAGGGTCAGTAAATCTTAAATCAACAAATTCAACTTCTTTTTCCTTCATGAATTTTAGAACATTGGCAGCAGTCATAGTTTCTCCTTTTTTAAATTTTGTGGTCAATTAATAACAAATGTTTCTTTAATAATATTGCTTGAATAATAAATATCACCTATGCGTTTTTTACATATGAATTACAACATTATTTGTTAAATTATCAATCAATTATTAGTTGAAATATGAGCTTATTAGATAAAGAACCTGTTAAAAGAGCTGAAAAATTTCTTAAAAACTTTGACCAATCCTTAGAGGTAATAGTTTTAGAAAATTCAGCAAGAACAGCACAGGATGCAGCAACAGCTTTAGCTTGTGATGTAGGTGCAATTGTCAAAAGCTTATTATTTAAAGCGGAAAATACTTTTATATTATGCTTAGTAGCAGGCGATAAGAGGTGTTCATTAAATAAACTAAAAAAAGTTAAAGATAAAAAAGATATTTCAATGGCATCACCAGAAGAAGTTAAGACACAAACGGGCTATACAATAGGGGGTGTCTCACCTGTTGGGCATTTAGAGAGAATTGAAATTATAATAGACAATTCTTTAGAAAGGTTTAATGAATTGTTTGCTGCAGCTGGACATCCAAACTGTGTATTTAAAACAAACTATAACGATATTCAAAAGATTACGAATGGAAAAGTTGAAGATATAATTGAATGAGACAACCTAGATTAATTGATTATACATTATTAGTAGTTTTAGCTTTAATATGGGCATCAGCTTTTTTTAATATCAAAATTGCAACAGAATCTTTTGGACCAATTACAATTGCATTCTTGAGAGTTTTTTTTGGATCAATTCCAGTATTATTATTATGCTTTTATAAAAAAATTAAGATTGAAGCATTTTCCAAAGATTGGTATTGGTTTGCTATAATAGGATTTGTCAATTTGGTATTACCTTTTTTCTTAATAGCTTACGGTGTAAAATCTGTACAAAGTAATTTGGCAGCAATCTTAATGTCAACAACACCCTTGAGTTCAACAATATTGGGTCACTTTTATACAAAAAATGAAAAGTTCAATTTAGTTAAAACTTTTGGAATACTAATTGGTTTTTCAGGTATTATTTATTTGTTTTCAGATAATTTATTAATAAATGATAGTAATTTTATTTCTGCGTTATTAATATTGCTTGGGTCAACTTGTTATGTTATTGGAGGAGTTTTAACTCTTAAAATTAGTAAGAAAAAAAATGAAAATGTAACAGGCTCTATATTAATTTGGGCTATCCTAATTTTAATACCATTTGTTTATTTTATTGAAAAACCATGGAATTCAATTCCAAGCATTGAATCTACAATATCAGTAGTTTATTTAGGAATGGTTTCAACAGGTGTTGCTTGGTTGCTAAGATTTAAAATTCTAAAAGATAATGGTCTTATATTTCAATCACAAGTCTCTTACTTAATTCCAATATTCGGTACTATATTGAGTTATATTTTTTTAAAAGAAATAATAACACCTAAAATTTTATTATCTTTATTAGCAGTTGTTGTTGGAATTTACTTTGTTAAAAAAGCAGATCAAAAAAAAACTACTTAAACTGAACCATTTCTTTAATATGAGATGGTCTTGTTTCGCAACATCCACCTAAAATAGTAGCACCAGCATTTTTAAATTTTTTAACAAAATTTGCCATCAATTCGGGTGTTAAATCTTTTCTTTGACCCAAAAATTCATTTGGGTTACCAGTTTTACTGACATTATAACTATTAGTATAACCATCTTTAGGATTAGTTGTCACAAAAGCATTAAGCTTAAATCCAAACGGAACACCTAAATTTTTTACTTCTTCTAAATTTTCATAAAAGTTTTCAGGTGAAACACAGGATAAAATTAATCCTAGTAAATTATTATGTTTAATATTGTTAATAATATCTGATATTTTTTCACCACTTGGAAGATTTATTCCTTCAGAAATGTGAGCACCTATTAAGTATGGCTTATTAAATTCTTCAATTGCTTCAATTGCTAATTTAAACTCTTTTACACTAGACAAAACATCTAAGTAAAAAAAATCAATATAAGGATCTAATAATTTTGCTTGATCATAAAAATTTTGCTTAATTTCATCATCTGGTCTTGTATCTTCTTCGTATGTTAAATATTGAGGTGGAAGACCGCCTGCAATTAACACGTTAGGATGTTGTTCTTTAGCTTTCTGAGCTATTTCACCAGCTTTTTTGTTTAAGTATTCAAACTTATCTTCAATTTTATTATCACGTAATCTTATTCGTCTAGTAGTAAAGGTTGCTGTAACAATAACTTCAGCACCCGCTTTAATAAAGTCTAAATGTGTGTCTAGTAAGAGTTGATGGTATTCTTCTTTTAAAACAGCATTTGCACTCCACAATGTGCCGTTTGGCTTCATACCACGAGCTAACAATTCTTGTCCCATACCACCATCTAAAATTCGTGTTGTTTTAAAAAAATTAATATCCATTTTTATTCCTTACTTTTTTAGTGCTTTAGCTCTATGCAAGGTGCACAATACAGTTCAACTACCTTTACCAATTATATAATGATTTCCTTTTTAGCAGTTAGCACCTGCAATATGGATCAAATCGGTAAAATATTTATATATCTATTAGACTGATTAGTAAATCACTTCTTGAATAATATTTTAGCATTAAATGAGAAGGATCTTCTCTCACCATCAACGTTAAATGGATAAGCTGTGTGCATTAAATAATTTGGAAAAATCAATAGGTCTCCTAATTTAGGGTTTAAATTATAGATACTTTTACTTAAAAAGTTTTTTTGACCATTAATAAAATCAATAGTTCCATTAGTTTTAATCTTTTTATTCTTAACTAATTTATTTTGATTCATATCTTTTGGGATTTTAAGATATCCAACACCTGACAGTTGTCCTTCATGATAATGAATTGGATTATATTCATTTTTTAATTGCCTAACCACCCATAGATTTATTATCTTAATTTCTTTAATTTTTTTAACGCCTGACTTATCAAGGTAAACTTTAATATTTTTTAGTAATTCTTTAGACAAACTCTTATTAATTAAAGTTTTGGGTATCTTAATTTCATTCCTAATTTGACTTGCAAGTTTAGAGCTATAATCATTTTTTTTAGATAATTGAGACTTATCAATGTGATTATTTAATATAGTAATAATTTTTTTGGATAACTTTGTTTTTCCTATAGTGGGTCCAAATGCTCTAAATGTTTTCATAATCTTTCTATAATAATTTAATACTTCTGTTATGCAAACAACTTCAGTCCCATTCGAATAGCGACAAATATGACAAGTCCTGATGTCACTAGAGCTAATATTCTTGCAGGAAAAATTTTAAGATTTAAATAGTTTCCAAGCTGGCCGCCTATTAAAACAAAAAAAAATAATGGCCAATAATCATAAATTCCATTTATTGTTGATGCCTTTGTAAATTGGCCAGCAAGTCCTGATAAAGAATTAATCAGTATGAATAATGATGCTGCTGTTGCAATGTTTTTTGCTTTATCTACTCTAATTAATAACAATATAGGGCTTAAGAAAATTCCACCACCAATTCCAACTACACCAGACACAAATCCAATAGATGCACCAATTAATATTGATAATATTTTTGGTATCTTTTTATAAACTTCAATTTTTTGATCAAAAGATTGAAATTTCATGAGAAGTAGAACTCCTGCTAGTGCTAAGACTAAAAAAAGTAAAATTTCAAAAATTTCTTTATCTACTGATAAAGATCCTCCTATGAATGCAAGTGGCACAGATGATATCAAATATGGGGTAAGGATCTTAAAATTGATATTTCCAGCTTTAATATAATTTATACAATTTCCTGATACGACAATAATATTACAAAAGAGAGCAATTACAGGAAAGATCAAGTAAGGAATATCCCAAATTAATAGAAGGGCTAGATAGGTAGAGCCACCACCAAAGCCAACACTTGAATATAAAGTTGCTGTTAGAAGAAATAAAAATGATAATATAATCATGAAAATTATTTTAAATTTATGATTGTAAATATAGCACTTTTAACTGTTACGGACACCAGAACTTTTGAGAACGATAAGTCTGGTGCGATCTTAGTAAAAAAAATAGAGGAGGCTAAACATAAATTAATAGATAGAAAAATTTGTAAAGATAACAAAGATGACATTATTAAAATCCTTAAAGATTGGATTAATCAATCTGAAATAGATGTTGTAATTACAACAGGGGGCACTGGGCTTACAGGTCGAGATATTACACCAGAGGCAGTAAACGAGATAGCTGACAAACATATACCAGGTTTTGGAGAGGTGTTTAGAACAATAAGTTTAAAAACAGTTGGTACATCGACCATTCAATCTAGGGCTTGTGCAGTACTAGCTAATGGCAAATATGTATTTGCTTTGCCAGGTTCTTCAGGGGGAGTAACGGATGCCTGGGATGGAATTTTAAAACATCAGTTAGATATAAATCATAAACCTTGTAATTTTGTAGAACTATTTCCAAGACTTAAGGAAAAATAATTATTTTTGATATTTTTCTTTCCACTCAGAATAAGGCATACCATAAACATGCTCACGTGCATCTAGGTCTGAAATTTCAATACCTTTTTTCTCTGCTTCTTCTCGATACCATTTTGATAAACAGTTTCTGCAAAAGCCAGCAAGGTTCATAATATCTATATTTTGAACATCTTTTCGTTTATCTAGATGTTTGAGCAATCTTTCAAATGTAGCAGACTGTAATTCTTGTTTTTTATCTTCTCTCATAATTAAAATATTAGACACATTTCAATTAAGCACAAGATGTAGGCTGCATTCAATCTTAAGTAGAAAAATTAATGTTTAAAATATAGATATTATCATCTTTTTTTGTTTAAATATTTTATGGCTATTAAAAAAAAGATGGCTGGTAAAAAAAAGAAAACAGCCAAAAAGTCAAAACCTAAAGTTAAAAAAAAATCTAAAATTATTAAAAAAGTTAAAAAGAGTGTGACTAAAAAGAAGTTACACAAACCAATCAAAAAAAATAAGCTTAAGAATAATAATAAAAGAGAGAGGATAAAAATGAGCACAGAAACAGTAAAAGGTGGACGATCTCCGTTACTAGATACGTCTCACTTAAATGTCAAATTTCCATTTAAAGAAAAATATGGAAATTTTATAGGAGGAAAATTCGTTGAACCAAAATCAGGTAAATATTTTGACAACGTAAGTCCAATCAATAATGAAGTTATATGTTCCGTTCCAAGGTCAGATGCAAAAGATGTTGAGGCTGCATTAGATGCTGCACATGCTGCTTTTCCTACTTGGGGAGTTACATCAATAACTGAAAGATCTAACATGCTACTTAAAATAGCTGATGTTATTGAAAAAAATCTAGAACTATTAGCTACTGCTGAATGTTTAGATAATGGAAAACCAATTAGAGAGTGTATGGCAGCTGACTTACCATTAGTTGTTGATCATTGGAGATATTTTGCTGGAGTAATCAGGGCAGAAGAAGGTTCGGTTTCAGAGATAAGTAATAGTGAATATTCTTATCATATACCTGAACCACTTGGTGTAGTTGGACAGATTATACCATGGAACTTTCCATTATTAATGGCAACATGGAAACTTGCACCAGCACTTGCTGCAGGTAACTGTGTAGTTTTAAAACCAGCTGAACAAACACCAGCATCAATCTTACTATTAATGGAACTTATTGGAGACTTATTGCCTCCAGGAGTTGTTAATGTTGTAAGTGGTTTTGGTCTTGAAGCAGGTAAACCATTAGCTTCTTCTAAAAGAATTAGAAAGATTGCTTTTACAGGTGAGACTACAACTGGACGTTTGATCATGCAATATGCATCACAAAACTTAATTCCAATAACTTTAGAATTAGGTGGAAAATCTCCAAATGTTTTCTTTGAAGATGTTATGGATCAAGATGATGATTTCTTTGATAAATGTCTTGAAGGTTTTGCAATGTTTACTCTTAATCAGGGTGAAGTTTGTACTTGTCCTAGTAGAGTGTTAATCCAAGAATCTATCTATGATAAGTTCATGGAAAGAGCAGTTGCTAGAACGAAAGCAGTCAAGCAGGACAATCCTCTAAAAATGGAAACTATGATTGGTGCTCAAGTATCATTAGAACAAATGGAAAAAATAAAATCTTACTTAGATTTAGGTAAGAAAGAAGGTGCCAAAGTTCTATGTGGTGGTGAAGTTGCTAACTTAAACAGTGGTTTGGAAAAAGGAAATTATATCCAACCTACTATTTTTGAAGGCAATAACTCTATGAGAGTTTTCCAAGAAGAAATTTTTGGACCAGTTGTATCTGTTACTAAATTTAAAGATGAAGCTCATGCATTAGAAATAGCTAATGATACTCTTTATGGTTTAGGAGCAGGTGTTTGGACTAGAAATGGGAATATTGCTTATAGAATGGGAAGAGGAATCCAGGCTGGTAGAGTTTGGACTAACTGTTACCATGCTTATCCAGCTCATGCTGCTTTTGGAGGATACAAACAATCTGGAATCGGTAGAGAAACACATAAAATGATGCTTAATCATTATAGACAGGTGAAAAACTTACACGTGTCTTACAGTGAGAAAAAATTAGGCTTCTTTTAACAGATATATTATAATGGCCTGTATTAAACTGCAGGCCATATAACTATGAAAGTTTCAGCAACCCCTTCAGCTTTAGAACTAATTGAAGATCTAAAGAAAGATCATGGTAAAGAATTACTCTTTCATCAATCTGGTGGATGTTGTGATGGAAGTGCTCCAATGTGTTACCCTGTTAAAGAATTTTTAGTAAGTGATGACGATGTTTTAGTTGGAAAAATTGGTGGTATTCCTTTTTACATAAGTGAAACTCAACATGAAGCATGGAAAAATACAGATTTAATTATTGATTGCATTCAAGGTATGGGTGGAATGTTTTCTTTAGACAATGGAACTGGCAGAAGATTTTTAACAAGATCTGAGATTTGCGTTCCTGAAAAAAAATCAATTAATTAATTAAATTTCATTTTAACTCTTAGTGTAAGTAAAATTACTATAATAATAAGATAGATTAAGGGTTCAACTGTAACTACTTTAACTAACCATAAGTAGTGAATAATTCCTAATAAAGAAATTATATAAACAAGCTTGTGTAGTTTTTTCCATTTATCTCTCAACAACCTTATCATTCGTTTAGATGAAGTAAGAGCAAGTGGCACTAATAAAAGCCAAGCTAAAAATCCAGCAAATATAAATTTTTTTTTTATAATATCATCTCCAATACTAGACCAATCAAAACGATAATCTATGCCAACATATGTCATCATGTGTGCTGATGCATAAAAAAAAACAAACAACCCAAACATTCTCCTATAGCTAATCCAAAAATTTAATTCAGTAAATTTTTGTAAAGGAGTCATTGCAAGAGTTATTATGATAAAACGAAGTGTCCACTCACCAGTTACATGTGTTATTTTTTTCACAGGTTCTGGACCTAATTGATTAAAAATAATTTGATAAACAATGATTAATATTGGCAGTAAACAAAAAAAGAAAATTGGTATTTTTATATATTTCTGCATGTTTTATAAAACAAATTTATGTATCTAAAAGTTTTTCTTTAAATCCATACCTGAATATAAATGTGCAACTTCATCACCATACCCATTAAACATTTCAGTCTCAATCCTAGGAGCTAAAATACCTTCACCTATGACACGTTCTGTTGCTTGTGACCATCTTGGATGAGAAACATTTGGGTTAACATTTGAATAAAATCCATATTCTCTTGGGGACGATCTCATCCAAGATGATGTAGGCATATTTTCAACTAATTTTATTTTAACAATTGCTTTTGCACTTTTAAAACCATATTTCCAAGGAACAAAAATTCTTAATGGAGCTCCATTTTGATTAGGCAATGTTTTTCCATAAAGCCCAGTAACAACTGTTGTTATAGGATGCATAGCTTCATCAATTCTTAATCCTTCTCTATAAGGCCAATTTAGAACAGGGTATCTTTGGCCATTCATTTGTTCAGGGTCATAAACACTTTCAAATTCAACAAATTTTGCAGTATTTTTAATAGATACTTTACTAAGTAACCTACTTAGAGAAAATCCCATCCAAGGAATAACCATTGACCAACCCTCAACACACCTTAGTTTGTAGATTCTTTCTTCCGAAGGAAATAAAGAAATTATTTCTTCAGCTGAAATCGTAACTGGATTTTCTACTTCCCCCTCAATAGTTACACTCCAAGGTTTAGTAATAAATTCTTGTGAATTTCTATAAGGATCACTTTTACTGGTACCAAATTCATAATAATTGTTATACGTCGTAATATCTTCATATGATGTTAGCTTAGTTTTATTTTGTGAATAAGCATTGTTTAAGAATGGTATACTGCTCAAAGATATTGAACCAACACCAAGCCCAATTGATTTAATAAATTTTCTTCTTTTATTGTAAATTAATTCTGGTGTAATTTCTGAATGTTTATATTTTTTCATTTTTTAATAGGATTACCTTTTAACCATTCACTTTCATCATTTTTATAATGTTCTTTTTTCCAAATAGGTGATCTTTTTTTGATTTCTTCAATTATATACCTAGATAATACGTAAGCTTCATCTCTATGTTTGCAGGCAACTGCGATAATTATACTAGTTTCTCCAAGCCCCACATAGCCCTTTATATGCTCTATAAAGACTGCTTTATCTATAATTTTAAGTTTTTCTGTAGTCTCTTTATAAATTTCTTCAAAACTTTTTAGTACTAGTTCGTCATGACTATCATAAGCTATACCAATAACTTCTTTATTTTCATTAATATTTCTTACATTTCCTGTAAAAATAATTGAAGCTCCGTATGTAGATGATTTGATAAATGCTTCTGCTTCAGAAGTTTTTATTTTATTTTTTTCAATATCTATAATTTTTGCATGTAACATCAGCCACCGCCTATTGGAGGTATAATCCCAATTTTTTGATCTTTTGTAATTTTAAAATTATCATTAACAATATTATTATCTTCAGAGCAAAAAGCAGAGCTTTTAACTATTTTTATAAAATCTTCATTACCTTTAAAATTAATATCCAAGTAATCGATGATTTCTCTTCTTAAATCTTTGATTTCAATTTTTTCTTTAAGATCAAATTCTAAGTAATCTTTATTGCTAAAATCTCTACTTGCTCCAAATAACTCAAGTTTAATTTTCATGTTTAAAAAATATCTTTTAAAAACTCTGGTAGTCCATCAGGATTGATCCATAGACCACTTTTTCCACCTTCTTTAATTAATAATTTCACATTATCAATTCTAAGATGTGGGTTTACAATTTTACTAAGATCATAGATTGTAATTAATGCAGCATTAACTCCCATAATAGCTTCCATTTCAACACCAGTTTTTGCAACAGCTGACACAACACAAAAAACCTCTAAAGAGCTATCATCTTCATGCATGATAATTTTTGTTGCAGTATGATCTATTGGAAGTGGGTGACATAATGGAATTAATTCACTAGTTTTTTTAACACCTAAAATTGCTGAAACTTCAGCTAAAGTGATCGGATCACCTTTAGGCATTTCTTTATTTCTAATTAGATTAAAAACTTCTTTTCCTACATAAATTTTACCAGAAGCTAACGCTCTTCTAAATGTTTCTTTTTTTGATGAAACATCAATCATGTTAAAAGAATTTTTTTTAAAAATTTCTTTAGCCCAGTCTTTTAATTTTTCTTCGTTTATCACTTTTAAGTTTGCCATTTATCCTCCAGTACTAGATAAATTTGGAGTAATTCCAGTATCTCCAAGTTCTAAATAATGTGACTCTTTTTTAAGATGCAATTGTTTTATGATAAGATCTACAAGTTCATCTTTTTGAGCATCATCTTGCAATAAATGCCTGATGCTAATTCCGGTATTACCAAACAAACATAATCTTAAATCACCTCTAGAGGTAACTCTTAATCTATTACAAGTTTGGCAAAAATCTTTAGTATAAGGAGCAATTAATCCAAATTTACCCTTAAAATTTGGATGTATAAAATTTAATGAAGGACCCGCATCTTTCCCATAAGTTTGCGGTATCCAGTTATTTTTCTCTAAATAATCTTTGAATAATTTAGAGGAAACATGATTTTTTTTAAAATATTCTAAATTATCACCAGTTTGCATCAATTCTATAAATCTAAAATCAATATTGTTATCTTTTATGAAATTTCCAAATTTTTTAAACTCTTCATGGGTATCATTAATACCTTTGAGTAAAACGGCATTAATTTTTATATTTTTAAAATCTAGTTTTTGTAAAATCTTTATGCCTTCTAAAATTTCATTAAGCCTGTCATGTCCTGTTAGTTTTTTAAAAGTTTCTCTATTTAAACTGTCAATACTAATATTTATTCCATCTAAACCAGCTTCAAATAATTGTTCTGCAATTTTGTCCAAACGATAACCATTAGTTGTCATTGTTACTTTGGGTATATTGGAATTTTGCTTCATATCTTTTAAGATATCAAAAAAGTCTTTTCTAACTGTTGGTTCTCCACCAGTTAATCTAATTTTACAAACACCTAATTCAGACAATGCTTTTGTTAATCTGGATATTTCTTGAGCAGACATAAAACTTCTCGTGTCTCCAGGCGTTTTTTTATAACCTTGTGGCAAACAGTAGGAGCACTTATAATTACAGACGTCTGTGATCGATAGTCTTATGTAGGGAAATTTTCTTCCAAAAGTATCACTTAGTAATTTCATCTTATATTTATTATATTATATTATAATAATAATATATGAGCAAAATTATTACCAAATCGGAACTGGATCTATTTAAAAAAGACGGAGCTGTCTTAATCAAAGGTAAATTTGATAACGCATGGATTGAAAAGTTAAAAAAAGGAATCAAAAAAGGTAAAGAAAGTCCTAGTCCAAGATTTGTAAATCATACAAAAGATCAAAAATTACCAGGATATTATGAGGATTTTTGGACCTGGAATTTACATGAAGAATTCAAAGATTTTATATTTAATTCACCAACTCCAAAAATTGCAGCAGAACTTTTAGAAGCACAAAAGATTAACTTAGTGATGGATAATTGGTTTTTCAGGGAAGCTGGGTCGAAGTCATCACCACCTTTTCATCATGATATATCATATTTCGATTTTGAAGGATCTATGTGTGTATTGTGGTTACCACTTGAACCAATAAAAAAAGAGGATGGTATAGCATGGGTTAAAGGTTCACATTTATGGGATAAATTATTCCTAAGAACGCGGTTTAATGACGGCCATGAAGTTGATGGTGAACCAGGGATTGTTAATGGAAAAAAATATGAATTAACTCCTAACATATTAGAAAATAAAGATAATTATGAATTTCTACAATGGGATCTGGAAGTTGGTGACTGTATTTATTTTGATATTAGAACACTACATGGAGGATTAAATACTGTCACACCCAAAAAAGATATTCATAGATACACACTAAGAATGGCAAAAGAAAATTCTAGAATTATTTATAGAGGAGATTGGGCCAGAGAAGAAAGAGTTATTATGGAAGATAATGGTTATAAAAATGGTGATGATTTATCTGGAAAAATGTTTCCAACTTTATTTGAAACTAGCTAACTTCAAGCTTTTTACACTGGAAGTTAACATAAATAATTAACCAGCAGGTTTGTAGCCAGCCATAGCTTTAGCGGCAATCTCGGCAGCTTTATTCATATTCATCTCTTCAAGAATAACCATATTCTCTACTGTTCCGCTTGCTTCCACAGCTAATTTTATACCAGCAAAATTTTCATAAGGCATATCTCCTGAAGTGACAGCAACGAAATCATAAGGACCTCTCGTAATATAAAAAGATTCAAATTTCCCTCCTACTGCTTCAGTTAATGCTTTTACCGCAGTTGATCTATCTTGCTTAGGGTCCTTCATAAAACCTTGGAAGGCCTTTGCTGTATAATTACCCATTACAATATATTTTTTCATAACTTTCTCCTTTATTAATTTGTAAGATCTAATCATATTTGTTAAAAATTTAAAAATTTATTTTTTAAAAATCAACTCAAGGTTTAGCAAATTATGTACGAAAAATTTGGACAATTTATCGATGGCAATTGGTCGCCCTCTTCTAACAAGGAAACTTATAAAGTTATCAATCCTGCAACAGAAGAAGTTTTAGGCCACGCTTCAAAAGCAACACCTGTTGATGTGGATAGAGCATTAAAATCTGCAGAAAAGGGATTAGCTATTTGGAGAAAAACTCCACCATGGCAAAGAGCTTATACGCTTAGAAAAATTGCTGACATGGTAAGAGAAAAAAAAGATGTACTTGCTAAATGGATGACTTTAGAAAATGGAAAACCTTTAGCAGAAGGTGTTGGTGAAACGAATGGTGCTGCAGATATTTTTGAATGGAATGCTGAAGAGACAAAAAGAATTTATGGACAAATTGTAGAAAGTAGATTTGAAGACACGAGAGTGCATGTTTATTATCAACCGATTGGAGTAGTGGCTGCTTTGTCACCTTGGAATTTTCCACTTGTATTAGCTGCTAGAAAAATTTCTACAGCATTAGCTGCGGGCTGTTCAGTAATTATCAAGCCAGACACAATTACACCAGGTGTGGTTATGGAATTAGTCGATATTTGTAGGGAATGCGGAATACCCGCTGGTGTAGTTAATCTTTTGTCAGGTGATCCACCTGCAATTGCGTCACAATTAATTTCATCTGATATTATTAAAAAAATCTCAGTTACAGGCTCAACTAGAGTTGGTAAAATAATTTTAAAACAAGCTGCAGATAAATTACAAAGAGTAACAATGGAGTTAAGTGGTCATTCTCCTTTCATTGTATTTGATGATGCTGATTTAAATAAAGCAACGGACATAGCTATTGCTGCTAAATTTAGAAATAATGGTCAAGTTTGTATTTCACCTAATAGATTTTACATTCAGGAAAGTAAAAAAGATGAGTTCGTTGGTTTATTTATTGAAAAAACTAAAAAACTTAAGATTGGTAATGGTATGGATCCAGATACACAACTAGGACCGTTAACAACGCAAAAAAGACTAAATGAAGTTGAAGAGCTAGTTGAAAAAACGAAACAAGAAGGAGCTAAAGTTTTATTGGGAGGTAAGAGGCCTGCAGGATTTAATAAAGGTTTTTATTATGAGCCAACTGTTTTTGATGATGTTAAAGATGACTTTACGATCATGAAACAAGAACCATTTGGGCCATTAGTTCCAATGCTGTCATTTAAATCTTTTGATGAAGTTATTGAAAGAGCAAATGATAATGATTTAGGTCTTTGTAGTTATATTTGTACTAATTCAATGGATAAAGCTTATAGAGCCTCTGAATTAATGGAAGCAGGCATTGCTTGTGTGAATACTGGTGTTGTAGCAGTTGCAGAAGCTCCATTTGGTGGAATAAAACAAACTGGCTATGGTAGAGAAGGTGGCTCTAACGCAATTAAAGATTATCTAAATGTTAAATATACTCATATGGGTATTAAGGGCTAGTAAATAAGGTTGAATTAAATAAATCCTAAATTAAAAGTTTTATTTATGAATAATTATAATTTAAAGGGTAGAAGAGCAATAGTAACAGGTGGCGCACAAGGTTTTGGTTTTGCAATTACAAAAAGATTTTTAGAATCTGGTGCTGAAGTTATAATTTGGGATATTGATCAAAAAGCTGTTGATGAAGCATTAAAAGAGCTTTCATCTGAAAAATGTAGCCATCAAATAGTTGATGTCACTAACTTCGGTGACATAACAAAAAATATTGAACTAAGTACTAAAGAAAAAAATGTAGATATTTTTGTAAATAATGCGGGTATGGCCGGTAAAAATACACAAGTTTGGAATTATCCAAATGATGAATGGTTAAAAGTAATGAACTTAGATTTAAATTCAGTCTTTTATTGCTGTAAAGCAATAGCACCTCACATGATTAAGAATAATTATGGAAGAATAGTAAATATTGCATCTATTGCAGGAAAAGAGGGTAATCCGAATGCTAGTGCATATAGCACCGCAAAAGCGGGTGTTATAGGACTTACAAAATCGTTAGGTAAAGAATTAGCTGATAAAAATATTGCCGTTAATGCTGTAACGCCAGCAGCAGCTAAGACTAGAATTTTCGATCAAATGACTGAGGAACATATAAATTATATGCTCTCTAAAATTCCAAGAAATAGATTTGCTAAAGTTGATGAGTTAGCGTCATTAGTTACTTGGTTAGCTGCAGAAGAGAATTCTTTTTCAACTGCTGCAGTTTTTGATTTAAGTGGTGGAAGAGCAACTTATTAAGTTATGCAAATTGGATTTGACGTTGGTGCCACAAAAATAGAAAGTGTCATTTTAAAAGATAACGGTGAAGAAGTTGACAGAAGTAGAAGAGACTGTCCAAAAGATTACCTTTCAATAGTTCAAACCATAAAAGATGTTGTAGTTGAGCTAGAAAAAAAACATAATAAAACATTACCAGTTGGTGTATGTCATCCAGGCGTTCATTCTCCACAAACAGGACTAGTTAAAAATGCGCCTAACTGTGTTTGGATTGAAAAACAACCTTTTCAAAAAAGTCTTCGTGAAGCTCTAAATAGAGAAGTTTTTTGTGAAAATGATGGAAATTGTTTTGCATTATCTGAAGCAATAGATGGTGCTGGCAAACATTATAAAATTGTATATGGAATTATTCTTGGATCTGGTGCGGGAGGTGGATTGGTTATAGATAAACAGATTGTTTCAGGACCTAATGGTGTTGCTGGGGAATGGGGTCACAATCAGCTACCATTTATGGCTGCCCAAAAAGAGGAGCTTAAGACATTAAATCTAAGAGATGCAGAGGTTGAAAGTTTTGTATCAGGATTAGGGTTGGCTAAAAGATTTAATAAAAAGTATAAAAAAAATTTGAAAGCTAATGAAATATTTGAACTCTATAGAAGACATGAATTAGATGCAGAAAAAATGATAGAGGAATTTAAGACTAATCTTGCAATGTCTTTAGCTACTATAGTTAATATTCTTGACCCAGATGTTTTTATATTTGGTGGTGGTGTTACAAATGAAATAGATTTTTTTGATGAGATAGAAAACTTAACTAAAAAATATGTTATAGGCAAAGAATATGAAGGTGTTTTCTTAAAACCCAAATATGGAGATGCCAGTGGAGTTAGGGGTGCGGCAAGATTAGGTAGAAAATCAAGCTATTAAATTTTATATCTATTAAAAAGTGAAAAAATTTTTTTTATAAAATTTTTTATTCAAATAAAACATAGTTTAATTTAAAAATAATTAAATCAATCTTAGGTTGTAGAAAAAGTTTTTTGTTTAGGTTTTTTTGTTTTTTTAATAAGTTAATTTTTTAAATTAATTAATCGATTAATTATATTAACTAAAAAGAGGAAAATAAAATGAAAATGAAGAAACTGATAGTTGCTTTAATAGCTCTAGCTCTTACTCCAAGTGTTTCATTTGCAGCACCTAAGGCTGAGGTATTGCACTGGTGGACAGGTGGTGGTGAAGCAAAAGCTTTAAAAGTATTACAAGATGAGTTTGCTGCACAAAATGGAGTTTGGTTAGACATGCCTGTTTCTGGTGGTGGTGGAGATGCAGCAATGCAAACACTAAAAGCTAGAATAGTTGCTAACGATGCACCAGCAGCAGCTCAAATTAAAGGTCCTACAATTCAAGAGTACGATGAAGAGGGTGTAGTTGCACCTTACAACATTGATGCTGTTGCAAAAAAAGAGGGTTGGGACAATCTTTTAAGTAAGCAAGTTGCTAGTCATATGAAATGTGATGATGGTAAAGCGTATTGTGCTGCACCTGTAAACATTCACAGAATTGACTGGATCTGGGCTAATAAAAAAGTTCTAGATTCTAATGGTATTAAAATGCCTTCTACTTGGGCAGAGTTTAATGCTGCTGCGGATAAACTACAAGCAAATGGAATTATTCCTTTAGCTCATGGTAGTCAACCTTGGCAAGATGCAACAGTATTTGAAGCTGTAGCTCTTGGTGTCGGTGGTAATGATTTCTACAGAAAAGCTTTTGTAGATTTAGATGCTGCTACGTTAGGTGGATCAACTATGACTAAAGTGTTTGATCAAATGAGAAAACTTAAAGGTTACACTGATGCTGGTTCTCCAGGTAGAGACTGGAACGTTGCTACTGGTATGGTAATGGAAGGCAAAGCTGCTTTTCAAATCATGGGTGATTGGGCAAAAGGTGAATTTGCTGCTAACAACATGGCACCAGGAAAAGATTATATCTGTGCGCCAACTCCATCTAACAATGGATATCTTTACAATGTAGACTCATTTATTTTCTACAAAGTTAAAGGTAAAGATAAAGTTGAAGGTCAAAAACTACTTGCTAGCTTAATGATGGGAAAAAACTTCCAAAAAGTTTTCAACATCTATAAAGGTTCGATACCTGCAAGATTAGATGTTTCTATGGATGAGTTTGATATGTGTGCTAAAAAATCAAACGCAGACTTAAAAACTGCTGGTTCTAAGGGTGGATTACTACCAAGTTTTGCTCACGGTATGGCATTAAGACTTGCACAAAAAGGTGCTATTCAAGATGTAGTTACTGAGCATTTCAATTCAAATATGTCTTCATCTGATGCTGCTAAAAAACTAGCTGCAGCAGTTAAGGCTTCGCTATAATAAAAAAAAGTACGTTAAAATCTGCGCTTTCATAAAAATGATAGCGCAGATCTAATTAAAAATATGTTTTGGTTAAAAAAAAATTTACCTAAATTAGTTCTAGTACCATCACTTGGAATTTTATCTTGGTTTGTGTATGGTTTTATTTTTTGGACGATTTATATTTCTTTTACAAAATCTAAGATGCTACCAAGGTACGAAATTTGGGGGATAGATCAGTATATTAGATTATGGAATATGCCAAGATGGCATGTAGCAGTTGAAAATTTACTAATATTTACAGTGTTATTTATAATCTTATGTATTGCTATTGGAATTCTTCTTTCAATATTACTGGACCAAAAGATTAGAGCAGAAGGTTTTTTAAGAACAATTTATTTATACCCTATGGCTTTATCGTTCATAGTGACAGGAACAGCTTGGAAATGGGTTCTAAATCCAACACTAGGCATTGAAAAGTTTGTTAATGATATGGGTTTTGAAACCTTTAAATTTGATTGGTTAGTAACACCAGAAATGTCAATCTACACGATAGTAATAGCCGGTGTATGGCAATCTTCCGGATTTATTATGGCAATTTTTTTAGCAGGCCTGAGATCGGTTGATGATGAAATTATTAAAGCTGCAAAAATAGATGGTGCAGGAATTTTTTCAATTTATAGTAAAATTATTCTTCCAATGATGAGACCAGTTTTTATGAGTGCAATAGTAATTTTGGTTCATTTATCAATCAAGAGTTATGATTTAATTATAGCACTAACCTCAGGTGGGCCAGGAATTTCATCAGATATGCCCGCAGTGTTTATGACTGCTATGGCTTTTCATAGAAGTGAAGTGGGACTAGCATCTGCAAGTGCGATAATGATGTTTTTAACAGTATCTGCAATTGTTGTGCCGTATTTGTATTCAGAATTAAAGAGGGAAAATGCAAGATAAAGAAAAATTAAATCTTAATAGATTAGAAGCAAATTCTAAAAGAAAAAATATTATCTATAGATGGATTTTATATTTTATATTAGGAATTTTTGTATTTTATTATTTAACTCCACTATATGTAATGATTGTAACATCATTTAAAACTATGCCAGAAATTAGACAGGGTAATTTATTTTCTTTACCAGAATCTATTAAGTTTGATGCTTGGAAACAGGCCTGGGATGGAGCTGGATTTACAGGAGGTGATGTTGTTCTTAAACCTTATTTTTGGAATTCTATTAAGTTAGTAGTCCCAGCAGTTATAATATCAACTTTACTTGGAGCTATTAACGGTTACGCTTTAACAAAATGGAGATTTAAAGGAGATTCATATATATTTCTATTATTTTTATTTGGAACTTTTATACCCTATCAAGCAATATTATTACCAATGGCTAGAACTCTAGGTGTCCTAGGAATGTCAAATTCAATAAGTGGGCTAATATTAGTTCATGTAGTATATGGAGTTTGTTTTACAACATTATTCTGCAGAAATTATTATGTATCTATTTCAGATGAAATGGTAAGAGCTGCAAGAATTGATGGAGCAGGATTCTTTAAAATATTTTTTAAAATTATCCTACCAATTTCTATTCCTATACTAGTTGTAACTGTCATTTGGCAATTCACACAAGTATGGAATGATTTTTTATTTGGAGCTACTTTTTCATTTGGGGAAGCAGCACCAATTCAAGTAGCCCTTAATAATTTGGTATTAACAAGTACAGCTGTCAAAAGATATAACGTAGATATGGCAGCAGCAATTATTACAGGTGTTCCAACATTAATAGTTTATATTCTTGCTGGAAATTATTTTATTAAAGGACTAACAGCAGGATCAGTGAAAGGATAATATGGCAACTTTAAAAATTAATGACATCAATAAAAACTTTGGAAAAACTGAAGTTTTAAAAGGAATTAATCTAGATATTAAACACGGTGAATTTCTTGTACTTTTAGGACCATCTGGGTGTGGAAAATCTACATTGTTAAATACAATTGCAGGTCTAGAAACATCCAATAGCGGGGATATTTTGATAGACGATCATAATGTAAATAATATGGAGCCAAGTGATAGAGATATTGCTTTAGTGTTCCAGTCTTATGCTCTTTATCCAGCAATGACTGTTAGAAAAAACGTTACCTTTGGACTGGAACAAAGAAAAACTCCAAAAGAAAAAATAGAAAAAGCATTAAATGATGTTTCTAATTTATTACAAATAACACAACTGTTAGACAGAAAACCATCTCAATTATCTGGTGGTCAACGTCAACGGGTTGCAATGGGTAGAGCGTTAGTAAGAGACCCCAAAATTTTTCTATTTGATGAACCGTTATCAAATCTTGATGCAAAATTAAGAGTTGAAATGAGAAGAGAAATAAAAAAACTACATCAAAAACTTGGAACTACAATAGTTTATGTTACACATGATCAAACGGAAGCTATGAGCTTAGGTACAAATATTGCAATTATGGATCATGGATTAATTCAACAATGTGATACACCTAAAAATATTTACAATAAACCTGAAAGTGTCTTTGTTGCAGATTTTATTGGATCTCCATCAATGAATTTGATTGAAGGTAAATTAAAGAAACATGATAATAATATTATTTTTATGCCCAATGGTTCAAATGATAGTATTAAAATACCAGTTGGGAACTACTCTTTTAAAAATAAATTTGAAAACACTGAACTAACTACTTATTTAGGAATTAGACCAGAACACATTTACTTTGATAAAATTAATCCTGATTGTTTTGAAATTGATTTAAAGTCGGAGCTTTTAGAATACACAGGTCATGAGCAAATAGTAACGTTTGATTATCTTGGACAACAAGTTCTTGGTAAGTTTGCATCTACATTTGATATAGAAATAAATAAAGAATTAAAATTAAATATTGATACATCTCAAATTTCTTTATTTGATAAAGATTCAAAAAAGAGGATTTAAATGACAGCTATTTATGAAGATTTAAAAAATAAAAGAGTTTTTGTAACTGGAGGCGGTTCTGGTATTGGTGCCTCTATCGTAGAGCATTTCTGTGAACAAGGTTCAGAAGTATATTTTATAGATATAAATGAGAAAGCATCAAATAAATTAGTTTTAGAATGTAAAAATAAAAATTTTTCTGTTCCTACTTTTATAAAGTGTGACCTATTAAATATAAAAGATTTACAAAATACTATATCAAAAATTATTGATAATAATGGAGCAATCGATGTTTTGGTAAATAATGCAGCAAATGATGAGAGACATTCTATCGATGAAGTAACTGAGGAATTTTGGAACGAAAGAATGAATATTAATTTAAGACATTATTTTTTTACAGTTCAGTCAGTTAAAAAAGCAATGATAGCAAATAAAAGTGGCTCCATTATAAATATTGGGTCTGTTTCATGGATGATTGGACAAGGTGGAATGGCTGCTTATACTGCTGCTAAATCTGGCGTTGTGGGTTTAACGAGATCTTTTGCAAGAGACCTTGGTGAGTTTGATATAAGAGTAAATTCAGTAGTTCCTGGTTGGGTGATGACAGAGAGACAAGTTGAGAAATGGTTAACACCTGAGTCTGAGGCAGATATGTTAAAAAAACAGTGTTTAAAACATAAGTTAATGCCCTCAGATATAGCTAAAACAGTTCTATTTTTTGGTTCTGATGCTTCATCTGGATGTACTAATCAAGATTATGTAGTCGATAAAGGTTGGTTATAATAAAATTCACAAAAATGAAAAAAAAAGAATTAAGAAGCAAACAGTGGTTTGATAATCCAAATGATCCAGCTCTTACTGCTCTATATTTAGAAAGATATCTAAATTATGGAATGACAAGACAAGAATTGCAATCTGGAAAGCCTATAATCGGAATTGCTCAATCTGGTAGTGATCTATCACCATGTAATAGACATTTTCAAGAATTAAGTAGTAGAATTAAGGATGGGATTAGACAGGCGGGAGGAATACCCATTGAATTCCCAACTCATCCTATTCAAGAAACAGGTAAAAGGCCTACAGCTGGTTTGGATAGAAACTTATCTTACTTGTCTTTAGTAGAAGTTTTATTTGGCTATCCTATAGATGGAGTAATTTTAACAACTGGTTGTGATAAAACTACGCCAGCAGCATTAATGGCTGCGGCAACTGTAAATATACCAGCAATAGTTTTATCAGGTGGTCCGATGCTTGATGGAAGTTATAAAGGAAAAAAAGTAGGTTCTGGAACTGTAGTTTGGGAAGCGAGAAAACTGCACGCAAAAGGAGAAATTACATATGATGAATTTATGGACATGGTTGCTGCATCAGCACCAAGCATAGGTCATTGTAATACAATGGGAACAGCTTCATCTATGAACTCTATTGCAGAAGCATTAGGAATGTCTTTAACAGGCTGTGCGGTTATACCTGCTCCATACAGGGAAAGATCACAAATTTCATTTGAAACAGGAAAAAGAATTGTTGATATGGTTCATGAAGATTTAACACCTTCAAAAATCATGACTAAAGAAGCATTCGAAAATGCAATATTAGTTGCAAGTGCAATAGGAGCTTCAAGTAATTGTCCACCACATCTCACAGCAATAGCAAGACATATGGGTTTAGAATTAGATATAGAAAATTGGCAAACAATAGGTCACGATATCCCATTACTTGTAAATTGTCAGCCAGCTGGCGAACATTTGATGGAAAGATTTTATAGAGCAGGAGGGGTTCCTGCAATTATGCAAGAATTATTAAAAAATAATAAATTACACAAAAACGTACTTACAGTATCAGGGAAAACTGTAGAAGAAAATTTAAAGATTAAAATAGATGTAGATAGTGATGTTATTAAATCATTTGAAAATCCACTAGTAGAAAATGCAGGTTATATCGTTATGAGAAGTAATTTTTTTAGTTCTGCTGTTATGAAAACATCAGTTATTAGTGATGAGTTTAGAAAAAGATATTTATCAGATCCAAAAAATAAAAATGTATTTGAAGCTAATGCCGTAGTATTTGAAGGACCAGAGGATTACCATTCAAGAATAAACGACGAAAAGTTAAATATAGATGAAAAATCAATTTTGATGATTAGAGGCTGTGGACCCGTAGGTTATCCAGGTTCCGCTGAAGTTGTAAATATGCAGCCACCAGATAGATTATTGAAAAAAGGGATTAACACTCTTCCAACATTAGGAGATGGCAGACAAAGTGGCACTTCAGAAAGTCCATCTATTTTGAATGTTTCACCAGAATCGGCTATTGGTGGGGATTTATTGATAGTTCAAACAGGAGATAAAATTAAGATTGATCTTAACAATAGAAGGATAGATTTGTTAATATCAGAGACTGAGATCTCAGATAGAAAAAAAAATACCAAGATCCCAGTATTAACAAACCAAACACCATGGCAGGAAATTTCCAGAAAAATGGTAGGTCAATTAGAAACGGGTGCTTGCCTAGAAACTGAATCTTTATATTTAGATATAACAAACACAAAAGGGATGCCCAGGCATTCACATTAAAAAGGAAAAACATGAGCAATCGACTAGAAGGTAAAAATATTATTGTAACAGCTGCAGGCCAGGGAATTGGTAAAGCAACGGCTATAGCACTTCATAATGAAGGAGCAAATGTAACTGCAACAGATTTAAATAATAAAACTTTAGCTGAATTAAATAAAGAATATCCTAAAATTAAAGTTCAAACTTTAGATTCAACAGACAATAATGCTATTTCAGAATTTATGAAAAGTGTTGATAAAGTTGATGTTTTATTCAACGCAGTAGGTTTTGTTCATCATGGAACTATTCTAGAATGTGAAGAAAAAGATTGGGATTTTTCTTTTGATGTAAATGTCAAATCTATGTATCAAATGTGTAAAGCAATTTTACCTTTAATGGTTAAACAAAATGGTGGAAGTATAATTAACGTTTCGTCATGCGCCTCTAGCCTTAAAGGTTTTCCAAATAGATTTGTTTACGGAACTACAAAAGGAGCAGTAATTGGCTTAACTAAATCAATAGCTGCAGATTTTGTAAAACAAAATATTAGATGCAATTCTATTGCACCAGGAACAGTATTTTCACCTTCTTGGCAAGATAGAGTTAATCAAAGCCCGGACCCGGTACAAGCAAAGAAAGATTTTATAGCAAGACAACCAATGGGAAGACTAGGAACAGCAGAAGAAATAGCTGCTGTAGCAGTTTATTTAGCTGGAGACGATGCAACATTTACTACAGGAACAACAATTTCTGTTGATGGTGGAATTTCAATTTAATAAATTAAGAAAAGGTAAATTATGAAACTATTAAGAGTAGGTGTTAAAGGAAAAGAAAAACCAGCAGCATTAGATAAAAATGGAAAATTTAGAGATTTAAGTTCTCATATTACTGATTTAAATTCAGATACTGTAAATTTTGAAACTATTAAAAAATTAGAAAGTATAGATTTAGAAAGTTTAACTGAAATTTCAAATTCTGAGAGAATAGGAGCTTGTATTAATAAGCCAGGAAAGTTTGTAGCAATTGGTTTAAATTATTCTGACCATGCAGCAGAATCTGGTATGGATGCTCCATCAGAACCTATTGTATTCATGAAAGCGACAAGCTCAATTAATGGTCCTAACGATGATATTGAAATTTCAAAAGATTCAAAAGAGCTTGATTGGGAAGTAGAATTGGGAATAATTATCGGAAAAGACACTAAAAATATTAGTGAAAAAGAGGCTGAAAATCACATTCTTGGATATTGTTTAGTAAACGATGTGAGTGAAAGAGAATGGCAACTTAAAAAAATGGGACAATGGGTTAAAGGAAAATCACATGATACTTATGGACCAATTGGACCTTATTTAGTTACCAAGAATGAAATCTCCGACATTAACAGTCTTAATTTAAGCTTAGATGTTAATGGGCAAAGAATGCAAACTGGAAACACAGATAAAATGATTTTTAATGTGTTCTTTATTGTTTCATATTTAAGTAAGTACATGACGTTACAAGCGGGTGATATTATTACCACTGGAACACCTCCAGGAGTAGGTATGGGAAAAAAACCACAGGTATTTTTAAAAGCAGGTGACACAATTAGATTATCAATTGATAATTTAGGTGAACAAAACTCAAAAGTTGTAGCTGAATAATTTGAATATCATAACTTCAAAGCCCAAAGTTATATGGAATTCGAAAACAATATTAGGTGAAGGCACCTTATGGGTGCCATCACATAATTCAATTTACTTTGTTGATATTAAGAAAAAAAAGATTTTTACTTTAAATGTTAAAACTAATAAAAGAAGAATTATAAAGATTAATAAAGAAATTGGGTTTCTGGCTCACATTAAAAAAGATATCTTTATACTTGGTTTACAATCAGAGCTTAGAATTGTTAATCTAAAAAATAAAGAAACTATTAGATCTATTCCAATTGAAGAAGACAAACCTCTAAATAGAATAAATGATGGAAAAATTGATCCTGAAGGTAGATTGTGGTTTGGTACTATGGATAATCTTGAGAGAAACATTAAAAATGGATCTTTATATTGCTTAGATAAAAAACTTAATATTCATAAAGTCGATACAAAATACTATATTACAAATGGTCCTGCTTTTATTAACTCTGAAAACTTCTTACATACTGATAGTCGAAGTAAAACAATTTATAAAATTAGAATAAATAAAAAACACAAGATAATTAAAAAGACAAAATTTTTAAAATTTTCAAAAATAGATGGCTCACCCGATGGAATGACAATTGATTCAAAAAAAAATGTTTGGATTTGTCATTATGGTGGAGCATGTATTTCTGTTTATAATTCAAGAGGTAAAAAAATTCACAAAATTGAATTACCAGCAAAAAATATTACTAATTGTACGTTTGGTGGATTGAGTAATAATGAAATTTATATATCAACTGCCTTAAAGGGTATGACTAAAAATGAAATTAAGAAATATAAACTTTCAGGCTCTTTTTTTAAAATTAAAACAAATGTTAAGGGGATTAAGTCAAAATCCTTTAAAATATAAAAATTACAAAGTGATTAAGTGTAGTTTAAAAATATTATAGGATATAATAAATCATATGCAGAATATTAGCTTTATTGGAATTGGTCTTATGGGGTTTCCAATGGCAAAAAACCTTCTTAAATCAGGCTTTAACTTAAGAGCTTATAATAGATCTCAAGATAAAGCAGATAGATTAAAAGAATTTGGAGCAGAAATATCCACATCCATCAAAGACGTTGTTACAAATTCTGATGTAATTATTACGATGCTTACAGATGATGCTGCAGTAGAAAAGGTAATGGGCAGTGATGAGTTTATATCTAATATTAAAGAGGGAGCGACTGTAATTGATATGAGCTCAGTTAACCCCGTTATTACAAAAAAATATTTTAAGATTTTAAAAGAAAAAAATATTAATTATTTAGATGCACCTGTATCTGGCGGAACAATTGGTGCAGAAGAAGCCTCTCTTGCTATTATGGTAGGCGGTGATGAAGAAACATTTAAACAATGTTATGATCTTCTTAAAATATTAGGCAACCCAACACTAGTAGGCCCAGTGACATCTGGTCAAATTTCAAAACTAGCAAATCAAATAATTGTTGGTGTTACCATTGGAGCTGTAGCAGAAGCTGTTACATTATGTGAGAAATCAGGCACTAACCCAAATAAAATGATTGAAGCTTTATCAGGGGGTTGGGCTGATAGTAAAATATTGCAAACTCATGGAAAAAGAATGATCAACAAAGATTTTACCCCAAAAGGAAAAACTACAACACAACTAAAAGATATGACTAACATTATTAATGCTGGAAAAGCAGCTGAAACTCATTTGCCTATTTCTAGTTTAGTTAAAGAAATGTATAAAGATTTAGTAGCAGATGGTCAGGGAAATACAGATCATAGCTCTTTATATAAAGCAATAGAAAAAATAAATAAAAAATGAAATTTTTAAGAATTGGAAAGGCAGGTCAAGAAATTCCTGTAGCACTAGATAGAAATGGAAAATATAGAAATCTATCATCGATTATTAAAGATTTAAATTCAGAAACTATTAATTTTGAAACTTTAGATAAAATTAAAGATATAAATTTAGAGAACCTGGAAGAGGTAAATCAAAATGAAAGAATAGGGTCTTGTATTTCTAAACCAGGAAATTTTTTTGCAATTGGCTTAAATTATGTTGAGCATGCAAAAGAAACAGGAGCAAAAACACCTGACAACCCAGTTCTATTTAATAAGTCAGTTCATTCTATAGTTGGACCAAACGATAATGTGATTATTCCTAAGACTTCAAAAAAATTAGATCATGAAGTTGAAATTGCTTTTGTCATAGGAAAAAAAGCAAAAAGAGTTTTAGAAAAAGATGCACAAGATTATATTTTTGGTTATTGTATTTGTAACGATATCAGTGAACGTGAATGGCAAAAAGAAAAAGGAGGTCAGTGGGTAAAGGGTAAATCTGGTGATACATTTGGACCTTTAGGGCCTTATTTAGTAACTAAAGATGAAATTCAAGACGTTAATAATTTAAATTTAACGCTAGATGTTAATGGTCACAGACATCAAACAGGTAACACCAATCAGATGATTTTCAATTTTAACTTCTTGGTAGCTCATATTACAAGTTTTATAACGTTAATGCCTGGTGATATAGTGACTACAGGAACTCCTCCTGGAGTTGGACTTGGAATGGATCCTCCTGTTTTTCTTAAAGAAGGTGATGAGATGAAGCTAAATATTGACAGTTTGGGCTCTCAAAATTCAAAAGTTATTTTAGAACAATAATTAAGACAAGATGATCAAAAGAGACCTTTATTACGAACGAATACCAACAAAATCATTAAGAGAAGATGTTAGATATCTAGGTGATGTTTTAGGAAGAGTAATAAAAAAACAAGAAGGACAAAGTTTTTTTAAACTAGTAGAGGATACGAGATTACTTTCTAAAGCAAATTTAGCCAACAAACATGTCAAAGATCCTTTTAAGAATATTTTAAATAAAATTAAAAATCTAAACCCTGAAAATACCTTTAAGTTAGCAAGGGCTTTTAATCATTTCATGAACTTTATAAATCTGTCAGAAACTACAGATGCATCAAGAAAACTTGATGAATATGAAAATAATAAAAAAAACAGTAATAAAAATATTTTTATTGAAGAAATATTTGAAAAACTTTTTAAAGATAAAAAGATTACCAATAAAAAAATTTATGATGTTGCAAAAAAACTAAATATTGGAATTGTTTTAACAGCACACCCAACAGAAGTTAAAAGAAGAACACTAATACAAAAATATAACAAAATTATAAAAATTTTAGAACAAAGAGATTTATATAAAAAAAATCTATCAAAATTAAAAACCTTAGATAAAGATTTATATAATGAAATAACCATTATATGGAACACTGATGAGCTTAAAAGATCGAAACCTACACCGTCTGAAGAAGCAAGATGGGGATTGGCAGTAATAGAAGACAGTCTTTGGGACTCTATTCCCAAAGTATATAGAAGACTAAATAACATCTTTCTTAAAAATATGGGAAAATCACTCCCAAGAAACTTTAATCCAATTGAATTTGGATCATGGATGGGTGGTGATAGAGACGGTAATCCAAATGTTACAGCTAAAGTTACTAGCGAAGCCTTACTTTTATCTAGATGGGAAGCTGCAAAACTATATGAAAAACAATTAACGAATTTAATACGTTCATTGTCTATGAAAAAGTGCTCTACACAAATATTAAATATAACAGGTAAAACATTTGAACCCTATAGGGTTTTTTTAAGACCATTGAGGGACAAATTACGAGCAACACATATTTTGATAAAAGAACATCTGGTTAATAAAGAACCATTGGATCATAAAAAACTTTTATCTAATACTGGTGAAATTTTAACACCTCTTAGAGTTGTAAGAGACTCACTAATCCAAAACCAAAGTGAAAATATTGCTGAAGGTGATTTACTGGACTTAATTAGAAGGGCTAGATGTTTTGGAATTAATTTAGCTAAATTAGATATTAGACAAGAATCATCAAGACATACCAAATTAATCTCAGAAATTGTAAAAAAGAAATACAATAAAGACTATTTTTTATGGAATGAAAGTGAAAAACTTGCTTTTCTATCTTCAAGAATTAAAAGTAAAAAAAATTTAATAAAAAATTCTTTACTTAAAAACAAAGAAAATAAAGAAGTTTGGTCTACATTTAATGTACTTGTTGATCAACCTAAAGAATGTTTGGGTGCCTACGTTATCTCAATGACTTCAGCGGCATCAGATATATTATCTGTTGCCTATTTGCAAAAAGAAGCCAAAATTGTCAATAAATTAAGAGTAGTTCCTTTATTTGAAACTTTGGATGATTTGAGAAATGCCAAATCAATAATGAACAGTTTATTTTCGTTGCCTTGGTATAGAAAATCGATCAATTATAAACAAGAAATTATGATTGGTTATTCAGACTCGAGTAAAGATGCTGGTAAATTATCTGCTAGTTGGCATCAATATAAATTACAAGATGAAATTTTGAAATTGGCCAAGAAGTACAAAATTGACATTACTTTTTTTCATGGACGAGGTGGATCTGCAGGGCGTGGTGGAGGACCAATTCAAGCAACATTAAAATCACAACCAGCAAATTCAGTTAATGGAAAAATTAGAATTACAGATCAGGGTGAGGTTATCCAACAAAAATATGGTTATGAACCATTAGCAAAATATAATTTATGTAGCTATATAGGGGCAGTGGTTCAGGCAACGTTAAACCCTCCACCAGAACCTAAAATAAAATGGAAACAATTAATTGAAAAAATGTCAGAAATTTCCATGAAATCTTATAGGAGTAATATTAATGAAAAATCAGATTTTATAAGATATTTTAGAACTGTAACCCCTCATAAAGCATTGGGTAAACTTTCAATTGGTTCTAGACCTTCAAAAAGAAAAAATGTTGATAACATACAAAGTTTAAGAGCTATCCCTTGGGTTTTTGCATGGACACAAATTAGATTATTTTTACCTGCATGGCTTGGCACAACAGAAGCGTTAAATTATGCGTCATCCAAGGTATTTAAAAAAATATTAGTAGATATGGAAAAAAACTGGCCTTTTTTTAATTCAACAATGGATATTTTAGATATGGTAATTTCTAAAGTTGATCCAGAAATATCAAAAGTATATGAAAACCAACTAGCAGATAAAAAGCTTAAAATTGTAGGAAAAAAGTTAAGATCGCAATTTGAAACATTAAAAAGATTAAATAAAGTAATCACGCCATTTCAAATAAGAAAACAAAGAAAGGTATTTAGAACATCTGTTATTATTAGAAATATCTATTCTGAGGTGTTACACATAACTCAATCAATAGTTATGAAAAAACTTACATTAAAAAAATTAAATAAAAATAAGAAACAACATCTTGCTGATGCATTAATGACTTCTATTGCTGGTATATCTGCAGCCATGAAAAACACAGGGTAATATGATTGAATTAATTATAGCTTTTGGGGCTGGTTTAATCAGCTTTTTGTCTCCATGTGTTTTACCTTTAATACCTGGTTATGTTTCCTTTATTACTGGCAGTACATTAAGTGAAATTCTAGAAAAAAAGAAAATTGATTTATTACCGTTGATAGTTTTTTCATTAGGGTTTTCTTTTGTATTTATTATCTTTGGTGCAACTGCTTCTTTTTTGGGGCAAATTCTTTTACAAAATTCTCAAATTTTAAGAATTATTGCTGGAGTTATAATAATCATATTTTCTCTTCAATTAATTGGTGTTTTAAATATTAAATTTCTTAACATTGAAAAGAAATTTTATACAAAAAAATCAAATAATATTTTCTTTATATTTATTGTGGGAATGGCATTTGGCTTTGGATGGACACCATGTATTGGGCCTATTTTAGGGTCGATACTTGCCTTAGCCTCTACAGAAGAAACTATTTACAAAGCAATTTTACTTTTAAGTTTTTACTCACTTGGGTTAGCGATACCTTTTATTTTATCAGGTTATTTGATGCAAAAGTTTTTATTATTTTCAAAAAACTTCAAAAAAAATATTAATTTAGTCACAAAAGGTGGTGGTATAATACTTTTAATTACAGGAATTTTAATTTTAACAAATCAATTACAAGTTCTTGGCTACTATATTTTAAACTATTTACCCTTTTTGCAAAACTTCGGTTAATAGGTTAATAACAATCTATACTTATGAAAATTTATCAAATTGACTCAAGTGCCAGAAAAGAAGGATCAAGTTCAAGAGCATTAGCAAAAAAATTATTAAATAAAATCAAAAAACCAGGCGATGAAGTAATTTATAGAGATTTAGATGACGATATGCTTTTTGTTAGTGGTTTAACTGAGTCTGGAATGAAGATTGCAGAAAAAGACCAAACTGAAGAGCATAAAAAAATGTTTGAACTATCAGATAAACTTGTAAGTGAATTAAAAGAAAGTGATATCATTATAATTTCAGCGCCAATTTATAACTATGGCCCTCCAGCAACTCTTAAAGCTTGGTGTGATCTAGCAGCAAGAATTGGTGAAACTTTCAAGTTTAAACCTAATGGGAGAAGAGAGGGATTACTTAAAAATAAACAAGCTTATTTAGTAATTACTTCAGGTGGAACTAAATTAAATAGCTCAGAGGATTTTTTAACTCCATGGTTAAAATTTATATTAAATTTCTTTGGAATTGAAAAAGTTGAAGTAATAAGTGCTGATCAAATGGCGTTAGATTATGAGAAATCAATTAAAGAAGCTGAAAAACAAATTGAAAATATAATTTAATGAATTTATTAAATAAAAAGGATTACAAGTTATATTCTAACTTTCTAAATACCTTAGCAAAATACTTAAATAAATTTTATTTTTCAAAACTTAATAAAACTTTCATGATATCTAACAAACTTAAAGGTAAAGGCTATGACCCAGTAACAACATCTGACAAAGCATTTGAAAAATTTATTAGATTAAAGATAAAAAAAAAATTTCCAAGTCATCAAGTTATAGGTGAAGAGTTTGGTCACAAAAAATCAACTAGTGATTACACATGGGTCATAGACCCAATTGATGGAACAAGATCATTTGTAATAGGCAATCCAACATGGAGTAATTTGATATCTTTAAATTTTAAAGGTATACCCGTTATTGGTTTAGCAAACTTTCCAATACTAAATAAATATTATTTAAATTTTGATAATAAAAATTCTTTTGTTTTTGAAAAGGGTAAAAAAAGAAAAATCTCTGTTTCAAAAAATATACCATTTAGTACGATAAAAGTATCAGGAGCATTTCATGGAGCGGTCTCTCTTAAACAACAAATGAAAATTCCAAAAGTTTTAAAATTAATGCAATTTCCAACTGCAGACGCATTAAGTTACTCCCATTTATGTGAGGGGAAAATTGATGTTGTCTTTCAGGCTACTAATAAAATTTGGGATATTCACCCATTGATGCCAATTATAAAAGCTGCAGGAGGTATTGTTTCAACATGGGATAATAGAGACGCAGTTAATGCTGGAAATATTTTAGTTTCAGCTAATCAATCTATTCATAATAAAATGCTTAAGCTTTTAAAACCAGTTTCAAAATAAATGCATACAAGAACTAAAAAGATATTAGATTTTTGGTTTAAAGAAACCCCACCAAAAAAAAGATTTCAAAGACATAAAGATTTTGATGCGCTAATAAAAAAGAATTTTTTAAAAGATTATGAGTTAGCAGGTTCAAATGAGTATGATGATTGGCAAGATAGTCCCCTTGGTTCTTTAGCTCTAGTTATTTTATTTGATCAATTTTCAAGAAATATGTTTAGAGATGATCCGAAAGCTTTTATCCAAGATCATAAAGCAAGGTTGATAGTTAACGATTCTGTTTATGCAGGCTTTTTAGATGAAATGGATCAAGATCAAAGATTGTTTATGATATTACCACTAATTCACAGTGAAGAGATCACAGATCATGATATGGCCTATTATCTACTAGATAAATTCTTAAAAGATCATCCAGGTTTAATCTCTATAAAAAAATCTTGGAAAGATCACACCTTAGTAATAAAGAAATTTCATAGATATCCTCATCGAAACTTAGTGTTAGTTAGAAAATCTACTCCTGAGGAAATAGAGTTTCTAGCTCAACCAAATTCATCCTGGTAAAATGTTCACTAAATGAACAAATAAAATAAGCTATTCAATCTCTGCATTGCTGTAGTGACAATAAGTCATTTTAATATCTTAAAGTGCCGTCTATAAGGAGCCTACAAAATTCAAAAATTAACATTATCTTCTCTCTCTATTAGATAGTTAATATTAGCTTCCCTCGAAAGAGGGAAGTTTCTTATTGTTAATATCCCCACTGAATAATATAAATTTTAAATGAATTTCAAATTTGTTTATAAAATATGTACCAAATCTGAATGGCATGAAATTAAGAGCAAAGGTCAATTAACAGGTTCTAAAAAAGATTTGGAAGATGGCTATATTCATTTTTCAGGTGATGATCAAGTTGCCGGAACTCTTAAAAAATTTTACCAAAACCAAAAAGATTTAATTTTATTAAAGGTAGATACTTTAAAACTAGATCATTTAGTTTGGGAACAAGCATCAGATGGAAATATGTTTCCACATTTATATTCACCACTAGATATTTCTAATGTAGTAAATGAATTTGATATTACTTTAGATGATGAAGGCAATCATGTGTTGCCGGATATTTTTTGACCGCTTTTTTTTAAGGGGGTCACCCTTTCGGTAAACTCCAAAAGAGTTCCCCTATAAGTCAGCGGTTTACGCTAAAATCTATAATAATAGATTTTTTATTTTCTATGGTCTTATCTAGTCTTTGATTATTTAATCACACCAGTTATGTGTCAGGTGGTGATAAATTCATAATCATCCTCCTTTATTGATATTCATATATTAGCATTTTTGAATACTCTATTCAAAATATTTATTTCACTTTATGTTAAATATATTTATTGAATGCAACCTAGCAAAACTGTAGGGTTTCGATAATTTTAGAAACTCTTCTAACTAATTTTATTTAAATAATTTTATTAATTATTACCTAAAAGATTTACCATTAGTACACCCACAATAATAAAACATAAACCAACTATCGAATAAAGATTTGGAACTTGATTATATTTGATTATGCCAACACCTACAGTTGAGATAATCGCAAGACCCGCAAATGATGCGTAAGTAATTCCCATTGGAATATTTTTCATCACCATTGATAAGGCATACATGCACAAAACTATAGTAATTGCCGTAATAATACTTGGAACAAGTAGAGTAAAACCTTCGGCGCTTTTTGCAAAACTATTTGAAGCAACACCTAGTACTACTGCTAAAGCTAGAAATAAGTAGGAAGTTGTCATATTCATTAATTAGTTTTTCCCATTGTATTTAATAATATAACACCAATAATAATTAAAGATATTCCAAGAACAGCATAAAGGTTTGGTGTTTGATTGTATTTTACAACACCAAAGATTGTTACAGCTGTAATAGTGAGCCCCCCGTAAGTAGCGTAAGTAAAGCCAACGGGTATAATGGTCATTGCTTTAGATAAACAAAAGATACATGCAACAATTGTAATAATGCAAAAAATAGTAGGATAAATATTTGTAAAGCCATCTGTAGCTTTTAAGAAACCATTGGATGAAATACCAAGTATTATTGCTAATACTAGAAATATGTAGCCGCCAGTAAGATTCATCTAATTATCTTAAATGAAATATTGTTAGAGATATATAATTATTTAGATATTACCACCAACCCATTACACGGCCGTTACCAGCAATAATTAATAGGCAAGTTAATACATGAAGTGCTATCCAAAATGTTCTAAAAGCTAATGCTTTTTTAACATCGTTTTGTTTTATAGGTAAAAATTCAGGTTTGTCTTTGTCATTAATACCTATGGGCATCCCAACTGTTCTTGCCCAAATTTTTAACCAACGTCTTTGACCAGTCATAATTTTTATCTAAATTTAATCAATCCAATTGGGAAAAGGCAACCCTTTTTCCTCAAGAAAAGATTTGTTAAACATTTTGGTAGCGTATTTATCACTTTTATCACAAAGAATTGTTACAATAGTTTTTCCAGGACCCAACTCTTTACCCATTCTAATCGCACCAGCAATATTAATTCCACAGCTAGTACCAAGGCTTAAGCCTTCATTTTCAATTAAATCATAAAGTATAGGAAGCGCTTCATGGTCATCAATAGAGTAGGCGTCATCTATCTTAGCATTTTCAAAGTTTTTTGTTACTCTACTTGATCCAATTCCTTCAGTAATTGAACCACCTTCAGATTTTAATTCTCCATTTTTTATATAATTGTAAAGAGCAGATCCTTTTGGATCAGATAGAAATATTTTTATATCTTTATTTTTTTCTTTAAGAGCGTTACTTACTCCTGAAATCGTTCCACCTGTTCCAGATGAACATACAAAACCATCAACTTTACCTTCAGTTTGATCCCAAATTTCTTGTCCTGTTCCTTCATAATGACCCTTAGCATTTGCAACATTGTCAAACTGATTAGCCCAAACAACACCGTTATTATTTGATGGTCTTAATTCATCAGCAAGTTTTGCTGCAACTTTTACAAAGTTTGCATCATCTTTATAAGGTTTAGCTGGAACTAGTCTTAAATCAGCACCAATATTTCTAAGAAGATCTTTTTTTTCTTGTGTTTGGTTATCATTCATTACTATGATTGTTTTATAACCAAGTGAATTACCAAGTAGACATAAGCCAATACCAGTATTACCAGCAGTACCTTCAACAATTGTTCCACCTTTAGAAATTAATTTTTTGGTCTCTGCATCTTTAATTAAAGCAAGTGCCGCTCTATCTTTTACAGAGCCACCAGGGTTCATAAATTCAGCTTTACCATAAATATTACAACCAGTTATTTCTGATGCAGCTCTAAGTTTGATTAAAGGAGTGTTACCAATTCCAGAAATAAAATTGTCTTGAATATTTTTCATTAGTTTGAAGTATCTTTATCTACCTCTTCTACCGCATAAGGTTTAAATTCTTCAGTTGCTGTACCAACATTTTTAGCGGGTATTCCAACCATTACTGCATTCTCAGGAACATCTTTAGTTACAACGGCGTTAGCTCCAATTTTAGCATGAGTGCCAATTATTACAGGGCCTAATATTTGTGCACCAGAACCAACTACAACACAATCACCTAATGTAGGGTGTCTTTTAACTTGTCTTTGGTCATTTGAATTAATACTTGGCGCAATCCCACCTAAAGTTGCCATATGATAAATGGTTACGTTATTTCCAATTGCTGAAGTTTCACCAATTACAACACCCATACCATGGTCAATAAATAAATTTTTTCCAATTTTAGCACCTGGGTGAATTTCTATTCCAGTTAAAAACCTAGAGAGTTGAGAAATCATTCTTGCAACCAAATAAAATTTGGCTAGTTGAAAAAAATTTGCAATTCTGTGAAAAAAAACTGCTTTAACGCCTGGGTAAGTTAAAATTAAACTTAGTTTAGATTTTGCCGCAGGATCTCTATCAATTATAGATTGTAAAAAGTCGTTCATTATTTGCTAATGTTGATTATAAATTTATAGTGGTTTATATAAGCTTTAAATAAGTAATTTAAAGAGGAAAATCTATGTACAAAAACACCAACTGTTTTCATTTAGCAATACCTTGTGGCGATTTAGAGAAAGCAAAACATTTTTACAGTGAAATATTAGGGTGCAGATTAGATAACTCAGCTCAAGAATGGGCAGATGTAGATTTTTGGGGAAATGAATTAACTCTTCACGCAAGCGAGCATAAACTTGAAAGCGAAAGACATGATGTTGATATGGGTAACGTTTCTGTTCCTCATTTCGGTGTACATTTATCTAGAGAAAATTTTGATGCTCTTAAAAGTAGACTAAGAGAAAAAAATACTAAATATTATGACGAACCTTATTTAAGATTTAAAGGAACAAAATATGAGCAAGAAACATTCTTTGTTAAAGATCCTAATGAAAATATTTTAGAGATCAAAACATTAACTGCAAATCCTGGCTAAACTTTTAAATGACAAATAAAGTAGCTGCATACAGTGAAATTTTATATCATTTAATAAATTTTCGAACAGACCAATTCCAACAATTAAAAAAGATGTTAGGAATTGATTACGATTCTTTCATGATACTTTCTGTTATGGGGGCCCATTATTTAAAACATAGTGATAAGTTAGGATCAGATTGGGAAGCTGTATGGAAAAATTTAAGAACATCAAAAATAGAGGAGTTTTATATAGCACGTAAGTTAACAATTTATGCTGTAGCAAATATTTTAAATTTACCAAAAGAAACTGTTAGAAGAAAAATAGAAATTTTAAAAAAAAAAAAATTAATAAGTCATTCAACTAAAATGGGTCTTTTACCAACAAACAAAACCGAAGAAATAATGAAACCTTTTGCTGAAATTGAATTAAAAACTCTTTCAAAATTTCTAAAAAATCTAAAAAAAAATAACACTTTAGAAAAAGTTTTAAATTTCTAATATTTGTAATACCTTTAAAACCTATTTTGGGTCTATAAAACCTAAATTGGGTTTTTTTTTATTATCAATTTTTTTTTATTTTTATAATAATCTGTTTAATGAAATTTATAAAAATATTTTTAACATCACTCTGTTTAATAATCACAACTGTAGCTAATGCAGATGTAGCCTCTCAAGCTTTAAATAAAGTATCTGAAAAAATATCAAATTTAATCCCAGGTGAAGGAATTACTGAAGTATCTTTAGATTATAATGATGGTGATGAGGATCAGCTTAACTTCTCAATATTAGGGGTAAGAGATATTGAAACAACAGATAACTCTAATTTTTTTACTCAATTTAGTTTGATGAACCAGGAAATAAACAGTTCCGGAAGAATTATTGGAAACATAGGCTTAGGTTATAGAAAACTATCTGAAGATAAAAATTTTATGTTTGGCGCAAATACTTTCTACGATAGAGATTTAACAGAGGGTCAAGACAGATTAGGCCTTGGTATTGAAGCTAAAGGTTCAATTTTAGATTTAACTGCAAATAGCTATACAAAAATTTCAAACTCTGAAGTTGTTAATGGTGATAGAGAGCAAGTTTTATCTGGTTGGGATTTTAACTTAACATCTCAAATTCCAAGAGCACCATGGGCTAGAATTAATTATAATGGTTATAAATGGGAAACTGAAAAAGGATCTGCTGATCAAAAAGGTAATATTTATTCTCTAGAACTAGATGTAACAAACTCAGTAGAAGTTGTTGCAAGTTTAGACAAATCCTCACTAAATGGTGTGGATGATGAAACTTCTTTAAGTATTAATTATATTTATCCACCAAAAGAAAAATCTATGGTGATGTCTGACGGTTTATCAAATGACATGTTTGAAAAAAGTAACATGGAACAAAAATTAAAAGAAAAAGTTAGAAGAAGAAATAAACTAGTAATGGAAATTCAGGGAGCAGTCGTCATGACTAAAAAATAATATTATGATAAAAAATCTATTTTCTAAACTAATCATTTTTTCTTTTTATTTAATTTTCACAAATAGTTTATATGCAGCAGAAAATGTTAAAGGACCAGCAACAGAATATATAATAACAATGACTAAAGTCGAAATATGCGAAAGTGGCAGCACAATAGCAAATTGTTTAAATCCTATTGATATAACAACTGGTAATGGTGCAACAGCCGACATAGCTTCAGTAGAAGCTGGAGTAACAGCAGCAACAGTTGCAGATTTTGGAAAAGCTACATTAGGAAAAACTTATACGTATATTCAAACAACCATGTCAAGAGCAATGACGATAACAGGAACTGCAGGAAATTGTAAAACTAAAGCAGGTATAAACGGGTCTTTAGGTGGTTCTGCAGGAGGTGCAGCAGTTGGTCATACTGGTACAGCGGGCTCTGCAATATTATATGTTCCGCACTTTACGCAGGATACTGCAAATTATTCTATGATGGAGGGATCAAATGCTGACGGTAGTTCATTGGCTACATTAGCAACTGTAAGAACAACTGATACACATTTTAGATCAAGACAAATTTTAACATCACCTTACACTCCTGTTGCTGGATCAAGCCCTACAGTTTTTGTAGCATTTGACACTTCAGTTGCCGTAAATGAAGTTGATGATGCAAGTTGTACTGATGCTGGACTTCAAGCTGCACCACCTACAGTAACTCTAACAGTTCAAGGTCAGTAATTTTCTTTGAAAAAATTATTAGTATTCTTTTTAACCTTCTTTTTTTCTAATTTAACTTTTGCAGCAGACGAAAAACCTGGAAGGTTTTTTGAAGACCAGCCTGATGTAACAGATGACCATCAAATTCACTTTATATATTTATTACCATCTGATGGTGAAGACAGAGAGCTAGATATAAATGGTAGCATGGAAAGTATTTTAGAAAAAGTAAACAATACAATGTTTGAAGCTACAAAAGCAAATAAGGGTTCAGGTGGGTTAGGTAAAAAATACAGATATGATTACAGAAAAGATGGAAAACTAGATATCACATTTATTAGAACCAGTAAAAACTGGAAAGAATTACAAGATAAAAGTGTTAACACTCAAATGGGTCATTATTTCAATCAAGTTGGTGGTTTTAACAATAAAAAGAAAACATATTTCCTATGGACCGATGTTGATAGAGGAAATCATGGTGGAGATGCTGGTGTTGGAATAGGTGGAATATTTGTTAAAAGTAATGGTAGATCTGGAGATGTAATGAAACATGAAAAAGATTTTTTAAATATTAACCTTCATGAGATTTTGCATACTCAATTAATGGGAATTAAATGTATTAAAGGTATGGGAAAAATTCATTATTCAAATCATTCAAATAGTGGTGATAATCATATGCTTAGTAGTGGAACTAAGTTAAATAAAAATTTATATACCCATAATATTGAAGGATGTCCTCAGCTTATAGATAGCGTTTATCTAACACCAACCTCAGAAGATCCATACAATCCTTATGAGATAATGTGTGAAAGAAATCTTGGAAAATACACTCACCCTAAGTTAGTTAAAATAATGCAAAAAGCTAAAAAATCTAACAAGTGGTATAAAAATAGAATTGCACCAACTTGCAATTGGAGAGACTGGACTGGAAAATTTGCAAAGTCTGGAGAAAAGTTTGGTTTCTTTGGTGAGATGAAATAAATCTTGCTTTAGCACACTTAAGATATTAGCTTTAAATCTTAAATGACAATCGACTATAAAAAAATTTCTAAAAATCTAAAATTTGAAGGCAGAGCTTTTATTGATGGTAAATACGTTGATGCCATTGATGGTGAAAAATTTGAAAATATAAATCCTGCAACGGGTGAAACTCTTTGTTCAGTTTCAAAATGTAATCATAAAGATGTTGATTTAGCAGTTAAAGTTTCAAGAAAGGCTTTTAATAGTGGTGTTTGGTCTAGAACATCTCCAGAATTTAGAAAAGATGTCTTACTGAAATTTGCAGAATTATTAAGAAAAACTGGTGAAGAAAATTCTGTTCTTGAATGTGTAGATACAGGAAAATTAATTGGAGACTGCATTAATGAGGTTGCAAATGATGCGCCAATGCATTTTCAGTGGTATGGAGAATTAATAGATAAAGTATTTGGTAAAGTTGGACCAACAGAACCATCACTAACTAGTTTAATTGTTAAAGAACCAATTGGTGTTGTTGCTGGAGTTGTTCCTTGGAATTTCCCTTTAATGATGGCAGTTTGGAAAATGGCACCAGCATTAGCTGCAGGATGCTCTGTTATAATTAAACCAGCAGAAGATACACCTTTAACAGCAATTAGAGTTGCTCAAATTGCAAAAGAAGCAGGTATTCCAGATGGAGTTTTAAATGTATTACCTGGCTTTGGTGATGTTGGTGAAGCACTTGGTAGACATGATGATGTTGATGCAGTTTCATTTACTGGCTCAACAGAAGTAGGTGGACTGTTCATGAAATATTCTGGTGAAAGTAATTTAAAGACAATTGGTTTAGAGATGGGTGGTAAAAGTCCGTTCATCGTTTTAGAAGATGCAAAGATTACAGATAATTTAATTGATAATGCAATTAATTCTGCCTTTTGGAATGGTGGACAGAACTGCTCTGCAAATATGAGGCAAATAATTCACACTAAAGTTAAAGATGAATTTTTAGATAAAGTTTCCAAAAAAGTAAAAGCTCTTAAAGCTGGAGATCCATTAGATCCAAGTTCAAACATGGGGTCAATGATTTCTAAAAAACATTTAGCAACAGTTGATGGTTATATTCAAAAAGGAATTGATGAAGGTGCCAAATTATTATTTGGAGGAGTTTCAAGTAAAGATCAAAAAGGCTTTTTTGCAAAACCAACTCTATTTGATGATTTAAAAGAGAACATGACAATTGCTCAAGAAGAAATTTTTGGACCAGTACTTGGTGTTCTTACAATCAATAGTGACGAAGAAGCTTTGAAAATTGCAAGTAATTCAAAGTATGGATTGCACGCAAGTGTTTTTACTCAAGATATTGATAGAGCTTTTCATATGGCAAAAAGTTTACCTTGTGGAACTGTTTCAGTTAATACTTTTTCTGAAGGTGATATTAAAACACCTTTTGGTGGATACAGACAGTCTGGTTCATTGAGTAGAGATCAAGGTACAGAAGCTCTGGACCAATACCTTCAAACCAAGACTATTTGGATTAGTCATTCATAAAAAGATAAATAATATTAGGGATTATAAGTAGATAATTTTCTTTGACTTGCTCAAAAGTTTTAAGTTATGCTAGTTTTTTTAAATTAATCGAGAGGGATATAATGAAAATAATAAAAACTACACTTGTAGCTGGTTTGATTTCTTTATTTGCTACTTTTTCAACATTTGCTGAGAAAGTTAAAATTGGAGATCCAGGTTGGACAGGTGCAACAGCTATTGCAAATTTATTAGCAGCAGTTGTTAATGACAAAATGGGTGGAGAAGCAGAATTAGTTCCAGGAAATAATACTGCAATCTACGCAGCAATTGATAGAAGCAAAGGTGAGATAGAAGTTCACCCTGATATCTGGCTACCTAATCAACAGGCTTATACTAACGATCTAGTTCCTAAAGGAACTCTTAAGTTAAGTTCAAAACCTTATGAAGGAAACCAAGGATATTGTGTGTCTCAACAATTTGCTAAAAAAATGAATATTACAGCAATTGAAGACTTAGCTAGACCAGAAGTTGTTAAAGCAATGGACAGTGACGGAAATGGTAAAGGTGAGTTTTGGATTGGTGCTGATGGATGGGCTTCTGCAAATGTAAACCAAGTAAAACTTAGAGATTACGGTTTATACGATGCAGGCATTGAAGCAATCAGAGCTGCTGAAGCTGTAAAAAATGCAAGAGTGCTTGACTCTATTAAAAAAGGTGAAGGTTATGCATTTTATTGTTACAAGCCACATGCAATTTGGGGAATGGCTGATGTAGTTATGTTAACTGAACCTAAGTTCGATGAAGCAAAATACAAAATGGTTCAGCCTAAAGAAGATGCTGATTGGTACAAAAAATCTTATGTTGCATCAAAAGATGCTCTTAAGCAAATCCAAATCGGTTGGGGAACTTCTTTAGAAGCAAAGTCACCAGCGATTGTTGATTTCTTTAAGAACTTTCAATTGTCAGCAGACGATGTTTCATTAATGGCTTTTCAAATTTCAGTTGAGAAAAAAGATCCAGCTGATGTTGCTAGAACATGGATGAAAAACAATAAGTCTAAAGTTGATGGTTGGTTAGGCCTTTAAGTTAAACTAAATTTTACCCGGCAACCAAATTTGTTGCCGGGTATATTTCTTTAAAAAATTATTAAATTTTCGAACGGACTTGATGGACTCAGCTATAGAAATAAAAAATGTTTGGAAGATTTTTGGCAACACTTCTGTGGAAGCATTAAATGCCATTCAAAATAATCGTATTTCAAAACAAGAAGCTTTAGAAAAATATAATTCAGTAATTGGTGTATCAGATGTCTCTTTTGACGTTAAAAAAGGAGAAATATTCTGTGTAATGGGTCTTTCAGGAAGTGGTAAATCCACTTTAGTGAGACATATCAATAGATTACTAGAACCTACTTCAGGACAAATTTTGATCGATAATGAAGATGTAATGAAGTTTGATCCAAAAAGTTTACAAGATTTAAGGAATAAAAAGATAGGCATGGTTTTTCAAAACTTTGCTCTAATGCCTCACCGATCAGTTTTAGACAATATAGCAATGCCGCTTGAAATAAGAGGTATTAGTAAAAATGATAGATTGGATGCTGCTAATAAGATTTTAGATATTGTGGAACTTCAAGGTTGGGGAAATAAATTTGCCCATGAACTTTCAGGTGGAATGCAACAAAGAGTAGGATTAGCTAGAGCTTTAGCAGCGGATCCTGATGTTTTATTAATGGATGAACCTTTTAGTGCACTAGACCCATTAATAAGAAGACAGCTTCAAGCAGAATTTATCAAACTTTCAAAACAAATGAAAAAGACTACAGTATTTATAACTCATGATTTAGATGAAGCAGTAAGAGTGGGTCATAGAATTGCTATCATGAGAGATGGAAAAGTTATCCAAATAGGAACACCAGAAGAAATAGTAATGAAACCAGCAGATGATTATGTTGCTGATTTTGTAAAAGGAATATCTAGATTAAAAATTATTCAAGCAAAATCTATCATGCAGCCTGTTGAGAAATTTGAAAAAGAATTTGGATTAATATCAAAAAATTTAGAAAGCGTTCATGAAAATGATTTACTAAATAAGTTGATAGAAAAATCCTCTATTAAGGATGAGCCGATATTAGTAATTAATAATGAAAACAAAAATATTGGTATAATAACACAGGCAGAATTATTAAAAGCTGTTGTAGAGGGTAGTGATGGATAATAAAGCAAACAGAAACCCATCAAGAGATGAATTAATTACTGACTTTGTAAAAAGTAATCCAGACTATTATATTAAAGAGTTTAAAAAAATTGGTAGCAAGCCTACTTACTCATTTTCATTTAATTTATTTGCATTCATATTTGGACCAATTTGGTTTGGAATGCGTAATATTTGGAATTGGACTTTAGCTTTTTTAATTATTGAAACTTTTTCAGTAGTACAAATAATCAGAGGTTTATTTGGTAATATTACGGCAGAGGCCATTGCTAAAGTTGAACAAGTAAAAAGCACTATAGCCTTTAGAAATAAACAATTAGAAGCTGCGATAGAAAATAATCCAGACAAAATTGATGTCTTTGAAAGAAACATAAAATCCTTAGAGGATGCTATGCAAGGTTATTTAGATGAAATTACGAGAATAGAAGCTTCAGCAATTTGGATAGCAATTTTTGGTTTTATTTTATTGATAGGAATTAAAATTGTTCAGGGTGTTTTGGCAAATTCAATTTTAGAAAAGAAATATTCTGAATGGTTATCCGATAAATCTATTCATCCAGGGATGCAGATGAAAAATTATATTTTAAGTGGTGTTTTTACCTCTGTTATAATGATTTTTACAGTTATCCATTACAGTTTTCCGGGCTTACTTCAGATAATGGATACGTTCCCAACACATCCTGAAATAAGATTATTTTCAATTAAATGGATAGAAATTGTTTTTGATTATGCCGTTGTTAAAGGAGATTTAATTTTTACAGCTATAACAATTGGTATTAGGTCCGTATTAGATTTCTTAGAATTATTGTTTGTTAAAACTCCTTGGATTGTAATTATAACTGCAATTGTAACTTTAACTGGGTTATCTGCAGGACCCAGGGCTGCAATTTATTCTACAGGATTTTTATGTTACATGGGTTTTTTAGGTTTCTGGGTTAAAGCAATGACTACACTTGCCTTATTAGGAACTGCTGCAGTTTTAAGTATAGCAATTGGAATTCCGCTTGGAATTTTCTGTGCAAGACGACAAAGATTTTATTCATTAATTAGACCGATAATGGATTTCATGCAAACAATGCCAGCTTTTGTATTTATGATTCCAGTAATAGCGTTTTTTGGAACTGGAAAGGTTGCAGCAGTAATTATTACAATGATTTTTGGTGGTACACCTGTTGTAAGACTTACAGTTTTAGGGTTACGTGGAGTGCCAGAAACAATTCGAGAAGCTGCTATCGCATACGGTGCAACTAAATGGTATTTGCTGAGAAAAGTAGATCTGCCACTAGCTACACCTTCAATTTTAGCAGGTGTGAACCAAACAGTAATGTTAAGTTTAGCCATGGTAGTTGTAGCATCTCTAATCGGTGCAAAAGGTTTAGGTCAAGATGTTCTTGAGGCATTGCAATATGCTAATGTTGGACAAGGTATACTTGCGGGTATAGCTATTTTATTTGTTGCATTAATACTTGATAGGGTTGTTCAGGGTAAAAAAAGAGTTTAATAAAACTTAATGGATTATTTAATATTAGGTTTTTTAACTGGGTTAAGTTTAATTCTTGCAATAGGTGCTCAAAATATATTTGTCATAGAACAAGGCTTAAAAAAACAATATATTTTTATTGTATGTTTAATTTGTTCAATTTCAGACTTTTTATTAATTTTTTTAGGAATTTTTTTATTTCAGTATCTAAATCATTTTTTTACTCCAACTATTGAGTTAGTTTTTAATATTTTACTTTTAATATTTTTATTACATTTTATTTGGGGAAAAATTAAAACTAAAGTTTCAGAAACTTCATTTGATGTGGATAGTAAAACTAATAATTTATCTAACATTGTAGTTAAAACTTTAGGTTTTACTTTTCTTAATCCACATGTTTATTCAGACACTGTGTTTTTCCTTGGAAACTTCTCTAAAAGCCTTAGTCAAGTGGATAAGTATTACTTTGGTGCTGGGGCAGCCATTTCTTCATTCCTATTTTTTTTTATAATAGGATATCTTTCAAAATATTTTTCTAAATATCTTAAAAGTGCAACAGTGTGGAAAAGAATAAATTATTTGATTATTCTTTTTATGTCTATTTTGGCTTTAACAGTGCTAATGGAAATTATATAATTTAACTAGAATAACCGTACTTTTTAAGCCTAACGTCGCCTGTTCTTGCATGTGCTTCCATTCCTTCATATCTAGAAATTCTTGCAGCTGCTGCACCAACTAATTCAGTAGATTCTTTTGTCATTCTTTGAAAACTTAAAGTTTTAACAAACTTACCAACGAATAATCCACCCGTATATCTTCCCGCACCTTTAGTTGGTAGTATATGATTAGTTCCTGAACATTTATCTCCATAAGCAACAGTTGTTTCTTCTCCAATAAATAAAGAACCATAGTTTGTAAGTCTTTTGTGAAACCACTCTAAATTTTCTGTCTGAACTTCTAAGTGTTCTGGAGCATACTCATCACTAATAGTTGCCATTTCTTCATCAGTATCACAAAGGATAACTTCACCATAATCTCTCCAAGCAGCATCAGCGTTTGTTCTTGGAACTTCTGGTAGTTCAGCAATTAATTCTGGAACTCTTTTCATTACTTTTTCAGCAAGCTCTTTACTTGTTGTGTATAACCAACAAGGTGAATTATAACCATGCTCTGCTTGACCCACTAAATCTACAGCAACTATCTCAGGGTCAGCTTTAGCGTCAGCAATAATTCCAATCTCAGTAGGACCGGCAAACAAATCAATACCCACTTTTCCAAATAAAATTCTTTTAGCTTCAGCAACAAATTGATTTCCAGGACCAACGATAATGTCTGCAGGAGGGTTATTAAATAAGCCATTAGTCATTGCTGCAATTGCAGGAACACCACCTAAATTTAAAATTACATCAGCACCACAAAGATCTGCGGTATAAATAATTGTTGGATGTGCACCCACTCCTTCTTTTGGAGGACTACAGGCAATAACGTTTTTTACACCAGCAACCTTTGCTGTTGTTACACTCATAACAGCTGATGCAATGTGTGCATAACGACCTCCTGGTACATAACATCCAGCAGTATTAACAGGTATTAATTTTTGACCAGCAAAAAGTCCATCTGAAAGCTCTACTTCAAAATCTTGACCATAATTTTTTAATTGAGCTTCAGCAAATTTTCTAACTCTTTCATATGAAAATTGAACATCATCTTTTGTTTTTTGATCTAATGTTTTTTTAATTTCTTCAATTCTTTCTTTAGAAACGATGATTTCTCCATCGTACTTATCAAATTTTTTTGTAAGATCGATACAACCTTGTTCTTTTGTAGTTTCGATATTTTTTAATAAATCCTGAACAATTCCAGTTGTTTTAGTATCGTCTGTTGACGATGTTTTTGGTGATTTTTTTAAGTACGTTATAGCCATTGTTTCCCTCTCTAATTTTGAAGCTTTATTTAAAACATTAATGTAATTATTTCAATGAAGAATTAGTCTAAAGCAACAACAGCTGCAGCAATAGAGGCTAATCTAGCTTGTGCTTCATCAGATCTACTAGTAATTACTATTGGAACTTTACCACCCACTACCACACCAGCTGCACAAGCTCCCATAAAATAAATCATCATTTTAACCAAACTATTTCCAGTTTCAACACTTGGAACTAGCAATACATCTGCATCACCAGCTACAATATTTTTAACACCTTTTATAGCAGCAGATTTTTTTGAAATACTATTATCAAATGCCAAGGGACCAAAAACATCAGCATTTAAATTTTCTTCTTTTGCTAGTTTTGTAATTTCATCTGCATCGATAGAGCTTGGTACGCTATCTAAAATTTCTTCTGTTGCTGATAGAACTGCAATTTTGGGCCTTTCAATTCCTATACGGTTTGAAAAATCAATTACATTTCTTAAAATATGCATTTTTGTTTTTACGTTGGGTAAAACATTTAAAGCACCATCAGTAATTATAAGTGGCTTGTCATCTTTAGTATTTGTCATATGCCATATGTGACTAAGTCTAGTTTTACCAAGTAAATTGTAATCTCTTTTTAAAATTTCTTTCATTAAGACATCTGTATGAATATGACCCTTAACAATAATTTTTACTTTATCTTGGCTAGCAAGTTTTGCAGCAATAGCAGCAGTATTATTTTCAATAGGTTCATCAATGATTTCAAATTTTGAAATATCCCATTTTAAATCTTCAGCACATTTAAGAATTTCTTTTTTATTCCCTATAAAGATAGGTGTTATTAAATTTTCATTAACAGCATCTTGAACTGAAAGCATTGGTAAAGGCAACCCTGCATTTACGATTGCAGCATTAACACCTTTTTTCTTATGCGCATGATCCAGAAGGTTATTAGGACAAACAATTTCTTTATTTGAAAGCATGAGGTATATTTAGTCTGAATTTTTAAAAAGTATATACTGTAAATTGATAATGATTAAGCCTTTTAAATTAGATATTCCCGATAAAGTACTTCAAGAAATATACACTAAAGTAAAAAATTATCCATGGCATGAAATGCCAGATGATGGTGGCTGGAAATATGGAAGTAATCTTGATTATATGAAAGAGATCTCAAATTATTGGATTAAAGATTTTGATTGGAGAAAACATGAGGCAGAAATAAATCAATTTCCAAATTTCACAACTATTGTAGATGATATCGAAATACATTTTATTCATGAAAAGGGAAGTGGGTCCAACCCAACACCTTTACTTCTTATGCATGGATGGCCTGGATCAGTAATTGAGTTTTTACATATTATAAAAAGACTTGCACACCCTGAAAAATTTGGTGGAAATATTGAAGATGCTTTTGATGTAGTGGTCCCATCATTACCTGGCTTTGGTTTTTCTGGGAGACCTTCAAGACCCATGGGACCAAGAAAAATAGCCAATACTTTAAATAAACTGATGACAAAAAACCTTGGTTATAAAAACTATTTAGCACAAGGAGGTGATTGGGGAGCAACTATTGCAAACTGGATTGGTTATGATTATTCAAAATCATGTAAGGCAATTCACATTAATTGTTTAACAATGCGCCACCCTGATGGTCCACAAACAAAACAAGAGAAAGAATGGCAACAAAGATTTAATCAAGATCAAATAATGCAAGATGGATATAGAACTCAACAAGCAACTAAACCTCAAACTTTAAGTTATGGAATGATGGACAGTCCTGTTGGAATTGCAGCATGGATTATTGAAAAAATGTACTCATGGTCTGATTTAAAAGACAACAATATTGAAAGTGTTTATTCAAAAGATACACTCTTAGCTAATATTATGGTTTATGTAGTTACAAAAACTTTTAACACAGCTACTTGGATTTATTACGGAAGAAGAGAAGAGGGTGGACGTTTTTTTCCTAAAGATTTTAAAAAAATAGAAATTCCAACAGCTGCAGCAATTTTTCCAGCAGAAATGTCTGAGTGGCCACCAAAATCTTATGCAGATAGAATGTTTAATATTACTCAATGGACAGAGATGCCGAGGGGTGGACATTTTGCAGCGCTTGAAGAACCTGATCTTCTTGTTAATGATCTCGTAAAGTTTTCAAGATCTGTACGATAGTTAGATACTTTGTAAATATTCCAAGTCTTTTAAAACAGCTTTTGAAATATTAATTTCTTTTTTAAGATTACTTTTAAACCTATTAAACTTACTTTGTCCTGGGTAAAGAATTTCTTTAACACCTTTTATCTTAGGTAGTTTTTTTATAGTTTTGATATTGTCTTTTATTCTTTTATTGAAAGAATTTCCGACAAATAAATTAGGCTTTAAAACAAAAAATAGGTGACCAATATTTTGTGGACCACTAAAATCAGTAAATGGATCTTTAACTCTACCTGCATGATTACCACCTGTTAATACACCACTTAAAATATCAACCATCCAAGCTAATCCAGAACCCCTAAAACCAGCAATTGGTAATTGAACACCCTCTAATGCTTTTTTAGGATCCGTTGTTGGTTTACCAAATTTATCTAAGGCAACTCCCTCAGGAATTTTAGTTCCTTCTCTTGCTGCAACTCTAATTTTTCCTCTATTAATCATTGAGATTGAAGTATCTAAAATAAAAGGAACCTTTGATCCAGTAGGTGTTCCAAAACAAATAGGGTTTGTTCCAAATAAACTTTTTAAAGCTCCATGAGGTGCAACTGCTGGAGGTGCATTAGTGAATACCATTACCATTAAACCTTTTTTAACTGCTTGCTCTGCGTAATAACCAGATAAACCATAATGACCACTATTCTTAACTGCAACTAAGCCAATTCCAGTTTTCTTAGCATTGCTTATAGCAGTTTTAATAGCGGTATCTGCTGCAACAAAGCCAATACTATTGTTACCATCAACATGGGCAATGGATTGAGAAATTTTTTTAACTTTAATTTTAGCTTTTGGATTAATAACTTTTTTAGAAATACGATCACAGTACATCTTAAGTCTAGATAAACCATGTGATGGAGCACCAACTAATTCTGCATTGATTAAGGCTTCAGCACAAATAGTGGCATGATCTTTGTTTAATTTATACTTAATAAAGATATCTTTAATAATTCTTTTTAATTTCGAAGATTTCATAGTTTAATAAAAGTTTGATTAACCTTTACCATGCCATGGAATTGTTTTGTCAATTATTTTTCTTAAAGCAACATCAAATAATAAACCTAACATACCCATTACAAAAATAGTTATCCAAATAACTTCATATTGGAAGTATTTTTTAGCAACGTTTTCAACAAATCCAATACCTGTAGTACCGGCTAAAAATTCAGCTGCAACCAAAGTTCCCCAACACATTCCAACAGCAACTCTAACCCCTGTTAAAATTTCTGGTAATGAGTTTGGAAATATTACATGTCTTAATATTTGCCATTTAGATGCACCAAGTGAGTGTGAAGCATGAATTTTAGACAACTGCGTACCAGCAGCTCCTGCTCTAGCAGAGATGATCATAATTGAAAATGAAACCATAAATAATAAGAAAACTTTCCCAACATTATCAATTCCAAATACAGTAATAACTAGAGGAGCCCAAGCTAATGGGGGTACCGGTCTATATAGTTCAATTAATGGATCAAAAAATCCTTTAGCAAATCTGTTTAAACCCATAAATAATCCTAGTGGTACACCAAAAATAATTCCAAGTACTAAACCTAGGAGAACTCTTAAAAAAGAATCCCAGATATGACCCATCGGAACTGGTATCTTAAATAATTTAAACTCACCTGTAACAACACTTAAGACTTTACTCTTAAAGTTTGGAGTAACAGTTCCATCAGCATTATGAATTGGATATGCCCCAGGCATAGCATCTGCAATCCAATCAGGTAATATAAAACCAACTATTTTACTTACATCCATCATTTCATACCAAATTAGAGGTACGTTTTTAAATCCAATACTGGGTTTAAGGAGTAGCACAAATTTATTAAAGGTATCAGACGGTTTTGGTAACCATCTTCCAGATCCTTGTTCAGAACAATTTGGTCCACTTGAAACAATTGTACCAGCAGGAAATAAAAAAATATCAACTAGTCTTAAAACACCTTGTTCTTTCTTTTGAACTTCATCAAACTCTATTATTGATTTTTGCATATCATCAAGAGTATTAGGTGGGAAAATACTTGCGTATTCGATTCTTCGAGCAATTTTTAAAACATCTTTTGCTAATGCAGAAGCTACTTCTTGGGTATTATCTAAACTAGATCGATAAGCTTTAATCTCATCCTTAATCTCTTTCATTAACTGTTTATATTTATAGTTATGATTTCTTATTTTGAAAAAGTCATTACTAATAAGAGTTAATTCTTTTGCAGCTGCATCAAATTTTAAACCCATTTTTGTTTCAGGAATAGTTGGTATTTCAACTGTATTTTCTACAGCGGTTGCAGAGGCTCCCCATTTCCCTTGTTTTTTTAAAGCTTCAATTCTTGCGTTCTCTTCTTCAATACTTTTAATTGGTGGATAGCTTATTTTTTGAAAATCTTCTGTTAACCAAGTAATTCTATTTGTTAAATCTCGAATTTGACTTTTTGTTTCTTCTTCTAAAAGGTCAATATTGGTTAACAATGGAATTGATTGTTGAGTTTTTGCAATAAATTTTAAAAGAGTAGTTTTGTCTTGCTCTCTTATATTGGGTGAATTTTTAATTTCATTAGCTAGTTTTTGTATATTTTTGTTTTCACCTTTGATTATTGAAGTACTCTTAAATTCACGTTCTTCAATTGGAAATAAATATTTTAACGAAAGTAAAGAGTCGTTTACTTTTGCAACCTGACAAAGTTCATTTGCAGACTGGGGATAAAATGATTTCGCCATATCCCAAGAATAGTAAAGCCAAGTTAATAGTAAAAAACTACTACCAACAATAACCCAATGAACTCCACCTTTAGCTCTTTCAGGATTACCAAATACAGCATCTAATTTTTCAGTTTTTGCTAATTTTCTTCCATACAAAATAGATCCAATAACTGCAAAAATTACTACGAATGTTATAATACCTGTTAGCATACTAAATATCTTTACCCATAATTTCTTCTTCCATATTCCAAATCATAGTTAGAATTTCTTCTCTAGTGCTTACAAAGTTAGGTGTTTTTTTTATCTCTCTTAAATCACCATCAATACCCATTGATGCAAAAGGAAGATTATATTCTTTATGGATACGACCTGGTCTTGGTGCCATTACATACAATCTTTCACCTAGTAGTAAAGCTTCTTCAACTGAGTGGGTGATTAAAATAATTGTTTTTCCTGTTTCTTTCCAAATTTTTAAAACTAAAGACTGCATCTTCTCTCTTGTTAATGCATCTAATGCACCTAATGGTTCATCCATTAAAATTAGATCAGGGTCATTAATCAAGCATCTAGCAAGAGCAACCCTTTGCTGCATACCTCCAGATAATTGATAAGTAGGCGTGTTACCAAAACCTTGTAGACCTACTATATTTAACCACTCTTCAACTTTTTTTGCAGTTTTAACTGGGTCTTCTTTTTTCATTCTCAAACCAAAATCAACATTCTCTGCAACAGTTAGCCATTCAAATAAAGCACCTTGTTGAAAAACCATTCCTCGTTCAACACCAGGACCATCTATTTCATTACCATTAAGAGCAATAGCGCCCGAAGTGGGTCTTAGAAAACCAGCGGTAATATTTAGTAGAGTTGTTTTTCCACATCCTGAAGGACCAAGAACAGTTAAAAGTTCACCTTTTTTAAGTGTAAAGTTTACATCTTTTAATGCATGAACTGTTTCTCCTTTAGGAGTTTTAAAGATCATGTTTAAATTCTGAGAAATTAAATCACTCATAAGACAATACTATATTAGAATTTTTTTAAAAAAATAGGCACCAATTTATTAAATTGGCGCCTATTTAAATTTATTTAACTCTCTAAATTAAAGAGGTAAAAAGCTTGTATCAACTGCTCCGTTAGGAGTACCCATTCCTTTTAAAAATCCACTTAGATTTCCAGAAGTCATAGATTTTTCAGTCTCTTCAGGTGTAAGAAATTTAAATCCGCTTAAAGTTTCTTTCATATCACCAAGCTTCATCTCAGCATCTTTAGCGATAACATTTAAATCACTTTTACCTGCTGCATATCTAGCATTTGCTTCATGAGTTACTTCTATGAAAGTTCTCAGCATACCTGGGTTCTCTTTCATAAATTTGTCAGTAACAGATGTAATGTCAATACCTAAGATACCAGCATCACGCGCTTCTTGAACTGTTAGTAATCTACTTCCAACTGCAGTTGCAGCTTTAATAGAATTTCCACCAAATAAACATGCCATTACAACATCACCAGAAACTAGTGCAGCAGCACCTTCTTCAGGATCCATTTGAATAACTGTCATTTTACTTTTATCAGCACCAACAACTTTCATACTTTCATCAAAAACATACTCAGCCATTGTTCCAAGAGGAACAGCAACTTTTTTACCTTCTAATTCAGAAGCGTTAGCTTTTGTAATTCCAGAAGCATTAGATGTAACACAAGTTGTTCCACCCATTCCGTATTCCATAGCAATATCTACAAGTTTTAGTGGAGCTTTTGATTTAACAGCATTGATAAATGGCACTAAGCCTTGTGAGTAAGAAATATCAATATCTCCAGCTAACATAGCATCAGTCATTGCACCACCGTTTGAAAAGTTAGTCCATTTAACTGGAACACCTAGAGCTTTATCAAACATCTTTTTAACTTTGTCTTCTTGGTTTGGAGTAGGCCATTCTAAAAAGAATGCAACTCTAACTTCTTTAGCAGCTGCATTTGCAACTGACATAGATAAGTTAAGAGCAACTACCGTTCCAAGAATAAAACTAATTATTTTTTTCATTATTATCCCTCTGTTGTTAATTTAATTAAATTATTAGCATTTAAATTGAAATTACACTGGATGTAAAACAAAAAACGAATATACATCTTCAGGTTGTGTAATTTAAAGTCAAAGAAAAAAAAATAGTAAAAAATAAAATAAATCTAGAAAACCTTTTGATTTAGTCTAATAGTTAGAAATAAATTTATAACACCACATATATAGAGAGAGAATATTTATGAGCTCAGAAAATAGAACTTCAGTACCTAATTCATTAAATGAACATTGGATGCCATTTACATCTAATAAAGATTTCAAAGCAAACCCAAGGTTAATCACAGAAGCTAAAGGGGTTTACTTAAAAACTCATCATGGAAAAACACAAATAGATGCGAGCTCAGGTTTATTTTGTAATCCACTAGGTCACGGAAGAAGAGAAATTACAGAAGCTGTTACAAAGCAATTAGAAACTTTAGATTACGCACAACCATTTCAACAAGGTTTTGGTGGTTCATTTGAGCTTGCTACAAAAATTTCAAAACACACACCTGGTGATTTAAACAAAATGTTTTTTACAATTTGTGGATCTACAGCTGTAGAAACTGCAATTAAGATTGCTGTTGCTTATCACAGAGCAAAAGGGCACGCAGAAAGATTTAGATTTGTTGGCCGTGAGCGTGGTTACCATGGAATGAACATTGGCTGTATTTCAGTTGGTGGAATGGTGAACAATATTAAAACGTTTGCAAGTGTTTTAATGCCAGGTGTCCAACACATTAGACATACACATTTACCAGAACATAAGTTTGTGAGTGGTCAACCAGAAACTGGAGACTATTTAGCAAACGATTTAGAAACTATTTGTCAAAACTTTGGTGGTGAAAATATTGCTGCTTGTATTGTTGAACCGATTGCTGGATCAACAGGAACATTGGTACCACCCAAAGGTTATTTACAAAAATTAAGAGAGATCTGTGACAAGCATGGAATACTTTTAATTTTTGATGAAGTAATTACAGGATGGGGCAGAACAGGTTCTAAATTTGGCGCTGATGAATTTGGAGTAACTCCAGACATTATGACAATGGCTAAAGCTACAACTAATGGTGTTGTGCCAATGGGTGTTGTTGCTTGTAGTGATTATATTTATGATGCGGTAATGGATGCTTCACCAACGGGTGCAGTTGAATTATTTCATGGTTATACTTATTCAGGAATTCCAGTTGCAGTAGCAGCTGCTCTTGCGGTGCAAGACATTTTTGAAAAAGATGATATTTTTAATAGAGCAAAAAATTTAGCTCCTTATTTCCAAAAAGGATTATTCTCTCTTCAAGATCTAGAGTCTGTGGATAATATTAGAGGATATGGAATGATGGGTGGAATAGACATGAAGCTAAACACTAAACCTGGTAAAGCTGGCTATGAATGTTTTAAAGCATGTTATGAAGCTGGTGTTAACTTTAAAGCTACAGGAGATTGTTTAATTATAGCTCCTCAATTCATTTGTGAAGAAAAACACATTGATGAGATTATTGAAAAGTTAAGAACTGGTATTACTAACTATCAAAAAAATCAAAAAAACTAAAAACTTTAATAAAATTTAAAGTACTGAAAAGGGAGAGAGTGTTATGAAGATCGGCGTACCTAAAGAAATCAAACCACAAGAGCATCGTATTGGACTAACTCCTGACAGTGTTAAGACTTTAATATCAGAGGGTCATGAGGTTTTAGTTGAGAATAATGGTGGATATGAAGCCGGCTTTGAAAACGAACAATATATAAGCGTTGGTGCTAAAATCATTGATAAAGCTGAAGATATTTTTAATGATGCAGATATTATTGTTAAAGTAAAAGAGCCTCAATCAGTTGAAGTTAAGATGATTAGAGAAAATCAGATCATCTACACTTATTTACACTTAGCGGCAGCTAAAGAGCTAACTGAAGGTTTAATTAAATCTAAAGGTGTTTGTATAGCTTATGAAACAGTAACAGATGACAATGGCAGATTACCATTACTTGCACCAATGAGTGCAGTTGCTGGACGTATGTCTGTTCAAGCAGGAGCACATTGCTTGGAAAAAAATCAAAATGGTAGAGGTCTTTTATTAGGAGGAGCTCCTGGAGTTGAAGGAGGAACAGTTGTTATTTTAGGTGGCGGTGTTGTTGGTGAAAACGCTGCAGTTATTGCAACTGGTATGAGGGCTAAAGTTCATATCGTTGATAAATCTGAAGCAAGATTAAAACAACTGGTTGAAATGTTTGGTGATAAAATTATCCCAGAACAAAGTGATAAAATTGATTTAAATAAATTAGTTGCAGAAGCTGATCTTTTAATTGGCGGTGTTTTAATTCCAGGTGCAGAAGCTCCAAAACTAATTACTAAACCAATGTTGAAATTAATGAAAAGAGGATCAGTAATTGTTGATGTTGCAATTGATCAAGGGGGTTGTGTTGAGACAAGTAAACCAACAACTCACGGTGATCCAACTTATATTATTGATGATGTTATTCATTACTGTGTAGCAAATATGCCAGGGGGAGTTCCAAGAACTTCAACGATTGCATTGAACAACGCAACACTTCCGTATCTAGTTAAAATCGCAAATGATGGTTACGCCAAAGCATTAAGTGATGACAAACATCTACTTGCTGGATTAAACGTTTGCAAAGGTCAAGTAACCTATAAAGCGGTTGCTGATGTTTTTGGACATGATTACGTTGATCCTTTAAGTACTCTATAATTTTTTTAAACTAATGTTATCGGATAAAATTAAAGATTATTTAAACGAATACATTAGTCAGGAAGTTTACGTTCAAGTAGCTGTTGCTAAAGGTAAAAATAAAATCTCAACTAATGCTGCAATTAGCAAATATTTTGAAAGCAATCATTTTACAGGTTTAGCAGAAGGTAAACCCTACAATACTTTTTTAGATGATCTTAAAGATAAGTGTTTAGGAAAATTAGTAAACTCCCCAATGAAAGATAGTAAAACGGAAGATGAAATTATTATTGAACTTCAAAGAAAGCTTAACACTTTAAAAATTGAAGAATTAAATGACACTTACTGGGAAGTAGAGACTGGTGAATATTTAAGTGGAATGGATATCAAAGAAATTGAACTTGAGAGAGATACTTTAATTAAATTTTTAACTTCTAAAGATGAAGCGCACGACACAGTAAGCACTCTTTGTAAAAACTATGAAAAATTATGTAAAGAAAAGTATCCAGAAGCTCCATTACCACTAGAAATATTAGATACTAAACACTAAGTTTCTCTTTAATAATCTAAATTATAGTCTATAAAAATTGTAAGGGGTGTCGTAACTGACTGAGAATAAACCCTAATAACCTGTCCGGTAATTCAGAAAGGGAGAACAATGGATAAAACATACTTTATAAGTCAATCAACATCATTAACACTTGTCATAACTATAAGCTTAATCTTTACAATTGTTGGATTAATTTACTCTAAAAAATATCAAGGGATTAACAATTATCTAACTGCGAATAGAAACATTGGTTTCTTTTCACTAACAACAAGCCTAATTGCATCTGCGCTTGGGGCTTGGATTTTATTTGGTCCAGCATCTGCTGCAACATGGGGTGGAATAGGAGCTGTGATTGGTTACGCATTAGGAACAGCATTTCCTATGATCTTTTTAATTTCACTTGGAAAAAAAATAAGAACTGACTTTCCAAAAGGTTCAACGTTAATTGAATTTTTAAGAAAAAGATTTGGAAAGAGTTTATTTAAACTTATTTTGCTTATGACAGTATTTTATATGTTTGTTTTTTTATGCGCTGAAATTACAGCAGTTGCAATATTGATAAATTATATTTCAGGCACTGAACTTTGGGTTACCTCTTTAATTATTCTAATCGCAACACTTGCTTACACTTTATACGGTGGATTAAGAGCTTCAATTTTTACAGATAATATTCAAATGATTGTAATTGTAGCTTTATTATTAATTTCAGTATTTTATCTAACATCATTTACAGGGGATCAGTTTTCTTTCTCATTTATTAAAGAAAAAAGTCCTCACTTATTAAGTGCGAGTTATATTCCAAACTATACTGCAGGATTAACGTTCTTTATCGCGGTTGCTGCAACTAATCTTTTTCATCAAGGAAATTGGCAAAGAGTTTATGCTGCAAAAAATAATGAAGTTTTAAAGAAAAGTTTAATAGTAGCGTTCATCGTTATTATTCCAATTGTTTTTTTTATGGGCTTTAGTGGTTTAGTTGCAGTATCAGCTAATCCAAAAGTTATTCCTGACCTTGGTTTCTTTTCTTTATTATTAAGTGAACAGACAGAATTTTTATCATTAATAATTGTGATCCTTGGTTTATCATTAACAATTAGTACTGTTGATACATTGGTCAATGCAATATCAAGCTTAATAGTGGTTGATGGAAAAGCAACTTTAAATTTAAATAAGAAAACTAATTACTTAACTCTTTCAAAATATTTTATAGTAGTGCTTTCAATTATAGCTTTTGTAATTGCTTCAAAAGGATTCAGTGTTTTATACTTATTCTTGCTTGCTGATTTATTTTGTTGTGCGTTTGTACTTACTGTTTTTTATAGTTTCTATAATAAAAAGTTGAATGAAAAAACGGCATATATTTCAATTATTATTGGGTTAATTGGAGGGTTTCTTTTATTCCCAGCTCCTGATTTTTCAAAGAGTTTGTTAGTGGGTATAATTTTACCAGCAGATACTTTTCCAGCTTTTGTCTCTCAATCATTGTTGTTTTTATCTTTTATAATCGCAACTTTTTTGCCTGTAATATTTTGGAAAATAAAAGGATCTAAAAAATAGACCTAATAATTTGTAAAAGGTGTATAAGTAACTATATACACCCTAACAAATGTCTGAGATTCAAATATCCATTAACAACTTATCAAAAGTTTACGATAATGGCTTTAAAGCCTTAAATAATGTTAGCCTTAAAGTAAAACAAGGTGAAATTCTTGCAATGCTTGGACCAAATGGTGCGGGCAAAACTAGTTTAATCAGTATTATTTGTGGAATTGTTAAACCTACTTCAGGAACTGTCACAATTGATAATTATGATATTATAAAAGATTATAGAGAGACAAGATCAAGAATAGGGCTTGTTCCTCAAGAATTAAATTTAGAATCTTTTGAGACTGTTTTTGATACCGTATCTTATTCAAGAGGGCTGTATGGAAAAGCACCAAAACCGGAGCATATTGAGAAAATTTTAAAAGATTTAAGTTTGTGGGATAAAAAAGATCAAAGATTAAGACAATTATCAGGCGGAATGAAAAGAAGAGTTTTAATTGCAAAAGCTTTATCTCATGAACCTAAAATATTATTTCTTGATGAACCAACAGCCGGAGTTGATGTTGAGCTTAGAAGAGATATGTGGATGGTTGTTGATGACCTCAGAAAAAAAGGCGTCACAATTATTTTAACTACTCATTACATTGAGGAAGCTGAGGCTATAGCGGACCGTGTAGCTGTAATTAATCAAGGTGAAATTATTGTAGTTGAGGATAAAAAAGAATTAATTAAGAAAATGGGACACAAAAAACTAACCATTGAATTGCAAAAAAAAATTACAGAAATTCCAGAAGATTTATCTAAGTATAATCTTGAAATAAGTGAAGAGCAGATGTCATTAATTTATACTTATAATGTTCAGGCTGAAAAAACGGGTATTACTGATTTATTGCAAGATATAAAAGATACTGGCTTAAAGTTAAAAGATTTAAAAACAGAACAAAGTACATTAGAGAAAATATTTGTTGATTTAGTAAAGGAGAATAATGAAATTTAACTATTACGGCTTTAAAGCTATTTATGTTCATGAGATGAATAGATTTATAAGAACTATAGGTCAATCTCTTCTCTCACCTGTAATATCTACATCATTATACTTTGTTGTTTTTGGTTCAGTTATTGGAAATTATATTCAAAAAATTGATGGGGTTAGTTATGGGTCTTACATTGTACCAGGTTTATTAATGTTAACACTCCTTACTCAATCAATTAGTAACACTTCGTTTGGAATCTTTTTTCCAAAATTTAATGGAACTATTAATGAAATTTTAGCAGCACCCATTTCAACACTTGAAACCGTTCTAGCTTTTGTAGGGGCAGGAGCCACTAAAACTTTAGTCGTTGGTGCTGTAATTTATGCAACCGCCTCTTTTTTTGCTGATGTGAGTGTTATGCATCCAATGTTAATGATATTTTTATTAGTATTAGTTTCTTTTACTTTTGCTTTATTTGGATTTTTAATTGGTGTAGTTAGTAAAAACTTTGAGCAGATGTCGATTATTCCATCATTAGTCATTACTCCAATGGTATTCTTAGGGGGCAGTTTATACTCTCTTGATATGCTGCCACCATTTTGGCAAACAATTTCATATTTTAATCCAGTAGTTTATCTAATTGATGGCTTAAGATTTTCTTTCTACGGCGTCTCTGATTTTGATATTTGGATTAGTATTAGTTCGATGGTTTTCTTTTTAATTGTTTGTATTACCCTTGTGTCTATCTTGCTTAAAAAAGGCTATAATATTAAAAGTTAATTCGCTTTCATTTTAAGATTAATAACTACTAAAGTTTTATAATTGTTTGATTTAATTTCATGATATGAAATTCTAATCGAAGCTTAGGAAATTTTTTATTTAATAGTTGTTTTAGTTTTTGATAAGAAGTTTTGTGAATTTCATCTTCATCTAAATCTTTTTTACCTTCGGCAATTTTAATCGCCCCACAGTCTTCATGATTTATAACAATGAGTTTGCTTATTTTGTGAAGCTCAATTGAAGCTGATAAATTATCAATAAATGTTTGATGCCATTTTTTAAATTTATTATGAGTAACCCCGATAGCTCCACCTGCAATAGTAAATGAGCTATACTTTCCAGTTAAGTTCTTTTTTTTAGTAAATTTATAGACTAGGGATTGGAACCTTGGATCCATACAAGAAAGAACCATTGCTTTAAATTTTTTTTGCATAAAAATTAATTAATAAAATTTAAATACAAAATTTTTTTTTATTTGTCATTAATTTGTTTATTTTTTAAATGAATTGACTATTGAGAACAGCCTTAAAGTCAGTTAGAGTGTAATTATTATGCTATCTTATATATTGCCTTTTATTGCTTTAATTGTTGTGGTGGTATTTATCCATGAATATGGACATTATTATTTTGCTAAACGATACGGTGTAGGAGTTACTGATTTTTCAATTGGTTTTGGCAAAGAAATGTTTGGTTGGAATGATAAATCAGGAACTCGTTGGAAGGTTTGTGTCATACCTCTTGGGGGATATGTTAAGTTTTTTGGTGATAGAAATGTTTATAGCCAAGCTGATAATGACAAAATTATAAAAGAATATAGTAAAGAAGATCAGGATAAACTGTTTGTACTAAAGCCTTTATATCAACGAGCTTTAATTGTATTTGGTGGTCCTTTAGCTAACTTTTTATTAGCAATTCTGATATTTTTTTCAGTTTATACCTTTTTTGGAAAAGATTTTACACCAGCTGTAATTAACGAAGTTCAAAAGGATAGTCCTGCAATGGTAGCTGGTCTTAAAGACAATGATATTGTGGTCTCTATTGATGGCAACGAGGTTACAAGCATTATGGATGTTTCAAAATATATTATGATGTCTACTGATGAATTTATCAATTTTACAGTAAATAGATTTGATCAAGATTTAACCTTTAGAGTAAAACCGAATATTGTTGAAGGCGAAGATAATCTTGGAAACAAAATCAGCAAACGTATGGTTGGTATTAAACTTGGTGCTTATAACAATGAGGTAAATCACGTTAAACTCGGTCCTACCAAAGCGCTGTTTTATGCGGTTAATGAAGTTTATTATGTAAGCACTTCTTCTCTTAAATATATTGGAAGCATGCTCACTGGAAATGGTGATACTTCACAGTTGGGTGGGCCAATTCGAATAGCAAAAATTAGCGGACAAGTTGCAGAATTTGGAATTTTACCTTTTATAAGCCTTATGGCTTATATTTCTATTAGTTTAGGGTTAATAAACTTGTTCCCAATTCCAATGTTAGATGGTGGGCACTTAATGTTTTATGGAATTGAAAAGGTATTAGGGCGTCCATTATCACAAAAAACTCAAGAGGGTTTTTTTCGAATCGGAATGTTTTTATTGCTATCATTGATGTTTTTTACAACGTTTAATGATCTAAAAGACGTTGGTTTATTTAAGTTTTTTAATAATTATATTTCTTAAATAATCCTTTAAAATCAACATTTATTTAACAAATCACTATATATTGAGGTTTTTATTTTAGTAGACACTAATAAAAAGCTTGATTTATGAGGTTTAATGTCAATTATGTGAAAATAACCAATAAAACCGGAGCTAAATAAATGAACAAAAAACAATTAATAGCACAACTTTCAGGTTCTTTAAACCTAAGTAAAGCTGATGCTGAGCGTACTTTTGATACTATTACAAACACTATTCTAGATGCTTTAAAAGGTGACGATACAGTGAAAATTGCTGGATTTGGAACTTACAAAGTAGCAAAAAGAAAAGCTAGAGTTGGAAGAAATCCTAGAACTGGAGAGCAAATCCAAATCGGTGCTTCTCAAAAAGTTAAGTTCTTACCAGCTAAGGCACTTAAAGAAATATTTAATAAGTAATTAAATAGTAAATTCATTAACAGCCTTTTACAGAAATGTAATAAGGCTGTTACTATATGCAATCACTGCATACCTAAATTTCCCAATCAACATTAGTTTTTAAGTTCATCTAAAATATAAGTGAAAACTTAAACATGGAGGTCTTAATGATAAAAATAATAAAAAAAATATCAGTTCCACTTATTAGTTTATTTTTTTTAATAAACATGAGTAGTGCTGGAATAGCAGAAACAAATATTTCTGCTGAAGTAGGGTTTGTATTTAATACACTCCTATTTTTAATTTGTGGTTTTTTAGTAATGTTCATGGCGGCAGGCTTTGCAATGCTTGAGTCAGGAATGGTTACTTCTAAAAGTGTTTCTGTAATTTGTGCAAAAAATATTGGTTTGTATGCAATTTCAGGAATTATGTTTTGGTTAGTTGGTTACAATTTAGCATATGGTATACCAGAAGGCGGATATATAGGTACTTTTACACCTTGGTCAGACTCTAGTTCACTGGAGGCAGGTTACTCTGCTGGATCAGACTGGTTTTTCCAAATGGTATTTTGTGCAACAACAGTTTCAATTTGTTCAGGAGCAATGGCTGAAAGAATTAAGTTGTGGCCATTCTTTTTATTTGCAGCAATTTTATCTGGTGTTATTTATCCTATAGTAATGGGATGGCAATGGGGTGGAGGCTGGTTAGCAACTATCGGATTTTCTGATTTTGCTGGATCAACTCTAGTTCACTCAACTGGGGGTGCTGCTGCACTTGCTGGTATTATAATACTTGGTCCAAGATTTGGAAGATTTGATAGCAAAGGTAATCCAAAAGCCATTCAACCATTTGCAGCATCATCAATTCCATTAGTAACTATTGGTGTGTTTGTATTATGGTTAGGTTGGTTTGGATTTAATGGTGGTTCTCAACTAGCATTAGGTTCATTTGCTGATGCAGTAGCTATTTCAACAATCTTTATTAACACTAATTTAGCAGCATGTGGTGGTGTATTAGCTGCAGCCGTAGTTACAAGATTATTGTTTGGTAAAACTGATGTAATACAAATGTTAAACGGTGCAATTGGTGGGTTAGTTGCAATAACAGCTGAACCATTAGCGCCATCTCCATTAGCAGCAATATTAATTGGTGCTGTTGGTGGTGTGATAGTTGTATTTGGAACTAAACTATTGTTTTCATTTAAACTTGATGATGTAGTAGGTGCAATTCCAGCTCACATGTTTGCAGGTATATTTGGAACTTTAGTAGTACCGATCACAAATGCAGACGCAACATTCGGAGCACAGTTAATTGGTGTTTTATCAATTAATATTTTTGTTTTTGTAGTGGCTTACATAGTCTGGTCGATTATGAATAGTCTCTTTGGAATTAGATTGAGTAAAGAAGCTCAAGCCAAAGGTACAGATGTTACTGAAACAGGAGTAATTGCTTACGCAATCAGAGACTAATAAAAAACTATCTCTCTTATAGTTAGAAAATAGGCCCCTTAATTGGGGCCTTTTAATTTATAGAGTTTTTTAGGGTATCAAACACTTCTTTAGCATGATCCTTAACTTTTACATTATCCCAAATTTTTACTATTTTACCATTTGGATCAATTAAGAAAGTTGTTCTCACTATTCCCATAAACTCTCTACCCATAAATTTCTTCTTAGCCCAAACTTTGTATTTTTTTAAAATATTAAGCTCTACATCAGATAAAAGATCAAATTTGATTTTAAATTTTTCTTTAAATTTGTGGTGGCTTTTTAGATCATCTTTAGAAATCCCAAATATTTCACAATTCAGTTTTTTAAATTTAGGTAATAATTTGTTAAAATCATTAGTCTCAATTGTGCATCCTGGAGTGTCATCTTTAGGGTAAAAATAAAGAACTACATATTTGCCAAGTGAATCTTTTAAAGAATAAATCTCACCATCTGTTGAGTTTAATTTAAACAAAGGTGCTTTAGAATTTATTTTAAACATTATTAATATTTATTTTTTTTCCAAACATCGAGCCAATCTACCATTGGTGATAATCCATAAGCAGAATTAACATTTGTCATATGTAGTGATAGAGAGGGTATTGGTGAAAAACATTGTGTTTTTTTATAAAGCAAATGAAGAGGTTTTTCATAAGGATCAAAATTATTTAAAAACATTTTTTCATAAGTCTTCCAATTTTTTTTAAGTATATTATGAGAAATTAAATACGTACAAAGAGATTCGTTTACTCTACGCCAATGTTTTTTATGACCAGCTAAAATATTTGTTTGCTCAAATTTATTGTATAAATATGGATAATCAACAGGACACATAATTATATCCTTTTTATAGATAGTTGAGAATTTCTCATAACTAAAAATCATTTCTTCAATAGCATCGTGATGATGCAAATAGTCGTCTTCAACAAAATATATTAAGTCATAATTTGAATTAAGAGCAAATTCTTTTGATTGGTAAATATGTGAATTATGAGCGAGCATTCTTTTATTATTTGAAAATTTCATTTTGTTTTTATATTTATTAATATCAAGATTAGATATTTCAAATAAAACACTGTTTTGACTTGCAATTTTTTTCTGTAATTTAATTACGCTAGGTTTTGAGTTATCATCTATAATTTTTAAAAAAAATTTAATATTACTCATTTTTTTTTGAGCATTTTTAATATTAATACATATGGAATTTAAAGATCTTAAACTGTATTCTTTTTTTTGCTTTTCAAATAATCTTTTTTTATTTTGACTGAGCAGTGTATTTTCATTGGTAAAAGATCTGAATATAATCAAAAAGCTTTTAACTTTTCTTGTAATTTTAACTTCACCAAGTGGTAGAGTTATATTTCTTTTGTTTATTACACTGATATTATTATTTAAAGATGTATTGCTTGTAGGAATTGTGAAATTATTTTGATCGATAATTTCAAAACCTAGTTTTCTTGTAATTTTAATAAAATTTTTTTTAAAAAAATTAATTTTATTTTTATTTTTAAAATTTTTGATCACTATTTTTGTATTTTTGTATTTTTTTATTTATTTATATATATTATTATTATCATATGAATATAAAATCATCTCACACTCTAGTAGCTGAAGCCTTAAGAGAAATTAAAACTATAAGTCCTGAGCAGGCTTTAAAACTATCAAACGAGAACAAATGTAGCTTAATTGATATTAGGGAAAAGGGAGAACTTGATAAATCAGGACGTGTTGAAAATTCTCACCATATACCAAGAGGAATGTTAGAGTTTTGGCTAGATCCTGAGAGTCCTTATTTTAAAAATGGTAAGCTAGATATGGAAAAAGAAATTGTCTTATTTTGTGCTGGTGGTTTAAGATCTGCACTTGCAGCTAAATCATTAAAAGAAATGGGTTTTGAAAATGTTTCTCACATTGAGGGTGGCTTTGCAGCAATTAGCCAAAGTGATTTTAAAATAGTTTAATCTACTTTATTATATTCATCTAAGGCAAATTCCAATCGATCTTGTCCCCAAAATATTTTATTATTAACAATAAAAGTGGGCGCTCCAAAAACTTCTTTTTCATGGGCATTTTTAGTGGCATTTTTTAACTTTTCTTTAATAACAGGGTCTTTAATTGTTTTAAAAAAAATATCTTTATCAATCTTACATTGTTCAAGTAGTGGTATTAATATTTCTTCTTTAGAGATATCCAGATCATCTTTCCAATAAGCGTCAAACATTGTTTTTATATATTGTGCTTGATTTGATGAGCTAATATCTAAATAGCCACGCATAATAATCAATGAGTTTAAAGGAAATTTAGAGTTCCACTTAAAATCAAAATTATTTTTTTTTGCAATTAACAAGCAGTCATTAATCATATGTTTTAATTTAGGTTTGATAAATGCTGGTGCCGTTATACCTTCTAAATTATGAAGACCACCTAATAAAATTGGCTTATAATTTATTCGAATATCTTTTGGTAACGTTTGGATTTTTTGGTAAGCTAAATAAGCGTAAGGACTAATAAAATCAAAATAGAAATCTATTTCCTTAATCATAAAGATTAATTCTTTTTGCGTAAAAAATTCTTATAATCCAATAAAGAGTAAGTCCAATAGGACCAATAAAATATGTTATTAATAACGGAAAAGACATTATTATTTTATTGATACCAAATTTTTGTGAGTCCTTAACAATCCATCCACCACAAAATAGATTAATAGATAGAAAATGAGTCCAAAATAAAATTAAGAAGGATTTATCGTTAAACAAATAACTAATTGAATCTAAGCCTAAATATAGCTCAAAATTCCTAACAAAGTCATAGCCCCCATTAAAAAGTACATAAGTTAGATAACCGTAGGCAAAACTTAAAATAATAAAAGGAAAAATTGATGTGATAAAAACTCTACATATTTGTGATTGTGGAAAGAAGACTAATATTAACCAAAAAGGCAAGACACCTAGATTTAACCAAAGAAAAATCATTTCAATTGTAAAATATGTATAGATTTGATCGATCATTTTTTAGTGTATTATACAATAAGCTATTAAGATTCATATGAGAAATAGAAAAAAAACATTACAAGTGACGGTAGAGGAAATGAGAAATTTCTCATTTGCCTATATCGAAAGATATGCACCATCCAAACAACAGCTTAGAACCTATCTATTAAAGAAGTATCTAAAAGCTAATTTAGAAAATATTAAAAAACAAGATATTACAGATTTAATAGATGTTGTTTTGCAAGATCTTGAAAAAACTAAGTTTATTAATGATAAATTCTATTCTGAAAGTAAATCTAGGAGCTTAATCCAAAGAGGCAGTTCGGTTAATAAAATTAGAAACTATTTAATGACTAAAGGAATTAATGATCGCTACATTAAAGAAACAATAGATAAGATTAAAGAGGATAACTCTGACCAAGATTTTTTTTCTGGAATAAAAATATGTAAAAAAAAGAGAATTGGACCAGCGAGAGTAGAGGATAATAGAGCCCTATTTTATAAAAAGGATATTGCTTTACTAGCAAGAAATGGTTTTGATTTTGAAACCTCTAAAAGGATCATGGATATTGATAAAGCTGACTATATGAAAATAATTAGATTACTTTAATTTTTTTTCTTTCTCTTCTTCTTCAACAAGAGACTGAATTCTATTTCTAATAACATTTTTAACAAATACAAAAACTAATAAACCAAAGATAGAAACTGATACTATAATTATTAAAATTATTCTTAATTGCTCATCCATTATAATATGTTTTTACTTTTTAAAATTAAACTTGGATTTTTAAATTCAGTTTTTCCATAGAGTATTTCATTATAATTAAAGTCAGTCACTTTCCCTCCTGAGTGCTCAAGGATTGCATGACCAGCTGCAATATCCCACTCACAAGCCCTTGGTTCAGCAACATACATATCAAATTCACCTGCTGCAATAACACAAAATTTTAGTGAGCTTTTCATTTTTTGAAAAGAACTTATTTTATATTTTTTATGAATTTCTAAAATTTCAGGTTTAAGATCGTTAGAATAACTTACTGCTGTATGTCCAACATAGTTTTTCTCTTTATTCATTAATGAAATTTCTTGATTGTTAATTAACTCGTAACTGTGAGACAAACCGTAAGAATAAAAAACTCTTTTTTTTGCTGGAACTGTTATGATCCCAATAGCGGGTTTTTTATCCAATATTAATGCTGCATTTAAAGTAAATTCATCACGGTTATTTATATAATCTTTGGTGCCATCTATTGGATCGATTAACCAAAAAGTATTTAAATCATTATCCATCTTATGGTTTGTACTCTCTTCTGAAACAATAGGGATATTTGGAGTTATTTCTTGGATCTTGCTGGTTAAAATTTTATTAACTTCGATATCTCCATTACTTACAGGAGTATTGTCTGATTTAATTTCTTTTTTTAAACCAGCTCCTCTTAAATCTAAAGCTACCTGACTTGCTTTATTAAAAGTTTCTATCAGTGAAAGAGTAATTTTCTTTTTTTCTTCAAGGTTCATTTATGTAATTTTTCTAATTGAATTATTTTTGAATTAATAACTTTTTTTCCAACATTTTCAAAATTTACAGTAACTTTACCATTAATTATTGATTGAACTTGTCCTGTTCCCCAGTCTTTGTTGTTAGGATTGATAACTTTGTCACCTGGTTCAAAATCTAAAATCATTAATTTACTTATAGTTAATATACTAATAAATATCATTAAATATGACAAAATTGAATTCTATTGGAATAGCTAAAGACCCAAAAGACACCTTAGTTATTGTTGCAATGTCAGGTGGAGTAGATTCTTCAACGGTTGCAGCTATGATGAAAAATGAAGGTTACAATGTCATTGGTATTACTCTTAAACTTTATAATGACAGTAAAGAGACAGCTTCTTCAAAACAATGTTGTGCAGGCCAAGATATTATGGATGCAAAAAGAGTAGCTGATAAATTAAAGATAGAGCATAAAATTTTATATTATCAAAATAAATTTAAAGAAGGAGTTATTGATAATTTTATTGATAGCTATCTAAATGGAGAAACACCTATTCCATGTGTGCAATGTAATAAGACAGTTAAATTTACAGACTTATTTGAAGAAGCTAAAAGACTTAACGCTGATGCTTTAGTAACAGGACACTACGTTAAAAGTATTACTGAAAAAGATAATACAGATATGTACAGAGGAATTGATTTAAATAGAGATCAAAGTTATTTTTTATTTAATACCACAAAAGATCAATTAAATTTTTTAAGATTTCCTTTAGGCAATCTTCTTAAAGATGAAACAAGAAATATTGCAAGAGAACTTGATCTTAATGTTGCAGACAAACCTGACAGCCAAGATATTTGTTTTGTACCAAATGGAGACTATGCTTCAGTTATAGAAAAATTTAGACCAAACTCTTTTAGTAAAGGTAATATTAAAAATATGAATGGTGAAGTGATAGGAGTTCATGACGGCATTATTAATTATACAATTGGTCAAAGAAAAGGAATTGGAGTTTCTGATAAGAACCCATTGTATGTAGTAAAGATTATTGCTGATAAAAATGAAATTATTGTTGGAGCCAAGGAACATCTTGTTAAAACAAAAATAAATTTAAAAGATTTGAATATTATTACAAACGATCAAAATGATTTTAAAAATGAATTGTTCGTAAAGGTAAGGTCTACTGGAAGATTAATTAAAGCCAAGATAGATATCAATGATACCAATGCGAACGTTAATTTATTGGAAGAGGAGCACGGTATTGCGCCTGGTCAAGCGTGTGTGTTTTATGCAAAAAACAATAATGGCTATAAGGTTCTTGGTGGTGGTTGGATAAAAAGTTAGGTATTATTGAGATATAAAAGTTAAGAGACTATTTTTTCTTATTTTTTCTTTTAGCTCTTCTTTTTTTAGAGCCCTGTTTTCTTCGACCTCTATGTTTTTTTGGGTAACCCATACTATCCTATTTATAATTTTATTGACGTTATTGGAGGGATATAGCATTCTCCCTTTAACTTATCAAATTTTTTATGACTAAATCATTCAAGACTTTTCTTAAACATACTGCAAAAGATTACCATAATCAGTCAGTTAACCCCCCTGTGGTAAGAGCGTCGACTATTATCTTCAAATCCATGCAAGATATTAGAAAAATGCAGGATAAGAGCAAAAAAGATCCAACAGGTGGACATTTTGATTATGGAAGACAAGGAACATCAACAACTCATGTTTTGTCACAAATACTTAAAGAAATGGAAGAGTGCTATCATGTATTTTTAACACCAACTGGATTTGGATCAGTTTTCTTGTCTATATTTAGTATTGTTCGTCCTGGTGATGAGATTATTGTGGCAGATCCAACATATTCACCTACGAGAATTTTAACTCAAGACTTTCTAAAAGAATTTAATGTAAAATCTGTGTTTTATGACCCACATGATTTGAAAACTTTAGAAAAAGCAATTACAAAAAAAACAAAATTAATTTTTGTTGAAAATCCTGGAAGTAATACGTTTGATTTTCAAGATTTAGGTAAAATAGTATCAATTGCAAAAAGGAATAAAATTTTTTCTGTAATTGATAATACATGGGGAACCCCTTATTTTTTAAAACCAATTAAACTTGGTTTTGATATGTCAATTGTATCTGCTACCAAATATTATTCAGGTCACTCAGATGTTATGGGTGGAAGTTTAGCTGTTAATAAAAAAGTTTTTAAACAAGTTGATAAAGCGAATAAGATAACTGGTTTGAGGCTTGGCCCTGATGATGCTTATTTAATAACAAGAGGACTTAGAACTTTAGATGTTAGATTAGACAAACATGAAAAAAGTGCAAAACAAGTAGCTGAGTTTTTATCTAATTATAAAAATATAAAACTATTATACCCGCATAAAAAAGATTCCTTTAATTTTAGAATGTGGAAAAAATATTATTCTGGTGCCTCAGGATTGATGGGTCTGAAAATTAAATCAAAAAACAAAAACTCTGTAATTAAGTTTGTTAATTCTTTAAAATTATTTGGTTATGGATATAGTTGGGGTGGATTTGAAAGCCTTGCTTTATATCAAGATAAACGTGAACAAGGTAATAGAGAATATCTAAAATTAGCAAAAGATGAACATTTAGTAAGATTACATATTGGTTTAGAAGACCCAAAAGACCTCATTGATGATTTAAAAAAATCTCTTAAATATATAAAATGAGTTCAGAAAAATTTATTCAAAATAAAACAGCCTTAATAACGCTGATCGCAGCTTGTATTGTAGTTTTAATTTCTCTTGGTGTTAGGCAAACTTTTGGTTTGTTTTTCATGGATTTTAAAAATGACCTAGATATTTCAATAACTCAATCTGGATTAGCAATAGGCATTCAAATGTTAATGTGGGGTTTAACAGGTCCTATATTTGGAGCCATTGCAGATAAATATGGTGGACACAAAGCAATTTGTTTAGCTTTTGTTTTTTATATTTTGGGAATTTATTTTTTGTATGCTGGTCCAAATACTGGAATTTTTTTTCAAATCGATTTAGGACTTTTAGTTGGAATTGGTTTAGGTGGAACTGCAATTAGTATTCCAATGTCAATTGTTGGAAAGCATTTTCCATTATCAAATAGAACAATAGCAATGAGCATTGTTACAGCTGTTGGTTCTTTGGGCTATTTTATCTCTCCACTTTATACGAGCTATTCATTAATTAAAAATGGATGGGTGGATACACTTTTTGTATTCACAATATTCTTATTTATCGGGCTTATAATAGCTTTTTTTGTAAGATCTCCATCTGCTGCTCAGTCTATTGAAAAACCAAACAACCAAAGCGCCATAGAGGCATTTAAGGAAGCTTTCAAAAACAAAAGTTATATACTTCTAGTCTCTGGATTTTTTGTATGTGGTTTTCATATAACTTTAGTTGGAACACACGTTCCAAAATACGTAATAGATAGAGGCTTAGAAAGCTGGACGGCTGCTGCAATATTGTCATTAATTGGATTATTTAATATATTTGGTTCTTTATTAAGTGGATACTTATCTACGAAAATTAGTAAAAAAATTATCTTAAGCTCTATTTACGCATTAAGAGGAATTTCAATTATCTTATTTATATTTTTACCCGCAAGTAACATTAATGCATTTATCTTTGGTGCAAGTTTTGGTTTTTTATGGCTATCAACAGTGCCTGCTACAAGTGGAATAGTTGCTCATATTTTTGGAACAAAATATCTTGGTATTCTTTATGGAATAGTTTTTTTAAGTCATCAAGTAGGCTCATTTTTTGGAGCATTTCTTGGAGGACTATTTCATGATTTATATGGCTCTTATGATTATGCTTGGTATTTAGCAATTGTTTTATCTATTTTTGCAGCAATAATACATCTACCAATTAAAGAAGAAGCAGTTCTAAGATTAAAAATAGAATAAAAATTGAATAAGAAAAACTACTTACTAGATTTAAATAATTCAAAGAAACCTTTTATAATCTATAAATCAGATAAAGGGTTTGATCTTTATACAGACTTTTCAAAAAAGATTATTTTAAACAATAATAATATTGAAAAATTTATTAACAAAAATAATAGGTTAAAACTTCCCTATAAAGAAACTGATCTGTTTATTGGTTTTTTTGGCTATGAAATATTAAATAATTTAATTGACGTAAAAATAAAAAAACAAAAAACAATAAATTTCCCTAAAGGCATATTTTATAAACCTGAAACAAAAATAAAACTTCCAAACAACCTTGAGTATAAAAAAACAAGATCATTAAATTCTAATGATTTATTCAAAATAAATATTAATAAAAAATCCTATAAGGTAATATTTGATGAATTTAAAAAGAAAATAAAATCTGGAGAAACATATCAGATTAAAATTTGTACTAAATATAGTAATAAATCAGAAATAGATGCTTTAGATTTTTTTAGTAGACTTGTAAAAAGTAATATGGCGCCTGAAGCATTTATGATTAAGGATAAAAATTATTCAATAATAAGTTGTTCTCCTGAAAATTTGATAACAAAAAAAAATAATTTTATAACAACAAAACCAATTGCAGGCACTTTAAAGAAAACTAAAAAATTAAATAAAAATAAAGCCCTTACTTTTTTTAGAAAAAACTTAAAAGAATCCAAAGAACACAACATGATTGTTGATATGGAAAGAAATGACTTATCTAAAATTTGTAAACCAGGTTCAGTAAAAATTTTAAAAAAAAAGATAGTTGAAGAATATAAAGATCTTTATCATTATGTGAGTTTAATTGGAGGACAACTCAAAAATAGAGTTACCTCATTAGAGATTATAAAGGCAATGATGCCGGGAGGATCTGTAATAGGATGTCCTAAAATTAGTACATTAAATTTGTTAAACAAACAGGAAAAACAAAGTAGAAATATTTATACAGGTAGCTTTGGTTACTTAAAGTTCAATGGAGATATGAGGTTTAATATCATTATTAGATCAATATTAAATTTTAAAGGTAAATCGGAAATTTCTGTGGCATCTGGTGTTGTAATTGACAGTAATGCAGCTCATGAATTTAATGAAAATTATATTAAAGCAAAGTCATTAATGGATCTTTATAAATGATATACATTATCGATCATCATGACTCTTTTACTCAAAACGTAGTACATCAATTTCAAAATTTTGATGAAGTTGTTTGCACTAATTTTAATGAAATAAATCAAAATAAATTAAAAAAAGCAGATATTATTGTTTTTTCACCAGGTCCAGGTGCTCCAAAAGATTATCCAATTAGTTCTGAGATTTATAAAAAATTTAAAGGTAAAAAAAAAATTATTGGAATTTGTCTTGGGTTTCAACAAATTCTTCATTGTGAAAATGGAAAAATAGTTGAACAAAAAAAGATTTACCATGGTTTCCAATCTAAAATAAAAGTAACTAGCAAAAATTCATTGTTTAAAAAAAATAGTCAATTTACTGTAGGTAGATATCACTCTCTAAAATTAAAAGAGCCGTTTGCTGCAAAAAATTTTGAAATTACAATGAGGTGTGCTATTTCAAATACAGCAATGACAATAGAAAATAATAAAGAGAAAATATTTGGCTTTCAATTTCATCCTGAATCTTTTTTAACTGAAAATGGTAACTTACTTATTAAAAAAATCTTATCAGCATAAAACTTACAAAGAGATTAATTTTAAAGATCTTTGGGGGGATAATGGTGTATTCACTACAATGTGGATTTTTGGAAAACCTGCTAAAATACTTTTTTTTAAAAAACATATTAAAAATTTAATAAAATCTTTAAAAGTTTATAAATTAAATAACCCAAATCTTGAAAAAAATATTCTTAAATTAATCAAACTGAATATTGATAAAAAAAGATCTTATAATCATCTTCTTAGAGTTGCAGTGAATAAAAAGATGATATCAATTTCTTTGAGAAACAGAAAAACTCCTAAATTAAATTTTAATTTAAAGCTTATCCGTCACAAACGATTTGACCCTAAATTTAAAAATCTTAAATATAACTTTATATTAAAGCATTTATCTAAAATGGATAATACCACTTCAGATGTTGGTCTTTGTTACAAGAATACAATTTTAGAAAGTGGAACTTCAAATATGCTGTTTATAAAAGATGATAAAGTGTACTCTCCAATTAATAATATTTATAAGGGCATTACCTATAAATTTTTTAATAAAAAATTAGGTAAGATTATTAACAAAGATATATTGATAAAAACTTTATCTGAATTTAGTGAAATTCTTCTCATTGGTTCTGGAAAAGGTGTTGCTTCAATAAAAAATATTAATGAAATCAAGTGGAAGAGAAAAAGTTTTAAATTTTATAAAAAACTATCTAATTTTTATAAAAATGAAGTTAACAAATGCTCTATCTATAGATAAAATTATGTTTGACCCAAATAATCCTTGTTTATTCTGCAACTCCAAACAAAGTGGACTAGCTGCTGAAAATGATTTGGCTTATGCTAGTTATGACACATATCCAGTGTCCGAATTCCATTGTTTAATTATTCCAAAACGGCATGTTGTGGATTATTTTGATTTAAATGACGATGAAGTGATTGCTTGCAATAATTTAATCAAACAAATTAAAGAGGAAATATTGTTAAAAGATCCGGCAGTTAAAGGTTTTAATATTGGAACAAATGCTGGAGTTATTGCTGGACAATCAATCTTGCATTGTCATATTCATCTAATTCCTCGTAGAGAAGGCGATGTTGATAACCCACAAGGAGGAGTTCGGTCGGTTATACCAAAGAAACAGCATTACAAGCGTAAGGTGTAAAATCTTATATGGTAAAATAACCCATACAAAACGGTTGATCTATTATTTCATCTGTACTAAATAATCACAATCAACATAGATTCTAAATAAAGGTATTACTAATTATGATGTCAATTAACCCTTTTTCAGTTTTAGCTGAAACAATATCTCCTGCAGCCATACAATTTTTTGTTTTAGCTATGATTGCTTTAATTATTATTGGAACAATAGTTCAGATGATCCATCATAAAAATGTAACTTACTTTTTTAATAATGCAAAAAAAGCAAAATTAGCAGCTGAAAGAGAATTAGGAGCTGGAGAAAAAACATCAATTATTTTAAAAACTGTAGCTCATGATATCGCAACTACTGCAGAGCTTGGAGCTGGTAAAAGAAGAGTTGCACACGTTATGGGAATGTATGGAACTATTTTATTTTGGGTTGCATCTGTTGTAATGGTTTTTTGTTATACAGCACAAGGAACTACCACACCGACAGTTTGGCCTATAATTTGGCATGTCGGAGCAATTATGACTTGTGTAGGTGGATATTGGTTTTGGTTATTTTTAAGAGTGGATGTGTTAGCCGAAGCTCATCCTTGGTATAGAATTATTAAAGCTGACTTATTTGTTTTAGCACTTCTTGCATGTGCTACTACTGGACTTGCTTGGTCATACTTTCAATCTTCAGGATCAGCTGGATTAGGATATTTATTTTTAATTTTATTTATTACCTCAAACATTGTTTTATTTGGGGGAGTTTATTGGTCAAAATTTGCACATATGTTTTATAAACCTGGTGCAGCAATCCAAAAAAACTTAGCAGAAGCAGACGGATCAAGAGACAATCTTCCTCCACTTGCAGATGCACCAAAACAATTTGGACTAGGAATTAAAAGAGAACAACCAAAACATTATTAAAAAGAGAGAGGTAAAATAATATGTCAACTTTTGTATACATGACGAGATGTGATGGATGTGGTCACTGTGTGGATATTTGTCCATCAGATATAATGCACATCGATGAAAATATTAGAAGAGCAGTAAATATTGAACCAAATTTTTGTTGGGAATGTTATTCTTGTGTAAAAGCTTGTCCTAATCATGCAATTGATGTTCGTGGTTATGCTGACTTTGCTCCTATGGGTCACAGTGTAAGAGTTAGACGTGAAGAAGAAAAAGGAACTATTTCTTGGAAAATTAAATTTAGAAATGGAACTACAAAAGATTTTGTATCTCCAATTACAACAAAACCTTGGGGAAAATTTATTCCTAAATTAGCAGAAGGTGAAAAACCTAATCAAGGTGAGATCAATTCTCAAATGCTTTACACCGAGCCTAATGGTTTAAATATTGATGGTAAATTACCGGTAGTACCAAAAGATTCATTTAAAAAAGGGGTTTACTACTAATGGCTAAGCATAAAACACATTTTGAAGATTGCGATGTTCTAGTTGTTGGTGGTGGAATGGCTGGAACTGGTGCTACTTTTGAAGCTAGGCACTGGGGAAGAGACATGAAAATTATTTGTGTTGAAAAAGCTAACATCGATAGAAGTGGAGCGGTTGCTCAAGGTTTATACGCTATTAACTGTTATATGGGTATGCAGTGGGGTGAAAACCAACCTGAAGATCACGTAAGATATGCACGTAATGATTTGATGGGTATGGTTAGAGAAGATTTAGGTTATGACATGGCTCGTCACGTTGATTCAACTGTTCATATGTTTGATGAGTGGGGTCTACCAATGATGAAGAATGAAAAAACAGGTCGTTACCTTAGAGAAGGTAAATGGCAGATCATGATTCATGGTGAAAGTTATAAGCCAATCGTTGCAGAGGCTGCAAAAAAATCAGCTGATAAAATTTACAATAGAATAATGATTACTCATCTTTTAATGGATGAGGCTCAAGAAAATAGAGTAGGTGGAGCTGTTGGTTTTAATATGAGAACTGGTGATTTCCATGTATTTAGAGCAAAAACTGTAATCGTTGCAGCAGGTGGAGCATCTCACATTTTCAAACCAAGAGCAGTCGGAGAAGGAATGGGAAGAACTTGGTATGCACCATGGAGTAATGGTTCAGCTTATGCATTACCTATCGCTGTTGGAGCTAAAATGACACAAATGGAAAACAGAATTGTGTTATGTAGATTTAAAGATGGTTATGGTCCAGTTGGAGCATATTTCTTGCACCTTAAAACATATACTCAAAATGCAAATGGAGAGAATTATGAAAAGAAATGGTATGACCAAACTAAAGAATTAGTTGGTGAGTATATTGATCACCATCCAACACCAACATGTTTAAGAAACCATGCATTTATACAAGAAACTATTGCAGGCGGTGGACCTATTCATATGGTGACTACTGAAGCATTCCAAGATCCACATTTAGAAACAGTTGGTTGGGAAAACTTTTTAGGTATGACCGTTGGTCAAGCTGTTGTTTGGGCATCTCAAAACATAGATCCTAAATACACAAATCCAGAATTAACTACATCTGAGCCATATGTTATGGGTTCTCATGCAACATGCTCTGGAGCTTGGGTTAGTGGACCTGAAGATTTATCTCCACCAGAATATTTCTGGGGTTATAACAGAATGTTAACAATTGATGGTCTTTTTGGTGCAGGTGATACTGTAGGTGGAAGTGCCCATAAGTTTTCTTCTGGATCGTTTACCGAAGGTCGTTTAGCTGCAAAAGCTGCTGTTAAATATATTCAAGATAAAAAAGCAGAAGGTATTAAAGTTACTGATAAACAATGTGAAGACTTTAAAACTGCTGTATTCAAACCTTTAGAGACATACCAAGTAGCTCAAAATGAGATCACAGGTGGAACAGTTTCACCAAGTTATATTTCTCCTATTCAAGGTCTTCAACGTTTACAAAGAATTATGGACGAATATGTTGGAGGTATTGCAACTAACTACATGACAAATGGTAATATGCTTAAAAGAGGCCTAGAATTACTTGCTTGGTTAGAGGAAGATTTAGAAAAAGTAGGAGCTGAAGATTTGCACCAACTTATGAGAGCTTGGGAATTAAAACACAGAGCTTTAACTTCTCAATGTGTAACTGAACACACTATGTTCCGTGAAGAAACACGTTGGCCTGGTTACTATTATAGAGGTGATCATATGAAACTTGATGATGATAATTGGCATTGTTTAACAGTTTCTAGACGTGATCCTAAAACTGGTAAATTCTCTCTTGAGAAAGTGCCGGTTTACCACATAGTTGACGAGAACGAGAAGAAAAAAGCTTCTTAAAACAGTTAAACTTAAATTATGAGTCTTTTAGAGAAATCTGATGATGAGATTATAGCAATTGCTAATCCTATTTGGGATAATCTTGTTAAAACTTCCAATATGAAAGATTATGGTGGTTTTACTAAAGATTTTGGAACTCAAATGTTATTTGGAGCAAATGAAGTAGAGCTTGGAAAACAGTGGGCTAATAATAAACTTTTAACAAGCCTAAAAGAAGACTACCAAGCATTTGGTTGTTTAAGACGAGGTCAAAACATCACCGTTCTATTTAAACAAAGAAGTAAAGAGATTGAAGGTGAGTTCCTTGGTAGATTGGTTCTTGGTATCGAGGGTGATGATGTTAAGGTTTTTGGAGCAACAATCTACTAATAAAAAAAATCACTTTATATTAAATATTTATTTGACAAATAATTAACTGGGTGTATTGACGGTTGTAATGTCAATTTCCAACATAAAAATATTAAAAAAAATTTTAGATTTTAAGGCAACTATTATCAAAACAGGTATCTTTGTTAGCTTAGCTGCTTATTGGGGTGTTATTTTAGTTGGAACTTTTATCACATTTAATTAGTTTGTTTTTTAACAACTAATAATTTTTTATGGATGTATTTTTACCAATAGCTCAAGTATTTGTTAACCCGATTGAAATACTTTTATTGAGTGCAATCGTTGGAGTACTTTCTGGTTTATTTGGTGTTGGTGGTGGTTTTTTAATGACGCCATTCTTAATTTTTTTAGGTGTGCCACCTGCATATGCGGTTGCAAATGAAGCTAACAATATTCTTGCAACATCAGTATCAGGATCAACAACTCATTATTTAAAAAATACTTTAGATTACAAAATGGGTCTTATGATTGTAATTGGTGGATCAATTGGAACAGCTTTAGGTATTTATACTTTTACATATTTTAAAGGTATTGGAAAGATTGATACGGTTATTTCTTTAGCCTACATGTATATACTTGCAATTATTGGTACATTAATGTTGGTTGAAAGTCTTAGAGAAATAGACAGAGCAAAAAGAAATCTTGTAGTTAAAAAAAAATTACACGTTCATTATTGGATACATGGTCTTCCATTAAGAATGAGGTTTCCAAAATCAAAATTATACGAAAGTATTTTTACTCCAATTATAATTGGTTTAGTTGTAGGATTTATTGCCGCTATAATGGGGATAGGTGGTGCTTTTATATTAGTACCCGCAATGATTTATATAATTAAAATGCCAACAAAATTAGTTCCAGGAACTTCTTTGTTTGTTACAATTTTTGTCAGTGTCATAGTTACTTTTTTGCATTCAATTAATTTTGGTTCTATAGATTTAATGTTGGTATTTATGTTAGTTATTGGATCAATTGTAGGGGTTCAAGCGGGACAGAAACTTGGTGAAAAAATTGATAGTTCTGGTTTAAAAGCATTACTGGCAATTTTATTATTGATAGTTGGAATAGCTATTGCCTATGAAACTTTTTTTGCAGAACAAACTGAAAAAGAAATAATACAAGTTTTAAATGCAGATTTGAATTTTTTCTCATTATTTATTTTAGAATTTTCAGAAGACATGCCATTCTTTTACGGGTTATTTTCAATTATGTTTGCAATTCTGTTGGGTGTAGGTGCTGCTCTTATTAGACGTATTTTCTCTAATTTCAAAAAAAAGATGTTACTGAAGAAGTCTTAGTTTAAAAAGTTAATATAGAATTCTATACTCAAAATACTTACCAAACCTACTGTCGCCATCCCTATAAATCCGACTAAAAAAGGTTTGTAACCCATGCTTTTAAGATCTCTCAGATTTGTAGATAAACCAATAGCAGCCATTGCCATTGTTAAAAATACTTTTGAAGATGATTTGATAATATCAACTGTCTCTATCCATAAATTATTATATGAGTTTAAAAAAAATTGATCCCCAATATTTCTTAAAATTATCATAGCTACAAAACCTATTACAAAATAAGGGAAAATAGCCAATATTGAGTAATTTTTTTTAACAACATTGTTTCTATTATAAAGAAATGCAAATAATGGAATCATTATTACCAAAAAAGTATTTCTTATTAATTTTGTGACTGTTGCAATATTCAATGTTTCTGGGCTGTTAAACTGTTGATCGTAAATAAGTCCAGCTGCAGCAACTTGCGATGTTTCATGAATTGATGTACCTAAAAATAAACCAACAAACATTGGTTCAGCATCAAAGTAATAATTAGCAAAATAAGGATATATAAGCATCGATAAAATTCCAAACAAAGTGATGTTAGCAATTGCATATGATACTTCATTTTTTTTTGCACCAATTACTGGAGCAGTTGCCATAATTGCTGTTGTCCCACAAACTGTGCTACCAATAGATATTAAGTAAGCCATTCTTGTTGGGATTTTAAGTTTTTTAATTAACAGTTTTATAACTATTAGTACTGTTACAATACAAATTATAATTAAAGGTATAGCCACAGCTCCAAATTCTAAAAACTCAAAAGGTTTTAATTGAATTCCTAAACAAATTATTCCAAGTTTGAGAATATATGATTGAGTAAAGTCCAAACCCTTTACAAAGTTATCTCTTATTTTGAATATATTTCCAAAAAGCATTCCAAGTAAAATAGCAATCATGGCTGTCGATATTGGACTTTTATCGTAACCTAATAATTCAATACCAATAATATTATTAAATCCTTGAGATAAACTGTAGAGAACAAACGCTAAAACAATACCTGGCAAAATGACCAGATATTTTTTAAATAACATTACTTTATAGATAAATTTTTAAGCACTTCTGTAAAGTTTAGTCATAACAAACTCTTTATGACCTAAAGCTTCAGCACAAGTTAATCTACCGTTAGCAACTCTAATCATTGATTTGATTAATTCGTCACCAGCTTGTGATAAATTCATTTCACGAGATAGAATTTTCGATACATCACAATCAATATGCTCACCCATACCTTTTACAGTTAATGGGTTGGCAGTTAACTTAACAACAGGTTCAATTGGATTACCTACGATATTACCTTGACCTGTTGGGAATAAATGAATGTTAAATCCAGCAGCTGCTTGAAGTGTAATACACTCTGCTGCAGCAGATGAAGTATCCATAAAGTATAATCCTTTTCCTTTAGTAGGCTCTTCAGCTGGTTCTAAAACATCAATAAACTTACAATTTCCAATTTTTTGGAAATTACCAAATGCTTTTTCTTCAATTGTAGTTAATCCACCTGCAATATTTCCCGCAGTTGGTTGACTTTCAGAAAGATCATCTGTTGCTTCTTTTAAAATAAAGTCGTTGTAATCGCTCCAAGTTTTCATGAATTTTTCTGAAGCTTCTGGAGTGGCACCACGTGTAGCACAAACTTTTTCAGCACCAGTTAATTCTGAGGTTTCACCAAAACATAAATGAACTCCTAATGGCTCTAATTTATCCATTAAGTTTCCAACTGTTGGGTTAGCAGCAAGACCTGATGTTGTATCAGATTCACCACATTTAACTGAAATCCATAAATCGCTTAAAGGACATTCTTCTCTTTGTTTTTCAGAAGCCCACATTGCAAATTCTTGTGCTTTTTTAGAAGCCTTCATGATTGTTCCAATATCACCAGTTCTTTCAATGTGAAATCCTTCAACTGGTTTTCCAGTTTTAGCAATTTCATCAACAATTCTTTTTGTCCATTTAGGTTCAATTCCAATAACAATTACAGCAGCAACGTTAGGATTTTTCCCAGTCCCAATCATTGTTCTAAAGTGTAGATCTAAATCAGCACCAAATTGAAGTCTTCCGTAAGAGTGAGGAAGAGCTATTGTACCTTTAATATTATTTGCTACAGCTTCAGCACAAGCATTTGATATATCATCTACAGGTAAGATGATTACGTGATTTCTAGTACCAACTCTGCCATTTTCTCTTTTATAACCTAAAAAACTTTTTGGAATTTCCATATTTTTTACCACTTCTTCGTTTTTACATTGTGAACGTGAACATGTTCACCTTTTTTGATTGATTTAACTACTTTTCCAATATCGTGACCATATTTCAAAATAGTATCACCTTCATTAAGGTCAACCATTGCAATTTTATGTCCTAATTGAATTTCATCTACTGATTGAATTTGAACTGTTTTATCATTCTCCATAATCCAACATGCGCAATCTTGTTTTGGAGTAATTTTATCAATAACAACTACTCCTACGTTGTCTTTCTCGTCGTGTATAATAATATCTGTAGCCATAATTGTGTCGATTTGTTTGTTTGAAATTTTTTAAATCTTATATATTAATCTTTAAAATTAACAAATTATTTATAGATTTTTTAACAACTTAAGCAGGAAGGCCTAATTATTATGACTAAAATGACAACAGAAGAAGCTTTTGTAAAAGTTTTACAAATGCATGGAATTGAACACGCATTCGGAATTATCGGTTCAGCTTTTATGCCTATTTCAGATATCTTTCCTGATGCTGGAATTACCTTTTGGGATGTTGCTCATGAAACAAACGGTGGATTAATTGCTGATGGTTACACAAGATCTACTGGCAAAATGTCAATGGTTATTGCTCAAAACGGTCCTGGAATTACCGGTCTTGTAACACCAATTAAAACTGCATACTGGAACCACACACCATTATTATTAGTAACACCTCAAGCTGCCAATAAAACTATGGGTCAAGGTGGCTTTCAAGAAGTAGAACAAATGAATTTATTTAAAGATATGGTTTGCTATCAAGAAGAAGTTAGAGACCCTTCAAGAATGGCAGAAGTATTAAATAGAGTAATTGAAAAAGCGATCAGAGGATCAGCTCCAGCACAAATAAATGTTCCAAGAGATTATTGGACACAAGTAATTGATATAGATCTTCCTCCAATTGTTAGACTTGAAAGGCAAGCAGGTGGAGTTGATGCAATTAAAAAAGCAGCTGACTTATTATCAAACGCTAAGTTTCCAGTAATACTATCTGGTGCAGGTGTTGTTATTGGTGGGGCAATTGAAGATTGTAAAAAATTAGCTGAGAAATTAGATGCTCCAGTTTGTTCAGGGTATCAACATAATGATAGTTTTCCAGGAAGTCACCCATTAGCAGCTGGACCTTTAGGCTATAATGGATCAAAAGCTGGAATGGAATTAATTAAGAAAGCTGATGTTGTTCTTGCACTTGGTACAAGATTAAATCCTTTCTCAACTTTACCAGGTTATGGAATGGATTACTGGCCTAAAGATGCAAGTATCATTCAAGTTGATATGAATTCAGATAGAATTGGTTTAACTAAAAAAGTCACAGTTGGTATTTGTGGGGATGCAAAATTAGTATCACAACAAATTTTAGCTCAACTTTCTCCAACAGCAGGAGATACAAATAGAGAAGAGAGAAAAAATACAATTCACCAAACTAAATCTGCTTGGTTACAAGAGTTATCAAGTTTAGATCACGAAGATGATGATGAAGGTACAGTTTGGAATGCAGAAGCAAGAAAAAGAGATGCAGATAGAATGTCTCCTAGAGAAGCATGGAGAGCAATTCAAGCAGGTATGCCTGATGATGTAATTATCTCAAGTGATATTGGTAATAACTGTGCAATTGGAAATGCTTATCCAACATTTGAAAAAGGTAGAAAATATTTAGCACCAGGATTATTTGGTCCTTGTGGTTATGGTTTTCCAGCAATTCTTGGAGCAAAAATTGGATGTCCTGATACACCAGTAATTGGTTTTGCAGGTGACGGTGCATTTGGTATTAGCATGAACGAAATGAGCTCATGTGCTAGATCAGAATGGCCAGCAATTTCAATGGTAATCTTTAGAAATTACCAATGGGGTGCTGAAAAAAGAAATACTACTTTATGGTTTGATGATAACTTCGTTGGAACAGAGCTTGATCCAGAATTAAGTTATGCAAAAGTTGCTGATGCTTGTGGATTAAAAGGGGTTACTGTTCGAACCATGGAAGAGACTACTGCTGCTATCAAGCAATCATGTGAAGATCAAAAGAAAGGGATTACAACATTTATTGAAGTAATTCTTAACCAAGAACTGGGAGAGCCTTTCAGAAGAGATGCTATGAAAAGACCAGTTAAAGTTGCAGGGATCAAAAAAGAAGACATGATCAAGCAACCTTCGCTAGTTTCATAAATTGTTTTAATATCAAATAAAATACCATAATATTCTATTATGGTTAGTTATGATGCTATAATAATTGGTGCAGGCTTTTCAGGTATTTATCAATTACATAGCTTAAGAGATAAATTAAAACTTAACACTCTAGTAATTGAGTCAGGTAAGGACTTAGGTGGTACTTGGTATTGGAATAGATATCCAGGGGCCAGATGTGACTCAGAAAGTCATACTTACAACTTTACATTTTCAAAAGAGATATTTGAAAATTGGTCATGGCCAGAAAGATATTCAAAGCAAGACATCATATTAGAATATTTAAATTATGTTGTTGAAAAATTAAGTTTAAAAAAAGATATGCTTTTTGATAATAAAGTTATTAAAGCACATTTCGATGAAAAAAGTAATTTATGGAACATCAAAACCAATAAAGACAAAACTTTTTTATGCAAATATTTAATTAGTGCTGTTGGCTGTTTATCAGCAGCAAACATTCCAAAAATAAATGGTTTAAGAAAATTTAAAGGTAAATGGTACCATACAGGAAAATGGCCTCATACTGGTGTAGATTTTAAAAATAAAAGAGTTGCACAAATTGGTGTTGGTTCTACTGGAATACAGTTGGCACCCGAGATAGCTAAATCAGCAAAGAAGCTTTCAATTTTTCAGAGATCACCAAATTTTAGTATTCCAGCAAGAAATGAAATTGTTAATGATAAATATAAGAAAAAGATAAAAGATAATTATCAAGAAATTAGAGATTTAATTAAGTCAACACCAACTGGTCACGCTTTTCATTTTTCAAGTCAGTCCACTTTTGATGTCAGTAATGAAGATAGAAAAAAAATTTATGAAAACGGGTGGCAAAAGGGTGGGTTGGGTTTTCGCGGTCTTTTTAAAGATATAACAACAAATTTGGATGCTAATAAAACAATTGTTAATTTTATTAAAGAAAAGGTAGAGACAACAATGCTAAATAAACATTATGCTAAAGTTGTGACAGATTTTAAATATCCATTTGCAACTAGAAGACCAACTTTAAATACTGATTATTATGAAACTTTTAATAAAGATAATGTCGAATTAATTGATATCTCGAAAGACTCAATAAAAGAAATTACTGAAACTGGAATCAGCACCATAGAAAATAACTATGAATTTGATATAATTGTATTTGCAACAGGGTATGACGCTATTACAGGTGCACTATTATCAATTGATATGGTGGGTAAAAATAATATCAAACTAAGTGAATTATGGAAAAATGGTCCATTAACTTATTTAGGTCTACAGATACCTGGATTTCCTAATTTTTTTACCATTACCGGACCTGGAAGTCCCTCAGTATTAACAAATGTTCCAATGGCTATAGAGCAACATGTCGAGTTTATAACTGATTGTATTTCACATATGGAAAAAAATAAATATTCAACAATTGAAACTAATAATGATTACTCTTTAAAGTGGAGAGGGGTAATTGATAAAGCTGTAGAAGAAACATTAATACCAGAGTCTAAAAGCTCATGGTTGTATGGCGGTAATATTGAAGGAAAACCCAAAGTTTTTATGCCTTACCCATCTGGACTTCCAAAGTATAAAAAGATTTGTGAAGACATTGTTTTAAAAAACTATGAAGGTTTTAATTTTGATAAGCATTAAAATTATTTAATAATTATGAATAAAATTGATTTAAAAAATAAAATTGCAGTAGTAACTGGAGGAGCTCAAGGTTTTGGATTGGCTATTTCAAAACGCTTTATAGAATCTGGTGCAACTGTTGTAATTTGGGATATAGATTCAATAGCTACTAAAGACGCAATAAAAATTATAAATTCAAAGAAATGTTATGCTTTTCCAATTGATATAACAAATTATAAAAAAGTTAAAGAAGGCATCAAACAAGTTTTAAAGATTTGTAATAAGATAGATATTTTTGTTAACAACGCTGGATACCATGGGATAAATGCAAATACATGGGATTACCCAATTGATGAATGGGAAAAGATTTTAAAAATTAATTTAACAGCAACATACTACTGCTGTAAGGCTGTTGTTCCTCACATGATTAAAAATAATTATGGAAGAATTGTTAACATTTCATCAAATGCTGGAAAAGAAGGAAACCCAACTGCAGCATGTTACAGTTCTGCTAAAGCTGGAACTATCGCTTTAACTAAATCTTTAGGAAAAGAATTAGCTGATAAAAATATTTCTGTTAATTGTGTTACACCTGCAGCTGCAAAAACAAGAATTTTTGATGAAATGGAACCTGAATTTATAGACTATATGCTTTCAAAAATTCCTAGAAAAAGATTTGCTAAAGTTGAAGAGTTAGCCTCTTTAGTTTCCTGGCTTTCTAGTGAAGAAAATTCTTTTGCTACTGGTGCCGTTTATGATCTTACGGGCGGAAGAGCAACATACTAAAAATATGAGGATAGTAAACGACTTAGGCTGTAGCTGGATTAGTGACCTTGATAGAAGATCTAATATAAAAAATTTAGATAAAGATAAATCTTGTGACTGGTTAATAGTAGGTGCTGGTTATACAGGTTTGTCTGCTGCTAGAAAATTATCAGAACTTCATCCAGATCAAAAAATTATTGTTGTAGATGCCCAATTAGCAGGTGAGGGTGCAAGTGGAAGGAACTCTGGTTATTTAGTTGATACTACACTTAATGATGGTTTCACGTCTAACAAAGAACTTTCTAAATATAGAAAGAAAACAGACATTTATAAATTGGGAATTGATGTTGTAAAAAAGTTTATTAAAGAACATCAGGTAGATTGTGATTGGAATGAAAGTGGAAAATATTTTGCCTCATCAAATCAAAAAGATAGAAAGATATTAGAAAATTTTAGTAAAACTTTGTCAAAATTAAACTTCGGACATAATATTTTAGAAAAAGATGATTTAAGTAAAAGATTAGGTACAAATTTTTATAACCTTGCCCTTTATACCAAAGGTGGAGTGTTATTGCATCCGGGAAAATTAGTCAGAGCTATGATTGATACCTTACCTGATAATGTTGAGTTGCTTGAGAATTCTCAGCTAAATGAATGGGCAAAAAATACTGATAGAATTATTTGTAAATTTAATAAGCATCAAATAATTACTAAAAAGATTATTTTTTGTACTAATGGTTTTTTAAAATCACTTGGTGTAAAAAAAAATTATAATTTTCCCTTAACTTTAACTGCAAGCATGACAAGACCATTAACTGATAGAGAATTTAAGTCTATTGGTGAGCCTAGAGAGTGGGGTGTGCTACCTATTAGACCAATGGGCGCAACCATTAGAATGACAAAAGATAAAAGAATTTTAATTAGAAACACTGCTGAAGTTCATAGTCCTTTTAAAATGTCTAAAACAGAGTTGGATGAAAGATCTTTAACTCAAAAACTTGGAATAAAAAAAAGATTTCCAAGTTTAGCAGATAATATTATTGAATCTAGTTGGTCTGGGGTTGTATCTAGAACTAGAAATAGTTCACAAATTTTTGAAAAAGTAGAAGACAATGTTTTTGTGGCAGGCTGCTATAACGGTTCTGGTATTGGAGTTGGAACTTTATTTGGTGAACAGATAGCAATTAAAGCAAGTAATGAAAATAGTGATGAAATTAATATAATAGAATCTAGAACTAAACCTACTTGGCTTCCACCTCAGCCTTTTTTAAATATTGGGGTTAAAACAAGATTGATGTTTGAGAGGTTTAGATCTCGATCTGATGTGTAGTTATTGATTTCTTATAAGTGGATAAACTTTAGGGCTTAAATACTTAAAATTAGTAATCATAATTAAGATTAATGTTGCAAGCCCAATTCCAATAGTTACCTGTAAAAATATTGCTAAATCAAACTTCCAAGTGATTTGAAAAATATTTTCAATGATAAATTGTGAACCTATGATCGCAAAAAAGAGAGCTATTAGAATTATGGATGTGAATATTATAAAAAACTCAATAATTGAAGAAAGTATAACCTCAACTTTGGAAAAACCTAAAATTTTGAATATTAAATTTTGAAATTCTTTAATTTTACCCTGAACTATAATTGCACTTGAAATGACAATTAAACCAATGACTATAGTTATTGCAGAGATAACGGTTACAGCAATAAACACTTTGTTTAAAAGATCTGTTACTTTCTCCAAGTAATCAGTAATTTTTATAATAGAAAGACTAGGCATTTTATCTAGTAAAGCAGTTTCGTTAAAATTCTCTAAACTTTTAAACTTTGAAGTAGCCAAATATTCGTGAGGTATATTTTTTGCAAATTGAGGATTTAATAACATTGCAAAGTTAATAGAAAAATCTCTGTAGTCTACTAATCTAAAATTTACTATTTCACCTTCAATTTCACGTCCATAAATATTAAGAGTAAAAATATCACCAATTTTAATATCAAAATCTTTAGCAATTTTACTATCAAGTGAAATTTGAAGTTTATCAGGTCTATCTAGATCCCACCATTTGCCTTCTACAATTGGGTTATCTTTTAAAACTTTATCAGCCCAAGAAGACCTTCTGTCATTTCTGATCACCCAGTGGCTATCATTACTTGAATCGATATAAGTATTTGGATCTATTCCATTTATTTTTACAATACCTGTTGAAACCATTGGAACAATTTCAAGGTTAGCTTCTTTATCCATGTCAAAAATTAAATCTTCAAATATTTGTCTTTCATCACTTTGAATACCAATGAAAAAATAATCAGGCGCAAGTTCTGGTATAGATTTAGCAATTTCTCTTTTAAAATTTGAACCTACAAAAGCTAAAGTTAATAGTAAAGTGACCCCCAAACCTAAAGACATAATAGTTATAGGGGTAATACTTTTAGTTTGAGTAATATTTTTAACTGATACTTTAATTGAAATATTTGGATGCTCTTTAAGTCCTTTAAACAATTTAATGATTAAGTTTGATAATAAGTAGAAGACTAATAAACAAACAAAGAAAGCTCCAAAATAACCCAAACTATAAACAGGTCGAGCAGAACCGATGGTAAATAAAGAAATTAAAATTGATAATAGTAACAGACTTAAAAGAATTGATTTTTTTGAATAATAAAATTGAAGGTTTTGAAATACATTTCTAAATAAGTTTGATGCCTTAACTTGATCAATTGCATTAATGGTTGGTATAGAAAATATGATTAATACTAATAACCCTACTAAAAAAACTTTGAAATAATTAAGAATAGAAAAACTACCTTCAATATTTAATCCAAGACCAGCTGACAGATAAACATCAACAATAGGGACTAGAAAGAAACTAAAAGAGTAGGCGGCAGTTGATATTATGAATAGTAGAATGAGCAATTGTAAATAGTAGACTATCTTTATATCCTTTGAGAAAAAGCCTAAAGACTTCTTAACTGCAATAGACATATTATTCTGATTAATGAATGAAAGTAGAGTGTTAGCAATTCCAATTCCTGCAATTAACATTGCACTGATTGATACAAGAGATAAGAATTGAGAGAAATTATCAATTATTCTCTTTAAAGGACCGTCAGATTTTTCGTGATATCTAATTCTAACCTTCTTTTCATTTTTGAATAACTGCTCAATTTTTTTAGATAAAGTATTTGGATTATCTCCCTCATTAAATTTTACTTTATACTCATAATTTAAAAAGCTCCCTAGATTATTAAGTTTTAATAATTCTAATGTTTGTTTGCCAGCTAAAGCAAAATCACCAAATACAAAAGCACCCCCAATATCAGGTACTGATTTTACGATACCAATTACAGTAAATAACTGATCTTGAACTTTGATTTTATCATTAATTTTTAAATTGAGATTTTTGAAAATGTTTTCATTAACAAGGATTGTATTCTCTATAGTTTGTAATTTTTCAAATGCACCACTTGGTTCATAACCTACCTTGCCAAATAATGGGTAATTTTGATCTACTGTTTTAATTCTAGAAAATATTGATTTATTTTTAGATTGGTTGGTAGTTGAGATCATGGTGCTAAACTCAACCATTTGTGAAACAGTAGCAAATTCTTTAACTTGGTTAATTAATTCTAAGTTGCCAACATTACGATTATAGTCAATTTCAATATCTCCACCTAAAAGTGCTCTTGAATTATTATTTAATTCTTTATTCAAACTATCTTCAATGGTGAAAATTGAACTTAAAATAAATAGGCTGATAAAAAGTGTTAGAATAATACTAGAAATTTTTTTATAATTTCTACTCAAGTCTCTTAAGGCATATATCAAAGTTAACTTGTACTCTGAAAGCTTAGACAATTTTTCCATCTTTGATTTTAATTTTTCTTTTTGCTTTATTTGCAAGTTTTGGGTCATGGGTGACCATAATTAAAGATGATTTTTCTTCTTTAATATATTTGAATAAAATATCTGCAATCATTTGTGAATTTTCACTATCTAAATTTCCCGTAGGTTCATCTGCCAAAATTAGCTTAGGTTTCATGGCTATAGCTCTAGCAATTGCTACACGTTGTTGTTCACCACCTGAAAGTTGACTAGGTAAATTATTAAATCTATTTTTTAGTCCAAATCGATCCAACAACTCTTTGGCTCGTTCAGTAGGGTTTTTTAAATTATTTAACTCTAAGGTTAGAGCAACATTTTCAACAGCAGTATAATTTGGAATAAGATAGAAAGATTGAAAAACAATACCAATATTTTTTCTTCTAATTTTAGAAACTTCATCTTCACTCATTTTAGATATTTCTTGATCTTCAAAAAATATCTTACCAGAGGTTGCTTTCTCTAGTCCCCCAGCAAGCATGATTAAGCTAGTTTTTCCAGATCCACTTTCACCCACTATTGAAATAGACTCATTTTTTTTAGTTTCTAAATTAATATTCTTTAAAACCTTAATAGTATCATTACCAGTTTGGTATTTAAGATTAACGTTTTTTAGCTTAAGAAGACTATCCATGATTAAAAGATTTATTATTAAAATTATTGCCGTCTGTCTAGTGAGCATAAACGTCAATGCTCTAGAAAACGTTATCTTATTTGGTGATAGCTTAATGGCAGGCTATGGTCTTCCACAGGAAAAACATTTAGCCATTGTCCTTCAAAATAACCTTAATGATAGTGGTTATGATCTTGGAATTATTGATGGAAGTGTATCTGGAAGCACATCTGCTGGAGGATTAAATCGAGTTGAATGGTCTTTATCTCAACCGAATATTGACTTAATGATCTTAGGATTGGGTGCTAATGACATGTTAAGAGGAATAAGCCCAATCGAGACTGAAAAAAATTTAGAAAAAATTATTCAAACAGCAAAATTAAAAAATATAGAAATAATTTTAGCAGGAATGATTGCACCAACAACTCATGGAATTAGTTATAAAAAAAAATTTGATAATATTTATCCAAGTTTAGCTCAAAAATATGAGTTAAATTTAATTCCTTTTTTATTAGAGGGAGTTGCTTTAAAACCTGAACTTAATCAAGAAGACGGTATGCACCCAAATGAAAAAGGAACTATAATTATAAGTGATACACTTACAAAAAGTATCATCAATTTTATAAAAAAATAGTATATCGTGATAAAATGTTTTTAAATACTAAACTACAATCCAGAAAAAAACCGATAAAAGTTGCATTCATTGGCTGTGGAAAATTTGTAAGCATGTTTCTTGCTCAATACAATCAATTACAAAAAATTACTATTGATACTATCGTTGATATTAATATTGATAACGCCAAAAAAAACTGTCTTAAGAGCGGTTTAACTACAGAGACAGTTAATAAAATAAATTTTGTAACTACTTTAGATGAGGCAATTGATAGAGATGTTGAAGTTTTTATAGAAGCCACTGGAAATCCAATTATAGGAACAGTTCATGCTGTAAAGATTATTAAAAACAAAAAACACATCATATTAGTAAATGTTGAAGCTGATGTTACTTGTGGGAAATACCTTGCTGATCTTGCAAAAGAAAACAATGTTATTTGTTCAATGGCATATGGTGATCAACCTTCATTAATTATGGAACAGATTGAATGGGCTAAGTTAAACGGTTTTTTTGTAGTTTGTGCAGGAAAAGGAACGAAGTACCACCCAGATTTTGAATATTCAACACCAGACACGGTTTGGGGTCACTACGGTTTAAGTAAAGAACGTGCTGAAATTGAATCTGGTATGAATCCTAAAATGTTTAATAGTTTTTTATGTGGAGATAAATCTGCAATTGAAATGTGTGCAGTCAGTAATGCATCAGATTTAAAATGTCCAAGTAATGGATTAACTTTTCCACCTGTTGGGGTTTATGACATTGCTAAAAAATTAATTCCAAAAGTGGAAGGAGGATTAATTGATTATGAAGGTCAAGTAGAGGTGATATCTAGCATTGATTTAAATCAAAAAGATATTCCAAATGATCTTAGATGGGGTGTTTACATAGTAATTAAAGCTCAAAATCAATATGTCAAAAATTGCTTTAAAGATTATGGAATGGTGACCGATTTGTCTGGCAGTTATTCAGCTATATGGAGGCCATATCATTATATTGGTTTAGAACTTGCTCAATCGATATATGCAATTGCACTTGATCAAAAAGCAACAGGTCAAACTATAAATTATAATGCAGATGTTGCAGCTTATGCTAAAAAAGATTTAAAAATTGGTGAGCGATTAGACGGTGAGGGTGGTTTTTGTGCTAGAGGGAAATTAATTACTTCTAAAAAATCAAAAGATGAAAAAATTTTACCTCTTGGTTTAACTGATGGAGCAATTGTTAAGAAAGATATTAATAAAGATCAATCTATAAGATTAGATGATGTGGAGTTAGATCTTCCAGAAGATGTTGTTAAAGCTAGACAGTATCAATATGATTTAATTTAAAGAACAACCAAATCCAACTTTTGCTTACCTAATCTCTCATTACCATTCTCGGTCACCAAATAGGTTTCACCTAAATTCATAGCAAGTTTACTATCTGAATCCATTAAGATCATATGCATAAAGAAGACATTACCAGGAGTTATTACATAAGGATTACCCGTGTATAACATTGGCCAGTCCATCCAATTGGGTGAGAAGGTTGTCCCTAATGAATAGCCACAAGCATTCATTCTTGATTTATTGTACCCAAGATCATCAAAAGTTTTAGCATGTACATCAAATACATCACCTGCAGTTTTTCCTGGTATTAGGGTTTTTGCACAATTAGTTAAAGCCTCAAGACATGCCTCATGCATCTTAATATGCTTTGGATCAGCTTTACCAATAGGAATAGTTCTAAACATTGCAGAGTGATAATGTTTATAAGTACCAGCCCATTCAATAGTTAACTGATCAGTATCTGATAAAATTCTTTTCTCGGATTGATATCTGCATAATAATGCATTGTGTCCAGAGCCTATAATATATTCATTTGCTGGATAATCACCGCCACCTTCTAAAACAACTCTTTGCATTTCAGCTAAAATTTTTGCTTCACTAGCACCAGCTTTTGCATATTTCCAAGCCTCATCAAGCGCTTGATCTGCAAGTTCTGCAGCTTTTTTTACATAAACAATTTCTTCAGTAGATTTAACAACCCTATGTTTGGTGATTAATTCTGATTGATCTTCTACCTCACAATAACCTTCTAGCGATTTATTAAGTCTTAAAGCATTACGACCTGTCATACCGTAAGCTTCGTATTCAACTCCGATTTTTTTATCTTTTAGATTTAATTCATTTAAAATTATTTTAAGATTATCTGTAGGGTTAGACTGGTCTTTATCTACCCAAATTCTTATGTCTTCAATGTTTGATGTATTTTGTGCTTGTCTTAAATCTGGAGCCCTTGTTAAAAGAATAATATCCCCTTTATTGTCCAATATTAATGTTTGAAAGAAAACATAACCAAAGGTATCGTAGCCTGTAAGCCAAAACATAGACTCTTGACGAAACATTAAAAGAGCATCAAGATTATGCTCTTTCATTGATTTTAATGTAGCCAGTTTTCTTTTCTCAAATTCTTGTTTGCTAAAATGAAGTGCCATAATAAAAACTATAACTTTTAAAAATATTAATCACAAGTAGCCTTAAATTAAGATTTTTTTTGGTAAAACGAACCCAAATTATTGTTAAAAACTAAGGTTTTTTAAATGAAAATCTAAAATTAATGAATAATAGCTTTAGCTGAACCTAGTTGATCAACTTTTCCAGTATAAAGACCTTTACCTAGGATTGGAACAACACCAACAGTCGATCCTGTAAATACATAAAAATCTTTATCAAGAATTACTTTATCTTTTTTTAACTCATTCAAAACAAATCTAAGTGAGTTTAATGGATTTATATAAACAGTATTTGTATTTCCATTAACGCTTTGTCCAATTTTTTTATTAGCAATATTTGTCTTTAAATTTCCAATATTAATTTTTTTATATTTTTTCTTTTGCCCAATTAAAAACTTAACATTAGCGCCAAAATCACTACATAAATCTCCAAAACTAGTAATGCCTTTTTTCTTTTGTCTGTAACCAATAACTTCAATACAAGCTGCCATGTGAGAAATATGTTTTGTTATATTTTTCGTAGTAATTGATCCTTTTGATGAGAAAAAGTTTTTCTTAATTAGGTAACAAACCTCAAGTTCTATCCCTAAAGTTGATTTATTAATTTTTACTTTTTTTCCACTTTTTATAAAATTCTTTTTAAAGATTGCAGCATAGAAAGGTTTTTTTTCTTTAAGTTTTTTCATGACAGGTATACCTGTCCCTGCAGCTTTAAATCCTATTATTGGATCTTTAACTTTGCTCTCACATAATTTTCTTAGCTTTTGAGCTTCACTTAATGTTTTTGTAAATTTTATTGGAAGTGGTGCAATTATTTTATTGTTAACAAAAGCATTAACTAATTTATCTGCTGTTTTTTCTAATATGGTTTTTTTCATTATTGAATGTTTAATATAGTTGCAGGATCTAGTCTAGTACCAAACCAATTAAGTCTTACATCAAGATGTGGTCCAGTTGACCTACCAGAGGAACCAACTGTAGCAATGATATCTCCTTTTTTAACATGATCACCTACATTTACAAAAATTTCATCCATATGCATGTAGAGAGTTGAAACACCATGACCATGGTCAAATATTAAAGTTGCACCTGTATAAAATAAGTCTTTTTCAGCCAGAGTAACAACACCGTTATTCATTGCTTTAACAGGTGTGCCTTTTTTTTGAGCAAAATCTAAACCGTAATGAGGCCATTTGGGTATGCCATTTAAAATTCTTTGACTACCATAAACACCAGTAATTATTGCATCATCAACTGGGATAATAAACTTTTCTTTAAAAAACTGTAAGTCACTTTCAATTTCTCTTGCATCAGCTATTAATTTGTTTTCCTTTTTTATTCTTGCATAAAATTCTTCAGGTGGTGTAACTTTTTTTTTAGGTAAGCCTTCAATTTTTTGAATATTATATTTTCTTTTTTTAATTTTTTTTACAATTTTTTTGTTATTTTCAGTAATTGTAATGTCAAATTTTCTATCTTTTTCAATTCCAAATGCAAAATAACCATCTTTTGTGACTTTAACTTTTTTTTTATCTACAAAAATTGATGACCCAGGCTTAGTTTTTCCAATAATGTAATGTCCTTGAATGAATTTTCCCTGAAACTCTACTGCAAAAGATTGAGTTGAAAAAAATAACGCTACTAATGAAAGTAATCTATATATTACTTTGCTGTCCATCCACCGTCTACTAGGATTGATGTGGCTGTAATCATCGATGAAGCGGATGAAGCTAAAAAACAAACGCTTGTTGCAACATCACTTTCTGTTGCTAATTTTCCCATAGGAATATTGCCTAAAGCTAGTTTTTTAAATTCTTTGTTTTTAAAAAATCTTTTAACCATCGGTGTTGCTACAAAAGTAGGGGCCACTGTATTTACTCTAATATTGTTTTTTGCAAGCTCAACACCCATACCTTTAGTCAAACCTTCAATACCAAATTTTGTCATATTATAAACATTTCTACCAGACATTCCAACATGACCAAGTTGAGATGACATATTAATAATAGATCCACCTCTTTTTTTATTCTTTAACATTTTTTTAACAACTAATTGAGCAACATTAAAAGCAGCTTTAAGGTTTAAATCTACTAAGTAGTTCATGTTTTCTTGTTTAATTTTTTCAAAAGGTTCTGGAATATTTGTCCCAGCATTATTAACTAAAATATCTATAATCTTAATCTTATCTAGTTTTTCTTTAAGATCTTCATAATTCATTACATCACAATTAACTTTGATAACTTTACCTTTTATCTTTTTTATTTCTTTTTCAAGTTTATCAAGATCTGATTGAGTTCTACTTAAAGCAATGATTGTAGCTCCAGCTTCAGCAAGAGCAATTGAGCAAGCTCTTCCCAATCCTTTACCTGCACCTGTAACTAATGCATATTTGTTTTTAAGATTTATTTTTTGTAAGTACATTTAAATAAATAACTTTAAATCAGTATAAATTAATTCGATAGCAACAACCAGTATAGCAATTAAACCAATCCAGGCTATCCATTTATATTCATTAATCCATCTTGATATTACAGTAGCAGCTGTTGCCATAAGAATTATTGATAAAGCTAAACCAAATATTAATAATACATAGTGATCACCAGCAGCACCAGCTACACCTAATACATTATCCAAACTCATCGTAAAATCAGCAAGTAAAACTGTCCATATAGCCTTCATAAAGCTTGAATTATCTACTTTAATATCTTCATCACCTGACTGACCTTTGATTACATCTGTATAGAGTTTGTAGACTATATAAAGAAGAAGCAATCCTCCTATTAATCTTAATCCTGTTATTTGTAATAAATAAGCAGTTAACATGGTTAAGATAATTCTTAAAATTACTGCACCACCTATCCCCCAAAAAATTACTTTTTTTCTTTGTTCGGGTGGAAATTTAGAGGCAACCATTCCAATAATAATGGCATTATCACCAGCTAATACTAAATCGATAAATATAATTTGGCCTAAAATTATAAGTTGTTCAGGCCCGAATAATTCTGCAAACATCAGCTGCTTAGTATCATATCAGCACCTTTTTCTGCAATCATTATTGTGGGTGCGTTAGTGTTTCCAGAGGTGATATTGGGCATTATTGATGCATCTATTACTCTTAAATTTTTAATTCCATGAACTTTTAGCTGATCATCAACAACGGCCATATCATCTTGACCCATTTTACATGTTCCAACAGGATGAAAAATAGTTTGAGCATAATCTGCTGCTGCTTTTAAAATATCTTCATCTTCTGTTAAATGAATTCCAGGTCGGTATTCTTCTGGGCTAAATTTTTTAAATGTCTCAGATTCTAAAACAATTTTTCTTGTTAATTTAAGACCAGCTGCTGCAATTTTTCTATCTTCATCTGTCGACAAATAATTCATTTTTATTTTTGCGTAAGTTCGTGAGTCTTTATCTGTTATACTAATATGACCTCTACTAGTTGGTCTAATTTGTGAAACTGTTGGAGTAAAACCATGAAAATCATGGTTTTTGGTAGCTCCCAATGTATCCATACTCATTGGCTGAACATGCCATTGTAAATCAGGCAGCTCTAATGAAGGATCACTTTTTGCAAACATACACATTTGACTTGCACCCATAGTCATGGGCCCACTTCTATTAAAGATATATTCCAATCCAATTAACAAGTTACCAAATAAACTATTAATTTTTTTATTAAGAGATTTTATATTTTGTATTTTATATATTGGTCTAAACATTAAATGGTCTTGTAAATTTTCACCTACACCCTTTAATTCATGCACCATTTCAATTCCTAGTTCCTTTAATTTATCTGAATTTCCAACTCCAGATACTTGTAATAATTGTGGAGAACCTATTGCTCCTGAAGATAAGACAATTTCTTTATTTGCACTTACAGTGAATATTTCATTTTCAATCCAATACTCAACTTCTTTAGCAACTTTGTTTTCAAAATTAATCTTTTTAACATGAGCTTTTGTAACTATTTTTAAATTAGGTCTTTTCTTAGCTGGGTTTAAATAACCAACAGCAGTACTACATCTAAAGCCATCCTTTTCTGTTACTTGAAAATAACCACAGCCATGATTGTCTCCTGTATTAAAATCTTTAGTTTTTGGAATTCCAAATTCCTCAGCCGCTTTTTGAAACTGATTTAATAAAGGCAATTGTATTCGTTGGTCAGAAACAGACAAAGGACCTCCTACACCATGAAATTCACTTTCTCCTCGTTCTTGATTTTCAGCTTTGATGAAATAAGGTAATACATCTTCCCAACTCCAGCCTTTATTTCCTAGCTGCCTCCAAACATCGTAGTCTCTGTGTTGACCCCTAACATAAAGTAGACCATTTATTGATGAGCTACCTCCAAGAGTTTTTCCTCTAGGATACCTTATGGACCTATTGTTCATAGTTTCATCCGGTTCTGTATTATAACACCAATCAACATTGGGGTTATGCATAGTTTTGAAATATCCTACTGGTATATGAATCCATGGGTAATTATCTTTACCACCAGCCTCAATTAAAAGGACTTTGTTTTTTGGATTTTCAGATAATCTATTTGCTAAAACACAACCTGCTGATCCAGCTCCAATAATAATGTAGTCAAAATTATCCATATATATTTTTATAAATTAATTTTTATTAATAATCTAATAATATATAGAAAAGCATATTTATTTCTGATATTTGAACAACTACAAAATAATGAAAAAAATATTAATATTTATATGTACAATTTTTTTATCTTTATCATTTCACGTTCAGTCTGTTGAAATTGAAATTATTAATGATAAGCCTGGTACGGGAAAAAAGATTATAAAGCATTCTTGGGTTCAGCTTGAATACACAGGCTCATTTGAAAATGGAAAAGTTTTTGATACAAATATTGGTAAAGATAGACCTTTAGTAGTACAAATGAGTATGAAAGAGGTAATTCCTGGTTTTGAACAAGGAATAATGGGAACTACCAAAGGAACTAAAAGAAAAATTAAAATTCCAGCTGAATTAGCCTATGGAAAAAAGGGTGGTGGAGATATTATACCACCTAATACAGATCTAATATTTGAATTTGAAGTAATTGACGTTTTAGATCCTAGTTATAAATCAGTTTCATCAGATGAATTGATAGAAATGATTGAAAATAATGCTGTGGCACTTGATATTAGAACAGAAGAAGAGTGGGATAAAACAGGTGTTATCAAAGGTTCATTCCCAGAAACAGCTTTTGATAAAAATGGTAAATTTCAAGTGTATGTTATGGATAAAATTAGAGCACTAGCTGCTTCTCAATCTCAAGATGTTAATTTGATTTTTATAAGTCATGATGGAGAAACGGCATCAATGTTGGCTAATTCATTTTCTGAAGACTTGGGCTTTACTAATGTTTCGGTTTTAAAAGGTGGAATTAAAGCTTGGCAGAGTGAAAATAAAAAACTTGGCCCTCATAAGTAATATCATTCTATCGATAAAAGTTTTTTCTTTGTAAGTTTTTAAATCTAATTTCATCATTTAATAAATCAATTGCTCTTTCCTGGTCTTTTCCAATAACGCTTGACATTTTCCTTTTATTAATACTTCCCCATTTAATTAAAGCTCTAATTATTGGTAAGCTAGAGCTGCCAAATTGTGTTAAAGAATATTCAACAGTTATTGGGTTTGATTTAATAACCTTTCTTTTTACTAGAGTGTCATTCTCCATTTCTTTTAATTGTTTAGACAACATTTGAGCAGTTATCGTATTTAAATCTTTCTTAAGTTTACCAAATCTTATTGGTTTATTAATTAACTTTTCAAGTATCTTAATTTTCCACTTTCCACTAATTAATTTTAAAGCATTATTTAATGGATCTTTATTTATTTCTAATTTATTTACCATGGTATGTTTAATATACTAGTTTAGTTTTAATACCAAAAAAATTTTATATTTAATAATTCTTTTGATTAATATTTTAAAAAGTAATAACTTAATTAAAATTAAAAATTTTTATAACAGGATTTCAATGAAACTAAAAGATAGAATAGCAATAGTCACAGGTGGTGGAAAAGGAATTGGTGCAGAGATTTGTGTAAGACTAGCAAGTGAGGGAGCAAAAATTGTTATAGCTGAAATGGATATTGAAAATGGTGAAAAAATTTCTAAAAAAATTCAAGGTAATAATGGTGAAGCAATTGTTGTAGAAACAAATGTTGCCGAAGAAGATAGTGCAAATAACATGGCTGATGTTGCTATTAAAAAATTTGGTAAGATTGATATTCTTGTTAATAATGCTGGTATAAGACATATTAACAATATTCTAGATCATACAAAACAGCAATGGGATGACATGATATCGGTAAACTTAACCGGACCATATCTATGCTGTAAGTCTGTTATTCCTCATATGATAAAAAATGGTAAAGGAAAAATTATTAATTTTGGATCTATTGCAAGTTTTATGGGTAGACCTGATAGAGTAGCCTATGTTGCTGCAAAATCTGGTATACTAGGTTTAACGAGAGCCTTAGCGGTCGATTTAACTGGGAAAAATATTAACGTAAATACTATTTGTCCTGGGTTAATTTCAACACCTTTCAATCAAAAATTTGCTGAAGATCCTACTCACGGTAAAGCTTGGGGCAAAGAAACTATAGTTGGACGTTGGGGTTTGCCATCTGATATATCTGGTGCAGCTGTTTTTCTATCTAGCGATGATGCAGATTTTATAAATGGATCTGAAATAAAAATTGATGGTGGATGGTTAGCAGCAAAAACTAGAAAAGGTGAAATAAGTAATTAATGAGTGATGATTTTAAAAATAATTTAGAACTAGCACTAGGTAATGCAAAAAGATTATCTAATAAAATTTTAATTAATGGAAAATTGTCACCTGCTAAAGCTGAAGCTAAAATTAGCGTATTAAATCCAAGTACAGGTGAAAATATTGGTGAAGCTCCACAGTGCAATAAGGTTGATGTGAATATAGCGGTTGATGCAGCAGAAGCTGCATTTCAAAAATGGAAAAAAGTACCTGCGAGAGAACGTGGTAAAATAATGACGGCTGCTGCTAGAAAATTAGAAGATAGAAAAAATGAAATTGAAACATTATTAGCTTTAGATACTGGTAACGCACTTAGAACTCAAGCCATACCGGAGACAGCAGCATCAATTGAATTAACTCATATGTTTGCTGGACTTGCAGGAGAAATAAAAGGTGAAAATTATCCACCAAACATTCCAAATACAATTCATTACACAACCAAAGATCCAATTGGAGTTGTTTGTGCAATTATTCCTTGGAATGCTCCTTTATTTTTGACTGTTGCAAAAATTGCACCAGCTATTGTAGCGGGAAATACTGTAGTGTTAAAAACTGCTGAGCAAGCACCACTTTGTGCTTTACTCTTATGTGAAATATTACAACAAGAACTTCCTCCTGGAGTTTTAAATGTAATTTCAGGCTATGGAGAAGAGTGTGGTGAACCATTAATTGATCATCCTAAAGTTAGAAAGGTTACTTTTACAGGATCGTTTTCTGTTGGAAAAATTATTGCAATAAAAGCTGCTCCAAAATTATGTCCAGTTACATTAGAATTAGGTGGAAAAAATCCAAATATTATAATGAGTGATGCTGACTTAGATATAGCAATACCAGGCGTAATTGATGGTATGAGGTATACTCGTCAAGGACAGGCTTGCACCGCAGGATCAAGAGTTTATATACACGAAAAAATTTATGATAAAGTTTTAGAAGGTGTAGTTTCTAAATTAAGTAAACTTAAGATGGGAAATGCACTTGATAGTAAATCTGATATTGGCGCAATAATATCTAATGAACAACTCAAAAGAACCTTACATTATATGGACATTGCTAAAAAAACATCATCTGCAAAGGTTTTACATGGTGGCAATCAACCTAAAGGAGGAGATTATAAGGAAGGTTTCTTTTATGAACCAACCTTATTGTCAGGCGTTCCTGTAGAATCTCCTGTATGTCAAGAAGAGGTATTTGGCCCTGTTGCTTGCGCAATTCCGTTTAAGAGTTTTGATGAAGTTATGAAAAGCGCTAACGACACACCTTTTGGTTTATCAGCCGTTTTATGGACTCAAAACTTATCTAGAGCATTGCAATTTGTAGATGAAATTGAAGCTGGCTTTGTTCAGGTAAATCAATGCGTTGCTCCAAGAGCCAATGTTTCTTATGGAGGAATTAAAATGAGTGGTTTAGGTAAAGAATATGCTTTTGATAGTATGATTAACCACTTCACACAAAGTAAAACAGTTTTAATTAATAGAGGTAAATCAAATTTAGATGACTAATCACATTGCATTTATAGGTGTTGGAAATATGGGAAACCCTATGGCTGATCAATTAGTAAAAGCTGGCAAAGAAGTAAAAGCTTTTGATGTTTCACCAGAGGTAATAAAAATTGCAAAAGAGTCAGGTTTAAACGTTGTATCCACTATTGATGAATTATTAGATGGCGCTAGTACTGTTATATCTATGCTACCAGAGGGAAAGCATGTTCGATCTCTTTATTTAGGAGACAAAGGAATATTAAATAAAATTCCAAAAGAATGTTTGATAATTGATTGCTCAACAATTGATATTGAGACTTCTCTAGAGCTAGGTAATGAATCAAAAAAACTTGGAATTAAAATGATAGATGCACCAGTTACTGGTGGTGTGATGGGAGCAAGAATTGGAAAATTAAATTTTTTAGTTGGTGGAAGTGATGAAGCTGTAGCATTAGCAAAACCTTTATTTGATATTATGGGACAAAAAATTTTACATGCAGGTGTTCAAGGAAGTGGAGTAGGTGTAAAAATTTGCAACAATATGTCTTTGGGAATTTCTATGATAGCAGCATCTGAATCTTTAATGTTAGCTAAAAGATTAAAAATGGATATTAAAAAGGTTCATGAAATAATAAAAGCAGCTTCAGGAAATAATTGGGCTATGACTAATTATACACCTTTACCAAATCTTACTGATGGAGTTCCTTCAAATAATAAATACCGACCAGGTTTTACAGCATCAATGATGAGAAAGGATTTAAGGCTAGCCATGGATGCCGCTCAGTCTGTAGATGCCTCTACACCATTAGGTAAAGCTGCTTTAGAAATTTTTTCAAAATTCTGTGATGAGGGTGATAGTGACACTGACTATTCAGGTATATCTAAAATGATTGGTGGTGATGCTTGGAATTATCCATTTGATCCAAAAGGAAATAAATAAAAACAATATTTGTAAATTTACTTAACAGTATTAAAAGTATACCAAACAATTCAATTGATTGTAGTATATTATAGGTTGTATCGTCTGTATTTAACTTATTTTAAGTTTACTTTTCTCCTACAATAATGTTTATTTCAAATTTATTAAGACTAAATAAAAAAACAGAGAGGGATAAACATGAAAAAAATCACATCATTGATTTTAAGTTTAGTATTTGCAGTATCTATTATTGCTTCTGCTTCTGCTAAAACTTTAAAAATACAAATGACCTTTCCAAAAACTTCTTATGATGCGCAAATCGTAGGAATGTGGGCTGAAAGAGTTACTGGCCTTACTGGTGGTTCATTAAAATTTGAACTTCTAGGAGCTGGAGAAGTTGTAGGTGTTAAAGAAACATTAGAAGCTGTTGACAAGGGTCTTGTTGATGGTGGTGCTGCTTGGACTCATTACTGGTCTAACTATCACCCTGCTGCAATGTTATTTGGTTCGCCAGTTGCAGGTGGTGGTATTGGTTTAAGTACTAAATCTTGGTTAGCTTGGTATTTTGATAACGGTGGAAAAGCTTTATACGATCAACTATGGGATGAAATGGGTATGAACGTAAAAGGTTTCATCATGGCATCTTCTGGTCCAGAGGCTTTAGGTTGGTTCAAAGAGCCGATCAACAGTATGGCTGATTTCAGAAAATACAGATTTAGAACTCCTCCGGGAATTCCTGGTCAAACATACAAAGACATTGGTGTTGCATCAGTTTCAATGGGTGGTGGAGATATTCTACCAGCACTTGAAAAAGGAACAATCGATGCTGCTGAATGGTGTTGTCCAAAACCAGATCTAGTATTTGGTTTCCAAAAGGTATTGAAAAATTACTACCTTCAAGGCTTACACCAAAACGTTGTAAATGGAGATGTGTTCTTTAACAAGGATGTTTATAATAAGTTAACTGACCAAGAGAAATATGCAATGGAAATTGCTTCTGAAGCGATGATAACTAGAAACATCACTAACAGAGCTGTTGAAAATGGAAAAGCGTTAATTGAATTAACATCTAAGCATGGTGTTATCCTTCATGATACACCAGCTGATTACTTTGTTGAGTATATGGCTGCTGCTAAAGCTACTATTCAAAAGAACTCAAAAGAAAATAAGTTCTTTGATGAAGTTTACCAGCACATGACTGCTCACGCAAAAATCGTAGTACCTTTTATTGCTCAAATGGAAACATCTGATGCATCAATTGGAACTGCATTTGCAAAAGCGCAAAAGTAAATAAATAATTTAAACGGGGACTTAATATTTTTAAGTTCCCGTTTTTTTAAAATAGAAAAAATTTTAATCGACATTACCAATCAATAAAATGGTCAAAAAAAAATCACATTCTGCTGGTGTTAAAGAAACTCTAGATATTACTGATGAGTTAATAGCAGAACGTCGAACTAGTTTAAAAATGCCTAAGGATATGGTTCCTTGGATGGCAAAAACTATAGAGTTTATCGACCTTAACATGTTGAGAATTGGTAAAGTAATTTGTTGGATGGTAATTCCTTTAATTTTTGCAATGACTTTTGAAGTTATTGGTAGACATTTTTTTAATAGACCAACTCTTTGGGCTTATGATGTAACCAGAATGATTGCAGGAGCATTTTTTATGTTGGGTGCTGGTTACGCATTATCAAAAGGTATTCATATAAGAGCTGATTTTTTATATAGAAATTGGAATGTTAAAACTCAAGCAAAAGTAGATCTATTCTTATATTTATTATTCTTCTTTCCAGGTTTCATAGTCTTCTTTTGGGTAAGTTTTGATTATGCTTATACTTCTATATGTGGGAGATCTATTTTAGCAGAATGCTTAGATGGAAAAGTTAGAATTCAAAGAGCAATGGATACTACTTGGATGCCAGTAATGTGGCCATTAAAAAGCTGCATGCCAATTGGAGCTTTTTTGTTATTAATTCAAGGGATATCAGAATTATTTAAAACATATTATGCGTTTGTGAAAGGTAGATGGCCATAATGGAAATTTTTTCACAAGAATTAATTGGAGCAATAATGATAGGAGTAATGCTATTTGCTATCTTTATTGGTTTTCCTATTTCATTTACATTAATATTTTTAGGTCTTGTGTTTGGTTATTGGGGTTTTGGAAAGTTAGTTTTTTATTTAATGACCCTACAGTTTAATATGATTATGACGGAAAGTACGCTGGTTGCCGTCCCACTCTTTATATTTATGGGCATATTAATGGAATCTGCAGGTCTTATGGAAAGACTATTTTCAGCCATACAATTAATGCTATCTAGAACAAGGGGTGCATTATTTTATGCAGTTATGTTTGTGTCTACAATTTTTGCTGCTGCAACAGGAATAGTTGGGGCATCAGTAACAATCCTTGGAATCATGGCAGGTAAAACTATGATTAAATCTGGATACGATACTAGATTATCTGCAGGCTTAATATGTGCCGGAGGAACTCTTGGAATTTTAATTCCACCAAGCATTATGTTAGTGGTAATGGGGCCTGTTTTAGAAATCCCAGTAACAGATTTATTTGCTGCAGCAATAATTCCAGGAATAATGTTGGCAGTTCTTTATGCTCTTTACACCACTGTTAGATGTTATTTTGATCCAAAACTTGGTCCAATTTTACCAAAAAGTATGCAACCAAAAAGTATGGGTAAAGTTTGGGTAGAATTCTTTTTAGGGTTAGTACCGCCTGCGGGATTAGTATTTTTTGCTCTAGGTAGCATATTATTTGGTTTAGCAACACCTACTGAAGGTGCCGGTATTGGAGCTATTGGATCTTTGTTACTTGCTTTAGCATATAAAAAATTAACTTTAAAAACTTTAAAAAATTCTTTAATTAAAACTTTAGAGATTACTGCATTGATAATGTTTTTAGTTGCTGCATCGAATTTCTTTGGAGCAGTTTTTTCAAAATTAGGAACACCATCTTTATTAACTGAATTTTTATTAAACTTAGAAGTTAACAGATATGTTATTTTAGCTATACTAATGGCAGTAATTTTCTTGTTAGGTTGGCCTTTAGAGTGGGTACCAATAGTTCTTATTGTATTACCAATATTTGTTCCATTGATTAAAGAATTAGACTTCAACTTGACTTGGTTTGCAATACTTGTAGCTGTGAATTTACAGACCGCCTGGTTATCTCCACCTGTAGCTCTATCTGCGTATTTTTTAAAAGGTGTTGTGCCAGAATGGGAACTTAAAGATATTTATCTTGGTATGATGCAGTTTATGGGAATACAGCTTTTAGGTTTAATTTTGATCATCGCATTTCCTCAAATTGCACTTTGGTTACCTAGCGTAATGTACCCTTAAGAGTTTATTTTTTATTTATATAAGGAATTACAGTTCCAACTAAAATAATTCCCAATGAAATAAATATCTTTAAAGTAATTTCTGCATCAATTACTACCCAGGCAGATAAAGCTCCTATGGGCCCTGTTAAAGGATACATAAGACTAATTCTTCCTATTGGAACCCTTCTCAAGGCATAATTATAAAATAAATAAGAACCAAAAGTTATAAAAGATAAAGTGATTGCAGCTATTACTGATGGTGTAAATTCTAAATGAAATGAATATCCAAAGGTAGAGTTAGGCCAAATAATAAATAATATTAAAAATGATAAAATGAAACCAGTAAAATATTGGTAAGTATTTACACCTAGCTGGTTAACATTAGTTTGCATTTTTTTTCTACCAATAACTTCATTAATTGAAGCCAAAGTCATTCCTGCAAAAATAATAAAGTCCCCAATATAATTTCCCTGACCAATAATAGTTTGACTTGATAAGAGGATATAAGTTCCAATAATTGTTATAAAAGCTCCTATTAAAACCTTTATCTCAATTTTTTCATTTAAAAATATTTTAGCAACAAAAGGTTGCATGATTGGCATTGTACTTATAATAGCAACACCATTAATAGGCGACGTAAGCATTAAACCTACATGGAATGCTAATGTTACAAGAAAAGGGTTTAGCAAACCCATCAAGAAAGGTGCTAGACCTATTTTTTTAATTGACAAGTCAACTCTCATTATTAAAGCAAAAGTTAACATAAGCAAAAAAGCAATTGCAAACCTTACAGCTAGTAAATCAACAATTTGAAATTCTTCTAGAGCAAGTTTTACAAACGGAGGACCTGAGCCAAAACCAATTACAGCAAGAAACATTGCCAAGTAACCAATATTTTTTTTAAGAAAGAGCATTAGATCCAAAATACTATTACAAATGAAAAAAAAAGATATTCCATTTTAACTTATTAGTTTATTATTTATTAGTGATTCAGCGTAAAAATAAAATTAATCTTATTAACTGGGAATTAGTGTCAGTTAACCCAAATGATAAAACTTGGAATTGGAAGGATATTTTTTGCTTTTGGGGCATTAATATACAAAGTGTTATTGCTTTTTCCTTAATAGCATCATTGTATCTTGTTTATGACTTAAACATTGCAGTTGTTTTTTTAGGAAGTTTAATTGGTTCTCTTCTAGTTTATTTTTTAGCTAACTTGATAGGAAAACCCTCTCAAAAATATGGTCTTCCATTTCCCGTTATCTTAAGGACTTCATTGGGTGTGTTTGGGGCAAAATATTTTTCTTTAATAAGAGGTCTTGTTGGTATCTTCATGTTTGGAATTCAAACATATTTTTTATCAAAAGCATTTAGTTATTTAATTCGAATATTTTTCTTTTCGGTTGATAATACTTTCCTTCAGCATGATATTTTTTTAATTTTTGTTTCAGGTCTTAACATTATTGATTGGGCTGCTTTTTTAATAGCAATTCTATTACAATCTTTTTTATTCAGTAAAAGTCATAAATTTAATAAGCTAATTATTAATTATTCAGCAATAACAGTTTACACAGGGATGCTATTATTTTTTTTTGTTGTACTTCTCTTAGATGTTAAGGAGGTTTCAAGATCATTTGCTGACATTTTTACTTATAGCAATATATTTCTTAAGAGTAATATTGCTCCCTTGATTACTGTAGTTGGAATAGTATTTGCTTACTTTTCAATTATTCTTGTAAATTTTGGAGACTTTGCCCGTTACGTTAAAGATGAAGAGGAATTAAAAAAAGGTAATTTGAGTTTATTTTTAAATCTTATTATATTTTCATTTTTTGCTGTATTTATAGTTGTCGGGGCTGATGTAATTTTTCATCAGAAACTTGAGGAAATTGGAAAGATACTTACAAATCCTACAGATATTATAGGAACTTTAGATAACACTATTATAACTGTAATAGTTTTATTTTTTATTATTGTAGCTTCAGCATCTACTAATCTAATTGCAAATTATGTGCCTGCTCAAAATTCTTTGTTAAATTTTTTTCCAAGTAAACTTAATCTAAAAACTTCCTCTTATATAATTATTATTTTTGGATTTATAATTGGTATTTTTTGGTTACCATTATTAAGTCAGATAGGAATTTTATCTTTTATTGATACATTTGCTGCATTTTTTGGACCTCTTTTTGGTGTTATAATCATAGATTATTATTTAGTTAAAAAATCAAACTTAGATAATAAAGATATACTTTCAGCAGAACCTGATGGAGTTTACTTTTACTCTAATGGATGGCATATAAAAGCGGTATACTCTATTACTCTAGGTTTTATTTTTGCTGCTTCAACAATTTGGAATGAAAGTTTAATGAATTTTAATTCTTACTCTTGGTTAATTGGTGCTTTTGTCTCTTCATTGACTTACTATTTATTAACAAGTAAATAATTTCATGCATCAATTTGATTTAAAAAATAAAACAGCAATTATCACCGGTGGTGCACAAGGTTTTGGTTTAGATATTGCTAAACGGTTTTTAAAGTCAGGAACAAAAGCTATTATCTGGGACATCGATGAAGAAGAATTAAAAAAAGCTGTTAAAGCTGTGAACGATCCAAATCTTTCATATAATGTTGTTGACGTATCTGATTTCAAAAATGTCAAAGATACAGTTGATGAAATAGCAAAATCTTCAAATATTGATATTTTAATTAATAATGCAGGTATTACTGGGTCTACGTCTTCACTTTGGGATTACGATGTAGTTGAATGGAATAAAATAATAGAAATTAACTTAATGGGTACATTTAACTGTTGTAAATGTGTGGTGCCTTATATGATTAAAAATGATTATGGTAGAATAGTTAATGTTGCTTCTGTTGCTGGAAAAGATGGTAATGCAAACGCAAGCGCTTATAGTTCAGCAAAAGCGGGTGTTATTGGTTTAACAAAATCGCTAGGAAAAGAACTGGCTGATAAGAATATAGCTGTAAATGCTGTCACTCCAGCAGGAGCTAAAACAAGAATTCTTGATCAAATGTCAAAAGAACATGTTGCCAGAATGCTTTCTAAGGTTCCTAGAGGTAGATTTTTGGAGATAGAAGAGTTTACTTCATTAATTTGTTGGCTAGCTTCAGAAGAAAACTCATTTTCAACAGCAGCTGTTTTTGATATTAGTGGTGGTCGTTCTACTTACTAACTAGCACTTTAGAATCAATATTAAGAGACTTACTTTCTTTAGAAATAACTGGTGCCAGTAGAATTATGGACCAATATATTAATAAAACAAATATAGAAATTAATTTCATTCTATTTATATAGTATCCAATATTGATAATTTAATGATTAAAGTGTGTTCAAATATTGTTTTAAAATTTAATTTAGATATACCCCCATACTGATGAAATTTTTTTTAATATTATTAGGATATTTATTTTTAATAACAAAACCTTTGTTAGCTGAAAATGTTTACGTTTTTGATTTTACTAACAATGAGCTAAATACATTAAAAGTTAAAAAAGTTAAAGGAGAGACCAGCTGGAAAGTTGGGTCTAACGAAAATGGTAACTTTATAAGAGCAGAGGCTGAAGGTGTTGGGTCAGGCTTGGGAAAAGAAATTAAAATTGATCTTAATAAAACTCCTTTTATTAATATTACATGGAAAGTTGAGAAAGATTTATCTGGAATTATAGAAAATAGTAAAAAAGGGCACGATTATGCCGCTAGAGTTTTTGTAATAAAGAAAACAGGTTCTACACCATTATCTAACAGGGCAATTAATTATATTTTTTCAAGTAATAATGATGTTGGAAAATATTGGCCAAGTCCATATACAAAAAAATCTATTGATTATGTTCTCTCAACTACAAAAAATAACAAAAATACATGGGTTACTGTTAAAGCAAATGTGCAAAAAGATTTTAAGAAACTTCATGAAATTGATGTTACAGAAATTTCAGGTATTGCTATAATGACTGACACTGATAATTCGAAATTAAAAGCTATATCTTATTATCAAGATATTTATTTTTCAGCTGAATAAGATTATTTAAATACTTTTTTAAGACCAATACTTAAAAAAGATAAAAGTACCGCAACAATTACATCTTCAATGGGTGCAGCATTAGGGACCAAATAATTCCAAGCAATTACACCTAAAAGCCAAGTTATATAAACTTTCATTGTTATATTATATCTTAGTTTGATGTTAAAAATATTTATTTTTGATAGTATAAATTCATGCACAAAAATTTTTTTCACAATATAAAGGTTTATTATGAAGACACTGATGCTGGTGGTGTTGTTTATTATGCGAACTATTTGAAGTTTCTTGAAAGAGCAAGAACAGAAGCATTGTTTACAATCGGTTTTAATAATAAAAAAATTAAAGAAGATTATGGAGCCTTAATTGTTGTTAAATCTTGTAACATTGAGTACAAAAAACCCTCTTATCTTGAAGACGAGTTAAAAATTAGATCCTTTGTTAAATCTATTACAAAGACTTCTTTTTTTATGTCACAATTTATTTCTAGAGATGAAGAATTAATTGTTGAGGCAAAAGTACATTTAGTTTTTGTAGATAAAAATGGAAAACCTATAAAAGTTCCAGAGGACATTTTCAAAGATTTTAAACCTTATTTTTGCGATAACATTAAAATTAAATAATTTTCTTAGCCTTCTTTAACAAGCTTACCATTTTTTGTGTATTAATTATTTTTCTATTAACATTTCTTGGACTAGGGTGATAACTAGGAATTAGAATTTTATTATCTGGTAATAAATATTTTACACCATGTATGAAGATTAATTTTTTATCAAAATGATAATTTTTTTTATAAAATTCTATACAATTATCAAATGAAACTTTACCTAACGCTATAATAACTTTTAAATTTTTTAATAAGATCAATTCATTTTTAAAAAATGTTGAACAGTTGATTAATTCATTTTTTAAAGGTTTATCTTCTGGAGGGACACATTTAAGAATATTTGTAATATAGGTTTTATTTAATTTTAAACCATCATCAATATGCGTAGAAGTTGATCTATTCGATATGTTAGCTTTAAATAAACAGTTAAATAGAAAATCTCCAGATTTATCTCCAGTGAAGGCTCTGCCTGTCCTAGTACCTCCATGAGCTGCAGGTGCTAGACCTACTATTAATAGTTTAGCGTTAATATCACCAAATCCTGTAACTGGTTTAGCCCAATAAGTTTCTTTCATATTTTGTTTTCTTTTTTTTACAGAAATTTTTTTACTAAATTCAATTAACCTAGGACAACTTTTACATTTAACTATTGAATTATTTAATTTTTTGAATTTTATACTCATATATGCAATTTATAAAATTTTTTTTATTAATACTTTTATCTTTCAATATTTCAGTAAAAGCAAATTCAAATGATGAAATACAAAGTTTGTTAAAAGAAGGTAAAAAATTAATATTTATAAGACATGCAATTGCACCAGGTGGAGGTGATCCGTTAGATTTTGATATATTAAATTGTGAAACCCAACGAAATTTAAGCATAGAGGGTATTGAACAATCTAAAAACATTGGGAAGTTTTTTTCAGAAAATAATATTAAAATTGATAAAGTATTATCAAGTGAGTGGTGTAGATGTAAACAAACAGCTCAGCATGCTTTTGATAAATATCAAACAAAAAGTTTCTTAAATTCATTTTTCAGTGCAAAATTTGCAAGTAATAAAAATAAACAAATTTATGATTTAAAAAAATATATTAATGAATGGAACGGTGATAATAATTTAGTGTTAGTAACACATTATGTAACAATTCAAGAAGTACTAAATATTTCACCTTCTTCTGGAGAGATAATCATTTCAGATAAAAATTTTAATGTTCTTGCTCGACAAAATTTTTAAAAAATATAAACTAATAAAATGTCATCTAAAAAAGCTATGAAGTTAGCTCAAAAACAAGCTTATGCTAAACATAGAAGCAATATAACTAATAGTAGATTTGGTTCAAAAAAAATAAATTTTACAAGTAAAGTTAACAAGAAACATAAAAAATCTTAATTTTTTTACAAAAACTTGCACTTATCAACATTTAAATTTTGGAGGCACCTGTGTCTCTATTTATTACTGCTTTAATTTTAATTAATATTTTTTTCATTTTTGTCTGCATAAAAAAGTGCAATTAATAAAATCGCTGTCCAAATTATCCCTATAAAAGCTTTGGGTCCAGTTTCTGCACTCCATATATTTAAAACCAATGCTCCAAAGATTAATCCCGCAACATAAATTAATATAGCTAAAGTAGATTTACTCATTATTCAAATTCTTTTTATAAAGTGAAATTCCATTTTCAATCTTATGATCATAAGATTCTTTAAAACTCTCTAATTGCCAGCCACTCAGACGTGTCTGAATAATCGTTAAGTTTGATTTTTTCCATTCTTCTGTAGTTTCTTGCATTTTCCACATTTTTTTTTCCTCATTATTTCTTGCACAACCATAACAATATCCTGTTTGAGGATCTGTTTTACATATGCTTATACATGGAGAAATAATCATTTTTTTTAAATTATTAGTAAATATAATTGATTATTAATATATTTCATTATTATTGTCATTGGACAAATAGAAACTATCCTATATAAAGCCACAAGAATTGTGGGCGAATGGCGGAATTGGTAGACGCGCTGGTCTTAGGAACCAGTATTGAAAGATGTGAAGGTTCGAGTCCTTTTTCGCCTACCAACAAGTTTAAAAAATTATGAAAGTTACAGTAGAAAATAAAAAAGGTTTAAACAAAGACATTAAAGTTTTCATAGATAAAGAAACTATGAATTCTTATATGGATGAAAAATATGAAGAAATTAAAAAGACTGTTAACTTAAAAGGTTTTAGACCTGGGAAGGTGCCTAAAGAAGTTTTAAAAAGACAATTTGGCCAAGCAATTTTTAGTGAAGTTCTAGATAAAGTTCTAAAAGACACATCAGTTAAAGCTTTAGAAGATAATAAAATTAAGCCAGCCGGACAACCAAAGCTTGATCTTAAAACCTATGGTGAAGATAAGGATTTAGAATATGTAATGTCGATAACAGAACTTCCAAAAGTAGAGTTAAAGTCTGTTGAAAATATTAAATTTGATGAATATTCAGTTAAAATTGACACAAATGAAACAGATAAAAGAATTAAAGAAATTGCCAAAAGTCAGAACAATTTTAAAGAAGTTGCAGCAGATGTTAGAGCAGTAGAGGAAAATTTAGTTATTTTTGACTACAAAGCAACGATTGATGGAAAAGATTTTACTGGTGGTGAAGGAAAAAATACTCAATTAATTCTAGGTAAGGACTTATTTATTAAAGGCTTTGATAAGCAGCTTATCGGCGTTAAAAAAAATGATGAAAAATCTGTTGACGTTACTCTGCCTGAAAATTATCCACAAAAAGAATACGCAAATAAGAAAGCTAATTTTATTTGTAAAATTACAGAAGTAAAAAAATCAGAGGAAGTAAAAATAGATGATGTTTTTGCTAAAAACTTAGGTGCAAAAGATCTTGCTGATTTAAAAGTATTAGTTAGTAAACAAATTAATGATGAATATAAAAATTCTCTAGATAAATTGGCAAAAACTCAAATCTTAAAAGAAATTGAAAATTTTAAAGTAGATGAAATTCCAGAAAACTTAATTGAAGAAGAAGTTAAGATTTTATCTCAAGGTATGACTGAAGAAGATTCTAAAAAAAGTAGAAAAAATTTTGAGGAAATCGCTAAAAAAAGAATTAAAGTTGGGTTGATCTTAAATGAATTCGGTGAACAAAATAAAATCAAAGTAACCGAACAAGAAGTTCAAGCTGAAGTTCAAAAACAACTTAGAATGATGCCTGGCCAAGAAAAGATGGTTATGGAATTTTATCAAAAAAATCCATCAGCATTAGCTAGCTTAAGAGGAACCGTGTATGAAGAAAAAATTATCGATTTAATTAAAACTAAAGCAAAACCATCTAAAAAAGAAATTAGCAAAGAAGAAGCAGAAAAAATTTTAAAGGAACATCAAAAACAAGATCATAATCATGAACATGACCACAATCATGACCACGATCATCCTGAGGAAAAAAAAGCTTCAAAATCTACTAAAATTGAAAAAAAACCAAAACCCTCAGCATCTAAAAAACCTTCAACAAAAAAAGTTAGTAAAAAGTAATCACAAGTTGTATAAGTAAGAGAATCAACTTATGACAACAAATTTATTAGATCAAATGAATACTCTTGTACCTATGGTTGTTGAACAATCAAATAAAGGTGAGAGAGCTTATGATATTTATTCAAGACTTCTCAAAGAGAGAATTATTTTTTTGGTAGGACCAATAAATGATAACGTAGCATCTTTAGTTACAGCTCAACTTTTGTTTTTAGAGTCTGAGGATCCAAAAAAAGAAATCAATTTATATATCAATAGTCCTGGAGGACTAGTGACAGCAGGTCTTGGAATTTATGATACTATGCAATACATTAAACCAGATGTTTCAACATTATGTATTGGTCAAGCTGCATCAATGGGTTCATTTTTATTAGCTGCAGGTAAAAAAGGTAAAAGATTTTCTTTGCCAAATTCTAGAATTATGGTTCACCAACCTTCTGCTGGTTTTCAAGGACAAGCTACAGATATTGAAATTCATGCTAACGAAGTTTTAGCCTTGAAAAAAAGACTTAATGAGATTTATTCAAAACATACTGGAAAATCTGTTGATGATGTGAAGAAAGCACTAGAACGTGATAACTTTATGACTCCAGATACAGCAAAAGAGTTTGGTTTGATAGATGAAGTAGTTGAAAATAGATCTTAATACACAACATCTTGACACCCCTTTAAACTGATACTTGATTAGTATGAGTCTTCTATATTAAAGTAACTTTACTGATTCGTTTATAAATTATATGACAACAAATAATAAAAATATTCTTTACTGTTCTTTTTGTGGAAAGAGCCAACATGAAGTTAGAAAACTTATTGCAGGTCCAACTGTATTTATATGTGATGAATGCGTTGAACTATGCATGGATATCATCAAAGAAGAAAGTAAAGACACGTTTGTTAAACATCATGATGGGTTACCACCGCCTAAAGAAATTTGTGCTGTATTAGATGATTATGTTATTGGGCAGCCTCACGCAAAAAAAGTTTTATCAGTTGCTGTTCATAATCATTATAAGAGACTTAATTACGAGACTAAAACTAGCAAAACAGTTGAACTTTCAAAATCAAATATTCTTTTAGTTGGTCCAACTGGTTGTGGAAAAACTTTATTAGCTCAAACTCTAGCAAGAATCCTTGATGTTCCTTTCACAATGGCAGATGCAACCACTTTAACAGAAGCAGGTTATGTTGGTGAAGATGTTGAAAATATAATTTTAAAATTATTACAAGCTGCTGATTACAACGTTGAAAAAGCACAACGTGGAATTGTATACATCGATGAAGTTGATAAGATTAGCAGAAAGTCAGAAAACCCTTCTATAACTAGAGACGTGTCTGGAGAAGGTGTACAACAAGCTCTATTAAAAATTATGGAAGGGACAGTGGCAAGCGTTCCACCTCAAGGTGGCAGAAAGCATCCACAACAAGAATTTTTACAAGTAGACACTACAAATATTTTGTTTATTTGTGGTGGAGCATTCGCTGGCTTAGATAAAATAATATCTCAAAGAGATAAGGGTACATCAATAGGATTTGGTGCAAATGTAAAAAAAACAGATGATAAAAAAACAGGTGAGTGGATGAAAACTTTAGAACCTGAAGATTTGTTAAAGTATGGCTTAATCCCAGAATTTATTGGAAGACTTCCAATGATAGCTACATTAGAAGATCTTGATGAAAAATCTCTAGTTAAAATACTACAAGAACCAAAAAACTCACTAATTAAACAATACCAAGAATTATTTAAATTAGATGGAGCTAAGTTAAGTTTTAAAGAAAATGCGATCAAAGAGATTGCACAAAAAGCAATTAATAAGAAAACTGGGGCTAGAGGCCTTAGATCAATCTTAGAAAATATTTTATTAAAAACAATGTACGATCTTCCAAGTCAAGACAATGTGGAGGAAGTTATTGTAGACGCTAGTGCGGCCAAAGGACTATCTCAACCAATCATAGTTCATTCAAAAAATAGTAGCAAAACAAAGACTGACAAAACTTCTGCTGCCTAATTTCACGTTAATAAGTAATAAATAGCTATTGCAATATCATATTTAATATCCATATTTAGATGATGGATGTAAAAATTGAACGACCTTTATTACCGTTAAGAGATATTGTTGTATTTCCAAATATGGTAGTCCCATTATTTGTTGGCAGAGATAAATCTATTGCCGCTTTAAATGAAGTTATGAAAAAGGACAAAAAAATTGTTCTAGTTACTCAAAAAAATTCAGAAATAGATGACCCCAAAAAAACTGATGTTTTCATGTATGGTTGTGAAGGTAATATTCTTCAGTTATTAAAATTACCAGACGGTACAGTAAAAGTTTTAGTAGAAGGAAGTAAAAGAGTAAAAATTTTAGATTTTAAAGATAATGAGAAATTTATTATTTGTGAATATGCTCATCACCATGATGTAGTGACTAAAGATGAAGACTTAATACCACTAGCAATGACTGCTGTAAGAAGATTAGAAAAACTAACTTCAATTAATAAAAAAGTATCAAGTGAAACAATTAATAATATTAAAAAATTAACTAATGCATCACACATCGCTGATAATATCGCATCTCACCTAACAGCTACAATTTCAGAGAAGCAACAAATATTTGAAACTATAGATGTTAAGAAAAGACTGAATTCTATAATTAAAATAATGGAGAATGAAACGAGTATTATTGGAGTAGAAAAAAGAATTAGAGGAAGAGTTAAAACTCAAATGGAGAAAACTCAAAGAGAATATTATTTAAATGAACAACTTAAAGCTATTCAAAAGGAATTAGGTGAAATTGAAGATGGAAAAGATGAAACTTCAAGTTTGAATAAATTAATTATTAAAGCAAAAATGCCAAAAGATGTTGAGAAGAAATGCATGGCTGAGCTTAAAAAATTAAAAAATATGAGCCCAATGTCTGCTGAGGCTACTGTTATCAGAAATTATCTTGATTGGATGACAGATCTACCTTGGTATAAAAAAAGCCAAGTTGATATTGATCTAAAAAAAGCACTTGCAGTTCTTGATGCAGATCATTTTGGTTTAGAAAAAGTTAAAGAAAGAATTATTGAATTTTTAGCAGTCCAAAAAAGAATGGAAAAAATTAAAGGTCCAATTTTATGTTTAGTTGGTCCTCCAGGTGTTGGTAAAACATCATTAGGAAAATCAATTGCAAAAGCTACTAACAGAGAATTTGTAAGAGTTTCTGTTGGTGGTATGAGAGATGAAGCGGAAATAAGAGGACACAGAAGAACTTATATAGGCTCTTTACCTGGTAAAATTATTCAAATGATGAAAAAAGCAGGTACAAAAAATCCACTTATTCTTCTTGATGAAATAGATAAAATTGGAAATGATTATAGAGGAGATCCATCTTCTGCTTTGTTAGAAGCATTAGATCCAGAACAAAACACAACATTTAATGATCATTATCTAGAAGTTGATTATGATTTATCTGATGTCATGTTTGTTACTACAGCTAATACTTTGAATATTTTACCACCGTTATTAGATAGAATGGAAGTCATTAGATTAGCTGGTTATACAGAAGATGAAAAAATTAGCATTGCAAATAAGTATCTACTACCCAAACAGGTTAAAGATAATGGAGTTAAAGAAAATGAAATGACTTTATCTGAGGATATAATTAAAGAAATTATCCAAAGCTATACAAAAGAGTCTGGTGTAAGAAACCTAGAAAGAGAAATTTCAAAAGTAGCCAGAAAAGTTGTTAAGAAAGTAGTTTCTGGAGAAGAGAAAGAAGTTAAAATTGATTTAAAAAATTTACCAGACTATTTAGGAATTCAAAAATTTAAATTTGGTGAACTTGAAAGTAAAGATAAAATCGGTGTTGTTACTGGTTTAGCTTGGACTGAATACGGTGGGGAAATTCTTAAAATTGAAACTGTTATAATGCCAGGAAAAGGCAGAATGCAAATTACAGGAAAATTAGGTGAGGTTATGCAAGAATCTATCAAAGCTGCAAAATCTTTTATTAGATCAAAGAGTTTAGATTATGGAATCATTCCTCCTTTATTTGAAAAAAAGGATTTTCATATTCATGTTCCAGAAGGAGCTACTCCTAAAGATGGACCCTCAGCAGGTATTGGTATGGTCACTTCAATAGTTTCTGCAATCACAAATAACCCCGTCAGAAGAGATGTTGCAATGACAGGCGAGGTAACATTAACAGGTCAAGTATTACCAATTGGTGGATTAAAAGAAAAACTATTAGCAGCACACAGAGCTGGGATAAAACAAGTTATAATTCCGAAGGAAAATGAAAAAGATCTTGTTGATATGCCTAAGAAAATTATTGATGATATAAAAATTACTCCTGTTGAGCAAGCTGACGAAGTATTAAAAATAGCTTTAACAAAAGAATTAAAAAGAGTTGAGTGGGTCGAGGTTGAGAAAATTTCTCAATCTAATGATAAATCTCAAGCCAGTATTCAATAATTACCAATTTACATTATCTATTCCTTGATGTAATAGTAGCGCTTGTTTTGGGCGGTTAGCTCAGTTGGTAGAGCATCTCGTTTACACCGAGGGGGTCAAAGGTTCGAGTCCTTTACTGCCCACCAAAACAACTAAAGTGGGGGTGTAGCTCAGTTGGTTAGAGCGATCGCCTGTCACGCGATAGGTCGAGGGTTCGAGTCCCTTCACTCCCGCCACTTTTTCCCTATTAATTAACATTTATATTATTAAAAATGTGACGTAAGTACCCTTCAACAAGAGGTAAAAACTGCTATATAGACTCAAATGCTTTCAGAATTTTTAAAAGATTACTTACCAATTATTATATTTTTGATTATTGCACTTGGTCTGAGTTGTGCTTTTGTTGTTGTAAACTTAATATTATCACCAAAACATCCAGATCCAGAAAAATTATCTGCGTATGAATGTGGTTTTGAACCCTTTGAAGATTCAAGAATGGAATTTGATGTAAGGTTTTATTTAGTGGCAATTCTATTTATAATCTTTGATTTAGAGATAGCTTTCCTTTTTCCTTGGGCAATATCATTGGGTAATATTGGAGGTCTTGGCTTTACTTCAATGATGATATTTTTATTCATTCTTACGGTTGGATTTATTTATGAATGGAAAAAAGGTGCACTAGACTGGGAATAAAATTTTAGATTATGAACTTAGAAAATAAAAATAAAGAAATTCCTGAAGAATTTAAAAAACTTGCTGAAGACTTTAGTAAAAATGGTTTTATCACAACTTCACTTGATAATTTAATAAACTGGTCAAGAGCTGGTTCATTACACTGGATGACTTTTGGTTTAGCTTGCTGTGCTGTTGAGATGATGCAAACAGCAATGCCAAGATATGATTTAGAAAGATTTGGTGCTGCACCAAGAGGGTCACCAAGACAATCTGATGTTATGATTGTAGCTGGAACTTTAACTAATAAAATGGCACCGGCATTAAGAAAAGTTTATGATCAAATGCCTGAACCGAGATATGTTATTTCGATGGGTAGTTGTGCAAATGGTGGTGGTTATTATCACTACTCTTATTCTGTAGTCCGTGGTTGTGATAAGATAGTACCTGTGGATATTTATGTGCCAGGATGTCCTCCATCAGCTGAAGCATTACTTTATGGAATCTTGCAATTACAAAAAAAAATTAGAAACAAAGGATCTTTTGAAAGGTAATTTATATGCAAAATTTAATAGATCTTGAAAAAAAAATTAACTCGGAACTTACAACTAAAATTAAAAAAACTGAGATTAGACATGAACAGTTATATATTAATATTGATAATGAAGATTTGATAGATGTAACGTTATTTATTAAAAGTAACGAGAATACAAAATTTAGACAGTTAATTGATATTACAGTTGTTGATTACCCTGAAAATGCTCAACGTTTTAAAGTTGTGTATTTGTTTTTAAGTCATGAATTTAATCAAAGAATTATATTAAGTTACCTAATAAGTGAAAATGAAGTTATTCCATCACTAACACCCATTTATCCTGCAGCAAATTGGATGGAGAGAGAAGTTTTTGATATGTATGGAGTTAAGTTTAAAGACCATCCAGATATGAGAAGAATACTTACTGATTATGGCTTTGAAGGACACCCCTTAAGAAAAGATTTTCCTTTAACTGGTCATACTGAAGTTAGATATAGCGAAGATCAAAAGAAAGTTATTAGTGAACCAGTTAAGTTAGAGCAAAATTATAGAAATTTTGATTACGAAAGCCCTTGGGAAGGAACAAAATATATTAAAGATCAAACTGACCTTGAAAATGACAAAAAAAATTAAAACATTAAATCTAAATTTTGGACCTCAGCACCCCGCAGCTCATGGTGTGTTAAGATTAATTTTAGAATTAGATGGAGAGGTTGTTGAAAAAGCTGATCCACATATTGGTCTTCTACACCGGGGAACAGAAAAGTTAATAGAAAATAAAACGTATATGCAAGCAGTCCCTTATTTTGACAGACTTGATTATGTTGCTCCAATGAATCAGGAACATGCTTTTGCTTTAGCTATAGAAAAAATTTTAAAGATAAATGTTCCAATTAGAGCCCAATTAATCAGAGTAATGTTTTGTGAAATTGGAAGAATATTAAGTCATATATTAAATGTTACAACTCAAGCTCTTGATGTAGGCGCTTTAACTCCATCACTATGGGGTTTTGAAGAACGTGAAACATTAATGACATTTTATGAAAGAGCATCTGGTTCAAGACTACATGCCAATTACTTCAGGGCCGGTGGTGTTCATCAAGATTTACCGATGGGTCTTGCAGAGGATATAGGTAATTTTTGTGAGTCGTTCCCGAAGATAATAGATGATCTTGAAACATTATTGACTGACAACAGAATATTTAAACAGCGAAATGTTGATATAGGAATTGTAACCAAGGAAGATGCGTTAGATTATTCTTTTAGCGGTGTTATGATTAGAGGCTCTGGTGTTCCTTGGGATCTAAGAAAGTCTCAACCTTATGACTGTTATGAACAACTAGAATTTAAAATTCCAGTAGGAAAAAATGGAGACTGTTTTGATAGATATTTATGTAGAATTGAAGAAATGAGAGAAAGTGTTTCAATAATCAAACAATGTTTAAGTAAAATGGAAAAAGGACCAATTAAATCATTAGATGGAAAAATTAGTCCTCCACCTAAAAAAGATATTAAACAATCAATGGAAGCTTTAATTCATCACTTTAAATTATTCACTGAAGGTTATCGTGTTGACAAAGATGAAATTTATACTGCTGTTGAAGCACCAAAGGGTGAATTTGGTGTTTATTTAATATCTGATGGAACCAGCAAACCTTACAAATGTAAAATTAGAGCTCCTGGCTTTTCTCACCTACAAGCAATGGATTATTTGATTAAAGGACATATGCTTGCTGATGTACCTGCTGTTTTAGGTTCGTTAGATATTGTTTTTGGAGAGGTTGATAGATAATGAGTTTAAGAAAACCTGCAAAAGAACAACCAGAAAAATTTGAATTCACAGCAGATAGTTTAGCTGCAGCAAAAGAAATGATTTCCAAATATCCAGAAGGAAAACAACAAAGCGCTGTAATGGCATTACTATATATCGCTCAAAAACAAAATGATAACTGGATACCACTTGCAGCAATGAAATATATCGGAAAGTTTTTAGATATGCCTTATATAAAAGTTTATGAGGTGGCCACTTTTTATACAATGTATAACCTATCACCAGTTGGAAAACACTTTATTCAAGTTTGCACAACTACACCATGCATGATCAGAGGAGCTTATAAACTTGTTGAAGCATGCAAAGAAAAAATTTCAGAAAATGAAAATGAATTATCCACTGATAAATCATGCTCATGGATGGAAGTTGAATGTTTGGGTGCATGCGTTAATGCCCCAATGATGCAAATTAATGATGACTATTATGAAGACCTAGATAAAGAAAAAACTTTAAAAATTTTAGATGAGATACTTGACGGTAAGACGCCAAAGCCAGGATCTTATAGAGGAAGAGTTAATAATGAACCTGAAAATAACAGAAAAACACTTTTGGATTTAAAAAATGCTTAACGATAAAGATAGAATATTTCAAAACCTATATAATGATAAAGGTTCAGATGTTGAGTCTTCAAAAAATAGAGGTGACTGGGTAGATACTGCTGAAATAATAAAAAAAGGTAGAGAATGGATTATAGAAGAAGTTAAATCATCGGAATTAAGAGGAAGAGGTGGTGCTGGATTTCCTACGGGTCTTAAATGGTCTTTTGCCCCAAAAGAACTTGGTTCTAGACCTCACTATCTAGTTATAAATGGTGATGAATCTGAACCTGGCACATGTAAGGATCGTGATATTTTAAGGTTTGAACCTCACAAATTAATAGAAGGATGTTTGATTGCTTCTTACGCAGTTCAGGCCCATGTTTGCTATATTTATATACGCGGCGAATATTTTATTGATGGACAAAAACTTCAAAAAGCAATCGATGAAGCTTATGAAAAAAAACTTATAGGAAAAAATGCCTCTGGTACTGGCTGGGACTTAGATATTTATATTCATTATGGAGCAGGCGCTTATATATGTGGTGAAGAAACAGCACTTCTAGAAAGCATCGAAGGTAAAAAAGGTCAGCCAAGATTAAAACCTCCTTTTCCAGCTTTAATAGGATTATACGGATGTCCAACAATAATTAATAACGTGGAAACTATAGCTGTTGTTCCGACGATTTTGAGAAAAGGTGGTAAATGGTTTGCGTCATTAGGAAAAGCGAAAAATACAGGAACTAAAATATTTTGTATATCTGGAAATGTTAATAAACCATGTAACGTTGAAGAGGAAATGAGTATATCTCTTAAAGAGTTAATAGAAGTACATGCTGGCGGAGTAATTGGTGGATGGGATAATCTACAAGCAGTAATACCAGGTGGATCTTCTATGCCTATTATACCAAAAAAAACATGTGAAACTTTAACAATGGATTTTGATTCACTTGTTGCTGAGAAAAGTGGTTTAGGAACCGCAGGTATTGTCGTTATAAATAATGATCAGGATATTATTAAATGTATGGCAAGAATTGCTAGATTTTATAAACATGAAAGTTGTGGACAGTGCACACCATGTAGAGAAGGTTCTGGATGGATGTGGAGAATGTTAGAAAGAATGGCTAAGGGAGAAGCGTCAAAAGATGAAGTAGAAATGCTTGGTGATGTTACAAATCAAATTGCTGGTCATACTATTTGTGCTTTTGGTGAAGGATCTTCATGGCCTGTCCAGGGTTTGTTAAGACATTTTAGAAAAGAAATTGAGGAACGAAACAATTTTGAACCAACAATAAAAAAAAATAATGAAGTTCCTTATTTAGTCGATCAACATTTATTGGATAAAAAAAATGCCTAAATTAAAAGTTAACAATATTGAAGTTGAAGTTGAAGATGGCTTAACAGTCTTACAAGCTTGTGAAAAAGCTGGAGTTGAAATTCCAAGATTTTGTTATCACGAAAAACTTTCAATTGCTGGAAATTGTAGAATGTGCCTGGTTGAAATGGAAAAATCTCCAAAACCAGTTGCGTCATGTGCGATGCCTGTTGCTGAAGGTATGAATATTAAAACGAATACTGAATTTGTTGAAAAAGCAAGAAAAGGTGTGATGGAATTTTTACTTGCAAATCACCCATTAGATTGTCCTGTATGTGATCAAGGTGGCGAATGTGATCTTCAAGATCAATCAATGTTTTATGGGGTAGATAAATCTAGATTTAAAGAAAATAAAAGACAAGTTCCCGAAAAAAATATGGGTCCTTTAATTAAAACTCAAATGACTAGGTGTATCCATTGTACTAGATGTGTTAGGTTTGCAACAGAAATTGCTGGTGTACCAGAAATAGGAGCAATAGGACGTGGTGAAGATATGCAAATAACTACTTACCTTGAGCAATCAATGCAATCAGAATTATCTGCTAATGTTGTTGATTTGTGTCCTGTTGGAGCTTTAACATCTAAACCATATGTTTTTGAAGCAAGACCTTGGGAATTAAAAAAGACTGAATCTATTGATGTTATGGATGCTATTGGCTCTAATATAAGAGTTGATACCTATGGCTGGGAAGTTAAGAGAATTTTACCAAGAATAAACGAAGACATTAACGAGGAATGGATTTCTGATAAAACAAGACATGCTTGCGATGGTTTATCAAATCAAAGACTAGATACACCTTATATTAAGTATAATGGAAAATTTGAAAAAGCATCATGGTCTGAAGTTTTTAATATAATCAAATCTAAGTTTAAAAACACTGATAAAGAAAAAATCTGTGGGTTAACTGGTGATTTAGTCAATATGGAATCACTTTATATATTTAAAGAATTTTTTAATAAAACATTAGGCTCTCAAAATATAGAGTCTAGAGATAATTACAGTTATTTAAATCCAGAAAAGCGAGAAAATTATTTATTTAACTCATCAATTAATGGAATTGAAGAAGCTGATTTTATTTTCCTTTTAGGGACAAACCCTAGATTTGAAGCAACAATTTTAAATGCCCGAATTAGAAAATCCTATCTTCAAAACAAAACTAAAATTATTTCGCTAAATGAAGTAGGTGACCTTACATATCCTTACCAGTCTTTAGATGGAAACACTGAAACTGTTAAAAAAATTATCGAATGTAAACATGAGGTATCTGATTTAATTAAACAAGCAAAGAAACCTATGATTATAATGGGTCAATCTGCACTAAAAAGTAAATCATCTAAATATATTTTTGAATCAATCAAGCAATTTTTAGATGAAAATAATAAACTTTCCAATGATTGGAATGCTTTAAATATAATTTCTGAAAATGCATCCACGGTAGGTGCGTTTGATCTTGGTGTATATAAAACAACTGATGGTGACAATGAAGTTTTGAAAGACTTGGAAGATCACAAGTTTGAAATTGTTTATCTTCTAGGTCTAGACACTATTAATTTTGAAAAAAAAAATGAGTTTATTATTTATCAAGGCTCTCATGGAGATAAAGGAGCGGAAATAGCAGACATTATTTTGCCAGGGGCTGCTTATACAGAACAAAATGGTTATTTTACAAATTTAGAAGGTAAATTACAAAAAGCCTACAAAGCATCTTATCCACCAGAACTTGCAAAAGAGGATTGGGTAATAATAAATGAACTTGCAGAGTCCATGAATCATAGAAAATTATTTAATGATAAAGATGAGCTGGATAGCAGTTTAATTAATCAAATAAATCTACATATTGAAAAAAATAACTCTTTAACTTCATCAAAAGTTAAGGAATTAATTTTTGAAAATGAATTGATTAAAATAGATAATGATTATTATTATTCAAATGTAATTGCTAGAGCTTCAAAAACTATGTCTGAGTGTAGACATTTAAAAGCAGATTTAAAGTCTACAGGAACAGAAGGTTAATTTATGGAATATCTTAATATTATTTTTTTACAAACTTACAAAATATTATTTTTATTAGTTCCTGTTTTAGTTTCTGTGGCTATGATTGTGTGGCTTGACCGACGTATTTGGGCCTTTGTACAAAAAAGGCAAGGACCTAATGTTGTTGGACCTTTTGGTTTGCTTCAATCATTAGCTGATGCATTAAAATATATTTTTAAAGAAGTTATAATTCCTTCAAGTTCAAATAAAGTAATCTTTATACTAGCACCAATTGTAACTATGACTTTGGCCTTAGTTTCGTGGGCTGTTATTCCATTCAGCACAACTCAAGTATTGGCAGATATTAATGTAGGTGTCCTTTATTTATTTGCTGTTTCTTCTTTAGGTGTTTATGGAATTATTATGGGTGGTTGGGCTTCAAATTCAAAATATCCTTTTTTAGGCGCTATTAGATCTGCCGCACAAATGGTTTCTTACGAAGTATCAATTGGAGTCATTATTATTAACGTTTTGCTTTGTGTTGGTTCTTTAAATTTGAACGATATAATTATGGCTCAAGAAAATTTATGGTTTATAATTCCATTATTTCCAATGTTTGTGATTTTCTTTATTTCTGCATTAGCGGAGACAAACAGACCGCCATTTGATTTGCCTGAAGCAGAAGCAGAACTTGTTGCGGGTTATCAAACTGAATATTCAGGCATGATGTATGCAATGTTTTGGCTTGGAGAATATGCAAATATTCTTTTGATGTGTGCTATGGGGTCAATACTTTTTTTAGGTGGGTGGCTATCGCCCATTGATCTTTATCCATTTAACTTAATTCCAGGCGCAATTTGGATGATTTTTAAAATATTATTCTTATTTGTTTTGTTTGCCTTGGTTAAAGCTGTTGTTCCAAGATATAGATACGATCAATTAATGAGACTAGGATGGAAGATATTTTTACCATTATCATTAACATGGGTAGTTCTAACAGCTAGCTATTTGTTTTACTTCAACTTATTACCGGTTAATTAATTATGAAAATTTCAAGAATATTTAAAACAATTTTTTTATTAGATTTTTTAGGCGGCTTAAATATTGCTATCAAAGAAATATTTAAATCTAAAAAAACAATAAATTACCCTTTTGAAAAAGGAAAAATAAGCCCAAGATTTAGAGGTGAACATGCTTTAAGAAGATATCCTAACGGTGAAGAAAGATGTATCGCATGTAAGTTATGTGAAGCTGTGTGTCCAGCTCAAGCAATCACAATCGAGTCCTCTGAAAGAGCTGATGGTAGTAGAAAAACTACTAGATATGATATTGACATGATGAAATGTATTTATTGTGGTCTTTGTGAAGAGTCTTGTCCAGTTGATGCGATTGTACAGGGGCCTAATTTTGAATTTTCAACTGAAACAAGAGAAGAGCTTTATTATAATAAAGAAAAATTACTCGATAATGGAGATAGATGGGAAAATGTTTTAGCAGCCAATATTAAAGCTGATAATTCTCACAGATAATTATGTTAGCACACGCAATATTTTTTTATACGTTTTCTTTTATAGCAATTGTTTCTGCTATAATGGTAACAGTATCTAAAAACACCGTTCATTCTGTTTTCTTTTTAATTTTAGATTTCATAAGCATTTCATGCCTATTTATAATGATCGGCGCTGAATTTTTGGGAATGATCATGTTGATTGTTTATGTAGGCGCGGTTGCTGTTTTATTTTTATTTGTAGTTATGATGTTAAATGTAGCTCAACAAAAAAATCAGTGGTTTAGTGCACAGGAAAGTTCAAAACATATACCTATTGGACTAATAGTAAGTGTTATAATATTTTTCGAATTAATAATTGTAATTGGTGGATGGAAATATAAACCTGATCTTGTCTCGGCAATGTCTTTAACAATAGATAAAAATATAACCAATACTCATTCAATTGGTTACGTTCTATATACAGATTACATTCATGTTTTTCAGTTAAGTGGAATGATTTTATTAGTTGCAATGATAGGTGCTATTGTTCTTACATTTAGACAAAGATCTGGAGTTAAAAGACAAAGTTATTTTAGTCAAATATCTCGTGAAAGATCAGATGGTGTTGAATTAATTGATGTTGAGAACAATAAAGGAGTTAAATCTGATGATTAGTATAGGTTTAGGTCACTATCTTACATTGGCTGCAATAATTTTTACTATCGGCATAGTCGGATTATTTTTAAATAGAAAAAATATTATAGTAATTTTAATGAGTATTGAGCTTATTTTATTAGCTGTAAATATTAATTTAGTTTCATTTTCAATATTTTTAAACGATATTTCTGGTCAAATATTCACTCTTTTTATATTAACTGTTGCAGCGGCAGAGGCGGCAATAGGTTTAGCAATTATTGTTGTCTATTATAGAAACTCATCAACAATTGATGTTGAGAAAATTGACAGTTTAAAAGGATAATATGGAATTAGCTTTAATATTTCTTCCATTATTAGCCTCAATAACTTCAGGTTTTTTTGGTAAATATTTAGGTGATAGGAATTCAGAAATTGTAACTAGTCTTTTTGTGTCAATTTCAGCGCTACTTTCAATTATATTATTCTATCAAGTAATTGTTAACGGATATGAAAGTAATGTAGTTGTAGCAACTTGGATTAACTCTGGAACTTTAGATGTTAATTGGTCTATTAAAGTTGATGCTTTATCATCTGTAATGCTTGTTGTTGTAACTTTAGTTTCAGCTTTAGTGCATATTTACTCAATTGGTTATATGTCTCATGATCCACATAAGCCAAGATTCATGGCTTATTTGTCACTTTTCACTTTTTCAATGCTAACATTGGTTACCTCTGATAATTTTCTTCAGCTATTTTTTGGATGGGAGGGTGTAGGGCTTTGTTCATATTTCTTGATTGGTTTTTGGTTTAAAAAAGAAACAGCAAATGCAGCTGCAATAAAAGCCTTTGTAGTAAATAGAGTAGGTGATTTTGGCTTTGCTTTAGGAATTTTTTTAATCTTTTATTTATTTGGTACTGTAAACTATGTAGAAGTTTTTAATCAAATTCCACAAATTGTTGAAAAAAAACTTTTATTTTTAGGAATGAATGTTGGAGCAATTGATTTAATTTGTATTCTTTTATTCATAGGTGCAATGGGTAAATCAGCACAAATTTTCTTACACACTTGGTTGCCAGATGCCATGGAAGGCCCCACACCAGTTTCAGCTTTAATTCATGCGGCTACCATGGTTACAGCTGGTGTTTTTTTAGTTGTAAGATGTTCTCCAATTTTTGAATACTCACCTCTTACACTAAATATAATTACTGTTGTTGGAATGACTACAGCTTTTTTTGCTGCAACTGTAGCTTTAGTGCAAACTGATATAAAAAAAATAATTGCATACTCAACTTGTAGTCAGCTTGGTTATATGTTTTTTGCGGCAGGAGTAGGTGCTTATAATGTTGCTATGTTTCACTTATTTACTCATGCCTTTTTCAAAGCTTTACTTTTTTTAGGTTCTGGATCTGTAATTCACTCATTTAAAGATGAGCAAGATATTAATCAGATGGGAGGTGTTTATAAAAAACTTCCATATACCTATATATTTATGATTATTGGAACATTAGCTCTTACTGGTTTTCCATTCTTATCTGGTTTTTATTCAAAAGATGCAATTATAGAATTTGCGTATCTTAAAGGAAATACAACAGGATATTATGCGGCAGGTGTAGGAATTTTGACTGCTGTTTTAACATCAATTTATTCTTGGAGATTAATTTTTAAAACGTTTCATGGAGATTATAATAATAAAAAAATTAATATTAACGAAATGCACGAATCCCCATTAGTAATGCTTTTACCTTTATTTATACTTGCTATTGGAGCTATTTTTGCTGGTTTTTTATTTAAGGATTTGTTCATTGGTAATAGTAGTGGAAATAGTTTTTGGGGAGATTCAATTAAATTTTTAAATCCATTAAGTACAGAACATCCTCCTTTATGGTTTCTTTTAACTACACCAGCACTTGTATTAACCTCCATTCCAATTGCTTATTATTTATTTGTTAAAGATAAAGATATTCCAAATCGAATTGCTCAATCCAATAAACCATTACATAATTTTTTAATAAACAAATGGTATTTCGATGAACTTTATGATGTTTTGTTCATTAAATTTTCAAAAAAATTAGGAATATTTTTTTGGAAGGTGGTTGATGTTAAAATTATTGATAAATTTGGACCAGATGGAGTTTCTTCATTGATTAATAGGCTATCTTTAAAAGCAAGTAAATTTCAAAGTGGATTTATCTATCAATATGCATTTATGATATTATTAGGATTTTCTGCGTTATTAACATTTTTAATTTTGAATTAATGAATTTTCCAATTTTATCATCTTTAATTTTACTACCTGTAGTGGGCTCTTTGTTTCTATTATTTTCCAAAGATAAGAATTCTAATACAGGTAAATATGTTGCTTTATTTACATCGTTTGTTAACTTTTTGATTTCTTTATACCTCTGGTATCAGTTTGACCCAACCACTTCTGATTTTCAGTTTGTTGAAGATAGAGAATGGTTAAAGGGAATTATTAATTATAAGATAGGTATTGATGGAATATCAATCTTATTTATAGTTTTAACTGCGCTAATAACTCCACTTTGTATAATCTCAGTTAACAATACTGTTAAAGACAGACTTAGAGATTTCCTGATTGCTATCTTAGTAATGGAAAGTTTAATGATTGGTGTTTTTTGCTCTCTTGATCTTGTTATATTTTATTTATTTTTTGAAGCTGGATTAATACCTATGTTTTTAATAATTGGAATATGGGGTGGAGCAAGAAGAGTATATTCAGCATTTAAATTTTTCTTATACACATTACTTGGTTCTGTTTTAATGCTAATTGCTATAATTTCGATCTACTGGATATCAGGAACCACAGATATAACTCAGCTTTATGAACTTGGTATAGACACCAAATATCAAAATTTATTATGGTTAGCTTTCTTTAGTTCTTTTGCTGTCAAAACTCCAATGTGGCCTGTACACACTTGGTTGCCAGATGCACACGTTGAAGCGCCTACTGCTGGCTCTGTTTTGCTTGCAGCTATATTACTTAAAATGGCTGGTTATGGGTTTATTAGGTTTTCTTTAGGACTTTTCCCAGTAGCTTCTGATTTATTTACGCCTCTTGTTTATGCCTTGAGTTTGATTGCTATTGTATACACATCTCTTGTTGCGCTGATGCAAGAAGACATGAAAAAGTTAATAGCGTATTCTTCAGTTGCACACATGGGATTTGTTACATTAGGTATTTTTACAATTACCCAACAAGGTATTGAAGGAAGTATAGTTCAAATGATAAGTCATGGTTTGGTTTCAGCAGCATTGTTTTTATGTGTTGGAGTTGTTTATGATCGTATGCATTCCAGGTTAATAGCAACTTACGGTGGCTTAGTTTCGGTTATGCCTAAATATTCTATATTATTTATGCTTTTCACTTTAGCTGCATTAGGCTTACCAGGTACTAGTGGTTTTATAGGTGAATTTTTAATACTGATGGGGGCATTTAAAGATAATTTCTTAGTAGCAGTTATAGCTAGTTTAGGTGTTATTTTTGGCGCCGCATATATGTTGTGGCTATATAGAAGAGTTGTATTTGGAGAAATTAAAAATAAAGAACTTTTAAAAATGCCTGACCTTAATAATTCAGAAAAATTTATTTTGTGGTGTTTAGCAATACCAGTTTTATTTTTTGGATTTTATCCAGAACCTCTTATTAACACGATTGAAATTTCTGTAAAAGATTTAATAGAGATGTACAATTTTAACTTAAATATGAATATAACAGAGATACAAAATTAATGGATAATTTAAATTTTATACTACCTGAAATATTTATCTCTTTGTCTATAATGTTTTTATTGCTTCTTGGAGTTTATAAAAAGAATAGCTCAAATATTGTTCATAATCTTGCAGTAGGATCTTTACTTATTACGGGTATTTTAATTTTTAATAATCCGTTAGATCAAAATATTTCACTATTTAATGATGGTTACGTTGTGGATAATCTTTCATCATTTATGAAAATACTCACTATTTTAGGAGGTGCATTTGTTTTATCAATTTCAACAAGATATCTCAAAATATTTAAGATTTTTTTAATAGAATATCCAGTTTTAATTCTTTCTTCAATTTTAGGCATGATGGTAATGATCAGTTCAAATGATCTTATGGTTTTTTATATAGGTCTTGAGTTGCAATCTTTAGCTTTATATGTGTTAGCATCATTTAATCGAGATCAATTAAAGTCTTCAGAGTCTGGACTAAAATATTTTGTTTTGAGTGCTTTATCATCAGGATTATTGTTGTATGGATGTTCTTTGGTTTATGGGTTTTCTGGATCAACTAATTTTAATGTTATTGGTGATTTAATGAATTCATCTCATTATGGTTTAACATTTGGAATTGTTTTTATACTTGTTGGTTTGGCATTTAAGATATCAGCTGTACCATTCCATATGTGGGCACCAGATGTGTATGAAGGCTCTCCAACTGCTGTCACATTATTCTTTGCAATTGTACCAAAAGTTGCAGCTCTTACGGTTTTCATAAGATTTTTATATATACCTTTTGTTAATATGATCGATCAATGGCAACCTATATTAATATTTTTATCAATCGCCTCTATGATCTTTGGTGCTATTGCTGCAATTGGTCAAAATAATCTTAAAAGGTTGATTGCATATAGTTCAATAGGTCATATGGGTTATGCTCTAGCTGGTTTGTCTACAGGTTCAAACGAAGGCATTCAAAGCTCCATTGTATATATGTCGATATACTTGGTTATGAATCTTGCCTTTTTTAGTTGCCTATTGATGTTAAAGAGAAATGATGCTTACTATGAAACCATTGATGATTTATCAGGGCTATCAAAAAATCATCCAATTTTATCATTATCATTACTAGCTATTCTTTTTTCATTAGCAGGGATTCCTCCACTAGCTGGTTTTTTTGCAAAATTTTATATTTTTAAAGCTGTCATAGAGCAGTCAATGTACTTCTTGGCTATTGTGGGTCTTTTATCAACAGTAATAGCTGCATTTTATTATCTCAAAATAATTAAGGTTATTTACTTTGATAAAGAAAAAGAAAGTTATGACACAGATCATAATATTTGGCTAAAAGGATCCCTGACTTTTTCAACATTATTAATTCTCTTATATTTTATTTTTCCAAGCAAATTATTGGAAATTGTATCTAGAATTAATATTATTTAATGAAATTAAAAAAGTTTAATTTTAAAACTGTAAATAGTACTAACGATCTAGCCATACAAATAATTAAAAAAACCAATAATAAATCTGGAATTATAATTGCTGAAAAACAAAAAAAGGGAAGGGGTCAATATGGAAAAAAATGGACTTCTTTTAAAGGAAATTTATTTGTTAGTATTTTTTTTAAAATTAACAAAGTCCAATTATCATTGAAAGATTTAACAAAAGTTAACTGTCTTTTAGTTAAAAAATTATTATCAAAATTTTATAATGGTAAAATTACAATTAAAAAACCAAATGATTTATTAATTAATAGAATGAAAATTTCAGGTATTTTACAAGAAATATTAACCAAATCTGGTGAAAAATTTATTGTTGTTGGAGTGGGTGTAAATTTGACTAAGAGTCCAATTATAAAAAACTATTTAACTACAAATTTGTTTGACTTAACTGGTACCAAAATTACCCCTAATTATGCTGCTTTAAGGTTAAAAAAAATTTATGAAACTTTTATTCCAATGTTTCCTAAATTTAATATAAAAAACTTAGATAGAAATTTAAAATGATTATTGTTGGCGATATAGGAAATACTGAAACTAAAATTTGTTTAGTAAACTCTAAAAATATTATCATTAAACGTGTTATTTTGTTAACAAAAAAAATAAATCACTCCTCACTTAATAAATCTTTACTTGGCCTAAATTTAAAAAATAAATCAATTAATAAATGTTTATTTTGCAGCGTCGTACCAAAAAAATTTAATGCAGTTAAAATCTTTTTTAAAAAAGTTTATAAAATTAAGTGTCACGAACTAAAAAAACTTAATTTAAATAAATTGATTAAGATTAAAGTTAATTATAAACAAATTGGTTCAGATAGATTAGCAAATGCAATTAGCATCATTAATAATAAGGATAATTTTATAATTTTAGACTTTGGAACTGCAACCACATTTGATGTTTTGATTAAAAATACTTATCATGGTGGCGTTATAGCACCTGGTGTTAAACTCTCATTGGATACATTAACCGATAAAGCATCACAAATTCCAAAGATCAATTTAAAAAAAACAAATAGAGTAATTGGTTTAAACACTATTAGTGCTGTTAGAGCAGGTTTTTTTTGGGGATATGAGGGTTTAATTGACAATATTGTTAATTTAATTAAGAAAGAGACTAAGATGTCCTTTAAAATTATTATTACTGGAGGATTTTCTGGTTTATTCAAAAATTCAATAAAAACGAAAGTTACATTAAATAAAGACATAACAATTAAAGGCCTAATCAGAGCCACTACTTTAATTAAATAAATATGAAAGATGAATTATTATTTTGCCCTCTAGGAGGGTCCGGAGAAATTGGTATGAATATGAACCTATTTGCCTACGGTAAACCTGGTGAGCATAAATGGATCATGGTTGATATTGGGGTTACATTTGCTGATGATACTTTACCAGGTATTGATCTTATTTACCCAGATCCTGGATTTATTGTTGATAAAAAAGATGACCTTTTAGGAATTATTTTAACTCATGCACATGAAGATCATATTGGTGCGATCGCACATCTTTGGCCTCAACTTAAATGTAAAATCTTTGCAACTCCATTTACAGCGGTTTTAATAAAAGAAAAATTTAAAGAAAAAAATATAGATGTAACCAAGTTTCTCAAAATAGTTCAATTAAATGGAACAGTAAATTTAGATCCATTTAAAATAGAATATATAACTCTAACTCACTCAATCCTTGAGCCCAATGGTCTTAGAATTGAAACTCCAGCAGGTGTAATATTGCATACTGGTGATTGGAAGATTGATCCTGAGCCACTTATTGGTGAAAAGATTAATTCAGATAGACTTAAAGAAATTGGTAATGAGGGCGTGCTTGCTATGATTTGTGATTCAACAAATGTATTTAGCATGGGTAAAGCTGGTTCAGAGTTAGATGTTAGAAAAAGTTTATTAAATATCATGGGTAGCCTTAAAAAGAGAATTGTTATGGCTTCTTTTGCTTCAAATGTTGCACGTATGGAAACAGCTTTTTATTGTGCAGAAAAAACTGGTAGACAAATATCTTTAGTAGGAAGGTCCATGCATAGAATATTTAAAGCAGCAAGACAATGTGGTTATTTAAAAAATGTTATAGAACCTATCGATGCGCGTGATGCCAAAAAAATTGCTAGAGAAAAAATAGTTTATCTTTGTACAGGTAGCCAAGGGGAACCTATGGCAGCACTAATGAGAATTTCTAGTAATACTCACCCGGATGTATTCATTGAAAAAGATGATGCTGTTATTTTTTCTTCAAAAATTATTCCAGGTAATGAGAAAAAATTGTATAAATTACAAAATCAACTAGTTAAAGATGGTGTTGAAGTTATTTCAGAAGAAAGCGAATTTGTTCATGTTTCTGGACATCCCAATAGAGATGATCTTAGAGAGATGTACGATTGGGTAAAACCTCAATGTGCAGTTCCTGTTCATGGTGAACACAGACATATGATTGAACATATGAAGTTTGCTAAAGAAATGAAAGTTCCACATCCTGTTCAAGTTGAAAATGGAGATATTGTAAAATTAGCACCTGGTAAACCACATGTTTTTGATAAAGCACCAAGTGGTAGACTTTATTTGGATGGTAATATGAGTGTAGAAGAAGATGCTCAATCAATTAAAGATAGAAAAAACATTAGTGCAAATGGATATATGGAGGTTACTATTTTAATTACTGCAAAAGGTAATATCCACAAAAGACCCGTGTTAACTTTTAGAGGACTGCCTGTTTATGATGTTGATGAGTTTATATACGAATTAGAAGAAGCAATCGAAAAAACAACTAGAACTTTTTCTATAAAAAGTAAAAAGCAAGAATTTAATTTAATTGATGCTTTAAAAATAACATGTAGAAAATGTGCTAAAGATTTCACTGGTAAAAGACCATTTATCAATATCAACCTAGTAAGAATTTAAATGAGTGCAACAGGTCTTGCTATAATTTATATAATAATTTGGTGGATAGTTTTTTTTACAATCCTTCCAATTGATGTAAATAGACAAAAATCTATCAAAATTGATGGTGAAGACGCAGGTTCTCCTGAAAATCCTAAGATGCTAAAAAAATTCATTTATTGTACTGGTATAACAACAGTTATTTTCGTGATAATTTATTTATTGATAAAATATGAATATTTAAATTTAAGATATATAATTAATTAAAATGTACATTTCAAAGTCATTCATTCCAATATTAAAAAATAACCCATCAGAAGCAAAAATTAAATCACATCAGTTAATGCTAAGGGTTGGTATGATTAAACAATCCTCAGCAGGTATTTATTCATGGCTACCTTTAGGTTTTAAGGTGATGAAAAAAATTGAACAAATAGTAAGAGAAGAACAAAATAAAATTGGTGCCCAAGAAATACTTATGCCAACTATACAGCCCAGTGATATTTGGAAAGAAAGTGGTCGTTATGACGATTATGGTGATGAAATGCTTCGTATTAAAGACCGTCAAGGTAGAGAAATGCTTTATGGACCAACCAATGAAGAGTTAGTTACAGATATATTTAGATCAAGTGTAAAATCTTATAAGTCACTTCCTCAATTATTATATCATATACAATGGAAATTTAGAGATGAAGTTAGACCAAGATTTGGAATAATGAGAGGTAGGGAGTTTTATATGAAGGATGCATATTCGTTTGACGTTAATGACGAAGATGCAACATTCTCGTATAATAAATTCTTTTTCTCATATTTAAAAACATTTAAAAGATTAGAACTTTCAGCAATACCAATGGCAGCTGATACGGGACCAATTGGTGGAAATTTATCTCATGAATTTATTATTTTAGCAGATACAGGAGAAAGTAAAATTTTTACAGATAAAAGAGTTTTTGATTTAGGTAGTGAAGGAACTGTATTGGATAGACAATCCTTACAAGACTTAAGAAAAAAATATGAACAATATTACGCTGTAGCCGATGAAAAATTTAATAAAAATGAATTTGAAGAAAAGGTGTCAGAAGAAAATAGGTTAATTACAAAAGGTATAGAGGTAGGTCACATTTTTTATTTTGGAGATAAATATTCAAAAGCTTTAAATGCAGCTGTAGATCTCCCAGGTGGCAAAAAAGATTTTGTTAAAATGGGATCTTATGGAATTGGTGTATCAAGGCTAGTTGGAGCAATTATAGAAGCTAAATATGATCAAAAAGATGAAATAATGAAATGGCCATTTTCTGTAGCACCATACGAACTTGCAATAATACCTATGATTAACAAAAATGATACATCGGCATTAGATAAAGCGAATAAACTTTTTAAACATTTTGAAAGTAAAAATATTGATACAATTATTGATGATATGGATGAAAATCTTTCATCTAAAATTAAAAAATTTAATTTGATAGGTGTGCCTTATCAAATAATTTTAGGAAAAAATTCAGAAGATAATTTATTAGAGTTTAAAGAGATTGGAAAGGATCCTAAAAGTTTAACACTAGATCAAATAACTCAAATTTTAACTGAACAAAAATTAAAAAATTGATTTCTGCATTAGAAAAAGAAATTACACTTAGATATTTAAAAACCAGAAAAAAAGACGGTTTTTTAAATATAATATCCATTTTTTCATTTATTGGAATTAGCCTTGGTGTTGCAGTACTTATTATTGTGATGTCTGTTATGAATGGCTTTAGAAGTGAATTAATTAATAAGATTGTAGGATTTAATGCTCATGTCACTGTTAAGCCATATGAAACTTCTATTAATTTAGAAAAACTAAATAGTGAAAATCTAAAATTAATTTCAAAAGAATTAATACTTAGTAATTCTGGTGAAGCAATTGTTATTAGTAAAAACTACACTAAAGGTTTAATTTTAAGAGGTTATAGTAGAGAAAACTTTCTAAAACTTGATGTTGTAAAAAAAGGAAACTTAATTGGTAAATCAAACCAATTAACAAAGAATTCGATATCAATAGGTAAAGAATTAAGTTTTAATTTAGATCTTAGTGTAGGAGATAAAGTATCAATAATGTCTCCAGTAGGCATTGAAACAATAATAGGAAGTCTACCCCGGCAAGAAACTTTTATTATTAGATCTATCTTTGATAGTGGTTTAGCGGATTTTGATGCAAATATTGCTTTTATAAATTTAGAAACATTGGAAAACTTTTTTAGTTTTAAAAAAGAAGACCGTAACCTAGAAATTTATTTGAACAAACCATCAAATATTGAAGAAGCAAAAAATAAAATTCAAGAAATATTCAAAAATGAATTTGTATATAGTTGGGCTGATATGAATAGCTCATTGTTTTCTGCATTAAAGGTTGAAAGAAATGTAATGTTTATAATCTTATCTTTGATTATTATAGTAGCTGCTTTTAACATTATTTCGGGTCTTACAATTTTAGTTAAAAATAAGACAAGAGATATAGCTATACTCAAGTCGATTGGTGTCATGAACAAGTCTATTGTTAAGATATTTTTCCTTGTTGGTGTTATTATTGGAACTACAGCAACACTTTTTGGAATCTTTTTAGGTGTAATATTTTCTCTATACATTGAAAACCTGAGAGAATTCTTAAGTAATACATTTAATATTAGCTTATTTCCTGAAGAGATTTATTTTTTGAGCACAATGCCCTCTGAAATAAACCCAACTTCAATTTTTATAATTTCTCTTTGTTCAATTTTTATAACTATTATCGTTTCAATTTTTCCAGCAATAAAAGCTTCAAAATTAGACCCTGTTAAAGGACTTAAGTATGAATAATTTGATATCATTAAAGAACATATCTAAATCTTTTTCTAACAATAAAAAAATAAATGTTTTAAAAAAAATTAATTATTCTTTTACAAAAGGTAAGATTTATTCTCTAGTTGGTCCATCTGGATCTGGAAAGTCTACATTATTAAATGTTTTGTCACTAATAGATAAACCTACCACTGGTTCATTGATAATTAATAAAACACCAGTAAACTTTAATGAAAATGCGAAAAATGATAAAATTAGATCAAGTAAAATTGGTATTATCTATCAACAAAATAATTTACTTCCAGATTTTACTGCATTAGAGAATGTTTATTTAGCTGGTTTAGCTTTAACAAATGATAAAAAAAATTCAATTGAAAGAGCAAAAGAAATTATAAAAACAATGGGTCTTTCATCACGTGAAGCTCATTTTCCATCTGAACTATCAGGAGGTGAAATGCAAAGAATTGCAATGGCTAGAGCACTAATTAATGAACCTGAAATTATATTAGCAGACGAGCCTACTGGCAGCTTAGATCATACTACTGCTAAAGAGGTTTTTAATGTTTTATATAAATTAAAAAATAAAAATAGATTAATAATTTATGCAACTCACAATAGATTTTTTGCTAATATGGCTGATTGCAAATTAGAAATGATTGATGGTAATATAAAAGCTATCAATGCCAGAATTAAATAATCAAAATTTTAATCACTTAAAAATTCATACACAGTATTCAATTTGTGAAGGTGCTATCAAAATTGATAACTTAAAAGATTTTTGTAAAGAAAAAAAAATACCTTGCTTAGGTATTTCAGACACATCTAATTTATGTGGTGCATTAGAGTTTGCTGAAAATATTTCTAAGGTTGGTACACAGCCAATTATTGGCACTCAAATCTATTTTAAATTTGAAGATACAACAGGGCTATTACCCCTAATAGCTCTTAACGAAAATGGATATAAGAGAATTATTGAACTTTCCTCAAGGTCTTACCTTGAAAATGATGCATTATCTGACCCTCATTTAGATGTAAAAGAACTTTTAATAGACACTGAGGGCGTGTCCTTACTTTCCGGGACTATTCAAGGTTTATTTGGTAAACTATTTGAAAAAGGTCGTTTAGATGAAATATCAAAACTATATAGAAGCTTATCATCAAAATTTAATGATAATTTTTACCTAGAAATCCAAAGACATGGTGATCAAAACGAAATTGCTTTTGAAAAATTCAATTTAGAACAATCTTTAAAAATTCAAATACCAATTATAGCTACAAATGAAGTTTATTACTTAACACCTGACATGCACGAAGCTCATGATGCTTTAACGTGCATTGGTTCTAAAACTTATGTTAATGAAAAAAATAGAATTAAATATAGCAACCAGCATTATTTTAAATCTAATGAAGAAATGTCAAAGCTATTTTCAGATCTTCCTGAAGCTTTAGAAAATAACTTCAATTTACCATTTAAATGTAATTTTAGACCACAGTTTTCAAAACCTGTACTTCCAAATATTAGTTCTGAAAAAGGAGGTAGTGCTGATGAAATACTTAAAAAAGATTCGCTAGACGGATTAAAAGAAAAATTTCAGAAAGTTTTTAAAATTGAAGAAAATAATTTAAAAACAGATGATAAATTCTTGAAATACAAAGACAGACTAGATCATGAGTTAAAAATCATAATCGAAATGAAATATCCAAGTTATTTTTTGATTGTATCTGATTATATTAAATGGGCTAAAAATAACGATATTCCAGTAGGACCTGGTAGAGGTTCTGGTGCTGGCTCACTGGTTGCTTGGTGTTTATCCATTACGGATGTTGATCCGATTAAATTTAATTTAATATTTGAAAGATTTTTAAACCCTGATCGAGTATCAATGCCTGACTTTGATATAGATTTTTGTGAGGAAAAAAGAGATCTTGTTTTTAAATATTTAACTACAAAATATAAAGATAGTGTTGCTCATATAATTACATTTGGAAAATTAAAAGCAAGAATGGTTATTAGAGATGTTGGTAGAGTATTAGGTCTACCATATGGTTTTGTTGACAGTATTTCAAAAATGATCCCTTTTGATCCCTCTAGACCTCAAAGTCTAACTGAGTGTATTAATAGTGAACCACGACTTCAAAAATTAGTTAATGAAGACCCACGTGTAAAAAAATTAACTGATCTTTCTTTAAAATTAGAAGGTTTAAATAGAAATGTAGCAACTCATGCAGCAGGCGTTGTAATAGCTGATAGAAAATTAACTGAAGTTGTACCTTTATACAAAGATGCTGCAGCAGACTTGCTGTTACCATCAACACAATTTGACATGTATTCAGCAGAAAATGCTGGCTTAATCAAGTTTGATTTTTTAGGATTAAAAACTTTAACAGTTATTAATAGAACACAAAAATTGATTAATAAAAAAGTTAAAGATTTCAAAATTGAAGATATTGATTTTGATGATCAAAAAGTTTTTGAACTTTTATCTTCTGGTAACACTGTTGGATTATTTCAAGTTGAAAGTGCTGGTATGCGCGAAGCTTTGTTGCAAATGAAACCCAACCATATTGAAGATATTATTGCTCTTGTTGCACTTTACCGTCCAGGACCTATGAGCAACATACCAATTTACAATGACTGTAAGCACGGAAGACAAACACCTGATTATTTGCATCCATTACTTGAGGATATTTTAAAACCTACTTATGGAGTTATTATTTATCAAGAACAAGTGATGCAAATAGCACAAAAACTCTCTGGTTTTACCGCTGGTGAGGCAGATATTTTAAGAAGAGCTATGGGTAAAAAAAAAAGAGCCGAATTAGAAAAGCAGAAACAGGGATTTATTGCTGGTGCTTTGAAAAATGGAATTAGCAAAGAAGTTGCAGCTAGTATATTTTTAAAAATTGAACCATTTGCTGAATATGGATTTAACAAAAGTCATGCTGCTGCTTATGCTATAATTTCCTATCAAACTGCTTTTTTAAAAACCTATTATCCTAAAGAGTTTTTTGCAGCATCTATGACAATGGATATTTCAAATCAAAATAAATTGGGAGAATTCCATGAAGAACTAAAAAGAATTAATATTAAAGTTATACGACCTGATATTAATAAGTGCTTTGCAGATTTTCAATTCGATGACAATAATTTTTATTATGCTCTTGGTGGAATTAAAAGTGTTGGTTATGAAGCAATATCAAATGTTGTTAAAGAAAGAAATGAAAATGGAGATTTTAAATCTATAAATGATTTTTTAAATAGAGTTAATCCTAAAGATATAAATAAACTTCAATTAGAAGGTTTGGTTAAAGCAGGAGCTTTTGATAATATAGATAACAATCGACAAGCCTTATTTAATTCTATTCCAAATTTTATTTTAAAAACAAAAAATATTTATGAAAACAAAGCAGCAAATCAAATTGATCTTTTTGGCTCAGATGATGAACAGGATAATGAAATAGTTCTAAATATTGAAGATTGGAAGTTTGAGGATCGTTTATCAAGAGAATTTGAAGCTATTGGTTTTTTTATATCTGACCATCCTTTAAATCAATTCAAAGAAATTTTTGATGACTATAAAATTGTCGATTATGCACAGTTTAATTTGAATGATACAATAAAAGAGGCAAATATTGCAGCTACACTTTTAAAAATCACTGAAAGAAAAACTGCAAAAGGTAATTCATACGGAGTTATTAAGTTCACTGATTTAACTAGTGTTTTTGAGCTGTTTATTTTTTCAGATATTTTAGAACTTAATAGAGAGGCTTTAGTGGAGGGTAGCTCTTTAATCATAACCTTGATCAAAACCATTTCTAACGATGAAAATAGATTTAAAAGAATAAATGTTCAAAAAATTGCATCTCTCAAGGATCTTTTTAATATGCCTGTTAACGAAATTGTATTTAATATTAAATCAATTAAAGACATCGATAAAATATCTGATTTAGTCAATGAAGAGGGGACAACTGAGGTAAAAATTAATATAACCGATAAAAACAATGAAATTAGCTTTAAATTGAAAAACAAGCGTCTTATTGACAGGAAAGCTATTAATATTATCAGAAATAAAGATATTTCGACTACTATTCATTAAAAAAGACTTGTTTGTTCTATAAATAATTTGTAAATAACTCTTAAATTAAATTAACACGCACACAGTTTGTGGTTTTATACCTCCGGTCCTTAAATGGAAATTACTGTGGTGGCTTAACCGGGAATAAATATGAAAATACCAAGTCTAACTATCCAACAACTATTAGAAGCAGGCGTTCATTTAGGTCATAAGACCTTAAGATGGAACCCAAAGATGAAAAAATACATTTTTGGAAAAAGAGATTCAATTCACATTATTGATTTAACTCAAACATTAGAATTAACCAATGTAGCTTTGGAAAAAGTTTACAATACGATAGCCAATAATGGCAAAATTCTTTTTGTTTCTACAAAAAAACAAGCATCAGAAGCTATTGCTGAAGTTGCAAAAGAAACTGGACAATACTTTGTAAACTACAGATGGTTAGGTGGAATGCTAACCAACTGGGGAACAATCTCAGGATCAATTAAAAAGATGAAAAAATATGAGGCTGATCTTGTAGCTGAAAATAGAGGCTTTACAAAAAAAGAACTATTAAAGATGAGCGTTAAAAAAGATAAATTAGAAAGAGCATTAGGTGGAATTGCAGAAATGAAAAAGGTTCCCGATCTAGTTTTTATTATTGATACTAATTATGAATCTCTAGCTATTGCTGAAGCTTCTAAATTAGGTATTCCAATCTGTGCTATACTTGACAGCAATTCTAATCCTGATGGTATTGATTACCCAATTCCAGGTAACGATGATGCTAGAAGAGCGATTGATTTGTATTGCAATTTAGTAAAAGAAACTATTGAAAATGCAAAAAAAGCTGCTCCATCTAAATTTGAAGAAAAACCAGATGTTGATGATACAAAAACCAAAGAAACTTCATCAAAAACTATTCAGGAGATTGATAGAGAGAAGTTAGATGCTAAATTTTCAAAAAAAGATAAGGAAAAACTAAATTAACATGAGTGATATAGAAAAAGTAAAACAATTACGTGAAGCAACTGGTGCTGGATTTAAAGATTGTAATTTAGCAATCAAAGAATCTGGAGGCGACCTAGATAAAGCTGTTGAAATTTTAAGAGTAAAAGGAATTTCTAAAGCTTCAAAAAAAATGTCAAGAGATGCTAAAGAAGGTGTTATTGCAACTTCAGGCGATGAAAATAAAATATCTATTATTGAAATTAACTGTGAAACAGATTTTGTTGCTAAAAATGATGACTTCGTATCCTTTGCAAAAGAATTAAGTGAACTGAATAATCAAAATTCATCTGACTTAGAGAAACTCAATAAATCAAAAATGGCAAATGGAGAAACAGTTGAAGATAGCCTTGTTGCATTAATTGCAAAAATGGGAGAAAAGATAACACTTGGTAAAGCAAAAACATTTAGCCAACCAGGTTCTAAAAACTTTAATTATTTGCATACTGTAGTTAAAGATAATTTGTCTAAATTATCAGTCATAACTTCACTTGAGACCTCAAACGATAGTGAAGATGTTAAAGCTTTTGGTAAACAACTTTCAATGCATATTGCAGCTTCAAATCCTTTGGCACTAAGTTCAGATTTAATTGATAAAGATCTTCTTCAAAAAGAACAGGATCTTGTTGCTGAAGAGTTAAAAAACTCAGGAAAACCTGAGGATATTGCACAAAAGATTAGTTTAGGTAAAATGAATAAATTTAAAGAAGAAAATGCCTTATTAACACAAGCCTGGGTTATGGAACCAAAAAAGAAAGTTCAAGATATCATAAAAGAACTAAACATACCCGATTTAAAGATTAACAATTTTCTAAGAATTAAAATAGGTGAATAAATGTTTAATGAAAAATCATATAGCCAGAAGATGGATAAAACCATTGAGGTTTTTCAGAAAGAGTTAACATCATTAAGAACTGGCAGAGCAAATTCCTCGATGTTAGATCTTGTTAAGGTTGATGTTTATGGTCAAGCAATGCCTTTAAATCAAGTATCAAGCATAACAACTCCAGATGCTAGAACTATTAATATTCAAGTTTGGGATCTTAATAATGTGCCACTTGTTGATACTGCAATTAAAAAATCAGAATTAGGTTTAAATCCTCAAATTGATGGTCAATTAATTAGACTTCCTGTACCAGACTTAAATGAAGAACGAAGAACAGAGATTAAAAAATTAATCAAATCTATGGGTGAAAAGTGTAAAATCTCAATTAGAAATATTAGAAGAGAAGCCAATGATGATTTAAAAAACCTAGTTAAAGAAAAAATAATTAGTGAAGATGAAGAAAAGATTAATGAAAAATTAGTACAATCATTTACAGACGAACATATTAAAATCATAGATACTAAAGTTGAAGTTAAAGAAAAAGAAATAATGACCATATGAACCCAATTAAACATGTTGCCATCATCATGGATGGAAACGGTAGATGGGGCGTTAAGCATAAACAATCAAGAAATGCAGGTCATAGAGCTGGTTTAAACACAGTCGATCTAATCATTAATCATTGCATTAACCATAAAATTAAGTTTTTAACTCTTTATACCTTCTCTTCTGAAAATTGGAAAAGACCCAAAAATGAAATTGTTTTTTTATTTAAATTATTAGAAAACTTTTTACAAAAAAAGATTAGTAAAATTATTGAAAAAGATATTAAGCTTAAGTTTATTGGTGAATTAAATAAATTACCTACAAAACTTCAAAAATTAATTAAATTATCAGAAAAAAAAACTTTTAATAAAAAAACGTTACAAGTTAATATTGCTTTAAACTATGGTTCGAAAATTGAATTAATTAATACCGTAAAAAAAATTAAACGAAAAAAAATTACAATAAATGAAAAAAATATAGATAACAATTTGTATACAAAGCATCTACCGAACCCTGATATTTTAATAAGAACTGGAAATACCAATAGACTAAGCAACTTTTTACTTTGGCAACTATCTTACACAGAGATATTTTTTGAAAAAAAATTATGGCCTGATTTTAAAGGTAAAGATTTTGATAAAATTATGAATAAATTTAAAAATATTAAAAGAAATTTCGGATCAATTTAATGAATTCAAATATAAAAAAAAGAATTTTAACTTCAATACTTCTTATTGCTCTTTTAATAGGAATGTTTTTTTACTCGTATATAATGATAATTTCTTTAATTATTATAGCAATAATTTCATGGATTGAATTTTATGCATTAATATCAAAAATTTTTAAAAAAGATATTTTAAAGGATAAATTTTTTAGATTCTCTTATAAAGCTTTATCATTAATTTATTTATCAGGATTAGTTTATTTAATTTTTACTATAGAATCAGAGAATTCTAATCTTAAAATCTACCTTTTATATTCTGTTTTAATTGCAATATTGTCAGACATTGGAGGGCTTGTTTGTGGAAAAATATTTAAAGGAAAAAAACTAACTAAAATCAGCCCTAATAAAACAATTTCTGGATCAATTGGTTCTTTCATGTTCTCCATGCTGTTGATCCCCTTTTTTTATAAAGTTCAAATTGATCAATCAATAGTAAATCTTTTTTTAATAACAATCATTATTTCCCTAACATCTCAATTAGGAGATCTATTTATTTCACTTTTAAAGCGCAAAGCAAAAGTTAAAGATACGAGTGATTTGCTGCCTGGCCATGGAGGAGTTTTAGATAGAATAGATGGAATAATTTTTGCAATACCACTTGGGATTTTTTTGTTTATATTTATTTAGTATGAAAAAAATTGCAATTTTTGGATCTACAGGCTCTATTGGATCATCATTATTAAAGATTATTAAAGATGATCAAAAAAACTTTAAAATTGAATTACTCACAGTAAATAAAAATTATAAGAAATTAATAAAACAAGTTAAATTGTTTAATGTTAAAAATGTAATTGTCACCGATTATAATTCTTTTTTAATTACAACCAAACTTTTGAAAAATGCTAAAGTTAAAGTTTTTAATAACTTTGATTCATTAAACAAAATTTTTAATACAAATAATAAAATTGATTATTCAATGTGTGCAATTTCAGGATTTGACGGATTAAAACCAACTTTGGATATTATTAAATTTACCAAAACTATAGCGATAGCAAACAAAGAATCCATTATATGTGGATGGAATTTAATTAAAAAAGATTTAAAAAAATATAAAACATATTTTGTACCAGTAGATTCTGAACATTTTTCTATTTGGTCACTATTAGATAACAATAAAAAAAACAATTTTGAAAAAATTTACATAACAGCTTCTGGAGGTCCTTTTAGAAACTTATCATTAAAAAAATTTAGAAATATTTCAGTTAAAGATGCATTAAAACATCCTAATTGGTCGATGGGAAAAAAAATTACAATCGATTCTGCTACAATGATGAATAAAGTTTTTGAAATTATAGAAGCAAAAAAAATCTTTAATTTAAATTATAAACAACTTGAAATATTAATTCATCCAAAGTCATACCTACATGCAATAGTAAAATTTAATAATGGTTTATCGAAACTTTTAGTTCATGATACCAATATGACAATTCCAATATTTAATTCTATTTATTTTAATACCGACAAAAAACTTAAATCAAAAAATATCGATATTAAAACGTTAAATAATCTAAATCTTAAAAAAATTGATAATATTAGATTCCCAGTAATTAAAATTCTTAATAATTTGAGTAATGAAGATTCTTTATTTGAGACTATAATTGTGAGTGCAAATGATAAATTAGTGAAACTTTTTTTAAATAATAAGATTAAATTTAATGATATATCTAATACATTGATAAAAATTTGTAATACTCCTGAATTCAATAAATTTAAGTCAATGAAGCCCAGAAATATTGATGAAATTCAAAATTTAAATGATTATGTAAGTTTAAAAATTAGCTCTATGAGTGTATAAACTCGCTATGTTTAGATTTTTTATTCAATTAATATTACTCTCTATTTTTTTGACATTTTCGTCAAACTCAAAAAATTATGAAAAAATCATTATTAATGGTAATGAGAGAATATCTAATGAAACAATATTAGTTTTTTCAGAAATTCAAGACAACATACCTTTAGACGAAAATTCCATAAATGAAATTTTAAAAAAATTATATAAATCTGGTTTTTTTAAAGATGTTGCAGTTAAAATTGAAAATAATAATCTAACTATAGATGTATTGGAAAATCCAATAATTCAAACAGTTTTAATAGAGGGAATTAAAAGAAAAAAAACAAAAGAATCTTTATATGAAATTTTATCTTTAAAAAATAGATCCTCTTATAACTCAACTTTAATTAAAAAAGATGAATCAGCTATATTAAGTTTTCTTAAAGATGATGGTTATTACTTTTCTAAAGTCACATCCTCCTATCAAGATTTAGGGGATAATAAAATTGATCTCCTTTACCAAATTGAACTTGGTGAAAAATCAAAAATCTCAAAAATTTCATTTATTGGGGATAAAAAATTTAAAGACAGCACATTAAAAAATATAATTATTAGTGAGGAATATAAATTTTGGAAGTTTCTTTCTGGTAAAAAATACTTGAATGAAAATTTAATTAATTATGATAAAAGATTGTTAAATAATTTTTATAAGAATAAAGGTTTTTTTAACGTTGTAATTGAGTCGTCATTTGCTAACTATCTTGGCAATGATGAGTTTGAAATAATCTATAATATTTCATCTGGTAATAAATTTTATTTTAATGAATTTAATCTTAATCTTCCATTAGATTATGATCGTGCTAATTTTCAGCAATTAGATAATATCTTTAAAAATCTTAAAGGAGAAAATTATTCTCTCAACTCCATTGATAAAATTTTAAAAGAAATTGATAAAATTGTTTTGAATGAACAATTTGAGTTTCTAAAATCTACTGTTAACGAGAGTATAGAAGACAATTTAATTAATCTTACATTCGATATAGATGAATCAGAAAAATTCTATGTCGAAAAAATTAACATATTAGGTAATAATGTTACCCTTGAAGAAGTAATTCGAAATAATCTTCTGGTTGATGAAGGAGATGCTTTTAATGAGTTACTTCAAACCAGAACATTAAATAACTTAAGAGGACTTAATTTTTTTCGTAAAGTTGAGACTGAAATTTTAGATATCGATAATGAAAATAAAAAAATAATTAATATTACAGTTGAAGAAAAACCTACAGGGGAAATTATGGCTGGAGCTGGTGTTGGTACTGGTGGTGGAACTTTTGCTTTTGGTGTATCAGAAAATAATTTTCTTGGTAGAGGTATAGAGTTTGCATCTGATATTTCAGTCAGCACTGAAAGTCTTAAAGGAATTATTTCAATGAATAATCCTAACTATAAGGGCTCTAACAGATCATTAAACACCTCATTGGAAAGTACGATCACAGATAGACTTAAAAATTTTGGTTATAAGTCAAATAAAACTGGTTTTTCTGTTGGAAGTGGTTTCGAGTTTTATGATGACCTTTATTGGAATACAGGTGTTTCTTCGTATGTTGAAAAACTAGAAACCGATAGCACAGCCTCTGCTAGTATGAAAAAACAAGAAGGTTCATATTTTGATACCTTTTTTAATCATACTTTTAGTTATGATAAGAGAGACCAAAGATACAAAACCTCTGATGGTTACATTAGTAGGTTCTCACAAAATATTCCTTTAATAAGTGAAAGTTATACCTTAACCAACACTTATGATTATAAAATCTATAATGAATGGCTAGACGAAAATATTTTTTCGATTGGTTTTTTTGGGCAAATCTCAAATTCTTTAGCTGGTAAAGATATTAAACTTTCTGATAGATTGTATTTACCAGCAAGTAAACTAAGAGGGTTTGAGTCTGGAAAAGTTGGTCCAAAAGATGGGGCTGATTTTATTGGTGGTAATTATGCAGCTTCAATAAATATAGCAACAAGTCTTTCTCAAATATTACCTAATTCACAGAATACTAATTTTTCTGTTTTTTTTGATGCAGCAAATGTCTGGGGTATAGATTATAGTTCATCATTAAGCGATGAAAGTAAAATTAGATCATCTGTAGGAATAGCTGTAGATTTCTTCACGCCAGTTGGTCCTCTAAACTTTTCTTTAACTGAAGCTATTACTAAAGGTAAAAATGATATAACTGAATCTTTCAGGTTTAATTTAGGTACCACTTTTTAATGAAAAAACTACTCGCATCATTTTTAATTATTTTTTTATTTTCTACGAATATAGTTTTTTCTGAACAAAAAATAGCATTCATAGATATGGATAAAGTTATTTCAACATCTAATGCAGGCTCTTCAATTTTAAAACAATTAACAGATCTTAATAAAAAAAATTTAAAATTTTTGAATGAGGAAGAAAAAAAATTCAAAGAAAAAGAAACAAAATTAATTTCTCAAAAAAATATTATATCTGAAAATGATTTTAAAAATAAGGTTAATGAACTGAAATCTGAAATTAATAACTACAATCAAAATAGAAATAAAATGTTGTCTGATTTTAATAAATTAAAAATAGATAATACCAATAATCTTTTAAAATTGATTAATCCAATTTTAGTTAAATTTTCAAATGACAAAGAAATAGCTATTATTTTACAAAAAAAAGATTTAGTTGTTGCTAAAACACAACTAGACATTACAGACGAAGTTATTAAAATTGTTAATTCAGAAGTTAAAGAATTTAAGATTAACAAATAAATAGAGATGCTAGATAAAAAACAAATTGCTAATTTGCTACCTCATAGGGAGCCAATGTTACTAATCGATGAATTGCACGATATTAAAAAACTATCTTCTGCCACAGCTATTGTTTATGTAAAAAAAGACAGTTTTTTTGTGCAAGGTCATTTTCCCAATAATCCTGTTATGCCAGGCGTTTTAATTGTAGAAGCATTCGGTCAGGCTGCTGCAGCATTAACGGCTCATGGTTTAGATAAAGAAACATATGATAATAAGCTAGTTTTTTTAATGGGTATAGAAAAAGCAAGATTTAGAAATCCTGTAATACCTGATTGTAAACTAGAATTAAAAATTCAAGCGATCAGAACTCATGGTAGGGTTTGGAAATATAAAGGTGATGCCTTTGTTGATGGAAAAAAAATGGCTGATGCTCAATGGTCAGCTACTATCGTTGATAAGAAATAATCAGCAACAAATCTTGATAACACAGCTTAATTAGCTTTGGTAAAAAGGATTTGTGATTAATCCTTTTTTTAAAAATAATGGTCCCCTTAATATATCTGATATTTTACAATTAATAAATCTTGATGACCTTAATATTGATAATGATCAAGAAATTAATGATATTAAAGATCTACTTACATCAAAAAAAAATGACATTACTTTTTTTCATTCTAAAAAATATAAAAATTTTGCAAAAAATACCAAAGCCTCTTTTTGTTTAACAACTGAGATTTTAAAAGACGAATTACCAAAGAGTTGCTTACCATTAATTGTTGAGAATGTTTTGGTTTCAACTTCTAAAGTTACATCAAAGTTTTATCCTTCTTCAATTAATGATAACTTTGATTATACAGCAAGAGATATAGCTGAAACAAAATTTAAAGATAAAGTAAAATGTGGAAAAAATGTTTTAATTGGTGACAATGTTACCCTTGGATCTAATTGCTTAATTGGTCATAATTCTATTATTGAACAGAATGTTTCAATTGGTGATAATTGCTCAATAGGATCAAATGTTATTATAAGAAACACATTAATTGATAATAACGTTACAGTTTTAGATAATTGCGTTATTGGTAAGCATGGGTTTGGTTTTTTTCCTGTTAGTAAAAAAAATTTAAGATATCCCCATATTGGAATTGTAATAATTGGTGAAAATTCTGAAATCGGTTGTGGTTGCACTATTGATAGAGGCTCTATGTCTAACACTGTTATTGGAAAAAATTCATTTTTAGATAATCAAATTCACATTGCTCATAATGTTAAAATTGGAGATAATTCAATTATAGCAGGTCAAGTAGGAATTGCTGGTAGCTCCATCATTGGCAACAACGTTCGAATTGGTGGACAAGCTGGGATTTCTGGTCATTTAACTATTGGCAATAATGTTGAAATAGCAGGTGGTAGTGGAGTGATAAAAAACATCAAGGATAATTCAAAAGTAATGGGATATCCTGCAAAAAATATTAGAGATTTTTTAAAAGAAAGTAAATGATACATAAAACAGCAATTATTGATCCAAAAGCTAAAATTAGTGCCAATGTTAGTATTGGAGCTTACGCTTTAATAGGTCCCAATGTTGAAATAGGAGAAAATTCCATAATACAATCACATGTAAGTATTGTTGGACATACCAAAATTGGAACTAATAATAAGATCTATTCATTTGCATCAATTGGAAATGATCCTCAAGATTTAAAATTTGCAGGTGAAGAAACGAAGCTTGAAATTGGTGACAACAATAAAATTAGAGAATATGTAACCATTAACCCCGGAACTGCTGGCGGTGGTGGAATAACTAAAGTAGGAAATAACTGTTTATTTATGGTTTCTTCACATATAGCACATGATTGTTTAGTCGAAGATAACGTTATTCTAGCTAACAACGTTCCTTTAGGAGGACACGCTCATATAGAAAGTAATGTCATAATAGGAGGTAATTCAGCTGTACAGCAGTTTACTAGAGTTGGAAGGTCAGCAATGATAGGAGGAATGTGTGGTGTTGTAAGAGACGTCATACCCTACGGAATTGCTCATGGTAATCGAAGTGTATTACAAGGATTAAATTTAATAGGTTTAAGAAGAAAGAATATTCCAAATAAAAAAATTTTAAATTTAAGTGATGCCTATAAAGAAATTTTTAAGGATGAGAATTTAACTCAAAATTTAATCAAACTAGATCAAGATTTTAAAAAGAACGAGCTTGTATTAGAGGTAGTGAATTTTTTAGAGAAAGATAAAAAAAGACCTATTTGTACACCATTTTCAAAATAAAATGATTGGACTATTTTTAGGAGATACAGATTTTTCAGAAGCTGTTCTTAAAAATATAAAAAAATTAAATAAAAGATATTTTATAATTGATTTTTCAAAAAATAATAAATTTAAAAACGATATAAACTCTAATCGAATAAGCATTGGTAAGTTTGGTAAAATAATAGATTTAATTAAAGAAAAAAAATCAAAAAAAGTTTTATTTGCAGGTAAAATTGCAAAACCAAAATTTTCAACATTAAGATTGGACCTTAAAGGCATTTATTATATGCCTAGTATCTTAAAAGCAGCAAAATTAGGTGATGCAGCAATTATTAAAGCTATAATAAAAATTTTAGATAATGAAAAAATAAAAGTTCTTAGTTCTGTCTTTTTTAATCCTGAACTAACGGTTAAAAGAGGAAATTATACTAAATTGAAAGCTAATAGAAAGGACATCAACTCTATTAAAATGGGAATTACTTACTTTAATAAACTAAAAAGTCTAGACCACGTTCAAGCAATCATTGTTAAAGATAATACTATTCTAGCTATTGAAGACCAGCAGGGAACTAAGAAAATGTTATCAAAATTAAAGAAAAAATCTGAAGGAATATTGATTAAGCTACCTAAAAAAAAACAGGATTTAAGAATGGATTTACCAACTATTGGCCTTCAAACTCTGAAAGATTGTAAAAAATATGGCCTAAAAGGAATAGTATTAAGATCTAAAAAAAATATATTTTTAGATAAAGCTAAATGCATAGCATTTGCTAATAAAAATAAGATTTTTGTTAAGATTATATGAAAAAAATTTTTATTTTAACGGGCGAACCCTCTGGTGATAAATTAGCCTCAACAGTTATCTCTAAACTTAAAATGAATAATCCAAATATTGAATATTTGTCAGTAGGTGGAACACATATTAAAAAATTAGGAATTAAATCTATATTTGATCTCAAAGAGATTACATATCTTGGTTTTACTAGTGTGCTGTTTAATATCTTCAAAATTAGAAAAAAAATTAACAAAACTGTTGAGGAAATTATAAAATTTAATCCTGATATCTTATTTAGTGTTGATAGTCCTGATTTCACATTAAGAGTTGCTGAAAAAGTAAAGAATATCAATCACAACATAAAGATAATTCATTATGTCGCTCCTCAGGTATGGGTTTGGAGAAAAAATAGAGTTAAAAAAATTAAAAAATTTATTGATCACATACTTTTATTATTTAATTTTGAAAAAAAATATTTTGATGAAGAAAATATTAAAAATACTTTTGTTGGGCATCCCTTAATTGAAAAAAAAGACAATGTAATCACATCATTAGATAATTTAATTTCTAAAGATAAAAAAATTATATCCTTATTCCCAGGTAGTAGAAAATCAGAAACAAGTGTTCTTTTACCAATTTTATTAAATTTTATTAAATTGATGAACAAAAAAAAACTTGATCATTTATTTGTTTTTCATGCAACAGACGAAAATAAAGAATTTATAATCAATAAAGTAAAAAAAACTAATTTAGATAATATAGATATAATTTCAGATGAAGATATTAAAAATCAGGTTTTATCTAATTCAATCTTTGCAGTCTCTAAATCAGGTACAATTTCACTTCAAATTTCTAGTGCCAATATTCCTTCAATAATTATTTATAAATTAGGTTTTATAAATTTTATGATATTTAAATTATTAGTTAATGTTAGATTCGCAAACATCATTAATATTATTAATGACAAGGAGGTGATACCTGAATTATTACAAAAAGAATGTAATGCTGAAGAGATATATAAAACTGTTACATATTTTCTTAAAAACCCAGAGTTAATTGAAAAACAATTAGTTGATTGTAAAAAAACTTTAGAGGGAATTAAGTCAAAATCTTCTTCATCAAGTGAAGCAGCTTTAATCTTAAATAATTATCTTGTTTCCTAATCTTCGTTCCACTTCTTCATTCCCCAAAGAAATAATTATATCATACAGGCCAGGACCAAATTTTGATCCTGTTAAAGCAATTCTTAGGGGCTGACCTACACCTTTAAAATTAGTTTCATATTTTTTTATTAAATCGTTAACTATGGGTTCAAGTGTTTCTTTATTTAATGTATTTATTGAAATTAGTTTTTCCTTAAACTCTTTTATGATACTTTTTGCTTTATCATCAATTAATTCTAAATCTTTATCTTCAAATTTTACATCATCAAAAATTATATATTTAGCATTATTAAATATATCTTCTAATGTTTTTGCTTTATTCTTAAGAAAGATTAATGAAGGTTTAATTTTTGTTTCTTTTTCAGGTTTAATTTTTTCCTTATAAATTTCACAATATTTTACAAGATGATCGTAAAGTTCATTTTCATTAATAGTTTTTATATAATGTTCATTCAATGATAATATTCTGCTCATATCTAGTTTTGATGGAGACTTACCAATTCCTTCTAAATTAAAGAGTTCAATGCTTTCTTTTAGTGTAAATATTTCTTTATCCTGATAAGACCAGCCTAATCTTAATAAGTAATTTCTTAAAGCATCAGGCATTATTCCTATTTTAGAGTAATCGTCCAATGTTGATGCATTGTCTCTTTTTGATAGTTTTTTTCCTTCAATAGTATGGATTAATGGAATATGTGCAAAATTAGGAAGATCCCAACTCATTGCTAAATATATTTGCATTTGCTTGAATGTATTAATTTTATGATCATCACCTCTAATTATATGTGTCATTTTCATTTGATGATCATCTACAGTAGCTGAAAGGTTGTATGTCGGCGTTCCATCATTTCTTAATATTATAAAATCCTCTATTGTAGTATTCTCAATTTCAACATCTCCTTGCACCAAATCTTTTAGTACTGAAGTTCCTTCAATTTTAATTTTAAATCTAATTACTGGTTTGATAATTGTAGGTGCATTAGTCTCTTGAAGATCTCTACATTTTCTATTGTAAACATAAGGAAGTTTTTTTTGTCTTGCTCGTTTTTTTTGCTCTTCTATTTCAGCACTTGAACAATAACATTTATAAGCATGACCATTTTTAAGCAGTTCATTAGCTACATTTACATGATCATTAATTTTAGTTGATTGAATGTATTCATCACCATCATGATCAATGCCAATCCATTTTAAAGACTTGATAATTTGAATTTTGTGTTCATCTTTAGATCTTTCCTTGTCTGTATCTTCAATTCTTAAATGAAAGGTCCCATTTTTATTTTTAGAATATAGCCAATTGAATAAAGCAGTTCTTACACCACCAATATGAAGAGCTCCAGTAGGAGAGGGAGCAAATCTTGTTGCTACTTTTGACATCAATGATTTTTAGACTATTTTCTTAGAAGTTTCTATATAAAGATACAAGAACACCTTGAACTTTTACTCTATCTGGACCAAATATTTTGGTTTCATAGTTTCTATTAGCACTTTCAAGTGCTACAGTTTTTCCTTTTCTTCTAATTCTTTTCAACATTGCCTCGTGTTCATCTATTAAAGCTACTACAATTTTACCGTTATCAGCAGTGTCAGATCTTTTTATGATAACAGTATCACCTTCATTAATCCCAGCCTCAATCATTGAATCACCTTGAACTTTTAGACCAAAATATTGACCGTTTTTTTCAAGGTTGCTTGGAAGAGGTATACGAGAAACTTCATTTTGTATTGCCTCCACAGGTGTTCCCGCTGCTATACTACCTAATACAGGTATTTCCATTTCATTTAAGTTAGTATTTTCTGTATCTAGACCACCCTTGATAACACTAGGTGAAAAGCTATTGTAAATATCATTAGCAGAAGCTGTTTCAGGAAGTTTTATAACCTCTAAAGCTCTAGCTTTATGAGCTAACCTTCTAATAAAACCTCTTTCTTCTAAGGCACTTATTAATCTGTGTATTCCTGACTTAGACTTTAAATTTAAAGAATCTTTCATTTCTTCGTATGAAGGAGATACACCTGAGGCTCTCAACTTTTTGTTGATGAATAAAAGCAGGTTTTTTTGTTTTTTTGTTAGCATAAGAACAAATAAAGTACAAAATCTGTTCTACAAGTGTTCTTTTAATTCTGCAATAGCTAAAAAATGTTTAAAATAGGGGCTTATTTTACTAGAGAACGGAAAAAATAGAATTTTTATTTAAATTTTTTAAAAGTGATTCACCAATTAAAAAAGTTTTTATTTCTGTTTTGTTCTCTAAAGAAAGAAGTTCTTCCTTTGTTTTAATGCCGCTTTCAGAAATTAAAGGGGAGGAGTGATTACTTAAGACGTTATAGATATCATAAGTTGTATTAAGATCTGTTTTTAAAGTTTTAAGATTTCTATTATTTATTCCAATTAATGCTTCTTTAAAGTTAAGAGCTTTTTCAGCTTCTTCAATTGTATGGACCTCAACAATTATTGACATATTAAGTCTCATTGCTTCTTCATATAATTCATTAGCAAGGTCGTCAGAGACACCAGCTAATATAATTAATATTGCATCCGCACCATAACTTTTTGCAAGAGGTACTTGAAACTTATCAATAAAAAAATCTTTACATAAGACAGGTAAATTTATTTTTTCTTTCACTTTACTAATGTCACTTAGGCTGCCCAAAAAGAAATCTTCTTCAGTAAGAATTGATAAACATGTTGCTTTATTGTTATTGTAGATTTTTGCAATTTCTATAGGGTTATAATCATCTATTATAATACCAGCAGATGGGCTTGCCTTTTTTATTTCTGCAATTAGTGAAATTTTATTATTATCAATGTTGTTTTGAATTTTATCTTTAAAGTTAATAAATGATTTATTTTGATCTATTTGTTCATTTAAAGAATTTAATGAAATTGATTTTTTTAATAAATCAACTTTTTCAATTTTTTTTTTAATAATTTCCTCTAGTACATCTTTAGACATTTTGAATTTCCTTTAAGTCATTGTATGTTTTTCCTGACAATATATGTGTTCTTGCTTCGTTATAAGCATCAATAAAAATTGTATATTTTTCTGAAACGATAAGACCTGCTGCAGCATTTAAACAAACAGCCTTTGAAAAATCATTATCCTCACCTTTAAATATATCTAACATTTTATTTGCGTTAAATTTTGCATCATCACCAAGTAAATTTTCAAATTTATTTGCACCTATATTTAGTTTTATAGGATCAATTAACATTTCAGAAATTTTACCATCTTTTAATTGAACAACATTAGTTTTTGAATAAGGTGATATTTCATCCAATCCATCTTCACTATTTACAATCCAGGCAAATTTAATATCTAAATTATTCAAAGCATTAGCAAAAATTTTTAATAGTTTTTTATCAAAAACACCAATTACTTGTCTATCAACTAGTGCAGGACTACTTAAGGGACCAATCATATTAAAAATTGTTCTTTTTCCTATTTTTTTTCGAGTAGGACCAACAAACCTCATTGCACTGTGATAGTTAGGTGCAAACATAAAACCAAAGTTATTTTTTTTAATTTGTTCCTCAATATCTTTAGGCTCTAAATCTATCTTTATATTTAAAGCTTCCAAAACATCTCCTGAACCACATTTAGAGGAAACAGCTTTATTACCATGTTTTGCAACCTTTATCCCCATACTAGATAGAAGTAGTGCTGAAGCGGTTGAAATATTAAGTGTGTTCATACCGTCTCCACCCGTTCCACATGTATCTATACAATCATCAACGTTAACTCTTTTAGATTTATCTCTTAATACAAAAACCCCTCCAGCAATTTCATCTGAGCTCTCACCTTTAGATGAAAGTAGAGTTAAAAAATCAAAAATCTCATCATCTGAAGCTTTGCCATTCATTAGGATTTCAAAAGCATTTTTGCTTTCAGCAAATGATAAATCTTGTTTATCTTTTAATTTATCTATGAAAACTCTCATTTACTTTTGTAATTAATAAAATTTTTTAATATTTTAATTCCAATGGTAGTTTTTATACTTTCAGGGTGAAATTGAACACCGTGAATATTATATTCTTTATGCATTATGCCCATTATAATTCCATCTTCAGTTTCTGCAGTAATTTCAAGATGATCAGATAACGTTTTTTTATCAACTATAAGACTGTGATACCTTGTAGCTTCAAATTTAGAGGGAAGATTTTTAAGTATACCTATTTTTTTTGATTTTATAAAACTAGTTTTCCCATGCATTAACTTTTTTGCTTGAATAATATTTGAACCAAAAACTTGACCAATAATTTGATGACCTAAACATACTCCAAGAATTGGTATTTTTCTATAAAGTGCTTTTACTATTTTAATACAATTTCCTGATTGATTTGGATTACCTGGTCCTGGTGATATAATAATTCTGTCATATTTAATTTTTAGTATTTGTGTATGGGTGATTTTATCATTTCTAACCACATCAACTTTAACGCCTAGTGATGATACATAGTGATATAAGTTAAATGTAAAACTATCATAGTTATCTATTAATAAAATTTTCATTATTTTAATGCATTCATTAAAGCTTTGGCTTTATTAACAGTTTCTTCGTATTCTTTAATTGGATTACTGTCAGCTACTATTCCTGCACCAGCTTGGACATAAAATTTTTTATTTTTTACAACAGCAGTTCTTAATGCAATGCATGTGTCAAACTCACCATTCGCAGAAAAATAACCTATTCCTCCAGCATATACTTTTCTTTTAGTGGTTTCTAGCTCATCAATAATTTCCATAGCTCTAATTTTAGGTGCACCAGAAACAGTCCCTGCAGGAAATCCAGCAAGTAGTGATTTAAATTTTGAAATTTTTTTATTATAAATGCCCATCACATTAGAAACTATATGCATTACATGAGAGTATTTCTCGATCATAAAACTATCTGTAACTTTAACAGTTCCTATTTTAGAAACTTTACCAGCATCATTTCTACCTAAGTCAAGTAGCATTAAATGTTCAGAAAGTTCTTTTTTATCTTTAAGCAAATCTTTTGCAAAAAAGCTATCCTCCTTTAAATCTTTACCCCTAGGTCTAGTTCCAGCAATTGGTCTAACAGTAATCTTGTTATCTCTTAGTCTTACTAAAATTTCTGGACTAGCACCTATAATTTGAAAATCATCAAAATTAAAAAAATACATAAATGGAGATGGGTTAGTAGTTCTAAGTTTTTTATAAATTTCTAATGGTCTTTTAGACAATTTAGCTTCAAACCTTTGACTTAAGACGACTTGAAAAATATCTCCAATTTTTATGTATTTTTTAGCTTTGCTCACCATCTTTAAAAACTTATGCTTAGTTGTATTAGATTTAATTTTTATATTTTTCATAATGGTTTTATTAAGATCTTTTTTTTGGAGAGAGGCTTGAATTAATAATTCATTTATTTGTTTTTCAATTTCAAGGTATCTACTCTTATAATTTGTAATTTTTTCATCCTTAAAGATATTAACAATATAAAAAATCTTTTTTTTCAAGTTATCGTGGACAACTAACACCCTTGGTCTTAAAAGCCTTACATCAGGTAGTTTTAAATCATCTCTACATTTGTTTGGAATTTTTTCTATGTATCTAATTGAATCATAAGAAAAATAACCAGAAATTAATGAACTAATAGGAGGAAGCCCTGATGGTATCTTAAATTTAAATTCTTCAATTATCTTTTCTATAATTTTTTCAGGTTTTCCTTTAATTCTTTTTTTAGTTTTGTTTGTAACTAAATATGAATTATTATTATTGAACTCCCAAATTTTATCAGGGTTTTTACCAAAAATAGTGTATCTACCTCTTATTTTTCCCTTTTCTACGGATTCAAAAACAAAACTATTTTTTTCTATAAGAAAATTATCTATTAGATTTAGGATTTCGTCATCATTTCTTATTTTCCTAGTGGTGTAGAGGATTTGATTTTTGTTTCTTTTATGTTGAAACTTAAAATCATTAAAGTTTCTGTTTAACATTATTTAAAATAATTTTTAACTCGCTCAAGTGTTTTTTCATTCACAACAACTTGGTATCTGTTATTTAAAAATAAATCATATGATTTTAAAATATTATTTTTACTTTGAGCTCCCTCTTCAGAAGATATTTTTCCAAAATTAGCAGAATTTTTGTTAATGTTTTTTTCTTCGTATTTTATAGTCTTTGCAATAAACACATCATTTTCATTGTTTGCAATTAATGTAAAAGAATTAATAGGAAGAGAATAGAGTATTTGAATTGAGTTTGTCTCAAATTTTTTAGTATCATTTATAGAATCTAGCTTAATTTCTTTTATATTGTTTTTACCAAACTCATCAAATGACACTTGATTGAATGTTTTTTTATTAATTTTTTCTAAAATATTTTTATTAAATTCCAACTTTTCTTTTTGAAATAGAAGATTTGTAATTTGTTCTTTAATTATAGGATTTTCAAGATCTGGCAATTTAGAGATTGAATTATTTATATTGTAAAAAATATAAGCACCATTATTTTCAAGAATTTCAATTTTATCTTCTCTTGAATTATAGATCATATTTTCTATTATTTTTTTATTATCAAGATTTATGTATGAGTTAACTTCGGTAGGGGAAATATCCAAATTTTTAACTATAGTTTTAAAGTCAATATTTTTTGATATTTGGTTTTCTATATCGTCAATTTTATCAAAAAATGCTTGATTAAAATCATCAATACCTAGTAAGTTTTTTGGGCTAATTTCAACAAAAGAGAAATCAATATAATCTTGTTTTAATTTTTCTGCATTTTCTTCAACGAAAAACTTAATATCGTTATCTGTAAACATTTCCTTTTTTTTATAAAAGGTACTTAGATCGATATATTCGATATCTAATTTTTTGTTATTTTCTTTATAAAATTTATTAATTAAAAATTCTGGTGATTTTGTTCCACCACTTATGTAGGTAAATAATTGTTTTTGAAGTTCATTATTTTTCAAGCGTATTTCAAACATGGCTGCAGAAGAATTATTTGTTAATAAAAATTTTTCATATAATGTTCTTTGAAATAATCCATTTTCATCATGGAAATTTTTATTATTTTTAATTTTTCTAATCAATACGTCTTCTGTGATTGAAAGATTAAGTTCTTCTATTTCAAGATCAAGAAGAGTCGTGGATACTAATGTAGATAAAAGTTCTTCTATAATATTTTTATCGATATTTTCTTTAATTACCTGTTGGCTTAATCCTGATTCATTTAAATAATCCATAAAATCTTGTGTAGAAATATTAGTATTATTTATCTTAGCTATGTTGTTTTGATTGCCAGTGCTAAATCCTCCACCAAAACCACCAAAACCAAAAGCTACTATAATTACAAAAATTAGTAGTAGACCACCAATTTTCTTTTTAGAAAAATTTTTAAAAGGATTTATCATTACTTCATTAATTTATTGATCTTTAAAATACCAAGCTATAGATTAAATTTTTCATTATGACAAATAAATATATGTATTTTGTAGCTAATTGGAAAATGTATGGGAATTTATCTTCTTTAAATACATTGGATAAAGTTATTAGATTTTCAAAATCTAAAGAAATAAAGGGAGGTAGATTAATTTACTGCCCTCCAAATACTTTAATAAGTTCTTTTGCTAAAAAATTTAATAATTGTCAAATTGGTATTGGTGGACAAAATTGTCATGAAAGCAAAGATTATGGTGCTCACACTGGCCATGTTAATTCCCGTATGTTAAAAAACATTGGTGCGCATTTTGTAATTATTGGTCATTCTGAAAATAGAAAACAAGGTGAGAGTGATAAACTAATTAATCTAAAAATAAAAAGTGCTCTCGAAGCTAAATTAAAAGTTATTTTTTGTATTGGTGAAACTTTAAGTGAAAAAAGAAAAAAAAAGACACGTTCAATTTTATCTAAACAAATTAAAATTGGTCTAAAAAATATTAAAAATAAATCTAATATTTTTATTGCTTATGAGCCTGTTTGGGCTATTGGCAGTGGCATTATACCAAAATCATATGATCTTTTTAAAACTATAGAATTTATTAAAAGTAAATTTAGAGATAAATTGCCAAAAGTTTTATATGGAGGTTCAGTCAACCCTGAAAATATTACAAACTTAAAAAAAATTAATAATATTGATGGTTTTTTGATTGGTGGTGCATCTCAAAGTGCTAAAAAATTTATTGATATAGTCAAAAAAACGTATAGTTAAGCCACATGGAAAATATTTTATTAGTAGTCAACTTAGTGCTAGCAACAATACTTGTACTTTTGATACTTGTACAAAAATCAGAAGGTGGTGCTCTTGGCATAGGTGTCTCTCAGGATAATTTTATGCTTTCCAGATCTGCAGGTAATTTTATGGGGAAGGCTACTGCAGTAGTTGCAACTTTATTTATAATTTGTAGCTTAGCTTTAACAATTATATCTAGAGGTGAGTTAACACCTACTGAATCAGTTTTGGATATCATTGAAGAAAAGTCTAGTGATACACCTTCAATTCCTGAAAATAATTAAAAAATTAAAAAAAAAGTTTAAGAAATAAATACTTTTACCTTTAAAAACCCAAACTGGTCACTCAACCTTTATTAGAATATTTCTAATGATTTATAAAGAGTTCGTGTACCAAAAAATTATAAAAATTGTATTAATCTTAAGCCTTAGCTTGTTGGCTTCGTGCGCCAATAGAGGCCCATTGCCATTTTCTTTTGATTTTTTAAAGAAATCTGCTGATGAAGATATTGAAAAAATTTCAAAAATTAGAAAGCAAAATGAAATATTACAAAAAAACTTAGACATTGATTTATATACAGCGATCGCCCTTGCAATCGAAAATAACAAAGATTTAAAAGTAAAATTATTCGAAACCGCATTAGCGGACCGTCAATTGAAAGACGTAAAGTTTGACATGTTACCAACCATGTCAGCTAATGCAGGTTATTCTGGAAGTGACAATTATCAATCATCCACAAGTGCAACTGTTGGAAATAATGATATAGCAGCATCCAAAGGGTCTACATACTCTACATCACGAAATAGAGATGTTGTTGATCAAGATATAGGTTTTGCTTGGAACGCACTTGATTTTGGTTTGTCTTATATCAGAGCAGGGCAAACAAGCGATCGATTTTTAATTGCAAAAGAGATAGAAAAAAAATCAGCTAACAATATTGCAAAAGAAGTTATTCGATCTTATTGGAATGCTCTTTCTGCAGATAAGTTAATTCAAAAATACGATCCTTTAATTAAAAAAGTAAAAATAGCTTTAAGCGACTCTCAAAAAATAGAAGAGATGTTGCTACAAAAACCAATGGATGCACTTTTGTATCAAAAAGAATTGCTAGATATAAAGAGAGCTCTTATTACACAAAGACAAACTTTAATTAATTCTAAAATTGAATTAGGAACCTTAATGGGATTGTTGCCCAACCAAAGCTATAAATTAGTAGCAACCAATCAACCTATCAATATTTTAGACATGGATTTAAAAAACATGGAAAAACATGCTTTAGTTAGTAGAGCAGAGTTATTAGAAAATCGATATCAAGAAAGAATATCCGTTGCTGAAACTAAAGTTGGATTAAGATCTTTGTTACCTAATTTTAATATTAACGCAGCTTTCACAAGTTCTTCAAATGATTATCTACAAAATAAATCAAATTTTGAATTTGGTTCTTCAGTTGGCGCAAACTTATTAAATGTCTTTAGAGCACCATCGATTAAGAAAATGAATGAGGCAAATACAGAAATTATTAAAGAACAACGTCTTGCTTTATCTATGGCTATTTTATCACAAGTTCATTTAGCAAATATCGATTTTCAAATGAGCATGGAAGAATATGATACGGCTGAACGTTATTTAAAAGTTTCAACAAAAATTGCCGACCAAGTTCGAAACGCACAAAAAATTGCAAGATTTGGCGAATTAGAATTAATTAGAGAAGAAGCGGGTACTCTTGTTGCTGAACTAAGAAGAGACATTTCATTCTCTAAAATGCAACATTCAATTGCACAAGTTTATACCTCAGTTGGAATTGATATTACCACAAGAGACACCATAGTAGGGGGAACGGAATTATTTGCATATGAAATTAAGAATAAATTTAGTGGTTTAGGTAAAAAATACATTGCAAAAGTAACAGAACCTATTCAAAAACAAAATCCAGTTGCTAAACAATTTGATGAAAATTATAAAAAATTTGAATTTTCAGATAAAACATTCAAACTTGAAGGTCAAGGTTCTGTTCAATATTCAGCAAGATTAGCAAATGATCAACCATTACCTAGTTGGATAGATTTTTTACCAACGCAAAGAGCGTTTTTAATAGACTCGGTACTAAAAGGTGACATTCATGAAATAGAGCTCATTGTTAATGCAAAAAATATCAATTCTACAGTTGATGATCAATTTACTTTGATAGTGGATCCAATTTTAAAGAGCCAAAAAGATTTAGCAAAAATAATAGGTACCACATTAAAAGAAAAAGCTGAAATAGTTAAAGCTTCAAAAATCCAATAAATTAAGGAGATCTAATGAAGAAAATTACAAAGAATATTAAGGTTAAAGTTGCCTCGAATAAAAAAAAAGTTTCAGGAAACATATTGAATGCACCTAAAACACATAAATTACCTCGTGTGGTTAAAGCAAGAGCAGGACAAACTATAACAGGTAAAATTGGAGGTATTAGAAAGACACCCAATAAATCAATTGCAAAACCAGGACAAACAATAACTGGTAAAATTAGACGAAGAACCAATTGACCCAAAAACCTAAAAAGAAACAGAAAATATTTATAGAAGCCCTTGAGCAGAGGATAATGCTCGACGGAGCAGGGGCCTCAACCTTTTTAGATTTAATTGATGAACGTAATCAAGAAGATATAAAAAAAAACTCTAAAATAATCGATACCACTAAAGACAACAATGAAGTTCCTTTTGCAAACACTGCAAGAGACCAAAACAAAAAAAATGTAGTCTTTATTGATAGTGCTGTCTCTGATTATGAAACCATTATTAATTCATTTAAAGAAAACACTGAGTTTTATTTAATCAACTCCAATGAAGATGGATTTAAAAGAATTAGTGAAATTTTAAATGATCGAAAAGATATTGATGGTTTACACATCATCGGTCACGGTAGTGCTGGACAAATTTTATTTGGTAATGCCTTTTTAAATAACGATACCATCACTAATTACCAATCAACTTTAGCATCCATTGGTCAATCGTTAACCACAAGTGGAGATATTTTATTTTATGGTTGTAATGTAGCTTCCACTGAACAAGGTGAAATTTTAATTAAAAAAATATCAGAGATTACTAAAGCAGATATTGCAGCGTCAGATGACCTTACTGGTAAAGGTGGAGACTGGGTATTAGAAAAAAAAGAAGGTTTAATTGGTGAAGAAGAACTTAAAGTTAAAAATTACAAACATGCTCTTGGATCATTATCTTCTTCAGGTGTTCTATCTAACTCAGGTGTTACTCATATTGATAGCAATGTTACAATGATGAATTCTGGTAATGTTGGACTTGGAAGCTCAGGAGCTTTTGCAACAGTTGGTTCTGATTTTGGTTTAGCTGTAGAACAACAAAATGTTTCTGTTTCTAGTGGAGAATTAATTTCGAATCTTGATGTTGATTCAACTTATATTTTCGATGACGATAATGATACTGGAGATGCTGCATTACAAAATGGAGCTAATCAAAATGCTTCAAGCAATATTACGGTAAATTCATATCTAATGTTTCTAGTAGAGGATATAAACAAAAGAGCCAGTGGTTCAGCTGGAGAAGTTGTTTTTGACGGTGAAATAGTTGGAATATTTTTTGATCAAGCAAAAACTCGAGCAGCAAGTGTTGGTGGTAACACATATCATTCTGGCAATTTAATTTATGCAATGAGTGGTAGCGGAGGAAGTAGCAATTCTTCAGATAATGACGGTGGTAGAATGGCAGAGGGTAAAAAAAGTCATACTGGTATGACAAACTTCTTTAATACTACTCAATCTCATAGTTCATCTGCAGCTATTGCAAATGGTAGTAGCGGTTCTGATTGGGTTTCTGTTTCAAATCATGGAAGTGGAACAAATAATCTTTTACAATTTGGAGCGCAGAATGCGAATGTTTCCGCTGGAGATTATATAAGAATTCTCGTTGTACCAAACTCATCAGATGGTTCAGCAACTGTTGAAGAAGATGGCTCTGTATCAGTTAGCAATGGAGGAAGCGCTTCAAGTCCTGATCCAATTACAGTCGACTCAGGATCTACATTAAGTTCATCATCAGGTAGCCCAAGAAGAATGACTTTTAGCGATGATGGGACTAAATTATTTGTTCTAGAGCATACTAACGATACAATAACTACACATAATCTTGGAACTGCTTACGATATTTCAACCCAAACTTCATCAGTAACAGGTACTACTTTAGCCTCAAACCCTCATTCCAGTTCCAGGGCTTATGGAATAGCTTTTAGCAATGATGGAACTAAAATGTTTACATCAGATCTTGATACAGGATATGTTTATCAATCGACTTTGACTACCCCCTGGGATGTGTCCACAAATCAAAGAAGTTCTTCAGATGATTTAAATACAGTTTCTCTTTATGGAGTAACAGCTAGTAATAGCTTATATAATAGAGACATTACATTTAGCGAGGATGGAACCAAATTATTTATTTTAGGGTCTGATAAAACAGTTCATCAAATTAGTTTAGGAACAGCATGGGATCTATCATCTTATCAAACTCCAGATGTTGAAAAAGATCTTTCATCAATCCTAACCGACACATATGCCAACTCAATTAGCTTTAGTCCAAATGGAAAAAAAATGTTCATCAATGAATATAATAACACAATTCATGAGTTTTCAATTGCAACTGCTTGGGATTTATCTTCAACGGTTACCAATGAAGGAAGTTTTCAATTAGGAACAGAAATAGCAAGTAATAATTTTGGAGAAGTTACTTGGAATAAAGATGGAACAAAACTTTTTGCAATAGATGATTTAGCTGAGGATATTACTGAGTATACTGTTTCAACACCATTTTCACTTGCAAATGTGGATCAAACTAAATCTGCCGAAAGTATCTCAACTGTTTCATCAATTAGAACAGGAACAGTTGCTGCAGGAAGTGGAACATCAGGTTCAACTAATACTGCTTTAACCGGAACTTACGGTCAGTTAACTATTCAATCCAATGGTTCATATAGTTATGTTGCAAATCAAGATGCAGCGGATGCACTAGATCCAGGGGATATTGTGTATGATTATTTTACTATTAATGGAGATACAGATTTAACAATTACCGTTATAGGTATCAATGATACACCAATCGCTGACAATGAAACTAATTCAACAGATGTTAGTACAACATTAACTGTTACAGATGGGTCTTCAGATGTTTTAGCAGGTGATACGGATGCTGATGCAGATGCATCTTTAACTGTTTCTGCAATCAGAACAGGTTCATCAGAAGGTTCAGGTGACGCAGGTACAATTGGTTCAGCTTTAAATGGAAGTTATGGTGCTTTAACAATGAACTCTGATGGTACCTATACTTATGTTGCAAGTTCAAGCGCTGGAACTGATAGTTTTAACTACACTGTAACCGATGAATTTGGTGCAACAGATATTGCAACGTTAACTATTACTGTTAATTCATCTAACGCTGCACCTACCGCATCTAATTCAACAGTATACATTAATGAAAATAACCAAGTATCTTCAGCAGGAGATAGAACACCATCTAATATTTCAAAAATATTTGCAGCCAGTGATTTTAATTATTCAGACGGTGATAGTGATAGTTTATCAAAAATAAAAATTACTACTTTAGAAAGTGCGGGTGTTTTAGAATATTCATCTAATGGATCATCTTGGGCTGATGTAACTTTAAATCAAGAAATAACAGCGTCAGATATTAGTAATAATAAATTAAGATTTACCCCAGCTGCAAATTCAGAAAGTAATGTAACGTTTGGTTTTAAAGTTCATGATGGTACAGATTATAGTTCATCAGCTTACACAATGACAGTATCTGTTAACGCTGCACCAAATGTTACAGATGCAACAGTTGGATCAACAGTGTCTGCTGATGGAACCAGTTCCGGTGATGTTCATGATGGTGTTGCAGATAGTGATGATGCTGATAGTGTTTTAGTAGTAACTGGTGTTGCATCAGGAAATGAAAGTTCAAATAATTCAATTGTAACCGATAATACTGGGGTTGGTTCAGCAGTATCTGGAACCTATGGTTCATTAAATATTGCTGCAAACGGTACTTATACTTACACAGCAAGTTCAACAAATAATATCGCGTACGATGCAACTGCAACAGACATTTTTACATTTACTACACGTGATGATGAAAGTAATTCAGGATCTAATGCCTATGACGTAGGTAGCATTACTTTTACCGTTGCAAGTTCAATTTCTTTAACAGATGACACGGATAGTGTTAATGAAGATGCAACAATTACTAAAACTGGTTCTCAAGACGATGTATTAAATGATGATGCTGCTGATACTAATGGTTTAGTAGTCACCCATATTAAAAAAGATGGTGGATCAAATTCAACAGTTGCTAGTAGTAGTACTTATACATCTAACGGAACTTCTGTTACGGGTACTTATGGTACTTTAGTAATTGGTGCGGATGGTTCTTATACTTATACAGCCGATCAAAGTGCTGCTGATGATTTAGATTTAAATGATGAAGTAACAGATGTATTTGTCTATACGGCAGATGGTGCTACAGCAAATTTAACTATTACAGTAACTGGTATCAATGATGTACCAGAAGCTGCAGATAAAACTGTAACTACAAATGAGGATACAGCTTATGTATTTTCAGCATCAGATTTTGGCTACACAGATGCAGATGACGATGATGCGTTAGTAAGTGTAAAAATTACAGGATTAGAAGATGCTGGTGCTTTACAATATAATAATGGTAGTGCTTGGGTAGATGTAACTGAAAATCAAGTGATAACAGCAACGGATATCGGTAATAATAAATTGAGATTTAACCCAGCTGCAAATGAAAATGGATCTTCTTACACTAGTTTTGATTTTACAGTAAATGATGGCGATGCAGATAGTGCCTCAGCTAATACAATTACAGTCAATGTAACAGCAGTTAACGATGCACCTGTTGCAGATAACGAAACTAATTCAGTCAATGAAGATGCAACATTAACCGTTACCGATGGAACTTCAGATGTTTTACATGGAGACACTGATACTGAAAATGATGCATTAACCGTTACCCAAATTGCAGTAACAGGTGCATCTGCTTCATCAGTTGCAGGAAGTAGTACTTACAATAGTAACGGAACATCAAAAACAGGTACTTATGGTACTTTAGTAATTGGTGCGGATGGTACTTATACTTATACAGCAGATCAATCAGCTGCTGATGACCTTGATGCTGGAGATACCGCAACCGATAGTTTTACTTACACGGTTTCAGATGGAACCGCAACGGATACTGCAACAATTACAATAACAGTGACAGGTATCAATGATGTACCAGAAGCTGCAGATAAAACTGTAACTACAAATGAGGATACAGCTTATGTATTTTCAGCATCAGATTTTGGCTACACAGATGCAGATGATGATGATGCGTTAGTAAGTGTAAAAATTACAGGATTAGAATCTGCTGGTGCTTTACAATATAACAATGGATCAGCTTGGGTAGATGTAACTGAAAATCAAGTGATAACAGCAACGGATATCGGTAATAATAAATTGAGATTTAACCCAGCTGCAAATGAAAATGGATCTTCTTACACTAGTTTTGATTTTACAGTAAATGATGGCGATGCAGACAGTGCCTCAGCTAATACAATTACAGTCAATGTAACAGCAGTTAACGATGCACCAACTGCAAGAGGTGACACTGGTATTGTAAATGAAGATGTAACGTTAACAGTTTCTAATAGTAGTAATGCAACAACAAGTGTTACTGCAGCTTCATTTGTTAGATCTAAATCTTTAGGGGATGCAGGATATCAAAGTCAGGAAACAAAATTTAGTCCTGATGGAACAAAAATGTTTGTGCTTGATACTTATCAAAATACAAATGAAATTCATCAATATACATTAACAACCGCCTTTGATATTTCTAGTGCTTCATTTGATGGTGCAGATGAAACTTTTGACCTTAGTAATGAGAATTCTTCATCGAGTAATTTCACATTTAATAATGATGGAACCAAATTCTATTCAGCTTATTCGGGTAGATTATATGAATATGACGTATCAACTGCTTATGATATTTCCACAAGTTCTTATAATAATAATTTCTTTGATTTAATACTGGAGTACCCAAATACTCGTAATATGGGTAGTGGTGTAAACGTAGCATTTAATAGCGATGGAACCAAATTATTTGCGCTAGATGCACAACAACGTGAAGTGCATGAATACTCTCTTTCAACTGCCTTTGATGTAACTTCAGCATCTCGTACAAATAATTATGTAAGTGTTGGCACTCAAGAAGCAAGTCCATACGGTTTTGCATTTAGCAATGATGGAAAAAAAATGTTTATATCTGGATTGGGAAAGGATGTTAATGAATATACACTCTCAACTGGTTTTGACTTATCATCTACTTTTGAGTTTGTAGGTAGTTTTGATGTTTCATCTAAAGATTGGTATCCACTCGGTATTACATTTAACAATGATGGTACAAAAATGTTTGTGACAGGCTCACAACAAGATAAACTTTTTGAATATTCGCTTACTACTCCTTTCAGCTTAATAGATGTATCAGGTGAACATTCAGGAGATGTCATTAACACAAGTTCAACAGATAATTATGATACAGACCCTGAGGGCGACGCACTAACGGTTACAACTTACTCTCATACATCAGCAACAGATCAAGATGGGGGTAGTATATCTTCAACAAGCAGTACTGGAACAGCTGGAACCAACAATGTTACAGGTTATTATGGAACATTGGATTTAGAAGGTAATGGTTCTTACACTTATACTGCAGATCTAACAGTAACTCAGGCCTTAGATTCAGGAGATACTGTAACAGATATATTTACTTATACTGTAGATGATGGAAATGGTGGAACTGATACAGTAACTATAACAATTACAGTAATTGGTATGAATGATGCTCCAGTTGCACAAAATGATGTTGGAGTTATTGTCGAAGATGGAACTTTAACAGTTTCAAATGGTGCTAATGCCAATGTTTCAGGTTCTTATGATGCAACAGGTGAACATTCTGGTGATGTAATTGATACTAGTTCAAGTTCTCATACAGATAGTGATGCCGATGCTAGTGCATCTCTAACAGTTTCAGCAATTAGAACAGGCTCAAGCGAAGGTTCAGGAACCGCTGGTTCAATTGGTTCAGCTTTAACGGGTACTTATGGTCAATTAACCATTGCAGCAGATGGCTCTTATTCTTATGTAGCTAATCAAGATGCAGCGGTAGGTGACTCAGTCACAGAATCATTTAATTACACATTATCAGATGGAACAGCAACAGACATTGGAGTAATTACAATTACAATTCTTGGAGTTAATGATGCAGGTTTCATTAAAGAAGGTGGAACTTTAACTGTTGCAAATAGTGCAGCCGCTAACTCTGGAGCAAGCACCGGTAATCATACTGGAGATATTACTGATAATGGTAGCAATATTACTAGTATCACTGCAACGACAGCAGGTGGAAATGCACAAACAACTTTTTCAAGTAACTCTGAAACAGTGACAGGTGAGTACGGTACTTTAACAATTAACTCTGATGGTTCTTACTCTTATGTTGCAAACTCAAATATATCAGGCCTTGATGCAGGAGATGCAAATATAAAGGATGTCTTCACTTATATCGTTTCAGATGGCTCCACTACATCTACTGCAACCCTTACAATGAATATTATTGCTAGCCAAGATCTAACTGCACGAGATGATAATGGTACTGTAAATGAAGATGCAACGTTAGAAGTTGATGATGGTGATAATTTAACAACTGTTGCACCAGCATCTTACGATGATAGCGATAGCTTTACTATTGCAGGTTCAGATTCAAATCCTGTTACTACTCAAAGTACTTTTAACGATTTACTTTTTAATCCTGATGGAACAAAAATGTACACATTAGGATCTGCTTCTGGTCTCTCTGGTAGAAGCCTTTTTCAATACACATTATCAATTCCTTTTGACGTATCAACTGCTTCAGTTTCAAGTAATGATAATGCTGATGTTGGAGGCTCATGGACTACAGACAACGAAGCTATGAGATTTAATAATGACGGAACAAAGCTTTTTGTTCTTTTTGATTCTCCTAATCAAAATACTTCAAGTTATATGTATCAATACACTTTAAGCACCCCTTACGATATTACCAGCACTGTAACAGCGGGTAATTCCCTCCGGTTAGGGAATCAGTATAAAAATTATAGAACATTTCTTTTTAATGACGATGGTTCAGAGATGTTTATTAGTGAAGTTAGTGGTATATACAAATATACTTTAAGTACTTCTTTTGATACTTCAACTGCTTCAAAAACTTCTTCATATTTGTCTGCAAGTGTTACTGGTATGCAATATAATAACGATGGTACAAAGTTATTTACAGTTTATCAAACAACAACAATTGGTTCTACAGCAAAAATATCACAGTGGTCATTGTCAACTGCTTATGATCTTATGACTGCAAGTTCAAATAGCACCTATTTTGATACTGGTGAAGCTACTGGTTCTCTTGGTAATGGAGTCCCTACTCAATTTATCACTTTTAACAATGATGGATCAAAATTCTTTAGTTTTAATGGTAGTAGTGATCCAGCAAAAATTAAAGAATGGAATCTAGCTTCACCTTTTAATGTAGTAAATGTTAGCGGCGAACATTCAGGAGATGTCATTAACACAAGTTCAACTGCTAATTATGATACAGACCCTGATAGCGATACTCTTACAGTTACTGCGATTAGAACAGGATCAAGTGAGGGATCGGGTACCGTAGGATCTGTTGGTTCAGCTTTAACAGGAACATACGGTCAATTAACAATTGCTGCAAATGGATCATATACCTATGTAGCAAATCAAGATGCAGCGGATGCATTGGATCCAGGTGATGTGGTAACTGACACTTTTAATTATACAGTTTCAGATGGACAAGGTGAAACGGATATTGCAGTTTTAACTATTACTGTTAATGGAATTAATGATACACCTGTTGCAGATGCTGAAACAGGTTCAGTTGATACAACTCAAACTTTAACAGTCACTGATGGTACTTCAGATCTTTTACATGGGGATACGGATGCAGATGCTAGTGCTTCATTAAGTGTATCGAGTATTGTTGCAACCACAGCAAGTGGAAGCGCAACTGCTGTTAATCCAGGAACTGCTTATAATTCAGGTTACACATCAGTTACTGGCAGTAAGGGAACTTTGAGAGTTGGTGCAGACGGTACTTATCAATACATTGCAGGTTCAAGTACTGGTACCGATGTTTTTACTTACACATTATCAGATGGAACAGCAACACATACAGCTACTTTAACAATTACAGTTAATAGTAGTAACAATGCTCCTTCAGCTGTTGCAGATACTGATAGTGTTAATGAAGATGCAACAGTTACTCAAAGCTCAGGTTCAGGTTTATTAAATGCAGATGATTCAGATGCTGATGGTGATAGTTTAACGGTTACTCAAATTAAAAAAGATGGTGGAAGTAATTCATCCGTATCTGGAGGAAGCTCATATAATTCAAGCGGAACATCAGTCACAGGAACCTATGGAACATTAACGGTTGGAGCTGATGGAACTTATACATATGTTGCGGATCAAGCTGCAGCTGATGCTTTAGATGCAAGCGACACTGTTACAGATGTATTTACTTATACTATTTCAGACGGCAATGGTGGAACAGATACTGCAAATTTAACTATTACAGTCACAGGTGTTAATGATGCACCTTCAGCTACAAATGACACAGGGTCAGTTAATGAAGATGCAACTTTAACAGTTTCAACAGCATCAAGTGGTGTAACTCAAGATAATGATACAGATGCGGACGCCGATGATAGCGCATCATCATTGGTTATTACTCAAATTAAAAAAGATGGTGGATCAAATAGTTCAGTTAGTGGAGGAACCAATCATAGCAACGGAACTTCGGTTACAGGAACTTATGGGACATTAGTCATTGGTGCTAATGGAACTTATACTTATGTAGCTGATCAAGATGCAGCGGATGCATTAGATGCAAGCGACACTGTTACAGATGTATTTACTTATACAGTTTCAGATGGAAATGGTGGAACAGATACTGCCAATATTACAATTACTGTTACAGGAGTGAACGATGACCCAATTGGAGTTAATGATACAGATAGTGTTAACGAAGATGCAACTATAACTGAAAGCTCAGGATCAGAATTATTAGTTGCTGATGATACAGATGCAGATGATAGTTCATCTTTAACGGTGACACAAATTAAAGTCACAGGTGGATCAAATAGTTCTGTTGCTGGAAGTAGTACTTATAATAGTAATTTTACAACAGTTACTGGAACTTATGGAACATTAAAAGTTGGTGCTGATGGATCTTATACTTATGTTGCAGATCAAGCTGCAGCGGATGCACTAGATGTTGGTGATAATGTGACAGATAGTTTTACTTATACAGTCTCAGATGGAACAGCAACATCTACAGCAACATTAATAATTACAGTAACTGGTATCAATGATGTACCAGTTGCAGTTAATGATACAGATGCTGTAAATGAAGATGCAACTATAACTGAAAGCTCAGGATCAGAATTATTAGTTGCTGATGATACAGATGCAGATGATAGTTCATCTTTAACGGTGACACAAATTAAAGTCACAGGTGGATCAAATAGTTCTGTTGCTGGAAGTAGTACTTATAATAGTAATTTTACAACAGTTACTGGAACTTATGGAACATTAAAAGTTGGAGCTGATGGATCTTATACTTATGTTGCAGATCAAGCAGCAGCTGATGCGCTAGATGCAAGTGATACTGTGACAGATAGTTTTACTTATACCGTATCAGATAATACATGGTTTGATACAGCTACATTAATAATTACAGTAACTGGTATCAATGATGTACCAGAAGCTGCAGATAAAACTGTAACTACAAACGAAGATACTCCTTATGTATTTTCAGCAAATGATTTTGGCTACACAGATGCAGATGACGATGATGCGTTAGTAAGTGTAAAAATTACAGGATTAGAAGATGCAGGTGCTTTACAATATAATAATGGTAGTGCTTGGGTAGATGTAACTGAAAATCAAGTGATAACAGCAACGGATATCGGTAATAATAAATTGAGATTTAACCCAGCTGCAAATGAAAATGGATCTTCTTACACTAGTTTTGATTTTACAGTAAATGATGGCGATGCAGATAGTGCCTCAGCTAATACAATTACAGTCAATGTAACAGCAGTTAACGATGCACCTGTTGCAGATGATGAAACAGGAGCTGTTAATGAAGATGCAACATTAACTGTTACGGATGGAACCTCAGATGTTTTACACGGAGATACAGACGCAGATAGTGATACTTTAACAGTTACAACTTATTCTCATACATCAGCTACAAATCAAAGTGGTGGAAATGCATCATCTGCAAACGGAAACAGTGGAACAGCAGGAACAAATGCTGTCGTAGGTTATTATGGTACATTAACTTTAGCAGCGGATGGAACTTATACTTATGCAGCTGATCAAAGTGCTGCAGATGATTTAGATGCTTCAGACACTGCAACAGATGTCTTTACCTATACACTATCAGATGGAACCGCAACGGATACTGCAACAATTACAATAACAGTGACAGGTATCAATGATGCTCCAGCTGCAGTCAATGATACTGATGCTGTAAATGAAGATGCAACAGTTACCAGAACTTCAGGTGATAATTTATTAATGGCAGATGATAGTGATGCTGATGATGATGATAGTTTTACCGTTACACAAATTGCAGTAACAGGTGGATCAAATAATGCAGTTACTGCAAGCAGTACTTATAATTCTGGTTCACCAGAAACGGTAACAGGAACTTATGGTACACTTACTGTTGGTGCTAATGGAACATATACTTACGTTGCAGATCAATCAGCGTCTGATGATTTAGATGCTTCAGACACTGCAACAGATAGTTTCACTTATACAATATCGGATGGAACAACAACAGACACTGCAACATTAATCTTTACGGTAACAGGAATTAATGATGTACCAACTGCTGCAGATAAAACTGTAACTACAAATGAGGATACAGCTTATGTATTTTCAGCATCAGATTTTGGCTACACAGATGCAGATGACGATGATGCGTTAGTAAGTGTAAAAATTACAGGATTAGAAGATGCAGGTGCTTTACAATATAATAATGGTAGTGCTTGGGTAGATGTAACTGAAAATCAAGTGATAACAGCAACTGACATTGCTGCTAATAAATTAAGATTTAACCCAGCTGCAAATGAAAATGGATCTTCTTACACTAGTTTTGATTTTACAGTAAATGATGGCGATGCAGATAGTGCCTCAGCTAATACAATTACAGTCAATGTAACAGCAGTTAACGATGCACCTGTTGCAGATGATGAAACTAATTCAGTCAATGAAGATGCAACATTAACCGTTACCGATGGATCGTCAGATGTTTTACATGGAGATACCGATGTTGATAGTGGCGATACTTTAACAGTTACAACTTATTCTCATACATCAGCTACAAATCAAAGTGGTGGAAATGCATCATCTGCAAACGGAAACAGTGGAACAGCAGGAACAAATGCTGTCGTAGGTTATTATGGTACATTAACTTTAGCAGCGGATGGAACTTATACTTATGCAGCTGATCAAAGTGCTGCAGATGATTTAGATGCTTCAGACACTGCAACAGATGTCTTTACCTATACACTATCAGATGGAACCGCAACGGATACTGCAACAATTACAATAACAGTGACAGGAATTAACGATGCTCCAGTTGCAGTCAACGATACTGATGCAGTTAACGAAGATGCAACAGTTACCAGAACTTCAGGTGATAATTTATTAATGGCAGATGATAGTGATGCTGATGATGATGATAGTTTTACCGTAACTCAAATTGCAGTAACAGGAGCTTCTAATTCTTCAGTTGCAAGCTCAAGTTCTTATAATAGCAATTTTACTTCAATTACTGGAACTTATGGAACATTAAAAGTGGGTGCTGATGGTACTTATACATATGTAGCCGATCAAAGTGCAGCTGATGATTTAGACTTAAATGATACTGCAACAGATAGTTTCACTTACACAATTTCAGATGGTGATACTACTGACACTGCAACATTAATCTTTACGGTTACAGGAATTAACGATGCTCCAGTTGCAGTTGATGATACTGATGCTGTTAACGAAGATGCGACAGTTACAAGAAGTTCAGGATCAAGTTTATTAATGGATGATGATAGTGATGCTGATGATGATGATGCATTTACAGTTACACAAATAGCAGTAACAGGTAGCTCCAATAATGCAGTTACTGCAAGCAGTACTTATAATTCTGGTTCACCAGAAACGGTAACAGGAACTTATGGTACACTTACTGTTGGAGCTGATGGTACTTATACATATGTAGCTGATCAAAATGCTGCTGATGATTTAGATGCTTCAGACACTGCAACAGATAGTTTCACTTATACAATATCGGATGGAACAGCAACAGACACTGCAACATTAATCTTTACAGTAACTGGTGTTAATGATGTACCAGAAGCTGCAGATAAAACTGTAACTACAAATGAGGATACAGCTTATGTATTTTCAGCATCAGATTTTGGCTACACAGATGCAGATGACGATGATGTGTTAGTAAGTGTAAAAATTACAACATTAGAAAGTGCTGGTGCATTACAATATTATAATGGTAGCGCTTGGGTAGATGTAACCTTAAATCAAGTAATAACAGCAACAGACATTGCTGCTAATAAGTTGAGATTAAATCCAGCTACTAATGAAAATGGTTCGCCTTACACTACTTTTAATTTTACAGTAAATGATGGGGATGCAGATAGCGCAACTCCAAATACAATTACGGTAAATGTTACAAATGTAAATAACGCACCTGTTGCAGATAATGAAACTAATTCAGTTAATGAAGATGCAACAGTCACAGTCACAGATGGAACGTCTGATGTTTTACATGGAGATACGGATGCAGATAGTGGTGATACCTTAACAGTAACTCAAATTGCAGTAACAGGTGGATCAAATAGTTCAGTTGCTGGAAGCAGTGCTTATAACAGCAATTTTACTTCAGTTACTGGAACTTATGGAACATTAAAAATAGGTGCTAATGGAACATATACTTATGTAGCTGATCAATCAGCGTCTGATGATTTAGATGCTTCAGACACTGCAACAGATAGTTTCACTTACACAGTTTCAGATGGAACAGCGACAGACACTGCAACATTAATCTTTACAGTAACAGGAATTAACGATGCTCCAGTTGCAGTCAACGATACTGATGCAGTTAACGAAGATGCAACAGTTACCAGAACTTCAGGTGATAATTTATTAATGGCTGATGACAGCGATGCTGATGATGATGATAGTTTCACAGTAACTCAAATAGCAGTTACTGGTAGCTCTGATAACGCAGTTACTGCAAATAGTACTTATAATTCTGGTTCACCAGAAACAGTAACAGGAACTTATGGTACACTTACTGTTGGTGCTAATGGAACATATACATATGTAGCTGATCAAAATGCTGCTGATGATTTAGATTTAAACGACCAAGTAACAGATAGTTTCACATATACAATATCGGATGGAACAGCGACAGACACTGCAACATTAATCTTTACAGTAACAGGAATTAACGATGCTCCAGTTGCACAAAATGATGTAGGAGTTATTGTCGAAGATGGAACTTTAACAGTTTCAAATGGTGCTAATGCCAATTTATCAGGAAGTTATGATGCAACAGGTGAACACTCTGGTGATATTATTGATACTAGTTCAAGTTCTCATACAGATAGTGATGCTGATGATAGTGCATCTCTAACTGTTACTGCAATTAGAGTAGGCTCAAGTGAAGGTTCAGGAACAGCAGGATCCATTGGATCTGCTTTAACGGGAACGTATGGTCAATTAACCATTGCAGCAGATGGTTCTTATTCTTATGTAGCCAATCAAGATGAAGCGGATGCATTAGATGCAGGTGACTCAGTCACAGACTCATTTAATTATACATTATCAGATGGAACAGCAACAGATATTGGAGTAATTACAATTACAATTCTTGGAGCAAACGATGCTCCCGTTGCTAATAACGATACTGGTTCAGTAAATGAAGACGCAACCTTGACAGTTTCCTCAGCTTCAAGTGGAGTTACACAAGATAACGATACAGATGTAGATGGTGATGATACAGTTTCATCTTTAACAGTTACACAAATAGCTGTTACTGGAAGTTCAAACTCAAGTGTTACTTCAAGTACTACTTATTCTAATGGAACTTCTGTAACGGGAACTTATGGTACACTGGTTATTGGCGCAAATGGTACTTATACATATGTAGCTGATCAAAGTGCTGCAGATGATTTAGATTTAAATGATACTGCAACAGATAGTTTCACTTACACAGTTTCAGACGGAACAACAACAGACACTGCAACATTAATCTTTACAGTGACAGGTATCAATGATGCTCCAGTTGCAGTCAATGACACCGATGCATTAAATGAAGATGCAACAGTTACCAGAAGTTCAGGTGATAATTTATTAATGGCAGATGATAGTGATGCTGATGATGATGATAGTTTTACTGTTACACAAATTGCAGTAACAGGTGGATCAAATTCAAGTGTAAACTCAAGCACTACTTATTCTAATGGAACTTCAGTAACTGGAACATACGGTACTCTAGTTGTTGGAGCTGACGGATCATATACATATGAAGCAGATCAAAGTGCTGCTGATGATTTAGATTTAAACGACCAAGTAACAGATAGTTTTACATATACAATATCGGATGGAACGGCAACAGACACTGCAACATTAATCTTTACAGTGACAGGAATTAACGATGCTCCAGTTGCAGTCAATGATACTGATGCTGTTAATGAAGATGCCACAGTAACCAGAAGTTCAGGCTCAAGTTTATTAATGGCAGATGATAGTGATGCTGATGATGATGATGCATTTACAGTAACTCAAATTGCAGTAACAGGTGGATCCAATAGTTCAGTTGCTGGAAGTAGTACTTATAACAATAATTTTACCTCAGTTACTGGAACTTATGGAACATTAAAAGTTGGTGCAGATGGAACATATACATATGTAGCCGATCAAAGTGCTGCTGATGATTTAGATGCTTCAGACACTGCAACAGATAGTTTCACTTACACAGTTTCAGATGGAACAGCGACAGACACTGCAACATTAATCTTTACAGTAACTGGTGTTAATGATGTACCAACAGCTTCAGATAAAACAATTTCTACTGCAGAAGATACCCCTTACGTATTTTCAACTTCTGATTTTGGATACACAGATGCAGATGATGACGATGCATTAGTAAGTGTGAAAATTACAACATTAGAAGACGCTGGTGCCTTACAATATTATAATGGTAGCGCTTGGGTAGATGTAACTTTAAATCAGGTGATAACAGCAACAGACATTGCTGCTAATAAATTAAGATTAAATCCTACTGCAGATGAGAATGGATCTCCTTATACAACAATTGGTTTTTCTGTAAATGATGGTGATGCAGATAGCGCAACTCCAAATACAATTACGGTAAACGTTACTGCTGTTAATGATGCTCCAGTAGCTGACAACGAAACTAATTCAGTGAATGAAGATGCAACAGTAACTGTGACTGATGGAACCTCAGATGTTTTACATGGAGATACTGATGTTGATAGTGGTGATACCTTAACAGTAACTCAAATTGCAGTAACAGGTGGATCAAACAGTTCAGTTGCAAGCTCAAGTTCTTACAATAGTAATTTTACTTCAATTACTGGAACTTATGGAACATTAAAAGTTGGTGCTGATGGTACTTACACTTACGTTGCAGATCAAAGTGCAGCTGATGATTTAGATGCTTCAGATACTGCAACAGATAGTTTCACTTATACAGTTTCAGACGGAACAGCTACTGACACTGCAACATTAATCTTTACAGTGACAGGAATTAACGATGCTCCTGTAGCAGTTAACGATAGCGATGTAGTTAATGAGGACGCAACAGTAACACAAACTTCAGGCTCAAGTTTATTAATGGCAGATGATAGTGATGCTGATGATGATGATAGTTTTACTGTTACACAAATTGCACTAACAGGTGGATCAAACAGTTCAGTTGCAAGCTCAAGTTCTTACAATAGTAATTTTACTTCAATTACTGGAACTTATGGAACATTAAAAGTTGGTGCTGATGGTACTTACACTTACGTTGCAGATCAAAGTGCAGCTGATGATTTAGATGCTTCAGATACTGCAACAGATAGTTTCACTTATACAGTTTCAGACGGAACAGCTACGGATACAGCTACATTAATCTTTACAGTGACAGGTATCAATGATGCTCCCGTTGCAGTCAACGATACTGATGCATTAAATGAAGATGCCACAGTAACCAGAAGTTCAGGCTCAAGTTTATTAATGGCAGATGATAGTGATGCTGATGATGATGATGCATTTACAGTAACTCAAATTGCAGTAACAGGTGGATCAAACAGTTCAGTTGCAAGCTCAAGTTCTTATAATTCAAGTGGGACTCAAGTTACAGGTACATACGGTACACTTACTGTTGGTGCTGATGGTACTTATACATATGTAGCCGATCAAAGTGCAGCTGATGATTTAGATGCCTCAGATTCTGTAACAGATAGTTTCACTTACACAATTTCAGATGGTGATACTACTGACACTGCAACATTAATCTTTACAGTAACCGGAATTAATGATGTGCCAACTGCATCTGATAATGCAGTTACTACAAACGAAGATACCCCTTATGTATTTTCAGCATCAGATTTTGGATACACAGATGCAGATGATGATGATGCATTAGTAAGTGTAAAAATTACAACTTTAGAAGATGCTGGTGCATTACAATATTATAATGGTAGCGCTTGGGTAGATGTAACTTTAAATCAGGTGATAACAGCAACAGACATTGCTGCTAATAAATTAAGATTAAATCCTACTGCAGATGAGAATGGATCTCCTTACACTACTTTTAATTTTACAGTAAATGATGGGGATGCAAGTAGTTCAACACCTAATACTATTACGGTAAATGTAACAGCAGTTAATGATACTCCAACAGCTACTGATGATACAGCTAGTGTTAATGAAGATGCTACTACAACCATTTCATCTGCATCAAGTGGAGTAATAGATGACAATGATACAGATCCAGATTCATCAGATACTTTAACTTTAACTAACGTTGCTCATACAAATGGAAACACAGAAAGCGTTACATCGAGCACCACTTATTTAAATGGTCAATCAATTACTGGAACTTATGGTGCTTTAACAGTGGGTGCTGATGGAACATATACATATGTAGCAGATCAAAGTGCTGCTGATGATTTAGATGCTTCAGATACTGCAACAGATGTCTTTACCTATACACTATCAGATGGAACAGCAACCGATACTGCAACAATTACAATTACTATTACTGGTGTTAACGATGCTCCCGTTGCAGTCAATGATACTGATGCTGTTAACGAAGATGCAACAGTTACCAGAACTTCAGGTGATAATTTATTAATGGCAGATGATAGTGATGCTGATGATGATGATAGTTTTACCGTAACTCAAATTGCAGTAACAGGAGCTTCTAATTCTTCAGTTGCAAGCTCAAGTTCTTATAATAGCAATTTTACTTCAATTACTGGAACTTATGGAACATTAAAAGTTGGTGCTGATGGAACATACACTTACGTTGCAGATCAAAGTGCTGCTGATGATTTAGATGCTTCAGATACTGCAACAGATAGTTTCACTTATACAGTTTCAGATGGAACAGCGACAGACACTGCAACATTAATCTTTACAGTGACAGGAATTAATGATGCTCCAGTTGCGGATAATGAAACAAATTCAGTAAATGAAGATGCAACACTTACAGTCACAGATGGAACTTCAGATGTTTTACATGGAGATACGGATGCAGATGACAGCGCATCTCTAACAGTTTCAGCAATTAGAACTGGAGCGGAAGGCGGAAGTGGAACTGCAGGCTCAATTGGTTCTGGTTTAACTGGTACTTATGGAACTTTAACTTTAGCAAGTGATGGAACATATACATATGTAGCCGATCAAAGTGCTTCAGATGATTTAGACGCTTCAGACACTGCAACAGATGTATTTACCTATACAGTTTCAGATGGAACCGCAACGGATACAGCAACAATTACAATTACTATTACTGGTGTTAACGATGCTCCAGTTGCAGTCAATGATACTGATGCTGTTAACGAAGATGCGACAGTTACAAGAAGTTCAGGATCAAGTTTATTAATGGATGATGATAGTGATGCTGATGATGATGATGCATTTACAGTTACACAAATAGCAGTAACAGGTAGCTCCAATAATGCAGTTACTGCAAGCAGTACTTATAATTCTGGTTCACCAGAAACGGTAACAGGAACTTATGGTACACTTACTGTTGGAGCTGATGGTACTTATACATATGTAGCTGATCAAAATGCTGCTGATGATTTAGATGCTTCAGACACTGCAACAGATAGTTTCACTTATACAATATCGGATGGAACAGCAACAGACACTGCAACATTAATCTTTACAGTAACTGGTGTTAATGATGTACCAGAAGCTGCAGATAAAACTGTAACTACAAATGAGGATACAGCTTATGTATTTTCAGCATCAGATTTTGGCTACACAGATGCAGATGACGATGATGTGTTAGTAAGTGTAAAAATTACAACATTAGAAAGTGCTGGTGCATTACAATATTATAATGGTAGCGCTTGGGTAGATGTAACCTTAAATCAAGTAATAACTGCAACCGATATCTCAAATAATTATTTAAGATTAAATCCTACTGAAAATGAAACAGGCTCACCCTATACAACAATTGGTTTTTCTGTAAATGATGGAGATGCGGACAGTTCATCTTCGTATACAATGACCGTTAATGTAATCAATACAAATGATGCTCCAGTAGCTGACAACGAAATTAATTCAGTGAATGAAGATGCAACGGTCACAGTCACCGATGGAACTTCAGATGTTTTACATGGAGATACGGATGCTGATAGTGACACTTTAACAGTAACTCAAATTGCAGTAACAGGTGGATCCAATAGTTCAGTTGCTGGAAGTAGTACTTATAACAGCAATTTTACCTCAGTTACTGGAACTTATGGAACATTAAAAATAGGAGCTAACGGAACATACACTTACGTTGCAGATCAATCAGCGTCAGACGATTTAGATGCCTCAGATACTGCAACAGATAGTTTCACTTACACAGTTTCAGATAGTAATGCGACAGACACTGCAACATTAATCTTTACAGTAACTGGTGTTAATGATGTGCCAACAGCATCAAACAATGCAGTTTCAACAGAAGAGGATACACCATATGTATTTTCAACATCTGATTTTGGCTACACAGATGCAGATGATGACGATGCATTAGTAAGTGTAAAAATTACAACATTAGAAGACGCTGGTGCGTTGCAGTATTACAATGGATCAAACTGGGTAGATGTAACCTTAAATCAAGTAATAACTGCAACAGATATCTCAAATAGTTATTTAAGATTAAATCCTACTGCAGATGAAAATGGATCTCCTTATACAACAATTGGTTTCTCTGTAAATGATGGCGATGCAGATAGTGCTTCAAGTTACACTATGACAATTAACGTAACCGCTATAAATGATAATCCAGTTGCTGATAATGAAACGAATACCGCAACAGAAGGCACTACTACAACAGTCACAGACGGGACTTCAGATATTCTCTATGGCGACACAGATACAGAGGGAGATACATTAGAAATATCAGGCATAAGAACAGGAACAGAGTCTGGCTCTGGAACATTTGGAGCAATAGCTACACCTTTAACTGGTACTTATGGATCTTTAACAATTAATTCAGATGGAACATATAGTTATACGCCTAATGATGTTTTAGGTAGTGGAGAAACTGGAATAGATTATTTTACATATACAGTTTCAGACGGTAATGGTGGAACAGATACAGGACAACTTACTATAACGGTTACAGGTGCTAATGATGCCCCAGTTGGTGTTAATGATAGTAATACAATTGATATAGCAGCAACTTCAACTTTAACAGTCACAAATGACTCTGAAAAAGATGTGTTAACTAACGATACTGATCCAGACTCAAATGATACATCAATAGTAACCGAGATAAGAACAGGATCAACTGAAGGCTCAGGTACTGCTGGAACATTAGGGGAGGCATTAATTGGAACTTATGGTTCTTTGATAATGAACTCAAATGGTAGTTACACATATATAGTTAATGAAGGTTTAAAAGATACATTGGATCCAGGTGAAATAGTTTATGAATATTTTAATTATACAGTTAGAGATGGTAGTGGTGTTACGGATACAAGTTCAATTGTATTAAAATTACAAAATGGTGGTGGTGTTGTTAAAGAAATTAGAGAAAAGAAAGCTGAAAGAATTATTATAAATCAAGCTAGAATGGAAGCAAGAGTTCAAGTTGAAAATACTTTCACAGAACTAAATCAATCAACAGAATTTGATTTAAATAATTTTGAATTTGAACAAACTGCAAGAAAAACAGATTATTCCCAAGGTCTTAAATTAGTTGATTTAGTTGCCGAAACAGACTCTCTTCAAATTTCTGAAGGAGAACTTTCAAACCTTAAAGTTAAAGACAAACAAGAAGGTTTAAAATTGAAATTTGGTGTCATGAATGAAGCCGACAATGAGATTGTTAAATTTGATGGAAAAATGAGTGATGGTTCTGCATTACCTGAGTGGATTAAAATTAATCCTAAAACAGGTCAAACAACCACAAATATTCCAGAAGGTGTAGATAAAGTTGAAATTATGATTATTGCAACGGATAAAAACAATGAAACTCGAGAAATTGCAGTTGAGATTGATCCTGAAAAAATAAAACAAGATAGAAAAATTATCAAACAAGCAAAAAGAACAAATTCTTCAATTACTGTTAATGAAGATGGTACGGTTAATATTGTAAAACAAAATGAAGATGGATTAGTTGAAAGATCATTTAACAAAACATTAAATTTTAACAATCCAGCAGATATCAATGAAATTATTGAAACGTTTAAACCAGAAACAATTTTTCAACTTAAACCTTTAAATATTGGAAATGATTTAATTATAGATTTACCCAATGAGCTAAAAGGTAATTTTAATAATACTAAACTTGTTCTTAAAGATGGAACCGAAGTACCTGACTGGCTTGAGTATGATCCTGTAACGGGTCAAATTATTGCAGAAAATCCACCTGAAGATGTTTCTCAATTAGAATTAAAACTTATTATTGAGCAAGATGGAAAAATTATTGTAAAAGATTTAGAAGTTGATTTACAAGAGCAAAATGTATCCCAAAATTTTGATGGGGGTGAAAATAATAGATTTGTTACTTTAAGCGACCAATTAGATAAAGAATTTAATGATTGGGAAGATTATGGTAATGACCTTATTAATAGACTATAAAATAACTTAGCCTCATGAAACAATTACTATTTATATTATTTATTTATTTATCATTTTTAAACCCTGTTCATTCTGAAGAAAGGGAAGCTCGAGGTTTAGTGAGCGCAACGGAGAAAGTTTCCATTTCCAGTGAAATTGCTGCAAGAGTTCAAAGTATTAATTTTTTATTAGGAGATGCTTTTAAAGAAGGGGATGTGCTGATTAGTTTTGATTGTGAAATTTATAAAGCACAAAAAGATGTAATTAAAGCCGAACATGAGAGTGCAAGAATACAATTAGAAAATGATAAAGAGTTATTAGAACTAAGATCAATTGGTAAACTCCAATACCAATTAACAGTTTCAAATTATGAAAAGGCTAAAGCAGAATTGAGTATTGCAACTTTAAATGTGGATCGATGTGAAATCATTGCTCCTTATGATGGAAAAGTGATGGATGTTTATACAACTATTTTTACCAGTATAGAACAAAGACAACCCTTAATGGACATTGTTGGGGATGGATTATTAGAAGCTGAAATTGTTGCTCCAAGTAATTGGCTTAAATGGTTAAAAAAAGGACATAACGTAAAAATCATTATTGATGAAACTGGAGAAACGTTAGATGCAACCGTTATTAGTTTAGGAGCTACAGTGGATGCAATTAGTCAAACAATAGAATTAAAAGCACAGTTTAATGAAAAATACGATTCATTAATACCTGGAATGAGTGGGATCGTTAAATTTTGAGTGAAGATAAAAACATAAAAGTTGCTCGGTTATTTGGTTTAGAAAAAAAAGCAAGAGAAGCAAGATCTCAAGACGAACTACATTTTGTAATCGCAAATGAGACAAGACAAATTATCGATTATATCAGTGCGTTTTTATTATTAAAAACACCAGCGGATAAATTTAATATTAAAGCAACCTCTGATTTAGCTACAGTTGATAGAACGTCACCTTTACTTACTTTTATAGAAAACTTTGTGAACAACGATAAATCGTTAAGTGATAAAGAAATTCAAAATTTAGAATTAGACAAAATTGCTAAAAATATTAATTCTGAGAAACCAAAAAATTTACCCGAAAACATTTTATTTATTCCAATTATTTCACCTCAAAAAGGCCTACAAGGTTATTTATTATTAGTAAGAAGTGAAAAATTTTCTGAAAACGAAATTGAACTTGCCGGACATTTGTCTTCAACTTATGGTCATGCTTTTAATTCGTTCTTAAAAGATTTTTCAATTAAAAATCATTATAAAAAATATTTAACTGGAAAAAAATCATGGAAAATTTATGCAGCTATTTTTATAATTTTAATTTTACCTATTCGAATAACTAGTACGGCTCCAGTTGAGGTTATAGCAAAAAATCCAAGCTTAGTTACTTCACCATTTGATGGGGTGGTTAAAAATATTGTAGCAAGTAATAACGATAAAATTAAGCAAGGTGATTTATTGGTTTTATTAGAAGATATCGAACTTAAGAATAATTTAAATATTACAAACCAATCCCTTCAAGTAGCTCAAAAAGAACTTCTTCGAAGCAGACAATCATCCTTTACGAATAATGAGGAAAAAGCTCGATTAGCAGAATTAGTGGCACAAGTAGAATTAAAAAAAGTAGAAGTAGCATCAGCACAAGAAAAGCTAAAAAATACAAAATTATTTGCAAAACAAAAAGGAATTGCAATTGTAGATCAAAAAAATGATTGGCAAGGACGACCCGTTGCAGTGGGTGAAAAAATTATGACTGTTGCAAATCCTGATGAAGTTGAGTTTTTGATATGGTTGCCGGTTAAAGACTCGTTAGTTATTAAAGAAAATTCTAAAGTTAAAGTGTTTTTAGACATCAATCCAATTAGCTCGTTAAAAGGAAAACTTTTAAGATCTTCTTACGAACCTTCTTTGTCTCCTGAAGAAATATTATCTTATAAATTAGGAGCTAGTTTTGAGGGAAAAAAACCTCCAAGAATAGGATTGAGAGGAACGGCTAAAGTTTATGGTTCAAGAGTTTTTCTATTCTATTATGTTCTTAGAAAACCAATTACTTTTGTAAGACAATTAATAGGAATATGATCGTTCCTTATCTAAGACAAGATTTAGAAGTTTTTCGTGGTAATAGCCGTGAAGATGGTTCGCCCGCATGGCTTTTATATGATGCAATTCGAAATAAATACTTCACACTTGGTTTAACTGCTTTTAAACTTATTAAAAACTGGAGTGGAGGTGAAGATATTAAAAACTTTGAAAAGAAAATTAATTCATCAGGAATTGAAACCAATGAAGATGAAATAAAAAGTTTTATTAGTTTTCTTCACCAAAATAATTTAATTGTCCAACCTTCTGGTCAAAACGTTAGCTATTTACTACAACAAAAAAATAGCATGAAGAAGAGCTGGTTATTATATTTAATACACAGTTATCTATTTTTTAAAATTCCATTATTTAAACCAGACAATTGGCTTTCTAAAACTTTAAAATATGTAAAATATTTTGGTTCAAAACGATTTAGAAATATTACTTACTTCTTTGGTTTTGTTGGTTTATTTTTAGTCGCTCAACAATTTGAAACCTTTAAAAGCACTTTTCTTTATTTCTTTTCTTTTCAAGGGTTAATGCTTTATTTCTTAACTTTAGTTTTTGTAAAATGTCTTCATGAGTTAGGACATGCTTATATTGCAAAACACTATGGTTGCAGAGTATCTGCGATTGGAATAGCTTTTTTAGTTTTTTTTCCATTTTTATATACCGATACAACTGATGCCTGGAGACTTAGAAATCACAAAGAAAGATTATTAATAAACTTTGGTGGTATACTTACAGAATTACATCTAGCGTTATTTGCAACTTTTATTTGGGGAATTTTACCTGAGGGTGGATTTAAAAGTGCAGCCTTTTTCATTGCAACAACATCATGGATTTCATCCTTAACAATTAATGTAAGTCCTTTCATGAGATTTGATGGCTACTATGTTTTTTCCGATTGGTTAAAAGCTGAAAATTTACAACCTCGTTCATTTGCTCTTGCAAGGTGGAAAATAAGGGAAACTTTATTTGGTCTTAATCATAGTCCTCCAGAAGAAATTAACCCCTCAAGAAGATGGACTTTTATCGTTTATGCTTGGGCGACATGGCTGTATCGATTTTTTCTATTTTTAGGTATTGCACTTTTAGTTTATCACCTAGCATTTAAATTTTTAGGAATCATACTGTTTGCGGTTGAAATTTATTGGTTCATTATGTTACCGGTAATTCGTGAAGTGAATAATTGGTACAAATTAAAATCTGAAATAAAATTTAACAAACAAACCAAAAGAACTTTAATCATTATTACTGCTTTATTAATGGTTTTATTCTTACCCTGGAAGTCATCTTTAAAAATACCTGCAGTATATATTTCTGAGCAGTATTTAAAAATTTACGCACCTTATCCTTCAATGATTAAAAGAATATTAGTTGAAAAAGATGATGAAGTTGAAAAAGGACAAAATCTAATTGAACTTTATTCGCCTGATTTAGAGAATGAAATTATTTCATTAAGAAGAAATATAAAACTAATCAAGACAAAGATTAATCGATTAAGTAATTCAGCAGGAAATATGGATCAATACTTAACGTTACAACAAAGATTAATTGCTCTACAAACAGAATTATCTGGTCTTACAAAAGTTCAAAATAAGCTTTTAATTAAAGCACCCATTAAAGGAAAGATAAAAGATTTTTATAATTTATCTGAAGATATGTGGGTTAGTAATTTAGATCAACTTTTAGGTATTGTTCAATTCGGTACTGGAAAAGTAAAAGGATTTATTAAAGAAGAACAAATAGATCGATTTTTAGAAAAAAACCCAGCTGTCTTTATTCCAAACGATGGAATTCATGATAAAGTTTATTTAGTTTCAAAATCACTAGATTTATCTGCTGTTAATAATCTTCCTTACATTTCATTAAGCTCAATTCATAATGGTCCAGTTGCTATAAGAAATTTTACAGGAGGAAAATTTCAATATCGTCCACAAACAGCACATTATATTGCAGACTTCAAACTTGCGAAACGTAGTAAAATTCAATTCGAATTACCTGGTTATGTTCATATTGAAGGGAGTCGATACAGCCCTTTTACAAAATTGTTTAAAAATATTATTGCTATTCTTGTAAGAGAAAGTGGTTTTTAAATATCATTAGTTTATTAAACCTAAAATGGACGTCTTTTGATATAAAAAGATACATCAAATCAATTATAATTTTAAAAATGAAAGTTATAAATAATAAAAAAGGTTTTACCTTAATTGAATTATTAGTGGTAGTTGCCATCATTGGTATTTTATCATCTGTCGGGGTTGTTGCTTATAATGGGTATACAGCTGGGGCTAAAGAATCAGCTTGCAAAGGTAATTTTAGAACCATAGTTAAATCTGTTTATGAAAATATAATGTGGTGTGAGCTTAACCCAACAATTAATTTTTTGTGGAATAATGAACAATCTTGGGAATTTGATTGTGATACTATGTTCTATAACGGCATGTCAGTTGCGTCTCAGTGGGGGTACACGACAACTGAACAATTAGTCAGTCTTACTGTAAGAGATATTTCTAGTCAAGATAGTCATAGAAAACCAGACTCAAATATAGGTTCAAGAACAACACTTAAAACGATGACTAATCCCTACACTGGTTCTGGTTCTGTTTCTGGTGGTACTGCAAGGAGGGAAATTTATGATGGAGATAGATATGATATGAGAGGTAGTGTATCTCTTTTAAAAAGAGATAGTAGTGGAAATGAATTAAGCAATAATTGGCAGCAAGAGGGACAACTGTATCTAATAACTAAATGTCGTGATAAAGTGATAGAATACGAATTTGATATCTATTGAAAATTTATATGTTTTCTTAAAATGGATAAATAATTAACATAAAATACTTCTTTCCATTTTCATATTTAATGTCTATAAGATACTACCATGGCGCGATATATCTTTGTCACCGGCGGTGTGGTTTCTTCCCTTGGTAAAGGTCTCTCTTCAGCATCATTAGCTTATCTATTACAATCAAGAGGTTACAAAGTTAGAATTAGAAAACTAGATCCGTATTTAAATGTGGATCCAGGAACTATGAGCCCATTTCAACATGGAGAAGTTTTTGTAACCGATGATGGAGCTGAAACAGATTTAGATTTAGGTCACTATGAAAGATTTTCAGGAGTGTCTGCAAAAAAATCAGATAATATTACAACAGGAAAAATTTATAGCGATGTTCTTAGAAAAGAAAGAAAAGGAGAATATTTAGGAAAAACTGTCCAAGTTATTCCACATATTACTGATCGTATAAAACAATTTATCAAACACGATTCATCCAAAGAAGATTTTGTTATTTGTGAAATAGGTGGAATAGTAGGGGATATAGAAAGCCTGCCATTTGTAGAGGCGATTAGACAATTTGCAAATGATGTGGGTAAAAAAAATGCATTATTCATTCATTTAACCTTAGTTCCTTACTTAAAAGCATCGGATGAAATAAAAACAAAACCAACCCAACACTCAGTTAAAGAATTAAGAAGTATAGGTATTCAACCAGATATCATCATTTGTAGATCGGAAAGACCTATTCCATTAGATCATAGAAAAAAAATATCATTATTTTGTAATGTGGATATTAAAAATGTTATTGAGACAGTAGATGTAAGAACTATTTATGAAGCTCCAATGAGCTTTTTTAAAGAAAAATTAGATTTGCAAGTTTTAAATTATTTTAAATTAAAATCAAAAAAACCTGCAAACTTAAATCCTTGGAAAAAAATAACTAAAATAATTTTACATAATAAAAAACAAGTTAATATTGCAATCATTGGAAAATACGTGGAGTTAAAAGATGCTTATAAATCTTTAGATGAAGCATTAACCCATGGAGGAATTGATAATAAAGTTAAAGTCAATTTAGTTAGAATAGATTCTGAAAAATTAAAAATTTCTGAAATTAAGAAGAAGCTTAAAAATATTTCAGGCATATTAATTCCCGGTGGATTTGGTAAAAGAGGCACAGATGGAAAAATTGAAGCTATCAAACACGCCAGACTAAATAAAATTCCATTCCTTGGAATTTGTTATGGAATGCAAATGGCCATCATTGAATTTGCAAGAAATCAATTGAATTTAAAAAATGCTACCTCAAGTGAGTTTGATAAAAAAGGATTACCTATTATTGGATTAATCAATGAATGGACCAAAGATGGTAAAAAGATTAAAGGAACCGATAAAGATTTAGGAGGCACAATGAGACTGGGTTCTTATGATGCAAAACTAAAAGATAATTCAAAAATCAGTAAAATTTATAAATCCAAATTAATTAAAGAGAGACACAGACATAGATATGAAGTCAATATTGCTTTTAAAGATAAATTTGAAAAAAAAGGGATGATTTTTTCAGGGTTATCGCCTGATAATAAGTTACCTGAGATTATAGAGTTAAAAAATCACCCATGGTTTATAGGGGTTCAGTTTCACCCTGAATTTAAATCTAGACCTTTAGCTCCTCATCCTTTATTCTCTTCATTTATCAAGGCAGCTAAAAATCATAAATGAGTAGTAAAAAAGTTAATTGCGGAAATATAGAAATTTCAAACGATAATAAGATTTGTATTATTGCTGGACCTTGTCAGCTTGAAACTGAACAACATGCAATGGACATGGCAGGTAAAATTCAAGAAATTACAAAAAAATTAGGTCTTGGATTTATCTATAAAACTTCATTTGATAAAGCGAATAGAACCAGTTTAAAAGGGCAAAGAGGGGCCGGTTTAGAAGCTTCCCTTCCCGTATTTGATAAAATTAAAAAAGAACTCAACGTTCCAATTTTAACCGACATTCATAACGCAGAACAATGTTCATTATTAAAAGATCATGTTGATATTTTGCAAATACCTGCATTTCTATGTAGGCAAACGGATCTGTTAATCGCTGCTGCAAAAACGAATAAAATTATAAATGTTAAAAAAGGTCAATTCCTAGCACCATGGGATATGGTTAATGTTACAAAAAAAATTTCAGACTCGGGTAATAATAACATTTTAGTTACAGAAAGAGGAGCAAGCTTTGGTTATAATACTCTTGTCTCTGACATGAGATCTCTACCCATAATGGCAAAAAATGGTTATCCTGTTATTTTTGATGCCACACATTCAGTTCAACAACCTGGAGGCCTAGGCGAGACTAGTGGTGGTCAAAGAGAGTTTGTTGAGTACTTAGCAAGAGCTGCGGTTGCTGTAGGTGTTGCGGGTGTTTTTATTGAAACACATCAAGACCCAGATAATGCTCCATCTGATGGACCTAACATGGTTCCATTAGATAAATTAGAAAAATTATTATCTCAATTATTTGAAATAGATAATCTGATTAAAAAATAAATGAGTAAGATTTTAAAGATTAAAGCTCGTCAAGTTTTTGATAGTAGAGGAAACCCCACAATTGAAGCTGAAGTTTATTCAAAAAAATTAAGTGCGTCTGCCATTTGTCCATCGGGTGCTTCAACCGGAACTTATGAAGCATTTGAAAAAAGAGACGATAACAATAAAAAATATTTAGGTAAAAGTGTTTTAGGTACAGTCAATTTAGTTAATACGAAAATTTCAAAAAAATTAATAGGTACAAATATTCATGATCAAACACGTATTGATACAATCTTAATTAATCTTGATGGTACTAGGCAAAAAACAAATTTAGGTGCTAATGCAATTTTAGCTGTATCAATGGCTGCTAAAAAGCTTTCAGCAAAGATTAAGAATGTTCCACTGTATAAAACTTTTTTAGTAAAAAATAATTATAAATTACCATATCCATTAATGAATATTATTAATGGTGGAGCACATGCTAATAACGGATTAAGAATTCAAGAGTTCATGATTAGACCCGATAAAGCTAAAAACTTTTCAGAAGCTATGAGAATATGCTTTGTTGTAATTAATAACTTAAAAAAGCTAATTATAAAGAAAGGGTTGTCAACATCTGTAGGAGATGAGGGGGGCTTTGCTCCAATGATTAGTAATAATGAAAAAGCTTTAGATTTAGTTGTTGCTGCAATTAATAAGTCTGGTTTTAAAAATGGCAAAGATGTTTCGATTTGCTTAGATGTAGCGGCAAATGAATTAATGAAGAAAGATAAGTATTCTATTCATTCAAAAAAATTTGTTTCGGTAGATCAATCTATTAAAGAATATAAGAAAATAATAAATAAATACAAAATTAAATCTATTGAAGATCCATTTGGAGAAAATGATTGGATGGCATGGAGTAAATTAATGAAAAATACTAATAATGTGCAAATAGTTGGAGATGATTTGTATGTAACTAATTTAGAAAGACTTAAAAAAGGCTTTTTAAATAATTCTTCAAACTCTATATTAATTAAACTCAATCAAATTGGTACGGTATCTGAAACACTTGAAGTTATAAAGTTTGCACAAATTATTGGATATAAAACAATAATTTCTCATAGATCTGGAGATAGCGAAGACACTTTTATAGCAGACCTGGCTGTAGGTACAAATTCAAATCAAATAAAAACTGGATCTTTAGCTAGATCAGAACGTGTTGCAAAATATAATCAATTATTACGTATAGAAGAAGAACTTGGAAAAAAAGCATCAATGAGTAAAATTCATTAATGCTGGGGAAATTAAAAAAAAATTATTTTTTATTAATCTCTACTTTTTTAATACTTTATTTTTTCTTTAACCTTCTAGATGGTGAAAGAGGTCTTTTTTCTTATTTTAAAAAAAAAGAAATTTTAGTTAATTTAAAAATTGAAGAAGCTAATTTATCTAATAAAATCAAAGAGCTTGAATTTAAAAACTCTCTATTAAGTACTAAATTAGACCTAGATTATGTTGAAACCTTAATTAGAGAAAAATTTATGTTTGGCAAAGAAGGAGAGACCCTTTATATAATTAAAAAGAATGACAACTAAGCCAAGACATCCAGAAAAAGTTAACAAACCTTTAAATCCAATCAAAAAAAAACCTGATTGGATAAGATCTAAACTTGTTAATAGTAAAGAGTTTTTTCTAACAAAAACAATTGTTAATAATAATAATTTAGTAACGGTATGTCAGGAAGCTAACTGTCCAAATATCACAGAATGTTGGAGCAAAAGACATGCAACATTTATGATAATGGGTGATACTTGCACAAGAGCATGTGCTTTTTGCGATGTAAAAACAGGTAGGCCTGGAAAACTAGACTCATTAGAACCCGTTAAAATAGCTGAAGCCGTAAAAAAATTAAATTTAAAACATGTCGTAATCACTTCTGTTGATAGAGATGATCTCGACGATGGAGGATCAAATCATTTTTTTGAGGTAATTGATCAAACAAGAAAAAGAAATCCTAATACATCAATTGAGGTTTTAACACCTGATTTTCTAAGAAAAGGAGATGCTTATAAAAAAGTACTAGAAGCTAATCCTGATGTTTTTAATCATAACATTGAAACTGTGCCTAGACTTTATTTAAAAGTAAGACCAGGCTCTAGATATTTTTCATCATTAGAACTCTTAAAGAATGCAAAATTAGTTAATAAAAATGTTTTCACAAAATCAGGATTAATGGTTGGATTAGGTGAGAATAAAGAGGAGATCATTCAAGTGATGGATGATCTAAAAGCAGCTGATGTAGATTTTTTAACTATTGGTCAATACTTACAACCCTCTGTAAGACACCACCCCTTAGATCGTTATTACCATCCAGATGAATTTAAAGAGTTAGAAACTATTGCAAAATCAAAAGGATTTTTATTAGTTTCATCGACACCTTTAACTAGATCTTCATATCATGCAGATGAAGATTTTGCTAAACTTCAACTAAATAGAATTAACAATCATTAATGCCTAAGGCATCAGTTAAAAGAAGTATAAATAAAAAAAAAAATAAACTTATTGAGTTTGTTTTGGATATCGAAAAATATCCAGAATTCATCCCTTTTTGCCTAGACTCAAAAGTCTACGATAGAAAAGATGAAAATAATCAAATTTTAATCATAGCAGATTTAACAATTGGAAAGGGTCCTTTTAGCGATACTTATAAAAGTGACGTTAGATTTAATAAAAAAGATGACACGATTAATGTTACTAATTTAGATGGACCACTAAAACATTTACAAAATAATTGGAAATTTATAGAAAATAATAACATCACTGAGGTTTATTTTGATGTTGATTTTGAAATTAAAAATAAGTTTTTAAATTTGTTAATGGAAAAATCTTTTGAATTTGGTTTAAATAAAATTGCTGATGCTTTTCAAAAAAGAGCTGAAACAGTATAAAAAATTTAAAAAACTGCTCAAATTAAAGAGCTAACAATATCCAAGGCCCTTTTAACTGAAGCTTTTTGAATTGAGCTTCTTGTTTTTTGTTTAAAAATATTTTTTGTTATCACCAATTTATTGGATCTTTTTACTCCTATATAGACTAATCCGATGGGTTTGTTTTTAGTTGCGCCATTAGGACCTGCAATTCCAGTGACAGATACATTTATTTGAGCTTTAGAAATCTTTGTTAAATTTTTAACCATAGCCTCACAACATTCAGCACTAACAGCACCATATTTCTTAATAATATTTTTATTTACTTTTAAAATATTGATTTTTGCTTGATTAGAATAGGTAATAAGACCTATGTTAAATACTTTAGATGCACCACTAATAGAAGTAATAGATGCAGCTAACAGCCCTCCTGTGCAAGACTCGGCAAAAGATATTTTAAGTTTTTTTTTGATTAATTTTTTTACAATATTTTTCATTATAAAATATAATTCTTTAAAATCATGAAACATACAAGGGTTAGAACCACATAAAAACCAGCACAGATATCATCCATAATTACACCAAAACTATTCTTAAAGTTTTTATCAAAAAAGTTTACAGGAAATGGCTTCATGATATCAAAATATCTAAAAAGAATAAAAAATAGAGCATAATAAACGATAGCTTCACCACCATCTTTTGTTGTTCCATGTGATATCTCATAAAGATATATAGGAATTGATTGACCTAAAAATTCATCAATTATTATTTCACCAGGATCCTTATTTTCACTATTTTCTATATAACTTGAAACAGCATAAAATGAGTAAATAAATATTATTATCAATCCAAATAAAATTATATTTGGTGAAATATTTAAAGTGTGAAATAGATAATAAAGAATAATTACAGTCGCCAGTGACCCAAATGTTCCAGGCATATATTTAATTTTACCAAGACCAAACATAGTAACTAATAATGAGTTGAAGGAATTAATCATTTTTAATAACTGAGGCTATAACTTCACAAGCTATAGCTTTTTCTTTACCAATTACACCTAACTTTTCAGTTGTTTTACCTTTTATATTAATTTGAGTGGGAGAGATATTACAAATTTTTGCAATACAGTTTAATATTTGTTTTTTATATTTTTGAATTTTAGGTTTTTGAGTAATGATATTAATATCAAGATTATTTATTAGATAACCTTTTTTTAGAGTTTGCTTAATTATTTCACTTAATAGAATTGTAGATCTAATATTTTTAAATTTCTTATTCTTATCTGAGAATTTTTCACCAATATCACCCATAGAACACGCTCCAAGTATAGCATCTGTTACAGCATGTAACACAGGATCTCCATCAGAATGACCTAATGTGCCAATAGGTGAGGGTATTTTAACCCCACCTAAATAAAGTTTTTTGTTAGGCACTAACCTATGAACATCAAAACCTATTCCAAATTTTATTAAATTATTAAATTTAATATCTGAATTTATTGTAATTTTATTATTAGTAGTTTCGCCCTTTATAATCTTTATTTTTTTACCAGCTCTTACAAATAAGTTAGCATCATCAGTAACTTCCTCACTTTTATTATTTTGAAGTTCAAAAAGTTTTTTATAGTTAAATGCTTGAGGTGTTTGGATTAAGTAAATATTTTCTCTTTTTAAATTTTTAACATTATTCGATATTTTCTGCTTAACTGTATCTGCAGTTTGAATTGCGGGAATTACACAATCATTTAATTTTAATTCATTCATTAATTTATTTAAAAGTTTTAAAGAAAAATTTGGTCTTGCAGCATCATGAATTATTACATTTTTAAAATTATTTTCTTTAATACTTTTTAAGGCATTATAAGCAGACTCTGCTCTTGTTTTTCCACCTGTGATAATTCTGATGTTTTTAATATTAAGTTTCTTGATAAAATTTTTGTGTTTTTTATTTACTACCAGAACAATTTTATTAAATTTATTAAAAACTTTAGCTTTATCAATTGAATGCAATAATAAAGGTTTACCTTTATAATTTGTGTAGGGTTTTGGAGTATTTGAATTAAATCTTTTACTTTCACCTCCAGCAAGTATTATAAAGCAACTATTCATGATAAAAATATATAACACATTATTTTGTTCAAAATGATTGATTTTATTAAAAAAAATATATTCATCATTCTAGTATTTTTAATTACTTTATTCATAGGTTTTATAACTTTTTTAACGTTTATTGATAAAAGTTTTTTAAAATTATCTGATGACAATCTCCAACTATTATTAATTGGAAATATTGCATTGTTAATACTTCTTTTTTTTATGATATTTTCAGAAGTAAGAAATTCTTTAAAGATAGATGTTGATGTAAGTGGCTCTAAAGCCAATAGAAAATATATAACATTCTTTGCATTATTTACTTTAATTCCTTCGATTTTAATTTCTTTATTTTCATTATTTCTCCTTTCATTTGCTCTTGATAAATATTTAGATAAAAAAATAACAACAGCTGTTAATAATTCTTATGAAATTGCAAAAAGCTATACTGAGGAAGTTAGAACAAAAACACAATCAGAAATAATTTTAATAGCATTTGATTTAAACAAAAGTATCAATTTTTTAAATACAAATATTAATCAATTTAAAAGTTTTCTTAAAACTCAAAAACTAATTAGAGGTATGGATGAAGTTCATATTATTGAAGGTAATGGAAATTTATATTTATCAACTTTAGAAGATACTACTTTATATACACCTCCTTTAAGTGATGCTTTAGAAATGGTCCAAAATGATAAAAGACCACTTAAGATTATTAATGCTTATAAAAATCAAACAGCATCTATTATAAAGCTTGAAAACTTTGAAGGTAAGTATTTATATATTGTAAAGTATTTAGATAAAAAAATTTCTCAATATTTACTAGAATCTCAAGAAGCTCTTAATTTTTACTACACAGTTTTAAATAAACAAACCGGGATTAAGATATCATTTGTATTTATTTATCTAGTTATAGTTTCACTATTATTATTTTTATCCATATCAATAGCTATAAGATTTTCATCAAGATTTTTTAGGTCTATTAATAATTTAATTATTGCATCATCCAATATTGGAAAAGGTAATCTAGATATTAAAGTACCAGAAATTAAAACTGATAAAGACATGGAGATTTTAAATCAAAATTTTAATTTAATGATAGATAAATTAAAATCACAACAAGAAAAAATTATAATAAAAGAAAGACACGAAGCTTGGGAAAATTTAGCTAGAAAATTAGCTCATGAAATTAAAAATCCACTCACACCTATTCAATTAACTATCGATAAATTGAAAAATAAATATTCTGAAAAAATAGCAGATCATGAAAAAGAAGATTTTTCCAAAAGTTTATTAATTATTGGAAAGCAAATTAAACAAATTGAAAATTTAGTTAATGAATTTTCTGATTTTGCAAGAATGCCAAAACCAATTCTCAAAAATAACAACCTAGTTTCTTTGATAAAAGATAATGTTAAATTAATAAATGAATTAGATAATGAAATCATAATTGATTTTAAATCAAGTAAATCTAAAATTCTTTTAAACTCTGATAGTGAACAATTAAGCAGAGTTTTCTTCAATTTAATTAAAAATTCTATTGAAAGTATACAGGATAAGAAAATTAATAATGTTAATTTTAATGGAAAAATCGATATCTCTATAAATGAGAATGAGGAAATAATTAACTTCATAATTATCGATAATGGATTAGGATTTGGAATATTTAAAAACAATATAAAAGACATTCTAAATCCTTATTTTACAACTAAAAAAAAAGGTACGGGCTTAGGTTTATCTATTGTTAATAAAATAATAAATGATCATAATGGTAAAATAAATTTTATATCACTTGAAATGGGTGCAAAAATTGAAATTACATTTACAAAATAATGAGTACTGAAATATTAATTATTGATGATAATGCAGATATTAGAAACATTATTAATGATCTAATAATTGAAGCTGGTTACAAAACAAGATTAGCTGCAAACTATAATCAAGCATTAAATGAGATTGATAAAAAACTCCCAGATGTTGCAATAATAGATGTTAAGTTAGATAAAAGTGACAATGATGGTTTAGAACTGTTATCACACATCAAAACTAAGGATAAAAATATTCCAGTTATAATAATTACAGGGCATGCGAATGTTGAAATGGCAATCAAAGCTTTAAAAGCTGGTGCTTTCGAATTTATTGAAAAACCTTTTAATCAGGAAAGATTATTAAATTTTATTAATAGGGCTGTTGAAAATTTAAATCTTAAAAATAAGAATAAAGAATTTGAAAGTAAACTTTTTTATTCTTATGAACTAATTGGTGTTAGTGACAATTTTAAAAAAATAAAAGATCAAATAGATAAAATATCAGTTTCCGAAAGTAGAATTTTTATCAATGGACCTACTGGCTCAGGTAAAGAGTTGATAGCAAGAAAGATACATAAAGAATCCAAAAGACAGAAGGGTCCTTTTGTTATTCTGAATGGCGCATTACTTGATATTAAAAAATATGAATTAGAATTATTTGGTGAAGAAAAAAATAATGGCTCTATAACTTATGGCGCTTTAGAGAAATCAACAAAGGGTATACTTTTAATAGATGAAATTTCTGAAATCCCACTTGATACTCAATCTAAAATTTTAAGAGTTTTAATAGATCAAAAATTTAGAAGAATTAATGGCAGCCATGATATTAATGTTGATGTAAGAATTATATGCTCATCTAGTAAAGATATAAAAAAAGAAATAAAAAATGGTAATTTTAGAGAAGACTTATATCATCGACTTAATGTATTTGAAATTAACATCGACCCTTTAAAAGACAGGGTTTCAGATATACCTTTGTTAGTTGAATATTTTTCTGAAAAAATTTCAATAAACTACAATTTAAAAAAACTAAGTATTGATACAAATAATAAATATTTACTCAATTATGATTGGCCAGGAAATGTTAGAGAATTAAGAAATTTAATAGAGAGAATAGCAATACTTGCGCCTGATAGTACTGATAAAATTTCAAATATTATTAAAGAATCTCTAAAAACACCTGATATTAGAAATATACCATCAGAAAACTCTTTATCTATACCATTAAAAGAAGCTAGAGAAAATTTTGAAAAAGAGTATTTAACTACCCAATTAAAAAAATTTAATGGCAATATATCAAAAACTGCCGATTTTATTGGAATGGAAAGATCTGCCTTACATAGAAAGCTTAAAGGTTTAGGGATCAAGGAATTAAACTAAATGAATATTATAATTTGTGGAGCTGGTAGAGTGGGCTTTACTATCGCAAAAATTTTAAGTGAGCAAGGACACTCAATAACCATAATTGATCAATCAAGTGAAGATATACAAAAGATTGATGACACACTAGATGTAAAGTCTATTGTGGGTAAAGCTACTTATCCATCAATCTTGGAAAAGGCAAACGCAACCGAAGCTGATATGATTATCGCAGTAACTCGTAATGATGAAATTAACATGTTGATATGTCAAATTGCATTTTCAATATTTAATGTTCCAAAAAAAATAGCAAGGATCAGATCACAAGATTATTTAAATCCAAAATTTACAAAAGTTTATAATAAAGAAAATTTACCAATAGATGTTATTATCTCACCTGAGATTGAGATAGCAAAGTCACTTCAAAGAAAACTAGAAGCCCCTGGTTCACTAGATAATGTTCCTTTTGCTAATAATAAAATTAGATTGCTTGAGATTTTGATAGATGAAAATTGTCCAATAAAAGATATCAAACTTAATGAACTTACAAAAAAATTTCCAAAACTTAATTCTAATATAATGGGAGTAATTAGAGATGAAAAATTTGTTTTATTAAAAAAAACGGATGTAATGCTTAAAGAAGATAAAGCTTATGTTGTAATTAATGCCTCACAAATGAATGAAACCTTAGCAGCCTTTGGTCATACAGAAAAAATTTCTAATAAAATTTTAATAATTGGAGGAGGAAATATAGGATTTAACTTAGCAAAAAATTTAGAAGAAAGTTTTGATTCTGCAAGAGTTAAGATAATAGAAAAAGATAAGGAAAGAGCAGAACTTATTGCAAGTCAATTAAATAACACAATTGTTATAAATGGAGATGCTTTAGATGAAGAAGTTTTATTGGAGGCAAATTTAGAAGAGGTTCAAACTGTTTTGGCTCTGACAAATGACGACGAAGATAATTTAATGATAAGTGTATTGGTTGAAAAATTTGCTAAAGACAATGATGAATTAAGTGACAAAAGAACTATGGCTTTAATTAACAAGCCTAATTATTCTCTTTTACAATCTTCTTTAAAAATTGATGATTTTATTGATCCTAGAATGAATACTGTATCAAGTATCTTAAAACACATTCATAAAGGCACTATTGAAAATGCTTATAGTATTTTGAATGGTGAATATGAGATTATTGAAGCTGAAATTATTGAAACTTCAGAGTTAGTAAATAAAGAGTTAAAAAATTCTAACTTACCAGATGAAATAAGAATAGGTGCAGTTTTAAGAGGTGAAGAAGTAATTATTCCTAGATCAAATTTTGTATTTAAAAAAGAGGATATTGTTGTTCTTTTGGCTAATAAAGATTTCTTACATGTTGTAGAAAACATGTTTCGTATAAGCTCTATTTAATTTAATGAAATACTTTAAACTCATTTACTTGAGTGTTTTTTTTGGAATAGTTTCAATTTTAGCTTTTTTTAATATCACTTACTCTTACTATCTAAACCTCTATCTAAATCTAAATACTTATATATTTACATTTATAGTCTCTATTCTTTTAACAATATTATTTTATTATTCAAAAAATAATGATGAAAAAAAAATAACTATATATGATAAAATATTAACAATACTTCTTGGTTATTTTTTATTACCACTAGTTATTTCTATACCTTTTTATTTTAGTATTTATAATTTAACTTTTGTTAACGCTTTCTTCGAATCAATTTCTGGATTTACCTCAACAGGCTTTACTATTTTTAACAATATTAATCATATTGATCAAAGCTTAATATTATGGAGATCTGCATCTCAATGGATAGGGGGTCTTTATTTTTTATTTTCTATAATACTTTTAATTGATATTTTTGATCATAGTTTTAAAAAATCTTTAACTAATTTTTTATCTTTTAATAAATCTGAAACATTCAAGCAAGCATTTAAAATTTTTTTATTTTATTCATTAATTACACTTTCAATTTTTATAATTCTAAGTTTATTTGATATTAGGTTATTTAATTCTCTAAATTTAGCAATGACCATAATTTCATCAGGTGGTTTTTTACCATCTAATAATTTGTCTAATATATTGGTCAATAATTCCCAAGTTATAATTATATCAACTTTATTACTATCTTCTTTTTTTAGTATTTTTTTAATTTACAATTTAATCTTTACAAAAAACCATAACCTTAATTTCTTTAATGAAGATATTCATCTGTTATTTTATTTCTTATTTTTGTTGATTATTTTTTTTGTATTTTTAAATTTTGAAAATAATTTTAGTGAATTATTTTTATCCTTAACGAGCAGTATTTCTAATGTAGGTTTTTCTCTTAATAATTCTTCTAATAATTTATCTTTTGTTTTTCTAATACTTGTTATTATTGGAGGATCTTTTTTTTCGACAAGTTCTGGTATTAGGTTTTTAAAAATTTATTCTTTATTTAAATATTCAATTAACGAAATTCTTTCTTACAGTAGACCTAAAAATATTTACATAAATAAACACTTGTTTTCAAAAGATACATTTAAATTAGATGAAATTTATAAATATTTTTTATCTGTAATAGTTTTTATAATTTCTTTATTAATTTTAACCTTTCTATTAACTTTAAGTGAAATTGATTTTGAAAGCTCTTTTAAACTCTCAATATTAACCATAATGAATACAGTAAATTCATCAATGTTTGGGTTGGCTGATTTTAGTTTTTATGATCTACATTTTATCACTAAGTATTATCTTATTTTCTTTATGATTATTGGTAGACTAGAGCTTCTAACTTTATTAATTATTTGTAAAAAATTTCTTTTTAAAAATTAAATTCGTACTATAAATATACAAATATTAATTTGCGCTCTTAGCTCAGCTGGATAGAGCATCGGTTTTCTAAACCGAGGGTCGGTGGTTCGAGTCCACCAGAGCGCACCATCACTATATGTAACACATTGTTTTTAATGGAGCACAACATATAGTTAAAACAATTCTAAAAACTAAAATTTTATTTTGATGCGAGTTATAAAATGTTAAACATCTGACTTAATTCAAATCATTTTGAATTATTTGTTAACAAATAAATAAATAAAACAGAGGAATAAAATATGTTTAAATACGTAAAACAATTAACTTCTCTAGTTGCTATGGTTGCAGTTCTGTTTACTTTTACAACAGAAACAATGGCCGCTAAGAAGTCAAAAACTCTTAAGAACACTCAGAAAAAAGGTTTCGTAAGATGTGGTGTATCTCAAGGTCTACCTGGATTTTCAAATGCTGACGCTGCTGGAAATTGGACTGGTGTTGACGTTGATGTATGTAGAGCGGTTGCTGCTGCAGTATTAGGTGATGCGAACAAAGTTAAGTTCACTCCACTAAGTGCTAAAGAAAGATTCACAGCTCTAACTTCTGGTGAGATTGATATCTTATCAAGAAACACAACTTGGACACTTTCTAGAGATGCTGACATTGGTTTAACATTCGTTGGAGTTAACTTCTACGATGGCCAAGGTTTCATGGTAAGAAAAGACTCAGGAATTACTTCTACGAGCCAATTCAAAAATGGAATTTCAGCATGTACTAACATTGGTACTACAACTGAACTAAACATGAGAGACTTCTTTAATTCAAAAGGAATTTCTTATGAGCCAGTTGCTTTTGAAAAAGCTGATGAAGTTGTTGCAGCTTATGACTCAGGCAGATGTGACACTTACACAACTGACAAATCTGGTCTAGCAGCACAAAGAACAAAAATGACTAACCCTGATGATCACGTAGTGTTACCAGAGACTATTTCTAAAGAGCCTCTAGGACCTGTTGTACGTCAAGGTGATGCAGTTTGGGAAGACATCGTAAGATGGTCACTAAACGTAATGATCGAAGCTGAAGAGTACGGTATTAACTCTGCAAACGCTGACATGATGAAAACTTCTGAAAACCCACAAATCAAAAGACTTGTTGGTTCTGAAGGTGAATTAGGTGCAGCATTTGGTTTAGATAACGATTGGAGCTTAAGAATTATCAAACAAGTTGGTAATTATGGAGAAAGCTACAAGAGAAATATCGCTGATACTGGTATTTTACCTGACAGAGGTCCAAACCAAATTTGGACTAAAGGTGGACTACTATACGTACCACCAGCAAGATAATTATTATCTAACAAAACATAAAAAGGGCTAGATTTATCTAGCCCTTTTTTTATAATACTCATCACATGAAATTAAAAAAAATCTTACCTCAACTATTAACATTATTATTTATAGTTTTAATATTTGGTTTCTTTACCATGAATGCTCAAGAGAACATGGATACAAGAGGTATCGAATTTGGTTTTGGTTTTTTAACTCAAGAGGCATCATTTGATATACAATTTTCTTTAATTGATTATGATGGGTCACACTCCTATGCAAGAGCATATCTTGTTGGATTATTAAATACACTCTTAGTAGCTTTCATTGGAATTATTTTAGCTACATTATTGGGTCTTATTGTTGGTGTTGCAAGATTATCTCCAAATTATTTGATTAGAAAAACTGCTTCTTTTTACATAGAATTTTTTAGAAATGTTCCATTATTATTACAGATTTTCTTTTGGTATTTTGCAGCTCTAAGAGCTCTGCCAATGCCTCAAGATGCTACATTATTATTAGGTTCATCTTTTATGACCATAAAGGGACTTTATACACCAGCTCCAATTTGGACAAATTTCGATATTTTTTTTACAACGTTAATTGTAGCAATGATTTTAATTTTCTTTTTTGTCAAATTTGCGAAAAAGAAACAAGAACAAGAAGGAAAACAATTGCCAGTATTAATTATCTCATTAGCTATTTTTATAGGTCTACCACTGTTAACATTTTTAGTGGGTGGTGTTGATTTATCTTTTAGCTTTCCAGAATTAAGAAAAATGTCTCAATCTTCTTACACATTTGATGGGGGTATGGGTATACCACCTGAGCTAATTGCGCTAACTTTAGCCTTAACTCTCTATACGGCAACTTTTATTGCAGAAAATGTAAGAGCAGGTATTCAAGGTATTGGTAAAGGGCAAAAAGAAGCTGCTGCATCAATTGGTTTAACACCAAGCCAAGTTTTGAAATTAGTAATTATGCCTCAAGCGTTAAGAATAATTATACCACCTACTACTAATCAATATTTAAATTTAACCAAAAACTCTTCTTTAGCAGCAGCAATTGCTTATCCAGATCTAGTTTTAGTTTTTGCGGGTACTGCAATGATGCAAACAGGAAAGGCAATTGAAATTGTTGGTATTACAATGGCCACATATTTAACTATTAGTATAGCAATTTCATTACTAATGAATTGGTACAACCAAAGAATAGCGATAAAGGAAAAATAATGAATTCAAAAAATCTTGATTTATCAAAATCTAAAATTCAAATAAATAGAAATACTTCTCTGATTATTGGAATTTTATTTTTTTTCTTAGGTATTTTTGATTTTTGTTTAAATAATTTTTTAGGTACAAATATTACCTCTTTCTTACCTAGGTTTATTAATTTTTTTACCCCTTTAATCTTTGGGGTAATTGGTCTTCATTTTATTAGAATTGAATTTTCAGGTATTAAAATTTTAGATAGCCTTAATAAAAATATTAACCCAAGTAATTTTAATGCAGCTTTAAGTTTGTGTATTATTTTTCTTATAATATTTTCACTTCCTCCATTATTAAATTGGTTCATTTTTGATGCTAATATTTCTGGTGACACTAAAGAAGCGTGTACTGGTGGTGGCGCTTGTTGGGTTTATATCAAAGTTTGGTTTAATAGATTTATGTATGGAATGTATCCTAATGCAGAACAATGGAGAATTAATATTACATTTATTGCTGTATTATCCTTTATGGCAGCTGGATTTTTTGTACCTGCTAAATTTAGAAATTATCTTTCTCTTTATTACACCCTTATATTACCAATTATTTCTTTTATCTTAATCTACTATTTGATTTCAGGAGGTTCTTTTGGACTTGAGTGGGTTGAAACAGGTGCGTGGGGTGGCTTATCTTTAACCTTTATAGTTTCTTTTTTCTCTCTAATTTTTTGCTTTCCAATTGGTATGATGTTGGCTCTTGGTAGAAGATCTGATTTACCGGTTGTTAAATATTCATCTCTTTCATTCATTGAATTTTGGAGAGGTGTTCCTTTAATTACAGTTTTATTTATGTCAGCTGTAATGTTTCCAATGTTTTTACCTGATGGAACATATGTAGATAAACTAATTAGAGTTGTTGTAGCAATTACTTTATTTGAAGCGGCTTATACAGCTGAAGTTATAAGGGGAGGATTACAAGCACTTCCGCGAGGCCAGTATGATGCAGCTAAATCACTTGGTATGGGTTACTGGAAACTTCATATTTTTGTTATTCTTCCACAAGCTTTAAAATTAGTAATTCCAGGAATAGCGAATACGTTCTTAGCACTTGTAAAAGATACACCACTAATTTTTGTAGTAGGTCTTTTAGAGGTAGTTGGTATGTTAAATTTAGCTAAAACTAATCCCGAATGGCTAGGATTTTCGATGGAAGGATATGTATTTGCTGGAATAATATTCTGGATTATTTGTTATAGTATGAGTAAATATAGCCAGAAATTAGAATTAAAATATAAAACAGATAGATAAATTATGTCAGATTCAATTATTCAAATTCAAAATGTAAACAAGTGGTTTGGGGATTTTCAAGTATTAAAAGAAATAAATCTTGAAGTTAAACCTAAAGAAAAAATCGTTGTGTGTGGACCATCTGGATCTGGAAAATCTACACTAATTAGATGTATTAATAGACTAGAAGAGCATCAAAAAGGATCAATCATTGTTGATGGTACTGAAATTTCAGAAGATACAAAAAATATAGAACAAGTTAGAGCTGAAGTTGGGATGGTTTTTCAACAATTTAATTTATTTCCTCATTTATCTATTTTAGATAATTGTACGTTAGCTCCAATTTGGGTAAAAAAAATGCCCAAAAAAGAAGCAGAAAAATTAGCATTAGAACACCTTGAAAGAGTACAAATTTTAGATCAAGCTCAAAAATTCCCAGGTCAATTATCGGGTGGACAACAACAAAGAGTTGCTATTGCAAGAGCACTTTGTATGGAACCTAAAATTATGTTATTTGATGAACCTACTTCTGCGTTAGATCCTGAAATGATTAAAGAGGTACTAGATGTTATGGTTAATTTAGCAAAACAAGGTATGACAATGATTGTTGTAACTCATGAGATGGGCTTTGCTAAAGAGGTAGCTGACCAAATGATATTTATGGATGAAGGAATGATTGTAGAAAAGGCCACTACTAAAGACTTTTTTGCTAATCCTAAAAGTGATCGTACTAAACTTTTCTTAAGCCAAATTTTATAAGTCTTTTTAAAGCTTATAGTTCAACAATTTTATTTTTTCATTTTATATTATAAGTTCTTGACACATTTTGTTATTTTCTACTTAACTTTATAAAATAAATAAATTTTTGTGTTGCGATAACAGTCAAAAATTAGTTCAATATGTTTTTAAAAACAAACTTTAAGAGGGGTCTTAATGGAAGATAATTTCAACAAACATTTAGGTAACAAATTAAAGCTAAGAAGATTAGCTTTAGGTCTCACACAAACAAAAGTAGCAAAAGCAATTAATGTTACATTTCAACAAATTCAAAAATATGAAAAAGGAACTAATGGAGTTAGCTCAATAAGACTTCTTCAATTAGCAAATTATTTAAAAGTTCCAGTAAATTATTTTTTTGAAGATTTTTCAGAATATTTAATAAATCTAGAAAGATCTCAAGAAGGTCACATGAATGTAAATTATAATTTTTTAGTTAAATTATATTCTGAACTTAATAACGATCAAAAGTTAAAGTTTAGTAAATCTTTACAGTCTTCAAATATTGGGATTTCAAAAGCAGTTTAATTTTTATTAAATTAATGACCCCTATAAATTTTGAAAATCATTTTTAAAAAAATTTTTTATAATTTCATATTTTAATGAAAAGTTTATTAAAAGTTTTTTTATTATTTATATTATTAAGTGGAAATGCTTTTGCAAAAGTAAAATCTAAAGACATTAATTTTCCAGGCAAATATTATACTAAAGAAATTAAGACTTGTTCAGCAATTCCTAAGGATAAATCATTTAGTAATAAATCAACTATTGATACCGTTAACAGTGTAGTTGGTTTTGATTGGTCAGCTTACCATGAGAAATATAGTAATTCTATTTTGGTAGAACATGCAGCAATCACGAAACCTATAAAAGTTATGATTGCAGGAACCCACATGGCTATTGGTGATAAAAATCAAACTAACATCAATATAGCCAAAGGTTTATTATTAGAAATAGCTAAGGCAAATACTTTATATAACAGCATAAGTTATGAAGAATTAAAAAAAAAAGGAAAGTGTTGGAAAGATAATAACCCCAAAGCTCCTTGTTGGTACCATGAATATGAATTTGCAGGTCAATGGTTTGGAAATTATATGATTAGTGCAGTAATGCTTAAATCTGAATTGAATAAAGAGGAGTTTAAGATTGTGAATAATTACATTAAAAAAATGTACAAAAAGTTCTTAAAACCAATTCAATTTAAAAAAAATGACAAAGGGTTTTATGCAATGGCTAATGGAGGATTATCAACATTAGTTTATGCATCATGGACAGAAGATAAAAAACTTGCTGCTAAAGAAATTAATCACACATTAAAACAAATAGACAAACTATTTTATGATGATGGATACATTAACGATAACTCTTTCAGGGGTCTCAGAGGGCAATGGTACCATTCATATGGAGTTGATATTGCCCTAGGATATATTTATATTGCTGAATTATGGGGAGCTAATGTTCCAAAAAATATACATGAGAAACTATTTAATTCAGTAAAAGTAGTAAATTTAGCGATTACTGATCCTGAAAAGTTTTTAGAAAGAAAAAATCCTAATGGTCTAGCGAGAAATAGAATTACAGATCCAAAAAAAGCAACACCTCATACACATCAAATGGCTATAGCTATAGACACTCTTATGGAAATAGTGACAGGTATAAAATTGGAACATGATCCGATATACTTACGAAAAAGAAAAATGCATACGCCTGATGGGATAGATGATCTAATTGGTTTCAATCCCAATTGTATAATTCGATAAATCTAAAAGATAAAGATTTTGGCTCCTCGGGCAGGACTCGAACCTGCGACCAATTGATTAACAGTCAACTGCTCTACCAACTGAGCTACCGAGGAATATCAAAAACACAACTTACTTTTTTTTAAGAGTAAAACAAGATTTTTTTTTTGGAGGCATCGCCCAGAATCGAACTGGGATACAAGGATTTGCAATCCTCTGCGTAACCATTCCGCCACGATGCCCTCTCCTCTCAATTTAAATTAAATAGAGAGCCTTTTATATATTAAATATATAAAATTAGTCTACCAAATAAGCCTTCAAAATGATTATTGTTAATTAATATTATTAAATTATAAACTTATTATCACCTATGAGTAACGATAAATATATACATACAGACGTTGAAGATAAGATTTATTCTTATTGGGAAAAAAACAATTTATTTAAACCCACTAAAAATAAGAAACAATTTTCAGTGGTTATACCTCCGCCCAATGTAACTGGTAGCCTTCATATGGGTCATGCTTTGAATAATTCAATTCAAGATCTTTTGGTTAGATACCACCGTATGAATAATTATGAAACCTTATGGCAACCTGGAACAGATCATGCAGGTATTGCCACACAGGCCTTAGTTGAGAAAAAATTAACCGCTGATGGTATTGATAAAAATGAAATTGGAAGAGAAAAGTTCATAGAAAAGGTTTGGGAATGGAAGGAAGAACATGGTGATATCATTTTAAATCAACTAAAAAAACTAGGTTGCTCTTGTGATTGGTCAAGAAATGCTTTTACAATGGATGAAAACCTTTCAAAATCAGTTTTAAAAGTTTTTGTAGAGCTTCACAAAAAAGGTTTAATTTATAAAGATAAAAAACTAGTAAACTGGGATACGGTTTTAAAAACAGCAATATCTGATTTAGAAGTGGATCAAAGAGAAGTTAATTCTAAGATTTACTATATTCAATATCCTATAGAAGCTTCTAGTGATTTTATAACTATAGCAACAACAAGACCTGAAACCATGTTGGGTGATACAGCGATAGCTGTAAATCCAAAGGATGATCGATTTAAACATTTAGTTGGTAAGTTTGTAACAGTACCAATTGTTGGAAAAAAAATAAAAATTATTGAAGATGAATATGCTGATCCTGAGATGGGAACGGGTGCTTTAAAGATAACACCAGCACATGATTTTAATGACTATGAAGTGGGACAAAGAAATAATTTAGAAATCATAAATATTTTTACTGAAGGTGGCAAAGTAAACGAAAACGCTCCTAAAGAATATATTGGACTTGATAGATTTGAAGCTAGAAAAAGAATTATAAAAGAACTTAAAGAAAAAGAGTTTTTTGTTAAGGAAGAGAACATAAAGAATAAAGTTCCTTATGGGGATAGGTCTAATTCAATAATTGAGCCTTTTTTAACAGAACAATGGTTTGTCGATGCAAAAAAATTATCAATTAAAGCTAAAGATATAGTTAACTCTAAAAAAACTAATTTTTTTCCTGCTAATTGGTCAAAAACTTATTTTCAATGGATGAACAATATTGAGCCATGGTGTATCTCAAGACAGCTTTGGTGGGGACATCAAATACCTGCTTGGTATGGACCAGATAAAAAAATCTTCGTTGCAATAAATGAAGAAGAAGCAAAATTGGATGCAAAAAAATTCTATAATAAAGATGTAGATTTAATTCGTGACCCAGATGTATTGGATACTTGGTTTTCATCAGGTCTATGGCCTTTTGCTACATTGGGTTGGCCTGACAATAAAGAATATGTAGATAAATTTTACCCGACATCAGTACTGGTTACAGGGTTTGACATTATATTTTTTTGGGTAGCACGCATGATCATGTTTGGAATGGAGTTTCTAGACAAAGAGCCTTTTAAAGATGTTTACGTTCACGCCCTTGTTAAAGACGAGAAGGGACAAAAAATGTCTAAATCTAAAGGAAACGTAATTAATCCCTTAGACCTAATTGAAAAATATAGTGCAGATGCTTTAAGGTTTACTCTACTGTCAATGGCGTCACCCGGAACAGATGTAAAACTTTCTGAAGATAGAGTTAAGGGTTATAGAAATTTTTTAAATAAATTATGGAATGCAAACAATTTTTTAATTACCAATAATTGTGATTTTTCTAAAATTGATGAAAAACCAATTTTATCAATTAATATTAACAAATGGATCTATGCTGAACTTATAGAAACTAAAAATAAAATTGAAAAAAATCTAAAAGATTACAGGTTTGATGAAGCTGCAAAAAATGCCTATCAATTTACTTGGCACTCTTATTGTGATTGGTATTTAGAGCTATCTAAAACAATCCTATTTTCAGAAGATGAAAAGGCAAAAGATGAAGTAAGACAGGTATCAGCTTACGTATTTAAACAGATATTAATATTATTACATCCATTTATTCCATTTGTGACTGAAGAAATTTGGCTAAATAATAAATTTGATAACACAGGTAAAGACTTTTTAATGTTAGCTAATTGGCCTTCTGGAGAGTTTGAAAGAGATACATCCATTAATCAAGTTGAAAAAATTATCAGTATAGTTTCTGAATTAAGATCATTTAAAAATGAATTAAGTGTAAGCCCTGGGTCATTTATAGATATTTCAATAGAGACAGTTAGTAAAAAAGAACAATCATTTTTTACTGAAAATGAAATTATTCTAAAAAAACTTGGTCGTATCAAAAATTTATATAATAAAGATCTGGATAAACCAACTGCTACATTGATGGTTTCTGGAGATTTATTCAAAGTGTATTTTGATGAAGATGTCGATTTAGAATTAATTAAAAAAAACTTAACTACAAGGCAAAATAAATACCAAGAAGAAATGAATAAAATATCACAAAGATTAGCTAATAAAGGCTTTGTTGATAGAGCACCAAAAGATATTGTTGATCAGGAAAAAACTAATTATAATAATTTAAAAAATGATGTTGAGAGAATATCGATAACTATAAAGGGTTTATAATGGCAAAATTTAATAAAAAAAAATTACCAAGCAGACATACTTCATTAGGTGCTGATAGAGCTCCACATAGATCATTTTACTATGCAATGGGTGAAACAGAAAAAGATGTAGCAAAGCCATTTGTTGGTGTTGTGTCAACTTGGAATGAAGCTGCTCCTTGTAATATTGCTTTAATGAGACAAGCTCAATCTGTCAAAAAAGGCGTTAGAGCTTCAGGTGGAACCCCTAGAGAATTTTGTACGATAACAGTAACTGATGGTATTGCCATGGGTCACGAAGGAATGAAGTCATCTTTAATCTCTCGCGAGGTAATTGCTGATTCAACTGAACTTACTGTGCGTGGTCATTGTTATGATGCGCTTGTTGGTATTGCTGGTTGTGATAAATCTTTACCTGCCTTAATGATGGCAATGGTTAGATTAAATGTTCCAAGTGTATTTATTTATGGTGGCTCAATACTTCCAGGTCAATATAAAGGTAAAGATGTAACTGTTGTTGATGTTTTTGAAGCAGTTGGAAAACACTCAGCTGGAAAAATGTCTGCAAAGGAATTAAGAAAATTAGAGTTAGTTGCTTGCCCAAGTGCAGGTGCATGTGGAGGTCAATTTACTGCAAATACTATGGCCTGCGTTTCTGAAGCTATTGGTTTAGCATTACCTTATTCAGCTGGAACACCTGCTCCATACGAAGAACGTGATAAGTATGCATTATTAAGTGGCAAGACTGTAATGAATTTATTACAAAAAAATATTCGTCCAAGAGACATTGTTACAAAAAAATCTTTAGAAAATGCTGCAACAATTGTAGCGGCTACTGGTGGATCGACAAATGCTGCTTTACACCTACCAGCTATAGCTAATGAAATTGGAATTAAGTTTGATTTAATGGATGTAGCTAAAATTTTTAAAAAAACTCCATATCTTGCAGATTTAAAACCAGGTGGAAAATATGTTGCAAAAGATATGTGGTTAGCTGGTGGAGTACCTATGTTATTAAAAACTCTTTTTGATGGTGGTTTTATACATGGTGATTGCATGACTGTTACTGGAAAAACAATGAAACAAAATTTAAAAAATATTAAATTTAATCCTAAGCAAAAAGTATTAAGAGCATATGATAATCCTTTATCACCAGATGGCGGTGTTGTAGGTCTTAAAGGTAACTTAGCTCCTGATGGTGGAATTGTTAAAATTGCTGGTTTAAAAAAATTACAATTCACTGGAAAAGCTAGATGTTTTGATAATGAAGAAGCAGCAATGGCTTGTGTGCAAAAGAAAAAATATAAAGCAGGTGATGTAATTATTATTCGTTACGAAGGACCAGTTGGCGGTCCTGGTATGAGAGAAATGCTTTCAACAACAGGTGCTATTTATGGTCAAGGTATGGGTGAGAAGGTTGCTCTAATTACAGATGGTAGATTTTCTGGGGCTACAAGAGGTTTTTGTGTGGGTCATGTTGGCCCTGAGGCGGCCTTAGGCGGCCCTTTAGCTCTTTTACGCAATGGAGATGTAATTGATATAGATGCCAAAAAAGGGACTATTAACGTTAGATTAACTAAATCACAATTAGCCACAAGACATAAGAAGTGGAAAGCAAAAAAATCAAGCTTTGGATCGGGTACTATTTGGAAATATGCTCAAACAGTAGGTCCCGCTTATTTAGGTGCACCAACACATCCCGGTAAAAGAAAAGAAGTAAAAGTTTACGCTGATATTTAATGAAAATTAGACCCGTTATATTATGTGGCGGAGCAGGAACTAGACTTTGGCCTAATTCTAAAAATCATCAAGCAAAACAATTTATTGATTTTGGTAATTGGACTTTATTAGGAAAAACTCTTGAAAGAGTTAAATCTTCGACCTTTGATGTACCGATCATAAGTACAAATCTTAAATATTTAAAAGAGGTAAAAAAACATCTTAAGAAACATAAGATAAGTAAATATAAAATTGTTTTAGAACCCGCAAAAAGAAATACAGCACCAGCAATTCTTGCATCAGCATTAATTAAAGATATTCCAAATGAACAACCCTTAATGTTTTTTGCAGCAGACCACTTAATAGAAAAAGCTAATATTTTTAATAAAGCTATTAATAAAAATAAAACTAATTTAACAGACCAAAATATATTCATCTTTGGAATTAAACCAACATCTCCATCAAGTGAATATGGTTATTTTTTAACAAAAAAAGTTAAAGGAAATATTAATAAAGTAACAAAATTTATTGAAAAACCTAAAGAAGCTAAAGCTAAACAAGTCATTAAACAAAAAGGTTATTGGAATTCTGGTATGTTTTTTTTGAGAAAAGACTCAATAATAAATAACTTTAAGAAATACCAACCTACAATGTATAAAAATTGTCTTAATGCTGTTTCAAAAGCTAAACTTAAAGATAACACTTATTATTTAAATAAAGCTTCATTTGAAAAAGCTACAGCAAAATCTTTTGATTATGCAATTTTAGAAAAAACCAAACAAATTAATGCTATTAAATTAGACATTCCTTGGTCAGATCTTGGCAGCTGGAAAGAGATCTTAAAAATGTATGATAAAAATAAGAATAAATATTATAAGAAAAAAAATGTTTATTACCGGCCTTGGGGTAGGTACGTTAATTTATTCGAAGGTAAAGGTTTTTTAATCAAAGAACTATTTGTTAAGCCTAAAGGTGTTTTAAGTTTACAAAAACATCATCATCGATCAGAACATTGGTTTGTAACTCAAGGAACACCTAAAATTACACTTAATAAAGATAGTTTTTTTAGAAAAAAAAATGATCATATATTCATTCCATTAGAAGCAATTCATAGAATTGAAAATAAAGGCACAAAGCCTGTTAAAATTATTGAAGCACAAGTTGGATCGATATTAAAAGAAGGTGATATTATCAGGTTTCAAGATGTGTATGGTCGTACTTAATAATATTAATACAGCTACATAAAGATGTAAGATACAGCTTGTTCTATTCAATTAATCCTAAAATATAATTTTATAAATTCCAATTAAAAATAATGGTATCTGTAACCCAAAGTTTGTTAATATGGCTTTATCTTTTGATATAAAACCAGCTATTGTCCAACCAATAACTCCAAGACCATGGAAGTAGATGTTAATAGGGTAGATATTTAAGTTAGTTAATAATATTCCAGTTAATACTAAAGCAGTGCTGATCCATTTTAGGTATTTTTTTATAAGCATAGTCTCCTTTAAATGTAAGTTTTGTTAGGAATTTATTACAATTATAGAACAAACAAAAACCTTTATTACTGGGGTATTGACATAAAAAAATGTTATGTTATAACATAACAAAATGAATAATCACGACATAGTTTTTGATATAATTAAGAAATCTAAAAAGCATTTAACGGCTTATGAAATATTAGATAAATTTCAAAAATTTAAAAAGATACAGCCAATGGCTGTTTACAGATCTTTAAAAAAACTAATTGAAGAAGATAAGATACATAAATCTAATCAAAATAAGACCTATGTATTGTGTAGTCATGAGCATGTTAAGCATAATCCATCTATAGCTATTTGTAGAGATTGTGGAGACACAGAAGAGCTTAAATCAGAATTATTTGAAACAATATTTAAAAAAAACCCAATCAAAAAATATGACTTCAGTGATTTTCAGCTTGAAGTCTCAACAAAATGTAGGAGATGTAACTAATGGAACACGCACATGAATTACCAGAATTTCTTCACTTTTTAGAAGAACTTATAGAGGAATATGGAATATTAAGAGGATTTGTATTTGGTTTTGTTCATACGTTAATACCATTAATTGGTTTTTATTCAGGTTGGAGCATAAACCGTTTTTTGAAATTAGTTTCTAATGGTGCAATTGCTGGAATAATTGGAATAGTTTTAGCTCATATTATAGCAGACTTTATAGCAGCATTACTTGATCCAAATTTAAAAAGTGCTGCCTTTGGAATTGTTCTTGGTGGCTTCTTACCTTTATTAGCGGTACCATTTTTAGAAAAATATGTAACGAAAAGCCAATACCATAATGTTGTTGGTGATCATGAAGATCTAAAAAAAGATTTGAAAAGCAAGCATAAATAATATTTAATATTGGGATGAGTACAGTTCCCTTAACATTAAAAGAAATTTTAGAACTAGCCAAAAAAACACTATTAGCTAATGGTTGTGATGAGGAAAATGCTAATATTTTAGCAGATACTATTATGAGGGCTGAAAGAGATGGCTCAGTATCACATGGCTTGTTTAGATTACCTGCTTATGTAGCAGGCTTAAAAAGTAAAAAGATTAATGGTAAGGCTAGACCTGAATTAGAAATTGTTGCTCCAAGTATTATTAAAGTATTAGGTAATAATGCAGTTGCTCCTATGGTTTTAAACTTTGGATTACCTGCAGTTATTGATTTAGCAAAAAAAAATGGTGTAGCAATTCTTGCTATAAAAAATTCACATCATATGGCAGCCCTTTGGCCTGAAACTGAAGCTATTGCTGAAGCAGGACTTGTTGGTATTGCTTGCACATCTTATAAGCCAGCTGTTGCACCAGCGGGTGCTACGAAACCTTTATATGGAACAAATCCAATTTCTTTTGCTTGGCCTAGACCTGGTAAAACTCCAGTTGTCTATGATATGGCAACTGCTTCAATGGCAATGGGTGAAGTTCAGATTGCGAAAAGAGAAGGGCACAAAGTTCCCCTTGGAACGGGTTTAACTAAAGAGGGTAAAGAAACAACCGATCCTGGAGAAATAGCTGATGGTGGAGTTATACTTCCTTTTGGAGGCTATAAAGGATCTAGTATAGCAATGATGGTTGAATTATTAGCTGGAGCATTAATAGGTGAAAATTTTAGTTTTGAAACTGCTGCTAAGGATAATAACGATGGTGGTCCTCCAAGTGGTGGTGAATTTATCATAGCAATCTCACCAGAAAAAATTTCTGGTAAAGGTTGGGATAAACACGCTGATGAATTTTTTAGTAAAATGTCAACTATGGAGGGTGTTAGGCTTCCAGGAGAAAGAAGACATAAAAATAGATTAAATAAAGGACCAAGAAATATTAATGAAGAACTCGTTAATAAAATTAAATCTTTAAGCTAATTCAATTTCAATAGGTGTGTGATCAGAGGGTTTCCCTTTTCCTCTTGGGTCTTTATTAATATTAACATTTTTTACTATATTTAATAAAGAATTTGATACTAAGAAGTGGTCAATTCTTAATCCATTATTTTTCTGCCAAGCACCTCTCATATAATCCCAATAAGTATAACCTTCCTTTTCACCATGAATGTGACGGTAGGCATCATGAAAACCTAGATTAATCATTTCTCTAAATTTTTTTCTTATCTCAAGTCTGTATAAAGCGTCATCTTCAAACCCTTTAATATTATAAGCATCTTCAGCTGAGGGAAGAATATTAAAATCTCCAGCTAAGATAATATTTTCATTTTTCTTTGAAAGAGTTTTTAATTGTTTAATTAATTTATCTAACCAGTTTTTTTTATAAGTGTATTTATCAGTATCTACAGGATTACCATTTGGAGTATAAATATTAATCAGTTGAATATTTTTTTTCTTATGCTTTAGTTCAGCTGAAATAATCCTAGATTGTTTCAATTTATCTTTAATCAAATCTATTTTAACATTTTCTAGTTTGTGTTTGGATATAATAGCAACACCATTATAACTTTTTTGTCCAAATACATGACTCTCATAATCTAATGCTGAAAAATCATCATAGGGAAAAGTCTCATCTTGTGTTTTAATTTCCTGCATCATAACAACATCTGGAGAAAATTTTTGAAGATATTCTTTAATATTTTCAATTCTTGCTCTAACAGAATTAACATTCCAAGATGTAATAATCATTATATAGAGAAAGAAACACCACAACCGCAAGAAGATTTACTTTGTGGGTTAGTGATCTTGAATTGATCGCCAATTAGTTCTGAAACAAAGTCCACTTCTGAACCTTTTAATAAGTCTGCTGAAGTTTTATCTATAAGAATATTTTCATGTTTTAAGTCGTCAGCTTCTAATTTTTTGTCAAAAGTAAACTCATATTGAAAACCAGAACAACCACCGCCTTTAATAGCGATTCTAAAAAAAGACCCTGGATCTTTTTGAGACAACAAATTATTAATCTGTTTTATAGCTTTATCTGTAAATTTAATTTCTTTAATCATATAACAACACTGATAATACTAATATAATATCAATTTATTAAATTTAAAGTATGAATAATTACTCAAATTTAGCTTTATCTAAAAGCAAAGGTCGTATTTTTAAAGAAGCTAATTCACTTTACAGAACTCCATTTCAAAGAGACAGAGATAGAATTATTCACAGTGCCTCATTCAGAAGGTTAAAACATAAAACACAAGTTTTTGTTAACACAGAAGGGGATCATTTTAGAACTAGAATTACCCATTCAATTGAGGTTGCGCAAATTGCAAGATCAATAGCTAAACATTTAGGTTTAAATGATGATCTAGCTGAAACCTTAAGTTTGGCTCACGACTTAGGGCATACTCCGTTCGGTCATGCTGGAGAAGATGCTCTTAATGAATGTATGGTTAACTTTGGAGGCTTTGACCACAATCTTCAAACCTTAAGAATAGTTATGTTTCTTGAGCATAAATACCTTAAATTTAAAGGCCTGAACTTAACATTAGAAACTTTAGATGGATTATTAAAGCACAATGGCGCAATTGATGATCTCTCCACAGTTAATAGGTTGATTGGATTAAAAAGTTTTAAGAATAAAATAAACTTTAATAACTCTGGTTCATTGGAAGCTCAAATATCAGCAATCTCGGATGACATTGCTTATAATAATCATGACATACAAGATGGAATTAGAGCCAAAATGTTTAATTTAAACGACTTGATTGAAATTAATTTTTTTAAAGATATTTATAAATCACACAAAAATAATATTAAAAACAACAATAAAGATATTTTGATATATCAAATAATACGAGATTCAATTGATTTAATGGTTAGAGATTTAATTAAGAATACTAAAAATAATTTAAAAAATAATAAAGTCAAATCTTTAAAAGATGTTTATAACTTAGATGATCCTATAGTGTGTTTTTCAAGTAAATTTCTTAAAATTGAAAAAGAAGTTAGGTTTTTCCTAAGAAGCAAAATGTATAACAATAAAAAAGTATTATTAAAAAATAATCATGGAAAAAAGATTATTAATAAACTCTTTTATAAAATTAAGAATAAGCCCAAAAAATTTTTAAACGATGATCAATTAAAGAATGACACAAATAGAGCAATAGCTGATTTTATTTCAGGTATGACAGATAGATACGCAATCAATTTAAATAAAGGTATTTAATGAACATTTTTGATCTCTACTTGGATAAAATAATAATCTTGATTAAAAAGCTTAATAAAGATGGTTCTTTAGAATTACCCGAATCTTTAAATGGAGTTAATGTAGACATACCACCATCAAATTTTGACTGCGATATATCAACCAATGTAGCCATGGTGCTCTCTAAGGCTAATAAAAAATCTCCAATTGATATTGCAAATATTTTAATTGAATTAATTAAAAATGAAGATGAAAAAATAGAATCTATTTCTGCAGCAAAACCAGGATTTATTAATATTAAATTTAAGACAATATATTGGAATAATTTTATTAAAAGTATTAATCAAAATCACAAGGATTACGGTGTCAATAATAAAGAAAAAAAACAAAAATATCTTATAGAATTTGTTTCAGCTAATCCCACTGGCCCTCTTCATGTTGGACATTGTAGAGGAGCAATATTGGGAGATGTTATTTCAAATATATTAATTTTTAACAAGCATGATGTTTCAAAAGAATATTATGTTAACGATTATGGTAATCAGATCTTAAATTTTACAAAATCTGTTTTTTTTAGAATTAGAGAAATACTTTTTAATGAAAAATTCCCTATTGAAAACTCAGATTTATATCCTGGTGATTACTTAGTTGGTATTGCTAAAAATATTATAAAATCTAATAAAGTTTTAAAATTTGATAAATTTGAAAATGTTTCAAAAGAACTAACTTTATTATCGGTTTCAGAATCTTTAAAATTGATTAAAAATAATTTATCAAATCTTGGAATAGTGCACGATAGATTTACAAGTGAAACTGATATTGTCTTAAATAATGAAGTTCAGAAAGCAATTGATAAATTAAAGGAAAAAAAGCTTGTTTATAGTGGAAAAATTAAGGCTCCCAAAGGTGAAGATGATGAAAACTGGGTAGAAAGGGAGCAACTTTTATTTAAATCAACAGATTTTGGTGACGATAAAGATAGAGCACTTCAAAAGTCTGATAAATCGTGGACTTACTTTGCTAGTGATGTTGCCTATCATGATAATAAATTAAATAGAAATTACGATACACTTATTAATATATTAGGGGCTGACCATGCTGGCTATATTAAAAGGATAACTTCTGTCGTTGAAGCTCTATCAGGAGATAAAAAAAAATTGATTTGTAAAGTAAGTCAACTCGTCAAATTAATTAAAGATGGAAAACCTTTTAAAATGTCAAAAAGAAAAGGTGACTATATAACAGTTGAAGACTTGATAGCCGAAGTTGGTAAAGATGCCACGAGATTTATTATGCTTAATAGAAGTAGCGATGTAGAGTTAGATTTTGATTTTACAAAAGTTAAAGAAAAATCTAAAGATAACCCACTTTATTATGTCCAATACTGTTATGCTAGAATATCATCTGTCTTTAGACACGTAAATCTTAATATAGAAAATGATTTGAATATAAAAGATTACGAATTTGCATATACGGGTGATGAAATAAAGATATTAAAAAAAATAGCAGAATGGCCTAAGTGTATTGAAGCTGCAAGTCTAAGACTTGAACCCCACAGAATACCAGTTTATCTTTACGAACTATCATCAGAATTTCATTCTTATTGGAATATGGGCAAAGAGGATCAATCAAAAAGGTTTATTAACGAACAAAAGAAAATTTCAAATGATAAATTAGTTTTTTTAAAAGTTATATCTAATGTTATCAAATCTGGAATGGATATTGTTGGAGTAGACACTCCTCAAAAAATGTAATGTTAAAAGAACTTAAATATCTTTTATTTTTGATTGTTATAATTTTATTTTTTTTTCTATCTTTCAAATATTATTTTTCAAATGAAAATAAAAAAAATTCATACCGATCTTTGAAAAATATTGAGGATAAAACTGAAAATTATTCTCGCAATCTTATTATACTTAAAAGTGATACTGTTGATATTGTTGAATATGTTGAAAAAACCATAGATAAAAATAAAAAGAATTACAAGTTTTGGGAACTAATTAATAATGATGGATAATCGTAAAAGTTTCATAGTTGGTTTAAAATCTACTAAATTATTGACTAGTGAAAAAAAATTTCTAATTAAACACAAGCCTTGGGGAATAATACTTTTTTCAAGAAATATTAAAAATATTGAACAATTAAAAAAATTAACAGGTCAAATTAGAAAAATATTCAATGATAAAAAATATCCTATTTTAATTGATCAAGAGGGTGGTAGAGTTAATAGATTAAAAAAATTTTTTAAAGCAGATAAGTTTACTGGAGAATTTTTTGGTAATCTTTATCTTAAAGATAAAAAAAAATTTTATATCGAATATAAAAAGTTTATCAATAAAACTGTCTTATTATTAAAAAATGTAGGAATTAACATAAATACTTTACCAGTCCTTGATGTTAGATCCAAAGGATCAAGTGCAATAATTGGTGACAGAGCCTTTTCAGACAATGCAAAGATTGTTTCAGAAATTGGAGATATTTGTATTAAAGAGTTTCATAATAATAAAATTGCCACTGTGATAAAGCATATACCAGGACATGGTTTAGCAAAGGTCGATAGTCATAAAAAAACTCCTACAATCAATAAGGAATTAAGATATTTAAATAATCATGACTTTTTGGCATTCAAAAATAAAAACAGTTTATTTGCAATGACAGCACATCTTATTTATAAAAAAATTGACAAAGTTAATACCGCAACACATTCGAAGAAAATTATAAAATTAATAAGAAATCTAATTAAATTTAGAAATATTTTGATGTCCGACGATATATCAATGAAAAGTTTAAAAGGCTCTATAGCAATTAATACAAAGAAATCTTTTAGTGCAGGTTGTGATTTAGTTCTTCATTGTAATGGAAATTTAAAAGAAATGAATGATGTAGCCCTATATTCACCAGTTATAAGTAAGTTTATTAAAAAAAAAACATCACAATTTTATAAGATTATAAGCTAATATTTGTCATGGCCGATTCTGATTCTAAAAACTTTAATGTAGATCTTGATAATTATAACGGCCCACTTGATGTGTTATTAGATTTGGCAAAAGCTCAAAAAGTTAATCTTGAGAATATTTCTATAACATTACTGGCTGATCAATTTCACAATTATATTACTAATGAAAAAAATCTAAATCTAGAATCTGCATCAGAATACTTGTTGATGGCTACATGGTTAACTTATCTTAAATCAAAACTTTTGTTGCCAGGAAATCCAGAAGAAGAATTTAAAGTTTTAGAAGTTGCTGAAAAATTAAAATTACAATTAAAAAAATTAGAATTGATTAGATTACTTTCTGACCAAATGTTACAAAGAAAAAGACTTGGTAGAGAAATAAGAACTAGAGGAATTAAAGGAAATATACGATCTATATATAGTACTGAATATAAACTAAATCTTTACGAACTTTTAAAATCTTATTCCTCAATTATTATGACCAAAGATTTTCAAAGGATGAATATTCCTAAACTTCCAGTTTTTACCACTGAAGATGGCATCAAAAGAATAAAAGAATTCTTTGGTAAATTAATTGATTGGAGAAATATTAATGAACTAATACCTTCTTCATTTAAAAGTGGCTCAAAATTTAAAACAACCGGTAAAGCAGGAATTTTTGCTGGTTCCTTAGAGCTGGTTAAAGAGGGCAATCTGACTATAAAGCAAGAAAACTTATTTGATGATATTTATATTAAAGAATTAAAATGACAAAAATAAAAAAAGAAACAAATAACAATATAGTTACTTTCCCATCAAAAATGAATGATGGCGAAAGAGAAGTTGAGGCAATAATTTTTGCTGCTGCTGAACCATTAGATATTGACACTATCGAATCTAAAATTTCAAAAAAAATTGATGTTTTAAAATCATTACAGAAATTACAAAAAGAATATTCATTAAGAGGAATTAATCTAGTTTGTATTTCTAATAAATGGTCTTTTAGAACTTCTGAAAATTTATCGAACCTTATGTCTCAAGAAAAAACTGTAGAAAAAAAATTATCAAGAGCTGCAGTTGAAACATTAGCAATAATTGTTTATCACCAACCTGTTACTAGAGCTGAAATAGAAGAAATAAGAGGTGTTGCTTTTGGAACAAACACACTTGAGATTTTAATGGAGCTAAATTGGGTAAAACCACAAGGCCGTAAAGATGTACCCGGTAAACCAATTCAGTATGGAACAACTGATGATTTCTTAAGTCATTTTAGTCTTCAAAAATTGTCTGATTTACCTACAGTTGACGAATTGGGATCTGCCGGTCTTATTGATAGCTCAAATATTGATAATGCAATATTTGGTACTGGTAAATTTTACAAAGAGAAACAAGTTGAAAAAAAAGAGGATATTTATGAAAATATCGATGAGATGTTAGGTGGAACACTAAGTCCAGATGAAGAAAAGTAAAAAGTTACTTTAAAAATAAATTTAAAAGAGGTATAAAATATTATGAGCATTGGAATTTGGCAAATAGCAATCGTAGTTATTCTTGTTGTACTTTTATTTGGTAGAGGCAAGATATCTAGCTTAATGGGTGATGTAGCCAAAGGTATAAAAAGTTTTAAAAAAGGTATGGCTACAGACATTACAGACGAACCTGAGCCTAAAAATGTTTCAGAAAATAATCAAGATAGCAAAGACAAAGAATAGATTAAATGCCCACTATTGGCTGGTTTGAGATTTTAATAGTAGTTGCTGTTGCAATCATTGTTATTGGACCCAAGGACTTCCCCTATATGTTAAAAAAAGTTGGTTCGTGGATTGGAACTACAAAAAGATATATTAGCAATATACAAAATGAGGTAGCTGACCTTGATATCAATTCTAATGAAATACAAAAACCTATAGAAGAAAAAAAAGATAATGACAAAATCTGAAAATGAAGGCGGTTTTGTAAGCCATCTAACTGAACTTAGAAAAAGATTAATTCATTCTTTTATTTTTTTATTCATTTTTTTTATTGGATGTTATTTTTTTTCAGAACATTTATATGGTTTTTTAGTTGAACCTTTCGCTAAAGCAGTAAATGAAAGTGGAACTGATAGAAGGTTAATTTTTACAGCTTTACAGGAAACATTTTTAACATACTTAAAGGTTTCTTTTTTTGCAGCATTCTTTGTTACATGTCCCTATATATTGGTACAAATATGGAAATTTATTGCACCAGGACTCTATAAGCATGAAAAAATTGCAATTGTTCCTTATCTAGTTTTAACGCCTATATTATTTTTTCTAGGAGGCATGCTTGTTTATTATTTAATAATGCCACTAGCTATTAAGTTTTTTCTCTCTTTTGAGAGTACAGGAGCTTCAACAGGATTACCCATTCAATTGGAAGCTAAAGTTAGCGAATATCTTTCTCTGGTTATGAAATTAATTTTTGCATTCGGTATAAGTTTTCAGTTACCAGTTGTCCTTAGCTTATTAGCTAGAGTAGGTATTGTTGATGCTGAATTTCTTAGAAAAAAAAGAAAATATGTCGTTGTAATGATTTTTGCTGCAGCTGCACTATTAACACCACCTGATCCCATAACTCAAATTGGACTAGCAATACCATTATTGATTTTATATGAATTATCTATATTTTCTGTAAACATTATTGATAAGAAAAATAAAAAAAATGCATAATATTAAAAAAATTAGAAATGATGTTGAGGCTTTTAAAAAAGCTTTGAATAAAAGATTTATAGAAATAGATGTGGATAAGATTTTATCGTTGGATGAGAATAATAGAGATTACATCCAACAAAGAGAATTACTTGAAAAAGAAAAAAAAGATATCTCAAAGTCTAAAGATCAATCACTTTTTGAAAAATCAAAAAAGATAACTGTTGAAATAGATAATATTAGTAAATTACAAGCTGGTGTTAAAAATGAATTGGAAACAATTTTGTCATCAATACCAAATATACCTCATCCAGACGTTCCTACAGGTAAAGATGAAAACTCAAATGTAGAAATTTCTAAATCAGGAACAATACCAAATTTTAAATTTAAACCTAAATCACATTATGAATTAGGTGAAAACTTAAACATGCTTGATTTTGATCTAGCAACGAAAACTACTGGTTCAAGATTTGTTTTTGTAAAAGATAAATTGGCCATGCTAGAAAGAGCTTTATCAAATTTTATGCTTGATACACATGTGAATACTAATGGTTATGAAGAAATATCTCCGCCACTAATTGCAACAGATGCCACTATGTATGGTACGGGACAATTACCTAAATTTGATAATGACCAGTTTGAACTTAAATTAGACGACTCTAGTGACAGAAAATTTTTAATTCCAACTGCTGAAGTTATTTTAACCAATATTGTAAAAGACCAAATTATTGATAAAAAAAAACTTCCAATGCGAATGGTTGCCTCAACACCCTGTTTTAGAAAAGAAGCAGGAAGTTATGGTAAAGATACTAAGGGAATGATTAGACAGCACCAATTTTACAAAGTTGAAATGGTGAGTATTGTTGAAATTGATAAGTGCTTACCAGAACTTGATAGAATGACTGATTGTGCAACTAAAATTTTAGATTTACTAAAACTTCCATACCGAAAAATTGTTTTATGTACTGGTGATATGGGTTTTAGTGCTGAAAAAACTTTTGATATTGAGGTGTGGCTTCCATCAGAAGATAAATACAGAGAAATCTCAAGTTGCTCTTCATGTGGATCATTTCAAGCTAGAAGAATGAAAGCCAGATATAAAAACGAAAAAAAAGAAACTGTGCTTGTTGGCACCTTAAACGGCAGTGGTTTAGCAGTTGGTAGAACATTAGTTGCTATATTAGAAAATTATCAACAAGAAGACGGGTCTATTCTAGTGCCAGAAGCTTTAAAGCCTTATATGAATAATATTGAAAAAATCGTTAAGATTTAAAGTTGTTTTAATTAGATAGATGTTGTAAGAATTCATTTTAATTAAGGAGAATTATGGATCAAGGAATAGGCCAATTTATACCACTAATTTTAATTTTTGTTATTTTTTACTTTTTTTTAATAAGACCTCAACAAAAGAAAGTTAAAGAGCATAAAGCCATGGTAGAAAACTTATCAAGAGGAGACAAGGTTGTAACTTCTGCTGGTATTATTGGGACAGTTGAAAGAATTATTGATAATGAAAAAGTTGAAGTGCAAATTGCTGACAACGTTAAAGTAGAAATTATTAAATCTACAGGTATTCAAGGATTACTTAACTCCCCTGAAGTAAAAAAATAACATTTTACTAAAGTGTTATACTTTTCTAAATTAAGAATTACCTTAGTTTCTTTAGTATCAATTTTTTTTATTTTTATTGCTGCATCAAATTTTCAAAACCCTGAAGACAGTTTTATTTCTAAAAAGATAAATCTAGGTTTAGATTTACAAGGCGGATCATATCTTTTACTAGAAATTGATAATGAACCCGTTGAAATTCAAAAATTACAAAATACAACAACTGTTATTAGAAATTTTTTAAAAGATAAGAAAATAACTTTTAATGATCTAAGAATTGAAGATAAAAAAATAATATTCAGTATACCCAATGATAATATTGAGTTGGTTCAATCTTTTTTTCTTGATAAAGAAAGTGATATTAACCCTTATTATTTTCAATATAAATCACATCAGTTTGATGTAAATATTCAAGATAATGAATTTACGCTAACTCTATCAAAATATGGACTTATTGAAATTAAAACATCTTCACAAGATCAAGCTATAGAAATAGTTAGAAGAAGAGTTGATGAAGTTGGTACAAATGAACCCAATATACTGAAAAGAGGTAATAATAGAATTCTAGTTGAGCTTCCAGGACTTGATGATCCCATGCGTATCAAGTCACTTTTAGGAAAAACTGCAAATTTAACATTTAGATTTGTAACTCAAAATAATAATGACACTTTTGGTACTGAAATGCTTCAATTTGAAGATGGAACTAGCGAAGCAATGGTTAGCAAAAGAATAATCTTAAATGGTGAGAATTTATTGGATGCTCAACCACAAATGAATAATCAAACCAACGAAACAGTAGTATCATTTACACTTGATAGAGTGGGGGCAAAAAGATTTGGTAAAGCAACCAGTACAGGAATTGGCAAACAATTAGCAATTGTTCTAGATGGTAAAATTGTTAGTGCTCCAGTAATAAGGGATACTATAGCAAGTGGAAATGGTCAGATCAGTGGAAATTTCACATTTCAATCTGCAACAGACTTGGCATTACTTCTAAGATCAGGAGCGTTACCAGCACCACTTAACATTATTGAAGAAAGAACAGTTGGACCTGACCTTGGTCAAGATTCAATTAATGCAGGAGTTATCGCCCTTATGATTGGTTTCTTATTGGTGATAATTTTTATGTTTGTTAAATATAGAATTTTTGGTCTAATTGCTAACATAACACTATTAATTAACTTATTTTTTTTAGTTGGTATTTTAACTTTATTTGAAGCAACATTAACACTTCCTGGAATAGCAGGTATCATTTTAACGGTTGGTATGGCAGTTGACGCTAACGTGTTAATTTTTGAAAGAATTAAAGAAGAATGCAAGAAAGAAAAAAATAATATTATAGCTTTTGATACAGGTTATGTGAAATCAAAAACTGCAATTATAGACGCAAACATAACCACATTAATTGCAGCAGTAATCTTATTCTTTATGGGCTCTGGACCTGTTAAAGGTTTCTCTGTGACTTTAGCTATAGGAATTTTTACAACACTGTTTTCAGTTTATTTTATTGCAAGAATGCTTACTGGCCTTTATGTCGTAAGAAATAAAGAAAAGACTGAACTAATATAATGATTAATTTTAATAAATTTTATAAACTATTTAATCTAATCTCTTTAAGTTTAGTTGTTGCATCTGTTCTATTATTATTTTTTAAAGGACTTAATTTTGGTGTAGATTTTAAAGGTGGAACTTTAATAGAACTAAGGTCTAACGATAAAAATATTAACGTTACTTCTTTAAGGCAATCTTTTAACAAAATGAAATTAGGAGATTTTAATATTAAAAAATTTGGCAATGAAAATGATTTTTTAATCAAAATAGAAAAAAAAGATACAAGTGCAAATGCTATAGAAGTTATTAAAAAAGATTTAACATCTTCATTGGGGAGTTCTTTTAATTTCAGAAGAGTTGAAAATGTAGGTCCAAAAGTTAGTTCTGAATTATTAAAGTCTGGTATTATTGCAATCGCTCTATCTCTAGCTGCAATGTTATTTTACATATGGATAAGATTTGAATGGCAATTTAGCTTAGGTGCTATTTTAGCCCTATTTCATGATGTCATTATAACACTTGGTCTTTTTTCACTATTTAGTTTGGAAATAAATCTATCAATAGTTGCAGCCGTTTTAACTATAGTTGGTTATTCCATGAATGATACCGTTGTCATTTATGACAGAGTTAGAGAAAATTTAAGAAAGTTTTCTGATATCAAGATTTATGAACTTACAAATATCTCAATCAATGAAACACTTTCTAGAACTATAATTACATCAGTCACGACATTGCTTGCTTTAGTTTCAATTTATTTATTTGGTGGAGAAATATTAAAAGGTTTTTCACTAGCTATGATAATGGGTGTAGTATTTGGAACTTATTCTTCAATTTATATAGCTAATCCTATACTTGTGAAACTTAGAGTGTCCCAAAAAACAATCCTAAAAGAAGAAACGGAATAGATTTAATAAAGATTTTGAGCTGCTACCATTGTAAGTAACATTGGTAACGATAAAAGAGTATTTGTTCTTGAAAACAACATTGCTGTCCTTGCTGATTTTGCTTTAAGATCAGGTTCGCACTCAACAATACCTAGTGCTCTTTTTTGATTTGGCCAAATTATAAACCAAACATTAAAAGCCATGTATAAGCCAAGCCACATTCCAATACCAATAGCTGTACTTTTTCCACCACCACCTAAAGTCATAGCATCATGTAAATAACCATTTAAATAAGCTAAAATTAATCCAGACAATACTGTTAGTAAAGCTGCCCATCTGAAATAAAACAAAGCTGCTGGCGCAATAACTTTACCTATAGCAGGTTTTTGTTCGTCAGGAATTTTAGGCATGTTTGGAATTTGAACAAAGTTAAAATACCAAAGAAGTCCAATCCACATAATAGCGACCGTTACGTGAATAAATCTTGTTAACCAGCTCCAAAAAATTGTATCAAAATCAAAACCACCATTACCATAAAATAATCCTAGAAAAAGGATAATTGCTAAAGCTAATGATGCATGAATTGTCCTTGGAAGAGATGATAATAAATTACCCATAATTAGAATCACTTATACACTAATTTTTTAAATCTTTAACTTCTTTTTAAATTTTTCTTCCAGCATAGGTTTTAAGAATTCCCCAGTATAACTACCTTTTATTTTTATAATATCCTCAGGTTTGCCTTCTGCGATAATATTTCCCCCTTTGACACCACCTTCAGGACCCATATCAACAATATAATCAGCTGTTTTAATTACATCTAAATTATGCTCAATAACAACAACAGTATTTCCTAGAGCCACAAACGTATGTAGTATTTCTAATAATTTTTTAATATCATGCTGATGAAGTCCAGTAGTTGGTTCATCTAAAATATACATAGTTCTTCCTGTAGATCTTTTCGATAGTTCCTTGGCTAACTTAATACGCTGAGCTTCTCCACCAGATAATGTTGTAGCCTGTTGTCCAATCTTTATATAACCAAGCCCAACTTTTTTTAATGTTAATAGTTTGGTTTTTATATTTGAAATATTTTCAAAGTATTCACATCCTTCATCAACAGACATATTTAATACATCGGCTATACTTTTATCCTTAAACTTTATTTCAAGAGTTTCTCTATTATACCTAGTTCCCTTACATTCATCACATTGTATATAAACATCAGGTAAGAAATGCATCTCGTATGTAATTACGCCATCGCCTTCACAAGCTTCACATCTTCCACCTTTAACATTAAATGAAAATCTTCCAGGTTTATACCCTCTTGTTTTTGACTCAGGTAGTGCAGTAAACCAATCTCTGATAGGCCCAAAGGCTCCGGTATAGGTTGCTGGATTTGATCTTGGTGTTCTCCCAATTGGTGATTGATCTATATCAATTATCTTATCTATAAGCTCAACACCCTTATAACCTTTAAATGCTTTTGGAACTTTTCTAGCTTTGTTATTTAAGGTTAAATTTAATGCATGATATAATGTTTGCAATATCAATGTAGATTTACCACTGCCAGAAACTCCAGTAACGCAAGTAAAGCTTCCTGTTGGAATTTTAAGATTAACGTTATTCAAATTATTTCCACTAGCTCCATTAATTTCTACAAATCTACCATTCTTAGCAAGTCTTCTAGTTCTCGGAATTTCTATATATTTTTTATGAGATAGGTATTGACCAGTTATACTATTTTTATTTTTAAGTATCTCGTTATAAGTTCCTTGTGCAATGATCTCACCACCGTTAGTACCAGCTTCTGGTCCTAAATCTATTATGTGGTCAGCATTTTCCATAGTTTCAGTGTCATGCTCAACAACGATTACTGTGTTTCCAAGATCTCTTAGTCTTTTCAATGCATTAATTAGTTTAACATTATCTTTTTGGTGCAAACCTATAGAAGGTTCGTCAAGAACATATAATACTCCTGTCAATCCTGAACCAATTTGCGAAGCAAGCCTAATTCTTTGTGCTTCTCCACCAGAAAGAGTCCCGGACTCTCTTGATAAAGTTAAATACTCAAGTCCAACATTTAAAAGAAACGTTAACCTCTCATTAATTTCTTTTAGAATATGTTCTGCTATTTTAAATTGTCTTTTATCAAGATTTTGTTCCAACCCCTTAAACCAGTTAGCAGCATCTAAAATAGATTTTTTTGTAACATCGCTTATATTTTGATTATCAATTTTAACACATAAAGCTTCCTCTTTTAGTCTATTACCATTACAACCTTCACATGCAGAATCTGATTGATATTCCGCTATAGCTTCTCTCTTCCACTCGCTGTCAGATTCAAGAAATCTTCTTTCAAGATTGTTTATGACACCTTCAAAAGTTTTTTTATGAGAATATTTTTCATATCCATCATCATAGACAAATTTTATTTCTTCTTCGTCTGATCCAAATAAAATCACATCTTTAAATTTTTTGGGTAATTTTTTCCATTTTTCATCTAAAGAAAATCCATAGTGCTTAGCAATAGAGGCTAATGTTTGAGCATAATATAGTGTGGTTGATTTAGCCCACGGTTCTATAGCACCATCAGCTATACTTTTTTTTTCATCAGGAACTACTAAATTTGGATCTACATTTAATTTAATACCAATACCTTCACATTCAGCACAGGCCCCATATGGACTATTAAAAGAAAAAAGTCTTGGTTCAATTTCTTCGATTGTAAAACCACTTTCTGGACATGCAAATTTTGTCGAGTAAATTAATTTTTCAATTTTTCTAAATTTTTGAGGTAAAGTTTCGTCTTCGTACTCAACAAATACAAGACCATTTGATAAATTTACAGCTGTTTCAATACTTTCTGCTAAACGATTTCCTAGATTTGAGTTCAAAACAATTCTGTCAATTAAAACAGATATATCATGCTTAAGTTTTTTATCTAATTCAGGTGCTTTATCTATGTCATAAAGAACCTCATCAATTTTAATTTTTCTAAAGCCTCTTCTTTTATAGCTTAAAATATCTTTTCTATATTCACCTTTACGGCCACGGACCACTGGCGCATATATATAAATTGTAGATTTTTTGGGAAGTTTTTTTATTAAATCAACAATCTGTGTAATTGTTTGTGAAGTTATTGGCTTTCCAGTAAATGGAGAATAGGGCACACCAGCTCTTGCATAGAGCACTCGCATGTAATCATAAATTTCTGTAACTGTAGCAACAGTTGATCTTGGGTTCTTTGATGTATTTTTTTGTTCAATAGCTATTGCTGGACTCAATCCTTCAATAAGGTCAACGTTAGGTTTTTTCATTTTATCTAAAAATTGACGAGCATAAGCAGATAAACTTTCAACATATCTTCTTTGTCCTTCTGCATAGATAGTGTCAAATGCTAATGAAGATTTTCCAGAACCGGAAAGTCCAGTAATAACAACAAATTGATCTTTGGGTATTTCTACAGAAACATTCTTTAAATTATGCTCCTTTGCACCCTTGATAACTATCTTTTTGATCATAATTTTAGTTGCTTTAAATTAATAAAATTAATATTGAGTTTATATTGTGATATAAAACTAAATAAATAAATAAACACTTATAAAATATTATGGCTGGAAGTTTAAATAAAGTATTATTAATTGGGCGTTTAGGCGCAGACCCTGAAATTAAACAAATGGTAAACGGCAAAAGCGTTGCAAGATTGAGTTTAGCAACTAGTCAATCATGGAAAGACAAGACAACAGGTGAAAAAAAAGAAAAGACTGAGTGGCACCGAATAGTTGTATTCAATGATGGGTTAGTAAATGTTGTTCAGCAATATTTAAAAAAAGGAGCTCAAATTTATGTTGAAGGACAAATAGCTACTAGAAAATGGAAAGATGAACAATCTGGACAAGACAAATATTCTACAGAAATTGTAATTCAAGGATATAACTCTTCACTAACAATGTTAGGTGGAGGAAATACTGGTGGTGGAATCCAAAATGATAACACACAAGGACCTGCTAATAATTTTGAAGATAGTCCACAAACTTCAAATGATATGGATGACGAAATTCCATTTTAGTTTCTATGAAAGACACAGAAATACCTAAAGATAAAAATATTAAACTTATCTCCATGCATGATGAGATGAGTTCATCGTATTTGTCATATGCGATGAGTGTAATTGTGAGTAGGGCTCTTCCTGATGTTAGGGACGGACTTAAACCAGTTCATAGAAGAATATTATTTGCCATGTATAAAGGTGGTTACGATTGGTCAAAACAATTTAGAAAATCTGCAAGAATAGTTGGAGATGTTATTGGTAAATATCACCCACATGGAGATCAATCTGTTTATGATGCTCTAGTTAGAATGGTTCAGGATTTTTCTATGAGTTTACCTCTTGTTCAGGGCCAAGGTAACTTTGGATCTATTGATGGAGATCCAGCTGCGGCTATGAGATATACCGAGACTAGATTGGCTAAAGTTTCACAATACTTAATAGACGATATTGAAAAAGATACCATCGAATACAAGAGTAACTACGATGAAACAGAAAAAGAACCATCAGTTTTACCCGCTCAATATCCTAATTTATTGGTTAATGGAGCCGGTGGTATAGCAGTTGGAATGGCAACAAGCATACCTCCACATAATTTAGGTGAAATCATTGATGGAACATTAGCCTTAATTGAGAATAAAGATATTAAGATTAAAGAATTAATGAAACACATTCCAGGTCCTGATTTTCCTACAGGTGGTGTCATCATTGGTAAAGAAATTATTAAAGCAGGATATAATGTTGGTCGTGGATCATTTAAAATTAGAGGTGAAATAAGTGTTGAAGCACAAAAAAATGGTAGAGAAAGACTAGTTATTACATCTGTACCTTATCAAGTAAATAAATCAGTTTTAAATGAAAGAATTGCCCAACTGGTTAGAGAGAAAAAAATTGAAGGAATAAAAGATATTAGGGATGAGTCTAATAGAGAAGGGATTAGAGTAGCAATTGATTTAAGAAATGGTGTTGAGCCAGAAACTATTAAGCGATTACTTTATAAAAATACTTCGATAGAGAGTTCTTTTGGTTTTAATACTTTAGCAATCGTTGATGGCAAACCTAAAATATGTAATTTAAAAGAGTTTTTAACAAATTTTTTAACGTTTCGTGAAGATGTTGTTATTAAGAAAACTAAATTTGACTTAAAAAAAGCAGAGGACAGAGCTCATATTTTGATTGGGTTATCTGTATCTGTTGAGAATTTAGATAAGATTATAAAAATTATACGGTCTTCAAAAACTCCTGATGATGCTAAAAAATCATTATTAAACACTAAGTGGAAAATTAATAAATCTTTAAAGTTAATTTCACTTGTCGAAGATAAGAAGGAGAAAAATTTATACTCATTATCTGACCCACAAGTAATTGCTATTTTAGAACTTAGACTTCAAAAACTTACAGCCCTTGGTATTAATGAAATAGAAGTCGAAATTAAAAAATTAGCTGATTTAATTAAGGGATATAAGAAAATAATTAATTCCAAAAAAGAACTTTTAAACGTGATAAGTGAAGAGCTTAAAACTATTAAAGAAAAATTTGCTGTACCACGAAGAACTAAAATTATAGATGCTATTTTAAACTATGATATTGAAGAAACTATTCAAAAAGAGTCTGTTATAATTACAGTTACACTTCAGGGATATATTAAAAGAGGAGCATTAAGCAGCGTTAAACAACAAAAAAGAGGTGGCAAGGGTAAATCTGGGATCACAACGAGAGATGAAGATTCTGTAGTACAAACTTTATCAGTTAACACACACACTTCTGTTCTTTTCTTTTCGACAGAAGGACTTGTCTACAAAATTAAAGCTTGGAAGATACCTGAGGGATCAACTACATCAAAAGGTAAATCTCTATTTAATATCTTGCCTTTAAAAAATCATCAATCAATCAGTTCAATTATGCCATTCCCTGATGAAGAAAGTGATACGAAAAATCTTCAAATTGTTTTTGCAACTGCAAAGGGCAAGGTTAGAAAAAACAGTCTAGAAGACTTTTCTTCCATTAATTCAGCTGGAAAAATTGCAATAAAATTAGATCCCAATGATAAAATCGTAGGAGTTGAAATTTGTAAAGATGATCAAGATGTAATGCTAAGTACAAAAAATGGTAAATGCATTAGATTTGAATCAAAGAAACTAAGAATATTTAAAGGTAGATCCTCCAAAGGTATAAAGGGTATAGAACTATCTCCTAATGATGAGATTGTTTCTCTTTCAATAACAAATAAAGAAAAAATCAAAAAAGATACTAAATCTGATGGAAGATTTGTTTTATCAATTACAGAAAATGGATACGGCAAAAAAACTTTAAACAATGAATATAGAGTTACCAATAGAGGTGGTAAGGGCATAATTGGAATTGTTAACTCACCTAGAAATGGCAGTATATGTTCGTCATTTCCTGTTATAGAGGGAGATGATGTGATGATTTCAACAAATAAAGGTAGAGTGATTAGAGTTGCCGTTAAAGAAATCAGAACAGCGGGAAGAAATACTCAAGGTGTAAGAATTATCAAATTATCTGGTGATGAAAAAGTTGTTTCAGCAATAAAAATTGATGATAACTTGGAGTAATGAAAAAAGTTGCCGTATATCCTGGAACATTTGACCCAATTACCTTTGGTCATATTGATGTTATAAATAAAGCTTTAAAATTATTTGATAAAGTTATTATTGCTGCTTCTGATGGTGCTAATAAAAATTATCTTTTCAATTCACTTGAAAGAGTACAATTAATTAAAAAAGCCTTATTTGTTGATTTAAAGTTTGATAAAAAGAAGATTGAAGTTATTTCATTTACATCATTAACAACTGATTTATGCAAAAAATATAAATCTAATATTATTTTAAGAGGTTTAAGAGCAGTATCTGATTTCGAATATGAATTTCAACTAGCTGGAATGAATAGAAAATTGAACAATAATATAGAAACAATTTTTTTAATGTCTGATGTTGAAAATCAAATCATTTCATCAAGATTTGTTAAAGAAATAGTTAGACTAAAAGGCGATATCAAAAAATTTACTACAAAAAGTACAATAAAATCTTTAAAAGAAAAATATGAATAAACTTATAACAAAATTTTTAATTTTATTTTTTATACTAACCAACAACACAATCGCAGAGGAGAATATTATGATTTTAAAGCTTAAAGATGGAGACGTTAAAATTGAACTTTTTGAAGATGTGGCACCCAATCATGTCAAAAGAATTAAGCAATTAGCAAAAGATGGTAAATACGATGGTGTTGTATTTCACAGAGTGATTGATGGCTTTATGGCGCAAACGGGTGATGTTCAGTTTGGTAACTCTTCTAATGATCAATTTGATTTAAGAAGAGCTGGAATGGGTGGCTCTGATTTACCTGATCTTAAAGAGGAATTTAGTGATTTACCTCATGAAAGAGGAACGCTATCTATGGCTAGATCACAAGATCCAAATAGTGCAAACAGCCAATTTTTTATATGTTTTAAAGAAGCGTCTTTTTTAGATAGACAATATACGGTATTTGGTAAAGTTATTGAAGGTATGGATCTTGTTGATAAAATCAAAAGAGGAGATCAAAACAATAACGGTTCTGTTTCTAACCCAGATAAAATCATTAGCTTTAAATAATTTTAGTTTACAAATTTCATGGCGTTAAAGAATTTCAAATTTAATGTCATAGAAAGCAATAAATTTGCTAGAGTTGGAGTAATCGAAACTCATAGAGGCAATATTCAAACACCTGCTTTTATGCCTGTTGGAACACAGGCAACTGTAAAAGCTTGTCTTATTGACGATGTTATTAAAACAGGATCTGAAATAATTTTATCAAATACCTATCACTTAATGATCAGACCAGGTGTTGATAGAATTATTTCTGCTGGTGGTCTACATAAATTTATGAATTGCAAACTTCCCATACTTACAGATTCTGGTGGGTTTCAAGTTATGTCTCTTTCTAAATTAAACAAAGTAGACAGAGAAAAGGGTGCAATATTTAACTCTCATGTAGATGGTAAAAAATTTATATTAAGTCCAGAAGAAAGCATAAGAGTTCAAAAGGGTTTAGACTCTGATATTGTTATGATTATGGATGAGTGTCCTAAGAAAACTACTGACTATAAAGTAATTAATAAATCCATGGAACTATCCATATATTGGGCCGAAAGATCTAAAATAGCTTTTGGATTAAATCCACATAAAGCTTTATTTGGAATAATCCAGGGTGGTCTATTCAAAGATCTAAGAACAAAATCTCTTAATAACTTAATTAAAATTGGCTTCGATGGATATGCTATTGGTGGACTTGCTGTAGGAGAAAGTCAAAATGAAATGTTTAGTGTTTTAGATGATTTAAAAAATATTATGCCTGATGATAAACCAAGATATTTAATGGGTGTGGGGACGCCAGCCGATATTCTTGGAGCTGTTAAGAGAGGTGTTGATATGTTTGACTGTGTAATGCCTACGAGATCTGGAAGAACTGGTTTAGCTTTTACTTGGAATGGTCGTGTGAATATCAAAAATAATAAATATAAAAATGATAATGAACCTCTTGATCCAAATTGTTCAAATTTAAATCTTAACAAGTATTCAAAAAACTATATAAATCATCTCTTCAATACAAACGAAATCTTAGGTTCTACACTTTTAACCTTACATAACATCAACTTTTATCAAGAATTAATGTCTTCTATTAGAGAAAATATTAAAAAAGGTACATTTGATAAATTTCATGATGAATACATTGATAAGTTGTAATTTAAATATTTGCAATTTCCGATGTTATGGAATAAATAATTGTTTTTTGGTAATAAAAATTATTTAAGTTTGATATTTTTTTATTGTTTAAATTTTTAAGTGTAAAGAAATTTAAAAATTTTAAAGAAGACTTCACCAAAAGTTTTTTTTTAAAATTAAATAAAAAAAAACATTAATCTCAACTTTAATAATTTATATGTGGGCCCTTAGCTCAGTTGGTAGAGCAATTCCCTTTTAAGGAATGGGTCGATGGTTCGAGTCCATCAGGGCTCACCACTAAAATAATCTTTTAAATGTTAGCTAATTGTAATCGGTGAATAGTCTAATATGACACTATTTTCCCATTCTGATAAATCTTTTATTCTTTTTGAGGATGATGGGTGGGTGCTCATAAATTGAGGTGGTTCTTTGCCTTTATTTTCTGCCTTCATCCTTTCCCATAACTTTTTAGTTTCCCTTATATCAAAGCCAGATAAAGATGCAAAAATCATTCCCAGGTAATCAGCTTCACTTTCTTGAGTCCTTGAGAAAGGATTCATTATTCCTATTTGTGATAATAAACCTACGGTGTTCATGCCTGTAGCTTGATTGATTTGCCCTAACTTTCCACCTGAAAAAATATCGATCAAAGAAGTTCCAGTTTGTAAAAGTGCACTTCTACTGGCTCTTTCAACCGAATGTTTAGCAACAGCATGTGCAATCTCATGACCCATAACTGAGGCAAGACCGTTTGTATTTTTTGTTACATCAAGTATTCCTGTATACACAGCTATTTTACCACCTGGCATGCACCAAGCATTTTTTACTTTTTTATTATCTATTAAAATATACTCCCAATCAAAATTAACAGTTGGATCATTTTGACCTGCTCTATAAAAATACTCAGATATAGCGTCTTCCATTCTTTTTCCAATATCTTTAATTTCATTGAGTGTTTTAGTGTCATCACTCATTTTTTCTTTTTCTTTAACTTTTTCAAAAATTTGAGCTGCCTGAGCATTTAATTTTGATTCAGGTATAATTTTCAATTGTCTTCTGTCTGTTATTGGGGCCGTAGAACAAGCACCGAGCATTAAGCCCGAACATCCGCATCCAATATAATTTAAAAATTTTCTTCTATTCATTTTATTAAAATTTTGATAATCATATAAATATATACTTTTATGAATTTAAACAATAAAATCTTGGTTGTGCTTTTTGTTATAGCTGTATCTTTTGTAATTTATTCTAGCTATCATTAAATTTTTATGTCTATTAAGAAGAAAAAATCATTTGCTTTAAGATTAAGAAACTATTTTTTTACAGGTGTAATTGTTTTAATTCCAATTGGTTTTACCCTTTATTTAAGCAAATTTTTAATTAATTTTTCTACTAAATTAGTACCATCAGGTCTAAATCCTAATACTTATCTTCCTTATGCGATACCTGGTATTGAAATAATTTTAACAATTATTTTTATTACAGTTGTTGGTGGTCTTTCTTTAACTTTTATCGGTAAAAAATTTTTACAAATAATTGATGATTTGTTTAAAAGAATGCCAATATTAAGAACAATCTATTCTGCCATTGGACAAATGACAGATTCCTTTCGGGCGCAAGAAGGCAATAAAAAAAGTGTTGTACTAGTTGAGTATCCAAGAAAAGGATCTTGGGCCGTAGGTTTTGCTACGAAAGAAAATACAGGTGAAATTAAAGCAAAAATAAATATTAACTTAGTTAATGTTTTTGTTCCAACAACTCCTAACCCAACAAGTGGTTTTTTATTAATGATACCAAAAGATGATTTGATCTATTTAGATATGACATTTGAAGAAGCATCAAAATTTATAGTCTCGGCTGGAACTTCTAAGCCTAAAAGCTAAACCATATCATTAATTATATCTGCTTGATCGTATAACTTGAGTAAAGCTTTATATTTTTTGATATCAGTATTTTCTAATTCTATCTTTTTAATTTGTTTCTCTGCCATTAAAAATAAATCTTCATTTTGAATGGGGTCTGCTAACCTAAAATTTTTAATTCCACTTTGTTTAAAACCAAGTAAATCACCAAAACCTCTTAACTTCATATCTTCTTCTGAAATTTCAAAACCATCATTAGAGTTTTTTAAAATATTAATTCTTTTTTTAGCATTCACACTTAAATTCGACTTAAACATCAATATACAGCTTGCCTGTTTTGTTCCACGTCCAACTCTTCCTCTTAACTGATGTAGCTGAGATAATCCAAATTTGTTAGCATTTTCTATTATGATTACATTAGCATTAGGAAAGTCAATACCAACTTCTATAATTGTTGTCGAAACTAAAATTGAATATTTTTTATTAAGAAATTTATTTAATATTTCTTCCTTCTCTTCATTTGCAATTTTTCCATGTAGTAGCGCAACTTTATTTGGAAAAATTTCATTAAGAAATTTATATTTCGTAACTGATGATTGGTGATCTAATTTTTTTGATTCTTCTATCAAAGGACACACCCAGAAGATTTGGTTTCCTTCTTTTATTTCTTTTTTTACAAAGTTGATAACATCATCTATTTTACTTTCTAATTTGCTATAAGTTTTAACTTCTTTTCTATTACTTGGTTTTTCTTTAATAATAGAAACATCCATATCACCATAAACTGACATAGTTAGAGTTCTCGGAATTGGTGTCGCTGACATTAAAAGAACATCACAATTATCACCCCCTTTATCTGATAAAAGTTTTCTTTGTCTAACACCGAATTTGTGCTGTTCATCAATTATAATATAACCAAGGTTTGCAAAAATAATTTTTTTTTGAAAAATTGCATGTGTGCCAAATACCATTTGAATTTCATTGTTTTCCAGGTTTTTTATAATTCTCTTTTTTTCACTATTTTCACTCTTACTAGAAAGTAATTCAATTTTGATATCTTTAGGAAATAGTTTTTTTGCTAAAGTATAATGCTGTCTTGCCAATATTTCAGTAGGAGCCATTAATGCAACTTGGAACCCTGAATTAATGACATTCAACGAAGAAATCAATGCAACAATAGTTTTACCACTCCCAACGTCACCTTGCAAAAGTCTAAACATTTTACTTTTAGAATTTAGATCCTTATTAATATCACCCAATGAAATTTTTTGATCATTGGTAAGTGTAAAGTTTAATTTATTAACTATATTTTTATGAGCTTTTTCGCTGAAGTTTTTAGAAATTTTTTTAATTTTCTTAATTTTTTTTCGAATTTCCGAATTAACTAAAAAAGATGCTAATATTTCATCATAAGCAAGTCTTTTATAAAAATCAGATTTATAATTTTCAATATTTTTTGGATCATGTAATTTTATTATAGATTCATTCCAACTTTCATTATTAAAAATTTTTAGAATATCTTTATCGTGCCACTCTGGTAAAATAGGTAAGTTTTTTAAAATTTGATTAATAATTTTATTATAGGTTTTTTCAGTAATACCTTCTGTTAATGAGTATTTATTATCAATATTTTCAATTAATGAACTGTCTTGTGAAATATATGTGGGATTCGTTATTTGATATCGGCCTTTATAATTGCCTATCTTCCCACTAATTGTCACTTCTTCATTTAGTGGTAAAATTTTTCTTACATATCCTTCATGACTATTAAAGAATATACAATCAATCTTTCCAGTTTCATCAATACAATTAACTCTATTGGGTAAGTTTCTAACTCTTGGAAATTGATATTTTAATGGAACAATTCTGATAGTTTGGATTACTCCTATTTGAAGATCGCAAATTTTACTAACAAGTGTTCTATCTGTATAAGATTTAGGCAGTCTCCACAGCAAGTCAAAAATATTATTTACTTTTTTTTTCTTCAAAATTTCCATGGTTTTTTTACCCACACCATTTAATTTGGTTAGATCAGCTAATAAATAATCATAATTATTCTTATTTTTCATATTAGTTGTAATATATTAAATATTATGACCATTAATATAAAGGATTTAAAAAATAAAATAACTTATAGAGCTAACTATAGAGGCACCAAAGAAATGGATAAATTGTTAGGTTCATTTACTAAAAAATATATTGATCAGTTTAATGAACAAGAGCTAACCCTTTTGTGTGATTTGTTAGACTTAGATGATGATAATCTTTATAAATTTAATCAAGGTCAAAATCCAACGATTCAAATTGAATTAAACAAAGTTACAGAGATGTTTCAAAACTATAATTATGCAAGTGAATAGTGGCGGAGAGACTGAGATTCGAACTCAGGAAAGAGTTGCCCCTTTGCCGGTTTTCAAGACCGGTGCATTCAACCGCTCTGCCATCTCTCCGTTAGCAACGTTTTATTATTATAAATTTTTAATTCAACAATAAAATTGATAAATTAAACAGATAATCATTTAATAGGTATAAATTTATTACTGTGGAAAAGCAAAAATTCAATACAGGTATAGGATTAACTGCACTAGGTTCTTTTTGGTGGGGTGTTATTGGTGTTATTTACTTCAAATATATTTCATTTGCAGGCTCTATAGAGGTAGTGATCCATCGTTGTGTGTGGACATCTGTAGCTTTAATAATAACTACTTTTTATTTTTCTAAATGGGATATTTTTTTTGAAATTATAAAAAATAAAAGAAATATAATTTATTTATTTTTTTCAAGCTTACTAATTTTTATAAATTGGGCAACCTGGATTTATGCAGTGGGTACTGAAAAAATTATCGATGCAAGCTTTGGTTATTTTATTATGCCAATCTTAAGCGTATTCCTGGGATATATCTTTTATGGTGAAAAAATTAATAAAAGAAGATGTCTTTCCATACTTCTTGTTTTGCTGTCTATATCATTTCTTTTATTTAAAAGTTTTCATTCAATACCATGGGTTGGAATAATTGTAGCTCTAAGTTGGGGTTTTTATAATCTTCTTAGAAAAAAAGTAAATGTTGATACCGATGTTGGACTTTTAATAGAAAGTCTTTTTATATTACCATTTGCGTTATTTGCTTTTTTTTTACTTTTTAAAAATAATTTAAATCTTTTTAGTATTAACGAGCCTTCATTGATGTTTATACTAATGTTAGCTGGACCAATGACTGTTATACCTCTATTTCTATATGTAAGAGGTGTTGAGTTGTGTGGCCTTGGACCCACTGGAATGATTTTCTACATAACCCCAACATTTCAATTTTTATTGGGCTTTTTTTATTATGATGAGGCTTTTTCTTTTGATAAATCATTAAGTTTCATTTTAATATGGATTGCTGTAATTATTTATTTAAAAGATTTATATGAACATAATTAAATATTTTATAATTATATTTTTCACATTTATTCACGGAACACTATATGCCAATGAAAAAGAATTTAAGGAGTGGTTGGTTAATTTCAAAGCTTATGCTTTAGAAAAAAAAATCTCAGAAAAGACATTCAATTTAGCAATGTCTGATGTTGTGTTTTTACCTGATGTAATAAAATATGACCGTTTTCAGCCTGAGTTTTATGAAGATACCAAAACTTACATATCCAAAAGAACCTCTAAACAAAAAGTAAGTGCGGGCATTAAACTTTATGAATTAAATAAAGATTTCATAAATTCTGTCGACAATAAATTTTCTGTTGAGAAAGAGTTGCTTTTAGCATTAATGGGAATAGAGACTAATTTTGGAACTTATGTTGGAAAAATGGATATATTATCATCACTTGCAACTTTAAGTTATGATCAACGTAGATCTGATTTCTTTACCAAAGAATTAATTACTATTCTTCAATTAATAGATGAGGGGAAAATAAACCATAACATTTTATATGGGTCATGGGCAGGTGCCTTTGGTTTTTTTCAATTTATGCCATCTACAATAGACAACTATGCAATAGACTATGATAAAAATAACATTATTGAGCTTAAATCAACTAAAGATTCATTTGCATCTGCAGCTAACTACATAAATAAAATAGGATGGAAAAAAAACCAACCTTGTTTCATTAAAGTCAAATTAAAAGAAAATATACCTAACAATATATTAAATATATCTGCAAAAAAACTTCACCATAAAATTAAATTTAAGCTTTTAAAGAAATATATAATTAATGAAGATAGTTTTAATTCTATTAATGAAAATTTGATTGCATCAATAATAACGCCAGACAAAGATATAATACCAGATGCACAAAACTTAGATCCAGCCTACATAGTTTTTGATAATTATGAAAAAATACTACAATGGAATAGATCTTTAAGATTCAGTCTCGCAGTATGCACATTAAAAGAAAAGTTTGAAAATGCTTTATAAAAAACTATTAATTTTATGCTGTTTAATTTTATTAAATAACTGTACAGCAACAACCACAACCAAAAATAAAAATCTTAATTCATTAGAAAATCCATTTATAAATAAAGGATTTAGTCTTATATATAATGATAAACTTTATTATGATAAGGTTATTTCCAAAAAAATTGATGAACGAAGCTTAGTTATTTTTCAAAAAAATTTAAAAAAAAATACAATTGTTAAAATTACTAATATTTTAAATAACAAATCAATTATAGGTACTGTTGGTAGTAATGCTGATTATCCTTTTTTTAACAATGGAGTATTATCATTGAGAATAGCAGATGAAATTGGTTTGAATGAAAATGAACCTTATGTAGAGATTTTAGAAGTCCTTGAAGATGCAATATTTGTTGCAAAAAGAGCAAAGACGTTTGAAGAAGAAAAAAAAGTTGCAAACAAAGCACCAGTTAACAATATTAATATTAGTGATCTTAATACTAAACAAAAATACACTAAAAATGAACTAAGTAAAAAATTTTCTTATGAAATAAAAATAGCTGATTTTTATTTCAATGATACAGCATCATTGCTAGTTGATAGAATCGTAAAAGAAACCATGATTAAAAATGTCAAAATCAAAAAAATTAATGAAAAAAAATATAGAGTATATGCAGGTCCTTTTAATAACATTAACTCTCTACAAAAATCATTTAATGATATAAGCATACTTGAATTTGAAAATATTGAGATTATAAAAAATGATTAAATCAAGACTTATAACGATTTTATTGACCCTCTTACTAACAACTAATGCTAATGCAGCATTTGATGTAAAGGCTAGAACAGCAATATTACAAGATTATCTTTCTGGTGAAATATTATTTGAAAAAGATGCCGATAAATCAATTTATCCTGCATCAATGACAAAAATTATGACAGCCATTATTGCGTTTGATTTAATTAGAAGCGGTGATCTAAGTTTAGATGAAAAATTTTTAGTATCAGAGAATGCCTGGAGACTTTCATCAGCTGGCTATTCTTCAATGTTTATAATGGTTGGTGATGAAGTTAGTGTGGAAAATTTACTTAAGGGAATAATTATTGCATCTGGTAATGATGCTTGTGTTGCGTTAGCTGAAGGTATTGCTGGAACAGAAGATGAATTTGCAGTGATGATGACGGCTAAAGCTAAAGAAATAGGAATGAATAATACTAATTTTGCTAATTCATCAGGCATTAATGATACTGAAAACCTATCAACTGTAAGAGATATTATGCTTATGTCTAATTATCTTATTAAAGAGTTTCCTGAAGAATATAAGTATTTTGCAGAAAAAGAATTTACTTGGAATAGAACAGGGGGTGACCCCATTACTCAAGGTAATAGAAATCCGTTATTATATAAAAGCCTTGGGGCAGATGGAATTAAAACTGGTTATTTAGCAGTTGAAAAATACTCACTAGCATCATCTGTTGAAAGAAATGGAAGACGACTAATAGCTGTAGGTAGTGGCTTTAATACTAAAAATGATAGATCTCGTGAAAGTGCCAAACTTTTAACATGGGGTTTAACTAATTTTGACCTGGTTGAAATTACAAAAGCAAACACACCAATAGAAGACATTGATGTTTGGTTGGGTAAAAAAGATACTGTTAAAACTTATATAAAAAATGATATCTACAAAACTATTCCTAAAGCAAAAAAAAGACTATTGAAGGTATCATTGAATTATAATGGTCCAATTCAAGCACCTATTAAAAAAGATGATATCTTAGGAAAATTAAAGCTAATCTTTGATGGTGAACTTATCGAAGAATATGATCTACTTGCTTATGAAGATGTTAAGAAATTAAATGTTTTTTCACGGTTAATGAAATCAATTAATTTTTTAATTTGGGGTGATGTCTAAAAAACCAATAATTGTATTTGAAGGTATAGAGGGGACAGGCAAATCTCATCATATTAAAAATGTTGCTAACTACTTAACACGTAAAAAAATTAAATTTATTCAAATTAGAGAACCTGGTGGCAGTGCAAATTCAGAAAAAATAAGAAATCTTATTCTTAATAATAAATCTACATTTAATAAAGAAACTGATTTACTGCTTTATCTTTCGGCAAGAAGTGAAAATATAGAAATTATAAGAAAAAATGTTGGTAAAAAAATAATATTAATAGATAGATTTTCAGATTCAACTATTGCCTACCAACATTATGGTATGGGTGTAAACCTCAAGTTTATACAAAATATTAACAATCATCTTTTAAAAAATATTAAAATTGATTTTACTTTTTTAAATACAGTAAATTTATCAAATATGAAAAAAAGGCTTAAACTAAGAAAAAAGCTTAACAGATATGATAAATTTAACAGTAAATTTTATGAAAAAGTACAAAATGGTTTTATAAAGATATTAAAAAAAAATCCTAAAAAATATATTAGAATAAATTCAAATCTAGATATAGATCTTAATGAAAATATAATATTAAATAAAATTAAAGACTTAATTTAGATTTATGAATTTAAAACCATCTGAGAACACTAAAATTTATGGTATGGAAAATTTTTTTCATGAATTAAGTGGACTATATAAGCACAAAAAATTGCCTAATAAAATTTTACTGTCTGGAAAAAAAGGATTAGGAAAATCAACATTAGCCTATCATTTAATCAACTATATTTTATCCGAAAATGAGGATTATAAATATAATTTAGAAAATTTTTGCATCCATAAGGACAATAAATCTTATAAACTTTTGCAAAATAACTCCCATCCAAATTTCTATTTAATAGATTTATTAACAGAAAAAAAAAGCATTGATGTAGGTCAAATACGTGAAATGATTAGTTACACAAATAAATCAACATTTAATAATATGGCAAGATTTATTTTAATAGATAATGTTGAAAATCTAAATAAGAATTCTGTCAACGCATTACTTAAAATTATTGAAGAACCAAATGAAAATGTTTTTTTTATCTTAATAAATAATAGTGAAAAAAATATACTACCCACACTAAAATCAAGATGTTTAACATTCAAGATTAATTTTACATTTAATGAGTCCTTAAGTATTTCAAATTTAATACTGGATAAAAATGTACTTGATTTTATTAATTATGACTTACTAAGTTTTTATAATTCACCCGGTGAAATTATTAGTTTGTTTAATTTTGCAGAAGAAAAATCTATTAATTTAAAGGATCACACTATTTCAAGTTTTATAAGTTCGATAATAGATAATAATTATTATAAGAAAAATAAACCTGTCAAAATTTTATTAATAAATTTAATCGAGCTATTCTTTTTGAAAAAATATCTGATAACCAATTCAAAGGTTACATTAATTAATTTTTATCAAAAATTTATAAAAAAAATTTATAATACAGAAAAATTTAATCTAGACGAAGAAAGTTTATTTTTAGAATTTAAATCAAAATTGTTATAAATGGATAAAAATTACTATATAACTACACCAATTTATTATCCTTCAGCGAGACCCCATATGGGTCATGCATACTCAAGTATTGTTGCTGATTTTTTTGCAAGATTTAAACGTATAGATGGGTTCAATGTTCATTTTTTAACAGGTACGGATGAGCATGGTTTAAAAATACAACGAGCAGCAGAGAGAAAAAAAATTGATCCTCAAACTTTTTGTGATGAAATTAGTCAAACGTTTAGAGATCTTTCAAAAACATTAAATTTATCTAATACTGATTTCATTAGAACTACTGAAGAAAGACACAAAAAAACAGTTCAACATCTGTGGAATGAACTTGAAAAAAATGACGATATTTATTTATCAAAATATTCTGGTTGGTATTCTGTTTCTGATGAAGCTTATTACAGTGATGAAGAAATTAGTGAAAAAGAAAACGTTAAAATTGCCATTTCATCTGGTTCTTCGGTTGAATGGATAGAGGAAGAGTCTTATTTTTTTAGATTATCTAAGTGGCAAGATGAACTACTAAAATATTATGAAAAAAATCCAGACTTTATTTCACCAAAATCCAGAAAAAATGAAGTAATTAGTTTTGTAAAAGGTGGGTTAAAAGACTTATCCATAAGCCGTAAAGCATTCTCTTGGGGCATCAAGGTTCCTAATAGTCAAGATCATGTGATTTATGTTTGGCTTGATGCTCTAACAAATTATTTAAGTGCTTTAAACTACCCAGATACAAATGATGAACTGTTTAAAAAATTTTGGCCTGCATCTGTTCATTTAATAGGTAAAGATATATTAAGATTTCATTCTGTATATTGGCCAGCATTTTTAATGGCTGCAAAAATACCTTTACCTAAGAAAGTATATGGTCATGGCTGGATTTTATCTGGTGATGAAAAGATGTCAAAATCAAAAGGAAATATTCTTGATCCATTAGATATTATTGAAATTTATGGACTTGACCCATTAAGATATTATTTGATTAAAGAAGTTTCATTTGGAAATGATGGTAATATTTCTCAAGATAGATTAGAGGATTGTATCAATAGTGATTTGGCTAATAATTATGGTAATTTATGTCAAAGAGTGACTGCATTTGCTGAGAAGAATTGCTCTTCATTAGTACCAGATAATACAAAATTTAATGATGAAGATTTAGTGATGCTAAATAAATTTACTGATAATTTAGATCTAATAAGAACTGAAATTGATAATCAAAATATTAATTATTATATTAATTTCATTGTTAGCGCTTTATTTGAAGCAAATAAGTATTTTAACGATCAAGAGCCTTGGAAAAAAAAAGATGATAAAGATAGATTAAATACCATTGTCTATACATCTTTAGAAATGATTAGAAAAATTTCATTTATGCTTTATCCAATAATTCCAAGCTCAATAGAAAAAGCCTTAAAGATTTTTAATTTAAATATTGATGCGATTAATTTGGAATCTATTGCAAAACATGACTATCTAATATCTGGTAAACCTATCAACAAAATAGATATTTTGTTTAAAAAAATTGAAAAAAAACATGATTGATTCTCATTGTCATTTAGATCATGAACCTTTACTTGAAAATTTAAATGAAGTTATAAAAAGATCTAAAGAAGCTGGTATCTCAAAATTATTAACCATATGCACTACACCTGAAAGTTTTGATAGGATCAAAAAAATTATTATAACCGACCCAATGATTTTCGGAACTTTTGGTATTCACCCTCACGAGACTGAGAAAAGTCATTTAATTGATAAAAATTATATAACAAGTCAAGTAAATCAAAATGAGCGAATTATTGGTATTGGTGAAACAGGCTTAGATTTTTTTTATAATCATAGCAATAAAGAAAGACAAATCGATAGCTTTAAAGCTCATATAGAGGCTTCTATAGAGCTTAATATGCCTATTATCATACATTCTAGAAATGCAGAGAGTGAAACATATGAAATTTTAAAATCATATAAATCAGAAAAACTTAAAATTTTGATGCACTGTTTTACTGGTTCGTTAAATTTTGCAAATAAATTAATAGAATTAAATGCTTTTTTTTCAGCAAGTGGAATAATTACTTTTAAAAATAGTTTAGAGCTTCAGAAAACTTTTAAAAGTATTCCCTTAAATAAACTGCTTGTTGAAACAGATAGTCCATTTTTAGCGCCCATACCAATGAGAGGGAAAAAAAATGAACCAAGTTTTATTAAATATACTTTAGAAAAATTATCTATTTTAAAAGAAAAAACTAATCAAGAAATGTCAGATTTAACTACTCAAAATTTTAATAAACTTTTTAATCTATAATGTCTCTTAAATTTGTTATTTTGGGTAGTGGTAGCTCAATGGGTGTACCTAGAGCAGATGGATATTCTGGAGATTGTGATTTAAAAAATAAAAAGAATTTTAGAACAAGGTGTTCTGCTCTAATTAAATTTAATGATCAAAATATTCTAATAGATACATCGCCAGATTTGAGGTCTCAACTTCTAAAAAATAAAATTAAATCTATTAGTAAAGTTTTTTATACACATCTTCATGCTGACCAGACACATGGTATTAATGACTTGCGCCCATTTTTTTTGATAAACAAGAAACAAATTCCAGTCTATGCGGACATTAATACTAAGAAATATTTGCTTTCAACTTTTAAATATTGTTTTAAATCATCTTTTGGTTATCCATCAACTTTAAATATTAATAGCCTTAAAAAAAAACATGAATTTATAATTAAAGATAAAAAAATTAAAATTGAATCAATACCTGTTCAACATGGTAAGATTAAAAGTATTTGCTATTTAATTAACAATAAATTAGCCTATGCAAGTGATATTAGTCTATTCTTTAAAAAAGATTACAAAAAATTAAAAAATTTAGAATATCTAATTATTGATTGTCTGTGGTACCGTAATCATTCAGCTCATTTCAATTTAGATCAAGTTTTAGAAATAGTTAAAATCCTTACTCCTAAAAAAACTATATTAACAAATATGCATAGCGATTTAGATTATGCAAAACTTAAGAAAAAATTACCCAAAAATATTATTCCTGGTTTTGATGGTTTGACTGTTAGTTTAAAGAATTAAATCTATTTGTTTTGTTATCTTATCTGACATTGGTGTAATAAAAGAATTGAACGTGTCCTGTATTTTTCCTTCTTTATTAATCAATATTTTATGAAAATTCCACTTAGGAACAGTTGAATTACCATAATTTTTTTTTGCCCATTTATATAAGTCATGGGCATTATTACCTTTAACATCAGTTTTGTCTGTTATTGGAAAAGTAATATTAAAATTAGTTTCACAAAAATCTTTAATTTCTGAATTAGTGCCTGGTTCTTGACCACCAAATTGATTTGATGGAACGCCAATTACATAGAAGCCTCTGTCTTTATACTTTTCATAAAGTTCTTGCAGACCTGTATATTGCTTAGTAAATCCACACTTACTAGCAACATTTACCAAAAGTATAGTTTTTCCTTTGTATTGATTTAAATCAATAGTTTCATTATTTATATTTTTTATCGAATGATCAAAAAATAGCTTTTCGTATTTAGCATCAACTTTTTCAAAAAATGTAAACATAGATAGGATTAATAGAATTAATAAATTATTTTTATAAACCATGACTTATTTTTTAGAGGCATACAATAATATAAAATATCCAAATACAGTAGACAGTAAAGATCCAGCAAGAACACCAATTTTTACTCCATCAATATACTGAATATTTTCGGCAAAAGCTAAGTTTCCAACAAACAAACTCATAGTAAAACCAACCCCAGTTAAAATTGAAACTCCGTATAAGCTTAACCAGCTAGATTTATCTGGCATTTGAGCTACACCAAATTTAACAGCAATGAAAGAAACAACCATAACCCCAACTTGTTTACCAACAAATAACCCTAAAAGAATACCTAATGGAACAGGTTCTAATAATGAAGTTAATGATAGCCCCTCTAAAGATACGCCAGCATTAGCAAATGCAAATATAGGCATTATTATAAAAGCAACATATGGACTGATTGCATGTTCTAATTTAATTAATAAAGAGAAATCTTTTTCTTTAATTCTGTGAGGTATGGTTGAAGCTAAAAGAACACCTGCTATTGTTGCGTGAATTCCAGACTTATATGTGAAAAACCACATGAAGGCACCAATTATTAAATAGGGAATAAACTTTTTAACACCAAATTTATTTAAAGTAAGTAGTAAAATATATGAAATTAAGATTAAACTTAAATAACTTATGCTTAAGTCACCTGAGTAGAAAAAAGCTATAATTAATATTGCACCAAGATCATCGATTATAGCAAGAGCCGTTAAAAAAACTTTTAAAGAAATTGGAACTCTTGAACCAAGTAAGGACAAAATTCCCAAAGAAAACGCTATGTCTGTAGCAGATGGAATTGCCCAACCATTCAATGTTTCAGAATTACCAAGGTTTATAAAAACATAGACTAGAGCAGGGACCACCATTCCCCCAACAGCTCCTATAATTGGCAGCAATGCTTTTTTTAAATTAGAAAGCTCACCTTGAATAAATTCTCGTTTTATTTCTAGTGTTACGAAGAAAAAGAAAATTGCCATTAACAAGTCATTAATCCAGTGATGTACCGAAAGTTTTAAACCGAAATCATTAATACCTATAAATAGGTATTGGTTTAATGTATCAAAATATAAATTACTTAAACTAGAATTGCTTATTACCAGAGCAATAATTGCTGCAATTAACAATACAAGACCACTTGCCGCTTCTAATTGAAAAAACCATTTAAAAGGTTTTGAAAGATTTTTGATCATAATTTTATATTAAATCTCTAATAAATAATGAGATATCTTTAATACTTTCATACAAATTATAAAGTATAAATTCGACATTTGGGACAATTTTCCCAATAGGATATTTAAACGTGTCCACAATAATTATAAAAGCTACGAATGAAATAATTGATACAACAAAAATATTTAATATTTTAAAATTTTTTTGTTTTTTTGGCTGTGTATTTACTTGTGTGCTTTCACCATTATTTATCTCAATTTTTTCTTTAGTTTTTTCTTCTAAGTTAACTTCTACTTCGTCATTAGATGTGTCTGATACACTTTCTACATCATTGATCGGTGAATTATTTTGTTCAAAAATATTAACATTATCATTACTAATATCTTCATTAGTTGGACTTACTGTGTTTTCAGGAGCTACTTTTTTAAAAAACCATTTATGATCACAGCTAGCACACTGTAATAAACGACCCATGTCGGGAATTAAACTTGAGTCTACATCGAATTTTTTATTACAATTATTGCAAGTGATGATCATAAATGATGTATATCTGATTCTTGTAAAAAAGCCTTGTTTTTGATGTTCTTTATTCTTTGAAATTATCAATATCTAATGTATTAGTACCTCAATCGGGGCGTAGCGCAGCCTGGTAGCGCATCTGGTTTGGGACCAGAGGGTCGCAGGTTCAAATCCTGCCGCCCCGACCATTTTATGAAAAAAGCAAAGATTTATATACCCACTAAAAATTCAATGCAGTCTGGTTTAGGTAAATCAGACAAATGGTTAATTGAATTTAAAACTGAAGATACAGGAATTAACCCTTTAATGGGTTGGGAAACTAACTCTAATACTCTTTCAGAATTAAATTTAGAATTTTCCTCTAAAGAATTAGCAATAGAATATGCAAAAAAAAATAAAATTGACTTTGAAATCATTGAACCTCAAAAAAGAAAAACTGTTAAAAAATCTTACGCAGATAATTTTTTAAAATAATAATGTTTAAATTTTTCACTCAAAAAGAATGGCGATTATGGTCATGGGTTGGTTCATTTATTATTCTTTCATCGCTTTGGGTTCAGGTACAAATTGATGTTAAAATAAATGAATGGTTTGGTCAGTTCTATGACATGATACAAAAAGCTCTAGCAGCCCCTAACTCAATCACAATTGGAGAGTACTGGGCAAGCTTATTATCATTTATTACATTAGCAGGTATTTATGTGGCTTTGGCTACGGTTGTAGCTTTCTTTACCTCACATTATTTATTTAGATGGAGAACTGCCATGATTGATTGGTATCACAGTGTCTATGATAAGGCCCGAACTATTGAAGGTGCTTCACAAAGGGTTCAAGAAGACACAATAAAGTTTTCAAGAATTATGGAAGGACTTGGTACAAGTTTTATAGAAGCAATAATGATGCTTGTTGAGTTCACACCTATATTATTTGGTTTAAGTGTTGGAATACCTATTTTATTCTTTGGGGATTGGAATTATGGTTTAGTGACAGGTGCATTTATATGGACTGTAGGTGGAACCCTTTTCTTAATTGTATTAGGTTCAATTTTAAGATTAGTTGGAGTAGAATACGATCTTCAAAAAAATGAAGCCTCTTATAGAAAATTACTTGTTATAGCTGAAGATAATATAACAATAAGACCAAAGAATTTAGATGAATTATTTAACGATGTAAGAAAAATTCATTTTAAATCTTATCTAAGATATTTTTATTTTAATTTGGGTCGTATAACTTATCTTCAAGCGAATGTTCTCTCAGCCTATGTTTTTTTAGCTCCAGCAATAGTAGCAGGCGTTGTGACATTAGGGGTAATGCAGCAAATTATAAGAGCTTTTGGTAGAGTAGAAGGGTCTATGCAATATATCTTTAGATCATGGCCTACTATCATAGAACTCGCCAGTGTTTATAAAAGGTTAAAAGAATTTGAATCCAAGATCAATGCTACTGAATCGATTACTCAAAAAGATTAATGGCTATCGATAAAAAATATGTTGATCAAATTTTAAAAGTTTCTGAAAAAGCAGCACTTGCCTCGTCATATTTAGTTGGAAAAAAAGATAAGATTGCAGCAGATCAAGCGGCTGTTGATGCAATGCGATCAGAATTAAATAAAATTGATATGAATGGTGAAGTTGTTATTGGTGAAGGTTCACTTGATGAGGCACCAATGCTTTATACAGGTGAAAAACTTGGAAATAAGGATGGACCTTATTTTGATATTGCTGTTGATCCTTTAGAAGGAACAAATTTTGCAGCAAATAATTTACCTGGAGCAACATCTGTTATTGCAATTGCTGAAAAAGGAAATCTTTTTAATGCACCAGAAACTTATATGGATAAAATTGCAACTGGACCAATTGAAAAAGGATTGGTTGATCTAGATTTTCCGTTAAAGAAAAACCTTACAAATCTTGCAGATTTCTTAAACAAAGACATCTCATCACTGACAGCCTGTATATTGGATAGACCAAGACACAAAAAAATAATTGATGAATTAAAGCAACTAAATATAAATATTAAATTAATTACTGATGGTGATGTTCTTGGTGCATTGTATGTGACAAATCCAAAATATAATATTGATATATTTTTGGGTATTGGCGGTGGTCCAGAAGGAGTGTTGGCAGCATCAGCCCTTGATGCTTTTGACTGCCATTTTCAAGGGAGATTTATATTTGATAACGACAAGGATATTAAAGATGCAAACAAAATGGGAATAACTGATTTAAATAAAAAATACGAATTAATTGAAATTATAAAAGGAGACTCTATATTTTGTTCAACAGGAATTACTACAAGTGAGATGTTAGCTGGTGTAAAAGTTGATAATAACAAATATACAACCGAAACATTGGTTACACACAAAAGTTTAAAATTTAAAGAAACGGTAAAAAGAACAAACCTTATCGAAGAATGATTTCTGTTTCAGGTAAGAAGTGGGAACAAAAAAAAATTAATCAGAATATTGTTGATAAATTAAAACAAGAACATGATTTTAGTGAAATTTTATCTAGATTAATTATTTCAAGAAAATTTGATAATGATGAAATAGCAACAATCAATACAGATTTAGATTTAAACAATGTTTTTTTAAATAATAAAGATTTCAGTCAATCTATTAACCTTGTTGTAAATTCCATCAATAATAATGAAAAAATATGCATTTTAGGTGATTATGACGTTGATGGCTCTGCAGCTACATCTTTATTTGTTAAATTTTTTGAAGATATAAATCATCCATTTTTTTACTATATACCTGATAGAGAAAAAGATGGTTATGGAGCTACCAAAAAACTATTCCAAAAACTGATCTTAGAAAAGCCTAAATTAATTATTATGGTGGATTGTGGCTCAACATCTAATGAAGCAATAGATTTTTTAAATGAGAATGAAATAAAATCTTTAATCATTGATCATCACGAAATTAATAAGCCTTTTCCAAATGCAAATTCAATTATAAACCCAAAAAAAGATAATAGTTATAAAGAATATGACTATTTGTGTGCAACTACACTTACATATTTTTTTTTAGATTTATTGATTAAAAAAATCAAAACTAAAATAAATATATCTGATTATTTGATATATGTTTTGTTGGCTACAGTATGTGATGTTATGCCTTTAAGAAAACTTAATAGATTAATTGCATTAAATGCCCTTAAAAATTTTGATATAACAAAAAATTTACCACTAAGTACTTTGTTTGACTTAAATGAAAAAAAAAATAAAATTAATATTAATGATTTAGGCTATTTAATTGGCCCTATATTAAACGCTGGTGGTAGGTTGGGTAAGTCACAATATGCTACGGAATTATTATCTTCTAATAACGATCAGGTTATCAAAGATAGGTCTACTTATTTAATTAAATTGAATAATAAAAGAAAAGAAATAGAAAATTTGCTATTAAATGAAATTGATTTTAAAAAAATTGAAAAAGAAAATAAAGAAGTAATAATTTATTATAATCCAAATATAAACGAAGGTTTAATTGGAATTATTGCAGCAAGATTAAAAGATTACTTTAATAAACCCTCCATTGTTATTACAGCATCTAATGAATTATTAAAAGGATCTGCAAGATCAGTTTATAATTATAATATTGGTCGCATAATTAAAAATTTACTAGATAAAGATATAATTATAAATGGTGGTGGTCATAATATGGCTGCAGGATTTACGCTAAATAAAGCAAATCTTAAAGATTTTGAAAATTATATATTAGAGGATTTTTTAAAATCTAATACTGTAAATAATAATATATTTTCATATGAATCAGAAGTTTCGCCATTAGCATTTAATCAAGATTTTTATGATGATATAAAAAAATTAGAACCTTTTGGTACAGGAAACTCAGTACCCACATTCATGCTAAGAGATCTAAAAATAATTAAACCAATAGTTCTAAATAACAAGCATATATCTGTAATATTAAAATCAAAAACAGGATTTTCAATTAAATCAATATCGTTTAATACTATTAATACTATGATTGGTGAACACTTAATGAGTTATAAAAATAACATTAATGTAATAGGCCAAATCGGAGAGAATATCTGGAATAATAAAAAAACTCTTCAATTAACTATTAGAGACCTTATCCTATAACTTAATTACACTTGATAAATAATGACTTTTAAAATAAAAGATCACCTCATGGTCCCTTCGTCTATCGGTTAGGACAGCTGGTTTTCATCCTGCAAAGGGGGGTTCGATTCCCCCAGGGACCGCCATAAATATGTTATATTACACATATATGCTCAAATCTATTTCAGCAGGTTATAAAAAGACTTACGTTGGTTATACAAATAATTTAGAGCTAAGACTGAATAAACACAATTCTAATAATGGTGCTAAAGCCACAAAGGGATATAAATGGATTTTAATTTATAGTAAAAAATTTAGAGATAAAAAGGAAGCTATGTCATTTGAGTATAAACTTAAAAATAATAAGAATTTAAGAAAAGAATTATTAAAAAAATCTCTATAATGAAAATATCAATATTACTCCCTTATAAAGAAAATTTTTCATCTGAATATGCAGGTGCAGTTTCTATATTTATAAATGATACTGTTTTAAAAAGTAAATATAAAAAAACAACAAATGTATATGGAAATACTGATTTTAAAAAAGATTTATTAAAAAATTATATTAATTTATCATTAAATAAAAAAAAATTACTTGAGAGTAGCAGTAATTTTTATGTTAATAATTTTATAAAAAAAAGAAGTGTGATTAATTCAGATATAATAGAAATACATAATAGACCCAATTACGTAAAAAAAATTCTAAAAATTAAAAAATCTAAAAAAATTTTATACTTTCATAATAATCCTCTTGAAATGAATGGATCCAAATCAATTAAACAAAGATTGTTTTTGATCGAAAATCTTGATCAAATTATATTTAATAGTGAATGGACTAAAAAACAGTTCTTATTTAATTTGCCAAAAGTTTATATTAAAGTTCAAAAATTAACTGTTATCTATCAGTCAACAATAAAACCTAAGATAGATTTAAAAAAAAAACAAAATATTATAACTTTTATTGGAAAATTAAACTCTGCAAAAGGGTACGATATCTTTGGTGAAGCAGCTATCAAAATATTAAATGAATTTCCAAATTGGAATGTGGAAGTTGTAGGTGATGAATCTCGAGAAAAAATTTATTTCAAACATAATCGTTTTAACCTTAATGGTTTTCAAAACCATAAAAATGTTCTTAAAATTTTAAAAAAAACCTCCATATCTGTTGTTTGTTCAAGATGGAATGAACCTTTTGGAAGAACAAGCCTTGAATCATCTAGCCATGGATGTGCGACAATCATTAGTAGTAGAGGTGGATTACCCGAAACAACTTCGGATGCGTTAATTTTAAGAAAAATTGATTCTACTAATCTGTATATCTTAATTAAAAAATTAATTATTGATGAAAAACTAAGGAATAATTTACAAATAAATTCAATTAAGAATTTTTATCTTACTAATAAATTTGTATCAAAACTAATAGATGATACTAGAGAAAGACTATCAATAAAATATTTTATTAAAAAGAATAAAAAATTAAAGATACTTCATATTACAAACTTTAATGAACGCCATAATGGTAGATTATTTTATAATACTGGTAGAAGAATAAATAATGGACTAGTTCGATCAAATCATTCAGTTTTAACAATAAGTGATAGAGATATAGTGAGTTATCATAGATCACTTAAAGATTTTGATGGTTCAAAAAAACTTAACTCAAAAATTATTGACACGATTGCCAATTATCTTCCTGATTTAATTATTCTTGGTCATGCTGACTTGGTCAGTTTATCTACATTAAAGTTTATAAAAAAAAATTATCCATCAATTAAAATTACACAATGGTTTTTAGATAAAATGAATGAAGGTTGGAAAAAAAATAAAAGACGATTTCTTGATAAAATAGAGTTAATGGATTGTAGTTTTTGCACCACATCTCCTGATGCTCTATCTTTTCCTAAAAAATATAAAATTTTTTACATGCCCAATCCTGCAGATAGTTCATTTGAAACTCTAAAATGCTATGATAATAAATATCCCGTATATGACCTTTTTTTTGCGATGTCTCATGGTGTACACCGAGGTATTTTAAAAAAAGGCAAATTTGATCAACGAAGCTTAATTATAAAAGAATTAATAAAAAAAAACCCTAACATAAAATTTAATTTACATGGCTTGGGTGATGAACAGCCCGTATGGTCAGACGACTTTAAATTATCTTTAAAAAAATCAAAGATGGCTCTCAATTTAAGTCAAGGAAAACCAACGAAATATTATTCTAGTGATAGAATTGCCCAATTAATAGGAAATGGAATTTTAACTTTTGTTGATATAAAAACTAAATTGAAGAAATTTTTTTCTAATGATGAGGTAATTTTTTATAAATCGATGAATGATCTTTCGAAAAAAATAAATTTCTATAAGGTAAATCACAAAATAAGAAATAAGATTGCAAAAAAAGGACAAGAGAAATATCTCAAATATTTTAATTCAAACAAAATTGCTAATTTTATAATTGATAAAAGCATGAATTTGAAAAAAAAAAATAAATATTTTTGGGAATAAATGAGTACTTCTAATAAAGTACCAATTTTAATGTATCATTCTATATCAGATAGTAAAAACTCTCTAAGTCTTTCGGTTGATAAATTTTATAATCAGATGAATTTTATGAAAAAAAAAGGCTATAACACCATCAATTTAAATGAAATTAATCAAAATGATAAAAATAAATTTATTATTACTTTTGACGATGGTTACGAGGATGTTTTGATAAATGCTTTACCTATATTAAAAAAATTTGATTTTAAAGCTACATGCTTTTTTGTAACTGATTATTTGAATCTTCATAACATTTGGGATCAACACAAAAATGATTTTATTTTATTAAAAACTATGAGTAAAATACAAGTTGATGAGTGGTTAAAAAATGGTATGACAATTGGATCTCACACCTCCTCACATAAAAATTTACAAAAAATTAATATAAATGAAAAAATTAGTCAGATATCAAGATCTAAGAATTTTTTTAAGGAAGAATTTAACATTGATGTAAAATTTTTTTCATATCCTTATGGATCATATGATAATGAAACTGTTAAAATCATTAAGAAATATTATGAATTTGCTGTAACAACAAAAAGATCCAGGTATATAAAAGATAAATTTAATGAATATCTTTTACCCAGAGTTCCTGTTAATAAAAATGACAGTTTAGTTAAATTTTTTTTAAAAATAAAAACACCCTATGAAGATATTAAATATAAGAATGACTAAAATGTATAAATACCCACTCTTGACTAATGCATTCAATTCAAAAGACATAAATGAAGGTATTAAAGTTTTAAAAACTAGATTTATAACAATGTCAAAAGTTACAGAAAAATTTGAAGACTATTTCGCAAAAAAAATGGGATCTAAGTATGCTGTTATGACCAATTCAGGATCTTCTGCTAATTTATTAGCTTTGTCATGCTTAACACATCCGTTTAATAAAGAAAAATTATCATCAAAAGATGAGGTAATAATCCCCGCTATTTGCTGGTCAACAACTTTATGGCCTATAATCCAAAATAATCTAAAACCAATATTTGTAGATGTCGATTTGAACAGTTTTAATATAGATACAGCCAAGATTATTAGTAAAATAAATAAACGAACAAAAGCAATAATGTTAGTACACGTTCTTGGCACATCAGCTAATATGACAAAATTAGTTAAAATTGCAAAAAAGTATAAACTTAAAATTATTGAGGACACATGTGAAAGTTTGGGTGCAGAATATAATAATAAAAAATTAGGTACAATTGGAAATTTCGGTACTTATTCATTTTACTATTCTCATCAAATAACTTCTGGGGAAGGGGGGATGATTGTTTGTGATAATTTACAAGATTATAATATTTTAAAAACTTTAAGATCACACGGCTGGTCTAGAAATACATCTTTTCACAATTATTATAAGAAAAAATATAAAATGTTAGACGATAAATTTCTATTTATAGGACCTGGCTACAACGTTAGACCTACAGATATTCAAGCCGCAATAGCTTTAAATCAATTTAAAAGACTAAATAAATTTATCAAAATTAGAAATAATAACCGTAGTAGAATAATTAAGACTCTACAAAAACACAAAAAATGGGATAATCAATTTAAGTTTGTAAGTGTAGATAAAAAAATAAAACCAAGTTGGTTTGGTTTGCCTATTCAAATTAATGATAAATTTTTTAAGAGTAAAAAAAAATTTTTAAATTTTTTATCTACTAAAGGTATTGAAACAAGGCCAATTATAAGTGGAAATTTTTTGAATCAACCTGCGTCTAAAATTTATAAGTTTAAGTCTAAAAAAAAAGATTTTATAAATGCTAATGAAATTGAAAAAAAAGGTTTTTTTATTGGTTTGCACACCAAACCACTAAAAAATGATGAACTAAAATTTATTGTTGAAAATCTTTTAAATATCAACTTATTTAAATGAAAATAGGCATAACTGGATCAAGTGGCAATTTAGGATCTTATTTAAAAAATCAATTTAGAGAATATAAGCTAGATTATTTTAATGGAAGAATTGAAAATAAGAGTGATGTTAATAAATGGATTGAGGGAAAAAGTTTTGATGCTATAATTCATTTGGCTGCAATTGTACCAACCTCCGTTGTAAATAAACATAAAAATAAAGCATTAGATGTAAATTTTTATGGAACTAAAAACTTAATTGATTCAATAAATAAACTTCACAAAAAAAAAATATGGTTTTTTTATGCCTCAACATCTCACGTTTATCCATTTAATAAAATTGCTGCAAAAGAAGTTACTAAAACAAAACCTATTTCATATTATGGTAAAACTAAATTACTAGGTGAACAATATATTTTAAAAAAAACAAAAAAAATTAGTCCATGCATAGCTAGGATATTTAGCTATACAACTAAAAACCAAGATAAAGAATTTATTATTCCAAGTATAATTAACAAACTTAATACAAAAAATAATATAATTAAATTTTCAAATATGAATCATGTGCGTGATTTTTTAGCTATAGAAGATATATGTACTGCCATAAAAGTTTTATTTAAGAATAAAGCCGTAGGTATCTTCAATATTTGCTCTAATAAAAAGATCAATTTAACCAATATAGCAAATGTAATTAATTCAAAATATAAAAAAGAATTAATATTTGATAATAATGAATCTACAATCTTATTTGGTAATAATAATAAAATCCTAAAATTAGGATGGTTACCTAGAAAGATTGATTATGAAAATTATTTATTAAAGGTAATATAATTTAATATGAGTTTTTTTTTAGAAATTAAATCCAATACTGTTAAATGTCCAAATGGTTGTAAATTATTTAATGATAAAAGAAATTTTTCTTATTGGGAAAGTAAAAATGTAACTAAGGATGAAAAATATATAGTTGATTATTTAAATATCAATTCTGAAGTACTTAAAAATAAAAATATTTTACATGTTGGTATTGGAAATTCTTACATTGCAAAGAAATTGTTATCTTATAATAAAATTGATGGAATATCATTGTCTCAAAATGAATTAGATTATGCCTCTAAATTAAATTTATCAAACTATAATTTTTTTTTTCAAAATAAGTATGCTAATCAAAAGTTATTTGATGATAAATTAAATTTTTATAATATTATTATTGACATTAATCTAAAATCTTTTAGCTGTTGTGAGGTTGCCTTTGATGAAATGTTTAAAATGTATGTGAAGATAATTAATAAAGATGGCAAAATTATTACCAGTAGAACCGGTCTCGAATGGTCTAGGATTATTAAACCTGTATTAAGTTTTTCTTTTAAAAATTTTCTCTATAAACGATTAAAGGAGTTTGATGGACCAGAATCTAATATTCTTTCTATTCAGAACTGTGAAGAAATTTCAAAAAAATTTAACTTAGATATTGATCTTTCAGATCAAAATCTAGTTATATTTACAAAAAAATAAATGCATGAAAAAAATTCTAATTTTTAAAAAAGATAGAATAGGTGACTTCCTAAATATTTCTCCAATATTATACAATTTAAAACATAATTTTCCTGAAGCACATATTACTATAGTATGCTCTTCTTACAATTACTCGATTGCAAAACATTACACATTTATAAATAAATTTTTGATTTTTAAACATTCTGCTTTATTTTTCTTGATAAAGAATTATTCATCTTTCTTCTTTAATAAATATGATCTTATTTTACAATTAGATTCAAAAAATTCATCGTATTTATTGGCCGCACTTATTAGGGCTCATAAAAAAGCTAGTATCAAATTTATTAAATATAAGAATTTTTTTGGTATAAATATTATTAAAAAACGACCTTCATTTTTAATATCATTATTCTATAATTTTTTTTTAACATCTAATGAAAATTATGATCACCCAAATAATAAAAAAAACCATTATTTATCACTATATCTTCAGATACTAAAACAACTTAATATAAAAATACATTCTGAGAAACATTACTTACCCTATATGCCTACTAAAAATATTTACTTAAATAATTACTATAATATTCACATTGATGAAAGATGGTCATTTTTTAAAAAACCTTTTTTAGAAAGATTTGAAAAAAAGCTTTCAGATCTAGTTATTGATAATACTGTTGTTCTAACCTCTAACCTCGGTGGAAATGATTTTTTCAATTTTCTCTTCTTTAAATACAAAAATAATAAAAATATTTATTTTAATAATAAAGCCACTGTAAATGAGTTAATTAATATTATTTATTATTCTCATTCAGTTATTAGTAGCCACACTGGTTTAACCGTTCACATTGCGGCAGCATTTGATAAAAAAATTATTGATATTGTTTCACCTAAAATTTTTAATGAATTAGATAGGTGGATACCTATTAGTAGTAACTATCAGAGATTTAATTTTGAAAATTTTTTTTTTGAATGATTGTAATTTTTTTAAGAATTAATTAGTAATTTTTAAAATAGTGATCTTTATTAACATTTTTAATAAATTTATAACCTATTTTTTTTAATATTTTAAAAACATCTTTTTTACGACTTTTAAATATTTCAACCTGTAATAAAACATTATTTTTCTTTAATAGGTTTATAGCACCCTCTATTACATTTTTTTCATGCCTTTCGACATCTATTTTAATGACAATTTTCTTTTTTTTAAAAATTAATATTTCATCCAATATATCGCAAGATACTTTTTTTTTATATATTGAATTATTTGCATATTTTTTAAGCTCTTCGTCTTGTTTATTATATATAGAAAATCCACCTGTTTTATCTTTATTTGGTACCCACATTATAATTTTTTTTTTTATATTAGATAATGCTAGGTTGTATATCTTAACATTTTTAAAATTATTAATTTTCATATTTTCTTTTAATTGATTGAAATTTTCTATTATAGGCTCAAATGAATAGGCACTTTTAACTAATTGAGATAAATTTAACGTGTAAAAGCCCATATGAGAACCAATATCTATAAATATTTCCACTTCCTCTTTAATAATTAGTTCTCTTAAATATTTTATTTGCTGATTTTCATAAGCATCTCTTAGGTATATTTCTCTATCGATTGGATTTTTCAAGTTTAATTTTAATAACAAATTATTATGATTAATAATAATGTCAGACTTATTCATAATTTTTAAAAATATCTTCAATACTGATGGAACTAGTCGTTTTAATATTTTGATTTTATACAAGTTGATAATTAATTTTCTCATTTTTAATCTTTATATTTTTATTTTGTTTAATGCATTATTTCTAAATAAATTTGCATCCTTAATATATCTTCTTACCATTTCTGTTGATTTATGACCTGTCATTGCCATAATATTTCGCTCTTCCACGCCTGACTCAGCAGCAGATGTTGCAAATCCAGATCTTAGACTGTGACCTGAATAATTCTTAGTATCTATTCCTAACATGCTTAAGTACTCCTTAATAAGCAAAGCTACTGTTTGATCTGTTAATCTGTTTTCTGATAACTTTGATCCCTTAATAAATCTTCTAAATACAGAGCCTGATTTTATCCTTGATATCTCTAGCCAGTTTCTCAATGAGACTACAGGACAATATTGAGAGCTGTCAAAGTAGGGTAGTGCTTTTGTAAAACCTTCACCAAATTGGTCTGTTTTAGACCTCTTGATATTAATTTTTAAACCTTCTGAAACAAAATCAAGGTCATCAAAGTCTAATGAAACTATCTCATTTCTTCGAAACCCACCTGAAAAGCCTATTAAAATTATAGACCTATCTCTAATTTTTTTAATTTCTTCTTTTTTTTGTTGATCTATGACATCAATTATTTGCTTTAAATTATTGATTAATAAAGGTTTTTTCCCTTTTTGAATACTACCTTTTCTTCTTTTTATACCCATAATATTTTCAATTATTGCAGGATGTTTTGTGTCCAAATAATGACCTTTTAACTTATGAATAACTCCAATTGATACTAACCTTCGTTTTAAAGTGCTCATTTTAACTTCTTTTGTTGATAAATAAGTTAGGTATAACGAAACTATTTTTGGCTCAGATGGTAGAGACTTAAATCCATTTTTGACACAAAATAAACTAAAATCGGTAAAGTCTGATTTATATGCTCTTGCAGTGTTGATGGACTTAGAACTTTGTAGGTTTAATAATGTTTCTTTCTTTAGGGCATTTATATCTGTTATTATTTCATTCATGTTTATTACTATTGATAACCATTAATTATCGTTAGTAATATATTAAGTGATTTCTTATGTCAATAGCTATAATTTAAGATAATGAAAAAAGAATATCTTATTATCTTATCCATACTTTTAGTTTAGATCATTGTCTCTATAGAAACAATTATGGAAACTACTTATGAATTAAGAGCCAAATTAAAATATGCGAAGAACATTACAAGCTATAAAAAAAAATTGATAAATGTAAAAGGGCTTCAAGTTTTGAAAATTTAAACAATTAGTATATATATCAATAATTTAAAATTGTTATTTAATGCAAATGATTAGAAAATTAGAGCAAAAAGACAAAGAAAATTGGAATAAATTATACAATGGTTATGCTGATTTCTACAAAGTCCCAATGAATACAGGGATTTTAGACACTCTTTGGGGCTGGATTCACGATGAAAGCCACGATGTTAAGGGTCTTTGCTTTGAATTAGAGGGTAAAATCGTTGGAATTGCTCATTACAGAACAATGCCAAGACCAATTAAGGGTCAATATATTGGTTTTTTAGACGATTTGTTCGTAGAGCCAGAATTTAGAGGTCAAAAAATAGCTCAAAAACTTATTAGTCACCTAAAGTCATTATCTGAAACCAATAATTGGGATGGAATTCGTTGGATCACCCACTCCTCCAATGAAAATGCAAAGAAATTATACGATAAAATAGCTAATAATACTGGATTTGAACTCTATGAACTTAAAGGGAACTAAGCTTCAGCTAAAAGTTTGGAATTACCTAAAGAAAATACCCAAAGGTAAAGTTAAAACCTACTTGGAAGTTGCTAAAGCTATTGGAAAACCTAAGGCATTCAGAGCTGTTGCTAATGCAGTGGGTAAAAACCCCTATCCAACTAAAATACCCTGTCATCGAGTAATCAGATCAGATGGAAGTCTAGGCGGATACTCTGGAAAAGGTGGAATTCAACAAAAACGACGTTTATTGAGATCAGAAAAAGTCTTCATAAAATAGTACTTTTAACCTCAAAAAACGCCAAAAACCCTTGTTATTGAACATTTTTTAGGTATTTTGCCATATTTTCGTTTAATTGCTGTAATACATCCTTCAGTTGTACTACAAATATACTTTTGGCTAAAATAGACCATCCTATGAGCGTTTAAACAGTATATTCTCATACTGCATTGCTCTACTTGTCAACAATAGCAACGATTATAGAGAGAGTAAAAAAGACCATTTTACTAGTTTTTTTAACCCCCTATTCTACACTATAAATACTCTAATTTTAACAAAAATACCCTATTAATTGAAATAAGTATTTAATATCAATACTAAATCACAATTTTAGCCAGCTTAAGAACTATATTTAATTAACTAAAAATTAAAATTACCCAATTCTAGCTTTTTCAACGTTAGAAAAATAGATTTATGCTACTTTTATTTTATTTTAAGCTATTTTAGTAACTATAATTTAACTATTTTTAAATATTATCATATTTTATCTGTAATTTTTATAAATTAATAATATTATAATTAAATCAATAATTACAGTGGCATATAATATATTAATAATGTATAATATTAGATATTAGTAAACAAGTAATACCTAGTTAATAGGATTTTATATAAGATTCTCTTCTAGAGATATAAACTCCACTCATAATAATAATGGATAAGCCTAAGAATGTCCAATTATCAGGAAAGTCACTAAAGAAGTAATACCCAATAATTATATTAGTAATGATTTCAAAGTAGCTAAATGGAGCCAATTTAGAGGCATCAGCGTATTTAAGTGATAATATAAGAAATAAGTGCCCAATGCAGGCAAATACGCCTATTGAGGCCATCATAGACCATTGAGAAGGAGTTGGATTAACCCATACAAATGGCATTAATCCTGAAACGGCGATTAACCCAACTAATCCGGTTAGTAATAAAGTTAATAAAGGGTTATCTGAAGTGCTTAATTTACGTGTAATTATTAAATAGAAACCATACATTACACCTGTTCCTAATGCAGCTAGACTGGCCAAGTTAATCTCCACAAAACCTGGTCTTATAACCACTAGAGAGCCTATAAATCCTATAATAACAGCAGTCCACCTTCTTATACCCACCTTCTCACCCAAAAATATAGGAGAAAATGCAGTAACAATTAAAGGTGCTACAAAAGCAAGTGTCAGAGCTTTAGCTAGAGAGATAACAGATATTGCGTAGAAAAAACAAATATTAGCAGAAAGTAGTATTAACCCTCTTATTATTTGTAACTTAGGCTTATCTGTCCAAACAAGCTGCTTATTATAAAACAAGAACATTATTGGAAGAGTGAATGCGACCGTAAAAAAATATCTAGCCCACGTGATCTGTAAAACGGGCATATCGGCACTTAAATATTTTGCAAAACCATCCATGATTGGAAGCATTACCCAGGCTAAAAGGTTAAATATGATGGCTTTCATAAGCCAATAGATACAGTTTAATTAAAGTATTTTAAAGCAAAGAATACGACAACAGGAATAGTAAAAAAAGACATGACTGTTGAAACAACAATGGTACTAGCAACACTATCTACAATCTTTTTTGGCGAATAAATTGATGCCACAAGATAATTTAAAACAGCGCTGGGCATTGAGCATTGAATTAATAGAACACCAGCAGCAAAACCTGAAAGGTTAAAATATTTTATTATTGAAAAACCAATTATTGGGCCAAGTATTACCCTTCCTATTGATGATATAAATGCTTTTTTGAATGAAAAAATCTTAAAACGAGTAAGAGCAATTCCTAAAGACATTAATATTAAAAAAATCGTAGCATACATTAGCAGAAAAGTTGTATTTTCAACGAAGAGAGGAAGTTCTATTCTAAAGTATAGAAAGATTACTGAAATTATAATTGCATAAAAAGGTGGGTTTTTAAGAATTACACTTATATCAAATTTTCTATCAGCAAGAAATACTCCAAGAGTAAAATGGCATAGCACTATTAAGGCTGAAATTGCAGCAGCGATACCCAAACCTTGAGTGCCGTAAGCGAATAAACATATTGGTAAACCCATATTACCAGTATTAGGCATAACAAAAGGGGGTAACTCACGAATAATATCTTTAGTATTTAAAAAAAATAAAAAAACTATACCTACTATTGTAAAAATAAAAATTGCTATCAAATAGTACCAAAAATAATTTTTAAAAATGTCAAAAGACATTCCAGTTGATGTTAAAGAATATATTATCATTGCTGGAGTACCAATATTTGCTGCAAAGGTAGTAATAAAAGATGTATCTAATTTCGGATTATTTTTGCCAAGATAATAACCAATACCAACAACAAAAAAGACAGGAAATAAAACCTCAAACAGTTTTAGATATATTTCCATTAATTATAAATTCTAATCAATGTTGGGTATCTTAGAATATTTTTGTCTTTATTAAAAACAGAAAGACAGTTCTTAGAATTAAGTTCATTAGTTTTATGAGTAATAATAACAATAGTAGCTTTATTATTTTTTTTGTCAGGAGTTTGGATTAATCTTTTTACTGAAATTTTATACTTAGCTAGTCGGTTTGTGATTGTTGATAAAACACCTGGTTTGTCTTTAACTTCAAATCTCAAATATAGTGAATTTACATAATTATTAACGTTGTAACATTTAATCAATTTACGTTTACTGCCTGGAATACCAAATGGCTTCTTAATATTACCTCTTAAAATTGAAAGTAAATCTGATAATAAAGATGAAGAAGTAGGTCCAGGGCCAGCTCCCTCCCCTTGCAATATACTTTCACCCACAGGTTTTCCTTCGAGAATAACAGCATTCATAACACCACCAACGTTACCAATATAAGAACTTTTACTAACTAAGCATGGGTGTACAGTTTCAAAAAGTTGGCCATTAATTAGTTCTGAAATGCCAAGGAGTTTGATTCGTAAATTTAATTGATTGGAAATTTCTATGTCTTTTAATTCAATTTTTTCAATACCTTCCAATAAGCATTTATGTTTTGAAATTTTAGTATTAAAAGCTAGAGCAGACAAAATTCTTACTTTAGCAAATGCATCAAAACCATTTAAATCTAATTTAGGGTTACCTGGTTCAGCGTATCCCAATTTTTGAGCTTTTTTTAATACATTTAAAAAACTATCATTAGAATTTTCCATTTCTGAAAGAATATAATTAGAAGTACCATTTAAAATTCCATAAACTTTAGAAATTTTGTTAGTTGCAAGACCCTCTTTAATGGTTCTTAATATTGGAATACCACCAGCAACAGATGCTTCAAATTCTAAATTAACATTATTTTCCTCTGCTAATTTTCCCAAATAATCACCATGTTTAGAGATAAGTGCTTTATTAGGAGTGATTACATGTATTTTATTTTTTAAAGCAGTTTCCACAACTTTTTTTGAAATCCCATCTGACATACCTATAGCTTCAAATAAAATATCTACTTTGGTCTTATCAAAAATTTCTAATGGGTTTTTAAAAAAAATTTTTTTATTAACTTTAAATCTTCTTTTTTTAGAAATGCTTCTTGCCGAAACAGCTACAACGTTAATCTTTTTACCTGTCTTAAGTTCAATATCTTTTTTTTTAGTATTAAGTTCATTTAACAAATAAATACCAACTTGTCCTAGACCAACTACAGCAATGTTGATTATATTTTTCATCTATTGGTTAATATCTGGGTATTCTGAATTTTTTGAATAATCTTTAAGAAAGAGGTTAAATTCATCAAAAGTCATAGATTTGTAATCACCAGTCTTTTTTAATATCTGAGAAAGTTTTTTTTCATCAGTAGACTTTTTAATAGGATCTTCATTCCAATAAGTAGATTCGTTGTTTAATGAGCACGAAGTTAAAAATACAATTAGGGATAAAAATAAGTATTTCAAATTAATCCTTTTGTTTCATTAAAACCATATTTGATATTCATATTTTGTATTGCTTGACCTGCCCCACCTTTAATCAAATTATCAATAACAGATAAAATAATAACTCTATTTTTATACTTAGTTTTACAAATTACTATAGAGCAATTATTTGTGTTAATTACGTCATTTGTACTTAACAATGAATTTGTTTTTAAAATTTTAACGAATCTGTTTTTTGAATATTGACTCTTTAAAGTGTTTTCTAAATTTTTAATACCTACACCTTTGTTAAGGTCTAAGTAAATAGTACTAAGTATCCCTCTAAACATTGGTGTTAAATGGGGTGTGAATGTAAAAGAAAATTTCTTTTTAGTGTAGTTTTCGATTTCTTGTTGAATTTCAGAGTTATGTCTATGGAAACCAACACCATAAGCGCTTAAGGATTCATAAAGATTTTTATTCTTATATTTTTTATGCACGCCTCTTCCAGCACCAGAGTAACCAGATTTTGAATCTATAATAACATTATCTGTTTTTATTAAATTTTTCCTAACTAATGGAATAAGTGGTAAAAGTATTGATGTTGGGTAGCAACCTGGACATCCGATAATATTAAATTTCTTTAATTTGTCACCATTTATTTCTGGTAATGAATAAATTGATTTTTTAATATTTTTGACAGATCTGTGTTTTTGTTTGTACCATTTTAGATAATTTGATGCTTTATTAAGTCTAAAGTCTGCAGCTAAATCAATTAATATATTGTGTTTTAATAAATCATTTGAAATATCTTGTGCTTCACCATTAGGTAGAGCTGTAAAAACAAGGTCTATGTTTTTTAAAAGTTCTTTATTGTATCTAATAATTTTAGGTAATTTTTTTGAACTTAATGACTTTTCATAACTTGAAATATTTTTTCCAACAGACGTATTACCACAAAGATATTTAATGTTAACATTGCTGTGTTTAACTAATAATTTAATTAATTGAACACCAATATAACCTGTTGAACCAGCAACTAAAACATTAAGCTTAGGCATTTTTTTTATTATAACAGTTTAGAGTTAAAAAAGAATTATCTTTTCGAGAATTGGAAGCTTCTTCTTGCTTTTCTACGACCAGGTTTTTTTCTTTCAACCGATCTAGAGTCTCTAGTATTAAGCTTTTCTGTCTTAAGTACTGCTCTATTCTCTGAATCAAATAAGATTAATGCTTTAGCAATACCATGAACCATTGCACCAGCTTGACCTGTGTGACCACCACCTGCTACGCTACATCTTACATCATAATCAGTTGCTTGGTTTATAATCTCAAATGGTCTTGTGATTTGCATTTTGTGACTTCCGCTAGTGAAATACTCATCCATAGTTCTGCCATTAACGTAAATTTTGCCTGTACCTTTTTTCACCCAAATTTTTGCAATAGATTTTTTTCTTCTACCAGTTGCGTATTTACTATCTTTAAAATCTAATTTAATTTTAGGTTTTTTTGTAGATACTTTATTTGGTGTAGCTGTTGTTACCATATTAATTTCTTATTAAATTTTTACTGTTTAATTTACCTAGGTCTAAAAGTTTTGGGTTTTGTGCTGCATGAGGGTGTTCTTCACCAGCATAAATTTTTACTTTAGTTAACTGTTTTCTTCCTAGAACTCCCCCAGGTAACATTCTTTTAATAGCTAATTTTAATGTCTCGCCAGGTTTATTTTTTTCTAATAACTTTTCAGGAGTAATTTCTTTAATTCCACCTGGGTGACCAGTATGTCTATAATATTTTTTATCTTTAAATTTTTTTCCTGTGAACTTTGCTTGTTCAACATTTTTAACAACAACAAAATCACCATCATCCATATGAGGTGTAAAAGTTGTTTTATTTTTTCCTCTAACAATCATAGCAATAATAGAAGCTAATCTGCCAACTACAGCATTTTTAGCGTCTATCTCAAACCAGTTACTGTTTAAATCACCACTTTTTAGAAATTTTGTCATTGTGCGAGGATTAATACTATTATTAGATATAATGTCAATTTTATATTTCTCTTGCAATATCTTGCTTAAATGATATTTTTATATAGCCGATTTGTTCCTATTGCAGGCTAGTTATTGCTAAAAAGGATTTTTTAACCACATTATCGGTAGGCGCATTTGAACTGTATTGTACGCCTTGCATAAAGCAAAAGTACTAAAAAAGGAGTATTAAGATGAGTACAAAAAGACAAAACCCTGAGACTATAGCTATACATGGTGGTGATTATAGAAGTGATCCAACAACCAAAGCAGTAGCAGTTCCAATTTATAGAACAACATCGTATCAATTTGATAGTACTGAACATGCTGCAAATTTGTTTGCTCTTAAGGAATTTGGAAATATTTATACAAGAATAATGAATCCAACAAATGATGCTCTTGAAAAAAGAGTTGCTTCATTAGAAGGAGGATTAGCCTGTTTAACAGTAGCATCTGGACAAACCGCATCAACTTTTGCAATTTTAAACGTTGCACAAGCCGGAGATAATATAGTCAGCTCTACGGATTTATATGGAGGTACTATTTCGTTATTCACGCATACATTAAGTAAACTTGGTATTGAAGTTAGATATGCAGACCCTTCTGACCCAAAAAACTTTGAAAAAGCTGTTGATGATAAAACTAGAGCTTTTTATGGTGAGACTTTACCAAATCCTTATTTGAGAGTTTTTCCAATTAAAGAAGTTTCTGATATTGGTAAAAAATACAATATACCATTAATAATGGACAACACAGCTGCTCCTGTAATTTGCAAACCTTTAGAACATGGTGCTGCTGTAGTAGTTTATTCATTAACAAAATATATAGGTGGTCACGGTACAGTTGTAGGTGGAGCTTTAGTTGATGGAGGTAATTTTGATTGGACAGCTGATCCCAAAAGACAACCTTTATTTAACGAACCTGACGCAAGTTACGGTGGAGCTATATGGGGAAAAGTGGTTCCAGAATTGACTGGGGCTAATGTTTCTTTTGCAGTAAGAGCGCGGGTTACATTACTAAGAGATCTTGGTTCTGCCCTATCACCTGACAATGCATTTGGAATTATTCAAGGGCTTGAAACAGTTGCTCTTAGAATGAAACAACACTGCTCAAATGCATCAAAAGTTGTTGACTATTTAAAGAAAAATAAAGAAGTAACAAGAGTAATCTATCCAACAGAACATGAAGGTAAAATTGCTGATCGTGCTAAAAAATACCTTAATGAAGGAAATGGTGGTTTAGTTGGTATCGAGCTCAAAGGTGGTATTGAAGCAGGTAAGAGATTTATCGAGTCTTTAAAAATGTTTTATCATGTTGCAAATATTGGGGATGCAAGAAGTTTAGCAATTCATCCTGCAACAACAACTCATAGTCAGTTAACAGAAAAAGAATTGTTAGCCTCAGGTGTAACTCCTGGATACGTAAGATTATGTATTGGTATTGAGCATATAGATGACATTATTGAGGATTTAGACCAAGCTTTAAATAAATCTTCTAAAGGGAATTTGAAAGCAGTTAGTTAGAGTTTTTATATAATATCAAAAAATAAGAACTCAAAACTAATATTGAACCTAGCTGGTGTAGTGAAGCATATGTAATCTCTACACCAGAAATCAAAGTTATAATTCCTAAAAAAATTTGAAACAAGATAGCAACATCAAAAAATAATACATATTTAAAATCATATTGTTTTTTAAAATAGATAAAATTTAAAATGATTATAAAAAAAAGAAGCAAATATGCAGTTGATCTATGCAAAAATTGAATAATTGATGGGTTGTTAAATAATTGAGTAGTAATTAAATCACCATAACTAACATCATTTGGAAAAAAACTACCATTCATATCAGGCCATGAATTATAGATGAGACCACCATCTAAACCTGATAAGAAAGCACCCAATACAATCTGCAAAACTATCAATTTAAGTATGAATAATAAAAATAAATTTGGAATTTTATTTTCAAATTTTTTAATTTTATGAATATCTAAAATATACCAAAAAATTAAACATAAAATAAATAAAGCCAAAGATAAATGAATGCTAAGTCTAAAGTGACTAACGTCATTATTTTCAATTAATCCACTAGATACCATATACCAACCGATGAACCCCTGAAGACACACAAGGAAAAAAATCCAATAATATTTATTAGAATAATGCAGAGTTTTTTTAAAATAGAGAGTAAAGAAAAGCAAAGGCACTAAAGTAAACAAACCTACAAATCTTGCTAACAATCTATGAGCATACTCCCAATAAAAAATAACTTTAAATTCATCTAAGGACATGCCGTAGTTAATATTTTTATATTCAGGAATTTTTTTGTATTCTGTGAAATAAAAATTCCACTCATTAATATTCATAGGTGGGAGTATTCCAGTAAAAAGCTCCCAAGCTGTGATTGATAAACCAGAGTCTGTTAATCTAGTAAGACCACCGACAGCTACCATAAGAACAATTAATGAAAATAAAGTTATTAACCACAATTTTAAATATTTTATATAGTTGTCGCTATTTACAAACATAAATTATACTTATAATAATTATCTTAATAACCAATTGAATAAATGTCGCCTACAAATAAAAAAAAACTAAATCAGATTAGAATTAAGCTTGATAAACTTGATAATGATTTACTTAAATTAATCAAAAAAAGATCTTCATTAGTCAATGAAGTGCTAAAAGTAAAAATCCATAAAAAAGAAATAATTGATCAAAAAAGGATCAATTTTATACTTAAAAAAATTAAAAAAAAATCAATACAAACTAATATTGACCCAAAAATCACTAATAGAATTTGGAAAAATATGATTTGGTCTTTTATTGATTACGAAAAAAGAAATTTTAGAAAAAAATAGTACTATTTACTGTGTGGAGGTAATTTTTTTTCCACAAACATTTCATGTTTTCTTGTAGAAGGGTTATATTTCTTTGCAGACAATTTAACTTTAGCTTTTTCACCACCCGCAGGTTTTTTAACATAATAAAAAAAAGGACTATCAGGTTTAGCCTCTGGTACTAATCTAACTTTAACGTGCGTTTTTTTTGCCATTTTATTTTAAACTTTTTATTTTTTTTATTAAATCAGAAATCTTCTTAAGTTTATTTTTTAAATTATAATCAGCATTTATAGAATTATTTGGTAATTCGTCAAGTTTTAATGATTTATCAGAATTAAAAACTTTTTTAACACCAATAATTGTCATTCCTTGATCTTTCAGTAGATATTTAACTTTTTTTAAAACCTCAATAGTATCATTATTATAATATCTTCTATTACCATTTAAAATTTTTGGCTTAATTTGCTTAAATTCCTTCTCCCAAAATCGAATAGTATGAGTATTCAAGGTTCCTTTTTTTTTGTTTACAAGACCAAGAATTTTAGCAACCTCACCTATTGACTTATAAGCATCACTATTTTTATGAATCATTCTTAGAATTTACCAAATCTTTAAATTCCTTAGAAGCTTTAAATAAAACAACATCTCTATTAGATATAGTTGTTTGTTCTTTTGTTTTGGGATTTCGTCCAATTCTACTTTTTTTTGCTCTTATAGAAAAAGTACCAAATTTAGAGAGCTTTAATTTTTTTTCTATTTTTAAATTGTCTACTATTGTAATTAGAAAATCGTCAATTAAATTTTCAGATATATTTTTTGAAAAACCAATTTGCATATAAATTGAATTTATAAGATCTTTTTTTGTTAAGTTTGTTCTTTGCATTAACATATGTTGTTTCTTATCTTTTCTATTAAATTTCCAGTGACAATTCTAGTACAAACACTTAATGAGTTTGAAAAACCTATATAATCTGTTCCACCATGGCTTTTAATAACAGGAGAATCTAAACCTATGAAAATTGCACCATTATAAAGTCTTGGATCTAATCTTTCTTTAAATTTTTTTAAATTTGAAATATTTAGTAAAGATGAAATTTTACCAACAATATTACCTGTCATGGCTTTCTTTAATTCACTGGTAATAAAATTTGCAGTACCTTCGGCTGTCTTCAAAGCAATATTCCCAGTAAATCCATCTGCAACGATAACATTTACATCGCCATTCATTAACTGATTACCTTCTATATAACCCTTAAACTCAAAGTCAGTGTTATTTCTTTGATTTAATTGTTGGTAAGTTTCTTTGATAGTCTCATTACCTTTAATTTCTTCAGACCCTATATTTAATAAAGCAACTTTAGCGGTATCATCAGGATATAACGATTTAAATAACGAAGATCCCATTATAGAAAAATCAATTAAATTTTTTGGACTACATTCGATATTAGCTCCTAAATCTAACACTACACTCATATTCTTTTTATTTGGCCATAAAGCAGAAAGAGCTGGTTTATCAATGTTTTCAATCATCTTTAGATTAAGTTTTGAAATAACAAGTAATGCTCCAGTGTTACCGGCAGAAATAACTATGTCAGATTTTTTTTCTTTAACACTTTGTATGGCTAACCACATACTAGTATTTTTTCCTCTTTTAGCTCCTTCTAAAGGACTATCAGTTCCTTTAACCAAATCTTTGGTGTGAATTATTTCAAATGAAGATGTGGGTAATTGATTGATATAATTTTGGATTTTTTCCTTATCACCAAAAATTTGATAAAAAGTATTAGTGTTACTTTTATAATGATGATTAATTCCATCAATAATTTTTTTTGGTGAATTATCTCCACCCATTGCATCAACTGCAATTTTTATTATTTTGCTCATTTAATTTTGGACTTTTATTCCTTAGGATCTAAAACTTGTCTACCTCTATACATACCTGTTTTTAGATCTAAGTGATGAGGCAATCTGTATTCTCCAGATTTCTTGTCCTCAACAATATTGGTAGATTTGAACTTCATATTCTGAGCTCTTCTCATTCCAGTTCTTGACGGTGATTGTTTTCGTTTAGGTACAGCCATAATAAAATTAGTGCTTAACTACACCTTTTATATAAGAATTTAAAGTATTATTTTTTAAATTTAACCTATAATTTTCAAAATAATTAACCAAATACTCAATATTAGATGAATTATCTAAAAAATTTACCAAAATAGAGTTTCTAGATTCTATATCTAATTCATCCCAACTGTGAATTTTGTCGATCATTCCATAGAATAAGTTTAGGTAATCTTTCATTTTTTTATTAATTGATTGATCACCATAACCAATTTCCCTGATGCTTAATTCAACTTGTCTGAAGGTAAAATCATAAATCTCTTGTAGTATTTTTTTATCATTATTTTCCTTATAAACTTTCAAAAAGAAAGCAAAATGAAGTAAAAAGAATATTAATCTATCAGAAAAAGTGTCTTGGTTTTTAAAATCTTTATACAAATCTTTATTTCTAGTTAATTGAACTAAATTGTTGTAAATATTTATATAGTTTTTATCCATGAGAAAATTATTTGTATTTATTATAATATCATTATTTATTTCAGCTTGTACTTTAAAAAAAGTTGAAAAACACCACGGTGTTCATTTTTTAAATAAAAAACAAGAAAAACTTACTGTTAATCAGTCAAATAAAAACGATATTTTAAAATTATTAGGTTCACCATCAACTAAAAGTACTTTTGACAATGATTTATGGATTTATATTGAAAGAAAAACAGATAATTCATCTCTTGCAAAATTTGGCAGTGAAAGAATTATTGTAAACAATGTTCTATTATTAGAAATCAACAGTATGGGTCTTCTAGAAACTAAAGAGTTTCTAGATCTCACTAATATGCAAGAATTGAAATTTGCAGAACAAACCACTGAAAATCAATACAAGAAAAACACATTTGTATATGACTTTCTATCCAGTATGAGACAGAAAATTAACGACCCCTTAGGTAAAAGAAAAAGAAATTAATCTTTTCTTAGCCAGCAATTACAGCTAACAATAATAAAGCTACAATATTAGTAATCTTAATCATTGGGTTTACAGCAGGACCAGCAGTATCTTTGTACGGGTCTCCAACAGTGTCACCAGTTACAGCAGCTTTGTGTGCTTCAGAACCTTTTCCACCGTGATTTCCGTCTTCAATATACTTTTTTGCATTATCCCAAGCACCACCACCTGCAGTCATTGAAACAGCTACAAATAAACCTGTAATAATTACACCTAACAACATTGCACCTACTGCAGCTAAAGCAGCAACTTGACCACCTATAGCTAGTATTACAAAGTATAAAACAATAGGAGAAAGAACTGGCAATAATGAAGGTATAATCATTTCTCTAATTGCAGCTAAAGTTAATAAATCTACTAATTTAGCATAATCAGGTTTTTGTTTACCCTTCATGATACCTGGATATTTTTTAAATTGTCTTCTTACTTCGACAACCACTGCACCACCTGCTCTACCAACGGCTTGCATACCCATTGATCCAAATAAATATGGAAGCATTCCACCAATTAATAACCCAACTACAACGTAAGGATTTGATAAATCAAAAGTTACAACAATTCCTTCAAGCTTTGAACCTGCTACACCTGAAAAGTGTTTGATATCCTCAACATAAGCTGCAAATAATACTAGAGCACCTAAACCTGCTGAACCTATAGCATAACCTTTAGTAACAGCTTTAGTCGTATTACCTACTGCATCTAATGCATCGGTAGTTTTTCTAACACTATTTGGTAATTTAGCCATTTCAGCAATACCGCCAGCATTATCTGTTACAGGACCATAAGCATCAAGAGCAACAACCATACCTGCTAATGCAAGCATTGTAGTTACTGAAATAGCGATACCATAAAGACCAGCGATTGAATTTGTTGCTAATATACCGGCAACAATAATTAAAGCTGGTACAGCAGTGGCTTCCATAGAAACAGCTAAGCCTTGGATAACGTTTGTTCCATGACCAGTTGTAGAAGATTTAGCAATACTTCTTACTGGTCTGTATTCAGTACCAGTGTAGTATTCAGTAATCCAAATTAATAGTCCAGTAATAACTAAACCAATTATTCCACAGTAATACAAACTCATACCAGTAAAACTTTTACTATTAACAGTATATTCGCTTGCAAATCCGATTACATAATCAGTAACAGGGTATAAAATTATTAATGAAGAAACAGCAGAAACTACAAATCCTTTATATAAAGCGTTCATAACATTTTTACTTTTTCCAAGTTTAACAAAGAAAGTTCCTAAGATTGATGTTAAAATACAAGCCCCACCAATAGTTAGAGGATAGATCATCATATTTATATCACCATAGAAAAATATCGAAGAAAGAACCATTGTTGCAACAATTGTTACAGCGTAAGTTTCAAATAAGTCTGCTGCCATACCAGCACAATCACCAACGTTATCTCCAACATTGTCAGCAATTACAGCTGGATTTCTAGGATCATCTTCTGGAATACCTGCTTCAACTTTACCAACTAAGTCAGCACCAACATCAGCACCTTTTGTAAAAATTCCACCACCTAATCTTGCAAAAATTGATATTAAAGAAGCACCAAAACCTAATGCTACTAATGCATTAATAACTTCTCTGTCATCAATGCCTGCTTTTAATAAAAAATAGTAATAAACTGCGATTGCAAGTAAAGCTAATCCAGCAACTAACATTCCAGTTACAGCACCTGATTTAAATGCAACTGCAAGACCACTTGCTAAACCTTTTCTTGATGCTTCAGCAGTTCTAACGTTAGCTTGAACAGAAACTAACATTCCAACATAACCAGCTATACCTGATAATGTAGCACCAATAAAATAACCTAAACCAACTAATGGACTGAACACAAAGAAAATAATGACTAAAACAACAACTCCAACCACGGCAATTGTTTTATATTGTCTTGCTAAATAAGCCTTAGCACCAATTTGAATTGCTGATGCTATTTCTTGCATCTTGGCATTTCCTGCACTTGAGTTAAGGATATTCATGCCTGTAAAAAAACCATAAACGATTGAAAGAGATCCAGCTGCTATGGTAAATAATAATATTGTTTCTATTAGTGAGTTCATTTTGCCTTTGGTTGTTTGGTTGTTAAATTTTATTCTTTAAAGTCCGGACAATACAAAAAAAGCAATAAAAGGCAATATTTAACTTTTTAAAACTTATGAAAATAACCTTTATTTTTAAGGGTAATTTGCCGATTTTCAACATCTACAATGGATGATTTTTTAACATGGCTTTGAATTGTGCCAATTTTAGTTAGCTTAACTCTGCAATTAGTAGCTATTTTTCTTATGATTCTCATCTTATTTTTAGAAGCTGTAAATAAGACCTGATAATCATCACCATTAGAAATGTAATTAATCTTAGATAGTTTTTTAAGAGCAAGTATCTTCTTTAGGTTACTTGAAATTGGAATATCTTTTAAAAAAATTTTATAAGATAATTTCTGATTATTAATCATTTTAACAAGGTCCGCTATAAGTCCATCAGATATATCAATTGAGGTATTGGCAAACTTTTTAATTTGATCAATTAATTTTAATTGAATATTTGGCATAAAATATTGATTAGTAAAATATTTTTTTAATCTTGAATTAAGCTTAATTTTATTTTTTAAAACTAATAGCCCTAAATAGCTGTCTCCTATATTTCCAGAGACATATACATCATCATAAAGTTTAGCTTTGTTTCTATAGATAATATTATCGGCAAAACCTATTGAAGTAATTGTAAAACTTAACTTGTTAGAAAAAACTGTATCTCCACCACTTAAAAATATTTTATATTTATTTTGTTCTTGATTAAGTGATTTGCTGATTTTTGATAAATTTAATTTAGAAAAACTTTTTTTATTACCAGAACCAGAAATAAAATAATATTTTGGTTTAATACCTTTGCATATTAAATCTGAAATTGATGATCTAATTATTTTTTTAATGACAAGATCAGGTCTTTTAAAGTCTATGAAATGATTGCCTTCTGTATAAGTATCAACAGATACTGCTAATTTATTTTTTTTATCAAAAAAAACATCATCATTCAAATTTAAGGCACTTGGTGATTTTTTAGAAAGTTTTTGAAAATAATTTTTTATTAATTCAAATTCATGCATTAGTGGTTCTTATTTTTTTAGCTATTTTGTCTAATATTGCATTTAAATATTTAGTTTGACCATCTTCTAAAAAAAAGTTTGATGCATCAAGATATTCTTTAATAATTATTTTAGAAGAAACTTTAGGTTTGTATAAAAACTCAAATATAGCAGATTTTACTATCACTTGAAAAACCTGGTCTAAATTAGTTAACTCTAAGTCCTCACTTAGATATTTTTTAACCTCTTCTTTAATAACTTCATCTCTTTCAATAGTACCTAAAACAACATCCTTAATGAATTTTTTAAATCTATGTTTGGGAAAAGTTAAGTCTGTGTCATCATTAAAAAAATTTCCATATAATTTTTGGATAATAATTACCCTCGGACTTTGATTGGGATTATATGGAGTTCTCATTGTTATTGAGAAAGAACAGATATTACAGCTTGAGCTGCTTCTCTACCCTTTTTCTTCCTAGCTATAGCTTGACGCATATTAAGACAGGTAATAATTCCATTACCAATGGGTTTTTTGCTATCTACAGAAAGTTTCATTATTGCATCAGTTGAAGAATGAGAAATAAAATCAAAATGAGGTGTTTGGCCTTTAATAACACAACCAAGAGCTAAAAAAGCATCGTATTTCTTAATATTCTTTGAAATCGTAACTGGTATTTCAAAAACACCAGGAACATTAATAATTTTTATTAAACTAGATTTAGGTAATATGCTCTTTGCACTACTTAGTAAACCCTTTGATATATCTTTATAATAATCAGCAATAACTATTAGATATTTTCTTTTCATTAAATAATTTCCTGTTTAGTAATCTTTATATCATAACCTTCCAAACCAATAACTTTTTTAAGAGACTTAGTAATTAATATCATATTTTTAATCTTTAAATCTTTAATTATTTGAGCACCAATACCATAATTTCTTATAAGCTTATCATTTCCTTTTTTATAGAAATTTTTGTTTTTATAATCCTTAAGTGTTTGTGTAACAGATTTTAAATTTGTATCTTTTATAAAAACTAAAACACAGTTATTAAATTTCTTAAAATAATTTAAAGTTTTATCAAATGAATTTGGTAATTGTTGATTGATTAAATAATTTTGAACTACGTTAGAAGAAATTACTCTAACTCTTGGTATTATCCCTTTTTTAATATTTCCTTTAATCAAAGCAAAATGCTCAGATCCATCTAAAAGGTTTTCATAAATTCGAATTTTATATTTTTGATTTTTTACTTTAATATCTGATTGTTTTTTAAGTTTAATTAATTTTTCTTTTTTTAAACGATAAGCAATAAGATCTTCAATTTTACCTATCTTTAAATTATGTTTGTTTGCAAAATCAAATAAATCTTGGCCTTTGGCCATTGTCCCATCTTCATTCATTATTTCACAAATAACTGCAGAGTTATTTTTTTTAGCAAGTTTTGAAATATCAACAGAGGCTTCTGTGTGACCAGCTCTTACTAAAACGCCGCCGTCTTTCGCAATAATTGGAAAAACATGTCCAGGTGAAACTATGTCTTTCTTATTTGCATTTTTTTTTGAAGCAATTTTAATTGTCTTTGCTCTATCTTTTGCTGAGATACCTGTTGTTATTCCTTTTTTTGCTTCAATAGAAATTGTAAATGCAGTTTTATTCCTTGATTGATTGATTGGTGACATCAAAGATAAATTTAATCGCTTTGCTTGTACACTATCTAGCGCCAGACAAATTAATCCACGACCATATTTTGCCATAAAATTTATATTTTTAGCGCTTGAGTCAGTGGTTGATATTATTAAGTCTCCTTCGTTTTCTCTTTTCTCATCATCAACTAAGATGAACATACCACCTTTCTTTGCGATATTTATTATACTTTCAATGGATGCATAATTATTTTTTTTCATTAAAATAATTTCTAACGTATTTAGATAAGATATCTATCTCTATATTAACTAGACTGCCTTTTTTTAACGAAGATAAATTAGTTAGCTTAAAGGTGTGTGGAATAACCCAAACTTGAAAACCTTTTTTGGTTACTTTGGAAATTGTTAAAGAAATTCCATTTATACATATAGAGGCTTTATCAATTAAATTTGCTCGTTCTTTTTTAGGAATTTCAAAATTAAATAAATATGATTTATCAATTTTTTTAATACTCTGTATTTTGCCTACCGCATCGATGTGGCCTTGGCAAATATGTCCTGATATTTTTTGGCCAAATTTTAAAGGAAGTTCAAGATTAATTTTATCATTTATTTTTAAGAATTTAAATTTTGATCTTTGTATAGTTTCATCAGAAAGATAAAATTCCATTATCAGATTTTTAATATCGATTAATGTTAAGCAAACACCATCACAAGCAACTGATACACCCAAATCTTTACGAGTTAATTTTAAATTAGCTTTTACAAAAATATTAATACCTTTTGATCTTTTTTCAAATTTAGTAATTAAACCTTGATTAAAAATTATTCCATTAAACATAATATTATTTGTAAAGCGTGATTACGTCTTTGCCTAATTTTTTATTAATTTTCAATTTATTTTTATAATTTTTCTTTAATTCTTTAAGAAAACCAAACTCTTTATGATTAACTAACTTTGATAAACTTTTACTACATTTGTATAAATAAAATTCATTAAATAATTTTTTTTTAATAATGTGTTTAGAAAGATCATTTCCCCCTTCAACTAATAAATTCCTACAGCCAAGGACATAGAGTTTCATTAAAATTGATTTAATATCAAAGCTATTTTTATTTAATTTACTTTTGATTAAAGTTATACCTTTTTTTTTTAACATTAATTTCACCTCAGCTTTGGCGTTATAATAAAAAATTATAGTATTGTCTTTATTTGCTGTTTTAAAAATATATGAATTCTTTTTAATTTCTAAGTTTCTATCTAAAATTATTCTTTTAGGAGAAAATTTACTCAAACCTTCTAGTCTGCAATTGAGTTTTGGGTCATCTTTATTTAACGTTTTGGAGGAAATCATTAACGAGTCATTTTTATATCTAAGAAAATGTGTAAATCTATCAGTATGAATATCTGAAATTCTTTTAGTATCTTTGCTATATATCAAATTATTTTTAGAAATTGCAATTTTACCAGTAACATAAGGAAGGTTTTTTTTTCTATTAAAAAAATAAGGTGCGTAAAATTTATTAATTTGTTTTTTGAGTAAATCTTTTTTTACTAAAATATTTTTTGACTTAAGAATATTTAAAGTTTTACCTTTAACTTTTTTATCAATATCTTCAACTCCATAGACAACTTCTTTAATTTTATTTTTAATTATAATATTTGTGCATGGGGGTGTTTTTCCATAATGACTACATGGTTCAAGGGTCACATACATTTTTGAGCCTTCTATATTTTCATGTGAATTTTTAATGGCATTAAATTCTGCATGAGGCGTACCTTTAAAACCTGTTTGACCAATTGAAAGTATTTTATTATTTTTGACAATCACACAGCCTACAGAAGGATTAATTCCAGTTAGTCCATGACGAGCTTTTGCCAAATTCAAGGCAAGCTCCATAAAAATTTTATCTTTAATTGAAAATTTATCTTTTTTTGTAGACATCTAATTTGTCAACGAATTGCACAAAGTCTTTTTCTTCTCTAAAATTTCTATAAACAGATGCAAATCTAACGTATGCAACAGGATCAAGATCTTTCAAACCTTCCATAACCATTGTGCCAATTGTATTTGATGAAATTTCACTTTGACCAAGTTCTTCTAAAGCTCTTGAAGTTCGACTAATAAATTTTTCTGCAGTTTCGGTATCAATAGGTCTTTTCTTTAATGCTATATAAATTGATTTAGAAAGTTTATCTCTATCAAACGATGATTTTCTTCCATTCTTTTTGACGACCATTATTTCTCTAAATTGTACTCTTTCGAAAGTTGTGAATCTAGCTCCACACACACAAAGTCTTCTTCTTCTTATGGCAGTTCCATCTTCTGTAGGTCTAGAATCTACTACTGATGTTTCACCTTTTTTACAAATTGAACAAATCATTATTTCAAATTTTTATATATTGGAAAGTTAGATGTAAGATCTATAACTTCATTTCTAACCTCTTCTTCAATTTTACCGTTGTCCTCAGGGTTTTCAGACAAACCTTTTACAACTTTAGTAATTAATTCACCTACTTTCTCAAACTCTTTTAAACCAAAGCCTCTAGTTGTTGCAGCTTGAGTTCCAAGTCTTATCCCAGAAGTAATCATTGGCTTTTCAGAGTCAAAAGGTATTCCATTTTTGTTACAGGTAATATTAGCATTAGAAAGGCTTTCAGCAGCGGCATTACCCTTAACATTGAAAGGTCTTAGATCAACTAACATTAAATGAGTATCCGTTCCACCAGAATAAATTTTAAAACCATTATTCTTAAGTGTCTCAGATAAAATTTTGGCATTTGCCAAAACTGATTTGATATAATCTTTAAAATCTGGCCTTAAAGCTTCCAAAAACCCAGCAGCCTTTCCAGCGATGACATGCATCAACGGTCCACCTTGATAACCAGGAAATACTGCAGTATTAAATTTTTTTGCTAGGTCTTCATGATTAGTTAAAATAATTCCACCTCTAGCACTTCTGAAAACTTTATGAGTTGTTGAAGTAACTACGTGTGCGTGTTCACATGGGTTAGGATAACCTTTACCAGCAACTAAACCTGAAAAATGAGCCATATCCACCATCAAATATGCCCCTACTTTATCAGCAATCTCTCTAAATCTTTTAAAGTCAATTACTCTAGAATAAGCGCTACCACCACAAATTATGAGTTTTGGTTTATGTTCTAATGCAAGTTTTTCAACATTATCATAATCAATAAGTTCAGACTCTTTATCAACGTCATACCCTATGGGATTAAACCATTTACCTGACATTGATATTTTTAACCCATGAGTAATATGTCCACCAGAATTTAAACTCATTCCCATAAATGTATCACCAGGATTTAATAGCGCTAAAAATACAGCACCATTTGCTTGAGCCCCAGAATGTGGTTGGGCATTTGCAAATTTACAATCAAAAATTTTCTTTAATCTCTCTATGGCTAAATTTTCAGCAACATCAACATGCTCACATCCATTATAGTATCTTTTTCCAGGATATCCTTCTGCATATTTATTTGTTAATACAGAGCCTTGAGCCTCTAAAACAGCTTGAGAAACTATATTTTCAGAAGCAATTAATTCTATATGTTGTTGTTGTCTTTTTAGCTCATCACTTATGGCTTTATGTAATTCTGGATCAGTTACAGATAAGCTGTCATCAAAAAAGCTTTTATAATTTTCATTTAAATAGTTTTTTTCACTAGACATAATTAAATCTTTTTAATTCTTTTTGCGTGTCTTCCACCTTCAAACTTTGTATTTAAAAAAACGCTTACACAATTTATAGCAGTTTTTTTAGTAAGAAGTCTTGAACCTAATGTAATGATATTTGCATTGTTATGCAATCTTGATAATTTAGTTGATTTCAAATTAAAACACTGAGCGGCGCGTATATTTTTATGTCTATTTGCAGCAATATTCATTCCCATCCCAGAGCCACATACGAGTATGCCTGCATGATTATTGTTTGTTTTAACTTTTTTAGCAACTTTATGAGCATAGTCTGGATAGTCAACACTTTCACTATTGAATGGACCTAAGTCTGTATAGTTAATTTTCTTTTTATCTAAATGAAGTTTAATTAATTCTTTTAATTTATAGCCAGCGTGATCAGAGGATAAAAATATTTTTTTCAATTTAATTAAACTTATAATCTAAAACACAGGCTACCAAGTGAACTCTGTTTTCTTCACCACCATTAAAGGCATTATGGTATTTTACATTATTAGTTACCCACACTGAGCCATCAGCAGGCATATGTTTTGCGACATTATCAATAACCATTAAGCAACCAGGGTTTGTAATTATAGGTATATGTAACCTTGGCTCTGGATCTCTATGCCAACTCAATGTTGATCTTGGCTCCTTAAGTAAAATTCTAACTCTACCTAATTTGTATTTTGAAGAAAGTGCATCAAATACTTCCTTGAAATAAGTGTTTTCATAGTCTGGTATAAATTCAGAGTATGCAGCCTCATCTATTGAAACATCTCTAGTAACTTCTTTTCCTGATTTGTCTGGTTTTGTCCAGTAAGAGCCTCTAGCCTTACTTCCTTTAATAGAATCTGGATCTCCAGGAATTTGTGTTAAACAAATAGCCCCAAAGTGAGCAATACCACCGCCATCATCAAATTTTCTTGTTTGAACAATTTGGTTATAAGCTTCTTGGAGTTTATTAATATCAAATTTAATATCTTGTTTTTGAAAATCACTAAAATCTAAAACTTTTTGATCTTTTTTTAGATCTAAGTCAATTATGTTTTTGTTGTCTAAGCTCATGCAGTTGTTTTCTACCTTTTTTAATATATATTTGTATAATACATTTGTCGCATTTTAAAAGCAGATTTAAACATGATTACAGGAAATTACCCAAATTTAAGACTTAGACGTAGTCGTAAAAATGATTGGTCTAGAAGATTAGTTCAAGAAAATAGCCTGTCATCTAGCGATTTTATATTACCTATATTTTTGATTGATGGAAAAAATATAAAACAATCCATTAAAACAATGCCTGATGTTTATAGATACACAATAGATAAACTTGGAATTATTGTTGATAGAGCAATCAAAAGCAAAATACCTATGGTTGCATTGTTCCCTTATACAAATAAAACAAAAAAAAATGAAATTGGAAGTGAGGCATTGAATGAAGACAATCTTGTTTGTAAGGCCATTCGATATATTAAAAAAAGATATAAAAATGAAATTGGTATTATGTGTGATGTAGCTTTAGATCCTTATACCTCACATGGTCATGATGGTTTAATAAAATCAGGCTACGTGTTAAATGATGAAACTATTGAAGTATTAATAAATCAATCATTGTTACAAGCAGAAATTGGCTGTGATATTCTGGCTCCCTCAGACATGATGGATGGAAGAATAGGTAAAATAAGAAAAGCTTTAGATAAGGAGGGTCATGAAATGGTTCAACTACTTTCTTATGCAGTAAAATATGCTTCAAGTTTTTATGGTCCATTCAGAGATGCAGTTGGTTCTAAAGGTTTGTTAAAGGGTGATAAGAAAAATTATCAAATGGACTTTAGAAATAGCAATGAGGCAATAAGAGAAGTGGCGTTAGATATTAAAGAAGGAGCTGATATGGTTATGGTTAAACCCGGTATGCCCTATCTTGATATAATTAAAACAGTTAAAGATAATTTTAAAATTCCTGTTCTTGCTTACCAAGTATCAGGTGAATACTCACTATTAAGTAATAGTATCAAAAAAGGTCTAATAGATAAAAACTCAGTGTTAGAGAGCTTGATTGCTTTTAAAAGAGCCGGAGCAAACGCTATAGTAAGCTATTACGCAGATAGAATTGAAGATTTAATAAAATAACTATTTTAAAAGATTAATAAAATGAGTTCTAGAAGTAGGAAGATTTAAATTATTTGGTTTTAGAATACTTTTTTCAAGGTAATCACTAACAAGCTTGAGACCTTTAAGTAAATTTTTTAAATTAACATCCATATTATTTTCATCTATTAAAAAATTTGGAATACTTTTTTTTTCAGTTGAGGATTTAACGTAATAATTGACTTCACTATCAACAATTTCTTTTTCAGCCATAGTTTTTAATTCCAAATCATATCCCAATAATTTTAAAAGTTCTAACTCCCAGAAAATATATTTTTGAATCCAATTTTCAGAGTTTAATATTTCAAAAAATTTATCAATTAATTTAAAAATTTCTTTATTAGATTGTGCTTCAGCAGTAAGAAGTTTTATAAGGTGCATTGCCGATGTAATGCATGATAGTTTCTGATTTTGATCGAAATAGAGCGGTGTTAAGGCTTTTAAAATCTCTATTTTGAAATAACCAATTCTAGTAACACTTTTAGAATTATAGTTTACATAAATCTTATTACCAATTTGCAAGTAGTTTTTGATTTTCTTTGAAGTCCCACCAAAAATTATCCCTGAGATTTTTCCATGGTTTTCTGTAAAGACCTCAGCGATTATTGAATTTTCACTATATCTATTTTTAGAAACTAAATAAGCGCTATCGTCCCAATTCATTTTTTAAAAATATCCTGTAAACATAAAGAAGCAGCATTCTGCTCTGCATCTTTTTTAGAAGTTCCTTCTGCTGTAAAAAATTTAGTATTTTTTAATTTAACGGCAACTTTAAAAAGAGGTTTATGTCGGGGCCCTGTATTTGAGATTAGTTTATAAATAGGCAAAACTTTGAAAATTTTAAGTGAGTATTCTTGTAGTTTTGTCTTAGCATCAATTTGAGTTATAACACTTGCTGTAATATGTTCGCTCCATAAATTAAGAATAAATCTTTCAGTAAAATTTAAACCTTTATCAAGATAGATCGCTCCGATTAAGGCCTCTAAACAATCTGCTACAATTTTATCTTCAATTTCAATTTTTTTATTCTTGGGGTTTAAAACTAAAATATATTTCTCTAGTTCTATTTTTTTTGCAATTTCTAAACATTTTTTTTTATTTACCAATGAAGCAAATTTTTTATCTAACACCCCTTCTTTTTCATCAGGATAAAGTTCTAGTAATTTTTTTGCAATAATAAGACCTAAAACTCTATCCCCTAAGAATTCAATCTTTTCATTGTTGTTTATTGAGTCAAAACTTTTATGGGTTAAACTCTTAATAAAAATTTTTTGATCAGAAAACTTTAACTTTAATTTTTTTTCTAATTTTATGGGGTTAGTTTTCATTAAATAATTTTCTTAAAAAACCTGTCGAGTCTAATTGTCTTATGCCATTTCCAAAAAGAAAAAATATTTCCAATTCTAAAATCGGATGAAAAAAAAATAAATTGAGCTTTACCGACTAAATTATCTTCATGTACATATCCAACACTAGTCAAATATCTACTATCTTTAGAACAGTCTCTATTATCTCCTAAAAAAAAGTAGTGTTGAGGCGGAACTATAAAGTTATCTGAACTTTGAAAACTATAACTTTTTAAATATACACTATTATGTGTTTTGCCGTTTGGAAGCTTTTCTTCAAATGTATTAACATCTATTGTTTGATTTCCACAATAAATTTTATCCTTTTGAGAAATTCTAGATTTTAATATTTGATTATTATTTACGAATAAATCGCCGTTAATAAATTGAACATTGTCACCTGGGAGACCAATTAATCTTTTAATATAATCAGTTCTGTTATCAGCTGGTGTTTTAAAAACAATAATATCTCCAACCTTAGGTTTATTATAAAATAGTCTTCCATTTATTATTGGTGGACTAAAAGGAAAAGAATGCTTGCTATAACCATAAGAATATTTCGTAACAAACAATCTATCACCAATTAATAACGTTGGTTCCATTGATGATGAAGGAATATAAAAAGGCTGAATAAAAAGAGATCTAATAACAATAGCTATAACTAAAGCATAAAAAATTGTTTTAATATTATCGATTATAATTTTTTTTGATATCATTTTTTTTGTAAAATCACGTAGGCTACAGAATATTTTTTTTCATCTGAAATTGACAGAAAGAAATTAAAGGATGATATTTTAAATCTCTTTTTAACAATTTTTTTTATTTTGTCTGTGACCACAAATGAGGGTTTACCTAACTTATCGTTAATTACAGTTATATCCTTAAAATTCAAATTCTCTCTAAAACCAGTTCCAATTGCTTTAGAAAATGCTTCTTTGGCAGCAAATCTTTTAGAATAAAAAGATTTTTTATTAGTTATTTTTTTTGCTAACAATATTTCTGAGCTAGAAAAAACTCTTTTAATAAAATTAACATTTTTTAAAGATTTATGTATTCTAATATTTTCTACTATATCAACACCAATACCTAGAATTTTCATATTTATTTATTGGTTATTTCTTTAAATATTGTAATGGTTTTTTTTAAACCATGAGTAAGTGACTCACCAATTATAAAATGACCAATATTAAATTCCGTAATTTCTTTAATTTTACTTAGTATAGAGGTAGTTTTGTAGTCAAGACCATGACCTGCATGAACCTCGATACCAAGTTTAACGCCCAGTTCTGAACATTTTTTTATTTTTAAATATTCATTTTTATAACTTTTATTTTCTTTTATTAAATTTGAAATTTTTCCTGTATGTAGCTCAACACAAGTAGCATTTAATTCTTTTGCAATTTTTATATCTTTTAAGTTTGGGTCAATAAATAGACTTGTTCTAATACTCTTCTTATTAAATAATGATATTATAGATTTAATTTTTTTCTTATTTTTAATTAAATTTAATCCACCTTCTGTTGTCACCTCTTTTCTTTTTTCAGGAACTATACAAATGAAATTAGGTCTATTCTTTAATGCTATATCAATTATTTCTTTGTTGAGTGAAATTTCTAAATTGGTAATTATTTTTCTACTTTTACAAATTTTAACAACATCAGAATCTTTTATATGTCTTCTGTCTTCTCTTAAATGAATGGTAACTGAATGTGCTCCACATTTAATTACGTGTTTGGCAATAGTAAATGGGTCAGGATGAAAAGATCCTCTTGCATTTCTAACTGTAGCAACATGATCAATATTAACTCCTAGTCTTTTCATTTAATAAATCTACTTCCTGGTACTGTAATTGGAGTATTTTTAAGACTTTCAGGTAATTTATTAGTCTTAAATGTTGGAACATCTATCTTCATATGAGAGATAATATTTTTTTTTATTTTTAATGAATTTTTGGTTGATCTGTCAATAATTGAAGCAAAACCAATAAGTTTTGCACCAGGTTTTGTTATTAATTTAACACACTCTAAACTCGATTTACCAGTTGTTATAACGTCTTCGATTATTAAAACTTTTGATCCTTTTTTTATATGAAAACCTCGTCTTAAAGCAAATTTGCCATTAACTCTTTCACAAAAAATTGTTTCTTTTTTTAAAATTTTACCAATTTCATAACCAATAATAACTCCACCCATTGCCGGAGCTAAAATCAAATCTATAGATTTAAATTTTTTTTTAATTTTTTTTGCTAATGAATTACAAATATCTTTTGCCAAATGTGGAAAACTTAAAAGTTTGGCACATTGAATATATTTAGGTGAATGCAAACCTGATGATAGAACAAAATGACCTTCTAAAAGAGCATTAGTTTTTTTTAAAATATTTAAAGATTTTTTGTGTGAAAGCATTTCTTTTTTCCTCATGTCTAATGATTTTAAATTTAATATCTTTTTGTTTTAGCTCACTAATAAAATTTGTAAAGTTTTTCAAGTCTCTAATAATAAGGTTAAATCTGAAGTTAATATAATCTTTAGTTTTTTCTTTCATCTCTACACTGGATATATTCAGTTTATGAGAGCCTAATGATGTGGTTATTTCACCAAGTTTACCAGGTTGATCTGGGAGAGAAATCCAAAGTGTTGTATTGTATTTTTTTATTCTTTCCTCTTTTTGTTCACCTTTAGAATGCCAGTATCTTCTAATAGCAGCTCTTGCTTTTCCAGTTTTTGTAATTGGTATCCAATGCAATGATGGTGATTTATTTTTAGAGGTTATGATTTCAACTACGTCACCGTTATAAAGTATGTTTTGTAATTCACTGTCATTACCGTTAATTTTACAAGATATTGCATGATCGCCAACTTTTGTATGAACAGCATATGCAAAATCTATTGGTGTTGCATCTTTTGGCAATTTGATAACTAAGCCTTTTGGTGTAAAGCAAAAAACATTTTCTTGAAACATTTGTAGTTTTGTATACTCAAAAAAATGTTCAGGGTTTTCATTTTTACCAATAATTTCCACAAGGTCGGCTAACCAGTCATATTCTTTCCATGTTAATGAATCAAATTTTTCAGATGATTTATATTTCCAATGGGATGCAATACCTCTTTCTGCAAATTCATGCATTGGCATAGTTCTTATTTGAATTTCAATAGGTCTTCTATTTGGACCTATCACAGCTGTGTGCAATGACTGATAATTGTTTATTTTTGGTGATGATATATAATCTTTAAATTTTCCTGGTATACAATTCCAGTGTTGATGAAAAATTCCTAATGCTTTATAGCAATCTTCTCCACTATTAAGAATAACTCTAAATCCAATTATGTCTGTAATTTGCTCTAATGATGTTCTTTTTTTTTGAACTTTTCTCCATATAGAAAATGGAGTTTTTTCTCTTCCAAAAATTTCAGCATTAATCTTATGTTCGTTTAAAAGCTCACTTAATTGTAAAGAAATAGAATTAAAACTATTTACTTTGTCTTCTTTAATTTCGTCTAATCTTTTTTTAATAAGTTCACGTGCTTCATTATTCAAAACTTTAAATGATAAGTCTTCAAGTTCATCTCTAATTCTATGCATGCCCATTCTATCTGCTAAAGGAGCATAAATTTCCATTGTCTCTCTCGCTATACGTTCTTTTTTTTCAACTTTAGATATAGCATCAATAGTTCTCATATTATGTAAACGATCTGCCAGCTTTACAAGTAATACTCTTATGTCTTTTGATGTAGCTAAGATTAATTTTCTAAAGTTTTCTGCTTTAGATGATGATGTTGCTTGGTTTTCAAAAACAGAAATTTTGGTTACACCATCTACAAGATTAGCAATCTCTTCTCCAAATTCATCTTTAATATTTTCATAAGTTGCGTGAGTATCCTCAATCGTATCATGTAAAAGCCCTGTAACAATAGTAGCACTGTCTAACTCTAGCTCACTAAGTATTGAAGCAACAGCTATAGGGTGATTTGAATAAGGATCACCTGAATCACGTTTTTGGTTTTCATGAGCTTTAACAGCATAATTATATGCTTTACTTAATTTTTCTGGATTTAAAAATTTATTATAAGTTTTAACTTTATTTATTAACTCTTCTGAATTAATCATTTTTAACTATAACATCAATTTATATTTGTTTAATAGATCTTAAATCTTTAATTGATAAAGAATTAATTAAATTTACTATATTAATCTTAGATTCTGGATGCTTCCAACTTCTGTTTATCTCAAATAATGGTAACAATACAAAATTTCTCTTGGTCATCTCTGGATGAGGTATTATTAATTTGTCACTATTTATATTCAAAATTTTTTTATCATAATCAATTATATCAATATCACATGTTCGTGGAGCATTTTTTTTTAGTCTAACCCTGCCTAATTTTAATTCAATATTGTTACAAATTTCTAATAATTCTAAAGGTGTTAAGATTGTCTCGATTTCTATTACAATATTTATGAAACTTGGCATTAAAGGATTTGGCCAAGATTTTGATAAATAGTGAGATGAAACTTTTTTTATCTTAATTTTATTTTTCTTAAGTTCAGACAAGGCTATATGAATGTTGGTAATTTTATTACCTAAATTTGATCCTATTGCTAAATATGATTGTTTAACTTGATTTTCTAATATGTCTTGCTTTTTCACGATTCCAGTCTCTATTTTTTTTAGTAGCTCTTTTATCAAATTGTTTTTTACCTTTTGCTACTGCTATTTCTATTTTAGCTTTTCCTTTTTTAAAATACATCTTTGTTGGAACAAGTGTAAAGCCATCCCTCTGCATTTTACCAATTAATTTGTTAATTTCCTTTTTGTTTAATAATAATTTTCGTTCATCTGTTGGATTGTGATTTGAATAACTGGCTTGCTTAAATGCAGCGATATGAGAGTTAATTAAAACTATTTCACCGTCTTTCTCTACAGCATAAGAGTCTGCAATATTAACTTTTCCATCTCTAATTGATTTAATCTCAGACCCTTTAAGAACTATCCCAGCTTCAATTAAGTCTTCAAAAAAAAAATTAAAACTTGCTTTTCTATTTAAGCAAATAATTTTTAAACCAGGATTGGCTTTCTTGTTCATTAGAGTAGATTTGCTGATACTAAAGCTTCTTTAACAATATCCTTAGTTGGGTCTGTAACTTTAACTAAAGGTAATCTAACCTCATCATCACAAAGACCCAGAAGTTTTGCGGCATATTTAACAGGGCTTGGATTGCTTTCTATAAACATTGAGCTGTGAATGGGTTGTAAAATTTTATCTAATCTGATTGCTTCAAGCTTGCTTTCATTATTTTCTATTTTTGAGGCTTTTTGAAAATCAGAACATAACTTAGGAGCAATGTTAGCTGTTACACTTATAGAGCCTACCCCACCTCTGTTATTAAATTCTAAAGCGTTATCATCATTACCTGTTAGTTGAACAAAATCAGTTCCCATTTTATCTTTTTGTTGATTAACTCTATCTAGATCACCAGTTGCATCTTTAACACCAACAATATTTTTCAATTCAAATAATCTAGCCATTGTATCAACAGACATATCAATTACAGATCTTCCAGGAATATTATAAATTATAATTGGTATCCCACATTTATCGTTTATTGCTTTATAATGTTGATATAAACCCTCTTGAGTTGGTTTGTTGTAATATGGAGTTACTATTAGAGCCGCATCTGCTCCCGCTTTTTCTGCATGAGTTGTTAAAGAAATTGCTTCTTTAGTCGAATTAGAGCCAGTGCCAGCAATAACTATATTTTTTCCATTGCTTTCTTTAACACATAAATCTATTACTTTTTGATGTTCATCATGGCTTAATGTTGGCGACTCACCTGTTGTCCCAGCAGGAACCAAGCCGTTTGTACCGTTTGATATTTGAAAATGAATTAGCTTAATATAAGCCTCAACATCTAGCTCATTATTCTTAAACGGGGTTATTAAAGCAACATTTGATCCTTTGAACATAAATACTTATAACATAGTTTAAAGATTCATTTAGTAAATTTATGCCCAGAAAGATAATTTTTTTTATAAAATCACTATTATTAAGTTTGGTAATTATAGGGAATATATTTGCTGCTGAAATATCAATAATTCCTTTAAAAAAACCTATTTTAGATGAAGAAGTTAAGAAGCAAAAGATATCTCAAGGGATCCTTAAACCTAAACCTAAACCATCACAAAAAAAAGAAGAAGTCAAAATCGTAACAGTCAAAAAAAATAAAAAAAAAATTAATTTTCTCATTCCTAAAAGTAAGCCATTAATAGTTAAAAGTGAAAAATCTGTAGTTCAAAAAAGATCAAAATACTACAGCCAAAAAGACTATGATATTGCAAAAAAATCTATCCAGGCAATGGAAAAAAGTCAATGGACAACTGCATTGAAAAATTCAAAAAATGCTAAAGATAAATCCATATATAATTTTATACAATGGAGACATTTATTAACAACAGGAAACCAAGCTACGTTTTATGACTACATGACTTTTATACAAAACAATAAACACTACCCAAGAATAAGTAGAATAAAATATTTAGCAGAACAAAAACTTTCAACGGATAAAATTTCTCCTAAAAAAATTATTAATTGGTTTGGAGTTGATGAGCCCTTAAGTGGCTATGGTATGCTGGTATTAGGTGAAAGCTTTATACAAACTGGAGATAATGAAAAAGGAATTGCTTTAATTAAGAGAGGCTGGATTACAGCAGAACTTTCTAGAGCTAGCATGAAATCTTTAAGTAAAAAATATAGAAAATATTTAGACTCAAAAGATTATATAAATAGAGCTGATTATTTAGCATGGGAAAATAAATATTGGGATTTAAAAAGAATGCTTCCTTATTTACCTAAAGATTATCAACTACTTTATACAGCTAGACAAATTTTGATGAGTAAATCTTATGGTGTTGACCAGGCAATAAAAAATGTTCCACAAAAATTCAAAAATGATGCTGGTCTCAATCATGATCGACTTAAATGGAGAAGAAAAAGAGGCAGAATTGATAGTTCACTTGAAATATTGTTTTCAATTAAAAATAATAAAGATTATCTAGTGAGACCAGATAAATGGTGGGTTGAGAGAGCAATCATGACACGAGCTCTTATTTATAAAAATAAATATGAGACAGCTTATAAAGTTGCTAGCCAACACTCACTAGATAAAGGATCAGAGTTTGCTGAGGCTGAATGGTTGAGTGGTTGGATTGCATTAAGTTTTTTAAATGACCCTATTTTAGCAGTTGACCATTTCAATAACTTTTATCAAAACGTTAGCTACCCTATAAGTTTGGCAAGAGGCGCTTATTGGCTTGGTAGATCTTATGAAAAAATTGGTGATAAACGACAATCAGAAGATTGGTATCGTGAAGCAACAAAATATCTAACAACTTACTATGGTCAATTAGCCTTTTTAAAAATCAACCCTAGTCAAAATTTTGAACTTGAAGAACAAGCTGATGTTGAAGATGACTATCGAAAATATTTTTACAATAAAGAGCTTGTAAAAATTACACATCTTTTAAATGAATTAAATAAAGATAAATATACCAAAAATATACTGAGACATTTGGCTAATGACAATATTGCAAGTGGAAGTGAGATTTTAGCAGCTGAGCTTGCTACAAATATATCAAGATACGATTTTGCGATCCAAATATCAAAGTTAGCCTCATATGAAAAAAGATTTCATAATACTTTTAATTATCCAATTATAAGTGTCCCCCAGTATGTTAATGGCAGAAAAATACCTGAAACAGCTTTTATACTTTCTCTTATAAGACAAGAAAGTGAATTTGACATGAGAGCAAACAGTCATGTTGGTGCACAAGGTTTAATGCAAATAATGCCCTATACGGCTAAGCTAGTTGCTAAACAAGCAAAACTTCCATATTCAAAATCAAGGTTAACTTCTGATCCTGAATATAATATTAATCTAGGCTCTCATTATATAGCTGGTTTAATTTTACAATATGATGGTGCCTACCCTTTTGCTACCGCAGCATATAATGCCGGTCCTAAAAGAGTTAAACACTGGAAAAAAATAAACAAAGATCCTCAAAAAAAACAAATTGATTTTGTAGACTGGGTTGAATTAATTCCATTTAAAGAAACTCGTAACTATGTTCAACGTGTTATGGAAAACTACAATGTTTACAGATATATCTTGGAAAAAAAGCCTATTAAAATTAAAGACTTTTTTAAAGATCAGCCTTTATTTTAATGGCGGAAGAGGAGGGATTCGAACCCTCGGTACAAGTTTCCCCGCACGGTCATTTAGCAAACGACTGGTTTCAGCCTCTCACCCACTCTTCCACTGCGACATTGATATAACCGATTGTATTGAATATTCAATATTTATAAAGTAATTCTTGAATAATATTATGAAAAATAAGTATTCAATATTCTCATTAGTCAAAAATGCTTTTTCCTATCATGAAAATTGGCAAAAAGCCTGGAAAGATCCCACTGTAAAAAAAGAATATGATGCAGTTATTATTGGTGGTGGTGGTCATGGTTTGGCAACTGCTTACTATTTAGCAAAAAAACATAATATGACAAATATTGCGGTAGTAGAAAAAGGCTGGATTGGTGGTGGTAATACAGGAAGAAATACTACGATTATAAGATCTAATTATTTATGGGATGCTAGTGCTGGTCTTTATGATCATGCTTTAAAATTGTGGGAAGGTTTATCTCAAGAAATAAATTACAATGTAATGTTTAGTCAAAGAGGTGTGATGAATCTTGCACATAACTTACAGGATGTTAGAGATTTAAAAAGACGAACACATGCTAATAGATTAAATGGCATAGACGCAGTTTACTTAAGCACAGAAGAAGTCAAAAAATTTTGCCCTATTATTAATACCTCACAAGATATTCGATATCCTGTACTGGGTGGAACTTTACAAAGAAGAGCTGGTACCGCAAGGCATGATGCTGTTGCTTGGGGGTATGCTAGAGGTGCAGATGAAATGGGTGTAGATATAATTCAAAATTGTGAAGTTAAAGGAATTAAAAGAAATGGTGATGAAGTAGAAGGTATTGAAACAACCAAAGGTTTTATAAAAACTAAAAAAGTTGGAGTAGTTGCTGCTGGTCATTCAAGTGTGCTAGCAAACATGGCAGGTTTAAGATTACCTTTAGAAAGTAAACCTCTTCAAGCTCTAGTTTCAGAACCAGTTAAACCTATTATTGATACAGTAGTGATGTCTAACGCTGTACATGCATATGTTAGTCAGTCTGACAAAGGTGAGCTAGTAATAGGTGCAGGCACTGATGATTATGTTTCTTATTCACAAAAAGGTAGTCACGATATTGTTGAGGGAACATTAAATGCAATCTTAGAACTTTATCCAATTTTTAGTAGAATGAGAATGCTTCGACAATGGGGTGGAATTGTAGATATCTGCCCAGATGCTAGTCCTATTATTAGTAAAACGACGATAAAAGGTTTGTACTTTAATTGTGGCTGGGGAACTGGTGGATTTAAAGCAACACCTGGATCAGGTGATTTATTTGCTCACACAATCGCAAATGATGAACCACACAAACTAAATGCTGCATTTAATTTAAATAGGTTTATCAGTGGAGACCTTGTTGATGAACATGGTGCAGCGGCGGTAGCTCATTAATGTTTTTAATTACTTGTCCTTTTTGTGGTGAACGAGAACAAAGTGAATTTAAAGCTGGTGGTGAAGCTCACATTGAAAGACCTAAACAACCCACAGAATTAAGTGATGATGAATGGGCAGAATACTTATTTATGAGAAAAAACATTAAAGGAATTCAATTTGAAAGATGGAACCATGCTCACGGATGTAGAAAGTGGTTTAACATGGTGAGGGATACTTCAAATGACCAAATTAAAGCTGTTTATAAAATGGGTGAAAAACCTCCTATAAAATAATTTAATGCTAAAAAATTTAAGAGTTACAACTAGTAAATATATTGATGAAACTTCCAGAGTTTCTTTTAAATTCAATGGAAAATCTTATTTTGGATACAAAGGTGATACCCTTGCCTCAGCTTTGCTAGCTAATGGTATTCATTTAGTAGGAAGAAGTTTTAAATATCATAGGCCACGAGGAATAATGACTTCAGGATCTGAAGAGCCTAATGCAATTGTACAGGTTAATAACAACACAGCACTAACAGAACCCAATGTTAGAGCAACCGAACTAGAAATCTATCATGGGCTTGAGGCAAACAGTCAAAATTGTTGGCCTAGTGTTAACTTTGATATTGGAGGTATAAATAATTTCTTATCCCCACTTCTGCCTGCTGGTTTTTATTATAAAACATTTATGTGGCCTGCTAATTTTTGGGAAAAGTATGAATATGTTATAAGACATTCAGCAGGACTAGGAAAATCTCCAACAGTGCCTGATCCTGACATATATGATCATAAATACATTCACTGTGATGTTTTGGTTATCGGAGCTGGCATTAGTGGAATTATAGCTGCAAAAACTGCAGCAAAAAATAATCTTAAAACATTATTACTTGATGAAAAAAATGAAATCGGAGGATCTACAATTTTCCAAAATTCAGATCATATAAAAATAAACGATCAAAATTCTTCTGTTTGGTTAGAAAATGAAATTAATGAATTAAGAAATATTGAAAACCTAGAAATTAAAACAAGAACTAGTGTTGCTGCTTATCATGGATATAACTATTTATTAGCTAGAGAAAATTTAACTGATCACCTTCCTAAAAATGAAAAAAATAAAAAAGTAAGACAAAGATTATTAAAAATTAGAGCTAAAAAAGTTATTGTTGCTACTGGTTCTTTAGAGCGACCTCTGGTATTTAATAATAACGATAGACCTGGTATTATGCTTTCATCTGCAGTTAAAAAGTATGCAGATTATTATGGTGTTGCAACTGGTCAAAAAAATATATTTCTTACTAATAATGACACAGCTTATGAAAGTGCAATTTCATTACAAAAAAAAGGTATTAAAGTTGAAGCAATCATAGATATTAGAAAGCAATCTAAAACTGCATTTACTAAAGAAGCTGACGATTTAGGGATTAAAGTTTATAGATCACACACAGTTGTAAATACTGAGGGTTATAAAAGAATTAATAAAATTACAATAATGGAATTGTCAGAAGATGGTCAATCTTTTGCAAATCCAGAAAAAATAGAACTTGATTGTGATTGCCTAGCAATTGCAGGTGGATGGACGCCAGCCGTTCATTTGTTTACTCAATCAGGAGGTAAATTAAAATTTAGAGAAAAAGATCAAGTATTTATTCCTGATATATATTCATCAGCTCAAATTAGCATTGGTTCTTGTAATGGTGATTTTGATTTAGATGATGTTATAAAAAATTCTACAAAATCTTTAAAAGAATTTTTAAATATAAATGAAACTGAATTTGACAATTTAGAAATAAATTGTCCTAAAGATAATAAGATTAGAAATATTTGGCTACTTCCATCCGATAAAGTTTTAGGAAAAACAAAACCTTTCGTAGATTATCAAAATGATGCAACTGCAAAAGATATTAAACTTGCTCTAAGAGAAGGTTTTAGATCGATTGAACATGTAAAAAGATATACAACAACTGGAATGGGTACCGATCAAGGAAAGCTTGGTAATATGCATGCCCTTGGTATTATTGCAGAAACTGCTGGTGTTAAGATGGGTGAGCTTGGAACTACAACGTTTAGACCTCCTTACACTCCATTAACATTTGGAACAATTGTTGGACGAAATGTTGGTGAATATTTTGATACATTTAGAAGAACGCCAATGAATGACTGGCACATAGAAAATAAAGCTGAATTTGAAAATGTTGGTCAGTGGAAAAGAGCTTGGTACTATCCAAAAAATAATGAAACAATGCATGAGGCCGTTCAAAGGGAAAGTAAAGCTGCAAGAAATAGCGCTGGTATATTAGATGCTTCAACTCTTGGTAAAATTGATATTCAAGGAACGGATGCTTCAGAATTTTTAAACAGAGTTTATACAAATGCTTGGTCAAAACTTGCCATTGGAAAATGTCGTTATGGTTTAATGCTTAATGAAGATGGTATGGTTTACGATGATGGGGTCACAACTAGACTTGATGAAAATCATTATATTATGACCACAACAACAGGTGGTGCTGCAAACGTATTAGGAAAACTAGAAGATTACCTACAAACTGAATGGCCTGAACTAGATGTGTATTTGTCATCTGTAACGGATCATTATGCAACAGCTAGCATCTGTGGGCCTAATAGTAAAAAAATTCTTAATAAATTAATACCTGATCTTGATCTTTCAGATGAAAGCTTTCCACACATGTCATTCAAAAATACAAAAATTGGCAATATTAAATGTAGAATTATGCGTATTAGTTTTACTGGTGAACATAGTTATGAAATTAATATCCAAGCTAACTATGGTGAAGACTTATGGAAAAAATGCATGGAAGCAGGTAAAGAATTTAACATCACTCCTTATGGCACTGAGACAATGCACTTATTAAGAGCAGAAAAAGGATTTATTATTGTTGGCCAAGATACGGATGCAACGATGACACCTATAGATTTACAGATGGATTGGATTGTTAGTAAAAAGAAATATGACTTTATTGGTAAAAGATCTCTTTATAGATCTGACACCATGAAAGAAGATAGAAAACAATTAGTAGGTTTACTGACAGATAATCCAAGTGAAGTTTTAGAAGAAGGAGCTCAAATAGTTGCTGACACTAGTTTAAAACCAGTTGAAATGCTAGGTCATGTAACTTCAAGTTACTATAGCCCTAATTTAAATAAATCAATTGCCCTAGCAGTAGTTAGAGGTGGAAAAAATATGCTAGGTCAAAAATTATTTATCCCAATGGAAAATAAAAATATTAATGTGACGATTGTTGATCCTGTTTTTTTTGACAAAGAAAATTTGAGGTTAAATGCTTAATTATAAAACTTCTATTAAAGGGGATATAACATATTCTGATTTAGAAATTAAAGAAATCAAACCTATTATGAAATTAATCATAAGAGGTAAAACAAAAGATTTTATTACTGCAGTAGGTAAAAATCTTAATATGGTTTTACCCACTGAGGCTAATACGTCTACATCAGCAGAGAAATTAACTGCATTTTGGTTAAGTCCCGATGAATGGATGTTAATATCAAATGAAACTGTGAGTGAGGAAAGTAACACTTATCAAGTTGAAGATGAATTAATTAAAAATATATCTAAAGTTAAATTGGGCGCTGTAACTGATGTTAGCGACCAATTTGTAATGTTAAATATCAAAGGTGGTAAGGTTTTTGATTTATTTGCTACAGGTTCCCCTTTCAATTTTAATGATTTTAAAACAAAAAAAGGACCAGTTGTTCAAACAATATTATCTCATATTGATGTAATTATTCATCATAAAGAGATTAATGAGGTAAATTTATTTGTTAGAAGGTCTTTTTCTGAGCATTTACACTCTTGGTTGAGTGATAGTGCGTCAAGGTTATAAGCTTATATTTATTAAAATTATTGTTATAAAAAGTTTATGAAAAAAATACTTCTTGTGGTGCTATTAGCACTTTTACCCTTCTCTCTTAACGCAGAATCAAAACTTGATCAGATTTTATCCTCTGGTGAGTTAAAAGTTGGAACAACAGGCGACTGGGATCCAATGGCCATGAAAGATCCTGCTACAAATAAATATAAGGGATTTGATATTGATGTCATGCAAGAATTAGCAAAAGATATGGGTGTGAAAATTACCTTTGTACCAACTGAATGGAAAACAATTGTTTCAGGAATTACCGCAGGAAGATATGATATTTCCACAAGTGTCACTAAAACTCCAAAAAGAGCAGAAGTTGCTGGATTTACAGATTCTTATTACAAGTATGGAACTGTTCCATTGGTACTTAAAAAGAATTTAAAAAAATATTCAACATGGAAATCTTTAAACAATAAAGATGTAACGATTGCTACAACACTTGGGACTTCTCAAGAGGAAAAAGCTAAAGAGTTCTTTCCTTTGTCTAAATTACAATCAGTTGAGTCACCTGCAAGAGACTTTCAAGAAGTATTAGCTGGTAGAGCTGATGGAAACATTACAAGTTCAACAGAGGCTAATAAATTAGTTGTCAAGTACCCTCAATTAGCAATTGTTCCTGATGGAGAAAAAAATCCTGCCTTTTTAGCAATGATGGTTAGTAAAAATGATCAAGTTTGGAATGATTATGTAAATGAGTGGATCAAAAGTAAAAAATCCTCTGGTTTCTTTAATAAACTACTCGCTAAATATAATTTAAAAAGCTTATAAAAAATTAGATATTAATCTCTAATTCATTATAACTTTAAGAGTGAAAAATTTACTTTTTTTACTTTTAATTTTACCCCTTACCTCTTGTAGTGGTCAGGAATTGGGTTGGTTTATTCTATCACCTAACAATGTTGAAGGTTTAACAAACCTAAAATTTTTATTAAGTGGTTTAACTACAACTATTTATATTTCAGTAGTATCTATAATTATATCTGCAATTTTAGGGTTTATCGTTGCAATTCCTTCTTTAGCTAAGAATAAATTTTTAACATACATAAATATTGGATATGTGGAAATTGTAAGAGCAATACCGTTACTTGTTTTAATATTATGGATTTATTATGGTTTACCTATAATGACTGGATTAAGTTTCAGTCCATTTGTGTCTGGAATAATTGCGCTGGCAATAAGTGAAAGTGCTTTTCAAGCAGAAATTTTTAGAGCAGGAATAAACTCAATTAAAAAATCACAATGGGAAGCAGGCTCATCACTGGGTTTAACTTTTTATAAAAGGTTAAGATTAGTAATTCTTCCACAAGCAATTAAAAATATCCTTCCTGCATTAGGCAACCAGTTTGTATATGTATTAAAAATGTCTTCATTGGTATCAATTATAGGTATTGGTGACTTAACAAGAAAAGCAAATGAATTAGTTGTGTCAACCTATAGACCATTAGAAATTTATACATTTTTAATCTTGGAATATTTAATTTTGATATTAATTGTTTCTTTCATAGTAAGAAAATTTGAAAAAAAACTTAAACAAGATGGTAATAATTAATGAGTAATTTAGACTATGATGTTGAACTAAATGATGGTGTTATTACTTTTAAAAACATTAATACTACACTTGGTTTTGTTCGGTATAATGAGACAGCCGAAGTGGAGTATATTTTTGTTAACCCCATGTTTAGACGTCAAGGACTTGCTAAAAAACTATTAAGTATCGTTGAGGAAAAAACTAAAATCAAACCCACACCTCAAGACCCAATCAGTCCTTTAGGTGAAAAGCTCTTTAAAATTAATAAACAAGAGATTAACTAGAATTTTGGAGCACCTGTTAACAGAACTACCCTATTAGCTTTAATTTTTCTTAGATTTTCTGTAATCCCAAGGATAATCAAATTCCATAGACCACATACCTATTTTATTAATTCTTGCATAATCTTCATCAGATACAAATTTTTTTGAATACCTTCTATAGGCAAATGCATAGCCACTTCTAACTAAATAACTTGATAAGCTTTCGTTATTAACAAAACATTCAGCCAGTGTTCTTTTGTATTGATCTTTTCCTTCACTAATACATTCAACGCTATTGTTTGAAATTTTATCAATAAGGATTTGTTTTGCTGTAATTCCACAAGGATCCTTAGCTCCTTCGTTAAGGCAAGTTTGTTTTAATTCAGGTGTATCTATCCCTGTAAATCTAATTTTTTCTCCATTAAGATGAATTGTGTCTCCATCTACAATTTTAATTGTTTGAGATTTGACTTGGTTAATAGTTAAAATAAATATTAGTGCGGAAACACTAATAAGAAAAATGGCTTTTTTTTTGTTTAAAAACATTATTTAAAAAATATCCAATAAAGATGATTACTGCAATACCCATAAACCAATTGGTTGCCATGATGGTATAAAAAATATCCGCATAATCTCCTCCTCTAATATTAATTACATACCATAATGATAAGAACGGAAATGCAGTTAACCTTAGAACGCTTAAGTAAAGACTATAAATTGGTTTTTTAAGTGCCTGAAAGACTGCTGTTGTAATAAAGAATACTGGGTAAATAGGAGCTATTAATGCAGCAACTTTTAAATATATAGCACCATGATAAATAGCTTCTACATTATCTGTAAACTGAGATACAAAAAACTCTGCACCGAAGAATAAAACCACACCTGCTACGGCCATAAACGATGATCCAAAAAATAATGCCTTAGTATAAAGCTCTCTAATACGGTTATAATTTTTAGCACCAAAGTTTTGTCCACCGATAGAAAGTACTGCTGTATTTAAACCAATTACTGGAAGTAAGAAGACTTGCTCAACTCTTAAAGCTGCACCATAGCCTGCTGTTGCAAGATCACCAAATTGTCCAATAAAATATAATATGTTAAAAATACCTACTCCAATAAACAACATACTAATCATAATTGGCATTGCTTGTGCGAACAATTCTTTAAGAAGAATAAACTTAGGAATAAAGCATTTAATAGATAAATACTTTCTTAATTTACATGAGTTAATTTTATAGGCTAAATAAATAGTACCAATAGATTGAGCGATAACAGTTGCTATTGCAAGGCCACCTATACCATAAGCTGGAACAATTCCGTATCCCCAGATAAATAATGGGTTTAAAAAAATATTTAAAAAGAAGCTAAAGATAAGAACATTTCTATAACTTTTAGTATCTCCCTGTGCATTTAAAGCTCCATTTAAAGAGATTTGGATCATAACTATAAATGTTCCATAAAAAATTATATCTAAATACTCTCTAGTTAAAGCGATACCAGCAGCATCAGAGCCCATAACACTCAAGAGAAAATTAGAGGCGTTTAATCCAAATAAAGTAACTACAATAGAAGTAACCAATGAAAAAATTACTGATTGAGCAATAAATAGTGAAGCTTTATTAATTTTTTTAGCACCTAATAAATTGCCAATACATGAGTTCGTTGCAGCTCCAATACCAACACCAACAGCAATGATAACAAAATATATGGGAAATGACTTAGCAATAGCACCTATAGCTTCTGCAGAAATTCTACCCGCAAACCATGTATCAACTAAATTATAAAATGTTTGAAATAATGAACCAACACTTGCTGGGATAGTTACTTTTCTAAGTAATTCCCAAATTGGATCTTTAGTTAATTTAATGGCTTTGGACAATTATTTTTCCTATTTAAATTCTTTTTGAAATATATGCTTCGATCCAGTCTTTTTAGCAAGGTTTATTTGCTTTTGTCTCATTCGAAATCTCTCTTTTTGAGTTTGAGTTAAATTATCATGACAGTTTACGCATGAAACACCCTCCTCATATTTTTTAGACTTCTTATCTTTTGGTGAAACCGGTTTTCTACATCCACTACACATTGAGTATGTGCCAGTTATTAATCCATGTTTAACACTGATTCTGTTATCAAAGACAAAACATTCCCCATTCCATAAACTTTCCTTTTTCTTAATATTTTTTAAATAATTTAAAATTCCACCTTTTAACTGATAAACATTTTTAAAACCTTTTTTTTCTAAAAATACTGAAGCTTTCTCACATCTTATTCCACCAGTACAAAACATTGCAATTGGTTTTGTTTTTTTTAGTTTATTCAGGTATTTTGGAAATTCTCTAAAATTAGCAACATCAGGATTAACTGATCTTTTAAAGGTACCCACATTATATTCAAATGGTTTTCTTGAATCTAAAACTAATGTGTCTTTATCATTAATTAACTTATTCCATTTTTTAGGATCTATATGATTATTTTTCTTATTTTTTGATGACAAAGAAAGACCCATGGGAACTACTTCTTTTTTAATTTTTACTTTTGGCTTATGAAATGGTTGAAATTTACTTTTTGAAATATTTTCACTATCAAACTTTTTAAAATTCAATATCTTTTTAATCTTGGTGATAGTTGACTTTAGATCGTTAGCTTTTCCTGAGATTGTTGCATTTACTCCTTCATTAGCTATAATTATTGTTCCTCGAATATTTTTTTTAATCAAATAATCCTGTAGTAAAATCTTATTTTTTTTTAAAGAAGTGAGTTTTTTAAATTTGTAAAAACCAAAAACATCAAACATTATATCACTCTACAAACAGTCATACCGTCACCTAAAGGGACAATGATTTGTTCCACTCTTTTATCGTTTGCAACATAAGTATTAAAATCTCTAATATTTACAGTGAATTTATCTAAATTATCTTCATCAGCGACCTCACCATGCCATAAAACATTGTCTACAATAATCAATCCTCCTTTATATAATAACTTCAGTGATCTTTCATAATATTCTTTATAATTCATTTTATCGGCATCAATAAAAACCATATCAAATTTACTATTCTTTAATTCATCTAAACTATCTAATGCAGGCTTAACAATTGTTTGAATTTTATTATTAAGATTAGCTTTTTTAAAAAAATTTACTGCAATCTTGTTGGTTTCTTTGTCTTTATCTAGCGCTATAAGTTTGCCATCATCTGGTAGTGCTAAAGCTATTGAAAGTGCACTTAACCCAGTAAAAGTACCAATTTCAAGTACATTTTTAATGTTAGAGGTTTTTATAATTAAATGAAGAAAATGACATTGAGATGTTGCAACTTGCATTCTCTTAACATCCCCAAGTGTATTATTGTATTCGATTATTTCTTGCTGGATGGGATTTAACTTTAAACTAAAATTATTTATATATTTTTCAAGCTTTTCAGTAATTCTAATTGCTTTACCCATGGTATTTTAAGTCCTTTGTGTCTACCTATTTTAAGACTATTGAAGTTTTTTTTTTAATATTTCATTTATTAGTTGTGGATTAGCTTTACCACCTGAAACTTTCATTGCTTGACCTACAAAGAAACCAAATAGCTTTTCTTTACCATTCTTATATTCAATAGCTTTTTCTCTATTAGTATCAATTATTTTATCTATTAACGCCTCTAAAGCTTTAGGGTCACTTTCCTGTTTTAAACCTTTTTCTTCAACAATTATTTGAGGATCTATGTCTCCATCAATCATCAATTCAAATATTGTTTTAGCTATTTTTCCAGAAATTGTTCCATTCTTAATTAGATTAATTAACTTTGCTAAATTTTTGGCACTTACTGGGCTTTCAGATATTTCTAAATTTTTATTATTTAAAACAGCAAATAATTCACCTGTAATCCAGTTAACTGCTAACTTCATATCTTTGTTTTTGCCCATTTTAGCAACTACCTCTTCAAAATATTTAGCTGTTTCAATATCTGATACTAAAATTGTTGCTTCGTAAGCAGAGACTTTAAACTCATCAATAAATCTTTTTTTCTTATCGTCTGGTAATTCTGGGATATCTGCTTTAAGTTTTTCAATAAATTCATCTGTTACTTCTAATGGTAATAGGTCTGGATCTGGAAAATATCGATAATCATGAGCATCTTCTTTAGATCTCATAGATCTTGTTTCATTTTTTTTAGTATCAAATAATCTTGTTTCTTGATCAATTGTTTTACCATCTTCAATTAAATCAACTTGTCTATTAGCTTCATAATCAATAGCCATTTGCATAAATTTAATTGAGTTAACATTTTTAATCTCACAACGAGTTCCAAGTTTATCAGAACCTTTAATTCTAACAGAAATATTGACATCAGCTCTTAAAGAGCCTTCCTGCATATTTCCATCACACGTACCAAGGTATCTCATAATAGATCTTAATTTTTTAATATAAGCACTAACTTCATCTGGAGTTCTCATGTCTGGTTTGCTAACAATTTCCATCAAAGCTACACCAGATCTATTTAAGTCAACCAATGTATTTTGTGGGTCCATATCATGAATACTTTTTCCAGCATCTTGTTCTAGGTGTAATCTTTCAATCCCTACTTCTTTTTGGCCATGTGCCATATCAAGAATAACTGTTCCCTCTCCTACTATTGGATACTTAAACTGTGAGATCTGATAACCTTGTGGAAGATCTGCATAAAAATAATTTTTTCTATCAAAAACTGATCTTTTATTAATTTGAGCTCTTAAACCTATGCCCGTTTTAATTGCCTGTTTTACACAGTACTCATTAATAACTGGAAGCATTCCTGGAAATGCAGCATCCACTAAACTTACTTGTGTATTAGGTTCAGCACCAAAGGTAGTTGATGAAGATGAAAATAATTTAGAATTCGATGTAACTTGAGCATGAACTTCAAGGCCGATTACTACTTCATAAACATTATCTCGTCTTTCAATTAAATATTCTGAATTATCTTTAGTCATCTATTTAATCCACCAGTCAGTAATTTTATTTTTAAACTGAATTTTCTCTTCCATAGCATAAGCTATGTTTAAAATATTTTGTTCATCAAAAGCTTTACCAATAATTTGTAGTCCCAATGGATAACCTTTAACATCTATTCCTGCTGGAATTGAAATTGCTGGTAATCCAGCTAAATTCACTGGAACTGTAAATATATCATTTAAATACATTGAAACTGGGTCATTAGTTTTTTCACCAATTTTAAAAGCAGCACTTGGTGTTGATGGGGTTAAAATTGCATCAACTTTTTTATAAGCTTCATCAAAATCGTTTTTTATTAATTTCCTAACTTTTTGAGCCTTTAGATAATAAGCATCATAATAACCAGAGGACAAAACATAAGTCCCAATCATTATTCTTCTTTGAACTTCGCTACCAAAACCTTCAGATCTTGTCTTTTCATACATATCAATAAGGTTTTCACCTTTAGATCTAAAACCATACTTAACACCATCATATCTTGCTAAGTTTGAAGAAGCTTCCGCAGGGGCCACTATATAATAAGTAGGTAGAGCATAGTTTGTATGAGGTAATGAAATTTCTACAATTTCAGCACCACAATCTTTTGCATACTCAATGCCCTTCGTCCATAAATCCTCTATTTCTTTTGGCATTCCATCAACTCTATATTCTTTAGGAATTCCAATTTTCTTACCTTTAATATTATTTGTTAATTCTTTACTGTATTCATTTCTTTTAAAATCAATTGATGTTGAGTCTTTTTCATCATAAGTACTAATTATTTCTTGAAGCAATGCGCAATCTTTTACATCTTTAGACATTGGTCCTGCTTGATCTAATGAAGATGCAAAAGCAACAATTCCATATCGTGAACAACTTCCATAAGTAGGCTTTAATCCAACGGTACCTGTAAATGAAGCAGGTTGTCTAATAGAGCCACCTGTATCAGTTCCAATTGTAATAGGCGTTAAATTAGCTGCTAGAGCTGATGCAGAGCCTCCTGAAGAGCCACCTGGTACTAAACCTTTGTCTATTGGACTTTGTACATTTCCAAAAAAACTAGTTTCATTAGATGAGCCCATTGCAAATTCATCACAATTTAACTTACCAAGTAATATCGCACCTTCATTCCAAATATTTTGAGTAACAGTAGACTCGTATGGTGGAATAAAATTATTTAAAATTTTACTACCTGCTGTAGTTTTAACATCTTTGGTACAAAACAAATCCTTAACAGCTATTGGAACACCCGGAAGTTTTAAATCAAAATTTGGTTTTTGATCAAAACTTTTAGCTTTCAAAAGTGCATTAGAAAAATCTTCTGTTATGTATGTATTTAAATCTCTAGATTTTTCTCCTCTATCAATAAAAGCTTTTGTAGTTTCTTCAGAAGAAATCTTTTTATCTTTAATATTTTTAACTAATTCAGTTAAAGTGAGTGATGTAATATCAGACATTATTCAACAACCCTTGGTACTACAAAAAAATCTTCATTTTCCTCTGGTGAGTTTTTTAATATTTGATCTCTAATATTTTCACTTTTAACCTCGTCGGCTCTTAATTTTAATGTGGTCTCTGCAACAGAAGTTAAAGGCTCAATATTATCAGTATTGAGTTCATTTAATTTTTCAATGAAATCAAATATAGAGTTAAGATCTCCAGCTAATTTATTAGCTTTTGCATCATCAACTGAGATTCTTGATAATTTAGATATATGCTTTATTGTTTTAAGATCAATTGTCATGTGGTAATTAAATATGTCGGCAAACTATCACTTAAGTATAAAATATACAATATGATCACAATTGAAGATTTTAAAATAAAACACACAAATAAGGTGAGATTTATTGGTTTAGATTTAGGGTCTAAAAGAATTGGTGTATCAATTTGTGATGAAAGACAATCCATAGCCACACCCTTTAAAACCATAAACAAAACCAACACAAACGAACTAATTGATGAACTTAAGATAATAATTAAGGATAATAATATTGGTGGAATAATTGTAGGGAACCCAGTTAATATGGATGGCAGTCTAGGTAGATCAGCTCAATCAGTTAATGATGTTGCATCAAATATATCAAAATCTATAGACCTGCCAGTAATTTTATGGGATGAGAGACTTTCAACAGTTGGAGCATTTAATCTATCGAGTTTATTAGACGTTAACGTTTCAAAAAGAGTTAAAACAATTGATCAAAATGCTGCGGCCTTTATTTTACAAGGGGCAATAGACTTTTTAAATAATTAATACTTGCCATAGTGATGGTTAATAGTTATAGAGTTAATTTTAATGGCAACCAAAATAAATAAAGCTATTAAAATCTCTCAAAAACACCTCCTAGGTATTCAAGATCTATCAATTAATGATGTTAATTTTATTTTAGAAGAAGCTAAAAGTTTCATCAAATTAAATCAAAGTAAAAACAAAAGATTAAATGTCTTAAGTGGTAAAACTCAAATTAATTTGTTTTTTGAACCTTCAACAAGAACACAGAGTTCATTTGAATTAGCTGGAAAAAGATTAGGTGCAGATGTTATGTCAATGAATATGGCAAATTCAGCTATTAAGAAAGGTGAAACACTCATAGATACTGCAATGACTTTAAATGCAATGCATCCTGATATAATTGTAATTAGACACCAAGATTCAGGTGCGTGTAATCTTTTATCTCAAAAAGTAAATTGCGCAGTACTTAATGCTGGAGATGGAAGCCGTGAACACCCTACTCAAGCTTTACTAGATGCTTTAACAATTATAAATCGAAAAAAAAAAATTGAAGGTTTAAGAGTTGCGATTTGTGGTGACATAACTCATTCACGTGTTGCAAGATCAAATATTTATCTTTTAAATATGTTAGGTGCAGAAGTTAACATTATTGCACCATCAAATTTAATGCCAAAAGAAATAGAAAAGTTTGGGGTTAATACTTTTACAGATATGAAAAAAGGTTTGAAAGATTGTGATATTGTAATGATGTTAAGGTTACAAAATGAAAGGATGACTAGTTCTTTCTTGTCTTCTAATAGAGAGTACTATGAATATTATGGACTAACTCCAGATAAACTTGCTCATGCAAAAGATGATGCTTTAATTATGCATCCAGGCCCTATGAATAGAGGGATCGAAATTGACACTAAATTAGCAGATGACATTAACAGAAGCGTAATTAAGGAACAGGTTGAACTAGGTGTTGCAGTAAGAATGGCTTGTTTAAAAATATTTTGTGAATAAATGAAAAAACAATACTTTATAAATGCAAATATAATTGACCCTTATAACTCTATCAATGAGAAAGGTGGATTAATTATTGGAGAAGATGGCTTTATTGAAGCTGTTGGTAAAAAAGTAAATACTAATAACATTCCTTCAAGAGAAAAAGTAATAGATTTAAATGGCAAATATATATTCCCAGGTCTAGTTGATATGCGTGTCTTTGCAGGTGAACCTGGTTATGAATATAAAGAAAATTTTAGAACGCTAAGTAACGCAGCTCTTGCAGGAGGTGTTACTTCAGTTGTTACTATGCCTAATACTGACCCAATTATAGATAACGTTTCAATAGTAGATTTTTTAAAAAGACGTGGAAGAGATAAATCTAAAATAAATGTTTTTCCAAGTGCAGCCCTTACCAAAAATATTGAAGGAACTACCATGACTGAATTTGGTCTACTTCAAAGTAGAGGAATAATTGGATTTACTGATGGAGTTAAAACAATTCAAAATACTAGATTAATGTCACGCATAATGAATTCAGCTAAAGACTTGGGTACACTGATCATGCAACACGCTGAAGATTATGATTTATCCAAAAATGGAATGATTAATTCTGGAATTATTGCAACTAAACTTGGATTATCTGGAATACCTGCTGTTGCTGAAAGAATAATTATTGAAAGAGATTTAACGTTACTTGAAAACATTAAATGCAGATATCACATATCACAGATTTCAGCTGCTAAATCAGTAGAAATTATTGAGGAAAGAAAAAATAAAGTTAAATTTACAACAGGTGTCTCCATAAATAATCTTTCATTAAATGAAAATGATATAGGAGATTTTAGAACTTTTTTAAAATTATCACCGCCATTAAGAACTGAAGAAGATAGAATTGCTCTAGTACAAGGATTAAAAGATGAAACGATAGACGTTATTGTATCTGATCACAAACCAGAAGATGAAGAGCAAAAAAGATTAACGTTTGCACAAGCATCTACAGGGGCCTCTGGAATAGAAACGCTTTTATCATTAAGTCTAGAATTATATCACAATGGCTCTGTTAAATTAGAAACTATCATTAAAGCTTTAACATCAAACCCTGCAAAAATTTTAAAAATTGATAAGGGTAATCTTTCAGTGGGCAATGAAGCAGATTTTTGCATTGTTGATATTGACAAGCCATGGGTTGTCAAAAAAGATAAGCTTGTCTCCAAATCAAAAAATACCTCTATTGAAGACAAAAAACTTCAAGGAAAAGTCACCAATACATTTGTAAAAGGTGAAGAATTATTTAAGTTATAATAATGGAATATTTAATTGTTGCATTAAGTTCATATTTATTAGGATCAATACCTTTTGGTTTTATACTTACAAAAATATTTTTAAAAAAAGATATTAGAGATATTGGCTCAGGAAACATTGGGGCAACAAACGCTCTTAGAACAGGCAATAAAACATTAGGCTACGCAACTTTACTACTGGACATAACAAAAGCTGTATTGCCTGTTTTATATGTAAAATTTAATTATCCTGATTACATCTTCATTGCATCATTAAGTGCATTTTTAGGTCATGTTTTTCCAATATGGCTTAAGTTTAAAGGGGGTAAGGGTGTTGCAACATATGTTGGAATATTATTTTCGATAAACATTTTTTTGGGTTTGGTATTTATTATTAGTTGGGCTGTTACATTTCTTATTTCAAAATACTCATCACTTTCATCACTAGTTGGTAGTTTAATGGTGCCAATGTATTTAATAGTTTTTGAAAATTATAATTCAATATTTTTCATAATAATGTTTGTGCTTATATTCTACACGCACAGAGAAAACGTCAAACGATTGAAAAACAAAGAAGAAACTAAGACTAAAATTTATTGATTTGACTATCTAAGTCTTTTAAGTAATTTGTTTAGTAATGAATCTTGTAGTCGTAGAAAGTCCAGCTAAAGCAAAAACTATCAACAAATATCTTGGTGATGATTATATTGTTTTAGCGAGTTATGGTCATATTAGAGACCTTCCCTCAAAAAATGGTTCTGTTGATCCAGAAAATAATTTTAAAATGGAATGGGAAGTCGATAGTTTTTCTAAAAAATATCTTAAAGAAATTACAGATGCAGCTAAGATTTCATCAAAAATCATATTAGCAACTGACCCAGACAGAGAGGGAGAAGCAATTGCTTGGCATGTTAAAGAATATTTAAATGAAAAAAAATTAATTAAAGACAAGCATATAGAAAGAGTTGTTTTTAATGAAATTACAAAAAAAGCTGTTATTCATGGAATTGAAAACCCTCGACAAATAGAGCCATTACTTGTTGATGCCTATATGGCTAGAAGAGCCTTAGACTATTTAGTTGGCTTTAATATATCACCAATTTTGTGGACAAAGTTACCAGGTTCTAAATCTGCTGGTCGTGTTCAGTCAGTTGCCTTAAAATTAATTACAGAACGAGAACATGAAATAGAGCTTTTTGATCCTGAAGAATTTTGGACTTTAAGTATTCAATTCAACGATAGTAATAAAAATTCTATATTAGCAAGTATCACTCAATTGAATGATAAAAAAATTGAAAAATTTTCTTTTAAAAATAAAGCTGAAATTGATAAAGCAATGAAAGAGGTTAAATCTAAGAATTTCAATATAAATGACATCTCTAGCAAAGTTGTTAATAGAAACCCTTCTGGCCCTTTTACTACCTCCACATTACAGCAAGTTTCTTCTGGTAGGTTAGGATTTGGAGCGTCACGTACAATGCAAATAGCTCAAAAACTTTATCAAGGTATAGAAATTGATGGTGAAACTATTGGTCTTATCACGTATATGCGAACAGATGGCACTAACCTGTCCACAGACGCTATAGATACTTTTAGAAAATATATAAAAAATGAATTTGGTGATGAATATGTTCCAGATAACGCTGCAAGTTACTCTGGAAAAAAAGCTAAAAATGCTCAAGAAGCACATGAAGCAATTAGACCCACAGATATAATGCGAGCACCAGATACAGTTAAAAAATACCTAAGTCCAGATCAGCATAAATTATATGATTTAATTTGGAGTAGAGCCCTATCCTCTCAAATGAAACCCGCTCAATTTGATAGAAATACTATAACGATAACTTCGGATGATAATGGAACAATTTGTAAAGCTAGTGGATCTGTTATTAAATTTGATGGCTTTTTAAAAGTTATGAAAGATACTAAAAAAGATGATGATGAAGATATCCTTCCTGAAATGAACAAGGGTCCAGTTAATATAGAATCTCTATTAGATGAACAGCATTTTACACAGCCACCACCAAGATATTCAGAAGCTAGTTTGGTTAAGAAATTAGAAGAATTAGGTATTGGAAGACCTTCAACATATGCAAGTATAATATCTGTTATATCTACTAGAGGATATGCGGAAACAATTAATAAAAGATTTCACCCAACTGATCGTGGTAAATTAATTTCTGCTTTTCTTGAAAAGCTTTTCTCTAAATATGTTGACTATAATTTCACTGCAAGTTTAGAAAATCAACTTGATGATATTACTACCGGGAAGGAAGGATGGATAAAAGTTCTAGAGTTATTTTGGAAAGACTTTAATCAAAACGTATCTGACGTTAAAGAGAAAAGAACTAGGGAGGTTTTAGATCTATTAAACGATAGTCTAGGAAGTTTAATTTTTGAAAGAGATACAGAAGGAAATATTAATAGACAATGCAAGTTATGTAACGGTGGATCATTAAGTTTAAAAAATAGTTTTAGAGGTGGTGCTTTTATTGGTTGCTCAAATTATCCAGATTGTAAATTTACCAGACCCCTGTCTAAAGCAAAAGCAGCTGCTCAATCTCAATTAGCTGAACCAAAATTTATAGGTAAGCATGAAAATGGAAATGACATGTACCTTAAAAATGGAAGGTTTGGTCCCTACTTACAGTATGAAAAAATTGAGGAAATAAAAGATGAGATTATAATTGAAACAAAAAAGAAAAAAAAAACAAAAAAAAAAAAGATAGAAAAAGAAGATAATAATTTAAGAAATGTCTCAATACCTAAAGGAATTACATTAGATAGCGTTGATCTTGATAGAGCTAAATTTTTATGCTCATTACCAAAAAGTTTAGGCATTAACCCTGAAAATCAGAGAGATATAATATTAAACTCAGGAAGATTTGGCCCATATTTGAAATGTGAAAACAAATCAGCAAGGATTGAAAATGTTGAGGAGATCTTCTCAATTGGGCTTAATAGAGCAATAACTCTAATAGCAGAGGCTAAACCTGGTAGAATGTCTGCATCAATTATAAAAGATCTAGGAGAGCACCCTGAAGACAAAAAACCTGTTAGAGTAATGAAAGGACAATATGGGCCTTATATTAAATATAAATCTCTTAATGCAACAATTCCAGAGGAAAAAGACCCTTTAGAACTTAATATGGAAGAAGCTTTAATATTAATTGAGAAAAGAAAAGAATACGATAAAAATAAAAAAGTTAAAAAAAAGAAAAAGAAATGAAAAAAATAATATTTATAACATTAATTACATCAGCACTTATGTCTAATGCTATGGCTGAAAAAATTGATTGTAATCAGTTTGAAAAGGTTAGTGCTAAATACATAGAGTGTTCAGCAAAAAATCTAAAAGAAAAATCTTCAGAACTTAAATTAAAAGCAACGGTTGGAGCTGAAGAACTTAAAGATAAAATAACTACTAATGCTAAAAGTGGAAAAAAGAAATTTGACAAACTTAATTTAAAAGAAAAACTTGTTAAATTTAAAAACAGTAAAACATTAACTGAATTTATGGAGAAATAATCATGTCATATGAAGATAAAATTAAAGAATTAAAGTTAGAACTGCCAGAAGCAAGAGATCCTGTTGGATCATATCTTGCATCAAAACAAATTGGTAAGATGTTATTCATCTCAGGACAAATTTCTACTGCAGCAAATGGAGAATTAATCAAAGGTAAGGTTGGTAAGGATCTAAAAACTGAAGATGGATATGAAGCAGCTAAACGTTGTGGTTTAAACATTATATCTCAAGTTAAAAAAGCTTGTGGTAATGATCTTTCAAAAGTTAAATCTTGTATAAAACTTACAGGATTTGTTAATTCAACAGAAGATTTTACAGAACAACCTAAAGTAATAAATGGTGCTTCAGATTTAATAGTTTCAGTTTTTGGAGACTCTGGAATGCATACAAGAGCAGCTGTTAGTACAAACAGTTTGCCCCTTGGTGTGTCAGTTGAGGTTGATGCTATTTTTGAATTAAATTAATTTCCAATACTAAAATATTTAATTTTATTATCTTTCATTTTATCAGCTGAGTAAATATTTCTCATATCAAAAATTGAGAATTTTTTATTTTTCACATCTTTTTTAAAATTAATATTTTTAAAATCATTCCATTCTGTGTGAATAATGATTAAATCTGATTTTTTAATTGCGTCTTTAATGTTGTTTGAAAAAGTAACATTATTAAATTTTTTAAAATCTAGTTTTTCTCCAGTTGGATCAAAATAATTTATCTTTGCACCTTTTTTAATTAATGCAGGGATCATTGTTAGGCTTGAAGAATCTCTCATATCATCTGTATTGGCTTTAAATGTTACCCCTAAGAAACAAATATTTTTATTTTTTATTTTATTTTTTAAAATCTCGAAAACTTTTTTTAGCATTAGTGATGATCTATTTTCATTTGATTTAATAACACTTTTAATCACTGTTAAATTAGTTTTGAATTTATTTGCAGTGGCTGTAATGGCCTTAGTATCTTTTGGAAAACAAGATCCACCATAAGCAGGACCAGCTCTTAAAAAACGACTGCCAATTCTATTATCAAGGCCCATACCAATAGAGATATCTTCAATGTTAACATTAATTTTTTCACATAAATTGGCTAGCTCATTAATAAAAGTAATCTTTGTTGCTAGAAAAGCATTAGAAGCATATTTTATTAATTCGGCTGCTCTTCGAGACGTATTAACGTATTTTGCACCTTTTGATATCAATGGCGAATAAAGATTTTTTAAAATCTTATTAGATTTTTTATTGTGAGTCCCAATAACTACTCTGTCAGGGTAGGTAAAATCTCTTATAGCATCACCTTCTCTTAAAAATTCAGGATTTGAAACCACTGAAAAAAGTTTTTTTGATACTTTTTTTGAAATAATCTTTTCTATTTCGTCTCCAGTTGTCACAGGTACAGTAGATTTAGTTATAATAATTTTAAATCTTTTAATAGATTTGCTAATTTCTTTTGCAACATTGTATACCTGGCTTAAATCAGCATTATTTCCATTTTTTTTAGTGGGAGTGCCAACACAAATAAAAATAATATCCGATTTTGAAATTGAATCTTTTAAATTTGTGGAGAATCGTAAACGATTATTTTTATAATTTTTAATGAGTAATTCTTCTAAACCAGGTTCATATATTGGGATAATACCATTTTTTAAGTTTTCAATTTTATTTAAATCTTTATCAACACAAATAACGTCATTTCCTAAATCAGAAAAACAAACTCCACTAACTAAACCGACATACCCCGTTCCTATCATGCAAAGTTTCATTGTTTAGAAATCTCCAACGTTGATTTAATATAACCTTTCATTGTTCCACAATCTAAGTATTTACCTGAAAAATTGTGACCAATAAATTGATTATCATCTTCTATTAAAGCTTGGATAGCGTCAGTGATATGAAATTCACCACTTTTACCTGGTTTAAGAGATTTTAATTTAGAAAAAATTGTTTTAGGTAATATATATCTTCCTATTACAGCATTATTAGAAGGTGAAGTTTTTATAGAAGGTTTTTCAACAACATTATTTATAATAAAATTATTTTTATCAATTTTTTTTCTGATGTTGTAGATACCCCACCTAGATACATCATTTTTATTAACCTTCATACTTGCCATAACTGATGCTTTAAATTTATTATGCACGGCAATCATTGACTTAGAGCAGTTTTTTTTAATTATCAAATCATCAGGTAATAACATTAAAAAATATTTATCTGTAATAAATTTTTTAGTCTTGTAGACAGCATCACCAGTTCCTAATGGTTTGTCTTGAAAAACAAATTTAATCATTTTTTTATATTTGAGAATTTTTTTATATTCTTTGATAATTTTTGGATCATTTTTTTTCTTGATAATATCTTTGTAAAATTTATCATTATAAAAATATTTCTTTATCATCAATTTTTTTTTAGAAATAATAAATACAATTTCCTTAATACCAGCCTCAATACATTCTTCGATAATATATTCTAAGCCTGGTTTTCCATTAATAGGTAGAAGCTCTTTAGCAAAAACACTTGTTAGTGGTAGTAGTCTAGTACCAAGACCAGCTAAAGGAATTATAGCTTGTTTAATCATATAAATGTTTTACTTATTAATATTCTTATTACAAATGAAATTAATAAAATTAAAAACTGATTTAATTAAGGCAATTGAGTTAGATAGAAGATTAGGTTTTGTCCCAACAATGGGTAGTTTGCACGAAGGTCACAAAACATTAATAAAAACATCACAAAAAAACTGCAAAAAAACATTAGTCAGTATTTTTATTAATCCAACTCAATTTAATAATAAAAAAGATTACAAAACATACCCAAAGAATTTAAAGCAAGATTTGAGTTACCTTAAAAAACTTAAAGTTGACTATGTATATTTGCCAACCATTAAACAAATTTATTGGAAAAAAAATAATGAAATTAAACTAAATAAATCACAAAAAATATTATGTGCAAAATTTAGAAAAGGACATTTTGAAGGTGTACTTAATGTTTTAGATCGTTTTATTGAATTAATTTCTCCACAAAAAATGTTTATGGGAGAAAAAGATTTTCAACAATTTTTCTTGGTTAAAAACTATATTGAAAATAAGTACAATACCAAAGTTCACGTATGTAAAACAGTCAGAGAAAAAAACAAACTAGCTTTATCTTCCAGAAACTCTTTATTAAATAAGAAAAGTTTTATTAATTCAGGAATAATTGCAAAAAAATTATTATCTTTAAAAAATGAAATTAAGAAAAACAAAAAAAATTACAAAAAAATGATATTTTATTTAAAGGAAGAGCTATCTAAAAATTTTGATATTAAAATTGAATATTTGGAATGTAGAAACACACATAATTTAAGCACAAATATTATGAACAAACCTTTTAAACTTTTTGTGGCCTACTATATTAATAACGTACGTTTAATTGACAATTTTTAGAGAAAATAAGCACTAACACCAAGAAATGAAACAAAACCTATAACATCAGTAATAGTTGTTACAAACACACTTGATGCAATAGCAGGATCAATATCCATTTTTTTTAAAGTTATAGGTACTAAAATTCCAAATAAACCTGCAACAATCATCGTAACTATCATTGACATAGAAATTATTAAAGAAAGTAGAGAATCTTGAAACCAAACTTGAACTACTAAAGCACTTATTATTGCAAATATGATACCATTTAAAATACCAATATTAAATTCTTTTAAAATATTTTGAGTAAAATTGTTTTTTGTTAAGTCATTTGTTGCTAATGTTCTTACAGTTACAGCCAAAGTTTGCATTCCAGCATTACCACCCATAGATGCAACGATTGGCATAAGAAATGCAAGCACAACCATTTGTTCGATTGTTGCACCAAATAAACTAATAACCCACGTTGCAAGAAATGCTGTAAATAAGTTTAATAAAAGCCAGTTAAATCTTCTTCTAGTTTTCTTAAAAACTCCATCAGTAATTTCTTCATCCCCTACCCCAGCTAATCTTAAGGCATCTTCTTCGGCTTCTTCTTTTAATACAGTTAAAACATCGTCATACATGATCATACCAACCAACTTGTTTGATTTATCAACAACAGCTGCTGAATTTAAGCTATAGTTTTCAAACACGTTACCAACTTCTTCTTTGTCCATATCAACAGGAATAAGTAGTTGAGATTCTGACATAATAGAAAGCATTTTAGTTTCTCTCGAAGTAGTTAAAACTTTAGATGATGGAACAGTTCCAATCGGTTTAAAATCTTCATCTATAATAAAAATTTCAAGAAATTCCTCAGGTAAATCTTTATTTTCTCTTAAATAGTCAATTGTTTGACCAACTGACCAATTACTAGGAACTGCCGTGAATTCACGTTGCATTATTCTAGCAGCTGTGTCTTCCGGATAACTTAAGCTTTCAAGTAAAGCAAATCTATCTTTTGGAGGTAAGGAGCTTAATATTGTATTCTTATCTTTTTCATCAACATTTTCTAAAATTGTAATCGCATCATCAGATTCAAGATTTTTTAAAAGTCTAACAATAGTATCAGGTGAAAGATAAGCTATGATTTCAGACTGCACCGACTCGTTTAATTCAATAAAAACTTCTGGATCTATATTGAAATTATTAAGTTTAATTAAGCTTTCTCTATCATTTTGACCAAGATGTTCAATTATATCAGCCGCATCAGCTGGGTGCATCTCATTAAAAGAATTAGTAATAAATTGAGCATCATTATTAGCAATCTTAGAAGTAACAACTTTTATGTACTCTTTATTAAACTCAAAATTAACTTTTTTATCTTTTATTTTTTTTATTAAAGACATAAATTTACCTATAAATCAATTTTGCACTAATAGTGCATAATAAAAATAATACAATTTATAAATGAATATAGAGATTAAAAAGTCAATAAAACCAATAAAATATGAAGATGCAATAAAACTACTTGAAGAAAGATTATTAGAGATAAACAATGGTCAAAAAGAGGATTTAATATGGATCTTAGAACATGAAGAGGTTTATTCAGCAGGTACGAGTTACAAAGAAAAAGAAATTCTTAATAAAGATATTAGTCTAGTAAAAACAAACCGTGGAGGAAAAATTACTTATCATGGTCCAGGTCAATTGATTTGTTATTTTGTGATAGATTTAAAAAAAAGAAAAAAAGATATAAGAAAATTTATAACTTTAATTGAAGAGACGATTATTGACAGTTTATCAAAATTTAATATTAAGACATTTGGTGATCCAAAAAACATTGGTATTTGGACTGACCATAAAGGTAAAATTAATAAAGTTGCAGCAATTGGTGTAAGAGTAAGTAAGTGGATAGCATATCATGGATTTGCAATAAATATTAATAACGATCTTTCAAAATATAAAAATATTATTCCGTGTGGTATTTCAGACAAAGGCGTAATCAATCTTAAAGAAATTAAAGATCAAGACTATAAGAATTTAGATGAAATTATTATTGAAACCTTTTCTAAGAATTTGGAAATCTAAGTCTTTTTGTTTTTAAAAGTTTTTTAAAATAATCTGGTAATAATGCTGTGTAGGTATATTTTTTATCATTTATCATAAATTTAATTTGATATGAATGAAGCATTAAATTTTTATTTATTGCTTTATCTGTGTTACTAAATTTATATTTTTGATCCCCATAGATTGGACATCCTACAGCATAAAGTTGTTTTCTTAATTGATGTTTTCTTCCTGTAATTGGTTTCATTTCAACTAGACTGCATATAGAATTTTTATCTAACACTTTGTAAAGTGTTCTAGCTTTTTCAACTACTTCTCTATCATTATCGTATCTGGTTAAATCATCATTCCACTCACCAGAGTCCTTTTGCAGCTCTCCATGACATATGGCCAGATAAGTTTTATGAACTTTTCGAAGTCTAAATAAAGAGGTTAATAACTGGGCAGATTGTCTATGTTTTGCCATAATAAAAACTCCAGACGTATCTTTATCAAGTCTATGTACAGAAAATGGTTTAGTGTCCTGAAAAATTTCACTACGAGCAAATATATCTACAAGATTTTTTTTAGATTTAGTTCCACCTTGAACTGAAATACCAGAGCTTTTATTAAGAACAATGAAATCATCATTATTATCAATTATTAATTCTTCATTTTCTTTAATAACTTCTTCTGAAGGTACAAATTTAATTGTCTTTTGAACAATTGTTTCTTTAAAATCAAAGTTGAATAAATCTATAGTGTCACCGGTCTTTACTTTATGAGAGCTTTTAATTTTTTTATTATTGATTTTAACTTTTCCACTTTTTAAACTTTTTTCAATTAGACCTTGAGGGTAATTGCCAAGATTATTACGTATCCATCTATCGATACGCATATCGTTAAACGTTGAATCAACGTTAAAAGACTTTTTCATGATGATATAATTTTATATAAAAAATTAAGCAGTAGCTAATTTTTTCTCTTCAGTTTTATCTTTAGCTGGATCTTTTTTCTTTCTATCAACTCTTTTTGCCTCAACATCTCTATCTACAAATTCAATTACAGCCATAGGTGCATTGTCACCATATCTAAAGCCAGCTTTGATGATTCTTGTGTAGCCACCATTTCTTGCTTCATATCTTTTTGACAATGTTTTTTTGACTTTATTCGCAGATGTTATATCTTGTAATTTAGACATTAACATTTTTGTAGTTTGAAGAGTCTCTTTTTTTCCTAAAGTTATGATTTTATCAGCTTGAGGTTTTAAGAATTTAGCTTTTGGAAGTGTTGTAGTGATCTGCTCATATTTTATTAAAGAATTAAGCATATTCTTCAATAAAGCTTTTCTATGTTCAGAAGTTCTATTTAACTTCTTATTAGCCATACCATGTCTCATTAGATTTGCTCCTCTAACTTTTTAGACATTTCAGCTATATTTTCTGGTGGCCAGTTCGGAATCTCCATACCTAAGTATAAAGACATACCAGTTAAAACTTCTTTTATTTCATTAAGTGATTTTCTTCCAAAGTTAGGTGTTCTAAGCATTTCACCTTCTGACTTTTGAACTAGATCTCCAATGTAAATAATATTATCATTTTTAAGACAATTCATAGAACGCACAGATAATTCAAGTTCATCAACTTTTCTTAATAAATTCTTATTGAATTCAGGCTCAGATGAAACTTCTTTTACAGGTACTTCAACAGGTTCGTCAAAATTAACAAACATATTTAGTTGATCTTGGAAAATTCTAGCAGAATAAGCAACGGCATCTTCAGCAGAAATTGATCCATTAGTTTCAACTTCCATAATTAATTTATCATAATCAAGGGCTTTTCCTTCTCTTGCTGTGCTTATAGAGTAAGAAACCTTCTTAACTGGACTATATAAAGAATCTATAGCAATTAATCCCAAAGGTGGTTCTTCTGGTTTGTTCATTACTGCAGGAACGTATCCCTTACCTGTTCCAACATTCATTTCCATATGGAAATGCGTATTTTCATCTAAATTACAAATAACCAGATCAGGATTTAAAATTTCAATATCGGCAACTGGTGCTATGTCAGAAGCTTTAATTTCTCCAGGACCTTTAGCATCTAAAATAAGTTTTTTAGTAGTTTCTGATGAGCTTTTTAAAGCTAATGATTTAACGTTTAAAACTATGTCAGTAACATCTTCTCTAACACCTTTGATAGATGTAAATTCATGTAAAACACCATCAATTTGAATTGAAGTTACAGCAGCACCTCTGATTGATGAAAGTAAAATTCTTCTTAAAGAATTACCTAAAGTTAAACCATATCCTTTTTCTAAAGGTTCTGCGATAATTTTTGCATGTGATTTGTCATCACTAATTTTAACATCTAATTGAGCTGGTTTAATTAATGCTTTCCAATTTTTAGCATTTACATTTAAACTTTCCATTTATTAAACTCTCCTTTTTTTTGGTGGTCTTACGCCGTTATGTGGCATTGGTGTTGTATCTTTTATTGAAAGAATCTTAAATCCTCTCGCTTGTAAAGCTCTTAATGCGGTTTCTCTTCCTGAACCAGGTCCTTTAACCTCAACTGATAAAGTTTTCATTCCATATTCTAAAGCTTTAGATGCAGCAGAATCTGCAGCAATTTGTGCAGCATAAGGTGTTGATTTTCTTGAACCTTTAAAACCTTTTTGTCCAGCGGATGCCCAAGAAATTACATTTCCATTAGTATCTGCAATTGAAATTATTGTATTGTTAAAAGTAGACTGTACATAAGCAATACCATTAAGAATATTTTTTTTTATTTTCTTTTTTTTGGAATAAGAACTTTTCTTAGATTTTTTATCTACTTTTTTTTCTACAACAGCATCTTTATTCTCAACTTTATCTACTTTAGCCATAAATTAATTATTTTTTAAGTGGAGTTAATTTTTTACCAGCAATTGCTATTGCTTTACCTTTTCTTGTTCTTGCATTACATCTTGTTCTTTGTCCTCTAACAGGAAGTTTTTTTCTATGTCTAGATCCCCTGTAACAAGCAAGGTCAATTAATCTTTTAATAGTTAAAGAGTAATCTCTTCTAAGATCACCTTCGACTTTAAAATTTGCATCAATGTATTCTCTAATTTTTAAAATATCTTCGTCAGTAAGTTCATTTATTCTTTTTGCTTTAGGAATTTCTAAAGAAGTACAAATTTGGCTAGAAAATTTATTACCAATACCATAGATGTACGTTAGTCCTATGTGGACAAGTTTGTTTTGCGGAATGTTTACACCTGCTATACGAGCCATATTTTTGAGAATAAATTTAGCCTTTTATATAAGAAGATGTTCCAAAGTCAACGTCTTAAACCTTAAGAATTTCATTAATTTTATTGGTTATTTGATCAATTTCACCTGCTCCATCAATTTCAGTGAAATTTGAATTTTTTGAATAGAATTCTAACACTGGTTTTGTTGAAGACATATAAGTGTCATATCTAGAAATAACAATTTCAAGATTGTCATCTTTTCTTTTCTTTAAGTGTTCAACACCACAAGGATGAAGCTCTATTTGCTCCTTATTAAAATATTCATTTAACGTCATATTACATTTTTCACAGGTCATTCTGCCCATAATACGTTTTTCAATAATGTCTCTTGATACATTTAAAAATATAGTATGCCCTATTGTTTGGTTAAACTCATTTAATAAAACTTCTAAATTAATAGCTTGTTCAACATTTCTTGGATAGCCATCAAAAATAATTCTATCTCTATATTTTAAATTAGTTAAAGATTGTCTTAATAAAGTATTTACGATCTCATCTGAAACAAATTTGCCATTAGATATTAGCTTTTCTATATCCACTCCAAGATCAGTTTTAGATTTAACTTCATCTCTTAATAGATTTCCTGTTGATAATTGGAAGTAATTATGTTTTTTAACAATAGATTGAGCTTGAGTCCCCTTACCCGCTCCTGGAGGACCAAAAAGAATTATATTCACTTAATTATTTTCCGAATTTTGTTTTTTTAATTAATTGCTCATATTGAGAGCTCATTAATCTAGTTTGGATTTGTGTAACGGTATCAATTGCAACTACAACAACAATCAAGATTGAAGTTCCACCTAAATAAAAGGGTATTGGATAATTAGCAATTAGAAATTCTGGCATTAAACAAACTATTGTTAAATACAATGCCCCAATTGTCGTAAGTTTTGTCAAAATTTTTTCAATATACAAAGCTGTATTTTCACCTGGTCTAATTCCAGGTACAAAACCACCATATTTTCTTAAATTATCAGCAGTCTCAGTTGGATTAAATGTTATGGATGTGTAGAAAAAAGTAAAAAATATTATTCCAGAAGCATAAAGCAACATGTAAAGGGGTTGTCCTTGTGTAAAGTATGAACTTAAATTTAAGAATGTATCATTGTCTGAAAAACTAAAATTAGAAAAGGTAACAGGCAATAATAATAAAGCTGAAGCAAAGATTGCTGGAATAACACCGGCTTGGTTAATCTTTAAAGGTAAATGAGAAGATTCACCACCGTACATTTTATTTCCCATTTGTCTTTTAGGGTAATTTATTAAAATTTTTCTTAATGCTCTTTCCATGAAAACAATGAACATAATTGTTGCGACTAATAATACAAAAATTCCAATAATCATAATTGTAGATACAGCGCCCGTTCTACCCAACTCGAATGTAGTAACTAAAGCACGTGGAATTTCAGCAACAATACCAGCAAAAATAATCAACGAAATACCATTACCGATACCTCTTTGTGTTATTTGTTCACCAAGCCACATTAAAAACATTGTACCAGCAACAATGGTTGATACCGCTGTTATAGTAAAAAATAAGCCTGGATTAATAACTAAGTCAGCAGAAGATTGTAAACCTATAGATAATCCGTAACCCTGAATAGTAGCAAGAATTACAGTTCCATATCTTGTGATTTGAGTTATTTTTGCTCTTCCAGTTTCACCTTGTGCCTTTAAATTTTTAAAATAATCAGATACGCCAGTTAATAACTGAACTATGATTGAAGATGAAATATAAGGCATAATTCCAAGTGCGAATATAGCCATTCTACTTACAGCCCCGCCTGAAAAAACATTGAACATTCCAAGTAATCCTTTTTGATTACCACTCATCATTGTTTGTAATTGCTCAGGGTCAATGCCTGGAATTGGCACAAAAGTACCAAATCTATAAACTGCTAAGATAAATATTGTAAAGATTATACGATTTTTAAGATCATTAGTTTGAGAAGAAGAGCTCATAATATCTTAATTATTTTTTTAATTGTATTGTTCCGCCAGCTTTCTCTAATTTTTCTACAGCAGATTTAGAGATTAAGTCAGCTTCGATATTAACTTTATCTTTAATTTCACCTGTACCTAGTATCTTTAATTTTTGTGAATTTTTATTGATCAATTTAAGTTTTTTAAGTAATGCCATATTAATAACATCACCAGAATTAATTGTTTTTTCAGTTATAAAAGTTTGAATTTTTTCCAAGTTCATTATTGCAATAACAGCTTGGTATCTCTTAATTGCATTAAAGCCTCTTTTAGGTAATCTTCTATATAAAGGCATTTGACCACCTTCAAAAGCTTTAATAGCAACACCAGATCTAGATTTTTGACCTTTAACACCTCTGCCAGATGTTTTTCCTTTTCCAGAACCGATACCTCTACCGACTCTCATCTTTTTTTTGTATAAAACTTTTCCTGTAGTATTTAATGTAGTCATTATCCTCTTTTTTCGATTACATCAGAAATTTTTTTATTTCTAATTGTTGCAATATGCTTTGGTGAATTTTGTTTTGAAAGAGCTTTCATCGTCGCTCTTATCATGTTGTGAGGGTTTGATGTACCCATTGATTTAGCAACTATATCTTTAATTCCTAAAACTTCACAAACTGCTCTTACAGGACCTCCTGCAATAATACCTGTTCCCTTAGGAGCAGATCTTAAAATAATTTTACCAGCACCATCTTTACCATAAACATCATGATGAATAGTTCTGCCTTCTCTTAGCGGCACATGGATTAAAACTCTTCTTGCTGTTTCATTGGCTTTTTTAATTGCATCAGGCACCTGTTTGGCTTTAGCATGTGCTACTCCAATTTTACCTGCTTGATTACCAACTACTACTAAAGCTGAAAAACCAAATCTACGACCACCTTTTACTACTTTTGTAATTCTGTTGATGTGAACTAATTTTTCTAAAATACCGTCGTCTTTTTTGTCTTTAAAATCCATAATTAAAATTCCATTCCATTTTTACGTAGTGTTTCAGCAAAAACTTTAACTCTGCCGTGGTATTTGTATATACCTCTATCAAAAAATATTTTTGATATTTTCTTTTCTTGGGCTTTCTTTGCAAGTTTCTCTGCTACTATTTTAGAAATTTCTGTTTTATTTACTTTGTCCATAGAACGAATGTCTTTTTCAACAGAAGAACATGACACTAAAGTAATGTTTTTAACATCATCAATAATTTGAGCTGAAATATTTTTTGCAGATCTTGATATGCTAAGTCTTAATCTATCAGATGATGCAACTTTTTTTAATTTACCAGTAACTCTAAATTTCTTTCTTTGGATGGTATTTAATTTCATTATTTCTTCTTCCCTTCTTTTCTTAGAATGTATTGACCTTGCTCTCTAATACCTTTGCCTTTATATGGCTCTGGTTTTCTAAAAGCTTTGATTTTTGAAACAACCATACCTACTTGCTGTTTATCAGATCCACTAACTTTAACTACCGTCTGTTTTTCAACAACAATTTTAATTCCTTCAGGAATATCAAAATTAATATCGTGGCTATAACCTAATTGCAAATTTAACTGTTTATCTTTTAATGCAGCTCTGTAACCCACTCCAACAAGCTCAAGAATTTTTTCATAGCCAGTACTTGACCCAATAACAGCATTATTGATTAAGCTTCTATTCATGCCCCATAATCTTTTTGAGTTTTGATCCTTTACTTTAGGGCTGATAGATATTTCTTTTCCTTCGGTAACGTCAAGATTAAACATTTCAAGATCAATATTAAGTGATTTTTTACCTAATGGTCCCTCAATGTTAAGAACACTACCAGAAAGTACTGCTTTAACTTTTTCAGGGATTGAAATACTTATTTTACCAATTTTAGACATTAAAATACCTTACAAATTATTTCGCCACCAACTTTTTGTTTTCTAGCTTCAATATCAGTCATTACACCTTTTGGTGTTGATACAATAGCTATTCCTAGTCCGCCATTAATTTTTGGCAAACTATCAGCACTTGAAAATATTCTTCTACCAGGCTTAGATACTCTCTCAAAAGTACTAATTACTGGATTTCCAGAATAATATTTTAAGTCAACTGACAATGTGGGTTTATTATTTTCAGTTTCAATTTTATAGTCTTTTATAAATCCTTCACTTTTAAGAATATCTGCAATCTTAACTTTAAAGTTAGAAGAAGGTAATGCTACTTTCTTGTGATTTCTCACTTGTGCATTTTTTATTCTTGCGATCATATCCCCTATTGGGTCACTTAAACTCATATTATCCTTTCTACCAACTCGACTTAGTCATGCCAGGAATTAATCCATGCAGTCCCAAGTCTCTTAAGGCTATTCTTGATATTTTTAATTTTCTGTATACACCGTGTGGTCTTCCAGTAATTTGGCATCTATTCATAACTCTGTTTTTTGCAGAATTACGAGGTAAATTTGAAAGCTTTTGCTGTGCTTTAAATCTTTCTTCTAATGATATTTTTTTATCCATTACAATTTTCTTTAATGCTTGTCTTTTTTTGAAAAGCCTATCTGAAAGTTTAATTCTTTTATTGTTTTTATTTACTGCGCTTACTTTAGCCATTCTTAATTGTCTCCTTTTTTAATAAATGGAAAATTTAGTTTTTCTAAAAGAGCAAAACTATGATCTTTATTTAAAGCAGAGATCACAACTACAATATCAAGACCTCTAATCTTATCAATTCTATCAAAATTAACTTCTGGAAAAATTATATGTTCTTTAATGCCAAACGTATAATTACCAAACTTATCAAATCCTTTGGGAGATAAGCCTCTAAAGTCTTTAATTCTTGGTAAAGCAATATTTACAAGTCTATCTAAAAATTCATACATTTTGTTGCCTCTTAAAGTAACTTTTAAACCAGCGTTTGTACCTTTTCTCGTTTTAAAGTTTGCTACTGATTTTTTAAATTTAGTCACAGTTGGTTTTTGACCTGTAATTTTCCCTAAATCTTCTTCAGTAGATTTCATAATTTTTGCATCAGCACCATCAAGACCAAGACCCATGTTAATAACAACTTTTTCAACTTTTGGCCCCATATAGGTATTTTTATATCCAAGGGTTTCTTTAAGCTGTGGTTGGATTTCTTTGTAATAAAGTTCTTTTAATCTAGGTATCATTATTTCTTAGCCTCAGTTTTTTTTGTTTTAGCTTTTTCGTCAATAAGTTTAAGGTTTGAAATGTGGATGAAGCTCTCTTTAGAGACTATTCCACCTTTTTTTTCTTTTGTAGTTTTAACATGTTTTTTCACAATGTTAATTCCTTGAACTTTTGCTCTGTTATTAGGTCTATCGATTTCAATAACCTCACCCTCTTTTTTTTTATCTCTTCCTGTTAAAACTCTAACTTTTAATCCTTTTTTAATCATTTATAAAACCTCTGGAGCCAATGAAATTATTTTCATTTGACCTCTACTTCTTAATTCTCTTGTTACTGGACCAAAAATCCTAGTCCCCACTGGTTCACCTTTATCATCAACTAAAACAGCTGCATTATTATCAAATCTAACTTTAGATCCATCTTCCCTATGAATTCCCTTTTTAACTCTAACTACAACAGCTTTATGAACAGAACCTTTTTTAACTTTTCCTTTAGGTAATGCCTCTTTAACTGCGATAACGATAGTATCACCAATACTTGCGTATCTACGTTTAGAGCCACCTAAAACTTTAATACATTCTATTCTTTTTGCACCAGTGTTATCAGCTACTAATAATTCAGTTTGTACTTGTATCATTTAGATTCATCCATTACTTGAAATTTTTTATTCTTAGAAAAAGGCTTACACTCAATAATTGACACTGTGTCTCCAGTTTTAAATTTATTATTTTCATCGTGTGCGTTATATTTTTTTCTAACTTTAACTACTTTTTTTAATACTGGGTGCGAATATTTTCTTTCAACAGATACAGTTATAGTTTTGTTTGGTTTATCGCTTGTTACTACTCCTGTTAATATTTTTTTAGGCATTTAATTTTCCTTTTAGTGTAGTTTTTAATCTAGCTATAGTTTTTTTAGTTTGTCCAATTTTAGATGGATCTGTAACTTGTGAATTAATTTTTTGAAATCTAAAGTTAAATAAATCTTTTTTTAATTTATCAATATTTTTGATAACTTCGTCCTTAGATAATTTTTTAATTTCTTGTTTTTTCATATTATGCAAATCTCTTAATAAATTTTGTTTTTATAGGTAGTTTAGCTGAAGCCTTATAAAGTGCTTCTTTTGCTATTGTTTCTGAAACACCATCAATTTCAAATAAAATTCTACCTGGCTTCACTCTGCAAGCCCAATATTCAGGAGCTCCTTTACCTTTACCCATACGTACTTCAACAGGTTTTTTTGAAACGGGTATATTTGGAAAGATTCTTGTCCAAACACGTCCCTGTCTTTTCATGTGTCTTGTTAAAGCAACTCTAGCAGCTTCTATTTGTTTTCCTATAATTCTCTCTGGCGCCATAGCTTTTAATGCAAAAGATCCATAGTTAATCTTGCTAGCACGTGTAGCTGTTCCATGAATTCTTCCTTTATGAGCTTTTCTGTATTTTGTTCTAACTGGCTGTAACATAATTATTCTTTAACCTCTTTTGGAACTATCTTGTTAGTTTCTTGGCTAAATTCTTTAGCGAATACTTCACCTTTATAAATCCAAATTTTTATTCCAATAATACCAAATGTTGTTAATGCTTCAGCTTCTGCATAGTCAATATCTGCTCTTAAAGTATGTGATGGTATACTTCCTTCTCTTAACCATTCAGTTCTAGCTATTTCATTTCCACCTAGTCTACCACTAATAGAAACTTTAATGCCTTTTGCACCAAGTCTTAAACATGATTGCATAGCTCTCTTCATGGCTCTTCTATATGATATTCTTTTAACTAATTGTTGTGCTATATTTTCAGCAACTAAATAAGCATTTGTTTCCGGCTTTTTAACTTCTTTAATATTAAGTGTTACTTCATTGTTAGTAAATTTAGATAAATTGTTTTTTATTTTATCAATATCGCTACCTTTCTTTCCAATTACAAATCCAGGTCTTGATGTGTAAATAGTAACAAAACATTTATTAGAGGTTCTCTCTATCATAACTTTAGATACACCAGAATTAACAACATTTTTCTTGATATATGCTCTGATCTTAAAATCTTCGATAAGATAATTTCCAAAATCTTTCTTTTTTGCATACCAGACAGAATCCCAACCTCTGTTTACACCTAGTCTGAAACCAACAGGATTAACTTTTTGACCCATGACTCTCCATTTGTTTTGCTTCTGATAATATAATTGTAATAGTTGAATAAGGTTTTAAAATTGGTGCAGCTCTACCTTTTGCTCTTGGTCTGAATCTTTTCATAACAACTTTTTTCCCACAGTATGCTTCTTTAACAATTAGTTTATCTATGTCGTATTGATTGTTATTTTCAGCGTTAGCAACAGCTGATGAAACTGTTTTTCTTATTTCTCTAGTAATTCTTTTTGCAGAAAATTGAAGCTCTCTAATAGCTACATCAACTTTTTTTCCAACAATTGCTTTAAGTATTGGGTTAAGTTTTCTAACACTAGATCTAATATTATTATTTACAGATCTAACTGTATCTACTTTAGTTCTGTTAATTTTCTTTTTTTTATTCATAATTATTTTTTCTTCTCAGCTGGTTTTCCTTTTTTTTCAGCTGGTGTATGTCCAAAAAATGTTCTAGTTGGAGAAAATTCACCTAATTTATGACCCACCATATCTTCAGATATAGTAACTGGAATGAATTTTTTTCCATTATAAATCAAAAAACTAACCCCTATAAACTCAGGAATTATTGTTGATTTTCTTGACCACGTTTTAATAGGCATTTTTTTTGGATCTAATTTTTGTTTTTCAACTTTTTTAATCAAGCTCTCTTCAACAAAAGGTCCTTTCCATACTGATCTAGCCATTATTTTTTAGAATCCTTCCTGTTGTTTCTTCTTCTAACTATAAATTTATCTGTACTCTTATTGTCTCTAGTTTTTAATCCTTTTGCAGATTGACCTGTTGGAGATACTGGATGTCTACCACCTGCAGTTTTACCTTCACCACCTCCGTGTGGGTGATCAACAGGATTCATCACAACTCCTCTAGTATGAGGTCTTCTACCAAGCCATCTTGATCTTCCAGCTTTACCAATCTTAATGTTTTTTTGATCTGGGTTTGAAAGCACACCAATTGTTGCCATGCATCTTGAATCAATTTTTCTAACCTCTCCAGAGGTCATTTTAATTAATGAGTAATTTCCATCTAACCCACTGATAGTAACAGATGTACCTGCAGATCTAGCTATTTTTCCACCAGCCCCAGGTTTTAGCTCTACATTATGGATATTGATACCAACAGGAATATCTCTAAGTGGCATACAATTTCCAACTTTAATTTCTTTTTCCGATCCATTTTCAACTTTATCGCCAACTTTAATTTTTTGAGGAGCTAAATAGTAAAAATGTTGTCCATCATCAAACTTAACTAACATGATGTAGCAAGATCTATTTGGATCATATTCAATTCTTTCGACAGTACCTGGCATGTCGATTTTCTTTCTATAGAAATCAACCAACCTATACATTTTCTTGTGTCCACCACCTGACATATTACGAGAAGTTATGTGTCCATTATTATTTCTTCCACGCATTGAATTTTTTGGCTCAACTAAAGCCTTAAATGGTTTGCCTTTCCAAAGACCAGCTCTATCAACTAAGATTGTTCCTCTTGTTGATTTTGTATACGGTTTGAATGTTTTTAATGCCATTTTTAAATTCCAGATGTTAGGTCAATACTTTGACCCTTTTTAAGTGTTATTATTGCTTTTTTGTAACCTTGAACATTAACTTTTTTTCCCCTAGCTACTTTAGTTCGATTTTGTTTATTGATAATATTTATCTTCGTAACATTAACTTTAAAAATCTTTTCAATATTTTTCTTCAAATTAGTTTTGTTTGCAGCTCTTGGTACTTTAAAAACAATTTTGTTTTGTTCTGACAAGTTAGTAGTTTTCTCAGTAACCATTGGTGATAGAATTTTATCGTATAAATGTATTTTATCCATTTTAAGAATATCTCTTTTCTAGTTCTTTAATTGAACTTTCTGTAAAAACTACTTTTTTAAACTTTATAATATCAAATGCACTGAAATGATTAATATCCGTAACTTTAACATTTGGAATATTTCTAACTGACTTTTCAATTTTCTCTTTAGATGATTTATCTAAAATGATTAATGAATTTGTAATTTCAAATTTTTTAATAATTGAATGCATTTCTTTAGTTTTTTTAATCTCATTTCCAAAATCACTAAAAATTATCAAATTATTAAGTTTATTCTTCTCAGTAATTAGTGAAGCAATACTTAGTTTTTTTTCACTTTTATTTAATTTTCTTTTTTTGTATGCCAGTTCACCTTTAGGTCCATGTGCAACACCACCACCAACGAAAATAGGTGCTTTTCTACTTGCGTGTCTAGCTCCACCAGTACCTTTTTGAGCATAAATTTTAGATGTAGATCCAGTAATCTCATTTTGTTGTTTAGTTTTTGCGTGTCTACCTTTGTAATTAGCATTAGTTTTATATAATACGTTATCAACCAATCTTTTGTTAATTTTAGCAGAGAAAATTTTATCTAAAACTTCAATTGAATCTTTTTTACCGTCTAAGTTTAATTTATCAATTTTCATTATTTTTTCTTTTTATCTGGTGTTTTTTTAGCTTCTTCAGCAGCAGCAATTTTTTCATTAATAGTCATTTTGTTTATAACTTTTACTGATTTTTTAACTAAGATTTCAGTATTTTTTGATCCAGGAATTGATCCTTTTAAATATAACAATTCATTTTCAATATCTGTCTTAATAATCTCTAAATTTTGCATAGTTCTAACTCTATCACCCATATGACCAGCCATTTTTTTACCTTTAAAAACTTTACCAGGATCTTGTCTTTGTCCAGTAGATCCGTGAGATCTATGTGATACAGAAACACCGTGAGTAGCTCTTAACCCACCAAAATTGTGTCTCTTCATGGCACCTGCAAAACCTTTACCAATAGTTTTTGAAGTTGTATCAACAAACTTAACTTCATTAAATATTTCAAGACCAAATTCGTTACCTTCTTTATATAATTCTGTATCTTTAACTCTAAATTCTTTTAATTTTTTCTTAGCTTCTGTATTTTTCTTTGCATACAAGCCCTTCATTGCTTTTGTAAGTTTAGATGCTTTAATTTTACCAAACCCTAATTGCACAGCTTTGTATCCACGTTTTTCTTCTTCAATAACTTGGATCACTCTAGCCTTTTCCATTTTAATAACAGTCACAGGAACTAAACGTCCTGTTTTATAGAACTCTCTAGTCATACCAATTTTTTTTCCAATTAATGCAATTTCACTCATAATTAAATTTTTATCTCCACATCAACACCTGATGCTAAATCAAGTTTCATTAAAGCTTCAACAGTTTGAGGTGTTGGCTCTATAATATCTATTAATCTTTTGTGTGTTCTTGTTTCAAATTGCTCTCTACTTTTTTTATCAATGTGAGGACCTTTTAAAACGGTGTATCTTTCAATTCTAGTTGGTAAAGGTATTGGTCCTTTTATCGTGGCACCTGTTCTTTTTACAGTATTTACAATTTCTTCTGTAGATGCATCTAGAATCTTATTGTCGTATGCTCTTAATTTAATTCTTATATTTTGTTTTTCCATAATAATTAGCCTGCAATCTTTTTAGTTACTTCATCCTGAACATTTTGTGGGACTTTAGAGTAATGATCAAAAAACATTGAATACTGAGCTCTACCTTGAGACATTGATCTTAAACTATTTATATAACCAAACATATTAGCTAAAGGAACCATAGCTGTAATCACTGTTGCATTTCCTCTATTTTCTTGAGTACTGATTTGGCCTCTTCTACTATTCAGGTCACCAATAACATCACCCATATAATCTTCAGGTGTAACAACTTCAACTCTCATAACTGGTTCTAATAATTTCAAAGTTCCTCTAGTACAAGCTTCTTTAAAGCAAGCTCTACCTGCTAATTCAAATGCAAGAACACTTGAGTCAACATCATGATGTAATCCATCTAAAATTGTAACTTTATAATCAATCATTGGAAACCCTGCTAAAATTCCGCCATCTGAAATTGTTTCAATTCCTTTTTCAACACCAGGAATAAATTCTTTAGGAATTGCACCACCTTTAATTTTGCTTTCGACAGATCTACCTGAACCAGGCTCTTGTGGCTCAACCAAAAGTTTAACTTTTGCAAACTGACCAGCACCACCACTTTGTTTTTTATGAGTATATTCAAATTCTGAGGCATTTTGTAATGTTTCTCTATAAGCAACTTGAGGAGCACCTACATTTGCCTCTACATTAAATTCTCTTTTCATTCTATCGACAATAATATCAAGGTGTAACTCACCCATTCCTTTAATAATAGTTTGACCAGATTCTTCATCTGACGTTACTCTGAATGATGGGTCTTCTTTAGCCAATCTTCCTAATGCTTCACCCATTTTTTCTTGGTCAGCTTTTGTTTTAGGTTCAACAGCAATTTCGATTACAGGTTCTGGGAACTCCATTGGTTCTAATAAAACAGGATTAGCTTCATCACAAAGAGTATGTCCTGTTATCGTATATTTTAAACCAGCTAAAGCAACAATGTCACCCGTATTTGCTTCTTTGATATCCTCTCTTGAGTTCGCATGCATTAAAAGCATTCTACCAACTCTTTCTTCTTTATCTTTTGAAGTATTATAAACAGCAGTTCCAGTTCTAATCGTTCCCGAGTAAATTCTAATAAAAGTTAATGAACCAACAAATGGGTCATTAGCAACTTTAAATGCTAATGCAGAAAACCCTGTGCCATCATCAAATTTCATTTCAACAACATCTTCACTACCAGGTTTAGTTCCATTAATAGACCCAATATCGATCGGGCTTGGTAAGTAGTTAATTACAGCGTCAAGTAAAGGTTGAACACCTTTGTTTTTAAAAGCTGAACCTGTAGTTATTGGGACAAAACTAAAATTTAATGTTCCTTTTCTTATGCATTTTACCAAATCTTCTTCTTTGATTTCTTCCCCATTTAGGTAAGCTTCCATTAGTTTTTCATCTTGCTCTACAGCCATTTCAACTAATTCAGTTCTGTATTTTTGTGAAATTTCTTTTAAATCATCAGGAATTTCTTTGTATTCCCATTCAGCTCCTAAAGCTTCATTTTTCCAAACTTGAGCTTTCATTTTAACTAAGTCAACAACGCCAGATAAATCTGCTTCAATACCAATAGGGATTTGAATTGGTAGAGGTTTACAGCCTAATCTATCCTTAATCATTTCAACACATCTATAAAAATCAGCACCCGTTCTATCTAACTTGTTTACAAAACAAATTCTAGGAACTTTATATTTATCAGCCTGTCTCCATACTGTTTCAGATTGAGGTTCTACACCGGCAACACCATCAAAAACACAAACAGCACCATCTAAAACTTTTAATGATCTTTCTACTTCAATCGTAAAGTCAACGTGTCCAGGCGTGTCGATGATATTAATTCTATGATCATTCCAGAAGCAAGTTGTTGCTGCTGATGTAATCGTAATACCTCTTTCTTGTTCTTGTTCCATCCAATCCATTGTTGCAGCACCATCATGTACTTCACCAATTTTGTGACTTTTTCCTGTGTAATATAAAATTCTCTCAGTGGTAGTTGTTTTACCAGCATCAATATGAGCCATGATACCAATATTTCTATATTTATTTAATGTATGTGTTCTAGCCATAATTTATTACCACCTAAAATGAGCAAAAGCTTTATTTGATTCTGCCATTTTATGTACATCTTCTCTTTTTTTAACTGCAGAACCTTTTTTTTCATAAGCATCATACAGTTCGTTAAAAATTTTATCTGACATGTGTTTGTCTTTTCTTTTTCTAGAAGCATCAACTAACCACCTAATTGCAAGTGCTTGTGCACGTTTAGTTTTAACTTCAACAGGAACTTGATAAGTTGCACCACCTACTCTACGTGATCTAACTTCTACAGTAGGTTTGATGTTATTTATTGCTTCATTAAAAACATTAATGGGCTCTTCTTTTGTTTTTGATTTTATTTTTTCTATAGCTTCATAGACAATTTTTTCAGCAACTACTTTTTTGCCATCGTACATTATTGAGTTAATTAATTTAGGGATTATTGTAGAATTAAATATTGGGTCTGGAGTAACAACTTTTTTGGGTTGTGTTTTTTTTCTAGACATAATTATTTACCTTTTTTAGTTCCATACAAAGATCTACGTTTCTTTCTATTTGCAACACCTTGTGTGTCTAAGTTTCCTCTAAGGATATGATAACGAACACCAGGTAAATCTTTTACACGACCGCCCCTAATTAATACAACTGAGTGTTCTTGTAGATTATGACCTTCACCACCAATATAAGCTGTAACTTCAAAACCATTAGATAGTCTAACTCTAGCAACTTTTCTTAATGCTGAGTTGGGTTTTTTAGGAGTTGTTGTGTAAACTTTTACACAAACGCCTCTCTTCAAAGGTTGTTTCTGAAGTGCAGGAACTTTATTCCTAGCAACAGGTTTAATTCTTTTTTTTCTTAACAACTGGTTAATAGTTGGCATAAATTTTTTAAATTAATTAATATATTTTTGAGTGAAAATAACTGACAGGTTATTTTGTGGCAGCGTTTAGTTCCGTAAAGTAGGTACTACATTCCAACCAAAAACAGCGTCAAAATACTATTAAATCTCTGATTGTCAAACTAAAACTACAAGTTAAACGTGTTTTTTTTATTAATTTGCTGGAGTTTCTGTGGTCTCTAAAGGCTCAATTTTCTCTTGCTCAGCTAAGAATTTATTATCGGCATCAATGGCATTCTTATTCCATTTGTTCTTAATGTGACCTGTTCCAGCTGGAACTAATCTACCCACAATAACGTTCTCTTTTAAGCCATTTAAAGGGTCAACTTTACCCTTAATCGCAGCATCAGTTAAAACTCTAGTAGTTTCTTGGAATGAAGCAGCAGAAATAAATGACTCCGTTTGAAGTGAAGCTTTAGTAATACCCATTAAAACTCTTTCACCAGATGCTGGATTCTTTCCTTCAGCAACTAGTTTTTCATTTGTATTATCAAACTTAATTCTGTCAATCATTTCACCAGGTAAGTAAGACGAGTCGCCAGACTCTTTGATTTCAACTTTTTTAAGCATTTGTCTTAATATCGTTTCGATATGTTTGTCGTTAATAATTACACCTTGTAACCTATAAACTTCTTGTACTTGGTTAACAAAGTATTCTGTTAAATCTTTTATACCAAGTATTCTTAAAATATCATGGGGCAATGGTTGTCCATCTAAAAGATACTCACCTTTTTTTATTTTTTCACCTTGGTTAAAATTAATATGTTTACCTTTTGGAATTAGATAGTTTGAAGGTTCACCATTATCTGGTTGTATGGAAATTCTTTGTTTTCCTCTAACTTCTTTACCAAATAAAACTTGGCCATCATTTTCTGCAATTATTGCACTGTCTTTAGCTTTTCTAGCTTCAAATAATTCTGCGACACGAGGTAATCCTCCAGTAATATCTTTTGTTTTAGTAGTTTCCTTTGGAAGTCTAGCTATTATATCACCAGCAAATATTTTTTGACCGTCTTTCACTGAAAGAATTGAATCTGGAACCAGATAATATCTGGCTTCATTATCATCAGCTTTTTTAATAACATTTCCTTTATCATCTCTTAAAGTAATTCTTGGTTTTAAATCAGTATTTTTAGATTGAGCTCTCCAATCAATAACTGATTTAGATGAAATTCCTGTTGCATCATCAGTTGTTTCTTGAATTGAAACACCATCAATTAAATCTACATAACCAGCTATACCGCTTTTCTCTGCGATAACTGGAGTTGTATAAGGATCCCATTCACAAATTTTTTCATTTGCTTTAACTTTATCACCATTCTGGAAAAATAATTTAGAGCCGTAAGCAACTTTATAAACAGCAACTTGAACTCCATTATTATCTTCAATTGATAATTGAGTGTTTCTTCCCATTACAATTAAATTTTTCTTAGAATCTTCTAATAGGTTAGAATTTATAATTTTTAAAGTTCCAGCTGTTTTCGTTACGATCTGAGACTCTTGTTTAACAGAAGCAGTACCACCAACGTGGAAAGTTCTCATTGTTAACTGAGTACCTGGTTCACCAATCGATTGTGCTGAAATCATACCAATTGCTTCACCAACATGAACCATTTTTCCTCTAGATAAATCTCTTCCATAACAAGTAGCACAAACACCAAGTTTAGAGCTACAAGTCATAACTGAATAAGCTTTGATAAATTTAACACCAGCTGCATCAATTTTATCGCAACCAGCTTCATCAATCATTGTTTCTTTTTTAATGACTACTTCGCCAGTGATTGGATTTTTTACATCGAAAGCTGTAACTCTACCAAGTGCTCTTTCTGATAAACTAACAACAACATTTCCACCTTCCAAAATTTCTGCTAATTCAATAAACCCTGGGTTATCACACTTAATTTTAGATATAGTAAGATCTTGAGCTACGTCACAAAGTCTTCTTGTTAAATAACCCGAGCTTGCAGTTTTCAGGGCTGTATCAGCTAAACCTTTTCTGGCTCCGTGTGTTGAGTTGAAATATTCTAGTGCAGTTAAACCTTCTTTGAAATTAGAAATAATTGGTGTTTCGATAATTTCTCCAGATGGTTTTGCAATAAGACCTCTCATACCAGCCAACTGTTTCATTTGCGCAGCTGAACCTCTAGCTCCACTATCTGCCATCATAAATACTGAGTTAATCTTCATGCCATCAGGAGTACTTTCCGTAGCCGAAATACCTCTCATCATTTCACCAGCAACTTTATCTGTACATTTTGACCAAGCATCAACAACTTTGTTATATTTTTCACCTCTAGTAATTAAACCTTCTGAATATTGATTTTCATAATCTGCAATTAATTTTTTAGTATCTTCAATTAGTTGTCCTTTATTTGCAGGAATAACCAAATCATCTTTACCAAAAGAAATACCAGCTTTAAATGCATGTTTGAAACCTAAATCTTTTAAATGATCGCAAAATATAACTGTAGTCTTCTGACCACAAAATCTAAATACACTATCGATAATTTCTGAAACAGTTTTTTTAGGAAGCAATCTATCAATCATTGAAAAAGTAATATCTTTATGTTTTGGAAGTAAATTAGCTAATAAGAATCTTCCAGCTGTCGTTGTGTGTTTTTCAACTCTTTTGTTTCCCTTCTCATCTAATGTTTCAAATCTAGAAACAATAGTAGAGTGAACTTTTATTTGACCTGTAGATAGCGCATGTTCAATTTCATCATTATTTATGAAGTAACCATCTGGCTTTTCAGTTTGAAAAGGCGCTTGAGATAAATAGTAAAGACCTAAGATCATATCCTGACTTGGTACTATGATAGGTTTACCGTTTGATGGACTTAAAATATTATTTGTTGATAACATTAAAATTCTTGCTTCTAGTTGGGCTTCTAAACTTAGAGGAACGTGAACAGCCATTTGGTCACCATCAAAGTCAGCATTAAAGGCTGCACAACATAAAGGATGAAGTTCAATTGCATCTCCTTCAATTAACTTAGGTTCAAAAGCTTGAACCCCAAGTCTGTGAAGCGTTGGTGCACGGTTTAATAAAACTGGGTGTTCTCTTACAATAAGTTCTAATGCATCCCAAACAGCATTTGTTTCTTTTTCTACCAATTTTTTTGCTTGTTTGATTGTAGAAGCTAATCCTAGTTTATTTAATCTAGCATATAAGAATGGCTTAAATAATTCTAAAGCCATCTTCTTAGGCAAACCACATTCATGCAATTTAAGGTCTGGCCCTACAACAATTACAGATCTTCCTGAATAATCTACTCTTTTTCCTAGTAAGTTTTGTCTAAATCTACCTTGTTTACCTTTAAGCATCTCTGCTAAAGATTTAAGTGGACGTTTACCAGTTCCAGTAATTACTCTTCCTCTACGACCATTATCAAATAATGCATCAACAGATTCTTGAAGCATTCTTTTCTCATTTCTAACAATGATATCTGGAGCCTTTAAATCCATTAATCTCTTAAGACGATTATTTCTGTTTATAACTCTTCTATAAAGATCATTAAGATCTGATGTAGCAAATCTTCCACCATCTAATGGAACTAAAGGTCTTAATTCAGGTGGTATAACTGGTATTACAGTTAAAATCATCCATTCTGGCTTTTGACCAGTTTCAATAAATGACTCGATCAATTTAAGTCTCTTAATTGATCTTTCTTCATTAACTTTTGATTTTGTTTCTTTAATTGTATTAATTAAAAGCTTTCTTTCAAGCTCAAGATCCATTGATTTAAGAATAGATAAAATTGCTTCAGCTCCAATACCAGCTTCAAATGACTCTTCACCAAACTCGTCTTGGTATTTTGCTAATTCTTCTTCGTTAAGTAATTGATTTTTTTGAAGACCGGTTAAACCAGGCTCAATAACTATGAAGTTTTCAAAATAAAGAACTCTTTCAACTTCTTTTAGCTTCATGTCAACAGCTAATGAAATTCTACTAGGTAAAGATTTTAAAAACCAAATGTGTGCAACAGGAGTAGCAAGGTTTATGTGACCCATTCTCTCCCTTCTTACATTAGATTTTGTTACTTCAACTCCACATTTTTCACAAATAATTCCTCTAAACTTCATACGCTTGTACTTACCGCACAAACATTCGTAATCTTTTATTGGTCCAAAAATTCTAGCACAAAACAAACCATCTTTTTCTGGTCTAAAAGTTCTATAGTTAATAGTTTCAGGTTTTTTAATTTCACCATATGTCCAAGATTTAATTTTTTCAGGGCTAGCTAAAGTAATTTTAATGCTATTAAAATTTTGTGCTTCAGAAACTTCACTATTTTTAAATAAATCTGTTAATTCTTTTTTCATATTTAATTTAACTCTATGTTTAGTGCTAATGATTTAATTTCTTTAACTAGAACGTTGAATGACTCTGGAATTCCAGACTCAAAATTTTCTTCACCTTTAACAATCGTTTCGTAAACTTTAACTCTTCCAGCAACGTCATCTGACTTAACTGTTAAAATTTCTTGTAATGTGTACGAAGCTCCATACGCTTCAAGAGCCCACACTTCCATTTCACCAAATCTTTGTCCACCAAGTTGTGCTTTACCACCCAATGGCTGCTGTGTAACAAGACTATAAGGACCAGTAGATCTTGCGTGAATTTTATCCTCAACCAAGTGATGCAGTTTAAGCATATAAATAATACCAACGGTTACAGGTCTATCAAACATTTCACCTGTTCTACCATCCCATAAATTAGTTTGACCTGAAGTAGGTAGTTTTGCTAACTCAAGCATTTCAGAAACATCTTTTTCTTTAGCTCCATCAAATACTGGAGTTGAAATAGCTATACCATTTTGTAAGTTTTCACATAAATCTGAAAATTCAGTTTTGTTTAATTTTTCAATTCCACCATCAAACACTTCTTTACCATAAACAGATTTTAGGAATGATGAAATTTTTTCAGTTTTTTCAAATTTTTTATTATTTTCATTAACTAATCTTTTAACTTCTTCACCAAATTCTTTACAAGCCCAACCAAGGTGAGTTTCTAAGATTTGACCTACGTTCATACGACTTGGAACTCCAAGTGGATTTAATACAATGTCAACAGGTCTGCCATCTTCTCTATAAGGCATATCTTCAACAGGGACAATTTTACTGACTACACCCTTGTTTCCGTGTCTACCTGACATCTTATCACCTGGTCTTAATCTTCTTTTAATCGCAACGAAAACTTTTACCATTTTCATAACACTTGGTAATAAATCATCGCCACTTCTAATTTTTAAAACCTTATCTTCAAATCTTTCTTGAATATCTTGTTTTGCTTGATTGTATTGATCTTTTAATTGAGCAATACTCGCTTCATCATTAACATTGCCTACTGTTATCTTGAATACATCGTTAATATTAATTTTATTAATTATCTCAAGATCAAGTTTGGTACCTTCGTCTAAATCTTTTATTTTTTTAGTTAAAGAAGCTCCTGATAAAATTTGATTAGCTCTTTGTTTTATGCTTCTTTCTAGAATTTCTTCCTCTACAATTTTGTCTTGTTGAACAGTATCAATTTCTGCTCTTTCAATTGTAATAGATCTTTCATCTTTTTCTATACCATGTCTATTAAATACTCTAACATCAACAACCGTTCCACTGCTTCCTCTAGACATTTTTAATGATGTGTCAGTTACATCGATTGCTTTTTCACCAAAAATAGATCTTAATAATTTTTCCTCAGGTCCAGATGCTGAATCTCCTTTAGGTGTAACTTTACCAACTAATATATCACCAGCTTTTACTTCAGCGCCAATATAAACAATTCCAGATTCATCAAGGTTTTTTAGGGCTTCTTCATTTACATTTGGAATATCTCTAGTAATTTCTTCTTCACCCAATTTTGTATCTCTAGCCATAACTTCATATTCAACAATATGAACTGATGTAAATACATCGTCTGTAACACATCTTTCTGAAATTAAAATAGAATCTTCAAAATTGTAACCTTGCCAAGGCATAAATGCTACTGTCACATTTTTTCCGAGTGCTAACTCACCTAGTTTAGTAGATGGTCCGTCAGCAATAATATCTCCTGATTTAACTTTATCACCTACTCTAACAAGTGGTTTTTGGTTAATACATGTATTTTGGTTTGATCTTTTAAATTTTTGCAGGTTATAAATATCCACACCTGATTTAGTGAAATCCGTTTCTTCAGTTGCTTTGATTACAATTCTTTTTCCGTCAATTTTATCAACTGTACCATCACGACTAGCAACAATAGTTACACCTGAATCAAGAGCAACATCACTTTCAATTCCGGTACCAACTAAAGGAGACTCTGGTTTTAATAAAGGAACCGCTTGTCTCATCATGTTAGATCCCATTAGAGCTCTGTTCGCATCATCATTTTCTAAGAAAGGGATTAGAGAGGCTGCAACAGAAACTAACTGTTTAGGTGAAACATCAATATAATCAATTTTACTTGGATTTGATAAAACGAAGTTTAAATTTTCCCTACAAGGAACAAGTTCTTCTAAAATTTTTCCAGATTTATCTATTTTTGCATTAGCTTGAGCAATTGTATATTTTGTTTCTTCCATCGCTGAAAGATATTCAACTTTATCTTGAACTATACCGTTTAGAACTTTTTTATAAGGACTTTCAATAAAACCATACTTATTAATTTTAGCATAAGTAGATAAACTATTAATCAAACCAATGTTCGGTCCTTCAGGTGTTTCAATTGGACAAATTCTTCCGTAGTGAGTTGGATGAACGTCACGTACTTCAAACCCAGCTCTTTCTCTAGTTAACCCACCTGGTCCTAAAGCTGAAACTCTTCTTTTGTGTGTAATTTCTGATAATGGATTTGTTTGATCCATAAATTGAGAAAGTTGTGAACTTACAAAAAAATCTTTAAGAGAAACTGTTAATGGTTTTGCATTAATCAAATCTTGTGGCATTGCTGACTCAATATCAAGAGTTGTCATTTTTTCTTTAATCGCTCTTTCCATTCTGTAAACACCAATACGCGCTTGGTTTTCAACAAGTTCACCAACAGATCTTACTCTTCTGTTACCTAAGTGATCAATATCATCAACTTCATCTTTACCATCTCTTAAATCTAACATTTTATGAACGATAGCAATTATGTCGTCATTTCTTAAAATTGTAATTTTATCAGAACACTCAAGGTTCAGTCTCGAGTTCATCTTAACTCTACCAACATCAGAAAGGTCGTATCTATCTGAACTAAAGAACAGATTGTTAAATATCTGTGTAGCAATCTCAACTGTTGGTGGTTCACCTGGTCTTAAAACCTTGTAAATTTCAGTAATTGCATCATTTTTTGAATTATTTTTATCATTTAAAATTGTTGTTAATAAATAAGGTCCTTTATTAATAGAATTAGTAATAGAAATTTCAATTGAGCTAATATTAGCCTCTAAAATTTGCTTAATAATAGTGTCATTTAACTCTGTACCTATTCCAAAAGTACCTTCTTCTTCATCATCACTAACTTTAACTTCATTATGCAAATATTTTCCAATCAAAGACTCTTGAGATACAAGAATGTCTTTAAGCCCATCTGAAGCTAACTTTTTAGCAGTTAAAAAATTAATTTTATCACCAAGCTTAATTACAACATTTCCTGTTTTAGCATCAGTAACTTCTTCAGAAAAATTTTTTGCTTTGTAGTTTTCAGGATTAAATTTTGTTTTCCATTTACCTGTTTTTGCATCAAACGAATAAGTGTCTTTATCATAAAACTCATCAGCAATTTCTGATTTAGTTAAACCTAAAGCCATCAAAAGAGTTGAAGCAAATATTTTTTTCTTTCTATCAATCTTAAAATATAAAAAATCTTTAACATCGTATTCTAAATCTAACCAAGATCCTCTGTTAGGAATAACTCTACAATTAAATAATAATTTACCACTTGCATGTGATTTACCTTTATCATGATCAAAGAAAACACCCGGACTTCTGTGCATTTGGTTTACAACAACTCTTTGAACACCGTTTGTTATAAAAGTTCCACTATCAGTCATCATAGGCACTTCACCCATATAAACTTCCTGCTCTTTGGCAGATAAAATATCTTTAGTATTGTTTTCTTGGTCAATTTCGTAAACAACCAATCTCAAAGTACATTTTAACGCTGACGTAAAAGATAATCCTCTTTGAATACATTCTTCAGTATCAAATTTTGGTTTTTCAAGTCTATAAGAAACATATTCTAATGTTGCTTTATCATTTAAATCTTCTATTGGAAAAATACTTTTAAAAACTCTATCAAATCCTTTTGATAAATCTCCAGCTTCACTGTCAAAATCAGTAAGTTGTTTGTATGAATTTTTTTGAACTTCAATTAAATTTGGAATAGATAAAGTTTCCGCAAGCTTTCCAAAGCTTTTTCTTACATTTTTCTTTTGAGTAAAAGATAATTGCATTTATTACTAATCACTGATTAATAAATTAACCAGTTATGAAATCTTTCTAATTAATTTATTTAAGTTCTACTTTTGCGCCAGCTGCTTCCAACTTAGCCTTGATCTCTTCAGCATCTTTTTTGTTTACACCAGACTTAACTTCTTTTGGTGCACCCTCAACTAAATCTTTTGCTTCTTTAAGACCTAAAGATGTTGCTGCTCTAACTTCTTTAATAACATTAATTTTTTTATCACCTGCAGAAATTAACATGATTGTAAAATCATCTTTTGCTTCTTCAGCTGCACCGCCTGCTGCTGCTGCTGGTGCTGCTGCAGCCATAGCTGTAACACCCCACTTTTCTTCAAGCTGTTTTGAAAGTTCAGCTGCTTCAACGACAGTTAAACTTGATAAGTCTTCAATAATTTTGTTTAGATCAGGCATATTTTTTTTTACTCTTTAGGTTGTTTTTTAAGAATTTTCTGGGCTCAAACTACTCATTTTTTCGGATCGTGCAAGTAAAATACTTACTAATTTTGATGCTGGTGTAGCCAAAATTCCGACAAGATTAGCTCTTGCTTCATCAAGTGTTGGTAAATTTGCTACATTTTGAACTGCAGCTTGGTCTAATACCTCATTACCCATAATTCCACCTAAAAGTTTCAAACTTTCGTTTGTTTTGGCAAATTTAGATAAAATTCTAGCTGATATTATCGCGTCATTAGAAAAAGCAACTGCAGTAGCGCCTGTAAATAAATTTGATAGCTCCTTACACTTAGTTTTTTCTAGTGCAATTTTTGTAATTCTATTTTTTGTTATAGTGAACTTAATGCCATGTTCTCTCATTTGCGCTCTAAGTTCATCAAGTTGAGACATTGTAAGTCCTTGGTAGTGAGTTACCATTACAGCTTCATTATTCTGAAACTGTGTTTCCATTTCACTAATATAATTCTTTTTTTGTTCCTTGTTCATCATAACTATATAGCTTTTCCTAATTTAACTTTATACGAAACACCCATGCTTGACGTTATAAAAGTATTTTTTATTAAGTCACCTTTTAAAGTTAGGTTTCCTTTTTCTTTTTCTAAAGTATCTAAAATAGCATGAAAATTTTTAAGTAATTGATCATCATGGAAAGATTTCTTGCCTATACTTACACCAATATTTCCATCTTTATCGTTTCTAATTTCTGCTTGTCCTGATTTAGCATTTGTTACAGCTTGCTTAATGTCCTCTGAAACTGATCCTAATTTTGGGTTAGGCATTAATCCTTTTGGACCTAAAACTTTTCCAAGCTTAGATAATTTAACCATCATACCTGGTGTACAAATTAATTTTTCAAAATTAAGTTCACCAGCTTTAATTTTATCAATAAATTCATCGCTACCAACTATATCAGCGCCAGCATCTTTGGCTTCTTTGGCTTTTGTATCCTCACAAACAACAGCTACTTTCACTTTCTTACCTGTTCCACCAGGTAAGTTAACTACAGTTCTAATATTTACTTCACCTTTTTTTTGTTTGTTGTTCACTTGAAAGCTCAAGTCAATTGATTCATCAAATTTTGTAGTACAATTTTTTTTAACAGTCGCTAATAAATTTTCAATAACATCAGCAGTTAAATCTTTTGTTTTTTCAGGTAATTGTTTAAATCTTTTTGATGGCATTAGTCTTTAACCTCTATCCCCATTGATCTTGCTGATCCTGCAATAATTTTTACCGCTTGCTCAAGATCGTGAGCATTAAGATCTTTCATCTTTTGGGTTGCAATTTCTTCTGCTTGTTTTTTTGTAATTGATCCAGCAATACTTCTGCCTGGCTCTTTAGATCCACCTTTAAGTTTAGCAGCTTCTTTAATAAAATGTGATGCTGGCGGTGATTTAATTTCAAAATCAAATTTTTTATCTTTATATACTGTGATAACTACTGGAATTGGTTTTCCAGCAAATGCTTTTGTTTTATCGTTAAAAGCTTTACAAAATTCCATTATATTAATTCCACGTTGACCTAACGCAGGACCAACTGGCGGTGCTGGATTGGCTTGGCCACCCATAATTTGTAACTTTATATATCCACTAATTTCTTTTGCCATTAACTTGCTTTCTCTACTTGGTTATATTCTAAATCAACTGGTGTTGGTCTTCCAAATATTGAAACTGAAACCTTAAGTCTTGATTTCTCTTCATCTATATCTTCAACCATACCGCTGAATGATGCAAAAGGACCGTCAACGACCTGAACTTTTTCACCAATGCTGTATTCTATACCAGATTTTGGCTGAGCTACACCATCTTTTATTTGTCCTAAAATCTTTTCTATTTCTTTATCTGAAACAGGAACAGGAATGCCCTTTGAACCTAAAAACCCACTCACACGCTTTAAGTTTTTAATTAAATGATAAAGATCATTATCCATTTCACTTTTAATCAAAACATAACCAGGAAAGTATTTCTTTTTTCTCTGAATTCTCTTTCCTCTTTTTACTTCTGTTACATCGTGTGTTGGAACAACAATTTCTTCAATTTTGTCAGAAATTTTTGCTTTTTCAGCTTCTTCCTTAATTAATCCAGCAACTTTATTCTCAAAATTTGAGTGTGATTGAACAATATACCAATTTTTCATTAAATACTTACCTTTAGTAAAGCTTCCAATAAAAATTTAAGTACTTGATCAAGAAGCAAAAAGAAAAGAGACATAATAACTGCCATAGCAAATACCATTAATGCACCTTGCATTGTCTCTTTTCCGGTAGGCCAAGAAACTTTAAAGGCTTCTTGTTTAACTTCTTGGATAAATTTTATCGGGTTTTTCATAATATACTGTTTAGCTTATTGGCAGGAGCGGAGGGAATCGAACCCTCAACCTCCGGTTTTGGAGACCGGCACTCTACCAATTGAGCTACACTCCTATAGAGTTTACTCTATAATTTTAGTTACTACTCCAGCTCCAACTGTTCTACCACCTTCACGAATAGCAAAGTTTAATTTTTCGCTCATCGCAATTGGAGTAATTAATGTAACAGTGAATTTAGCGTCATCACCAGGCATAACCATTTCAGTTCCAGCTGGTAATGTAACTTCTCCAGTTACATCAGTTGTTCTAAAGTAAAACTGAGGTCTGTATTTAGTAAAGAAAGGAGTGTGTCTTCCACCCTCATCTTTTTTAAGTACATAGGCCTGAGCTTCAAATTTAGTGTGTGGTGTAATTGAAGCAGGTTTACAAAGAACTTGTCCTCTTTGAATGTCATCACGTTCAACACCTCTTAATAGTATACCAACGTTATCCCCTGCTTCACCAGAATCTAAAAGTTTTCTGAACATTTCAACACCAGTACAAACTGATTTTTTAGTTGCAGTAACCCCTACAATTTCAACTTCTTCACCAGTTTTAATAACACCAGATTCAATTCTTCCAGTTGCAACAGTTCCTCTACCTGAAATTGAGAAAACATCCTCAACAGGCATTAGGAAAGGTTTGTCAATATCTCTAGTTGGTTGAGGAATAAATTCATCAACAGCTTTCATTAATTCTATAATAGAATTTTTTCCAATTTCTTCATCTCTACCTTCAACAGCAGCTAATGCAGATCCTTTAACGATAGGAGTTTTATCACCTGGATATTTGTATGAAGTTAAAAGTTCTCTAATTTCTTCTTCAACAAGTTCAATCATATCTTTATCATCAACTTGATCTACTTTATTTAAGTAAACAACAATTGCAGGAATACCAACTTGTCTTCCTAAAAGAATGTGTTCTCTAGTTTGAGGCATAGGACCATCAGCAGCATTAACCACTAAGATAGCTCCATCCATTTGAGCTGCACCGGTAATCATGTTTTTTACATAGTCAGCGTGACCTGGGCAATCAACGTGTGCGTAGTGTCTTTTTTCAGTTTCATATTCAACGTGAGCAGTTGAAATTGTAATCCCTCTTTCTTTTTCTTCAGGGGCTTTATCAATCTGATCGTAAGCAACAGCTTTTCCTCCACCAAGTTCTGCTAATGTAATTGTGATAGCAGCTGTTAATGTTGTCTTACCATGGTCGACATGACCAATTGTACCGATGTTACAGTGTGGTTTATTTCTTACGAACTTTTCTTTTGACATTACGTTTTTACCTCAGTTTTAGTTTTATTAATAATTTCTTTTTTTCTTGGAGCGGGTAAAGAGAATCGAACTCTTACATCCAGCTTGGAAGGCTAGCGTTCTACCATTGAACTACACCCGCACAACATCAAGAATAACACTCCATTGTTATAAAAAATTTTATTGATTGGTGGAGGGGGAAAGATTCGAACTTTCGAAGACCGAAGTCAACGGGTTTACAGCCCGCCCCATTTGACCGCTCTGGAACCCCTCCTTTTTGGGGAAGTGTCCCCTTGCTCAATAAAGCTTCAAACAACATGCGTTTTATATATTTTTATTATGCAATTGCAACACGAGATTTACTGTGAAAATGGAGGAAAATACGTATAAAACAAAGATAATTTTATGAATAAATCATCTTTTTTAATCGTTGGTCAACATGCTGTAATTGAGGCTTTAAGAAACCCAAAAAGAAAGGTTTTAAAAGTTTTTTTAACAGAAGAAAGTAAAAAAAATATTCATAGAAAAAACCCAAAGAAGAATGTCCTTGAAGACGTTAAAGTCTATTTTAAATCAAAAAAAGAATTAGATAAGTATACCTCTAAAGATCAAATTATGCACGGTGGGTACATTGCAGAAGTTGAGCATATCGATCAACCCGACTTAAAAGAATTTATAAAAGGAAAAAATGAATTAACATTTGTTTGCATAGATGAAGTAACAGATCCTAGAAATATTGGATCGTTAATTAGAAGTGCTTCTTCATTTCATATAGATGGATTAATAGTTAAAGAAAGACAATTCCCGTCTGATAGTAAGCTTATGTATAAAGCCGCAAGTGGATGCATGGAGCATATTAATATTTTTGAAGTATCAAACATAAATTCAACACTTAAAAATTTAAGAGAAAAGAATTTTTGGGTTTATGGGTTTGATGCGAGAGGAGAAAAAGACTTTACAGAAATTAAATGGGAAGGAAAGAATGTTCTTTTATTTGGATCTGAAGGTTTCGGTATGAGAGAACATACTGGAAAGTACACAGATTTTTTTGTGAAGATTGACATAAATAAGGATGTAGAAAGCTTAAATATCTCAAATAGTGCAGCGATTGTGTTTCATCATTTAAGTTATTTGAAAAAAAATTCTTGATTAGTCTAAGATTTCTTAATAGAAATCGTTTATGCCCTTGTAGCTCAGCTGGTAGAGCAATTGATTTGTAATCAATAGGTCCGCGGTTCGACTCCGTGCGGGGGCACCATCACTTAATTATTTGAAGTTTCTTTACGCGTTTGTTCAATCTTTATTTTTTTGTGAAGACTGTTATTTTTATCATATAATAATTCAAAGCTAATTTTTTTATTGGCTTGAATTTTAATTGTTTTTGCATTTCTAACCTCAAAATTATCTGCAACAGCGCTGATAGGTCTTTTATTTGTATCTAAATTTTTTATTAAAATTTTAGATTTATCACTAATAATTGTACCCTTCCATCTTCTAGGTCTAAAAGGACTAATCGGAGTTACTGCTAGCTTTCTTGAATCTAAATTTAGAATTGGTCCATGTGCTGATAAATTATAAGCCGTACTACCTGCAGGTGTTGAAACTAAAACGCCATCAGAGATTAGATTTTTAATAATATTTTTATTATTAGCAGTAATCGAAATTGATGATGCTTGCTTACTTTGTCTTAATATTGACACCTCATTGATAGCTATTGATTTTTTTGTTTGATTTTTTTTATTAGTCACAGTCATTTGTAGAGGATAAATTTTAACACTATTAGAGATATTCAAATTTTTAATAAAGTTTTCATTAGAAAACTTATTCATCAAAAAACCATAGTTTCCAGAATTAATTCCATAGAAAGGTTTTTTATATTTATGTAATTTTTTTAAAGTTTGAAGCATGAAACCATCTCCTCCTAGAACAATTATTATGTTGGATTTTCTTAAAGATGTAATGTTAACTTTTTTAATAAGAATTGATTTAATCTTAAGAGAGACTTTGGTTTTATCAAATACTAAATATACTTTATCTCTCATTTAGTGGTGCCCTCGGCCAGACTCGAACTGGCACTCCAAAAAGGCACGGATTTTAAGTCCGTTGTGTCTACCAATTTCACCACGAGGGCATGTACTATTTTCATTTGTTTAACTGTTTTTATTTATAACTCAACTTCTTTTTGTTAACAAATCATATCAATATTTTAATTAAGCTTTTAATGCTTTTTTAAGAATACGATTATCTAAATTACAATCTTTATAACCTCTCTTTACAACATTTAAATATCGTTCTGTTGGATATGCAAATAAAGTTTTTTTAGTCATGGTATAGGTCATTACTTTTTTACCATAATAAGTAAAATAATATTTTTTATATAGAACTGGATAATCTTCATAAACATCTAATTTTTTTTCATCACTTTTAGATATTTCAAATAAAGCACCAGGAACAATTGAGTTTTTTTTAGGTTCTATATCAGCAGCTCTATATTTGCTTCTAAAGGTTAGTTTAAAATTAGTTAAATTAATTTTTTTTAAAAAGACACTGTCCTTGCATCTTCTTTTCATTTGAAAATGATTAAGATTACTTCCGTAAGCAAAATAAAGCATTAAACTATCTAACAACTACTTCTATTTTTTTTAGATTAACAAACTCTAATACTTCAGAACTGCACTTATCAATTTTAAGTTGGTCTTCAGATCTTATTACTATTGATACTCCTAATTTTCCTGCATGAAAAAATGGATAACTTCCAATTTCAACATCTTTATTGTTATCTTGAACATTGGTTAAAGAGTTTGCAATTTCACTTTCAACTGTTTTTAAACTTATTGTATGGCTTAATATTGGATCTCCCCCTACTATCTTGTTTTTTAATCCACCCAACATTGATTTTAAAATTGAAGGAACTCCCGGTAAGCAAAAAACGTTTTCTATATAAAATCCCGGGGCACCACTTGTTGGATTTAATATTAAATTAGCATTACGTGGCATCCATACCATTTTTTGTCGACCTTCATTAAATTCACCCACTTTGTAGTAAGATTCTAATATTTTAAAAGCTTCTTTATGAATTTCATACTCAAGATTAAATGCTTTAGAAATAGACTGAGCAGTAATATCATCATGAGTTGGTCCTATACCACCAGTTGTAAATACATAATTATTAACCTTTCTTAAATGATTAACGGTCTCAATAATTGTATTTTCTATATCTGGAATAACCCTAACTTCATTAACTTTTACACCAATTGAGTTTAGCCATTGTGCTATTGTGCTGGTATTAGTGTCTTGCGTTCTTCCAGATAGGATCTCATTACCTATAATAAGTATTGCTGCATTAAATTTTGTATTTTGGGTCATTATTAAATATACAATTTAAATATGGAATTTACCAAAGCTTTAATAAAAGGCAAACTGATCAAACGTTATAAGAGGTTTTTTGCAGACGTTAAAATTGGCAAGGAAATTGTTACGGCACATTGCCCTAATACTGGATCTATGAAGGGCTTATTAGATGAAGGAAATATGGTTTATGTATCTAAAAATGATGACCCAAAAAGAAAGTTAAAATATACCCTTGAAATAATTAAAGTTAAAAAAAATTTAGTTGGTGTTAATACTCATTTTGCAAATAAAATTGCCTTCCATGGTTTAGTAAATAATCTAGTTAAAGAAGTTGCAAACAATGACAGTATCAAGGCTGAGGTATTTTTTGATAAAGAAACACGGTTTGATTTTTTAGTTGAAAAAAATAAACAAAAAATATTTGTAGAAGTTAAAAATGTTACTTTATTCAGAGAAGAAAAAACTGCAGAATTTCCAGATGCCGTTACCACTAGAGGGTCAAAGCATTTAAAAACACTTATAGAGGCGGTTAAAAAGGGCTATAAATCCTATCTATTATTTTTAGTCCAAATAGAGGGTGTGGATAATTTTAAAATAGCAAAAGACATTGATAAAGAATATTATGAAAATTATTTACTTGCAAAAAAAGCTGGAGTTAACTTTTTGGCTTATCAATGTAAAATAAATTCAAAAGAAATTAAAATAGATAAAAAAATTAAAATTATTAATGCCTGATTATTTAGAAAAATTTGAAAAGATGAGAGTTGCTGGAAATCTTGCAGCAAGAACTCTTGATATGCTTACAGATAATATTAAGCCAGGTGTAACCACAGAGTTTGTAGATAAATTAGGATATGAATTTATTAGGGACAATGGTGGTTACTCAGCTCCACTTTTTTATAGAGGTTTTAAAAAATCATTATGCACTTCTTTAAATCATGTTGTCTGTCACGGTATACCTTCTGATAGAGTTTTAGTTGAAGGTGATGCTTTAAATGTTGATGTAACCGCTATAGTTGATGAACATTATGGTGATACAAGTCGAATGTTTTGTATTGGAAAAACTCCTGTTAAAGTTAATAACTTAATTGATGCTACATACGAGTCGATGATGAGAGCAATTAATTTATTAAAGCCAGGATTAAAATTAGGTGACATTGGATATGAAATACAATCTTTTATTGAAAAAAAAGGCTACTCAGTTGTTAGAGATTTTTGTGGTCATGGAATAAGCACAACATTCCACGAACCACCTAATATTTTACATTATGGAAGAAGAAATACAGGGATGGAACTTAGACCTGGAATGACTTTTACAATTGAGCCTATGATAAATATCGGTGAATGGGATGTGAAGATGCTAAAAGATGGCTGGACAGCAGTTACAAAAGACAAATCTTTATCAGCACAATTTGAGCATACGCTAGGTATTACTGAAAATGGTTATGAAATCTTTACAGAATCTGTTAAAGGTTATTCTAAGCCCCCTTACTTATAATTAATGATTGAACGATATTCTAGAAAACAACTAACTGACATATGGTCAGAACAAAACAAATACCAAATTTGGCTCGATGTAGAGGTTGCAGCAGCAGAAGCCATGGAAAAATTAGGTCAAATTCCTAAAGGTGTTGCATCAGTTGTTAGAAAAAAAGCTAAAATAAACGTTAAAAGAATTCATCAAATTGAGAGTAAAGTTAAGCACGATGTAATAGCATTTTTAACCTCTATTACTGAAAAAGCAGGGATTAAAGCAAGATACCTTCACCAAGGTATGACCTCTTCTGATGTTTTGGATACCAGTTTAAATATTCAATTAGTTCAATCAGGTAAAATTCTACTCAGTGATATTGATCAAATTCTAAAAGTTTTAAAGAAACAAGCCAAAAAATACAAATACACTCCTTGCATGGGTAGAAGTCACGGAATTCACGCTGAACCTATAACTTTTGGTTTAAAATTAGCATCATTTTATGAGGAGTTTAAGAGAAATAGAAAAAGATTAGTTGATGCAATTGATGAAATTTCAACATGCGCAATCTCTGGTGCTGTTGGCACATTTGCAAATATTAATCCTAATGTTGAAAAACATGTAGCAAAAAAACTTGGATTAAAAGTTGAGCCTATATCAACACAGGTAATACCAAGAGATAGGCATGCTTTTTATTTTTCAATTCTTGGAATTATTGCAGGATCAGTTGAAAGAGTTGCAGTTGAGATTAGACATTTACAGAGAACTGAAGTTTATGAAGTGCAAGAGTTTTTTTCAAAGGATCAAAAAGGTTCTTCTGCAATGCCTCATAAAAAAAATCCAATCTTAAGTGAAAATTTAACAGGACTTGCTAGAATGGTTCGAAGTGCTGTTATCCCTGCTCTTGAAAATATTGCACTATGGCATGAAAGAGATATTTCTCACTCAAGTGTTGAAAGAAATATTGGTCCAGACGCAAATATTACCTTAGATTTTGCTTTAGCAAGACTAAGTAATATTTTAGATAAAATGATTGTCTATCCAAAAAAAATGATTGAAAATTTAAATATAACTAAAGGTTTAATTTTTTCACAAGAAGTAATGTTAGAGCTAACAAAATCAGGTTTAAGTAGAGAACAATCTTACAAAATGGTTCAAAATTATGCAAAAAAATGTTTTGCAGAAAATCTAAATTTATTTGATGTTATATCAGATGATAAATTCATAATGGCTAAAATTTCATCAAAAAGATTAAGGGCTATATTCAATTATTCATCGCATTTTAAAAACGTAGATTTAATTTTTAGAAGAGTATTCAAATAATGAAAAAAGGTAAAAAATTATACGAAGGTAAAGCTAAAATAATTTACGCAACATCTGATAAAAATTTGGTTATTCAATATTTCAAAGATGATGCAACTGCTTTTAATAATTTGAAAAAATCAACAATTGAAGGCAAAGGTGTTTTAAACAATAGAATTTCAGAACATATTTTATCAAACTTAACTCAAATTGGGATTAAAAATCATTTAGTAAAAAGACTAAATATGAGAGAACAAATTATCAAATTAGTTGAAATTATACCTATTGAATTCATTGTTCGTAATGTTGCAACAGGCTCTATTACTAAAAGATTAGGTATCGAAGATGGAACAGTTTTAAAACAGCCACTATTAGAGTATTGCCTTAAAGATGATAAATTAGGTGATCCACTTATTGCTGAAGAGCATATTTTAGCTTTTGATTGGGCTACAAAATCTGAATTAGAAAAAGTTAAAAAAATGATTCTTAGAATTAATGATTTTATGATTGGAATGTTTAGAGGAGTTGGGATTAAACTAATTGATTTCAAACTTGAATTTGGAAGACTTAAAGAAAATGGGAAAAATGAGGTTATTCTGGCTGATGAGATTAGTCCTGACACTTGCAGATTATGGGACAGTATTACTGATAAAAAACTAGATAAAGATAGATTTCGTAAAGATTTGGGTGATTTAATACCTGCATATACTGAAGTTGCAAAAAGACTTGGTATATTGCATGAGCAATCAAATTTAAGTGCTGTTAATGTTACAAAGTTAAGATCAGTTAAAAAAAGAAAATAATATGAAAATATCTGTAATTATAACACTTAAAAAAGATGTTTTAGATCCTCAAGGTAAAGTTATCCATCAAACCCTGGACGGTATGGGATTTGAAGGGATTAATGAAGTAAGACAAGGAAAATATTTTGAAATTGACACTAAAGAAGACGATAAGAAAAAAGCTGAAAAAAAAGTTGAAGAAATGTGTAAGAAACTTTTAGCAAACTTAGTGATAGAAGACTTTAAAATTATTGGATCACAATAATAAAAAATGCATTCATCTGTAATAACCTTTCCTGGATCTAATTGTGATAGAGACATGGATGTTGCTTTAAAGAAGTTTGGTTTTAAAAACAAAATGGTTTGGCATGACGATGTTGAGCTGCCAAAAAGTGATTTAGTAGTTTTACCAGGTGGTTTTTCATACGGGGATTACCTTAGATGTGGAAGTATGGCATCAAAATCAAAAATTATGAAATCGGTTCTAAACTTTGCTCAAGGGGGTGGTAAAGTTATGGGAGTTTGTAATGGGTTTCAAATTTTAGTTGAATCTGGATTACTGCCTGGTGTGCTGCTTAGAAATAAATATTTAGAATTTATTTGCAAAAATGTTTTTGTTAAAGCTAACAATAAAGATAACTCTTATTTTAAAGATGATAAAAAAAACATCTACGAGTTTCATATAGCTCATAATGAGGGAAATTACTTTTGCTCTAATGATCAAATTAAAGAAATTAATGACAATAACCAAATAGCTTTATTTTATTCAGATGAAAACGGAAATGTTAATGAACAATCTAATCCAAATGGTTCATTACAAAATATAGCTGGTGTGTTTAATAAACAAAAAAATGTTTTAGGAATGATGCCTCATCCAGAAAGAATGATAGACCCTGCTCTTTCAGGTGAAGATGGTTCAATTTTTTTTCAAAACTTAATTAATAATTTAAAATAATGATAGTTAACGAACAGCTTGCAATTGATCATGGTTTAAAAAAAGATGAATATAAAAAAATCTGTGATTTGTTAAAAAGAGTTCCCAATATTACTGAGCTTGGTATTTTCTCAGCAATGTGGAATGAGCATTGTTCTTATAAATCTTCAAGATTTCATCTTAAAAACTTACCTACTAAAGGAAAAAACGTAATTCAAGGTCCTGGTGAAAATGCTGGTGTTATTGATATTGGCGATGATGATGCAATAGTATTTAAAATTGAAAGTCATAATCACCCTTCATTTATTGAACCTTATCAAGGTGCCGCAACGGGTGTTGGTGGAATTATGAGAGATGTCTTTACAATGGGAGCAAGACCAATAGCTAATTTAAACTCAATTCATTTTGGCTCACCTCAGCATAAAAAAACTAAGAATTTATTACGTGGAGTTGTTCACGGTATAGGTGGATATGGTAATTGTATGGGGGTTCCAACAATTGCTGGTCAAACTAGTTTTGACGAATCTTATAATGGTAATATTTTAGTAAATGCTATGACCCTAGGTCATGTAAAAAAAGATAAAATTTTTTATTCAAAAGCTGCAGGTTTAGGGAAACCTGTGATCTATGTTGGTTCAAAAACAGGTCGAGATGGAATTCATGGTGCAAGCATGGCATCAGCTTCATTTGATGATAAAATTGAAGAAAAAAAACCGACTGTTCAAGTTGGTGATCCTTTTACAGAAAAACTATTATTAGAAGCTTGTTTAGAATTAATGGCAGGAGATTCGATTATTGCTATTCAGGATATGGGTGCTGCAGGATTAACTTCTTCAAGTATTGAAATGGCTTCAAAAGGAAATTTAGGAATTGAGATCAATTTAAGTAAAGTTCCTTGTAGAGAGGCAAACATGTCCCCTTATGAAATTATGCTATCTGAAAGCCAAGAGCGAATGCTTATTGTTTTAGAAAATGGCAAAGAAGAAATGGCTAAAAAAATATTCGATAAATGGAATTTAGATTTTGCTGTAATTGGTCAAACAACAAAAAGTAAAAAAATTGAACTTTATTTTAATGAAGAAAAAGTAGCAGATATTCCTGTTAACACATTGGTTGAAAACTCACCTATGTATGATCGAAAATGGAAAAAAGCTAAATTACCTAAAAGAATTAAAGTTGATAAAGAACAATTTAAAACCTTAAAAGTAAAAAATGTTTTAAATAAAATATTATCTAATCCAAATGTTTGTAGCAAAGAGTGGATTTGGCAACAATACGATCATACCGTTATGGGTGATACTATTCAAAAACCTGGCGGAGATGCTGGTGTTGTTAGAGTTCATGGTACCAATAAAGCTGTTGCAGCATCTGTAGATTCATCTGCTGTATATTGTTGGGCTCACCCTTTAAGTGGGGGAAAGCAAATTGTTTGTGAAAGTTGGAGGAACTTAATTTCAGTTGGTGCTAAACCAATTGCTATTACTAATTGCTTAAATTTTGGTAGTCCTGAAAATGAAGAAAATATGGGTGAGTTTGTTGAGTGTGTTCAAGGTTTAGGTGAAGCGAGTGCTTACTTGGAGTTTCCAGTAGTTTCTGGAAACGTTTCATTTTACAACCAAACTAAAGATATTGGGATTAAACCTACACCAGCAATTGGGGGGGTTGGTTTAATTAAAGATTACCAAAACATGGTTACAATGGATTTAAAAGAAGCTGATAATATACTTTTAGTTATTGGTAAAACTGAAGGTCACTTGGATCAAAGTTTATTTGCAAGAGATATTTTAAATGAAAAAAATGGACCTCCTCCTGAAATTAATCTTTTTAATGAAAAAAATAATGGTGAAACAATTTTAAAGCTTATTAATAAAAAATTTATAAAATCTGCTCACGATGTTTCTTTAGGTGGAATAATTACTGCTCTTTCTAAAATGTGTATTAAAGGTAAAAAAGGTGCAACTCTTAAAAAGTCTAATTACTTAATTAATCAATTTGAATACTTATTTGGTGAAGATCAGGGAAGATACATTATTGAAATTAGTAAAGATGATCTAGAAAATGCTACTAAAATACTTCAAGAAAACTCCGTACATTTTGATGAACTTGGGTTAGTTAATGAAGATGGTTTAATAATTGACGATAAGACAAAAGTATCAATTGACGATTTGATTAAATCACATACAAATTGGCTAACGAACTACATGGAAAATTAAAATGGCAATGGATATAAAAGAAGTTGAAACACTCATTAAAGAAGCTTTACCAGATGCTATAATAGAAATTCAAGATCTTGCAGGAGATAGTAATCACTACTCAGCGACAATAACCTCTAAAGAGTTTTCAGGAAAAAGTAAAATTGAACAACACAAAATGGTGTACAATTCTTTAAAAGGGAAAATGGGCAACGAACTTCATGCATTAGCAATTAAAACAAAGGAACAATAATGGACGATAGTACAAAAAATTTAATTCAAGGTCATATAGAAACCAACGAAGTATGTTTATTTATGAAAGGAACGCCAGATGCTCCTCAATGTGGATTTTCTATGGCTGTGTCAAATATGTTAAAAATTTTAGAAGTGAATTACAAAGGAATAAATGTTCTTGAATCTCAGTCTTTAAGAGAAGGTATAAAAGAATTTAGTGACTGGCCTACTATTCCACAAGTTTATATTAAAGGTGAATTTGTTGGTGGCTGTGACATCGTTAAGGAAATGTATGAAAATGGTGAACTCAAAAAAGTCCTTGAGGATAAAGGAATTAATTTTAAAAAATAATTGATTACTTATACATATAATCTCTAGTATTAGGAGTTGACATATAGTTCTTTGTTAGTTGGAACTGATAAACAACTTGGTCTCCCCATTTAAAAGCACTTTCACAGCTAGCTAAATAAAATTCCCACATCCTAAAAAATTTTTCATCAAACATATTAATTATTTGAATTTTATTTTTAATACAATTTTCTTTCCAGTGCCTTAGAGTGTGAGAATAATGTAATTTAAGAACCTCTATGTCAGATACTATTAATCCAGCTTTCTCAACAGGTGTTACCACCTCACTGAGACTAGGCGTATAACCACCTGGAAAAATATACTTAGTTATCCAAGGGTGTGGGTCTCTAGGAGGATTAACTGAGCCAATAGTGTGAACTAGTGAAACACCATCATCTTTAAGCAAATTATCAATTTTCTTAAAAAAATTTTTATAAAACTTTCTACCAACATGTTCAAACATTCCAACACTTACAATTCTATCAAACTTTTCGTCTATCTGACGGTAATCTATTAGCTTAAAGGTAACTTGATTTTCTAAATTAAGCTTTTTGGCTTTTTTAACACAGTAGTTAAACTGATTTTCGGATAGAGTAATTCCAGTAACTTCACAATTATTACTTTTTGCAATATCAATAGCTAAAGATCCCCAGCCACAACCTATATCAAGAACTTTTTGATTTGGCTTTATATTAAGTTTTTTTATTATGTGTTGTATTTTATTATTTTGAGCATCTTCTAAAGTATCATTTTCATTTATAAAATACCCACACGAGTATTGTTTTTTAGAATCTAAAAATAAACTGTATAAATCATCTGAGAGATCATAATGATGTGCCACATTCATTTTTGATTTTTTTATAAAGTTAAAGTTTGTTAAATATCTATAAGACCCATAAAGCTTATTTATCAACATACTAAAAAAATTTAATTCACCTCTTCCTATATTCATAAGCGCTATATCTAAGAAATCAGTTAAACTTCCGTTTTCAATTTGTATATCTCCATTAGAATAAGCTTCTCCAAAATATAAATCTGGCCTAAAAAATAATTTATAATGGAGTTTCTTATCTAATATTTTAACTGTGATTGGCTTATTGTTTTTTGGTGTGCCAATAATATATTTATTTGAATTAGCATCAATTAAAAGAAAGCCATCTTTCTGAAACAATTTATTTAGATATCTTGCCAGTTGCATTTAAAATCTCATAAAAATTTTATTTATAAGAAAAAATGTATAATAAATTTATATAAAATTCACTCAGGATTAATTCACAATTTTATTGGAATTTTAAGAGCAATATTAAAAGAATTTTTTAAAAAAGGATATTTATTATCTAGAGTAATATTCAATTACTAGATTAGGTTCCATTATTACTGGATAAGGAACTTCGTCGAACTTAGGTGTTCTAACAAAAGTAACTTTTTTATTTTTTTCATCTAAATTAATGTATTCAGGTGTTTCTCTTTCTTTACTAGCTAGAGCGATATCAATTATAGCCAACTGTTTAGATTTATCTCTAATTTCAATTATATCTTCTTCTTTAACAACGTAACTTCCAATGTTAACTTTTTTACCGTTAACTCTTACGTGACCATGGTTAATAAGTTGTCTCGCTGAAAATACTGTTGTTGAAAATCTTGCTCTATAAACAACAGAATCTAATCTTCTTTCAAGCAAACCAATTAAATTTTCACCCGTATCCCCTTTTAACATGGTAGCTTTTTTATAAATATTTCTGAATTGTCTTTCGTTAATGTTACCGTAGTAACCTTTTAATTTTTGTTTAGCTTGTAGCTGAATTCCGTAATCAGAAGGTTTTCCTTTTCTACCTTGTCCGTGTTGTCCTGGACCATAATCCCTTTTATTAAAAGGACTTTTAGGTCTACCCCATAGGTTAATTTTTAACCTTCTATCTATTTTATGTTTAGCGCTTATTCTTTTTGTCATTTGATAGGTGGGTTTATAAACTTACTCATTATTTTGTCAATCAACCTTTTTTGGACAAACTTGCAAATACACTGGATAAAATACGTGTTTCTTTCTCAGAAAGCTCCATTTTAGAAAAAATACTTCTTAAGTTTTCAAGCATAATAGGTCTCTTTTCTAAGGGTTTAAAAAAGTGTTTTTCCTCTAGTTTTTTGATGCACAAGTTAGTCATAGCTTGAATATCCTTTTTGCTAGCTAAGTTTACTTTTTTTGATTTAGAATATTTTGCACCCTTTAAATTAATAATGCTTGCTACTGTATGAGCTATAATAATAACACTATGTGACAGGTTTAAAGATTTAAAATCAGGGTTAGTTGGGATTTGCATAGTGTAATTAGCATAACTAATCTCATTATTAGATAAACCAGATGCCTCAGAACCAAATAAAAAAGCTATCTTTTTATTAAAATCAATTTTTTTTAAATCATCTAAATTAATATGTTTAATATTTTTATTTCTAAACCTTGCAGATGTTGCAACAACATAATCTACCTTTTTTACAGCAGATTCTAAAGTTTCATGTACTTTAGCATTAATAATTAGATCTTTTGCCCCAACTGATGTTGCTAAAATTTTATCATTTGGGAAAATTGGTTTTGGTTTAACAATAACTAACTTTTTAAAATTAAAGTTTTTAACAGCTCTAGCACAAGCTCCAATATTTTCTGATAGTTGAGGTTGATGTAAGATAAATGAGATATTATTAAAAGACATTAAAGACTTGCTGGAGCTTTATCTTTAAATAATTTATAATCTAAACTATCAACTAATGCTTTAAATGAAGCGTCAATTATATTTGCTGAGACACCAATAGTGAACCAGTTCTTACCTTTTGAGTCTGTGCTTTCTATTGAAACTCTAGTGATTGCTTCAGTACCTGTATTTAAAATTCTAACTTTGTAATCAACTAATTTCAAATCTTTTAAATATTTAGAGTATTTGTTTAATCGATCTACATTTTGTCTAATAGCATTATCTAGTGCATTAACAGGACCATTTCCTTCACCAGTACACATAATTTTTTCACCATCAACTTCAAGCTGAGCTTTTGCAGAAGAAACAATTGTACCTGACGAATCTTTTTTAACAGAGACATCGTATTCTTTAATCAATATATACCTTGGTATTTTGCTGATAATCCTTCTGGCCAATAATTCAAAAGATGCGTCAGCGCCATCATAACTATAGCCAATAAATTCTCTATCTTTAACTTCATCTAAAAGTTTTTTAATTTTAGGATCGCTCTCTTCTATTTCTATACCAATAGTTTTTAGTCTTGAGATTATATTGGATTTTCCAGATTGATCTGAAACTACTATATTTCGAGAATTTCCAACTTCTACTGGATCAATATGTTCATAAGTTTTTGGATTTTTTTGAACCGCTGATACATGAAGACCACCTTTGTGAGAAAAAGCTGCAGCACCAACGTATGGAAGATGTTTGTTAGGTTTTCTATTTAAAATCTCATCCAACAATCTAGAGCATTCTGTTAATTTCTTAATATTGTCTGGTTTAATTTTTAATTGAAAATTAGTTGCAAAATCTTCTTTTAAAAAAAAAGTAGGGATTAGTGACATTAAATTAGCATTACCACACCTTTCACCTAAACCATTGATGGTTCCTTGCACCTGTCTAACTCCAGCCCAAACTGCAGCTAAAGAATTCGCAACTGCATTACCCGTATCATTGTGTGCATGTATCCCTAAATTTTTTCCAGGTATAGTTTTAGAAACTTCTGTAACAATTTTTGTAACTTCATGAGGTAAGGTTCCACCATTAGTGTCACATAAAACAATCCACCTTGCTCCCTCATCAAATGCTGATTTGAGACATGATAAGGCGTAACTTGGATTAGCCTTGTATCCATCAAAAAAATGCTCTGCATCGAACATGAATTCTTTATTCTCTTTAACGAAATGTTTAGCTGTCTCTTTAATGTTTTCTAAGTTTTCTTCATTAGAAATACCAAGTGCTATATCAACATGAAAATCCCAAGATTTTCCTACAATACAAACTGCCGGTGTGTTTGAGTTTAAAAGTGCTGATAGTCCAGGATCATTATCGGCACTTCGACCAGTTCTTTTGGTCATACCAAAAGATGTTAGTTTAGCATTATTAAATGAATGTTTTTTTTGAAAAAATTCAGTATCCGTAGGATTTGCTCCTGGCCACCCACCCTCAATATAATCAACACCTAAATTATCTAAAGCTGAGGCAATTTTTAATTTATCATCTACAGAAAAGTCTACCCCTTGTGTTTGTGCACCATCTCTCAGTGTTGTATCAAATATAAAAAGTTGTTCTTTGCTCATTTTAGTTTCCAAATTGTTTTACCATCTTTGTCTTCTATTAAAACCCCTTTATCTAAAAGCTTATTTCTAATGATATCAGCTTCTTTATAATTCTTATCTTCTCTAGCTTTGTTTCTAAGTGAAATCATTTCTAAAATATCATCTTCATTAATGGATGATTTTTTCTTTTTAAATTCAATCCACTCTTCTTTTGTTTTATTTAAAATACCAATAAAATTACAAGCTAATACAAATAAACTTTTCTCTTCATTTCCACCTTTTAAGGCCTTATCATAAAGTTGATGTAATTTTGCAATGTAGCCAGGTGTATTCAAATCATCATATAATGGAGACAAAATATCTTCATCTAAAACTATTTTGTCTTTCGGGGGTAAATAAACTTCATACCATTTATCAATAGTATTTTTGCAATCTTCTAAGAGCTTTTCGTTCCAGTCTAATGGCTGTTTGTAGTGAGCACTCATAAGAGCAAGTTTTAAAACTTGTCCATCAACATTATCTTTAAAATCTTTAATCTTAAGTATGTTGCCAGTTGATTTAGCCATTTTTTCATTGGACATAGTAATAAATGCGTTATGGATCCAATAATTTGCAAAAACTTTACTATCATTCGCACATCTTGATTGTGCAATTTCATTTTCGTGATGTGGAAAAATTAAATCAATTCCACCTCCATGAATATCAAATACGTTTCCTAGGTATTTCTTTGACATTGCAGAACATTCTAAATGCCAACCAGGTCTTCCTTTACCCCAAGGAGAATCCCAAGAAGGTTCATCATCCTTAGAGGGTTTCCATAATACAAAGTCTTCTGATTTTTTTTTATTATCTGAAACTTCTACTCTAGATCCTGCAATTAAATCTTCTAGTTTTTTATTCGATAATTTTCCATAATCATCAAATTTGCTAACTTCAAAATAAACATGGTCGTTTACCACATAAGCAAAATCTTTTTCTATTAAAGTTGATATCATTTTAATCATGAGATCAATATGATCTGTTGCTTTTGGTTGTTGTGATGGATTATCTAAATTTAAGTAATTACAATCATCATTAAAATCTTTAATAACATTGTTTGTTAATTCTGATATTGAAAGATTTTTTTCTTTTGCTGATTTAATTATCTTATCATCAACGTCTGTAATATTTCTTATATAATTTATTTTATCATGACCATATTTTGATTTTAAAACTTTGAACAAAATATCAAAAATAACAAGAGGTCTTGCGTTCCCAATGTGTGGGTTGTCATAAACGGTTGGACCACAAACATACATTCCAATGTTTTCTTTATTTATAGGAACAAATTTTTCTTTTTTATTGTTTAGATTGTTTGTTAAAAAAATATCCTTGTTCATTATCTTAGAATTATACTTTAATTATAGATTTGTGAATCTATAAGATTAGTTGGGAATCTTGCAAACTGGGATTGGTTCCATTTTATGCAAGTTTATCTTTCTTATTTTTTCGTATTTTTCACGATTTATTGAATTAACATTGTTCATAGCTTCTTCTAATTCCTTGTATTTAAGACCTAACTGACCTTCATCAGTTCTGCCATCATCCCATAATCCATCTGTTGGAGCAGCATCAATTATCTCTTGAAGAATATTAATAGATTTACCTATTTCCCATACTTCTGATTTATTACAATCCGCAATAGGAGATATATCAACTCCACCATCTCCATATTTTGTATAAAACCCCACTCCAAAATCCTCAACTTTATTTCCAGTACCAACCACAATACCTTTGTTTGCAGCTGCTACTTGATAAAGAGTGGTCATTCTAATTCTTGCTCTAGAATTTGCCATACCAAGTTCACTATCAAAATTAGATAGCGTACTCTCAAACGTTTCAAATAATTTATCTAAATTTATTGTGTGCGCTTCAACATTATCAAAGTTTTTAACAAGCCATTCTTGATGTTTTAAGCTTAAGTCATGTTGTGATGATTTTTGTTTAATGGGCATTGATAAAACAATTGTTTTAATACCTGTCATTGCGCTCAATGTACTTGATACAGAAGAATCTATTCCCCCAGAAATTCCAATGATTAAAGATTGAGCCTTACTTGGCATCTTGTTCACATAATCTTTAATCCAATTGCTTATAAATTGTGCTTTTTCTAAAGGTTTCATTTCCTAAAATTTAAACGAAATTGTATTCAATACAATGGTTTAAGATGCCGCTTTAATATTTTTTTTAGAATAAGCAGCATTTTTTTTAATCTCATCAGAAATTAAAAAAGCTAACTCTAACGCTTGGTTAGCATTAAGTCTTGGATCGCAATGAGTATGGTAACGGCTAGATAAATCTTGGTCAGATATTTTCTGAGCACCACCTGTGCATTCCGTAACATTTTGACCGGTCATTTCAATGTGTAATCCACCTGCATAACTTCCTTCACTTTGGTGACATTCAAAAACATTTTTTACTTCTTTGACAACACTATTAAAGGGTCTTGTTTTAAATCCAGTTGTAGCTTTAATTGTATTTCCATGACAAGGATCACATGACCATATTACATTTAAACCTTCTTTTTTAATTGCTCTTATTAATTTTGGTAAAAATTTAGAAACATTTTCATGACCAAATCTAGAAATTAAAGTTATTTTACCTTTTTCATTATTTGGATTAATTTTATTGCAAAGATTTATCAAGTCTTCAGCTTTTAATGTTGGTCCACATTTAATTCCAATTGGATTTTCAATTCCCCTACAAAACTCAACATGTCCACCATCTAGTTGTCTTGTTCTATCTCCTATCCAAACAAAGTGAGCTGAGGTATCGTGATATTCACCTGTTGTTGAATCTACTCTTGTCATTGCTTGCTCAAAAGGAAGTAATAAAGCCTCATGTGAAGTCCAAAAGTTTACTGTTTTTAATCTTCTATTAAAGTCAGAATTAATTCCACAAGCATCCATAAATGCTAAGGCATCTGCAATTCTATCTTCTAAATCTTTAAATTTTTTTGCAGCTGGAGAGTTTTTAATAAACCCTAAGTTCCAAGTATGTACTTTTTTAAGATCAGCAAAACCTCCATGAGAGAAAGCTCTTATAAGGTTAAGCGTTGATGCAGATTGAGAATAAGCTTTAAAAAGTCTTTTTGGATCAGGAACTCTTGATTTTTCATTAAATTCCATTCCATTAATATTATCACCTAGGTAACTAGGCAGTTCAACACCATCAATATTTTCAACAGGAGAACTTCTTGGTTTTGAAAACTGTCCAGCAATTCTTCCAAGTTTAATAACAGGTAATGATGCCGAATAAGTAAGCACTAACGACATTTGCAGTATCAGTTTAAATGTATCTCTAATGTTATCAGGATGAAATTCTGCAAAACTTTCTGCACAATCTCCACCTTGTAATAAAAAAGCTTTTCCATCGACAACATCAGCTAATTGTTCTTTTAAATGTCTCGTCTCACCAGCAAAAACTAATGGAGGAAAATCTTTAATTTTACTTAAAACACCATCCAATTCTTTTTGATCAGGATATTCCGGAATGTGTTTTACAGGATAATTTCTCCAGCTATTTATTTTCCAATTTTTCATATTCAGCCTAGGGGTGTTGTAACAGAGATTAATTATTATTCAACTGTGACTGATTTTGCTAAATTTCTAGGTTTATCAATGTCATACCCTTTTTTGAGAGCTGAATAATATGCTAATTTTTGCAGTGGAACAGTTAATAAAAAAGGCAACAAGTCATCATTGGCACTTTCAACTAATACAGTTTCCCAAATATTTTCTGAAAAAACTTCGTCTTTGCTCTTGTTAGTGATCAATAAAACTTTAGCCCCTCTTGCTATTACTTCCTGCATATTAGAAATAGTTTTTTTATAATAATTATCTCTTGGAGCTAAGACAACAACTGGCATTCCATCTTCAATTAAAGCTAAAGGCCCATGTTTCATCTCACCTGCAGGGTACCCTTCAGCATGAACGTAAGCTAATTCCTTTAATTTTAACGCCCCTTCTAATGCAATTGGGTAAGAAAAACCTCTCCCTAAAAACATCGAACCTTTTGCATCAGTAAATGAACTTGAAACTGTCTGGATTTTACTCTCTGTAAGTAAAGTTTGCTCAACTAACTTAGGTAATAACTTTAAGTCTTTAATTTTGTTTAAATATAAATCTTTATCCAAGTCTTTTCTTAAAATTCCTAATTTTAATACTAAAATATATAAAACCAACATTTGACCCATAAAAGCTTTTGTGGATGCAACACCAATTTCTTGCCCACAATGAATGGGTAAAACAAAGTTAGAGTCCCTTGCAATAGAGCTTTCTATAACATTAACTACACTGCAAGTTTTCATGTTATTTTTATTACATAAATCTAGGGCCGCATAAGTATCTGCTGTTTCACCAGACTGAGAAACAAAAATATATAAATTATCATCTTTAAATCTATTTTTTCGGTATCTAAACTCAGATGCAATATCAATTGTTACTTCAAGTGTAGTATTTTCTTCAAACCAATACTTTGCCATTAAACAAGAGTGATAAGCTGTACCACAACCAATTAAAGTAACTGAAGAAATTTCTTTAATATTCCAGGGAAAATTGTAGATGTTGATGTCGTTGTTAATCTTATCTACATACTCGTTTATACAGTTCTTTAATGTTGTAGGCTGTTCTTCAATCTCTTTTGCCATAAAGTGTTTAAAATCACCTTTGTCATAATCCTGTTCTTTTGAAGATAATTCTAAAACTTTTTTATTAACCTTTAAGCCTTCTTCATCAAAAAACTCAACTTGGTCTTTTTTTATAATGCAAAACTCTCCATCATTTAAATATGAAATTTTATTAGTCATAGACTTTAAAGCGTAAGAGTCTGAACCTAAATAATTTTCATTAGGACCATAACCAACTGCAAGTGGAGACCCTCTTCTAGCACCCACTATAAGATTTGGTTGATCTTTAAAAATTATACCTAAAGCAAAACTTCCATGTAATTGTTTAAGGGTTTTAATAATTGCCTCTTTTAAATTTAGTTCTTTTAAATACTCTGTTATTAAATGTACAATTACCTCAGTATCTGTTTGAGATTTAAATACATGACCCTTGTTTATTAAATACTTTTTTAAAAGTGTAGAATTTTCAATAATCCCATTATGTACAACCGATACACTCTCTGAAGAATGAGGATGTGCATTAATAGTATTTGGAATACCGTGCGTTGCCCATCTAACATGCCCAATTCCAATGGGGCCTGACATATTCTTAACAGCAAGGTTTTTTTCTAAAATATCAACTCTACCTTCTGATTTTGCTTCACTTACAATTCCATTTGATAATGTGGCAATTCCTGCAGAGTCGTATCCTCTATATTCTAATTTTCTAAGAGAATTAATAATTGTAGATGAAACCGGTTTATTACTAGCTATACCTATTATTCCACACATTTTATTTTGTTCTTCTTTTGTAGTTTTTAACTTCTGTTTGAGCGCTTCTAGTTAAAGCTAATGAATTTTTTTTAACTTTCTTTGTAATAACTGATCCTGCCCCAACAATACTATTTTTTTCAAGAGTAATTGGTGCAACTAATGATGAGTTAGAACCTATAAATACATTGTCTTTAATTTTTGTTTTACTTTTTTTAACACCATCATAATTGCAAGTAATTGTACCAGCTCCAACATTAACACCTTTACCCAATTCACTATCTCCAACGTACGATAAATGATTTATTTTTGATTTTTTTCCAACTGTACTTTTCTTAACTTCTACAAAATTTCCAATTTTTGATCCTTCTTCAAGAATAGTTCCTGGTCTTAATCGTGCATAAGGTCCAACTTCAACTTTATTTTTTATTTTACAATCTTCTAAATGTGAAAATGAATTGATAGTTACATTATTTCCAATTTTAACTTTTGGCCCAATGACAACATATGGATTAATAGTAACGTTTTTTCCAACCTTTGTATCTTTTGAAAAAAAAATAGTTTCAGGACCAATCATTTTTACTCCAGACTTTATAAAAAATTTACGAAGTTTTTCTTGTTCAGTATTAGAATTTATTTGTTTCATCTGGAAATATTTTTATATTAAGTGTATAGATAGCTTAATTCACAATTTATTTCTTAAAAATACTTTATTAATGACTCAAAAATACTCAATATTATTTGACCTAGATGGAACATTAGTCGATACCGCACCTGATTTAATGAATGCTCATAATCATGTAATGAGAAAATATGGTTATCCTACCAAATCTACTGCTGACATTAGAAATTTAGTAGGTCAAGGCGCTGGAGCAATGATTGGTAGATCTATATGGGGACAAGCAAAAAAAGAGTTTGGTAAAATTGATGATCAAAAAATTAAAGCTGAAATGGTAAAAGATTTTGTTAATTTTTATGGAAAAAATATTATTAAAGAAAGCACACTTATTAATGGGGTAAAAGAATTTCTAAAATGGTGTAAAGAAAAAGAAATTTCAATGGCAGTTTGTACCAATAAACAAGAACACTTAGCAATTGATCTTTTAAAAAAGATTGGAATTTATGATTACTTTGAGTACGTTGCTGGTTCAGATACGTTTGATTATTGCAAACCCGATCCTAGACACATAACAAGTATAATTGAAATCATCGGGGGTGATATAAAAAAATCTCTAATGTTTGGGGATAGTGAAACTGATGCAAATGCAGCAAAGGCTGCCTCTGTTCCTGTTATTTTATTAGAAAATGGTTATACGGAAAAAAATTCTAATGAAATTTACCATAATCATTTAATAAAAGACTTTATTGGTGTTGAAAAAATAGTTTCAACTTACTTAAAAGATTGATTTAATTTTTTTTCTTACTATTAATAGGTTTGCACAATTAAGGAGGCCTAATGATTTCACATAGAGTTAAAGTTTACCCATCAAAAATTGATTTACCTAAAAAAAATCAATTAGCATGGAAAATTGCTGAAATTGCTTCTGATAATGCAAAGTTAGATAAGGCAGCCATTGAGATGGTTATTAATAGAATAATTGATAATGCTTCAGTTGCCATTGCTTCTTTAAATAGAAAAGCGGTTATCTCTTCTAGAGAAATGGCCTTAAAGCATCCTAGAAAAAATGGTGCAAATTTATTTGGTATTGATTCAAAATTAAAATTTGATTGTGAGTGGGCTGCTTGGTCAAATGGAACAGCTGTTAGAGAGCTTGATTTTCATGATACTTTTTTAGCAGAAGATTACAGTCATCCTGGAGATAACATTCCACCCATTTTAAGTGTAGCTCAACAAACTAAAAAAAGTGGACTAGATTTGTTAAGAGGAATTATTACAGGTTATGAGGTTCAAGTTAATTTAGTTAAAGGAATTTGTTTGCATAAACATAAAATAGATCACATAGCACACTTAGGACCAAGTGTTGCGGCAGGTTTGGGTACAATGTTAAAGCTAAACACTGAAACAATTTATCAAGCAGTTCAACAAGCTCTACATACAACAGTTTCGACAAGACAATCTAGAAAAGGTGAAATCTCTAGTTGGAAAGCTTACGCCCCTGCTCATGCTGGTAAACTTGCAATTGAAGCAGTTGATAGAGCAATGCGTGGTGAAGGTGCGCCAAGTCCTATTTATGAAGGAGAAGACAGTGTTATAGCTAGAATATTAGATGGTAAGAAAGCTTTATACAATGTGCCCCTTCCTAAGAAAAAAGAATCTAAGAAAGCGATACTTGAGACCTATACAAAAGAATATTCAGCTGAATACCAGTCTCAAGCACTAATAGATATTGCTAAAAAACTTAATAAGAAAATTCCTAATTTAAATCAAATTAAAAAAATTGATATTTACACAAGTCATCACACTCATTACGTAATTGGAACTGGTGCAAATGATCCACAAAAAATGGATCCAAATGCAAGTAGAGAAACACTTGATCACTCTATTATGTACATCTTTGCAGTAGCACTTGAAGATGCTGATTGGCACCATGTTAAATCATATACCAAACAAAGAGCTAATAGAAAAAGCACTATAAAAATTTGGAAATCAATTACGACGTTTGAAGATAAAAAATGGACTAAAAAATATCACGATCCTAATCCAAAAAATAAATCATTTGGTGCAAGAGTTGTAGTTACTTTAAATAATGGTAAAAAAATTACAGAACAATTAGATAGAGCAGATGCTCATCCATATGGAGCACGTCCGTTTAAAAGACAAAATTATATAAATAAGTTTTTAACGTTAACAGACGGTATCTTAGATAAAAAAGAGAGTGCACGTTTCTTAAAAGTTGTTCAAAATCTTAAAAACCTGAAAGCTGGAGAGTTAAATAAATTAAACATCCAGGTTAAAAGAAGTCAGATAAAGAAAAATACGAAACAAGGAATTTTTTAATGCATTTTGTAGAAAAAGAGCCCAGTCAAAAAAGAGCTGACTTTGTTAGTAAACTAAAATCAAATAAAATTTTAAGAGTGCCAGGAGCTTATAACCCACTAACAGCAAAACTAATTGAAGAAATTGGGTATGACGCAGTTTATGTATCAGGTGGAGTTATGGCTAATGATTTAGGTTTTCCAGATATAGGTTTAACTACGCTTCAAGATGTTAGTACTAGATCTTATTTAATATCTAGAGTTACAAGTTTACCTACCATCGTTGATATCGACACTGGCTTTAAGTCTTGTGAAGAAACTATTAAAACTTTTGAAGAATTTGGGGTGTCAGCAGTTCACTTAGAAGATCAAGTAGAACGAAAAAGATGTGGTCACTTAGATAACAAAGAATTAATTTCAACTGAAGCAATGGTTAAGAAAATTAAAGAATGTGTAGCCGCAAAACAAGATGAAAATTTTAAAATTATAGCAAGATCTGATGCTAAAGGAGTTGAGGGAATAGATAAGATGATTGATAGATGTAAGGCATATATTGATGCTGGAGCTGAAATTATTTTCCCAGAAGCTTTACAGGATGAAAAAGATTTTGAAAAAGTTAGAAAAGAATTATCATGTTACTTACTGGCTAATATGACAGAATTTGGAAAATCTAAGTTATTCAATTACAAAGAGTTAGAAAATTTTGGGTATAATATTGTGATTTATCCAGTAACCACACAAAGATTGGCTATGAAAAATGTAGAAGATGGTCTTAGAGACATTTTTGTGAATGGACATCAGAACAACATTATTGATAAAATGCAAACTAGAAAAAGACTTTACGAGTTAGTAGAATATGAAAAGTACAATTCGTTAGATGAAAAAATTTATAACTTTAGTACGGAAGGACATGAATAATGAGTGATGATATTAAAAAAGGTTTACTAGGGATAGTTGTTGATGAAACAGAAATTTCAAAAGTTATGCCAGAGATCAATTCTCTTACTTATAGAGGTTATGCAGCTCAAGATTTATGTGCAAGATGTGATTTTGAAGAAGTTGCTTACTTAATTTTAAATAAAGAATTACCTAATAAAAAACAATTAAAGGAATTTAAGAAAGAATTATCTAAAGAAATAACTTTATCTAAAAATTTATTAAGTATTTTAAAAAAAATACCTAAAAATTCTCATCCAATGGATGTTGCGAGAACAGCTGTTAGTGTCATGGGTCTTGAAGACAAAGAAACTAAAGATAGCTCACCAAAAGCAAATTTAAGAAAGGCGATTAGAATTCTTGCAAAAACACCTACAGCGTTAGCTGCTTTTTACAGACTTCGAAAAGGGAAAAAAATTATAGCTCCAAAGAAAAATCTTACTTTTTCTGGAAACTTTTTCCATATGTGCTTTGGAAAAGTTCCTGAAAAAGAAATTGTTAAAGCTTTTGATGTATCACTAATTTTATACGCTGAGCATAGTTTTAACGTATCCACATTTACTGCAAGAACTATTACCAGTAGTTTATCTGACATTCATGGAGCAATCACAGGTGCGATCGCTAGTTTAAAAGGTCCTCTTCATGGTGGTGCTAATGAAGAAGTAATGCACATGATGAAGAAAATTAAAAAACCTGAGAACGCTTTAAAATGGATTACGAAGGCTCTTAAAAACAAAGATGTGGTGATGGGATTTGGTCATAGAGTTTACAAAAGTGGAGACTCAAGAGTTCCAACCATGAGAGAATACTTTAAAAGAGTAGCTATTATTAAAAAAGATAAAACATTTGAAAAAATTTATGACATCGTTGAAAAGGTAATGATTAAAGAAAAAAATATTTATCCAAATGTTGATTACCCAACAGGACCTACTTACCATTTAATGGGTTTTGATACTGATTTCTTTACCCCAATATTTGTAATTTCAAGAATTACAGGTTGGTCTGCACATATCATGGAGCAACATGCTGCTAATAAATTAATTAGACCACTTGCAAGTTATAAAGGTAGCAAGCACAGAAAAGTAATACAGCTTAACCAAAGATAATTAATTTTTTTCTATTTTAGCAAATCTTTCGAAAATAATTTCTGATTTGAGATTGTTATCTCTAACAAATTCATCTATGGCTTGTTTGACCCCTGGTGCTTGACTTAAGTTGTAGTCATCACAAAGAACGGTTCCATTATTATCTAGAACTGGTTTTGAATAATGAAGGTCATTTTTAACCGTCTCATAAGCATGTCCTCCATCTAAAAAGACATAGTCAATTTGAGACATATCCATCTTTTTTAAAAGTAAATTTGAATTCCCTTTAATTAAATGAATATTTTCTTTAAATTTTTTTAAAAGATAGGTTACCGCCTCAACTGAGTATGGATCTTGTCTTAAGATATACTTGAAATATATTTGCTTTAAGGGATTATTAAACCTAGTGTTTGGTATAACTTCATTAGCATTTTCAGCACTTTCACCAAACAAATCTAATCCTATATATTTGAAATCATTTCCATGAATGCTGTGTAATAACTCACAAACATTTCGTGCAGTAACACCATGAAACACACCAATCTCAAGGAAATTTTTAGGTTTCTTGGAGGCTATTTCATTAAGAAATTGCTCTCCAATACCTTCTTGTTTAAGGCTAGTTTTTCTAAAATATTTCTTATATTTCAAAAGATTAACTAAAAGCTTCTGTCCAAGTTCCTTGAGTTGCTGCTTTAGAATATTCAGTAGAACGACCTTCGAAGAAGTTCATGTGTTCAACTGCATTCAACATAGAATCTAACCAAGTAAGTGGGTTCTTGTCCACATCATAAATTGGCTCTAATCCAAGCTGAGATAATCTTCTGTTAGCAATAAATCTTATATAAAGTTTTACATCTTGCGCTGTAAGACCTTGCATAGGACCCATTTCAAAAGCTAAATCAATGAAAGCATCCTCATGCTCAATGATTGTTCTACATGCTTTATAAAGTTCTGCTTTTAATTCAGGAGTCCAGATTTCTGGGTTCTCATGAATGAACTCTTTAAACAGTCTAATCATAGAGTTACAGTGCAACGTTTCATCTCTTACAGACCAAGTAACAATTTGGCCCATCCCTTTCATTTTATTATGTCTTGGGAAGTTAAGTAAGATTGCAAAACTTGCAAATAATTGTAAGCCTTCAGTGAATGCACTAAATACAGCTACCGTTAATGCAATGTCTTTTTTTGAACTCATGTCAAAATTTTGCATGTAGTCGTATTTATCTTTCATCTCTTTATATTTCATGAACGCAGAATATTCAGACTCAGGCATTCCAATCGTATCAAGTAAATGAGAGTAAGCTGCGATGTGAACTGTTTCCATTGAAGCAAAAGCAGTCATCATCATTAAAACTTCTGTAGGTTTAAACACAGTTGTATAATGTCTTAAATAACAATTTTGTACTTCAACATCAGCTTGAGTAAAAAATCTAAAAATTTGTGTTAATAAATTTTTTTCAGATTGAGTTAAATTTTTCTGCCAATCTCTAACATCATCACCAAGAGGCACCTCCTCTGGTAACCAATGAATTCTTTGTTGAGTTAACCAAGCATCATAACACCATGGATATCTAAAAGGTTTGTAAACTGGGTTTTCAACTAGCAGTCCCATTTTTTGGGGTTTAACTATTTCCTCTTTTGGTGGTTGAATAATTTTAGTATTCATTTTTTCTACTGACATGATAGGCACTCCTCGTATTCTGGTTGTTCAGTTGTTTGTGGTTTTGATTTGTAAACATTTGCGTTAACATCTGTTGCTTTAGTGTCATTAACATTTTCCGCACGTTGAATTGATTTTGATCTACAGTAATAAAGGCTCTTTAAACCTTTTTTCCAAGCATCAAAATGAATTTTGTGCAATTCTCTTTTGTGAATATCAGCTGGCACGAATAAGTTAATTGATTGAGCTTGAGATATATACGGCGTTCTATCTCCACTTAATTCAATAATCCATTTTTGATCCAACTCAAAAGCAGTTTTGAAAACATCTTTTTCTAAATCAGTTAAAAAATCTAAATGAGAAACGGACCCTTGATTTGTTGTAATACCAGACCAAACATCATCAGTATTTTTCCCATGTTTTTCTAATAATTCTACTAAGTATCTGTTTCTAACATTAAATGATCCAGATAAAGTTTTGTGCGTGTAACTATTTGCTGCAACTGGCTCTACTCCAGGGGATGCTCCACCACAGATAATAGAAATAGAAGCTGTAGGTGCAATCGCAGTTTTGTTAGAAAATCTTTCATTATAACCATAATCTGCAGCATCTGGACAAGCTCCTCTTTCATCAGCTAAATCTTTTGAGGCTTGATCTACGTGTTCTTGAATATGTTTGAATATCTTTTTATTCCAAGCTTTACTCATAACTGACTCAAGTGGAATACTATGCTTTTGTAAGTAAGAATGGAAACCCATAACACCTAGGCCAACACTTCTTTCTTTTTCAGCAGAATATTTTGCATCATCAAATTGCTCTGGAGCTCTTTCAATAAAATCAGTTAATACGTTATCTAAAAATCTCATAACATCGTTAATCATAACGTTGTCGTCTTTCCACTCATCATACTTTTCTAAGTTTAAAGATGATAAACAACAAACAGCAGTTCTATCTCTGCCATTTTTATCTATTCCTGTAGGTAATGTGATTTCACTACAAAGGTTAGAAGTTTTAACAGTTAGATTTGCTAATTTATGGTGTTGTGGAATTTGTCTATTCACTGTATCGATATAGATTATATAAGGCTCACCTGTTTCAATTCTTGCAGTTAATAATCTAATCCATAAATTTCTTGCAGAGATAGTTTGTTGTACAGTTCCATCTGCAGGACTTTTTAATGCCCATTGCTCATCTGTTTCAACAGCTCTCATAAATGCATCTGATACTAAAACACCATGATGAAGGTTTAATGCTTTTCTATTTGGATCTCCACCTGTGGGTCTTCTCATTTCAATAAACTCTTCAATTTCAGGATGCTCAATTGGAAGATAACAAGCAGCAGATCCTCTTCTTAATGAACCTTGACTAATTGCCATCGTTAACGAGTCCATTACTTTGATGAAAGGAATTATTCCTGATGTCTTTCCAACTTTACCAATTTTTTCTCCAATAGATCTAAGGTTACCCCAGTAACTTCCAATCCCACCACCTTTAGCAGCTAACCAAACGTTCTCACTCCATAGATCAAGTATTCCATTTAAACTGTCTGATGCTTCATTTAAAAAACATGAAATTGGCAAACCTCTTTTAGTTCCACCATTTGATAAAACTGGAGTTGCTGGCATAAACCATAAATTACTAATGTAGTTATAAATTCTTTGTGCATGTAAATTGTCATCTGCATATGAACTTGCAACACGAGCAAATAAATCTTGAAAAGATTCGTTTTGACCTAAGTATCTATCTTTTAAAGTTGCTTTACCAAAGTCAGTTAATTTTGAATCTCTTGTTCTATCAATTTTAATAATTATACCTTTTTCATTTTGAAAAAGTTCTGTATCATTGCTAAGTGAAAATAAATCTGGACCTTTGCTCTTTGAAAGTTCGCTATTATTTGGGCTATATTCGGAGACAGCTTTCTTGAGTGCCTGTGATAGTATTTTGTTCATATTTTAATATTTTATAAGTTATTTTTCACAAAACAACTACATGTTGTATGCTGAAACCATTGATACACCATATAAATCATTATTCAACAGAACATTTATAGAACATATAAAAAAAAAATCAATAAAAAAATAAAATGAATGTAAGAAAGGTTAACAATGACAACAAATTTAAAAATAGATCCATATGGCTTCAGAGAGTATGACGCGAGGTGGTTGTACGAGAAGGACATAAACCAACTCGGAATAGAGAATCTAGGAAGAGGTTTAGGAACTCAAATTATAAAACATACAAAAAAAACTAATCCAAGAGTAATTGTTGGTCATGATTATAGATCTTACAGTGAAGAAATAAAATCTGCTCTTAAAAAAGGACTACTTTCAACTGGATGTAATGTTGAAGACATAGGTTTATCATTATCCCCTACTGTTTATTTTGCACAATTTAATTTAGATGCAGATGCTGTTGCAATGGTAACTGCTAGTCATAATGAAAATGGTTGGACTGGAGTTAAAATGGGTATCAAAAAAGGTTTAACCCATGCACCAGAAGAGATGAAAGAATTAAAAGAAATTACCTTAAATGAAAATTTCATAAAAGGTGAAGGTAATGAGAAACACATAGATGGTTTTCAGCAAATTTATAAAAATGATTTAATAAATAAAAATAAAATAACAAAAAAAATTAAAGCAGTTGTTGCATGTGGTAATGGTACCGCTGGAATATTTGCCCCTGAAATTTTAAGAGGTATTGGTTGTGAGGTAATAGAACTCGATTGTGATCTTGATTGGACTTTTCCAAAATATAATCCAAATCCAGAAGATTTAGAGATGTTACATGCAATTGCAAAAGCTGTAAAAGATAATAACGCTGATATTGGTTTCGGTTTTGATGGTGATGGCGATAGAGTTGGTGTAATTGATAATACAGGGGATGAAATATTTTCAGATAAAATTGGATTATTGATCGCAAGAAATTTATCTAAAACTCATAAAAATTCTAAATTTATAGTTGATGTAAAATCAACTGGATTGTACGCAACTGATAAAGTTTTAAGTGATAATAACTGTGAAACCATTTATTGGAAGACAGGTCACTCACACATTAAAAGAAAAGTTAATACTGAAAAAGCATTAGCTGGATTTGAGAAAAGTGGTCATTTTTTCTTTAACCAACCTTTAGGTTTTGGTTATGATGATGGAATAAATTCTGCAATTCATGTGTGCCATTTATTAGATAATCAAAATAAATCTATGAATGAAATTATAAAAGAATTACCTAATACTTTTCAAACCCCAACAATGGCTCCCTTTTGTAAGGATGAAGAGAAATATCAAGTAGTTGAAGATTTAGTTAAGCAAGTAAACGCTATTAAAGATAATAAAACTAAAATTGATGACCAAGAGATTAGTGAAGTCTTAACAGTTAATGGTATCAGGTTTTCTTTTAAAGATGGATCATGGGGTTTAATTAGAGCCTCATCAAATAAACCATCATTAGTTATTGTAACCGAAAGCCCAACATCAGATGAGAGAAAGAAAAAGATCTTTGATTTTATTGATGACCTTTTACAAAAAACTGGCAAAGTTGGTGAATATGATCAAAAAATATAAATATCTACTAATCTTTATCCTCCTATTTACCTCTAAAAGTCATGCTCTAAGCCCTCAATATGAGAAGGAATTATACATTGGTTGTTACACTAACTCTAAGCAATATTTGGGTAACGAAAATGCTAAAGTATACTGCCAGTGCACAATTGATAAATTAAGCGCTAAATTCAATGACAAACAAATCGATGAAGTCTTTAGTAAAACACCTGAAGAGATCATGGAGCTAACTGCATTTGCAACAGAGGAATGTGAAAATAACCAATGATGACCCCAAAAGATTATATATCCCTATATTTACTAGTTATTGTGTTAACGGTAGTCTCAGTTAACTTCATGTACCGTCTCTATTTCTAGTAATAAAACTTAACCTTTTCTTATTTTTTTCTAATATTCATCTAAATCTATGTTTTTATACTTTGATTAAGTAAAACAATCAGCATGTAGGACAAGCTTCTGTAGCAAGCGAACCTGCATCAGCATCTGATTTTGATTTCTGATCAGATCTATCACTTTCAGAATAACTTGCTGCAGCTTCTGCTTTTGCTGTATCTGAACCTATATCACCAGATGCTATTTCAGCCGCCATTTCTGCCATAGCCTCATTGTGAGCTGCCGCATCAAAAAAATCACTTTGCATTGTTTCAAGTGTTGGCATCACATCGACATCAAGATTTTGGGACTTAGCTGCATCTGCAACTGCTGTTGTTGATTCAGTAATTCCAAGTCTTTCAGCTTCAGCAATAGTCTCTAGTTGTTTAGTATAGTCCTCTTCTGAAATTCCTTTTTTAGATGCATTTAAAACATCTTCTTTTAATGAGGAGTTCTCGCTTACAACTTTTGCAATATCTTCAAAATTTAAAGTGTTAACTCCTAATTCATTTAAATTTTTGCTGACTTGAAAAAGATTAAGACCCTCTTTCTCAACAATAGTCATATTCTCAACTAAAGATGTAATTTTTTCATTTTTAATAATCTTCATTTGTTTACTTGTTTCCATTATTTCTTGAAAATTTTCTTTAGGTAAACTTTTCATATCTACAACAGATAAGTCGTTACTAAACTCTTTGGGTGCCAACTTACTAATATCAGCAAGTGACTTATCAATATAATCTAGAGTTATTTTAGTGATTTCAATTTTGTTTTCTTTGAAATTTTCATTAGCAAAGTCAAAAGCTTGATCCAATTCTTTAATCGCTTCATCAATAACTGTCAATTCGTCAGAGGCCTCTGTGGGTAATTTGTCTAACTGTTTTCTAATTTTATTTGTCTCTTTAATAAATTTTTTATATTCTTTTTCAGCATCATTAGCATAAGTTAAATTTGACATTAAAAATAAAATCATCAGACTTACAAATATTATATATTTTATGTTATTAAATTTATCTTTAATCATTTTTGTATTTCATCGTATAAATCAAGGTTCTCTTTATTCTTTAAAGTAGAATTAAAGGTACTAATTGCATTTTTATACTTAGTTAATAATTCTGCGCGCTTTTTTGTATTTTTATCAATCTTATTTTTTTTAATTTCTCCTTTGTTTAGAAAATCACCCATTACCCAATATCGCTCCATAGCATCTTCAACACTAGTGTTTAAATCCATCCCTAAAGCTGCTCTCATTTTTTCTCTACTCTTGTTTAATTTAATTAATGAAACTACATTTTTTCCATACCTTTTTTTATCTGGCCAAGTAGATACAAATTTTTGAAGTTTTTTTTGATTCTGTTTTAATTGTTGAAGGTAATATAATTCAAATTGTGCAAGTGCATATAACTGCTCACCTGGGTATTTTTGGTGATATTCAGGACCACGTTGGAATGTTTTAGACATTGTTTTGGTTGCTTTGTTTGCTCGACAATAAAATTTAACACAACTTTTACTAAAAGATTCTAACATACCAACAGGATATACTTTTGGCTCAACAAAAACGCCCAGAGCTTTGATTTCCTGTATCACTGTTAGAGGCTCTTTTGTTGCGCTAAATGAATTTGAGTGAAAAATAATAAAAAAACTTATAATTAAAGTAGTTAAGATTTTCATTAATCATTAATTTATTCATTTATCTAGAGTTGTCTATATGACATGTAAGGTTTTTATTTTATTAAATAGAACTTTTTTAATAATAAAATGGCGCCTTTTTATTCACCTTTCATTGGTATTCATTTGAATGAATACTTATCCATCTTCCTTGTTTATGAGTATTAACCCAACTAATATATTTACTAGTTATTGTCTTAACGTTAGTCTCAGTTAACTTCATGTACCGTCTCTATTTTTAGCAATATTACCTATTCTATATTACCAGTTTCAACGTCACACTTATAATGCTCTAAGAATCTATTATTTTTAAAGTCGTATTTTGACATGGTCATGCTAGGTTCTGTATCTCCATCAAGCACGATCATTTGAAAACCTAATTCATAATCTGCAAACCTTGCAGTTATCTGGTTTTCACCAATATCTAATTTATTAGCTTCAATCATTACAAATTCACCCTTCTCTTTATCAAAGTATTCAAGCCCTACAGCTTGCATTGTAAATTTTAAAGGATCATGTTTTCTTCCAATAACTACATATTTCATATTAAGGCATGAGATTTTTAAACCTTGATCAGCGTTAGAAGTTGTTGGTAATAATAGTAAAATAAATAAGATAATTCTTAACATTATCTAACTATCCACATGTTCAATGGTTTCACAAAGTTTACGTGCCTCTAATACAGAGGGTACGAGTTTGTCTAATCTCCAATTATTATTAGGTATGTCAAAATATTTAGCAGCTTTAAAATCGATCCCATCTACTATCTCAATTTCATACTTGTTCTCTTTTTGATAAAAATTGTTTAAGCGATAGATGTATTCTTTAAGCGGATAAGTCCCCAAAGAAAAACTAACTCTAAACCCCATTAAAAAAGGACTAATTGATTGAACTTTAGCTGTTAACTCTTCACCATTGATCTTAATTGGAATATTTTTACCTTCTAGTTGATAAATATCTGCAGGCTTTTCGTAGGTATAAAAAGTAAAATTATTATAGACTGTTTCACAGTTTTCTCTTGATAATATAAAAAAATTTAAGCTATCACCATGAGTTACTTCTCCACTAACCCTTGCGTAAGATAAGGTTTCATATTTATCTATCGTCCATTCCTCATGATCTGCTTGAGCCTGATAGGCAATAACTAATAGAAATAAAAACAAATTAGCTGACACAAAGATTAAGAACCGCTTCATGATTTAAGCTCCACATTTATTCCGTTTTTCTTAAGTATTCTTATTATTTTCTCCCAAATGATGCTGTTATGGGTGCTTGGACTGAGTTCAAACTTGAAGGTTTGTTTGTAAACTGGGCTGCAGTTATCATAAGCAATGTAAGCGCTTACATGACAGTATTTATTAATACCGTTTATTTCCATATATCAAGACTCCTATTGTTGGTTGTATTTTTAAGGGAAAGTAATTTGTAGTTAGTAATGGTTTCACTCCTTCTCTTATCGAAGGGTCTACGTAAAGAGGAGAACAATGAAAAGAAACGTAAACGGGTGAAAAGGAATGAAATCCAATGCATGATTCTACTTAATCATTAACATTTGTTTCCAATCAGCCAAAAAGGTGTTTTCAAAAAGGCAGCTATATATTTATAATTTTATATTATAATAAATTTTGCTAAGATAATTGTGTGAAAAAAATTTTTAATATATTAACTTTAATATTAATTTTTTTTAACCCCGCTTTAGCAGGTGATGCTGAAGATAAATACTGGGATACATACGCTGATAGAATCATTAAAAATAGTCACATATGTGAAGATGAAGCTGAAAAAAATGGTGAATTTAATAGTAATATTTTTGACCAATGTAATTATGCCATGAATAAAATTGAAAAAATAAGATATGAGTCTGCTGTTGCAAAAGACAAGAATGAATGTGACTCAATGAGAAAAAAAATAGAAAACTCGAAAATGAATGCAGGCTCTAATGTTGGAAATTTCTTATTGGGCATGCTTAATCAAAGCATGCAAAATATGGCTTGTTATTAAAAATTAAAGAATCCTATTGCCTTTGAGAGGTTTTTCATCAATTTCCTCAACTTCACTTTTTTTTTCTGATAATTGTTTTTTAAATTGATCTTTAATCCCAATATATTCTTTATTTAATTCTTCGATAAATTTTTCAAAATTATCTGTTGTGAATGTAAGAGTTTTATTAATTTTTTTTGTATTTATTAATTCCTTGGAATGAATTGGTCTTGAAAAAACATTAAATTTTACTATGCCATTATAAACTATTAAGTCACAAAAACCCTCAGTAAAAACTTCTTCTGGACTATCTTTTGAATTAATGCTTCCTAAAATTTTATCTTTATTTTTATCTATCATATTTTTTTTCTACTAATAGTTTTTTTGGTCTTCTATTCTTTGCTGTTTTAAATAGTGAAAAAGTATTAGATACATATCTTGGTGTTTGTAACATAGAGTTTTTAAATTTTCTTAGATCATCTGTATATTCTGCTTCGACCAATTTATAATTGTCCTCCGGGTTATTAGATTCAAAAAAAACATAAAACCAGGGTTTATTTCTTTTAAGTATTAAATCTTGCGAAAGATCGTGCCATTCAAATGCCCAAGAAAGTGTTCTTGGCCAATTAGTGATATTAAATCTTCCTGATATTAAAGTACCAGGCCAATAATTAGAATTAAAATTTAAAAAAGGTGGTAATTGAGTCAAATAAATGTCTTCATCTGTAATGAAAGCATAAGGACATTCAATTTGAATAACAGGACGATCTTCATTTCTCCAGCTATCTTTTGGCATAAGATTAAGATTTCTTTTAATAAGCTCTTCGTCTATCCGAGTTCCTTCTGGCACAGAATATATTTCAAAATTAGTATCTTTTTTTTCGCATCTTAGTCTTAAATCGAATGGACAAGGAACTTCAAAATATCTACTTTCTACTTGATTAACAGCTGGGCATGCTTGTACAGCCATGTTTGAGAGTGGTTTTTTTTTGTTTATAGTTACTGGGTTGGGTTCGTTATAAATAAAATTTCCAGGCTGACCATCTTCAATGAGCCAACCTATCTTTTTTACTGACACTTATTTTTTAGTTGCCCCAGCTATAACTGTAACCACTGCCATATCCACCATAATAAGCATAAGACCAATTAGTGGTAGTGCCACCATTATATGAATATCCATAAGATTGATTGCCATATGTAGATGACCCCCAACTTGAACCGGTGTAAGCATTATAACCGTAAGTGCTGTTACCATATGTTGAGTATGTTGAGCCATCAGTACAAGTTTTGAAAGTGCCAGATCCATAACAAGCTGCCTCGGCTGTAGTTGTACCAACTGTTACAAGCGCTGTAGAAGCTATTAATGTTGGTGTAACTGTAGCTGAAGTTACAAAAGCAACACCTGCGATAGCTGATAAGGCTTTTTTCTTTATCCCCATAAAAAAACAATATCAGAATTTAAATAAATTTAAATATTTTTTATCTCGTGCAAAAGTTGTATTTCTTAAAAAAACTATGTATTTATTCAACCAGTTTAAACGATACTTCATATTTCATAAACTTTATATTGGGTGCCACAGATAAGGCATCTCTTAAATTTTTATCATCTTCTAAGGCAATAATAAGTCCCTTAACATCTTTGTCTCCAGCTAAATTATTTTTGATGTGACCCATATATCTCTGTATTTGCCCCATGACTATATCGCTAGCTCTACCCTTTTTTAATTCAATAACTAAAAATTCTTTTTGGTCTTTGCTGATAGCTAAAATATCTAATGGACCAGAACCTGTTGAATATTGGGTGCAAAGTTTATTGTTTTCTTTGTGAATATCATAATTTTTATTTAACTCAATATTAGACCAATTTTTGATAATATAATCTTCTAGATGCTTCTCTAGCAAGAAAGATGACTTTGGAGTTAAATTATTTTCTAATGAAATATTTTTATCAACGTTTGTTTGGTTTTGAATAGGAATTATTTCTCCTGAGTCTTCTACAGTTAATTTTAATTCTATTGTCTCAACTTCATTCTTATTTCCATCTAAGCATGGATGGCCATCCTTAAAACTCACAACATTTCCAATACCTAAATACGAGAATTGAGGATCTTTATTATCCCAACGGGCAAAGAAGTGTGGTGTTAGATTTCCATCTAATAGTTTTTGAAATAATGGTTGTCCAGAATGTGATTTTGGTTTTCCATACCAAACAATGACTCCTTTTGAATGATCATAATGATTTGCAAAATCATGCCCTGTAGTTCCTGGCACACCGATGTTCATAAAGATTATTAAATTATCTTCAACACGTACATATCCAGTTTCCCAATTACCTCGTGGTGGAGGTCCCTTTTCTGGATAACAAATCCAACCTATGTCTTTTCGAGAATATTTTGAGCCTTTTTTGAATTCTAATTTCACTAATCCAACCCTACCAATATTCAAATCAGGTGTCTAGGCTATGGAATGAGAGTTAATCAACTAAAAGATCGTAGAATTTAAAGATTGATTAATAAAACTATTATGGCGATAGCTATTAACACAGCACTGACAATAATATAATTCAATCTAATATTAAATTTTTTAAAGACTATTTCAGTAATCTTTTCCCAGAATAATACGATTAAGAAGATGATTATAGCTGGCAGAATATATTTGATCATAAATCCATAATTATTGTGTAAGCTAAATAAGTAAGTTCAATGGCTAATAGTATTTCAAGTACAGACATAATTTACTTTATTTAATAATCCAAAAAATGATATTTATTATATAAACCAAAATACCATAAAATAAGAACATCAGAAATTTGTCTTTTCCTGACTTTTCTTTCCAATTTAAAGTAAATAACGCAGCAGGTGATGCAACTAGTAAAATAACCCCAACAACAATTACCAATACTGATAAAATTATAAATACATTCATAAATTAACTTTTATCATATATTTTCTTAAATATTAAATCTGTCTTTAATTGCATAAAACCACACCGCTAATCTAAAATAAAACGTTCTTAATTTAGGGAAGATAAACTTCTTAGGTAATCCTTTATAAATTTTTGAAATATCCAGTTCTTTACTGTTTGATAATACTAACTTAGACAATTGTTTTCCAGTCCAAGGAGCAGCACTCACTCCAACCCCATTATAGCCAAATCCATAATAAATCTCTTCATTATCAATTTTACCAATAGAGGGAGTTAATTTTTGAGATAAAGCAATTAATCCCCGCCAATTATAATCAATATTAATGTCTTTCCATTTAGGAAAAATATCTTTTAAAAACTTTTCCATTTTCTTAGACATATTTAAATTAGATTGATCACTGCCACTTAAATCCCCTCTGGTACCAAATAAAATTCGGTTGTCAGGTAACTTTCGATAATAATATAAAAGATTTTTAGTATTAGCTATTGGTGAAAATGTTTTAAAATTATGTTGGTCAATTTCTTGCTCTGTTAAGGCTCTGGTGACAATAATATTTGAAATTACTGGTAAAATTCTTGAATTCATCTCTGGGATTAAACCTTCTTGGTAGAACCCATTTGTTGCAACAACTATTTTTTTTGATCGAATAGATCCTTCTTTCGTCCTTAAAATATAAGCACCATTCTCTTTATCAATTTTATCCACTTTAGTGTGCTCGAAGATTTTTAATTGTTTAGATAAGGCATATTTTGCAATGCCATTAACAAATTTAAGAGGATTGATTGCAAAACCAGGTTTATAAGAAAAAGCTCCAAATTGCTCTGTACCCCCATGGCCAATTTTATCAAAGTCTTCTTTTGAATAAATTTCAGTTTCAATACCAAACTCTTCTCTGTAAGCTGTAGCTTGTTCTTGAATATCTTTAAACTTATTTGGATGATGGGCAACTACGTAATTACTATCCCCCGTTACATCACAATCAATATTATATTCTTGTATAATATCTTTTGTATAATTTGAGCCTTCAACAGAGTTTTTAAAGAACTTTTTAGTTTCATCATTGCCGTAAATAGATTGCATCTTTTTAAAAGACATCTTACTTGGCGGTAGAGAACAGAAACCTGCATTACGAGATGAAGCCCCCCAACCTATTTTTCCAGCTTCAACTAAAATGACCTCTAAATTATGATTTTCTATTAAATTAATTGCACAGGATAAACCAGTGTACCCTCCACCTATTACAACAATTTCTGAGCTGACATCTTTATTAAGTTTATCTAGATTTAAATTTTCGCTTGAATGATCTTCCCAATAACTACTAACTGGGGTGTTAAATTGATAAATATCAGAATGATAAATATTTTTCATTAACAAGACCCTAGCACGCAATTTATACTTAATTCTAGTCAAACTTCTAATTTTTTAGGATTTGAAATGAACTTAAAAGACTTAAGCCCTATTTTTCATAGGGCTTGAGTTAATTAGTTAAGCAGCACTTACTCTTTGCTCTATGTGCTCTTCATTATAAGAGTTTGAAGAAACCTTTTGAAACAATTTAATAGGAACTCCTTTTGATAAAATATCTAATACCGGGCAATGTGTATTTACCGTATCAATCAATTTATCTATTTCTGCTTTTGGTGATGAAGATTTAATGTCAACAGTTCCAGAGATGGATTGAAAGCCAGGTCTAGTGTTTTTATTTAAAGCTAAAAAACCCTGAAGATCTAATTCACCTTTTAATTTAACACTAACACTCTCAATATTAATACCCGCTGCTGTAGCAAATGCTTTATAGGTTATCTCCTGACACGTTGCTAACGCTGCTAATATTAACTCTACTGGGCTGGGTCCCTCATCTTTTCCACCAAAACTTTTGGGTTCATCAACAACTAATTTATGTTCTCTAAGAGTGACTACAGATTGAAGTCCTTCCTTAAGAATTGAATTGCTTTCATATTGGACCACAGCATTTTTTGGGTTAGCTGTAAAATCCTTCTGTAGATTACTTATTGTTTCTTTTAGATTGTTACTCATTTTTTTTCTCCTGTTTTAGTGCTTCGACATATGTCAGGCGCACAATTTAGTTAAATGCCCTTCTTAATTTATTTACGCTTTGTCTCCATATTCAGTCATATGTTTTGGAATTCTTTTATTTTTTCCATACATAAAATGATTTTCCATGTTCTCTCGATATTTACTTGCTGGAACAGTTAAACCAATTGATTCAGCAACTTCCCTAATCAACATTGGGTTTGCTCCACAACATACTCCAAGATAATTAATGCCTAGGGCATAAGCGTCTTTTGCAAATTTACCTATTTCATATCTATTACAAAAATGTGGGTCCAATGCTGTTGGAAACGTTCTTCCATGAGGCGATGGACATGCACAATTACTTCTGTCCGGTAGGTTAAAAAATGTTGGGTAATCTTCACTGGTTCTATAAGGAATAGGTAAAGCTCCAACATGGCATTTAACTGCTTTTCTAATTTCTTTTAAAAAAGGAAACATAGTAGCAGGTCCTCTAAAACAATTTAAACCTACAACATCGGCCCCTAATTGCTCTAGCTCTTTACAAGTATCAACAACTGATTTTCCATCTCTCATTTTATTTTCACCCATTGGGGATATGGTTAATACAGTTGGTAAACCTGTTTTTTTCATTATCTCTAAAGCTTTAAAAGCTTCTTCAGCATAATAAAAAGTTTCACCAATTAACATATCAGCACCTTCTTCAACGGCCCAACCAATCATCTCTGTAAACATTCCTTCAACTTCTTTTTGAGATTGTGGATCATTATGTTTCCAGATATTTGAATTTGAAATATTACCTGCCATCAAATTTGGTTTTGATCCTTTAGGAGTATCTAGTGCTACTTTTTTAGCAATTTTTAATGCTGAACGATTTAGTGGTTCGAGAAGTTCTTCCTTACCAATAACACGCATTTTTTCTCTGTGTCCATTATAAGTAAAGGCCTCAACTACATCAGATCCTGCGTGTTGAAATTCTCTATGTAAGTTCTCTAAAACTTCAGGATGATCTAATGACACCATTGGGACAAATTCCCCTGATGACATGTAGCCACGTCTTTCTATCTCAAATAAAAAACCTTCTGCGCATATAACCGGTCCTTTATCTAATCTTTCTTTTAATTTATTTGTGCTCATTTTTTTTCCTCTTGTTTTGGAGAAAAAAGGTCACAAAATAATAAGAGGTTATATTCATAGGCCTCTTTTCTCCTTTTTAGTGCTTAAGCAAATGCAGGGCGCACAATATGGTTCAACTGCCCGGCTTAATTTTATGAAAGATAAAAAAAAACCACCTGTCTAAAGCGGTGGTTGAAGCGTCGCTTTAGCAGGATTTGTAACGCGCTCTGCAATTTAACTTAAATCAGCGCAACTAAATATAATCAACTTTCTCTCAAACTGTCAATTGAAAAAATAAATAATAGTTAAAATTATGAGAATAATGACAATCCAAATACTAAGATTAGTTAAGAATTGCTTTAATTTAGAGTTAGATTGTAGAAAAGCTGGGAGTACTAATAAGAGTATCCCTAGCATATAAACAAAGGGTATTATCTGATCTGCCATTTATATCGATGATAGCTTCATCTTTTTGGAATACTTTTTCTGAGGTGAATTTTTTATAACTGCTTGAGCACAACGCATGACCCCTCTTTTTTTATCAAAAGTCATTTTAGGTTCACCATACAATTTCCATCCATTGGATATGGCCTCCGTTACACGATGGCAAAATTCTGAAGTGTCGTCACTTGTAATAAATCTATAACCTTTCATAATCAGACCTTAACAAGTCCTAAATCATGTGTCTATGTTCAGTTTATTATTATTATTTTAAGTCTTTATGCTTCTACAATCATTACTAATTTAATGAATAGCCAGCTGATCTTACGGTTCTAATTAATTCTTTAAATCCATCAATATTAATACTTTGTCTAAGTCTTCTTATATGAACATCAACTGTTCTTGTTTCAACATTGATATTATCAGACCAAACATTCTCTAGAATTTGATCTCTTGAGTAAACACGTTTAGGGTTTTTAATAAAAAAATTGATTAAATCATATTCCTTGGGTCCCAAATGAATTTCTTTGTTTTTTCTAAAAACACGTCGTGTTAATCTATCCACCTTAAGGTCTTCGAATTCAACAATATCAGAAACTAATGAGGGCTTAGATCTTCGAAGTAGCGCTTTTATTCTTGCAAGTAATTCTGGGAAACTAAAGGGTTTGGTGATGTAATCATCTGCACCAGAGTTTAACCCTTTAATCTTATCTTCATCCTCACCCTTAGCAGTAAGCATTATGATTGGAATTTCTTTAAATTTTTTTTCTTTTTTTAAAATTTTACAAATTTCTACGCCAGAAAAATCAGGTAACATCCAGTCTAATAAAACAAGATCAGGAAATAATTTTTTAATATCTTCAATACCCTCATTGCCATTGTCTGATGATGAAACTTTATAACCTTCTTTTTCAAGGTTATATTTAACTAAAGTGATAATGGGTTGTTCGTCTTCTACAATATGAATGCTAACGCTCATTAGTTTGGATCAAAATCTTTACCTTTAGGTCTTGCTCCTTCAATATGCTCTCCCTCGATTAGATAAAATAAAGCTTCAGCGATATTAGTAATATGATCTCCTGCTCTTTCAATATTTTTAGTCACAAACAATAAGTGTGTTGCTAGATCTAAATTTTTTTTATCTTTGCTTAAGAAATTTGCAACTTCGTTCATTGCGATATGTGTTAAATCATCTACTCTCTCATCTGATTTCCAAATTTTAACAGCAGCTTCTTTTGACTGGTTAAGATAAGCATCCAAAACATCTTTCAATTGTCTTTGAACTAACTCCCCTAATCTTTTTAAACTGGCAATTAACTCTTCTGGAAGATCGCGTGGTAAAGGTTTGATCTTTTTAGCAACACTTTTTGCTAAATCACCAATACGTTCAAGATCACTTGAAATTTTTAAAGTTGAAATAGTTAATCTTAAATCAATTGCCATCGGGGCTCTTTTAACGAGTACTGTTACAATCTGCTCTTCAATAGTTGCTCTTAACTCATTAATTTTTTCATCATTTTTAATAATGTTTTCAGCAGCTTCTTTATCAACTTTGATGATGGCCTCCATTGAGTCTGTCAACTGAGCTTCAACTAAGCTACCCATTTTAATTAAGTTATCATTTAAACTTTGTAATTCATCCTCGTAGGATTTAACAATATGTGTAATATCTGACATGATTAACCAAACCTCCCTGTAATATAATCCTGGGTCATTTTATTTCCAGGGTTTTTAAATATTTTCTCTGTTGTATCCACTTCAATTATTTTTCCTAAATGGAAAAAGCCAGTTCTTTGAGAAACTCTTACAGCTTGGGACATTGAATGAGTAACAATGACTATTGTATAACTTTTTTTAAGTTCATCAATTAATTCTTCAATTTTAGCAGTGGCAATAGGGTCTAGTGCCGAACACGGTTCATCCATTAAAATAACTTGAGGATTTACTGATATGGCTCTTGCAATACATAATCTTTGCTGCTGACCTCCAGATAAACCTGTGCCTGCTTCATTTAACCTGTCTTTAACTTCGTTCCATAAAGCTGCTTTTTTTAAACTATTCTCAACAATTTCATCCATATCTGTTTTATTTTCTGTTAAACCATGAATGGTTGGTCCATAAGAAATATTATCATAAATACTTTTTGGAAAAGGATTGGGTTTTTGAAAAACCATACCAATTTTCTCTCGAAGTCCTACAACATCCAGATTTTTGTCAATGATCTCTTCATCATCTATTGTAATTGATCCTTCAACTTTACAAATATCAATAACATCATTCATTCTGTTTATGCATCTTATGAAGGTTGATTTTCCACATCCAGAAGGACCGATTAAAGCTGTAACTTCTTTGTCATAGATATCCAAATCTACATCAAAGAGTGCTTGTTTTTCTCCATAATGCACATTTAAATTACTGCTTTTAATTTTTATTTTATTATTTTTCATTACCACTTCCTTTCAAATTTTTGTCGTAAGTAAACTGCTATAAAATTTAATGTAATTAAAAAACTTAAAAGAACCATAATAGTTGCTGATGTTTTTTCTACAAACCCTCTTTCTGCTTGTTCAGACCATAAATAAACCTGTACTGGCAACGAAGCTGATGGATCCGTTGGAATAGATGGAATATCGACCACAAAAGCAACCATGCCAATCAATATTAAGGGCGCTGTTTCCCCAAGCGCTTGGGCCAAACCAATAATAGTTCCTGACAAAGTGCCTGGAATTGCTAAAGGCAGAACATGATGCGTAACTGATTGAACTTTAGATGCGCCAATTGCAAGCGCTCCTTCTCTAATTGAAGGAGGTACTGCTTTTAAGGAAGCTCTACATGGAATAATAATTCTTGGTAAAGTCATTAAGGCTAAAGTAATTCCTGCAACTAATGGAGTTGATCTTGGTAGATGAAAGGTCCCAAGCAAAATACCCAAACCTAATAATCCAAATACAATGGAAGGTACTGCTGCTAAATTATTTATATTAATTTCTATAAAATCAGTAATTTTATTTTTAGGAGCAAATTCCTCTAAATAAACTGAAGCTGCAATAGCGATTGGAAAAGATAATAATAAAGTAATTACAATGGTAAAAAATGAACCCACTAAGGCTCCACCAATTCCTGCAAGTTCAGGGTTTCTTGAATCTCCTTTAGTAAACAAATATGAGTTAAATATTTTATTAACTTTTCCTTCATTAACTAATTCGTCATAAAGATTTAATTGAAAATTATTAATCCGTCTTCGCTCTTCTGGAAGTTCTCTAGGGTAATTACCTTTATGCAATTGATCAAAATCATCTGATGCAGTTAGTTTTAATACAGTGGTTTGATTTAAAGCTTTTGGATTATCAAGTAAAAAGTTTCTTATTTCATATTCATAATCAGGACTAAATAAATTAATTAATAACTTTTCTTCAGTTAAACCATTAACTTTTTTTACTTTAAGAATACTATCAATTGCTAGTTCATAGTAATCTGTATTTTCTAAATCTTCGAGTGGAGGCGATTCACTTAATTCTAAAGTGTCAGCATCAAAATTTACCTCAACATCGATAGTTGTTTTTAAAAATGCGCCACTGCCTTTTGAAAAGATAGCATTTAATAAAAAGATTACAAAAAAAATTGCCAGTAAAATAGAAGTTAATCCATAGAGCTTAAATCTTTTTTCAGCATTATGTCGTTTTTTTAATCGTTGCTCTTTATTCATATTTTTCTCTATATTTTTTAACAAATCTTAAGGCTATGTAGTTTAAAATTAATGTTGCAAAGAAAAGTGTTAAGCCCAATGCAAAAGCAGATTGTGTTTTTGGACTATCGAACTCCTGATCGCCAATTAATAACATTACAATTTGAGTGGTGATGGTAGTGGTAGACTCAAGTGGATTAATGGTTAGATTTGCGGCTAAACCAGCAGCCATTACCACAATCATTGTTTCACCAATGGCTCTTGATACAGCTAATAACACCGAGCCCACAATCCCTGGTAATGCAGCAGGAATTACAACATTTTTAATAGTTTCTGATTTGGTTGCTCCAATTGCATAAGATCCATCTCTTAAAGATTGAGGGACTGCATTAATCACGTCATCAGATAATGAAGACACATAAGGAATAATCATAACCCCCATTACCAATCCTGCAGCAAGAGCACTTTCAGAAGATACCTCTAAATTTAACTTTTCACCTAATTCTCTAAAAAAGGGGCCGACAGTAAGCGCTGCAAAAAAACCATATACAACTGTTGGAATTCCAGCCAGGATTTCAATAATTGGTTTAGAATATTTTCTAACTTTAGAACTTGCGTACTCTGCCATATAAATTCCAGAAAATAATCCAATAGGAACAGCTACAAGCATTGCAATCAGAGCTATAAATGCTGTACCAGCAAATAAAGGAACAGAACCAAAAGCACCTTTTAAATTTTCATATTCTAAAGCTGTAATTGCTGAGGCATCACTAACGAAAGCTCTTTGAGGACTCCAATTCATTCCAAACAAAAAATCAAAAATATTAATTGCTGAAAAAAATTTTAAACTTTCAAATAAAAGAGAGAAAATAATTCCCATTGTTGTTAATATAGCAACTAGAGAACATACAAAAAGTAACCCTGTTAAAATTTTTTCAACATCATGTCTTGCTTTATTGTTTTTTGAAATTCTAAAAATCCCATATGAGATAGCAGCAATAAAAGTTGATAATAATAAAACAATTTTAGAATTTTGAGCAATTGTTTGTAAATTTTCATAATTCTTAACACCTATTTTAATTTCTTCAGTTAAGGTTCCTGAAAAATTACCCTCATAAAGTGATCTAATTTTTTGATAAAGTAAATTAAGTTGGTCCCCCGAATAATTTAAATCGTTTTGAATTAAAGTTTGTGAGATCAAATATTTAATAATCGCTGGTTCAAATATAGACCAAAATAATAATATAATTAATGCTGGTAACGCGCACCATAAAGCTAGATAATAACCATAATAATTTGGTAGAGCGTTAATCTTTATAGATTGTGTTGATGTAATTTTTCTTATTCTAGAGCGACCATATAAAAATGATAGATAGCTAAATATTGTAACTAATAATAAAATTATAATATTCATGAGCTTATGTATTACAGTTTTAATGTTACAGATTTGTTACAATTTTAAACTACAAATTGTACTAATAAAAAAGGCCAGAAGTTTATTCTGGCCTTGATTGTGTTTGAGGAATTTAAATTACTTGATGCTAATAGTGTTTAATTCGACCGCTGCAGTTCTTACAACATCATATTTTGCTTTAGCTAAAGGTACTAAACCGATCTCAGCTAAGTAACCTCTTGGTCCCATTGCTTTTTTTGACGTAAAATCTTTAATAAATGCGTCAATTCCAGGAACTACTCCAATATGTGCTTTTTTTACATAAAAGAATAAAGGTCTAGCTATTGGATATGAGTAATCTTGAATACCTTCAAGACTAGGTTTAACTCCTTCTATAGCTGCAGCTTTCACCTTGTCTTTATTGCCAACTAAATAGCTATAACCAAAAAAGCCGTATGCGTCAGGATTTGATGCTAGTTTTTGAACAATTAGAGTATCGTTTTCACCCGCTTCTACTGCATAACCGTCTTCACGGATTTTAGTACATTCACTACTAGCTTTGTCACCAAAAAGTGCTTTTGCCTCTTTAGAACAACCTTTGCTCATTACTAAAGAATTCCATGCATCTCTTGTACCTGATGTTGGTGGGGCAATAAGAATTTCAATCTTTTTAGAAGGAAGTGATGGATCAATGTCGCTCCATTGTTTATATGGATTAGCAACCAATTTACCATCTACATCTACTTCATTTGCTAGTGCTCTCCAAAGTTGTTCTTTAGTAAAATTTGAATCTGGAGAATCTACTGCGTGAGCTAAAGAAATACCGTCATTTCCTACAATAATTTCTATAATTTCAGTTACACCATTTTTTTCACATAATGCTTTTTCTTTAGATTTTATAGCTCTTGATGCATTAGTAATATCTGGGTGATCAGTGCCAACACCAGCACAAAATAATTTCATACCCCCACCCGTTCCAGTGCTTTCAATTACGGGCGTTTTAAATTTTCCTGTTTTACCAAAATTTTCAGCAACAACAGTTGCATATGGATAAACAGTTGATGACCCCACTATCCGGATTTGATCTCTTGCTTGAACATTTGACGCAAATAGCATCACCGTCAAGATTGATAAAATAATTTTAACATTTTTCATTTTTATTTTTCCTTTGTTTATTTATATTTAATTCTTATAAAATTTCTTTGTTTCAATTTTATTACAAGTTTATGAAACTTTTATGACAAAGAATATTTTATTATCTTCTAAAATTTTATACTTTTGGAAATTCAATGGTAAATTCAGTACCTTTTCCTTCAGTACTGATAATATCCATAGTTGCACGGTGTTGATTTACTATATGTTTAACAATAGCCAAACCTAAACCAGTACCCCCTGCATCTTTGCTTCTTGCAGGATCTACTCTGAAAAAACGCTCAGTGATTCGGGATAAATATTTTTTAGGAATTCCAACCCCTTGGTCTTTAATAGAAAACAAAATAGTGTCCATTTTCTTAACCAAGGAAATTTTAATGACAGTATCACTATCGCTATACTTGCAAGCATTATCAATTAAATTAGTAAAAATTTCTATTAATCTATTTCTATCTCCAGAAATTTTATAAGTATCATCTGTAATATTGTTTTCTATTTTTATCTTTTTTTTCTTAACAAGCTCTGAATTCAATTTAATCACGTGAGTTATTATTTCTTTTAAATCTAACTCAGTGGTGGGTCTAATATGTTCTTGTAATTCGATTTTTGACAATGAAAGTAAATCATTAATCAAATTTTCCATACGCTCCGTTTGTTGCATCATAATGGGTAAAAATTTCTTTTGCATTTCAAAATCATTTGAAGCATGACCATCATTTATTGTCTCTAATCCTAACTTAATTGACTGTAAGGGTGTTCTTAACTCATGAGAAACATTAGCAACAAAATCTGATTTAAATTGTTGTGTCTTATATATTTCAGTTAAATCTTTTAAAAATATTATTACAGAATGTTCATCTTCAGATTCATTTAAAGAATCTGGGATAATATTTACATTATAGAATTGAAAAATAGGAAGTTTAATTTCTACATCTAAAACTTGTGAACTTTTATCCTGAATTGCAAGATCAATACTTTCTAATAAATTAGCATCTCTTAAAATTAATGAAATATTTTTACCAATAATATCATTACCAAATCTAGCAACAGCGCTTTTATTTGCAAAAAAAACATTTTTAAATTTATCAAGGATAATTACTTGATCCATCATCTCATCAAGAAATATCATTTTTTGATCTTTTATTTTAATATCAGAGCTCATAATTTTAAAACCAGAGGTAGTATTATAACTCTAAAAATAAATTTGTAATTAATAATTAATTATATAGAAAGTTTTAATGACTCTTACATTGTTTTATACAATCGTCGGCTTTGCTTTAGCGGGGTACAGTGTTATTGCAAATGACTCAATTCAAACATTGGGAACTTTTATCGCGTCAAAACAAAAATGGTTTAAATGGTACACTCTTGCTAGTGCAGCATCATTTGTAATGATACTTGCTATTACTTGGGGTTGGTACAGTAATAATGGAGATATCTCTTACGGTAGATTAACAAGAATACCTTTCCAAGAGATACAATGGTATCACGCTGTGGCACCAGGAATACTTCTTGTATTAACAAGAGTTGGAATACCTGTTTCAACAACCTTCTTAGTTTTATCAGCTTTTGCATCAACGGTAGTACTTGAAAAGATGCTTATGAAAAGTGTTGTCGGCTATGGTCTTGCTGCAGCTGCTGCTTATATTTGCTGGATCGTTATCTCTAAATTTATTAATGAAAAATTAGATGAAGTTAATGACAAATGGATTTCCTTTTGGCGTAACTCTGTTTGGATAACTTCAGGCTGGTTATGGTGGGTTTGGTTATCTCATGATGTAGCAAACATTGCTGTATACCTTCCAAGACAATTAGATGTTGCTCTTTTATTAGTTGTTCTGGGTTACTTTACAGCACTACTTTTTTATATCTTCTACATTCATGGAGGGGCTATTCAAAAGGTTGTCTTAGAGAAAACTGGAACAAGATATGCAAGATCAGCAACTATAATCAATATTATTTATGCAGCTGTACTTTACTACTTTAAAGAGCTTAATGATTTACCCATGTCAACAACCTGGGTATTTGTTGGTCTATTATGTGGAAGAGAGTTAGCAATCGCATCAATGAATAAAGACTATAAGTTCAAATATGTGTTTCCACTAATTGGTAAAGACTTTCTTAAAATGATATTCGGATTAAGTGTGTCAGTTGGAATTGTACTTGCAATTCACTACATCATAATTCCAAATAATTGGTTTTAAGTATTAATTATTTAAGCTTAAACCTTGAGCACAAAAACTTAAAGATAAAGTAATTAAATTTCCCAAGACCGTAGGAATTTGGTTCTATTTTTTTAGTCTTTAATTTTTTAGCTTTTTTCTTCTTCATAGCCAATATGGTTTTGTGTTTCGTTTGAATGTTTCAGGTTATAACAATCTGTGCAAAGTAAGATCACCTCTGGTCCTGAGCTTACTTGTGTTAAGATGGCTGTATCATCTCCACACTCACTGCACCCTGATAAACGTTTTTTCATTTATGTTTTTTGCGGGTAATTTCATTAATTCTATCAATATAATTTTTTATCTCAGGGCTATCTTGAGTTTTATTATCTTGCTTAGGGTTTTTCTTCCTTTGGTAATAATAATAGATAGGCATAACAACAGATAAGGCAACAATAATAATTGCTAATATAATTTCAGAAGTTGTAACCATTTAATATTTAATGACAGGCTTGATTGAATTTTTTAAGTCTCCAATAATTATAAGGCCAGGGTGTTAAAAATCCCGCAGTTAACATAATAGGTACCACCCACCAAGTTAGCATCGCTCCACCGGTTAAAAAATAATCTGTAGCGTTCATAGAAATTTCCATACTAACCATTGAGATGAAACTCATTCCACAGGCGGTCTTTAAAGCATTAATTAATTTAAAATTTTGTCTCATTAAAATAAAAGTTTCAAGCATAATGCTGGTTAATAAACCATTTATGATTGCTAAAGTCATAATACCTAATACTGGAAAAGGAATTTTACTTAACTGAAAAAATAGTATGGTTCCAAAGTCACCAATTGCACAACCGATAACACACCACATCGTATTCTTAGCACTTTTTCTCCACGTGTGTTTACACGACCAATGAAATGTGTCTGTTGCCATTTAATTTATTTACTTAAATTTATTTGATGTTTGTAATAATCATCTGGCCAAAAACTTTTAATGTAGGCTAAAACTGAATCTATATCTTTGTCATTTAATTTATCTCCAAAGGCACCCATTTTTCCTTCATAGTCACTAATTATTCCAACTAAACCATATTTAATAATTTTATGTAATGTCTCATCATCATGGTGCCAAGTGTGACCTGTACCATTTAAAGGCGGCGCTTTTCTATGGCCGTCTTCATCAACACCCTTCCAATTTTCAGCACCTGACAAATTAACTTGATGACAGCTTACACAATTATTTTGGTAGGCAATTTTACCTCTAGCAATCATTAATTGAGAATCTCTTGTGATTGGATAATGATTATCAGAATAAGAAATGCTACTTAATGATATAAGTAGAGTTGAAATTAGAAGTATTTTTTTCATAACTTATAAATTTATATATTAAAAATTGTTAGATTAATCTTATATTTTTTTAAGATTGTTTGATTATAGTCCTTAATAATGAACAATTTTTTCTTATTTATTGTCACACTTTTTTGCTGGTCCCCTACTTGGTATGTCATCAAGTTTCAATTGGGTTACGTTGATCCATTAGTATCCGTGTTTTATAGATTTTTGATAGCTGCAATAGTTATTTTTGTTTATTTAATTTATAAGAAGAAAAATCTTAAGTTTTCTTTAAATCAGCATCTTTGGTTTTTACTCTTTGGTGTTTGTCTCTACTCACTAAACTATGTTTTCTTTTATCTATCAAATACTTACTTAATAAGCGCATTTCCAGCAGTTGTCTTTTCAACAGTAGTTATTATGAATATTTTAGGAGAAGGCTTTTATTTTAAAAAGAAACCTTCTTTAAAAACTTTACTTGGTGCAACTATTGGGATGATTGGAATTATAATCATTTTCAATGATGAGATTTTCAATTTCAGCTTTGCTAATGGAACCCATGTTGGATTATTTTTAGCCTTACTTGGTACATTTAGTGCATCAACAGGTAACATGGTTCACCAAAGAAACTTAAATAATAACTTCTCATTAATACCAACACTTGCGTATTCAATGCTTTATGGATCATTAGTTACTCTATTAATCACTCAGATAAAAGGCACTGAATTATTATTTGAATATAGCTTCAGTTACATCGCATCCCTTGCTTATCTATCTATTATTGGCTCGATATTTGCTTTTATCTTTTACTTAAGATTATTAGAAAAAGTTGGAGCTGGTCGAGCGGGTTATGTAGGAGTTGTAATGCCTGTACTTGCTTTATTAATCTCAACAATATTTGAAAACTTAGAATGGCAACAAGATTTAATAATAGGTTTACCTATTTTAATAATTGGAGCAGTGCTCGTTATTAATCAAAAAATTAAACCAATAAAATAATTCTTAAGAATTTTTTATTTATTACATTTACCAATGGAACCTAGTAAACATTTAGTTCCATCAATCCAAACTGCGTTATTAAGATTAGCGCCTTCAAAGTTAGCATTTAAAATATTAGCACCCGTTAAATCTGCTTCAAAAAGATTACTGTTAGTAAAGTTAGTCTCAATTAATGAAGCTCCTTTAAAGTTTACTCTTGTTAAATTAGCACTTGAAAAGTTAGCTTTTTCAAAGATACCCCCTTCAAGATTTGCTTCATATAAATTCGTTCTAATAAAAGAAGATTCTACAAAATTACCATTAGCTAATGTTGCATTCATCATTACCCCTTTATCAAAGGTAACTTTAATAAAACTAATAAAAGATAGATTAGAGTTTGGTATATAGGCTCTACTTAGATCTTGGCCTTCTGAGAATTGACAATTAGAATAATCCACTCCATCAACTGGTGCATCATCACAACCTGCTTTAGCACCATTAGATAACCATAAACTTAGAACTAAAATGGCAAAAAGCTTGCTTATAAAGCCTGCTCTTATTAATTTTATCATGACAAATGCTAACAAATCATAGATTGAGAGTCTTCTATTAATTTAATTATAGGTAAAATTAAGCCACTATTTATCGTTTAGGAAAGCCTTCTACTGTATAAAAATTTCTTATCTTCTTTAGAGATACATAATAAGCACTATCTCTAAAGGATTTTTTTATTTGTTTTTTAGCATTATAAATTTCAATAAATGCATTTCTCATACTATCTTCTAGACCTGAAAAAGCTAAGTCCTCTTCATCAGCACCATGAATAATTTTTTTAATGGTGTCAAAATCTGTTTTAGTATTCGTTTTTTTATCTATCAAATCAATAATGTCTAATATTTTTTGTTCTTGAAATCTTTTTTCAACTCTACCAAAACGTATATGAGAAATATCTTTTACCCACTCAAAATAAGAAACCACAACACCCCCTGCATTGACATAGATATCAGGAATAATCATAACGCCTTTTTCAAATAATTTTTGATCCGCCTCAAATGAAATGGGTCCATTAGCAGCCTCAATTATTAATTTCGTTTTAATTTTATCTACATTATCAATGGTGATTGCATTTTCTAATGCAGCTGGAATTAAAATATCACAATCTAATTCTAAAAGTTCACTTGGATTGTTTTTAAATTTTCCAAGTTTAGGGTTATTGATAGTTTTATTTGTCTTATAAAATTCAATTAGTGCATTTATATCAATACCTTTTTTGTTATATAAATAACCATCATATTCTCCAATTGCTATAATCTTTGCATTATCTCTATTATATAAATGTTTGGCTAAATTACTTCCAACATTACCAAAGCCTTGAACTATAATTTCATTATCCTTTAATTCATTTTTCAATCCTGCTTCTTTAACAACATCTTCATGTCTAAATATTTCTCTAACTACTTCCTCAATACCTCTACCAGTTGCTTCTGTTCTGCCAGCAATACCTCCTCTGTGTAAGGGTTTACCTGTTACACAACCTCTATAATTTATATCATCAGGTTTAAGTGTTTTATAAGTCTCTAAAATCCATTCCATTTCTCTTTCAGACGTTCCGACATCTGGAGCTGGAACATTTAATGCTGGAGAAATAAAACCTTTATTAATTAATTTACTAGCAAACGCTTTAGTAATTTCTCTAAGTTGAGGCATTGTGTAATTTTTAGGATTAATTTTTAAACCCCCTTTAGCTCCTCCAAAAGGGATATTAACTATTGCACATTTGTAAGTCATCAAAGATGCTAGAGCTTCAGTATCATCTTGATCAACCGTTTCTGAATATCTTAGTCCACCTTTAGTTGGAAGAATGTGCTCTGAGTGAACAGCTCTCCATCCAGTAAAGTTATTAATTTTGCCATCTAAGACAACACCCACATTTACTTTAATTAATGAGTGAATAGATTTTAAATGTTCAAGTAAATCATCACTAAAGTTTAGTAATTTAGCTGATTTATCTACATGTAAATTGACGTTATCTTTAAAGCTCATTAATAATTATTATATCTTTAATTTATTTTTTTCCAATAACCATAAACACAACGTGTGCCCCGTCTAGAGCAATCATATGTATCATGCAAGACACCATCTTTGACAACCGTTATGTGCTTTGAACAAGATACAATTAAAGTCCCACTTGGAAGTTCATCTTTCTTTAAATGAACTTTACAACCTTGACCAATAAACATAGTTGGCGTCCACTGCCACCCAAGTTTTTCAAGATATTTTTTAACCACCACTCTATGAGTGCCTGATCTTGGGCTATCATTTTTTTGTTTTAGGCTTCTAGCAAGTTTTGTTCTTGATGTGGTTCTAAATTCTTCATTTGCTTTATAAAGATCATCATAAATTTTTTGATAAGGAAGATTTGTTACAATTGCAATAGATCTAACTACACAGTCTCCAGCTTTACCTTTATATCCAGCAGCAGCTCTGCCTCCATCATTGATTTCTAGTTCTAAATTGCTACTTGAAAATAATCTTTTAAAGAAATTCACGATTTAGTTTTATGATCTAAGATCTCGATCATACACTGGGTTGCATATTCACGCCATTCACTAGCAGTTTTGCCTTTAAGACTATCAAGCTGTTGCTTGTTACTATTAATGCTTTCTTGGTATTTAACTTTATCAGTTTCTTCTAGATTTTTTTCCATGTTAGCAAGATTGGTTTCCATGGCACTAATCCAACCATTACCAAGTTCAACACATTTAACATCATCTTTCTCATCACAAACTTGCTTGAAGAAATTGAAAATAACATCATCTGTTTTAATCTCTTTGCTCATCTTATCTGCCAAAAATACCTAATTTAACATCATAATCAACTGCAATTCCATAATCAGGATCATCATCACTATCAACTACTAATTGGCCTGCTCTACTTAATAATCTATGACAATCACGAGTTAGATGTCTAAGTTTAACTTTTTTTCCAAAACTATTATATTTATCAGCAATGTCTTCAATTGCTTTTAATGCAGATTGATCAATTACTTTTGATCCTGCAAAATCTATAATAATTACATCAGGATCTTGTTCTGGTTTAAATAATTCTAAAAAACTATCTGTTGAACTAAAAAATAGCGGTCCTTCTATTTCATAAACTTTAGCACCCTTTTCTCTAACGGATGCTCTCTCAACTGCTCTAATTCTTGATGCAGATTTCCAAGCAAACACTAATGCTGATACAATAACACCAACAATTACAGCAACGGCTAAATCTTCTAAAACAGTTACAACAGTTACAAGAACAATTACTAATGCATCACTCTTTGGTACAAAAAATAATATCTTTAATGAGTTCCAGGCAAAGGTTCCAATCACTACCATAAACATTACACCAACTAGTGCTGCAATTGGGATCATCTCAATATAGTTTGATGTATATAAAATAAAAATTAATAAGAATACTGCTGCAGCTATTCCTGCAATTCTTGTTCTACCGCCTGATTTTACGTTAATCATAGATTGACCAATCATCGCACATCCACCCATACCCCCAAAAAAACCAGTAACTGTATTTGCAAAGCCTTGTGCTAAGCATTCCTGACTAGCCCCACCTCTTTTATTAGTAATTTCACCAACTAAGTTAAGAGTTAACAGGCTTTCAATTAAGCCAATGGCTGACAATATAAATGCATAAGGAAAAATGATCTTTAAAGTTTCAAAGTTTAAAGGAACACTTGGAATTGAAAATATTGGTAATCCTCCTTTAACACTTGCAAGATCTCCAACACTTGGAATATCAATCTTTAATGCTAAAACTAATACAGATGTAACTAAAATTGCAGCAAGTGTTGCTGGAACCGCTTTAGTAATCTTTGGTAGTAACCAAATGATTAACATCGTTAAAATAACGAACCCTACTGAATAATATAAAGTGTTTCCTGAAATCCATTCTAATTGCCCCATTGCATTAAGGGTTTTAAACTGACTAAGTTGTGAAATACCAATAACAATTGCAAGGCCATTAACAAAACCTAACATTACCGGTTGGGGTACCATTCTAATAAATTTTCCAAGCTTAAAGACACCCGCTAATAATTGTAAAATTCCCATCAAAACTACGGTTGCAAACAAATACTGTGCACCGTGATCCATAACAAGGGACACCATAACAACAGCTAAAGCACCGGTTGCTCCTGAAATCATTCCAGGTCTTCCACCAAACACAGCTGTAATTAAACCAACAATAAAAGCTGCATAAAGCCCTGATAAAGGTGCAACTCCTGCAACAAAAGCAAAGGCAATAGCTTCAGGAACTAACGCTAAAGCAACTGTTAAACCAGATAAAACTTCAATTCTAAATAAAGAAAAGGATGCCCCTTCTTTTGGAATATAATTTTGTGAATTAAAACCAATAGATTTTGCAAATGATGAGAGTGTGGTTTTAATCAATGTGTTTAAATTTTAATTATTTATGAGTCGGTGTGTTATCTATTTAGTAAAGCAAGCAGTTGATAAAGTCTAGTTTCAATTAATACGTGTTAACAAATTTGGGACGAATCAGATACATAATGATTAAGAGGTAGTGGCGGGAGACTAAAACTACCTCTGTCTTTATCCCTTAAAATACTTTTTAATTTTTGAAATAGTTTTCGCTAATAGAACTTTTGAATAAGGTTTTCCTTTAATAACCCAAACCGATAGTGGCCACGTACTGTCTTTAGTAGATCTTGCAATAATATGAATATGTAATTGAGGAACAATATTGCCAATTTTTTCAACATTAAGTTTTTTTGTTTTAAATATTTTTTTCATTAACTTGCTGCAATGAACAATTTCTTTCATTAATAACATTTGATCTTTTGAATTAAGTTCTGAGATATCGGTTATATTTTTTCGCTTTGGAATTAAAATGATCCAAGGAAATTTAGCATTATCAATTAAACGAATACTACATAATTTTAATTCAGTTATTAAATGAGAATCTTTTAGAAAACTTTTACTTACTTTATTTGCCATAACTACAGTTTGAAATATTCATATAAAAATTTTGCAGCAATGATAAGTAAAAATATTCCAAAATATTTACTAATTCTATTCTTATCAATTGTATGAACTGTTCTTGCACCAATTCTAGCCATAAAGGTTGTAATCGGTATAAAAATTAAAAAAGCAGGAATATTTAAAAAACCAATACTTAATGGAATATTTGTTTTTAAATAACTGCCAGTTATCAAAAATCCGATTGCGCCAAATAATGCTATTAAAAAACCAATAGCTGCAGCGCTACCTATAGCTCTATTAATTGAGTAACCAAAAAACTTTAGAATTGGAACATTCATAACAGCCCCTCCAATACCCATGGGTGCCGAGATAAAACCTACTAAAAATCCTAAAATAATTTTCAAATGAAGCTTAATTTTAAGAGTTATATTTTTTTCCTTTTCTTTTAATAATAAAAGATAAATACTTAATAAAAATATTACGATTGCAAAGAAAAGAACTAAGGTTTTAGTTTTAAGAGTTGCTGCAAAAATTGTTCCAAAAATAACACCAAGTACTACAAATATTCCATAACTTTTAACTATATCAAAATCCACTGCTTTAAATTTATGATGAGTTAAAACTGAGACAGTTGAGGTTGGTATTATGATTGCAAATGATGTTCCAACTGCAAGGTGCATGACATATTGTTGATCAATCCCTAAAGAATTAAAAATATAAAACAAAAATGGAACTGTAATTAATCCACCGCCAATACCAAATAAACCTGCAACAAATCCCACAGGAATAGCGGTTAAGGCCATTAGTAGGCTAAAGTATATGTACTCGTTAGATAAAAGAGAACTAAGCAGATTGACTTACCGACGTGTCGACATTGTTATATTTAATCTTATCCATGATGTGATCAATCTTTTTAACATCGGCATCTCTAACACACATATTTTCGCTTAAATACCTTTTCCAAAAGCTAGATCCTGTTTGACCATGAAATAATCCAAGTGTATGTCTCATAATTTGATTTAAACGTGTTCCTTTTTTTATTTCTTCTCTAACGTACGGTAGCAACTGTTCAATTACATCTTGTCGACTTGGTACATTTTCATTATTAAATATATCTCTTTCAATATCAGCTAATAAATAAGGAGTATGGTAAGCAGCACGTCCGATCATAACTCCATCAACTTTATCTAAGTGATCTTTCATTTGATCGGTTGTGGTAATTCCACCGTTAATAATGATTTCTTCATTAGGGAAATCTTTTTTTAATCTATAGACAAAATCATACTTTAAAGGAGGAATGTTTAGATTTTGTTTAGGGGTAAATTTTCCAAGAATAGCTTTTCTTGCATGAATGATGAAAGTTTTAACACCAGTGCTTTTTAAAGTTGAAATAAAACGATGTAAGTTTTCATAGTCTTCAGTATCATCGTAACCAATTCTTGTTTTAATCGTGACCGGTAACTTTGTAACCGATTGCATTTTACTCAAGCAGTCTGCAACCAAATTTGGTTCTTTCATTAAACATGCACCAAATTTATTTTTCTCAACTTTTTTTGAAGGGCAACCAAGGTTTAAATTTATCTCATCATAACCAAAGTCTTCACCCACTTTCGTTGCCTCTGCAAGTAAAGTTGGAGACGATCCACCAATTTGAAGGGCTATTGGTTTTTCATTTATATTAAATTCTAATAGTTTTTTTTTATCCCCTCGATGAATAGCTTCAGAGACAACCATTTCACTATAGAGCAATGTATTTTTACTAATCAGTCTTAGAAAAAAACGTTCATGACGATCAGTACAATCCATCATAGGTGCAACGGATACTTTCCTGTTCATACTAAACTTTTATATTATTTTTTTAGCTATTTGTAGTCTCTGAATCGTCAGAGTTTACTTCAGTTGTTTCAGCTTCTGTTTCAGCTTCAGCTATTTGATCTAAAGAAACTGCTGTCTCTTCATCTCCCACTTCTAACTCTGCATCAACGTCAACTTCTGGCTCTGCCTTTGCAGTTAATTCTTCTAAATCATCAGAGGATACTTGAATTTTTTCAGGAATTTTTCTAGCTCTTTTAGATGGTAAAATAGGAGTTCCACTTTTAGAAATTTCACCTTTGTACATACTTTCAAAATCATCACCAATAATTTCATCATCATCAGTACCATCGTCAACTTGCTCAACGTGTTTTCTAAGTTTGTGAATAGCGCTATCTGTTAAGTCTGAAACTTTAATAGTGTCTGCTGCAATTTCTCTTAAAGATATAACTGTGTTTTTGTCATTATCTCTATCTAAAGTTGGTTCTAAACCAGAATTTAATTGAACGGCTCTTTCTTTAGCAACTAAAACTAATTCGTAAGGACTTTCTACTTTATCTATGCAATCTTCTACTGTTACTCTAGCCATGCGCAGTATCTATACAGTAGTTAAAAAAAAATCAAGGATAATTCTATAAATAATCAGGATTAAGCTTATTCTTTACAAGGAATAACAACAATATTGCTATTAAAATATAAGATCCTGAAACAAGAGCAATTTGCTCAATAGAAAGGCTATTATCAATCAAAATTCCAAAGAGCGCTGTACCAAATGCAGTTGAAAATACCATTAACGCTGTGGTTAATGCTTTAATGGAACCAATATATCTCACTCCATAAATCTCAGCCCAAGTAGCAGAACCTAGAACATTTGCTAAACCGTTTGAAATCCCAATTAAACCTAAAAATACAAATGATGAAATTGGTGAGTTAAAATAATAAAGCACAAACGTTGCAACTAATAAAGGAATGTTCATATAAATTATTAATTTTCGACTACTAAACTTATCAATTAAAAAGCCTGTTAAAAATAAAGTAATCACTGATAAAATTGAATACACCATAAAGGATTGGGCAATAACATATGGTCCCCAACCTTTAGATGACACTATAAAAGATTGATAAACAAATGTACCCGTTGCAATCCAAGGCATCGCTAACATGCTTAAACATATAATATAAAAGCGATAATCTTTTAAAACTTCACCTCTCGTCCATTGTTTTATATCTTTAGTTTTAATATTTGTGGCAATAGATGTTTCTCTTGAGTCTAATTTAACGTTTTTAACTAATGTAACAATGACAATAGGTAAAATGATAATAACTGAAATTGATATGGCTATCCAAATATTTCTCCAATCAATAAAAGTTAATAAAAAAATAATTAATAAGGGTAAAATAAATTCAGCTAACGATAAACCAAGCCAAGTTGTGCTTAATGCACGTCCCCTAGTCTTTTCAAAAAATCTTGATATTGTTGTGGTTGCAGTGTGAGACATTAGTCCTTGACCTGATAACCTCATTAAGAAAATTGATAAAAATAAGAAAGCGACTGATGAAATTTTAGAAAATAAAAAACAAGAGATCGCTAGTAACGCAATGACATAAGATGCAAATTTTAAAATATTAAAGTCATCTATTTTTTTACCAACCCAAACAAGTATAAAACTACTTAATAGAGTAGCAGATGCATAGATAGATCCAAACTGACCATGCGTGATAGAAAGCGCGTCTCTTATGCTTGAATTAAATAATCCTAGAAAAAAACTCTGTCCAAAGCTTGAAAAAAATGTAAATATAAATCCAAATAAAATTACTTTAAAATTCAAACTTTTAAACATAGGAAATAGAAATTATGAGCAATGTTGCATTTATAGGTTTAGGTGTCATGGGTTATCCAATGGCAGGATATATATCAAAAGCAGGTCACAATGTAACTGTTTATAATAGAACAGCTGCAAAAGCTGATAAATGGGTTGCTGAATATAAAGGGTCAAAAGCAGATACTCCTGCAAAAGCTGCTGAGGATGCTGACTTTGTGTTTACCTGTGTTGGTAATGATAACGATTTACGAGAAGTAACTTTTGGTGACAACGGTATCTTTAAAACAATTAAAAAAGGCTCAGTTTACATTGATAACACAACCGCTTCTGCAACGATTGCTAGAGAAATTTATGAGCATTCATTAAAAAGTGAATTTGGTTTCTTAGATGCACCGGTATCAGGTGGACAAGCTGGTGCTGAAAATGGTGCTCTAACTGTTATGATTGGTGGAGATCAAGCAAACTTTGATAAAGCAAAAGACATTATTGATTGTTACAGCAAAAAGATGAAATTATTAGGTGGTGCTGGTAATGGTCAATTAGCAAAAATGGTTAACCAAATTTGTATTGCAGGTCTTGTTCAAGGTTTATCAGAAGCAATTAACTTTGGAAAAAAAGCAGGTTTAAATATGGAAGATGTAATTGAAGTTATATCTAAAGGTGCTGCTCAATCTTGGCAAATGGAAAACAGATATAAAACGATGATTGATGATCAGTTTGAATTTGGTTTTGCAGTTGATTGGATGAGAAAAGATTTAAAAATTGCTATGGATGAAGCTAAAAATAATGGCTCTCAACTTCCTGTAACTGAAATCGTTGATAAATATTACGGTGAAGTTCAAGAAATGGGTGGAAACCGTTGGGATACTTCCAGTTTAATTAGAAGACTAAGTAAATAATCTCGTATGCAACCAGCGTACTACGAAGATTTTGAAGAGATCAAAAATAAAATCTGGTATATGCTGGATAATGCTATCAAAGATAGAGGGTCTCAATTTAGAATTCCTGTATTTATTTGTGGTGGTCAAGATGACTTTGATGGAAGAATTGTAGTCCTTAGAAAATCAGATAGAGAAAACAATATTATCCAATACCATAGTGATATCAGATCAGATAAAATTGCTAAATTAAAAGCAAATAAGAATGCATCAATGTTATTTTATGACAAGGATGAGAAGATACAAGTTAGACTTAAAGTTGAGTGCACCGTTAATCATGAAAATGATATTACAAAACAGTCCTGGTTAAAAACAGGACACATGAGTAGAAAATGTTATTTAGTTGATAACGGACCAGGAACATTATCTGAAACCCCTACTTCAGGACTAAAGCCTGAACTAGATAATTTTGAATTTACAATGGAGCAAAGTGAAGTGGGATATAAAAATTTTACTGTTATTCAATGTAAAATTAAAAGTATGGAATGGCTTTATTTAGCAGCCAAAGGTCACCGTCGTGCTAAATTCGATTTAGAAAATAACAAGGATACCTGGTTAATTCCTTAAAAAACTGATTTAGAATATTTTTTCCAATTATCTTGGTAATGAATTGCATTTTCAGTAATTGACTTTGCCTCTTCTGTTGAGACTTGTCTTACAATTTTACCAGGGGATCCAATCACTAGAGAATTGTCGGGAATGACTTTGTTTTCTGTGATCAATGCATTAGCTCCTATGATGCAATTTTTTCCAATCTTTGCACCATTTAAAATTACAGCACCAATTCCAATTAAAGAATTGTCTTCAATCGTGCAGCCATGCAACATAACCAAGTGACCAATAGTTACATCTTTACCAATTTTTAAAGGGTAACCTGGATCGGTATGCAATACACTGCCATCTTGTATATTGGAGCCTTCACCGATATGAATATTTTCAACATCCCCTCTTAAAGTTACATTAAACCAAATGCTGGTATTTTTTTCTAGCGTGACATCACCAATGATAGATGCATTAGATGCAGACCAATTATCACCTAAATTTTTAACTTTTTTATCTTCCAAATCATAAAACATAACATATATATTATTATAACATGCCGTTAAAAACTCCAATATGTGATTTTGGACAAGCTGCTAAAAGCTTTGAATTAAAGTCCACTAATAACGAAATTATTAAATTAAATGATGTTAAAGGGACAAATGGAACTTTGGTTATGTTTATTTGTAACCACTGCCCTTATGTAAAAGCAATTATTAAAGACATTGTTGAAGATTGCAAAAATTTAGAAAAACATGGAGTAAAAGCTGTGGCTATTTCAGCAAACGATCCGATAAATTATCCTGAAGATAGTTTTGAAAATATGATCGAATTTGCAAGAAAACATCAATTTAATTTTCCATATTTATTTGATGAAACTCAAAATGTTGCAAAAAGTTATGATGCAGTATGCACTCCTGATTTTTTTGGATACAATAATAATTTAGAATTACAATACAGAGGTCGTATAAGAGAATTGGATAATTTAAAACCAGTAAGAGCTGGTGATAGTGATTTATTTACTGCAATGAAACAAATTGCAGAGACGGGCAAAGGTCCTGAAACGCAAATTCCAAGTGTTGGCTGTAGTATCAAATGGTTAGATAATTAATGTACTTAATAGTTACAAAAACGTTCCCTCCAGAAGTTGGAGGTATGCAGAATTTAATGTGGGGTTTAGCAAACGAACTTTCAAAACATTACATGATAAAAGTATTCGCTGATTATCATGAAAATCATAAATTATTTGATGAGCAAGTTTCTTTTTCAATAGAGCGTGTTGGTGGCATAAAACTTCTTAGAAAATATAGAAAAGCTCAATTGATTAATGAATTTATTAAAGAAAATAAAATTGATGGTATAATTGCTGATCATTGGAAAAGTTTAGAACATCTTAAAACTAATAAAAAAAAGATATGCTTGATCCATGGTAAAGAAATTAATCATGAAAAAGGTACCTCTCTTAATAAAAGAGTATTGGAGGTTTTAGATAGTGTTGAAACCATCGTTGCTAATTCTGAGTACACTAAAAATTTAGCTATTTCATTGGGAGTTCAGCAAGATAAAATTGTAGTTATAAATCCAGGTGTTGATCCTGTTGAAGAATTAGATAAAAAAACTTTAGATAAAGTAGAGAATTTATTAAAACATAAGTCTCCAAAATTAATTACTGTTTCTAGATTTGATAAAAGAAAAAACCATGAAAAAGTAATCATGGCGCTTCGAAATTTAAAACAAATCTACCCTAGTATTATTTACATTTGTGTGGGTTACGGCGATGAAGAGGAAAATATTAAAAAATTAGTAGCAGAATTGGGCCTTCAGCCACAAGTGATGTTTTTTAAAGATATTTCTAACGAATTAAAAAATGCACTAGTTGCTAAATCTAATATTTTTGTCATGCCATCTATTGTTCATAAAAAATCTGTTGAAGGATTTGGGATAGCTTATGTTGAAGCTGCTCAATATGGATTGCCCTCTCTTGGTGGAAAAGATGGAGGTGCAGCAGATGCAATCGAGCATGAAAAAACAGGTTTAATCTGTAATGGCAATGAATTAGATGAAGTGTATTCATCAATTAATTTAATGTTAGAAAATAATAAATTCCAAGAGTATGGAAAAGCTGCCAAAGAAAATTCTGCTAAATTTAAGTGGAGTACGATTATTGAAGAATATAAAAAAATTCTAAACTAAATTTTTTTATTTTTAATTGTTTTATAAATTTGCCAACTAACAATTAGAATTGTAACTCCTATAATTGATGCGGTAAGAGGTCTGTCCCATAAAAAAGTCCAAGAACCATCGCTTATTAATAAAGATCTTCTTAAATTTTCTTCCATTAATCCACCGAGGACAAAGGCTAATATAAGTGGTGGCATTGGAAAATCATATAAGCGCATAAACGTTGCAACAACTGCAATTCCAATCATTAAATAAATGTCAAAATTATTAAATGACATTACGTAAATTCCTGTAATTGAAAAAAATAAAATAAGTGGAATTAAATAATTTTTAGGTACAGCAAGTATTCTTGCTATGTAAGGTATTAAGGGCAAGTTTAGAATAAGTAATACTACCATTCCAATATACATCGACATAATAACTGACCAAAAGATTTCAGGATTAGTTATATAAAGTCTAGGGCCTGGTTGAATTCCAAATCCTAATAAAGCACCAAGCATTACAGCGGTTGTTCCACTTCCAGGTATTCCTAAAGTTAATAAAGGCACAAAAGCTCCAGAACATGCTGCATTGTTTGCAGTTTCTGGTGCAGTTAAGCCATGAACACTACCTTTACCAAATTTTTCTTTCTCTTCATCACTAACAAAATTTCTTTCCATTCCATAGGCTAGAAATGAAGCAATAGTTGCACCCGCACCTGGTAAAACTCCAATTAAAAAACCAATAACTGAGTTTCGAGGAATAGCTTTTAACATTTTGGTTCTTTCTTCCTTGTTAATTTTAATCGAACCAAGTTCTGTTAATGAAACTTGTTTGGCAACTGCAGATGGATCATTTCGTTTTAAAATAATTGTTAAAGCTTCACTCATAGCAAAAGTTGCCATTACAACTAAAACAAAACTTATCCCATCGGATAAATTCATATTGTTAAAAGTAAATCTTGAAATATCAGATAAAGAATCTTGACCAACTGATGCTAACATTAAACCTAAAACAACCATCATCATTGCTTTTAAAAATTGCCCCTTTGATGAAAAAGCTGCAATGGCTGTTAAACCTAAGATCATTAAAGCAAAATAATCTGGTGATCTAAAAGATAAACTTACTTTAGATAAGCTTGGTGCAAGAAATAATAAATATATTGAAGCAAGGGTTCCACCTGCAAAAGAGCTCCAAGCAGCAATCGCTAACGCTTTTCCAGCTTTACCTTGTTGAGCCATAGGATATCCATCAAATGATGTTGCAACAGTTCCAGGAACGCCTGGAGCATTTAATAAAATTGATGAAGTTGATCCACCAAACACTGCACCATAATAAACACCTGCCATTAAAATTAATCCGGTAGCTGGATCAAAACCATAAGTAATAGGTATCATTAATGCAATTGCCGTCATTGGTCCAAGACCTGGGAGCATTCCAATGATGGTTCCAAAAAAACAACCAATCATAACCATAAATATGTTTTGAAATGTAAGAGCTGTTTTTAAACCAATTAAAATGCCTTCAATCATCCCATAACTCCAATTAGTTTTAAAAATGGATCTCTTAAATAAATTTCAAGCACTCCATGCAAAAGATACATAAAAGCACCCACAAAAGGGAAAGAGAGTAAAAATATTAACTTCCACCTCCTCTCACCTAACGCATAATAAGAAGATGCTAGAAATAGAGAAGTCGTTAAAAAATAACCTACTTTTAATATAGTTACTCCATAAATAATTGCTATGAGCACAAGTATAGCTGTTTTTTTATACTCTAAGTTTTTATGATTAACTTTAATGGTATTGGGCTCTGGTAAAATAATCTTTAAGCCAGAAAAAAATAAACCTGCATAACCTAAATAAATTGGAAATGTTCTGGCATTAAAAGGTGCATTTTCATCAAAAGAAAAAACCTGAATTTGATACGCAATATATAAATAGAATGCTGAGAAAATAAAAAAGAGCAGTGATATAATTTTAGTAGTATTTATATTCACTGCTCTAATTTTTAAATAATCCTAAAGGATTATATAACTCCTAATTTCTTCATAAGAGCTGTCATTTCTACAGTTTGTGCATCTAAGAATTTAACAAAATCCTTATCTGAGTTATAAATATTAACCCAAGCATTTCTTTTTCTAACAGCTTCCCATTCAGGAGTTTCCATCACTTTACCTAACATTGTAGATAAAGCTTTTTTATCTTTATTGCTCATATTTGGAGGTCCAAAAAATCCTCTCCAGTTTACGAACTGAACATCATATCCTTGTTCTTTTAGAGTTGGTGCATCCGGTGCATCAGCTATTCTTGAAGGAGCAGTAATACCAATAATTCTTACTTGGTCTCTTGCACCCATAAGTTCACCTAAACCTGTAGAGATAATTTGAGTTTCTCCAGATAAAAGTCCAGCTAACGCTTTTCCACCAGCATCATAAGGAATATAAGCAACATCATTTGGATTAGCACCAGCAGCTTGGAAAGCTAAAGCGCCAATTAAATGGTCCATACTTCCTCTTACTGATCCACCAGCCATTTTAATAGAGCTTGGATTCTTTTTATATGCATCAACTACATCTTTAAAGTTTTTATAAGGTGAGTTTTTTGCAACTGCAATCGCACCATAGTCACCAATTACACCAGCGATCGGTGTAACATCTTTATAAGATAAAACTCCAGATCCTGTAACATAACCTTCGTGTCTAGTAATAGATCTTAAAACTAGCGGCGTAGATTGTACTAAAATTGTATTTTTAGGTTGAGTGTTAATCATGAAAGCTAAAGCTTTTCCTCCACCACCACCTGACATATTTTCAAATGATGCACTTTTTAACATTCCTGATTTTGTTAAAGCTTCTCCAGTACCTCTAGCAGTTCCATCCCATCCACCACCAGCACCACCACCAATTACGAAATGGATTTTTTCCATTGCGATTGAATTTGTTGCTGTTGCAGAAAATAATAGAATTGCTGAGAATAATACTGAAACTAATTTTTTAATGTTTTTCATTATATTCCTCTATTGTTAGTTTTTAATATTTGCAGTTAATTATACTATGGTCTTGAAAGCAAGTTTTTGAATAGAATGCAACTTAACGTTGATTTTCTTTCCTTAGGAAATAAGTAAGTGTTATCTCAAATATTTTATTAATAAAAAAATAGATATCTTTAATTACGGAAGTTTCTTTTCTGTTATCTTTTTTAAAGTAAATGATAAAAGAATATTTGTTAATGAAAAATTCTTCTATTCAATTTAATTCCTTTAACATTAAAGAATTATTTTCTAAAAAATTTCTATTAGTTATTTTAATTTCTATCCCGAGCGCAATTGTAGCTGACTATTTTAATATCCCATTAGCGTGGATGCTTGGTCCTATGCTTGCAGTTTCAGTTGCAGCCTTAAGTGGATTAAAAATTAAAATGCCAAAACTAGCTTTAAGTTCAATTTTAATAGTTCTTGGTCTTCATATTGGAAATTATATAGATCAAAATTTAATCAATCAGATGACTGAATGGGTGTGGACTTCAATAATAATGTTTGTCTATATTTTAATAAGTATTTTAATTGTTTCAAAATATTTACAAAAATTTTCAGGTTATAATGTCAAAACATCTATTTTTTCAGCAGCACCAGGCGCTTTAGGACCTTTGATGATATTAGCAGAGCATGAAAAATCTGACTTATCGCAAGTTGCTACATCACATTTAATTAGATTAATTATAATAATAACTGTCATTCCCTTTTTTGTTGTTAATTACTCAACAAATGAAGCCCTAACAATTGAAAAATTTAATTATCTTGATCAAAACCATTTTCATCTTTTAATTCTCTTAATAGGTTCGATTTTATTAATTTTCTTATTTGATAAAATTGGTGTGCCTGCTGCATTATTATCTGGGACATTAGTTGCAAGTGGAATTTTACAAATAACGGAAGTTGCCTCCTACAAACTGCCGGATGAAAGTATAAATTTTTGTTTGCTTATTTTAGGTGCCTCTGTGGGTTGTCGTTTTGCAGATAAATCATTAAAAGAAGTTGCGGGTAATTCATTTCATAGTTTAGTTGCAACTGTAATACTTGTAGCTCTTGGATTATTAGCTGCAATTGTTGCAACATATTTTGTTGATACCAATTTCTTAACTCTACTTTTATCTTTTTCTCCTGGGGGAATTTATGAAGTAGCAGTTATAGCAATTGCTTTTGATTTAGACCCTAACTTTGTAGCATTTCATCATATTATTAGATTACTGATGATACTCTTCACTGTTCCTGTAATATTGAAAATTATTGGTAAGAAATTAAATTAATATTTTTTCTAAAACTTTAGCTGCACTTAATTTTTCTAAATCATCAACTTGTATTGCTTTAAAGTTTTCTCGCTCAATACTAACTTTAAAAGCTGTTGTATGTTTACCAAATAAAGTCAAACCTTTTACTCCAAGATGAGCAGTCATATGAGCTGGTCCTGTATCATTTGCAATAACAAATAAGCTTTCTTTAATCAAGCTTGCAAGTTGAGAAATATCTAAAGCTTTACCTTTATCTAAAATTGAAATGGCATTAATGTTTTTTGCATCATCGATTTCAGAGGGTCCAGGTGCTACAATAACTTTAATTTGATCTTTATATTTATTTTTAATTAATTCTATTAGCTCATTATAATGGGGCCACTTTTTATGTGTTAGATGCGCTGAACAAAATGGAAATAAGACAATGTATTTGTCTAACTTAAATTCTTGTTTAATATGATCAATGTTAGTCACAGCCCAACTAAAGTTTGGTTTCATGGTGTACTCTGTTTTAATTCCAGAGGTTTTAAGTTGATGATCAAATCTATTTAAAACTGGGTCTTTATCAAATTCATCTTTTGAAATATTACTTGGTAAAGTTGTTTCTGAGCTAGACCAAGTATTAAAATTTGCTTTTGGAAATAAAATATTTTTATAAAATTTTGTTCTAGATGAGTTTTGTAAATCATAAACTTTTCTAAAATTCTTCTTTTTCAAGTTTCTCATTAACATATATAGATAAATTAAATTAAATCTTGATTTACGTTTGTCTAAAATAACATTGTGTACAAATGGGTTTTTCCTAAATAATTCAAAATAAGGTTTTGTTGTTAAGATATGTATTTGATCTTCAGGGTGGTTTTCAGAAATATCTTGAATTGCCCCACAAGCTTGGGCTATATCTCCTAAAGAACCATGTTTGATAACTAAAATATTAGACATATTTCTAACAACTTAACATAGTATAAATTTTTATGAATAAAATTCTAGTTGAAGTATCAGTTGGTGAACTTTTAGATAAAATTTCTATTTTAGAGATTAAACAAGAAAAAATTAAAGATCCTGAAAAATTAAAATTTATTAATGATGAGCACAGTATTTTAAAAAATCAATTAGATAGCAATGTTAAATCTGATGAAAAACTTAATACACTTTTTCAATCCCTGAAAGATATTAATGCAAAATTATGGGTGATAGAAGATGACAAACGATTGTGTGAAAAAAATTCTGATTTTACTGAAAAATTTATAAAATTATCAAGGGATGTTCATTTTTTAAATGATGATCGTGCTAAAATAAAATTAGAGATGAATAATCACACAGGCTCTAAGATTAAAGAGATTAAAGAATATACTTCTTATTGAAAACTATATTTCTTTTCTAAATATTTTATCAAGTTGTGAAAAATAAAAGTCATAAATAAATAAATTCCACCTGCTAAAAGAAACACTTCTAAAGGTTTATAAGTCGTTGATACAATATGTTTTGCAACTCCTGTAATATCCATTAAGGTTACCGTGCTTGCAAGAGATGTGCCCTTCATCATTAATATAATCTCATTACCATAAGCTGGTAAAGATTGTCTGATCGCTACAGGAATTTGAATTTTATATAAAATAATTTTACTTGATATCCCTAAACTTTTACCCGCTTCAATTATTCCAGGTTTTATAGTTTGAAAAGCTGATCTTAAAATTTCTGAAGTATAGGCCCCAGTATTTAAGGCAAATGCAATAATTGCGCACCAATAGGGTTCTTTTAAAATGACCCAAAGAAAAGTTGATCTTAACCACTCGATTTGTCCAAGACCATAATAAATTATAAATATTTGAACTAGTAATGGAGTGCCTCTAAATAAATAAGAATACCCATAAGCAAACTTATTAATAAATGGGTTCTTATTTAATCTTAAAACTGCAAATAAAAATCCAATAAATAAACCAATGATTAAAGATGCTGATAATAGTTTTAAAGTAATAACTGCAGCACTTAGAAGTTTTGGCAAACTTGTTATCATTAAATCAAAATCCATTAAAAGCCCCTACTATATTTAACTTCAAGTCTGTTAATTAGCTTCATGCTTAAAAATGTTAGCATCAAATATAAAACCGCAGCAAAACAATAAAAGAATAAAGGATCTCTAGTAGAACCTGCTGCAATATAAGATTGTCTCATAATCTCAACTAAACCTGTAACTGATATTAAAGATGTGTCTTTTAAAGTGATTTGCCAAACATTGCTTAAGTTTGGAATAGCAAGCCTTAACATTTGAGGTAGAATTATTTTATAAAATTGTACAAATTTACTAACCCCTAAAACTTTGGCAGCTTCAAATTGACCTTTATCTATTGATTGTATCGCTCCTCTAAATACTTCTGTTGAATAAGCGCCAGATATAATACCGATTGCAACTGAGCCCGTAATAAATGCATTAATCTCAATATATTCAAAGTATCCAAAAATTGAAGCAACGTACATTATGGCTCCACTACCCCCAAAAAAGAAAAGATAAATTACTAATAATTCTGGAACGCCCCTGATTACTGTAGTGTACGTATTACCAATAAAATTTAGAAATTTATTATTTGATAATTTAAGTGGCGTAAAGATTAATGAAAATAAAAAACCAATTAACATTGCAGTAACTGCCACTGCAATTGTCATTAGAGTTGCATAAAACAACTCGTCTCCCCAGCCTGTTTTTCCGAATGATAAAAGATCCATATCGAAAGGGCGACTAAATAAATAGTCGCCTTTTCAAAATATTATTTACATAGAAGCGTCAAAGCCAAAATGCTTGATCGCTAATTTGCTGATGATTCCTTGTTTTCTAGCAGTGTTAATTGCTTTGTTGAAATCTTTAAGAAGTTTTGCATCTCTTGTACCGATTGCATCATCTCCACCTTGTCTAATTCCAACACCAACACCATTACCAAAAGCACCACCTGAAAAAGTAGGTCCAACTAATACTACTGGTTTTCCTGATTTATCCGCATAATCAGTGAATGCAACAGCTGCAGCTAATGCAACATCACATCTACCAGAAGTTAAGTCTAAGTTTACTTCATCTTGAGTTTTGTAAGTTCTAACATTTACTTTACCTACATCACCCGACTCTAAAAAGTTTTGGTGAATAGTTCCAGTTTGTGTACAAACAGTTTTTCCAGCAAGTGCAGCAGTTAAAGTCTTAAGAGTTTTCTTAACAGCACTTCCACCTAAAGTTAAATTAATACCTTCTGGTGTATCCATGCTCTCTAAACTTGAACCTTTCATTACTGCAAGGGCTGCAACTTCGTCTGCATAACCTTGTGAAAAAGTAATTGTTTTTTGTCTTTCAGCAGTAATTGACATTCCTGCCATGATCGCATCAAACTTTCTCATTAACAAAGCTGGAATCATTCCATCCCAATCTTGTTCAACGATAGTACACTCACGACCCATGATTTTGCATAGCTCTTCTGCTAACTCAACCTCAAAACCAATAAGAGCACCTGAAGCATCCTTAGAGTTCCATGGTGGGTAAGCACCTTCTGTTCCAATCTTTATTTTATCAGCGTAAACATTTCCGATTAATAATAAAGAAGCAAGAACACTTAATATTGTTTTTTTAAATATATTCATTTTTTCCTCCATATGATTATGAGGATTTATTTCACAATTTTAATAATTTAAAAAGAAATTTTTAGTGATTAATTGATGATGAAAAGTTCCAAGAACAGTCAAAACTTGGGATGTAAACCCTATCCAAAGTTGTATTTCCAAAATTCTTATTGAAAACATCTAACCATTTCTCTACTTGCTCTGGTTTCTTATCTTGGCTACCCACTTGAGCGGTAATTACTCCATTAGGTTTTAATATTCTAATTAATGAGTCCATATTTTTGGCAGCAAGATCAATACAAAACTGATCATCGTTAAGATCTACAAAAATTTTATCGTACTTATCGTCTTCAACAGACTTTATACTTTCAAAAGCATCTCCCCAAATACATTTAACTGAATTTTTCTCAGTTGATTTATTGCCAATGCTTCCAAGGTGTTTATTGCAAACCTCAACTACTTCTGGATCAAGTTCATACCAGTCTATAAAATCAAAACCTTTAGACGTACACTCTCTTGCAACTCCTCCATCACCACCACCAATGATAGCAGCTGTTCCCATGTCTTTATTTAATTTTAAAGCAGCGTTTACAAATGTTGAGCTATACAAAACTTCATCATTTGTTGCGACTTGAATTTCGTTATCAATAAATAATGATTTACCAAATTGTTCTAAATCTAATATTTCAATATGTTGACCTACTTTAGATTTAAAATCCTCTAAAACTTCATTTACAACATACGATTTTTGTAATCCAGGCGAACTGTAAATGTCATGATATAAAGACTTAGTATCCCTATCAAAAGCTTTTGTGACAATTCTCTTATGTTTAAATTCTTTTTTAACAATATCGAGGGCGATAGAAGGACTTACCTTCCCGCATGTGAAAAAATCAAAACTAATAATTCCTTTTTCTGGAAACGTATGAAAACTGATATGACTTTCCGCTAATAAGGCAAGGATAGTAAAACCTTGCGGTTCAAATTTATACTTTGAAATTTCAAGAATTGTAACTTCTGCAGCTTTTGCAATTTTACGAATTACGTTCTCGTAAACTGAAGGGTCATACTCTTGAGTAGTGCCTATGATGTCTAAAGTTATATGCTCGCCTACTTTAGTCATAAAAATTATTCCCTCTTATAATTTTTTATTAATATTAAGTTGCTCGGTTTTATATAGGTGTATTGATAATTTTCAACAATTAATCAATTTTTTGATATTTTACTTAATTAAATTAAAACTGAGTATTAATTAAACTAGCAAATGCACTAGCCCCTTTTGCTAGATTTTTGTTCCAATCATTATCAGCATTTTCATCTGCATTATCAGATATGTATTTAAAACATTTAAATTCAATTTTCTCTAACTTGCAAACTTTTGCAATAGCGTAGGCCTCCATATCAACTACATCAACTTCTATATCTATTTTTTTATTAACAAAACTATCTCCTGTTCCACAAGAATAACCTTCTTTTGATGTAATAATTTCTTTAATTTTATCAAAAGGTGTCTCACCTAATTCAAAATCTAACCCTCTAACATCCATATCTCTTTGATAAAATTTGGTGCATTCAACGATTCCTTTTAACTTAGTATTAATTGCACCTGCAGTACCATAATTGATAATTAGTTTTGGTTTGTAAATATTGATTAACTTTAATGTGTTATAAGTTGCATTAATTTTTCCAACTCCAACATGGTTAAAATAGTCTAATCCAATCGTTTCTTCTTTAATTGCTGCTAGGAATAATTTGTCCATAGATTTTTTTTACTAAAGATATAAATATATTAATATCATGAATTTAAAAGATTATATTAGATCTATTCCAGATTATCCAAAAAAAGGAATTTTATTTAGAGATATTACAACTTTAATTAAAGACGCAGATGCATTTGAAGAATGTATTAATCAAATAATTGAAAGATCAAAAAATTATAAAATAGATAAAATTGCTGCAATTGAGTCAAGAGGATTTGTATTTGCTTCTGCTGTTTCTTATCTTCTTAAAAAACCTTTTATTATGTTTAGAAAGAAAAACAAACTTCCGGCTGAAACTCATTCAGTTGATTTTGAATTGGAGTATGGAACTGCAACTATTGAAGTTCATAAAGATTCAATTGACAAAGATGACTCAGTTTTAATTATAGATGATTTAATAGCAACAGGTGGAACAGCTGAAGCAGCAGCTAAACTTGTGGAAATGTCTAATGCCAAAATTGCTGCATTTGTTTTTGCAATTAATCTTTTTGACCTAGGTGGATCTGATAATTTAGTTAAAAAAGGTTATAAGGTTGAAAACTTAATGGATTTTCCAGGGCATTAAAGTTTAAAAGGAGATAGAATACAAAAATCAGTATGAAGCTAAGTTTTGATGAAATATTACTACTTGTAAAAGATAAACAATTTAAAGAATCTTTAAAATATATAAACAAACTGATATCTGAAAATGGTGATAATTTTAATTATCTACACTTAAAAGGTACACTAGAATTCAATGTAGGTGAATTTTCAAATGCTATAACAAGCTTTTCATCTGCATTAGAACTAAAAAAAAATGATCATAATATTCATCATTTAAGAGGTATTACTTATTATAACTTAAACAAATTTAGCGAAGCTAAAAAAGATTTAGAAAAAGCAATTTCATTAGAAAATAATTTTTCTGAAGCTTATTTTTCTCTTGGAGTTTTGTATTTTGAGCATTCTAAAAACACTGAAGCAATAGAGAGCTTTATAAAATCAATTGAAATAAATAAAAATTTTAAAAAACCAATAAAACATTTAATTAAGGCACTAGCACGTACTAATAATATTAAAGAAACAAATTCAAGTATTGTATCTAAACATAATGAATTGAATAAAATTAATCTTTATTATAACTCAACTGAATATTTAGATGATAAAATTATAAGTAATTTTGTAAAAGAAACAGATGAAATTATTGGAAAAAATTTTCAAGATTTAGATTTTAAAGAAACACAAATTTATAGAAGGAATCAAGATTTTCTAAATTGCAGAAGACATAAAAAAGTATTTAATACTTATGATGTCATACCCAAATTTTGTTTCAATTGCTATAAGGTTCAAATCGAACCAGATAACTTAGTAGATTTAATTAAACTCTATATAATATTTGACAACATTATCTTACCAAAAAACAATATAAGAAAATGTATGATCGAAAATAGAGCAAATATTTCAGGAAATTATAAAGGATTAATATATTGTAGTTCCATCGAAGAATCTCAATTAATAGAAAAAAAACTTAACGTAATATTAAAAAATAATTTAAATAAATCAATAGTTTGTAAAATTAAAAGAGGATGCTCTGAATTTGCATTAAAATATCCTAAATATAATAGTTTTGAAAAAGACTCATTAAATTATAAAGAAGATTGGAAAAATTATGAAGCGCTAATCGATAACAAGTACTCACACTTAACTTTTGATAAAAAAACAATACCAACAATCAAAGGTATTTCTTTAAACGATGTATTAATAATAAGAAATTGGATAACTTTTGCTAAAATGAGAGGTGACGATATTCATAAATTAATCACATAATAAATATATTGAACTCAATAAATAAAATTAATTACATTAATAAAGAGACAAAACTACACTAAAGGTTAAAGGTATCTTGCTATAAGTACCCAAGTTCTTTCATTTCTACATAAAACTTAAGCTCAATTTCATCTTTGATTTTTTTATTTAAATTATTTTCCCAATTATTTTTCGGCCCAAGATTAAAAAATTTTTTCTTTGTATCATTTGTGTCGTAAGCATTTTCATCAAAACCACCTTTTTCCTCTAGGTTTTGGAGATAATTAAAACTAGTGGTTTTAATAATGTTTTTATTTTTAATTTCATCTGTTTGGATAGGAGTAAATCTTTTAATAAATGCAATAATTTTATCTAATTCAGAATTTGTATTATTAATTAAATCTTCATATTTTATTAATAGAAAATTTTCATTATTATTTTTCCAAAAATTATAATGTTCATTCCAAGTACCTAAAAGAGTTATTAAGCTACCATTATCTAAATCATCCTCTTTTTCAAATTTCGTAATAATTTTTGGAGCAAATAAAAAATTTTTTGAATCTTCTACAGATTTACTAAAGTGATTTGAAATTGAATTTACTAAATTTCTAGGATCTCGAGTAATGTATATTGTTGCAAGTGTATTTTTTTTACTAGTAAAGCTGTACTGACCAATTTTACAGTTAATATGATGTGTTTTAAAAAATTTTACTTTATTATCTAAATTTATAAAATCTTGCGCAGATTCCCAATATTTTTTAATTTCATGAATATTTTCAAAATCATTTGTAAAATCTTTAAAATACTTTTTACTTGGAAATTGTTTAATTTGATTTAGTAATTCAAATTTAAATACACCATCATTAGTATGCATTAAAGCGGCTATTATAGATCTTACCCATGTATTGCCACTTTTAGGGTAAGATGCTAGCCATATAATCATACTCACTTATAATATTTAGATTAAAAAAATCAATGTTGCTAAATAATTAAAAATTACAGGTTAAGATCATTTTATTAAAAAAATTATAATATTGAAAACTTAATAAATTTTCCAGGGCATTAAATGGTAGCGGGAAGTGGAATCGAACCACTGACCTCAGGCTTATGAGTCCTGCGCCATGACCCTTGGAGCCAACGCATCCTGCAAGAACATCTTCAAAACTCCTTTGTCTCTGCTCTTTTCTTTCTAGACTCAGATTTACATAAACTTAGACTCTAGTCAACTTCTATTGGAGCATTGGAGCATGAGTGGAGCACAGATTTTATATCAATAGAGGTACCAAGTGGATTTCGAAAATTGAAAGTTGTTATGACCCCACCACCCTTTTTTATAAATGGGACTCCTTATATCTATACGTAAATAAGAATGTAAAAATATTATTGCTATTCTTGTAAGAGAAAGTGGTTTTTAAATATCATTAGTTTATTAAACCTAAAATGGACGTCTTTTGATATAAAAAGATACATCAAGTCAATTATAATTTTAAAAATGAAAGTTATAAATAATAAAAAAGGTTTTACCTTAATTGAATTATTAGTGGTAGTTGCCATCATTGGTATTTTATCATCTGTCGGGGTTGTTGCTTATAATGGGTATACAGCTGGGGCTAAAGAATCAGCTTGCAAAGGTAATTTTAGAACCTTAGTTAAATCTGTTTATGAAAATATAATGTGGTGTGAGCTTAACCCAACAATTAATTTTATAGGGGGTAATGATAAACAAGTTTGGGAATATGATTGTAATACTATGTTCGTTGGCGGCATGTCAGTTTCGTCTCAGCTTGGGTACACGACAAATGAAAAAATAGCCCACCTTACTATAACTGAAATTAGTAATCGAGATAGACATAGAGAACCAGACTCAACAATAGGTTCAAGAACAACACTTAACACGATTTCTAATCCCTACACTGGTCGTTATGTTTATGATGACACACCCAGTGAATATTATTATGGAGATAAATATGATATGAGAGGTAAATTATCTCTTAGAAAAAGAGATAGTAGTGGAAATGAATTAAGCAATAATTGGCAGTCAGAGGGACAACTGTATCTAATAACTAGATGTGGTGATAAGGTGATAGAACACGAATTTGATATCTATTGAAAATTTATATGTTTTCTTCTAGATAACGCTATGACCAATTCTCATTGGAGCATGAGTGGAGCAAAAAAAGTTAGTTCCAATCACTAACAGCTTTAACTTATCAAAATTATTAAAAGCTTTCAAATAAAACCCAAAATAAACATAGTATGACTTTGATTACATTAAATATAAGTATATATTTTAAAATTATGACTCAAACACTATTTGAAAAATATGGCGGAAAAAAAACAGTTGGTCAAATTGTTATTAATTTTTATCAAAAGCTTATGGCTGATGAAAATTTAAAAAAATTTTTTACAAATTCTGATATGAAAGTTTTGATTTCACACCAAACTAATTTCATTTCCCAAGCTTTAGGTGGGCCAAAAGAATATACTGGTCTTGATATGAAAACTGCTCATCAAGGCATGAAAATATCTCAAGAAGACTTTAATGGAGTTGCTGGACATCTAAAACAAACCTTGGAAGAACTAAATGTTGAAAGCCAAGATGTTGACACCATCATTGGTGTTGTCGCTCCACTTTCAGAACATATTGTATCAAAATAACAGAATTCATAATTAATAAATTTTGGCAATATTTATTTAATGATAAAAATAAATAATTGGGAAGACTTAATAGCATTAGCAAAAGAACAAGGGCTCACACCTAAGGAAGCATGGGAAAGAATTGAAAAAACAAATCTAAAATTTTTAAATAGAAAAAGTTCAGCAGAAAAAGAACTTAAAAAAGGAACAAGAGTACAAAAACTAATGTTTCCAAAGAATAATGAGGAAAATATTCTTTTAGCAAAAAATGTACCTTCTTTGGATGTTTCTGGTGATTTTTATAATTTTAAAAATATAGGAGATAAAATCTTTTTTACTCTTGGCGATGTTTCTGGCAAAGGAGTGGATGCAGGACTCATTATGGCAAGAGTTACCGCATTGTTTGAAATCCTTGTTGAGGAAAAAAAGAGTCTTATTGAAATTGTGTCATTAATAAATGATAATTTATATAATTTACGTTCAGGAAAATTTTTAACAGGAATATTTGCTGTATACGATAAAAAATCTAAAAATCTTGAATTTATTAATGCTGGCCATTCAGAAAGTATAATTTCAGAGAATAAAAAAATTACTGAACATGTTTCTAGCAAAATTCCGCCGCTTGGAGTTCAGCCTATTAATCTTGATTTAAATAGTGTTTTAAATAAAATTTCATTGAAGGATAAAATTTTTTATATATACAGCGATGGCTTAAGCGAAAGTAAAGATTTTGAAGGAAATGAAATTGAAGCTGAGGGTATAATAGATTTGTTAAATAAGAATAAAGATCACGATATTGCAACACAATTGGAAAATATTTTTATAGAAATTTCCGCGTTTGGTGCATTGCAAAATATGTCAAATGAAGAACAAAGTATAATTAAGGATGATCTTACAATTTTAGCTATTAATGGGAAAAATATTTAATCAATGAAAAAAATTAAAAATGGTTTTACCTTAATTGAATTATTAGTGGTAGTTGCCATCATTGGTATTCTTGCAAGTGTAGGTATTGTTAGTTTTCAAGGTTACACTAAAATGGCAAAGAACAGGGTGCTTGTTGCAAATTGGAAAACAATTTCAAAAGTAATTGAGTTAGAATTAGCTGCTGCAAACAATGGTCTTGATAGTTTTATTGCAGAATATGATGAAGATGGAAATATGGTTAGTGAAAAAATGGATGGAAATACAACTTGTAATAATTTTGCATTTTCAGTCCAACAACATTTTAGTCATTTTAAAAACCCATACAATCTAGAATGGGAGTCTGTAACAGTTGATACATTAGCGCAATCACAACATAGGAAAGGACAAATTCAATTAGTGTGCTATTCACATTTTGCAAGTTTCGGTGACGGTGGAGGATGTCCTATTTCATCTGATGCATGTAGATTGTTGTTGATTGCTTATAAAGAAGATAGAGGACGATGGAATACACCTGATGGAAAGTGTGATAATACAATTGTTTCAACCACTGGTGATGGCTGGCAACGTAATAAGAGAGAATTTGTAAATGATTGTTATAATCAAATACTTGTAGGTGGAGACCAAAGAGAAAGTCAAGCTCAAGCACAATCTGATTGTGGTTGGGATTCAAGTATCCATGGCTCTTGGGCAGTAAATCAAAATAGTATCAGAGATGAAGCAGGTGGAAAATGTTCAGGTTCAAGTGGAACACCTTGTTCTTAAATTTTTAATTAATCTGTTATCTAACACGTGCTTCTCACTTGTTATTTCTTCTTCTAGATAACGCAATGACCAATTCTCATTGGAGCATGAGTGGAGCAATTAATATTTGAAAATGTTCAACCTTAAATAAGGCTTGTTAATTGGTAGCGGGAAGTGGAATCGAACCACTGACCTCAGGCTTATGAGTCCTGCGCTCTAACCGACTGAGCTACCCCGCCACTTAATTCTTGATGATTTATAATAGGTTTTTAATTTAGATCAATCAACTTTTGATCAATATGATTATTTTATAACCACTATAAAAGTTGAAAAAAGAGTTAATGCTAAAATTACTGAACTATAAAAAACGATTTGTCTTTTAGTTTCGTTTTTCTTATCTATTTTTACTCGGTTCAATAATTTATTGATGTCTACAATTCTCTTTTGATCAATATACTGTACTGGAATAGTTTTTTTATGAACTTTTTTTTCACTGGTATGTTTTCTGTCATGAAAATAAGTTTTTTGCATGAGATTATTTAACCATCAATTATTAAACTCGGCAACTAAAATTATAACAATCTAGCACGTTTATCTTTTAGGGGAGCGATCTCTACTAGTGCTGGTAATTTCTGTTTAGCAACTTCAATATATAGGTTCATTTTTGAAAGTTCTTCATTTGAATGTATTGAGCTTACATATCCAAAAGACAAGTTTTTTTTATAATTAAAGGAATAATTGCCGGATGTTGTTCTCCCAATAATCTTATCTTCTAGATAAATTGGCTCTTCATGTAGTAATAGAGGTGTGCCTGGCTTACTATCTTTAAGTGACAGTATAATAAATCTTCTATTTAGCTTTTGATCTTTTATTTTTAATAAGCTTTCTTTACCAATAAAATTGGTTTCTTTTTTATAGCTTATTGCAAAATTTAATCCTGCCTCGTATTGGTTTTCTTCAGGTGAAATATCATGACCCCAATGTAAAAAACCACTTTCCATTCTCATAGTATCCATTGCATGAGAACCACAATGAGATAAATTATGATTTTTTCCCTCTTCAATAATTAATTGATAAATTTCTTTAGCATCTTTATTTTCAATATAAAGTTCAAATCCTAACTCACCCACATAAGATAATCTTTGGGCCCAAATTTTTTTTGAACCAAGCGTTACAAATTTGCCATAACCAAATTTAAATGTTTCATTGCTAAAATCATCATTTGAAATTTTTGAAATTAAATTTCTACTTTTTGGTCCAAAAATTCCCAAACAAACAAGATCATCCGTAATATCTTTAAATTCTAAATTAGGTGATAAATGTTTTAAAATATGTGCTTTGTCGTGAGTTCTTGTTGCAGCTGAGCTTATTATTCTAAAATGATTTTTATCAATACAAATAACTGTTAAGTCTGTTTCAATTCCTCCACCCTCATTTAACATTTGGGTGTAAGTTGATCTTCCTATTTCATTTTTAATATTTGCTGTACATATTCTTTGTAATTCACTGTGTGCATTTTCTCCTTTTATTTCATATTTAGAAAAAGGAGAGAGTTCAAAAAGACCAACATTGGTGATTGTATTTTTTGTTTCAAATTCAACTGAAGGGTACCAATTTTGATAATCAAAACTATATTTGTATTCTGCTTTTTCATTACTTTTTGCATACCACATCGGTCTTTCGTATTCACCTGATACACCAAAGCATGCTCCCTCTTTTTTTAACTCTTCATGATAAGGTAAAAGTCTTTGATTTCTTGATGTGTTATGTTGTTTATAGGGCCAGTGCATTCCATATAAATCACCAAGAGTTTCCGTTACCCTTTCCATAATAAATTTTTTAGATGAATGAAATTTTTGAAATCTTTTAATATCGAGTGAAAATAAATCTTCATTCATATATCCATTAATCATCCATTCAGCAGTAACTCTGCCCGCACCCCCAGAACTTGCGATCCCAATGCTATTAAATCCACAACACGTAAAAAGGTTATTCACTTCAGGAGTTTCTCCTAAAAGATATTGCGTGTCAGGGGTAAAAGATTCAGGCCCTGAAAAAAATTTTCTAATTCCAGCAGTTTCTAACATGGGTAATCTTTGAAATGATTTTTCAAGATAAGGCTCAAAGTGATCAAAATCATCTGGAAACTCTCCAAAAGAAAAGTCCAGTGGCACCACTCCTTTGTCTTTAAATGCAGGTTTTGCATTAGGTTCAAATATTCCAACTAACATTTTCCCAGCATCTTCTTTTAAATAAAGACAGGAATTATAGTCTCTCAAAACTGGTAAGTTTTTAGGTAATTTATCTAATGGTTCTGTGATTATGTAAAAGTGCTCATTTGGATATAATGGAATACTTACACCAATATCTTCTCCAATTTGCCTCGACCACATCCCAGTTGCAATTACAACGTATTCACAATCAATTTTGCCAAATTTAGTTTGAACACCAACAATTTTTTTGTCTTTAACCAATATTTTTTCAACAGGAGTTTTCTCAAATATCTGAGCCCCTTCCATCTTTGCAGCTTTAGCTAATACATTAGTAACCCCTATAGGATCTGCCTGACCATCTTCTGGCATATAAACTCCACCTAAAATGTCATCATCATTTATAACGGGATAGAGTTCTTTTATTCTTTGTTTATTAACGCTTTCAACATTAACATCAAACAACTGCGCAGCTGTTGCTTGTCTTAATAATTCTTGTAATCTTTCGGGTGTACTTGCAACTGTGATTGCACCATTTTGTTTTAATCCAGTTGATAATCCAGTTTTTTTTTCTAATTCTTTATAAAGATTTAAGGAATATTTTCTAAGCCGTGTAATAGTGGCTGATGCTCCTAATTGACCAACAAGTCCTGCTGCATGCCAAGTAGTTCCTGAAGTAAGTTGATCTCTTTCTAATAATATAGTGTCTTTCCAACCGTATTTTGCAAGGTGATAAGCAACAGAACAGCCAGCAACACCCCCTCCAATAACTACTACTTTAGCTGATTTTGGTAATACGGCTGACATTTATATTTAAACAATATTAAAATTTTTAAATACAAACAACTAAATCTTAATGTTCAGCTCTAAATTTTGAGTGACAAGCTTTACAGCTACTCCACATATATTTTCCAAGAGTTGCCTTCATATCTTCTGCCCCATCAATGACAGACGTTAACTCGATCATATTGCTTGAAGCTTTTGTCATTAATAAATTAAATTCATCTTTATTTTCCCAAATAGAAGGTAAAGCCTCTGTTTTAAATCCTACTTTTGAATTTTCAGGAAAAAGATCAATTAATCTTTTATAATTATCGCTCATTTCAATCATTAGTTTTTTTGCTTCGTCTAAACTTCCATTAGAAGCAAGACCTTGGACTCTTTTGGCAGTTTTGTAATTTTTACTAAAAATAGATTTTCTTTCTTTGATAATCTCTTCAACCGTTTGTTCTGAAAAAGCACTGAAGCTATAAAATAATATAAATATAAAAAATAAAGTGTTTTTAATTAATGTCATAATATGTTTAATTTAAACATGTCTATATTTAACAACATATCAAAATATGGATTACTTGCCAAATTAATCCATTGGCTAACTGCCGCAGGATTACTAATTCAAATACCTTTGGGGTTTTATTTGGTTGATTTAGACTTTGATCAATTTAGGGTTGATATAGAAAATTATCATATATTATTTGGATTAATCCTATTTTACACAACTCTAATAAGGCTAACTTTTAAACTATTATCTCCTACACCAAATTTCAATGACAATGCTTTTCCTGGTCAAAAAGTTTTAGCAAAGTTAAACCACTTTTTTTTATATTTAGCTTTATTAACAATAACTATATCGGGTATTTTTAAGAAATTATTTAATGGTGAAAGTTTAGTTATTTTTTTCAAAAAAGTTAATCTAACTTATAATTTTGAACTCTCAGAACAGTTTTATTCAATTCATGTATTAGCAAATTATGTATTAATTGGATTAATTGCATTACATATTTTAGCAGTACTGTTTCATAAATTTTTATTAAGGGAAAATATTTTAAAGAGAATTTTATAATTTTTAATTATCAAATGCACATCTAAAACCAACATAGATTGCATAAAAGTTCGAGGGTTTATATTGAGCTCCATTAATACTGGTCTTTGAACCTCCATACCACCAGGAGGCCCCTGCTGTTAAAGAGTTATTTTTTTCCTGATCATCGACCCATTCCCACACATTACCACCCATTGCGACTAGCCCATTTATACCTTCTGGTAATGTTGTTACATCAACATGCTTGTCATAATTTAATAAACCTTGGGAGTTCATTTCTTTAGCTATATCTCCACTAGGGTATCTATAAGTTTTATCTTTATCAAATTTATTGGATGCAAATATTTGAGTGTAAGCTGCATAAGACCATTCCTCAAATGTAGGCAATCGGCCATTTATAAATTTGCAATAATTCTCAACTTCAAATCTACTTAGATGAACAGCGGGCTCTAATTCACTATCAGGTTTTTTTCCATAAGGTGTTTTATAATTCCAATTATCACGTTTAACCCAACCAGCACCCCATTCGTAACCTCCACCATTTTTTTCAGCTTCTGTAATGACTTCGTTTTTAATTGTATAATTATTAAACTCCATAATTGTTACTTCATATTTATTTAGTGAAAATTTTCCAAAGTTAATTTTCTCATTTTCAAAACTAAATACTTTAATTGGTAAGATTAATATAAATATCGAGAAATACTTTATAGTTTTGTAAATATTATGCATTTAAGCTTATCGTTGAATAAAATATTTTTTTTATAATTTAGATTAATCTCATTAATTCCGTTAGAAATTTGAAGTGAATTAAAATTTAATAAAGTAGATATATAGCGTTGTTTTATCATTTTTAAATATACGTTTTTCTTAATATTAACTTTAAAGTTAAAGCTAGCAGTACTTTTTTTTATATTAAGCTTAAGTAGTTTTTTCCAAATAAGACTATCTCTTTTAAAAGATTGGTTAAGTTTTTGTTTCATCAAGGAAAATGTGGGTATTTCATTATCTTTTGTATCTAAAGTTAAAATTAAAATAATCCCTCCTACTTCTAAACTAGAGTATGCATAAGTTAAAATTTTCTTAATATCTTTTAGATTAAATAAATGAATAGTTTGTTTAATTAATATTAAATCAAATTTCTTTTTATTATTTCCTAGATATTGAATTGCATTTATTTTTTTAAAACTAATTCTTTTGTCAAAATCTTTGTGATTTTCAATATCAAGTCCAACAGGCTTATTAATTAATTTGAGTTTAGAGGATAACGAACCCATTATCTTACCTCGGCCACAACCAATATCTAGAATTTTTGAGTATTTAGTTAGTTTTTTTTGCTTTAATAAAAAATTATTAAAGGACTGGATATATTTAGCTGATGAAATCCAAGTTTTATTATCCCAATTTTTTATACTTAACATTACCTAATTTAAAACATTTTAACTTATATTTAAATAAAGTATTAGTAACTCATGTTTAAAAAGTTGCATATATTTCTTGGCGCAACTGTTGCAGATGCAGCAGCCCGACCTTTGCACTGGGTGTATGATGAAAAAAAACTAAAATCTTATATTAAAGGAAAAAAAAATATTGCTTTCTTTAAACAAAATAGATCCCCATTCTACTCTATTAAAACAGGTGAAGTTTCAGGATATAATGATGTGGGTCAAGTAATGTTTAAAACATTAACTAAGACCACTAATCATAAAGAGGTTATTAAACTTTTTAAAAAGAATATTGTCAAAAATTTTGGACCAGGGTCAAAATATTGGAAAAATTTATCTTTAAGAAAAAAATACAAAAAGATTAAGTGGAAAACAGCCATGAAAGGTCCATGGATCCATCAAAATATTTTAGAAACTATCAAAAATATTAAATTAAAAAAAACTATCACAGGTGGGACTAAAGTTAACGAGTCTGATGGGTATTGTGCAAGCCTACCCTTTTATTTTTCAAATAATTCTGACCACAAAACAAAACAAATTATAAGAACGGTTGCTAATGGTAAAATTAGCGAACAATTTGCATTGGCAAAACTTAAGATTATTGATTTAGCTGATAAGGGGGACAAGGATCCAGTTAATAGCTTTTTAAGAAAAAATATAAAAAATAAATACTTTAAAAATGTCATTGAAAACATCAAAAAAGTTAAAAAGGTAAAATCAAAACCCCACAATTTTGTTGTAAAGAAATTTGGTAAAGCATGTAGTTATCCAGGTACTTTTAATGGAGGAATACATGCAATCATAACCTCTAAAAGTTTTAAAACTGCGGTTATTAAAACAATTAAAGCTGGTGGATGCAATTGTTCTCGTGCTAATTTTGTCGGTGCTTATTTTGCAGCTTATAAAGGTTTAAAAGGTATTCCTCAGGATTGGATAAAAAAAACAAATCCTGCAAAATCTATACTGAAATTTATTGCTTAAATGCAAAACCCATCCATTAAATACATTTTAAAATTATCTATTCCAATTTTCTTTGCAAATTTGGCTATTCCATTAGTTGGTATTATTGATACTGGTTTAATGGGTAACCTTGGTAACTTATCATATTTATCAGCAACTTCAGTGGCTGCTAATTTATTTTCTATGATTTTTTGGAGCTTTGGTTTTTTAAGAATGGGAACCGTTGGATTGGTTTCACAAGCCTATGGAAAAGAAGATTATACAGAAATATTTAATATTGTTATTCGAAATTTAGTTTTTGTTTTGCTAATTTCATTGATCTTAATTTTATTACAAAGTTTTATATTTAATCTAAGTGCGGGTATTTTTAATTTATCAGACACTACTAGGGAATTTTACCAGGATTACTTTCAAATAAGAATTTATTCAGCGCCTGGTGAGTTAACCCTTTACATTATAACTGGTTTATTTGTTGGATTACAGAAAACTAAAATTTCAAGTTTAGCTGTTGGTCTTTTTTCGATTCTAAATATAATTTTAAGTATTATTTTTGTTTCAAAATTTGATTTAAATATCAAAGGGGTTGCTTATGGGACTTTAGTCTCTGCACTTTTGATATCTACATCTTTTTTAATTTATACATTTTGGTATCTAAATAAAATGTCTAAAATCAATATCAATATTAATGAATTAATAGATCTAAATAAACTTAAAAACATTTTTAATATTAATCTAAATATATTTATTAGAACCATTTTACTAACTTTTTCATTTTTTTGGTTTACTTACCTTGGCAGTCAAATAGGTGAAGATTACATTGCAGCAAATGCAATTCTTATTAACCTGGTCTTTTTGTCTGCTTTCATTCTTGATGCTTATGCATTTTCAACCGAAGGTATGGTTGGTTATTCCTTAGGTAAAAAAGATATAAGCTTGTTTAAAAAAATTGTTAAAAACTCTTTTATTTTAAGCACCCTTACTGGATTAATTATTTCGATAATTTATTTTTTTATTAACAAACACGTCATTACACTAATGTCTGATATTGAAACTATTAGAAATCTAAGTTCTTCTTATGCAGTATGGCTAATACTAATGCCTTTAATTTCATCATTTTGTTATCAATTTGATGGAATATTTATTGGTGCATCACAAACAAAAGAGCTTAGAAATGCCATGATTTTTTCTGTATTTTCTTATCTATTAATGTCTTTATATTTAACAAAATTAATGGGTAATACAGGTATCTGGATATCTTTATGCTTGTTTATGGTGCTAAGGGCTTTATCTTTATTTTATTACCTAGACAGAATTTATTTAAGATTTAGTACCACTAAATAAATACAACTGCCCCTGATAAAATGGTATTCTAAATCAATGTTATTTCGACAACTCTTTGATAAAGCTTCAAGCACATTTACATACCTAATAGCTTCTGCAAAAGGAAGAGAGGCCTTAATCATTGATCCAGTGTTAGAAAATGTTGAACAATATATTAAGCTCCTTAAAGAACTAGATTTAAAGTTAGTAAAAGTTATTGATACTCATATCCATGCTGACCATATCTCAGGTATTGCCGAACTAAGAGATAAAACGAATTGCGTTACAGTAATGGGTGACAAAACCCCTGCTGATGTGGTTGCAATGCAAGTTGCCGATGAAGAGACAATTAAAATTGATGGCTTAGAATTACAGGCAATTTATACCCCAGGTCACACCATAGAAAGTTTTAGCTTCTTAATGAATGATAGGGTTTTCACTGGAGATGCATTATTAATTAGAGGAACCGGTAGAACAGATTTTCAAAATGGAAATGCAAGAGATTCGTATAATTCTATTTTTAATAAACTTTTAAAACTTCCAGATGAAACATTAATTTACCCTGCTCATGATTATAAAGGAGAGATGGTCAGTACCATAATAGAAGAAAAAAAATTCAACCCAAGACTGCAGGTAAGTTCTGCAGATCAATATATCGAAATTATGAATAATTTAAATTTGCCTAATCCAAGTATGATGGATGTTGCAGTTCCTAGTAATTTACAATTAGGAATAGATTTTAATAGACAAAAAGTAAATAACGGTGTCGAACCAGAAAAATTTAATGAAATTAAAAATGATGCTCAGTCAATTTTAATTGATCTTAGAGAGCAAAATGAAATAGATAAAGATGGTATGATTAAAAATAGTACAGTGGTTCGTTTTCCAGAAATTAACGAGTATCTACAACAAAACAAAAATACTTTAAAAGATAAAAGAATTTTATTTTATTGCGCACATGGTCATAGATCGACTCTAGCAGTTCAATTATCAAAATCTTATCAATTTACCAATTGTTTTCACTTAATTGGTGGTCTTAAGAATTGGAAAAAAGAAGGTTTAGATTTATAAAATTAGAATTTAATAACTTAACTTTAAATTTAATCTTTTAAATTTATTTCTAAAACTAAAAAATAATTTATTATGATTACCAGTATCTTTTTTAATTGTTTGTTGCCATAAGTGAACCATTTCATGAGATAAAGTATTTAAAAACTCCATTTTATTTTTATATTTAGGCATCATCTCAAGTACAAATTTATTTGTACCTTTTCTATAAGAGATATATTCAACACATTGCCCTGATCCTCTTACTATTCTTTTAATCATTACATCATTAAAAGGGTTGAGTTTATTATTAAATAAAGATTTATTAAAAATCTTAAAGTAATTTCTAATGTCTTTAAAATTAGTAGTATATTTTTTTTCTGTTTCTATTGTGTCTCTAAGTATTCTTTTTTTTGTTCTTACAATGTAGCTATCTTTAACAATTTTCTTTTTTTTCATTTTTATAGAGTGTGTAAATAAGTGTTATTAAATGGGTATAATTTCTGATTATCTACTACTAAAACTGTAATATACAAGATAATAAAATCTTTAAAAATACGAATGTTTTTAACTTTATTATGATGATGTTATTTAAAGATTAAAGAGATTTAATAGCAGAATAAATTTTGTCTTTATTCATTTGACCGATGCTTCTATAGACCTCTTTGTTATTTTGGTAAATTACAATTGTTGTCCAATAGTCAATTCCTAATTGTTTTGCAATAGTCTTATCCTTTTCTTGCTCAAAGCTTAAAAAGAGGATGTCCTCAAAGTCTTTTTCGGCTTGATTTAGGATCTTAATTTGAACCTTACAGGTTGTGCATGTTTCATTCCAAGAATTTATAACAACTATTTTTCCATCGAGTTGAGCTTTTTGGAAAATTTCATTATTAAAGGTAGTATTCTTTTCTACGGCAAATGAGTTAAATGACAATAATATAAAAATTAGAATTAAGATTTTTTTCATATTTTAAATATATAAGTTGCCAAGTTAATTAACAACTCATTGTTTTATTTTATAACCCCAATTTGTTTCTGTCTCGATATGATAATTAAACCACTAATTATAATAATTAATGCTCCAATATAACTATTAGTCGAAGGAACTTCATCAAATAAAAAATATCCATAAATAATGCCCCATAAAATCACTGAATATCTAAAAGTTGATGTAACAGACACAAGTGCAATCTTGATAGTTGCAATTGAAAAAATATAACCCATTGCTAAAAAAAAAGCAGAAATAAATAAAATAAAAATATCTTTTAACGTAAAATCATAAAATTTGTAAATACTTAATATTCCAAAAAAAATAGTCACAACAAAACATGTCATAAATGCAGTTTGAAGACTGTGATAATCTTTTTTAAAATTTTTTGTGTACATATCTCTAATTGAAAGCATGATTGCTGCTAAAATTGGAAATATAAAATAATAACCAAACTCTAATTTCCCTGGATTAACAACCACAACAACTCCAATAAAACCTAAAATTACAGCACTCCATCTTCTCCATCTTACTTTTTCATTCATAAAGATTGCCCCAAATGCAGTTAAGATAATTGGTGCCATACTTAATAGAATATAAACTTTTGCAAAAGGTAGTAAGGCAATACCTATAAAAAAAAATAATGCGGCTAAAGACTCAAGAAACCCTCTTATCTTTAGTTCTGTCGAAGAAAAAATTAACTTAAAATTTAATTGTTTTTTTATGTAAAGAAATAATAAAATAAATAGTAGTGTAAAGATCCCTCTTATAAAAATTATTTGATTTAAAACAAATATTTCATTGTAGTGTTGGTATATATTTTTTACAAAAGCATCATTTGTTGCAAATGAAAACTGACATAAAAGCATATATAGTATGCCCAATAACTCATTGTTAATTTTAACTTTTGCAAACATTTTGGGAGTAAATATAGGCTTTTTTATTGATAATATACAAAAATTAGAAACCAGTAAGAAGCTAGGCCTGCTAAAATTGTAACAATAATACTTCTGCTAAAATAACCAACGATAATGGCAAATATGGCTGCTAGTAATTTTGGATTACTATCAATGTCTATAGACCCTGTAGCATTAAGAAATATAGGAGGAAATATTATTGCTGGAAAAATAGCTGATGGAACATAGGATAAAACTTTTTTTGTCTTTTCATTCAAAATATCTCTCTTTAAAAAAAAGATCATAGAAAATCTTGTCATATAAGTCAAAATTCCACAGTATATAATTGTTGTCCAATGCATTATTTTTTCTTCTTATCAATTAATGTAATTATAGTAGCAACTGATAAGGCTGATAGTGCTGCTACAATAATGTAAGCTTGAAATGGAATAGCATTATAACCAATGGTTGCCACAATACCTGATACTAGCATTACAATTACGTTCTTAAATTTTCTAAAATCATTAATCAACAAAGCAAGAAAGGTTAAGGAAATCGTAAAACTTAACCCTAACTCTTCAGGTACTACTGATCCAAGAACTATTCCTAAAATTGTTGAAATTTGCCAAATTGTCCAACAAGTAAATCCAGCACCTAATAGGTGATAATGTTTATACTTATTATTTAAATTTTTCTTAAAATAAATATTTGAGACCGCAAACGCTTGATCAATTAACACATAGGATAATATAATTTTCCAAGTAAGCCTTAAGTGAGATAGATATTCAGAAAAAACTGCACCGTACAATAAATGTCTAGAGTTTACTGCCGTAACTGATGTTATTGCAACTAATGATGATGCACCTCCAGAAAATAATTGCAATAAGACAATTTGAGAGGCTCCACCAAAAATTATAATAGACATACCAAATGTCATATACGCGCTCAAACCTAGCTCCATTCCAATAACACCATATATAATTCCAAATGGAACTACCGGTATCATTAAAGGACTTACATCAATAATCCCTTTGGATAATGTTTTTAATCTATTATTCATTTTAATTTAAGATTTTGTATTAGAAACAAACTATATGATCAATATTAATAGGACGCTTGATACCAAATTTTTCGTCAACTTCATGCTGATGAATATGATGTGAATGAACAAAAACAGGTACTAATCTATTACTTGTAGTTTTAAGGGTGTAGATAAAATTTGTTCCCCTAAATTTTCTATCTACTACTTCTAATTTTAAGTTACTTTGATCATCATGTTCTAGATCTTCAGGCTGCAATAAAAGTTGAACTTCAGACCCTTTTGGATAATGTTTTATAAAATCTCCAGTTATTGTTCCAAGATCATCATTTTCTAAACTATTTTCACCTGTAACTTTTGCTGGGATTAATATGCCTCGATTTAAAAAATTAACCACCTCTATTGAGTTTGGAAAATGGTAAACATTATACGGATCATCGTATTGTTTAAGTTGACCATCTAAAATTATTCCACATTTTGTTCCCAAATAAAAAGCTTCGTATGAGTCGTGCGTTACAATAATTGTTGTAATTTTATGTTCTGTTAAAATTTGCTTTAATTTAACCTGTATTTCTTCTTTAAAGTTCTGATCAACATTTGAAAGAGGTTCATCTAATAACAATAAATCAGGATTAGATAGCAAAGACCTTGCTAATGAAGCTCTTTGAGCTTCTCCAGAACTTATCTGATGTGGATATTTATCAGCAATGTGTTCGATATGAAGAAGCTTATTTATTTCATTTAAATTTAAGCCTTTCTTCTTCTTTTTATTTCTATCAGCACCAAATTTTATATTTTCTAAAACCGTATAATGGGGAAAAAGTGAATTGTCTTGAAACCCCATAGAAATATTTCTATTTTCAGGTTCAATATGAGTTTTATCAGATGATAAGATTTTATTTTTTAAGATAATCTTTCCTGATTGTATTTTTTCCAAACCTGCAATTGTTCTAAGAATAGTAGTTTTACCAATACCTGATGGGCCTAATAAACAAACAATGTCTCCTTGATTTTCGATTGTAAGAGACACATTATTTACTTTGCTCTGAGCACTTGCTGCAAATGTTACATTATTTATTTCTAAAAAATTTTTTGTCATAATTTTAATCCTTAAGGATATATCTAGATGTAATTAAAATAAAGCAACTTGCAATAAGAATAAGCAGTAATGATGGGGCCGCTGCAGCTTCAAGTAAATCTTGGGAAGCATAAATGTATGCTTTTGTTGCAAAGGTTTCAAAATTAAATGGTCTCATAATTAGAGTAATGGGTAATTCCTTAATTATCTCTATAGTTAACAAAATACCTATTAATAAAACAGAATTCTTTAAATAAGGAACATGAATATTTTTAAATGTTTTAAGTTTTGAATAACCAAGAAGATAAGCACTTTCATCTATAGAATAATTAATCTTTAGGTAGCCAGATTTAATTCCATTATTTGCTAAGGAATAAAATCTTATAAAGTAAACTAAAATCAGACCAAAAATTGATCCAATAAAAATAGGTTTAATCGTTTCTGTTCCAAGATAATTAATCATATTTAGATCTAACCATGAAATAAATGTTATAAAAGCAACTGCTAAAATAATTCCAGGTATTGCATATCCAGAAATAGAAAATGTATTTAATGCTTCTAAAAATTTACTTTTTGAAACTCTGTTTCCATAGTTTGAAATAAAGGCTAATAATATTAATAAGCAACACGATAAAAAAACTAACAACATTGTATTTGAGAATAATTCAATTAAATTTAAATCTAAAAAGTGTTTTGGAAAAATAATTGTCCAATATAACATTTGAAAAACTGGAAATAAAAAGCTTAAGAAAAATACTAACGTACAAAATAAAAACGCTAAAATTGATTTATAATTATATAAATGAACTACAGATTTTGATTTAAACCCTCCTTTTGATGATGTGTGATATTGAGCTTTTTTTCTAGATAGATTTTCTATAACAAAAAGTCCAAGTATAAAAATTAACAAGTAAGATGATAACCTATTTGCTAAAGTAAGATCGTCAAAAGATATCCATGCATTATAAATACCTGTTGTTAAAGTCGACACTCCAAAAAATGAAACAGAACCAAAATCTGATAAGGTCTCCATCGCAACCAACGAAAGGCCAGCAACTATTGCAGGTCTTGCTGAAGGTAAGATTATCTTAAAAAATGATTTTTGCTTAGAAAAGCCAAGGTTTTTACCAAGTTCTATTAAGTTTTGTGACTGATAATGAAATGATGCTCTAGTTAATACGTAAATATAACCAAATAACGAAAATGATATTGAAATTATTGCGCCTAACATTCCATCAAACTTTGGAATATGAGCGTTGTAATTTCCCTCGCCCAATAAGTTTTTTAAAATTGAAAAAGCCGTTCCATAGTTTTCAAAAAAAGCAGTTAATGAATATGCATAAATATAGGCTGGTACTGCAAAAGATAGGATTAAAGCCCATTTAAAGAAATTAACACCAGGAAATTTATAAAATGAAACTAAATAAGCACAACCAACTCCTATAATAAAAGTTAAGGTTAAAACACCTGTCAAAAGTATTAATGAATTATAAATATAATCTAAAAGAAAAGTATTTTTTAAAACTGTTACATAGCCTCCAGTTGTTTCAAAGAAACTACTGAATACAGTTATAATGGGTACAGCTACAATTATGGATATGACAAAAGAACTAAAATACCAAATGTTAATCTTATTACCCATTTTTTAACAACGCACTAATAACATCAAGCAGGGTAATTAACTTAATATTAAAAGCGCGCTGTGTTATAACCTCTTTATTTCCACTTCGCGTTAAGCATTATCTCTAATGCGATAGCTTGATTTTTTCCGTAATTAGCTACTTTAGTTTTAAGGTCTTGTTTAAAATTAAACCCCATTTGTGTAATTAATCCATGAGGCTCAACACCTTCAATCATTGGATATTCATACGTATTATTAACAATATGTTGTTGAGCATCTTTAGTTAATAAAAACTCTAACAGTTTAATTGCGTTATCTTTATTTGGAGCATATTTTAATATTCCACCTCCACTAATATTCATATGTGTTCCTCTATCACCCTGATTTGGGAAAAATGGTAATACTTTTTTTGCAGCCTCTTGTTGCTCTGCACCTTTACTACCAGAAAGCATAAGTGCGTAATAATAAGTATTTGCAACAGCAATATCAGCTTCGCCAGCTGCTACAGCTAAAATCTGAGCTCTATCATTTCCCTTTGAGTCTCTAGCCATATTCTTAACCAAATTTTCTGCCCAAATAGTAGTTCTCTCTTTTCCATTATTATCTATTAATGAAGCTACTAGAGATTGATTATAAATATTATTAGATTGTCTTATAACAATTCTACCTTTCCACTTAGGATCAGCAAGACCTTCATAAGTCAATCCATTAAGATCATTGTCACTTACTCTCTCTGGAGAGTAATAAATTATTCGTGCTCTTTTAGCTATTCCTGTCCAATTTTTAGATCTAAAGTTTGCCGGTACTGCAGATTTAATTGCTGGCGACATAGAGTTTTGAAACATCCCTTTTAAATCGAAAAGTCCTAACTTTCCAGCATCAGCTGTAATATAAAGATCAGCTTTTGAATCTTTTCCTTCTTCTATAATTCTTTTTTGAAGAGATTTATCTTTGCCGGATATGACATTCACTTTAATTCCAGTTTGAGATGTAAATTTATTGTAAAGCTGGATATCTGAATCGTAATGTCTTGCACTAAAAACATTAACTTCATTAGCTAATGTCATGCTTTTAAAAAAACTCAAGGTTAATATAATAAGTATAATTTTTTTCATTTTTTCCTTTATTTTTTACCCTTGATTAGTTTAGAATGCTTATTATTAACATTGCGAATGATTATCAATCGCATTTATTGACGCAGTTTACAATGGTTAATTAAGTTAATATCCGGATAAGCAGATTACTTAGGAAAGACATGAATGCATAAAACCCTATAAAGAAATTGCAGTACATTATTGAGACAGCCCGGTTTCTAACTCTTCTTTTTCTTACAAATGGCTTATCATCAAGGTCTGAAACATCTCTTTCTCCAATTACTTGATAGTCATATGACCAACGCCATACAGAATTACCAAAACGTTCATCTGTCTTATTGTAGTAGATAATCCAAGCAACAATGTATCTGTGAGAAATATAAAGAATGACTAAAAGTATACTACTTATAAGCATCTAAATATATAATCATATTTAGAAAGGTTATTAAAGACTAATTAAAACTGCTCAGATTCTGTTGATCCTGCCATAGCAGTTGTAGAACTTTTTCCACTACTTATGGTATTTGAAACTGCATCAAAATAAGATGTTCCAACTTCTCGTTGGTGTTTAACACTTGTATAGCCATCTTTTTCTCTAGCAAACTCAAGCTCTTGGATTTTAGAATAAGCAGTCATTCCTTCTGTTTTATATTTTTCAGCAAGTTCAAAAATTGCAATATTTTGAGTATGAAATCCTGCAAGAGTTATAAATTGGAATTTATATCCCATCTCACTAATTTTTTGCTGAAATGTTGCAATCTCAGCATCTGATAAATGCTTTTTCCAATTGAATGAGGGGGAGCAATTGTAAGCTAATAATTTACCAGGAAACTTTTTATGAATTGCATCTGCAAACTTTTTTGCCTCTTCTAAGTTTGGTGTTGCAGTTTCACACCAGATTAAATCTGAATAAGGCGCGTATGCTAAACCTCTGGAAATTGCTTGATCAATTCCGTGTTTAACATAATAAAAACCTTCTGGTGATCTTTCACCAGTTAAAAATGGTTTATCATTTTCATCAAAATCATTCGTAATTAATTTTGCAGCATTAGCGTCAGTCCTTGCTAAAATTATTAAGGGTACATCTGCGATATCCGCTGCAAGTCTTGCAGCTTTTAAGTTTTTAATCATAGTGCCAGTTGGAACTAAAACTTTTCCACCCATATGGCCACATTTTTTTTCGCTAGCTAATTGATCTTCAAAGTGAACTCCAGCCGCACCTGCTTTAATAAATTTTTTTGCTAATTCAAAAACATTTAATGGACCACCAAAACCTGCTTCACCATCTGCAATAATAGGCAACATATAATCTGTTCTATCATTTGATTTCATTTCACCATCTTGTAATTCCATATGCTGAATTTGATCTGCTCTAATTAATGCATTATTCATCGACTCAACTAATTTTGGCGCACTATCATATGGATATAAGGATTGATCTGGATACATTTCACCAGCCGTATTTGCATCAGCTGCTACTTGCCATCCACTTAAATAAATTGCTTTTAATCCAGCTTTTGCATGTTGAATAGCATGGTTTCCCGATAGAGATCCCAATGTATTAATATAATTTTCTGAATTTAACAAATCCCATAATTTTTTGGATTGGTGTTTACACATAGAGTATTCAATTTTAAATGAACCTCTTAATCTCTCAACCTCTTCTGGGGTATAATCTCTTTTAATTCCTGCAAATCTTTTTAAATCGTATGAGATGTTCTCAGCACTCATTTAGTCCTTTACTGTTATGTTGTGAAAATATTTTAAGTGAACGAATTAATTACTGTCGTTGATTTGATCAACTAAAGCATCCATTCCACTTGAGCCCCAATCACAGTGATCATCTCTTATATAAATGCCTTTTGCATTATATTGAGAAATGTCTTCTTCTCTTATGATTTGAGCTTCATTTTCAGTATTTTTAATTTTATCGTCCATGTAAACTTTATAATTTACTAAATTTACAAATTCCAACAAAATCGTTAAAAACCTTGTAAAACAACATAATTTATTGTAAATTAAAATTTACAAAATTTACAAATAACTTATATGAGTCAATTAGATATTAAAATAGGTCCAAAAATAAAAGCTTTTAGAAGGCAGTTAGGACTGCAAGCTAATAAACTTTCAGAGGATCTAGGAATTTCTCCAAGCTATTTGAATTTAATTGAAAGTGGAAAAAGAAAAATAGATGGAGATTTATTACTTAAGGTTTGTGAAAAATTAAATATTCAACTTTCAGACTTAACTTCAAAATCAGATATTAATTTAGAAAATACAATTTCAGAAATTTTAGATGATAAATTATTTGAAGACTTAGATATTCTTGGTCCTGAAGTTAAAGACCTTGTTGGCACAAACCCAAAGATCGGTAGAGCCCTTGTTAGATTAGGAGATATTCTTAAAAAGAAAGATCACGAACTAATTGATAAAATAGAAAAAATTTCAGGTAAGATAGTGGATAATAGAAAAAACTCTTTTCCTGGCGAAGTAATATCTGATTTTCTTCAACAGCATAAAAACTATTTTCCAAAATTAGAAGAATTTGCAAATAAAGTTTTTGATAAAATTCAAAAAAATAATAGAACTCGATATATTGCGTTATGTGAGTATTTAAATAAAGAATATTCAATTACAGTAAAAGATATTTTACCTGAAGAAGGAAAGCCTTTTTCTAAAATCTATAATAAGAGCAAAAAAGAACTTTTGTTAAGTGATTATAGTTCCCTAGAAACAAAAAAACTTCATGCAGCAGCTCAGATAGCTCAAGAAGGAGCAATGAAAGATATTGATATTTATTTATCAAAATTTTCTTTTCCATCAGATGAGTCTAAAAAATTAACTAAAGTTGCATTATTGAATTATTGTGGTGCTGCAATTTTAATGCCTTACAAGCCCTTTCATGCTGAATGTAAAAAATTAAAATATGACTTGGAACTTTTACAAAATACATTTGCAACTTCTTTTGAGCAAGTTGCTCACCGTGTAACATGTTTACAAGACCCAAAATTACCTGGAATTCCTTTTCACATGTTAAGAGTTGATATGGCTGGAAATATTTCAAAAAGATTTTCATTATCAGGAATTGATATACCAAGATATGGTGGTGCATGTCCTAGATGGAATGTTTATTCAGCCTTCACAAGACCCGGTGTTATTCAAGCAGCAGTTAGTAAAATGACTAATGGTGAAAAATATGTGTGTATTGCAAGAACAGTTGAAAAAGGTGTCGGACGATTTGGTCAATCAAAAAGTATTTTATCAATTGGACTAGGTTGTGACGCAAAGTATGCAAAAGATTTTGTGTACACTGAAAACATTAATGTAAGTGATAAAACTACAGAAATTCCCATTGGTGTATCTTGCAGAACTTGTGATAGATTGGATTGTCCACAAAGAGCGTTTCCACCTTTACACAAAAAATTTGATGTAGATATCAATTCTAGAGGTGTTTCAGTTTATGTTAATGATAAGTCTAGTTAATTAAGACTTCCAATCACCAATTTTACTAAACAAAAAGTTCCTAAAAGCGGTTATTCTTGCTGTGTTTTTAAGTGATTGAGGATAGACAAAGTGAGCCTCTGTTATAGGTCCTTCCGAACTAGGAAGTACTTTTATTATATTATTTGAATTTGAAACTAAATACTCTGGAAGTGCTGCAAGACCTACACCAGCTTCAACTGCTAAAAGTAAACCCATAACACTATTAACTTTCATTACTGGTTTTCTTTTTTTACCATCTTTAATTCCAAGTTTTAAAGCCCAATCTGGATCATAGACAGGAGATGGTGCTCCTTTTCCAAATGAAATGAATTTATGTTTATTAAGGTCTGAAATAGTTTTAGGCATCCCATGTTTTTCTAAATATTTATTAGAACCATAAATATAATATTTTAAATCCACTAATTTTTTTTGAATATAATTAAGCTGCTTAGGTCTTCTCATGAAAATACCTATATCTGCCTGTCTCGTACTTAAGTCTAATTCCCTATCTTCAAAAATTAATTCAATTTCTATTTCAGGGTTTAAAGTCATAAATTCTTGAATACGAGGTGTTAACCAATGGGTACCAAAACTTCTAACTGTTGTAATGGTTAATTTACCAGTTGGTTTATTTTTTTGATCTCCCAAAGTAGATTCAACTTCTTTTAATTTACTAATTACATCATGAGCTGTTTTAAATAAATATTCACCATTTTCAGTTAATGTAAGACCTCTTGCGTGTCTTTCAAAGAGTTGTACTTTAAGATCTTGTTCTAAAGATTGAATTTGTCTGCTAATTGCTGACTGACTTAAGTTTAGGTTTATTGTTGCGTTAGTAAAGCTTCCAGCTTCTGCAACTGCATGAAATATTTTTAGTTTATCCCAATCCATTTATTTATTAAGATCAACAATATATCGTCCAGATGTCTCACCTTTTAGCATTTTCGGATATATATCTATTAAATCTTCTAAACTCACAGTTTTAATTGATTTTTCTAATTGTTCAAAATCAATAAGACTTTTAACTTCATTCCAAACAAACTCCCTTCTTTTAATCGATGCTGTAACCGAGTTAATTCCCCAAAGTTTAACACCTCTAATAATAAAAGGCATAACTGTTGTATTTAATTTATAATCAGAGGCGTTTCCACAGGCTGCAACAATTCCATTGTCTCTTGTTTGTGCAAGCGCATTAGCAAGTATCTTTCCACCAACAGTATCAACAACACCGTCCCATAAACCTTTGTCTAATGGTCTAGCGTCTTTATCTAAATCTGCTTTATTTATTATATTTTTAGCGCCTAATGATCTTAAATATTTTTCATTTTCTGCCTTTCCAGTAACAGCTGTAACATCATAACCAAATTTATTTAAAATCATCACTGCAATACTTCCAACACCACCGGATGCACCAGTAACTAAAACATCTTTTACTTTTTCACCTAACAAAAGTTCTTCTCTAGCTTTGATTGCAAAAGAACATAACAATGCTGTTAATCCAGCAGTCCCTAAGATCATTGCTTGTTTAGATGAGATATCTTTTGGTTTTTTAACTAAGTAATCTCCATTAACTTTAGCAAACTGAGAATAGCCACCAAAGTAAATTTCGCCAACTCTCCAACCTGTAAGGATTACTTCATCCCCTTTTATAAATTTAGAATTATCACTTTCTAAAACAGTGCCTGCGAAATCAATTCCTGGGATATGTGGAAATTCTTTTACTAATTTTGCCCCATTATTTAAAATAAGTGCATCTTTATAGTTTAAGTCTGAATAATCTACTTGAACAAGTACATCGCCATGTTTTAAAAATGATTTATCTATTGATTTTACTTCTCGTGTAAAATTTTCACTTTCTTGATTGACAACTAGTGCTTTAAAATTATCTGACATGCTTTTCCTCCTTAAGAAGGTTACTTACTAATAAATCTCAAATATCTATTCTGAACACTTAAATCTTTTTTAAATTCCCCTAAGAAATAATTTGTAACCGTTGTTGCATTTTCTTTTTTAATACCTCTCATCGTCATACATTGGTGTGCTGCATCAATTGTAACAGCAACTCCTTTTGCATCTAATGAAGTCATTAAAGCTTGAGCAACTTGCATTGTTAATCTTTCTTGTGTCTGTAATCTTTTTGAAAAAACTTCTACTACTCTTGCAAGTTTACTTAAACCTACAACTCTTTCATTTGGAATATAAGCAACATGTGCTGTACCAACTATTGGTGCCATATGATGTTCACAATGACTTGATACTGAAATATTTTTTTCAACAACCATGTCATCATAACCTTCAACATCGCCGAAAGTTTTCTCTAAAATTTTTTCAGCATCTTCAGTGTATCCACCAAAATATTCTTTAAATGCTTTAACAACTCTTTTTGGAGTTTCTAATAACCCTTCTCTACTAGGGTCTTCACCCATCCAAGTTAAAATAGTTTTAAAAGCCTCTTCAGCTTCTTTGTCAGAAACTTTTTTGGTATCTAAAATCTTGCTATCTGTGTCTTCGACTAATTTCATAAGGCAACTTTATACAGTAAATCATTGTTTTTAAAATATTTAATATATCTAACAATATGCTACATAATTACCTAATTATGTTTAAAAAAAGAGAAAATATAGTTGAAATCGAAGAGGGCAAACTCCTTTCACCAAAATTTGATAATGATGGATTAATTCCAGTTATTACAATGTGTTCAAAAACTAAAGATGTTTTGATGCATGGTTACATGAATGTTGAAGCTTTTAAAAAAACCATTGAGACTAAAGAAGCTCATTATTTTAGTAGATCTAGACAGCAAATTTGGCACAAAGGCAAAACTAGTGGCTTTACTCAAAAAGTAACTGAAATTAGAATTGATGATGATCAAGACTCTATTTGGTTAACGGTTGATATTGGAGATGGTTCAAGCTGTCATGTTGGTTATAGATCGTGTTTCTATAGATCAATTCCACTCGGCCCAATTGAAAATGGTAGAGAAATTGAAATGAAATTTGAAGAAAAAGAAAAATCTTTTGATCCAGAGGTTGTCTATAAAGGTCAACCTAATCCTACAAAAATTTAAATGAGTGACAATCAAAAAAATGTTCTAGGTGAAGATCTAGAAGAGTGTTCTAACGATCCTTTAACTGGATGGCATAGAGATGGTTGTTGTAGTACTGATGAAAATGATCACGGTGTTCATACAGTTTGTGCAAAGGTTACAACAGAATTTTTAGAGTGGTGTAAAGAAGCTGGGAATGATTTAATAACTCCTCATCCTGAATTTGGGTTTCCAGGTCTAAAAGCTGGAGATGGTTGGTGTGTATGTGCTAGTTGGTATGCAAGAGCTGCTGATGCTGGAAAACCATGCCCTGTTTATTTAAAAAGAACACATGAAAAAACTTTAAAGCTTGTTTCAATGGAGGTTTTAAAGAAAAATGCTATTGATTTATCTTAATTAATTTAATTATCTTTCATTAAACTTAAATTATAAATACGTGCAGAAAATTTAGATAAGTTGTTTAGGGTGTTTTTTTGTACGTCTAATATTTTTTTTTGGTAAACTCCTGTTATAGAATAATGTTTTTTACTATCTATTGTTAAAAATTTTTGTTTTAATAATATATTTAATTTTCTAATAACTGTAGCTCTTGGGATACCTGTAATATCTGAGATAGACATTGCGTTAACACCTACTTCATCCTTTTGCTCAGCAAAGAAGTACTTTTCTAAGTAAAATTCTTTATTCATTTCACTATTATCATTTTTTTTTGAGTGCAAAGCGTGATTGACTAAACAAATGCCATGAATATGAAAGGATTCTAGATCGCCATAAACTTTTTTATATCCTAATAACATAGGCATTTGCATTTCATAATAAAGTTTCCAAACAAATGAAAAATATTCCTTGCTTGTTTCTGTTAAACGTTCACTGCTGAATGGTTCTGATATTATCCCTTCTTCAACACATACATTTGAAAGAGTTGATAAAAATCTCGTCATTCTTTTTACTGTTTCTTCAGGTTTAATGCTTGGCCAAGTGTTTCTATCAATTATAATCTTTCTATTTACTCTTTTTATTACACCGATTTCTTCTAATTCATTAATTTTTCTTCTAGTAGTTTCTTTTGGTATATTAAGTGATTTGGATATCTCTATTACATTTATTGTTTCTATTTCAACCTCATTTTGATCAAAATACTCCTCATAATTTAACTTCACAAAATTCTTTGAATAAGCTTCAAATGTGTTCATTAATAAATGCATAATGATCATAAATTTTTCATAATCATGAAAAGTTCTGTAAACATTATTAACCCAAGCTAATTGTAGTGGTACCCAAACAGGCATTATCGAAACAAAGTTTTTCTCAATTACTTCTCTTATATTCTTACTCCGAATTTGCTTTGATATTTCAGGTAATAATTTCTTCATAAAATTATATTTCCACCCAAAATGGACATGATTTAAGCAAGAGTCAACCCAAAATGAACATCTAGTGATTTGTGTTGTTTGTATTTTGATGGTTTATTATCTACATGAGTGCTGAAAAAATAAGTTCTACAGAGTTAAATGATCTTCCTCCTTTAGCAACCCCTGAAAAGAGTGAGGAAGTTTCATCAGTAGGTCGAGTTGATATAAATATTCTCTTAAATAGAGCTAGAAAAGAAAAAGAAAAAGAAAATCTAACAAACCTAGTTTTTGCTGGATTAACGTCTTGCTTAATTATTGTTGCCGGTATTATCTTATCCTTTTAACTACATATTTCCATATTTAGGCCCACCACTTCCTTCGGGTGTTACCCAAGTAATATTTTGAGAAGGTTCTTTAATATCACAAGTTTTGCAATGAATACAATTTTGAGAATTTATAACAAATTTATTTACACCATTTTCATTTTGAACTTCATAAACGCCTGCGGGGCAATATCTTTGAGCAGGTTCATCAAATTTTTCTAAAGTATAATTTATCGGTAAGTTCGGATCTTTTAATTGTAAGTGTACAGGTTGATTGTCGGTATGATTTGTTCCTGTTAAATAAACAGAACTTGTTTTATCAAATGTAATCACATTATCTGGTTTAGGGTAATCAATTTTTGGCATTTCATTTGCTGGTTTTAATGTTTCATGGTCAGCATGCTTATGTCTTAAGGTAAAAGGTAATTTTCCTCTAAATAATATTTGATCAATTCCTGTAAATATTATTCCAAGAATTAAACCCCAGCTAAAACTTGGTTTAACATTTCGAGCTTGGTAGAGCTCCTCATAAATCCAACTTTTTTTAAATTTATCCTCATAAATTGATAAATCTTTATTTTCTTTTAAATGTTCGTTTATTGTTTCTGCAGCAATCATTCCACTTTTCATTGCAGTATGTGATCCTTTAATCTTAGGCATATTCAAAGTTCCCGCATCACAACCAATTAATAAAGCTCCAGGCATAAACATTTTTGGTAAACTCTGAAGTCCACCTTCAATTAAAGCTCTTGCTCCATATGAAATACGTTTTCCACCTTCAATTATCTTTTTAATTGCAGGGTGAGTTTTAAATCTTTGAAATTCATCAAACGGTGAAAGATGTGGGTTTTTATAATCAAGACCAATTACATATCCTAAAAAAACTTGTTTGTTTTCTGCATGATACATAAAGCTGCCACCATAAGTATTGTTATCGAGTGGCCAACCTGCGGTATGCATAACCATTCCCTCTTCATGATTTTTTTCACTGATTTCCCAAATTTCTTTAAACCCAATTCCATATTGTTGAGGATCTTTACCTTCTGATAAATTATATTTTTCTATTAATTGTTTTCCAAGATGTCCTCTACATCCTTCTGCAAACACAGTAACTTTTCCTAACAGTTCTATGCCTGGTTCAAAGCCATCTTTTTTATTTCCATTTTTATCGACTCCCATGTCTTGAGTTGCAACTCCCTTAACAGATCCATCTTCATTGTATAAAATTTCACTTGCGGGAAAACCTGGAAATATTTCAACACCTAAAGCTTCTGCTTGTTCTGCTAGCCATCTACATAGATTTGCTAAACTAATTATGTAATTATTATGATTTTGCTGAACCGATGGCAGCAGCCATGTTGGCCAGCTTAATGATTTAGATTTTCCTAAAAATAAGAATTTTTCTTTAGAAACCTTAGTTTTTATAGGTGAATTAAGTTCTTTCCAGTTTGGTAATAACTCATCTAATGCTCTAGTTTCAAAAACATTGCCACTTAAAATATGAGCTCCTATTTCGGATGCTTTTTCTAGTAGGCAAATATTTAATTCTGGATCTAATTGTTTGAGTTTAATAGCAGTCGATAGTCCTGATGGGCCACCACCAACAATTACCACGTCATACTCCATTGCTTCTCTAGGCATATGGTAATTTTTTATATTATTTGTTATTTTTGTATAGTGTTTAATTTATTCAATTCTTCTAGGAATTGAGGAAGGGCTTCAAACAAATCAGCTTCTAAACCGTAATCAGCAACACTAAAAATAGGTGCCTCTCCATCTTTGTTTATTGCGACAATAATTTTACTTTCTTTCATACCAGCTAAATGTTGAATTGCTCCAGAAATACCAACTGCAATATATAGATCTGGCACTACAACTTTACCCGTTTGACCAACTTGATGTTCGTTACTTATGTAACCTGCATCAACAGCTGCACGCGAAGCTCCTATTGCAGCATTTAATTTATCTGCAATATCAGTAATTAATTTAAAATTGTCACCATTTTGCATACCTCTTCCACCTGAGATCACAATTCTTGCAGTTCCAAGTTCTGGTCTATCTGATTTAACTTCTTCTCTTTTAATAAATTTAGATAACGTAAACTCTTTTACCGAATCCATTTTTTCAATGGGTGCTGATCCACCTGAAGTTTCACAAGGTTCAAATGAAGTTGGTCTAATAGTTACACATTTTTTTGCATCAGTGCTTTTTACAGTTGCAAATGCATTTCCCGCATAAATAGGTCTGATAAATGTATCTGGAGATACCACTTTGATTATGTCACTAACTTGTGATGTGTCCATTAAAGCTGCTATTCTTGGCATTAAGTTTTTACCAAATGTATTAGCCGAACTAATTACATGGGAATAATTTTCAGAAACTTTAACAATCAATGGTGCAAAATTTTCCGGTAGAAAATTTTCGTAATGAGTGGCTTCAACTTGTATTACTTTTTTAACCAAGGGTATTTCAGATAAAACTTTTGCAACATCAGAGCAATTGTTTCCTATTAGTAATGCATGAACATCGCCATCAATTTGAGAGGCAGCTGTAATAGCGTTAAGAGTAAATGGTCTTAATTCTTTATTGTTATGTTCAACAATTAATAAAATTGACATTATATAACTTTCGCCTCATTTTTAAGCTTTTGCACAAGTTCAGCTACACTTGATACTTTAATTCCAGCTTTTCTTTTTGGTGGCTCTTCAACTTTAATTTGTTGAACTCTTGGTGTTGCATCAACACCTAAATCTGCAGCTGTCATTTGATCTATTGGTTTCTTCTTAGCTTTCATAATATTTGGTAGAGATGCATAACGCGGTTCATTTAATCTTAAATCACAAGTAACTACCGCTGGAACGTTAACTTTAATAGTTTCTAAGCCTTCATCAATTTCTCTAATTATTTCTAATTTATTGTCTTTAATGTCAATTTTTGATGCAAAAGTTGCTTGAGGCCAGTTCAATAAAGCACTCAACATTTGTCCTGTTTGGTTGCAATCATCATCAATTGCTTGTTTACCCATAAATACTAGATCAGGTTTTTCTTTATCAACAATTTTTTGTAATATTTTAGCTACTGCTAAGGGTTCGACTACGCCATCTACTTTAACATGAATTCCTCGATCAGCACCAACAGCTAATGCTTTTCTAACTGTTTCTTGTGCTTTTTCTTCACCAATAGTAACCGCAACTATTTCAGTTGCTTTACCTGCTTCTTTAATTTTTACAGCCTCTTCAATTGCATTATCATCAGGTGGGTTGGTTGACATCTTAACATTATCCGTAACAATTCCTGTGCCATCTTCTTTAACTCTGATTTGAACATTGTAATCAATAACTCTTTTTACAGCGACTAATATTTTCATTATGCTCTTAATAAGTTGTTTTCAGGATCATATGGGCTTTCTTCTAAAATTGTACAATCGTACATTTTACCAAGAATATCAATTTTCAATTTTTGCCCTGGTGTCGCAATCTCTGGTTTGACCATTCCTAATGCGATTGATTTTCCAAGTCTAAATCCAAAATCTCCACCAGTTGCACGTCCTATAACTTTTTCATTATCATAAATTGGATTATTCCCTAAAACATCTGCATCCTCTATATTGTGAACTTCCAAGGTAACCAATTGATTTGAAAATCCTTTTTCTCTCCATTTATTCAAAGCATCCAATCCTATAAAATTTCCTTTGTTGGGATGAACAAATCTATCTAACCCAGATTCGTAAGGTGAATATTCAATTGATAATTCTGTGCCAACAAGTTTATAAGATTTTTCAAGTCTCAAACTATTCATTGCTCTAATTCCATAAGGCTTAAGACCTAAATCTTTTCCAGCTTCCATTAATCTATCAAAGATGTGATTTTGATATTCAATTGGATGATGCAATTCCCAGCCAAGCTCACCTACAAAGTTTACTCTCATAGCGTTAACTGGTGCATTACCAACATCAATATTTTTTGCACTCAACCATTTAAAATTTTCATTTGAAAAATCATCTCTTGAAACTCTTTTCATTAGTTCTCTAGCTTTAGGACCAGATACAACTAGAACTCCCATACTGTTTGTTAAATTTTCAAATTGAACACTACCATCAGTTGGCATCCACTTTTGAATCCAGTCATGATCTAATCTTTGGTTTGCTCCTGCAGAAACTAAATAGTAACTTCCATCAGCTTCTTTCATGATTGTAAATTCAGAGTGCACTCCACCCTTAGTATTAAGTGCATGACATAATCCAATTCTTCCAATTTTTTTAGGAAGTTTGTTTGCAACTAAATAATCTAAAAACTCTTCAGCACCAGGTCCTTTAATTCTACATTTAGCAAATGCCGTCATATCTAAAAGACCAACATTCTCTTTTACATTTTTGCATTCTTGCTCAATTGCTTTAAACCATTTTGATCTTCTAAATGACCAATCATCTTTTTGCTCCATCCCATCGATTGCGAAGAAGTTAGGTCTTTCCCAACCAAATTTTTGACCAAATACTGCACCTAATGCTTTCATTCTGTCATAACAAGGTGATGTTCTTAATTCTCTAGCAGCCTCTCTTTCTTCATCTGGGTAGTGAACTTTAAATACATGATTGTAAGCTTCTTCATTTTTTTCTTTTAAATAAGATTTTGTTGCATAATCACCAAACCTTCTTGGTTCAACTCCAAGCATATCTATTGTTGGCTCACCATCAATTATCCATTCTGCAAGTTGCCAACCCGCTCCTCCTGCTGCAGTTATTCCAAAACTGTGTCCTTCATTAATCCAAAAATTTTTCAATCCCCATGCAGGTCCAACAATTGGGTTTCCATCTGGTGTATAACAAATTGCACCATTATAAACTTTCTTAACTCCAACTTCTCCAAAAGCTGGTACACGATGAATAGCTCCTTCTATATGCGGTGCTAATCTATCTAAATCTTCTTGAAATAGTTCATACTCTGAATCTTTTGATGGCCCATCAACATAACAAGCTGGCGCACCATCTTCGTATGGTCCTAATATTAATCCACCTGCTTCTTCTCTCATATACCATCTGCTGTCGCTATCTCTTAAAACTCCCATTTCAGGTAAGCCATCTTTTTTTCTTTTTACGATATCTGGATGAGGTTCTGTTACAATATATTGGTGTTCAACTGGTATTACTGGAATATCTAATCCAACCATTTTTCCAGTTTGTCTAGCAAAGTTTCCAGAACAAGAAATTACATGTTCGCATTCAATAGCACCTTTATCTGTTTCAACAATCCAGCCATCTTTAGTTTGTTTCATTCCAACTACAGCTGTGTTTCTATAAATCTCTGCACCTAAATTTCTAGCACCTGTTGCCATTGCTTGTGTTAAGTCAGCTGGCTGAATGTATCCATCTTCAGGGTGTTGGATTGCTCCAAGTAAATCTTCTGTACGGCACAATGGCCAAATTTCTTTTACTTGATCTGGTGTTAAAAATTTTACATCCACACCAATTGTTTGAGCAACACCTGCATATTGATGATACTCATCCATTCTATCTTTAGTGCTTGCTAAACGAATATTTGATACGACACTAAAACCAACATTTTGTCCTGTCTCTTCTTCTAATTTTTTATAAAGATCCACTGCATACTTATGAAGCTGTCCAACCGAATAACTCATATTAAATAATGGAAGTAGACCTGCTGCATGCCAAGTAGATCCAGATGTTAATTCTTTTCTCTCAATTAAAACAACATCAGACCAGCCTTTTTTTGCTAAGTGATAAAGAGCACTAACTCCTACTACACCACCACCAACTACAACAACTTTAGCTTTAGATTTCATTAACACGATTCCTACTAAATTTTCATTACGAACGAAACAAAATTCGTTTACCCTCTAAATTAAATTGAAGATCCTAGGGGCATTGGAGCGGACACCATTGTGGTCAACCAGCAGTCTTTGAAGGGACCATCTATTTTATACTTTTCAACCTGCCATTTAAATTTGTAATAGGATTTGTCTTTTCCAAGAACACTAACTTCAAACAAGGCTACTGAATTGTTAAGGTTTTCTTGAACAATTTCATGATCTAAATGATCTAATAATATTTTATATGACTTGCCCTTCAGCATGGTCTTAAATCTATCTAAAGGTCCTGTGCTTTTTCTATTACTAGGATGAGCAAATTCCCAGGTTTGTTCAATGCCATTATCTATAGTGGGAGAGTTGTTTTTTTGTAAACTTTTCAACTGAATTTCCACAACCTGGTATGGCTCAATATTACTATTAGGCTTTATTAATTCTGCTTGTGAAATTGTAAGACTTAGAAAGTAAATTAATAAGGTTTTATATATTATTTGCTGTCTTTTTAACGTCCTCAAGAAATTCTTTTCGTTTTTCATCTGTTACAAACGGTACTGCAAAATATCTTCTGTATACAATATTATAAATGCCACACATATGAAACACACCTCTTTTTAGCCTTCTAATAGGTAAATTTAAAAAAAATGTTGTAACCGCTAACCTTGGGGATCCATAGGTACAAAAGATTATAGCTTTTTTATCTTTTAAGTTTCCCATTGGATAACCATAATTTCCAACTAATTTTTTAAATGTGTAAGCCCATGGGGGTGACAAAACTTTATCTATCCAGCCTTCTACAATAGCTGGCATTCTAAAGTTCCAAATAGGTGCAATTAGAACAATAATATCACATTTCTCAATACGTCTTCTATGATCTAGAACGTCTTCTCCAGCTTGTTCACCTGCAAAAACTGGATTGAATTTATCTTTATATAAATCTACACAATCAACTGTATTACCGTTTTTTTCTGCTGTTTTAATAAATGTATCTCTAATAGCTGCATTAAAAGACTTTTCATTATAGTGCCCGTATAAAAGAAATATTTTTTTCATTACATTAAGGGTGTATAGACTAGAAAAATTAAAAATCTATGAAAAATTTTTACGTAGTTGCTGGTATTCATAAAGATCCAAATAAAATTGAAACTATCATTAAAGATACAGAAAAAAAATTTGGACCTTTTGAGGAGATTGAAGCTAATAATTTAGCTAAGAGTTTAATTCAAAAAAATATAGATGATTTTTATCATCGTGCTTGGATTGTTAAATCTAATAATTTAACCAAATAAAACCCAACAAACATAAAAATTACAAAGCTTACAGAATTTAAATTTAATAAAGCCAGTGAGGCTATTGCAGGTCCTGGACATAATCCAGCTAAGCCCCAGCCTGCACCAAAAAGTGATGAACCTATAATTAATTTCTTATTTAGTTCTTTATTATTTGAATAAGAAAATTTATCAGCAAAAATTGGTTTCTTATTATTTTTAAATAAATGAAAAAATGGTGAGGATATTATTAAAGCTCCAATCATAACAAATGCTAATGATGGGTCCCATTCTCCAAAAATATTTAAAAAACCTAAGACTTTAGCGGGATCTATCATCTGTGAAACAGTAAGACCTATTCCAAAAATTATTCCACAAATTAAAGATATAATCTTATTCATATTAAATTTTTTACCAAAACAGTTAAAATTCCAACAATCATAAATGTTACTGTTGCAATAATTGATCTTAAAGAAAATCTTCCAATACCACTGATGCCGTGTCCACTAGTACAGCCACCACCTATTCTTGTACCAGCTCCAACCAATAAGCCTGCAATTGCTAATAAATAAAATGAGTTTGAAATTGTGATATTGATTTCCTGTTGAGTAAATATTTTATAAACAATAGGTCCGATAATTAATCCAATTAAAAATAAAAAATTATCAAATCTATTATCTTTTGAAGTTAAAAAATTACTGGCAATTCCACTTATTCCAATTAATCGACCATTAAATACAAAAAAAATAATTACTGCTAAACCAATTAAGGATCCACCTAGAAATGCAGAGATTGGAGTAAAATTAACTATATTCATTTAACTTTGTAATACTGGAAAAGCAGGGTTTATATTTAAAAAAAGCTTTTGATATTCCATCTTTGTACATCTATTTTCAATATACTCAATATCATTACTCTCCACTAATTCTTTAGCATCAATGCTTCTAATTCCAAGTTGTAACCAAAGAACTTTAGCTCCAATTTTAACACTCTCTTCAGCATACTTGTTAGCTTCAGATGATGGTCTAAATACATCTACGATATCAATAGGTATATTAATATCTTCAAGTTTTTCAAAAACCTCTTCTCCTAAAATCTTTTGACCTTTGGCACTTGGATTAACTGGAATAACTTTAAAACCATATTTTTGCATATACTTCATCACTATTGTTGATGGCTTTTTATCATCTTTACTAACACCCACCATCGCTATTGTTTTATACTTTGAGAGAATTTCTTTTATTTTATCGTTCACTACTTATGTTTCCACTTAGGTTTTCTCTTTTGTAGAAACGCTGATATGCCTTCTTTAGCATCCATTGCCATCATATTTTTAGTCATCATTTTACTAGTGTATGCGTAAGCTTTTCTCAATGGCATTTCTAATTGATTATAAAAAGTTTGTTTTCCAATTTTAATTGTAAGACTTGATTTTGAAGCAATAGTTTTAGCAACTTTTAATACTTCATTGTTTAATTTTGATTTAGAAAAATGATTATTAACTAGTCCAATTTCTTTTGCGTAATCTGCTTTAATAGGCTCTCCCGTTAACAGCATATGCATCATTCTTTTTCTATTAACCTTTCTACTAACAGCAACCATCGGTGTGCTACAAAATAAGCCTATATTTACACCTGGTGTTGCAAAAATTGCATCATTAGTACTGTAAGCTAGATCACAACTTGCAACTAACTGGCAACCTGCTGCAAATGCTGCTCCATGAACTTTTGCAATAACTGGCTTTTTTCCTTCAACTATTTGAAGCATCAACTTTGAGCAAAGATTAAAAAGTTTTTGATATTTTTCTCTTTTCTTTAATCCACTTACTTCTTTTAAATTGTGACCCGCACTAAAACCTTTTCCAGACCCTTCGATAATTATTACCTTAATATTTTTGTTTTCATCTAGTTTTTTAAAAGCTTTAATTAAATCTCCTAAATTTTTTAATGAAAGAGCGTTATAGGTTTTTGGCTCATTAATGATGATTGAAGCAATATCTTTATTTAAAAGTTTAATTTTAATATTACTTAAGTTTGCCATCTTCTCTCATTTTGGCTCTAATTTTTGTTGCAGAAATTTGTTGAATTTCTTCTGACAAAACAACTTCTTCTATTTTGTAACCAACTCCTCTTCCATAACAAATATTAGTAATATTAGGAACCATCATTATTTTAAATCTTCCTTCAAATTCTGGGTTTAACTTTTCTTCAATATTTTTTTTAACTGTGTCAAAATCAAACGGATTATCGTCAACACCTTGAACATCTCTTATTTGAATGCAAACTTGACCTGTTTTTTTAATAATTTCTTGAAATAAAGCATAGTGACCATCATGAAATGGTTGCCATCTGCCAAGCATTTGTGCTGTTGGTTTTTTATTATCCCATTCGTACGCCATTATTTTATCTCCTTTATAATTATTGGTGCCCAATGTTTAGCATCTTGAGTTGTAACCTGACAATCAAATTTTTCAGGCTTTACAAACATTTTGTTAGTATCGTCAAAACGTCCCTCTTTTATTGTATTTACCCAAACTATATAATCTGCAGGAAACAAGTTTCTTGCCTCCGGTGTTGGGCAAACAAAGTCTGCTACGACATAATTTCCATCATCTTTTAATTTTTTTGCAAAATCTGCCATTCTACTTGCTTGTCTTGTTCTGCCTTCTTTTGAAAAATCCCAATCATTAGCTTCTTTTCTAACTTCATCAGCATTAAGTCTTTTAGCATTTAGTAATGGAGCAATTTCATTTGCTAAAGTTGTTTTGCCAGATCCTGGAAGACCCATAATTAATATTATTTTCATTTTAAACTAAGTTTGTTGCAACCCATTTATGAAATTCATGTGTAGGGTTATCCATTATCGGTGAAAAATTCCCACCATTATATACTGGTGAATTTCTACCTTCTTGCATACCCTCAATAGCTTTTATATCCTCAATCATTACTTCCTTCCAAAATTCTGCATTTTTTTTTCTCATCTCAGTAAACTCAGAACCATTTGCACTATCATCACCAACATAATACATCGTTAAATGTTCTTTAGTCTCACTAAAAGACTTAGGTTCTAACCAAAAAACATAAAAATGGTCTACATGAAGACCAATCATTACATTTGGAAATAAAGCGATATACTCAGCTTTTTTGAATAAGTCTTTAGGCCAATTTGGAAAATTATTGAAACTTTGATTTCCTTTAACAGGTTGATCATATTTATTTGTTCCTTGGCCAGCAAATCTATTTGGTAAACCTTGAATATGGTAATGATCACTAATATTTGAAACTTTATTTAATTCAGGATGTATCCAAGGCAAGTGATAACTTTCACAGTAATTCTCTATTGCAAACTTCCAATTACACTTAACATCAAGACTGAAGTATCCATGATCTTTTGAGTGCTTAAGTAATTTTTGATCTTCCTTAGATATAAATTTTGACCATCTTTCTTCGAGAGGCTTGATATATTCATCAAACTCTAATTCATTACTATTTATATTGATAAATATTATATCCATCCAAATTTTGGTTTTAACCTCTTTTAAATTGCTCGATGATTTATCGAATTTTTCTGTCTCATGAACATTTAGGCCTCCTATGTGAGGTGTCGCAACCAACTTTCCATCAAAATCGTAGGACCAGGAGTGGTATGGACATCTTAAGACATTTTTCAAAGCACAAGGCTCATCTAAAAGCTTGAAGCCTCTATGGCTGCAGACATTGTGAAATACCCTTATTTTTTTCTCTTTATCTCTTAAAATAATAAGAGGGATGCCTAGTAAATTATAAGGTTGAGCATCTCCTACATTTGGCACAGAACTTCCAACGCCAATCACCGTCCATTTATCCTTGAAAATCCTCTCTCTTTCAATGCTTAGATAGTCAGAGCTAGTGTAGCACTCGTTTGGTAGGCCATGGGCTTTCTCGATGGGGTTCCCAACCACTCTAATTTTTTCCAAGTCCAAGATTTTCGAAAGTTGAAGATTTTTAAGATTTTCAGACATTAAAAAAAATTATCACCAGCACAATTTTTGGCAACAAATATTTTATCCACAAGATGAATTTCTTTGACAGCATATACAAAAAAGATAATCATCAGGAAAAATGAATTTTTCACTTGAGGTTGGACCTCAAACAGATCTTAATACACTGCCTCCCGTTAAGGATGTTTATGTAACTATGCTTCCAGGAGGAGACTATAAAGAGACAGCTAACCAAACAGCGGCGTTAGTTAAAAAAGGATTTAATCCAGTTCCACATTTTCCAGCACGATCAATTACGGATGATGCTCAGCTTAAAGATTACATTGTAAGATGTAAAGATGTGGGTGCTAAACAAGCTTTAGTTATTGGAGGAAGTAGAGAGCCAGTTGGAAAATTTGATAGTTCAATTCAAATTTTAGAAACAGGATTTTTTGATGGAATTAAAATAGGAATAGCAGGACATCCAGAGGGAAGTCAGGATATTTCTGATAAAGAATTAGAAAAGGCTATGATAGATAAAAAACCTTACGCCGACTATATAGTGACCCAGTGGTTATTAGAGAGTCAACCTATCGTAGATTTCATTTCTAAGCAGTCAGTACCAGTGCATGTAGGAATTACTGGGCCAATGAAAATAACTAGCTTAATTAAATTTGCTAATATTGTCGGGGCGAAAAATTCTATAAATTTTCTTAAGTCTAATTTTAGTAAGGCATTAGATTTATTGAAACCTAAAGACCCTAATGAATTAATTGGGAAAGTGAAAGAGTTTACTGGTAACTTCCACATTTATACATTCGGCGGCTTGAAGGAAACAAACAAGTGGTTGAAGGAGAACGGTTATGTCTAATGAATTTGACTATACTAAACTAAATCATGTAACTTCAGTTGATCAATCAGATCGTGAAGTACCATACAACTTAAGACAGAGTGGGCCTACAAAAGTTGAAATGTTAATTTCAACAAGAGTAAGAAAATCTCCGTATTGGCATTTATCAATGCAAGCAGGTTGTTGGAGAGCAACTGTATACAATCGTATTTATCACCCAAGAGGATATGTAAAGCCCGAAGATGGTGGAGCGATGGTTGAATATGAGGCAATTAAAAATCACGTTACAATGTGGAACGTTGCTGTTGAAAGACAAATTAGAGTTAAAGGTCCGGATGCAGAAAAGTTTACTGACTACGTTATAACTAGAGATGCAACTAAAATCTCACCCATGAGAGCAAGATATGTAATTTTATGTAATGCTTATGGTGGTGTTTTAAATGATCCTATTCTTCTTAGAATTTCAAAAGATGAATTTTGGTTCTCACTATCAGACTCTGATATTGGAATGTATCTTCAAGGTGTTAACGCTGATGGAAGATTTGATTGTACAATTGAAGAAATTGATGTTTGCCCAGTGCAAATTCAAGGACCTAAATCAAAAGCTTTAATGAAGGATCTTATTGGAGATCAAGTGGATCTAGATAATATGCCTTTCTATGGTTTAGCTGAAGCAAAAGTTGGTGGTAGAGATTGTGTTATTTCACAATCTGGTTTCTCAGGTGAAGCTGGATATGAAATCTACTTAAGAGAAGCAACTAAATATGCTGACGATATGTGGAATGCTGTTCTTGCTGCAGGTAAAAAACATAGCCTAATGGTTATAGCCCCTGCTCACCACAGAAGAATTCAAGCTGGAATTCTTTCTTGGGGACAAGATATGGATCATCAACACAATCCTTTCCAGTGTAACCTTGGTTACCAAGTTTCACTATCTGGCAAAGGTGAGTGGAATAAAAAAACTGACTATGTTGGAAAAGCTGCATTAGAGAAAATGGGTGCAGATCTTAAGGCTGGTCAAAAACCTTACAAACTTCAGTTAGTAGGTCTTGAGTTGGGTGGAAAACCAATTGAAGAATATGCTCCTGACTTTTGGTTAGTGTCACCTGAGAGTGGTGGAGATCCTGTAGGATTTATCACATCACCTTGGTATCACCCTGAAAAAGGTCAAAATATAGCAATGGGATATGTGCCATTTGATGGAACATTAAATGCTAATGGTTTCCCAAAAGGTAAAGTTGGAACTAAGTACAAAGTTCACTTACCTGCTAAATATTCTGACACACCAGGAACGCCTGTTGATGCTGTGGTAGTGGATATTCCATTTACAGAATCGTTTAACGCAAACACAAGAGAAGTCGTTAAAGGTTAAATTAATTATTTGGGGGAGGTTAATTCTCCCCCACTAATAATGACAAAATCATTCCTAATCGTAATTTGCATAATAATAATAATTGCTTTAATACTCTTTCCACTATTTGTTTCTTACAAAGCTCAGAAAAATAGTAAAAAAAATAAATAATGTTTGGTCAATTTTTAAATATAGTTGTTCGGTCTATTAAATTAGATAAATCTCTTTACAAAGATAATAAGAACTTTGGTGAAGCTGCAATATATTTTGCAGGCCTTATCATGATACTAGACGGGCTAGCAGGAGCTGTTGCAGCAAACACTGTTATTAAAACTGCTGTTGCAATGTCTGGTTTAACTGCCATTCTTACTTGGTTTGTATGGGGACTATTTATTTATGTGATCGGTGTAAAATTATTTCCAGATAAAGATACTAAAGTTTCATTTAAAAAAGTTTTAACAGCTGTTGGGTTTGCTCATGCACCAGGGCTTTTAAGATTTTTTGCTGTAACACCAGATTTAATGATCCCAATTATATTTTTAACTCAGTTCTGGATATTTGCTGGATTAATCATTTCAACAAAACAAGTTTTAAATCTAAAGTCTAATTTTAAATCATTTGGAATAGTCTTTTTAGCTTTTTTAATAATTGCTTTTCTTTCAATATCTTTTGTAATGAGCAAAATGAATGCTTTGCCTATAAGCAATATCAGTTAAATTGGAAATATAGTTTTTGAAAGCTTACAAGAATTACAGGTTTTAAATCCTGTTAAAATTAAATTTTGAGAAACACTCGGGTCTTCTTTTTTACACTCTTCACAAAAATTATCTAATTGAAGAACTTCTTCATCATTATTATCTTGATCATTAAAGTCTTTAGTCATTATCAGTAAGGCCAGCTCCTGCTCCACCTTGTTTTAAGCTTTCATTTTCTTCAACAAACGTTTCTTCTGAAAGCTTATAAAGCTCATTCCATTCTTTTTCTTCAAACGAGTCTCTGTTTTCTAAAACTTTTAAATAAATATTTTCAGCAGATTCAATAATTTCGTTTTTAGTGTAATTAGAATAAATATTATTATTAAAGTTTAATAAAAACTCCCTGTCATCCATTTTTAAGAATATTCTTTTACCGATTACCTCAGCTGCTCTACTTACAAATGGTAGGAAAAGTAATGGATATGAGACTTTTTTAAACGTTATCTCATTTAAAGTTTCTAGAGTTTTAATCTGATCTAAAAAATTTACCCCTGCGATTATTGGGCAATATTCATTTTTACCAGCCTCATTGTCTTGCTTTATGATGCTGATATTCTCTAACCTTATTTCTTTTTTTTTCTTAAAAAAACTATTTAAGTTTTTAATTCCAGGCAAACTAAAAATTTCGAGTAGTCTTATATTTTTTCCAATCTCTTCTGCAATCCCCCATGAATATCCTGCAGCTCTACTTGATCTTTTAGAAACTGTATCTATTTCGCTTAATGATCTCATGATGATTAATTATAAACCCAATGTTCATCATAGTTTTTTAATTGCTCTGGTAGGGGTGCTCCTTGAAACATACATATTCTTAGCCACTTATCAGAACGTGGATCAAATTTTAATGCTCCAAAAAAAGATAATTTTAGTCTCAACATATCAATAGGCATTATTTCTTGGCCAATAGTATTGTCTTGTATTTCAGAATAAGGAAATTTCTCTACTATAAATGCTCTTCTTACAACGTGTCTTAACTCATTATTGGTTGATAAAAATTTAGCAATAGTCCAACTATTTTTAGCAACCGTTAACGATTCATAAAGTTTTTTAATATCTCTTGCAATTGCTAAGGGTTGCTCTAACTCAGCACCCACTTCATCAAATCTATTTGCTAGTCTTGGTTCCTCTTTATTTTTTGAGATAAACCAAAAATTTAAATTATTTTCATCTTTGGTAAAATCTATTGTTAAGATATCTGGATATTTTTTTTCTAAAATTAGCTTTAAGTCTTCTACCGTTCGCTCAGTTGGAATATTGAAATATTTTTCTTCTTCAGAGCTCATTTCTTTAATTAATGGAGACGTTATATCATCATAAGGTTCCATCATCATTGAGACGACATATTCAATGCATTCTTCACAATATTTTTTTTCTAAATACAGATATAATTCGTTAAAGGCATAATCTTGCTCAAAATTAAATTCATTATCTAGATAGACAATAAATTCATTAAGATCTTTCAATAAAGATTTAATCTTATTTATTTGATATTCACTTTCAGTATTCCAAGAAGTGATATTCTTTATTGATTTTTTTAAACATTCTAAAAATAAGTTTTTATCTTTCTCTGATATTGTTTTTATCTCTCTTATTTTTTTTAAAGAAATTTCTCTTGCTGAAATCCAGTTATTTAAAAGAGTTGGATGATTAACAATAAATGGCGCCATTCCAAGACCTGTAGAATTTCCTATTCCTAAACCTTTACAAATATTTATATCAAGATTTACAGCTTTTTTTGGATTCTTACTTTTTGCAACGTGATTAACTTGATCAAAAGTAAATTGTCTTACCAGATAAACCAACATCATTTCCAATCTAAATGGACCATATATTTCTTCTCGGTCTTTAATTCTAAATCTGTCTGCTAAGCCAAATTTACCTGACCCATAAACTGCTGTGGTTCTATATAAATAACCAACACTAGTTAACAAATCATTATCAGGCTGCTTACCTTCGCTTAAACATTCAACCACATGATTGAAAACTCTTACTGATTTATTAGCTCTTGAAAGAGTTAATTCTTTATAAGAAAGTCTGCCAAATTCTTGTTTGGGTACTTCGTTTTTTAATCTTTCAATATCTTGTTTTTTTGGAACACCATCAAAAAGTGTGAAGGCTGCATCCCATTTGGTAGCTATAACTCTATCTGATCTTTCATTATCATCTAATTCATTTGCAAAACAAATTAATGAATACACTCTATTTTTTTTCTTAAATGAATAAACTGCAGTACCATAGCCATGTTCGTTTAATTCAAATAAATCTCTTTTGTAATTCCAATCCTTAAACTCTTTTAAAAAACTTCTTAAAAATGAAAGTTTAGATTGATGAAAAGATCCAAGTCTTGATAGCTTCATTACTACATTGGGATCTCTTAAAGAAATATTCATTGATTCATTTCTTTGTAAAAATTGTACCAGTTGTTTCCAAGAATTCCATTTACTTCACTTTCTGAAAAACCAACTTTTTTAAGTCCTATCTCTAAGTTTTCAAATCCTCTTGCATCTAAAAACCAATCAGGTTGTTTTGGAAAACCAGGTTTGTTTTTAGACCCTTCTCCATAATTTTTGCTTTTAGTCCAAGTACCATTTCTCATCCACTCAACAATAGTATCTGGTTGGTTTAAACAAAGATCTGAACCTATTCCAATTTTTTCAACTCCCATAATCTCAGCAGTCTTAGCTGTCATTTCACAAAAGCTTTCCAAAGAACAATCTGTTCCATCTTTTAAATGATGAGGATATAAAGATAGACCCAACATTCCTTTGTGTTTGGATAAAATTTTTAATAGTTCGTTTGATTTGTTTCTCTTAGCTGGGTGCCAAAATGATGGATTTGCATGAGTTATTGCAATTGGTTTTTCACTTATCTCAATTGCATCAATTGTACTTTTTTCTGCTGAATGAGACATGTCTATTACAAGACCTAATCTATTCATCTCTTTAATTACCTCTTTACCAAAATTAGTAACCCCACTATCTATTGCTTCATAACATCCCGTCGCTAGTAAGGACTGATTATTATAAGTAAGCTGCATAAACCTACATCCTAAATCATAAACTTTTTCAACCAATCCAATATCATCTTCTATAGGTGAACAATTTTGAAAACCAAAAAAAACTGCAGTTTTATTTTCAGATTTAGCTTTTTCAATATCTTTAAAACTTTTACCGTGAAAAATTAAGTCGGAATTTTCTGAAAAGTGATTTTCCCAATTTTTTAATACCGTTTTTAGCTCATCAAAATCTTCGTGGTAAACAATAGTTACATGGATTGCATCCAGTCCTGCTTGTTTATTGATCTGAAAAATTTCTCTAGACCAGTTACAATATTGTAAATTATCAATTTTAAAATTCATTGTGATCTTCTTTGTTTTAAAGAATACCAATAAGATAGATAAATTCTATTAATTTTATTGAAATTTTAGGCTTAATTTGAAATAACAATTTACGTTAGAATAAAATTACAACAAATGGCTAAAAATAAATTAAACAAAGTATCAATTGTTATGGGTAGTCAATCTGACTACAAAACCATGACATTTTGTCAAAATATTCTTAAAAAATTAAACATAAAATTTGAAACAAAAATAATATCAGCTCATAGAACCCCTAAAAGAATGTATGAATTTGCTATTAATGCTGAAAAAAATGGTATTGCAGTAATTATTGCTGGAGCTGGTGGATCTGCACATTTACCAGGAATGATTTCAGCCCTTACTTCTCTACCGGTACTAGGTGTTCCAATTGAAAGTAAAAAGCTGAAAGGTCTTGATAGTCTTCTATCCATTGCACAAATGCCAAAAGGAATACCTGTTGGAACATTAGCAATTGGAGAAGATGGTGCAATTAATGCTGCCTTATTAGCTGCATCTATTATTGGTCTTAGTGATTTAACTGTTAAGAGAAAATTAAATCAGTTTCGTTTAAATCAAAGCAAATCTGTTAAAAAAAAACCCAAATAGTTGTAAAATATGTCTAAACCAATTCTTGGAATTATAGGGGGAGGTCAGTTAGGTAGTATGCTTGCTATTGCTGCAAATAAACTTGAAATTAAAACAGTTATTTTTTGCAATGATATTGATGCTCCTGCCCAAAATTTTTCTAATGATTTTGTACAAGGTGAATATAATGATAAAAACAAGATTAATGAGTTTTTGAGTAAAGTTGATGTTGTAACTTATGAATTTGAAAATATTCCCTATGAAACATTAAATGAAATTAATAAAATAAAACCTGTTTTACCAAAACCTTCTGTAAATAGAATAATTCAGCATAGATTAGCAGAAAAAGATTTTATCAATAATCTAAATATAAGAACTACAAGATATGTATCTATTGAAAAAAAATCTGAAATAGATTCTGTTGAAGATTTATTACCTGGTATACTCAAAACTACTACATTAGGATATGATGGCAAAGGTCAACACCCTATTAACAGTTTAGAAAATTTAGACTCAATTGATGTTGATTATTCAAAAGGTTATATTTTAGAAAAATTAGTAAAATTAAAAAAAGAAATTTCAATAATCATTACTAGGTTTGGTATTCAAAAATATGAAATTTATGAACCCATTGAAAATGAACATGAAGATCAAATCTTAAGAAATTCTAAAATTCCAGCAGAGATTAGTGATAAAATATTAGAACAATCAAAACTATGGGCTACAACAATTGCAGAAGAATTAAAATATGTTGGAACTTTGTGTGTTGAGTTTTTCATTGACAGGAATGATAACCTTTATGTAAATGAAATTGCACCAAGAGTTCATAACTCAGGGCATCTAACAATTAATGCGTATAATGTAAGTCAATTTGAAAATCATGTAAGAGCAGTTTGTAAACTAGAGCAAATACCTCTTAAAAAAATATCCAATGCAATGATGACAAATATAATTGGAGATCAAATTACTAATTACAGAAATAAAGAACACAATGAAAATGAATTTTTCTTTGATTATCTTAAAAAAGAAATTAAACCAAAAAGAAAAATGGGGCACCTAACAACTCTTCTTAAGTAGATATTACTCATATGCTAAAATCAATCGAAGGAAATTTTGATAATCCAGAAGTTCATGAGCTACTTATAAAGCATTTCATTGAGTTAAGATCTGTGTCACCTGAAGGTAGTGCTCACGTACTTGATATAGCTGGATTAAAAGATCCAACTATTAAATTTTGGAGCCTGTGGGAAGAAAATGACCTAATGGGTAGTGGTGCATTAAAATTCCTAGATAAAGAACATGGTGAGTTTAAATCTATAAGAGTTAGTGACAACTTTAGAGGTAAAGGAAATGGTACAAAAGTCATAAATCATCTAATTAATGAGGCAAAAAAACTTAATATTAAAAGATTGAGTTTAGAAACAGGTGCTGGTGAGTTCTTTTTAAATGCCAGAAAACTATTTAGTAAGTGTGGTTTTAAGCCCTGCGAGCCCTTCTCTCATTATAAAAAAGATATCAACTCTATTTATATGACCATGCTAATAAGCAACAAATAAGTCTTTAATTATTTATTCTTTTAAATTTAGTTGACAAAACCTCAATAAATCTAAACAAAGCGTGAATTACTTAATTATAAGTAATAAAAGTAACACAATAAAAAGTAAGAAGATAAATATGAGTCTACAAGGAAAAGTAAAATGGTTCAATCCAACTAAAGGTTTTGGTTTTATTGAAAGAGAAGATAAAGAAAAAGATGTATTCGTTCACGTTTCAGCTGTTAGAGATGCTGGTATGAACGGTTTAGATGAAGGTCAAGCTTTGACTTTTGAAGTTGAAGATGGTCCAAAAGGTCCTTCAGCGGTAAATTTAAAAACTGCATAATATTCACACTTTCTATTGGCTGCGATTTTTTAATTAAATTAATTTTTTAATTATTTAGCTAAATATTTCAGCCAATACCAATCAGTTTTTTTTAAGAAATTCACTCACTATTGTATTAAATTCATCTGGCTTCTCTAAATGGACATTGTGAGAGCAGCCATTAACTATTCTAAGTTCACTATTTATAATATTTTCTTTTAAAGTTTCTACTTGGTTGAAGTTATAGGCTTTGTCTTGATCTCCCCAAATTATCAAAGTTTCATTCTTAATATTTTTTAAATTTTCAATACCACTCCAATTTTTCATAGCAACAAGAGCATTGTCCGCCGCCTCTAAAGAAGTTTGTTTACCCGCTTCTTCACATAAATAAAAATATTTAGATTTATCCTCTTCAATGAACCATGTTTTTGCAATTCTATAAGCTGTGTTATCCAGTCCATTAATTTTTAGTTTGTCTCTAGAAACATCTATGGTTTCAAATCTGCCAGGTATATTTCCTCTTGGTCCTGTACCATAACAAATTAATTTTAATATTTTTTCACCTGCTAACTTTGCCATTTCTTGCACGATCATGCCACCCATTGAGTGACCTAATAAATAAAAACGTTCTATTTTCTTTTTTTCTAAACTTGTCAATATAGATTTAGCCATACCTTCAATTGAATTATATGAGTTAACTTTATTACTTTTTCCAAAACCGGGTAATGCTGGTGCCAAAACTCTAAAATTCTTTTTAAAAAAGTCAGTTTGCAAAGTCCACATCTCAGATGATCCTAAAAAACCATGCACTAACACTAGTGGAGTGCCACTTCCCATATCTTCAATAAATATATCTTGCATATTTATATTTTATTAATAATCATCGAATATAACAATTTAATAATAAGTAACTAACAAGTATGACAAATAGAAAAATAACTGACCTTTATGATGTTGAATTCACTCCATTTGATAATTATGGGGTTGTTGTGCCTGGAATGAGTTGGCATAAAATTAGCTATAATAAAGAAAATGGTGGTAATGGAACTTATCTTTTAAAGATGGAACCAAATGCTAAAAGTTTGCCCCATGTGCATACAGGCTTTGAGGAATTTTTGATGTTAGAAGGTGAATTAACTGATCCAGATAATAAAGTTTTTAAAAAAGGTGATTTTGTTACTTTTGAACCAGGCTCTACACACTCATCCTTTACTAAAGATGGTTGCTTAATTTTAGTTTTTATGAGAGGTATCAACAAACCTCTTTAAGGAATTATTAAATAAATTTAATAGAAAATATATATTTATGATTGGAATTTTAGGCGGAATGGGAACTCAAGCGGGACTTGATTTTTGCAATAAACTCGCAATGTTAAATAGAGGAAAAAGTGATCAAGAATACCCTTTATTCATGCTTTATAACAAATCAAATATTCCTGGAAGACCAGAATCTATTGGTGTTCAAACTAAATCATTATCTACAATTCCAAGAAACTCAAAAAATACAAAAAAATATAATAGAGTTTTAAAAAGTTTGTTAGATGGATGTAAATCATTAGAAAAAAGTGGGTGCAAATTTATTGTTATACCCTGTAACACTGCACACTATTGGTATGAAGATTTAAGGAAAAAAATCAAGATACCGATCATTAACATGCCTAAAGAAGTTTTTATACAAACAAAAAAAAGTTGTAAAAAAAATTCTAAAATTGGACTTCTTGCAACAGAGGGAACTTTAAAAACTGAGATTTATGATAAAATTTTTAAAAAGGATTATGTATTGATTAAACCTTTAAGTAATTTACAAACAAGTTCAGTAAACAAAACAATCAAACATGTAAAAATGGGCAATATAAAACTAGCAGAAAAAACTATTAAGCCTGCAATTAAATATTTAATCAAACAAAAATGTAAAAAAATAATACTTGGCTGCACTGAGATACCTATTGCAATTTTTGCATATAAATCTTTACAAAATGCTAAAGTTTCAAAATTGTACCTTGATCCTAATTTAATATTAGCCAACTCCTGTATGGCAAAATATAAAAAATAGATAATGAATATAAAAGTCAAAAAACCATATGTTATATATATGGCTGAAATTATTTACTCCTACGTTTCTATTGAAAAGAATAAAGATCCGGAGCTTGATGTAAAACAAGCTATTAATAAATTCATGGAAACTAATGAATTTATAAAATTAAGCACTGGTGCATTACATGACGAATGGTTTGGTGAATTAAAAAAAAATGAGTATCTAGACAAAGATACTGGAAATAAAATACCAGATGAAACCATTAAACTTTTAGAAATTCAAAAAGATATGACTATTAAAAATTTAATTAAAATTCCTAAACTTTACGAGACTGAAAACAATACTCTCATCGAAGCATCAAATAGAGCACAACAATTTTTATGGCGTATGTGTGAAAGTTATGAACTGTGGTGTAAAGAAACTGGGCAATCAGAGCAGCTATTATTGGGTATTACTGATTAGCTAATTGAATAATTTTACTTGTTTTTTCTATTCTACTTTTTACTAAAGCAAAAAACTCTTCTTGACTTTCTTCTTCTTCAACTTTTAATTTTTTATCATCTACAAAGCTTTTAATATTTTCAGTAGGAGACTTACCGGTAATTTCTTTAACTGCTTGATTAGAACCATATGAAAGGCCAGCTTGATAGATATTACCAGAACTAGCTAATGTATAAGCAGGTCCTAATAAGGCTGCACTTTGCACACAACCATTAAGAAAAAATAGCAAAAATAATCCAGCAAATATCTTTTTTAAAATCATTATACTCCCACTTAATCCTAAGTATTTAAAAGCACAACTCAAGAGAGAAAGTGTTCATTTTGGATATTAATCTCTAATATTGGTATAAAATATAGCCTATAACCTTGGTATGGTTAAAATTTTTCCATTCATTTTTATTGTTTTATGGTCCTCCGCTTTTGTGACAACAAAACCAATAATAGATAACAGTGATCCCTTCGCAGCATTAGCATTTAGATTTTTTGTGGTAGCTTTTGGTTTCTATATTTATTCAATTTATATAAAACAAAAAATTTTAACAAATTCAAGAAACCTTCTACAATCACTTTTTAGTGGGGTACTTTTTCATGGTGTTTATTTAGGAGGTGTTTTTTATTCAGTTTCAATCGGAATGCCCACCGGTATTGCTGCATTAATTGTAACCTTACAGCCAATTTTAACCAATGCTTTAGCAGGAAAATTTTTAGGTGAAAAAGTTACTTTTAAACAATGGATTGGAGTGATCCTTGGATTTATTGGTGCAGCTTTAGTTTTAGGTTTTGATATTGGATCAAGCCTTCCTATTTTTGGAGTGATAGCTTCTTTTGTGGCTCTTCTGGCGATCACAACTTCTACTTTATGGCAAAAAAAAATAAGTAATAATTTACCTTTATCTGTCAGTAATATGTATCAAGCAATAGGTGGCTGTTCTTTTCATATAATAATTATTTTAATTTTTAGTGAACCTTATATTAATTTTACATCCACATTCTTAATAGCAATGAGTCATCAGATATTCCTTGTATCTTTTGGAGCTTTTACAATCTTAATGTTTTTAATTAAGAACAACTCAGCAAGTAAAACTGTTTCTATATTTTTTTTAATACCCCCTACTACCGCAATAATGGCTTGGATATTTTTGAATGAAAAATTGAATAATCTAGATTTAGTTGGTTTTGCTGTGGCAACTTTTGGTGTTTATATTGCAACAAGAAAGCAATAAATTTTTAAATTCCTTTATAACCAAATTCTAAGCAAGCATCAGTAATTGAATGATAAAAAGATTCTCCAAAACTTCTTAATGTAAATATTCTAACTTTATCTGGATTGTCATCTAGCATATCAATTGTAACTGACATTCCGTTATAAATTGAATTTAAACAAGTATCTTTTTTCAATTCATTAAAATTAAAAGGGCATCCTTTTTTTAATATCTCTTTTGTATTTTTTCCCTCTATTTGAATTATCGCTCTGCTATGAGATATATTTGTTATGGCAAAATCTGTTTCTGGTAATTTTTCGTTAATTTCTTTTAAAATTTCTTTTTTTGAAGAAACTAAAAGCCAGTTATTTGGTCCATTCCATAAAATTCTTGTATTGGTGTTACAGCTTATATTTAGAGTTTCATTTTTTAAGTTCAAATCATCTAACTTAATATTTTCAATAGTTATTGCTGAACTATTATACTTAACAATTTGAATGATTAGATAATCGCTTAATTCGCTTATTTTTAACAGTTCTTTATCATTTTTTCCTTCATGATCACCAAACAAACCTTTGATATGAATATTCTTTAAAGCAGAAATTGAACTCATGATCTTACTCTTTCACCTTTTGGATCAACATAATGGGATGAAACAATCTCAACTGGTATTGTTTTATTTTTTAAAGGTGACATTGCAAATAGTTTTTGCCCTATCATATTTTTTCCATCCTTAAGAATTGCTAGTGAAAATGGATTATCGTATTCAACACTCCAACAAGATGCAGAAATATATCCTAATTTAGGGTTTGGTGTTGGAGCCATTGCATCTTTAACTAAATGAGACCCTTCTGGGATACTTGTTTTCTTATCAATTGGAACAACCCCTACTACTTTTTGTCTATCTTCAGCTATAAATGCTTCTCTTTCTAATGAACGCTTTCCTATAAAATCTTTCTTTTTACTAACAAGTCCTTCTAAAGAGTTATCATAAGGAATGGTTCTGCCATCAAGTTCTGATCCTGCAATGTGACCCATTTCAATTCTTAGAGTTGATAATGCTTCAGTGCCGTAAGGTTGAATTTTAAATTCTTGTCCTACTTCCATTATCTTCTCCCACATAAAATTTCCATTGTCAGATTCGACATTAACCTCATAAGCAAGCTCTCCTGAAAATGAGATTCTAAAAATTCGTGCGTGAACTCCAAATAAATCAGCTTCTAAATATCCCATAAAAGGTAACCCTTCATTTGAAGCATCAATATTTGGAAATAATTTTTGTAATAAATCTCTAGATTTTGGCCCAGCAATTGCAGCTCCTGCCCATTGCTCTGTAGTTGAAACCACATTTACATTTAGTTCTGGCCATACAAGTTGTAGATAATATTCAAGATGAGATAAAACATTTGCTGCTTGTGCTGTTGTTGTTGTCATATGATAATGGTTTTCAGAAATTCTCGTTGTTGTTCCATCATCCATAACAATTCCATCTTCTCTTAACATTACACCATACCTTGCTTTACCAACTGGCAGTTTTAACCAAGCATTAGTGTAAACTCTATTTAGTAGCTCTGCTGCATCAGGTCCTTTAATGTCAATTTTACCTAAAGTAGTTACGTCACAAACACCTACATTTGTTCTAACATTTTTAGCTTCTCTTTTTGAACCTTCAAATAAAGTTTCTTCTCCAATTTTATAATATCTTGGTCTCAACCAAACACCTGCGTCCACAAACACAGCATTATTTTTTTCATGCCAAGTGTGCATTGGTGATTTTCTTGTTGGTTTTGAATGTTTACCAACTTCTCTTCCAACAATTGCACCAATTGTAACTGGTGTATACGGAGGTCTAAAAGTTGTATGACCTACTTCTGGCACTATTTTATTTTCAATGTTTGAAACTAGCTGCAAACCGTTGAGATTACTTGTTTTTCCTTGGTCTGTGGCCATTCCTAGTGTCGTATATCTTTTTACATGTTCTATGGATCGATATCCTTCTTTTAGTGCAATTTCTACATCTGAAACAGCTACATCGTTTTGAAAATCTAAAAATCTTTTATATGTTTTTCCTTTAGGCAAAGGCACACACCAAAATTTATCATGTGTGGTAGATTTTTTTTCCATAACTGTTGGCGATGATGTTTTGTTATCATTATTAGTAATTTTTTTTGAAAGTTCATATCCAGTTTCAAATGAACTTTTTAAAGTTTCTTCTAATGTAAAAGTTCCATTTGCTGCACCTAAAGTTGTTTCATTTTGTTTTGATAATCCAGGTACAAATGCATCTATATCCTTATTAAAAGTAGTTTTATTTCCTGATTGAGAAGCTAAATGTATTGTTGGTGTCCAAAAACCTGAAACACAAATGCAATCACAATTGATATTTTCTAAAGTTCCTAGTTCATTTTTATCATCTGAAATTTTTGCAACTTCAGCTGATTTAACTTTTTTATACCCTTTTGCAGCAACTACTACGTAAGAAAATTTAATTTCAATATCTAGTTTTTTTGCTTCATCTATAATTTCTGACTTTGGTTCTTTTCTTGTATCTAAAATAATTGGATCAACACCATTTATTTTAAACTCTATAGCCGTTTCATATCCGCTATCATTATTGGTAAATATTAAAGGTTTTTTACCAACTAACACTCCATAAACTTTTAAATATTCTTTTGCTGCAGAAGACAGCATCACACCTGGTGTATCATTATTTCCAAATACTAAAGGTCTTTCAATTGATCCTGATGAAATTAAAACTTCTTTTGCTCTAATATACCAAAGTCTTTGTTTTGGATTGTATTTTTTAGTTTTAGGTAAGTGATCACTTAATTTTTCTGACATGACTAACATATTGTGATCATAGTAACCAAATACTTGAGATCTATTTTTAACAATAACATTAGGCATTTCTTTAAGTTCAGAAATAATATTTTCTGCCCATTCTTTTCCTGTTTGATTTCCAATATTAACCTCGCTAGTTAATAAAGTTCCACCAAATCTAGGCTTGTCTTCTGCTAAAATTACTCTTGCTCCATTTTTAGCAGCAGCATATGCACTTGCTAAGCCAGAGGGTCCTGAACCTGCAATTAACAAATCACAATACTCATATTTATGTTCATATCTTTCCTTGTCATGCTCAATTGATGCAACCCCAAGTCCTGCTGCTTTTCTTATAAATGGCTCATAAACTTTGTACCAAAAACTTTTTGGCCACATAAACGTTTTGTAATAAAATCCTGCTGGAAGAAATATTTTTAACAAATTGTTGATAGCACCAATATCAAAATTAACACTTGGCCAACAATTTACACTTGTTGCTTCCAAACCTTCAAAGAGCTCTTGTTCTGTAGCTTTTACATTCGGTTCAGTTTCATTATTTCTGTATAATTGAACAATTGCATATGGCTCATCTACACCTGCACCAAAAAAACCTCTGGGTCTATGATATTTAAAGCTTCTTCCTATTAAATGAACTCCATTAGCAAGTAATGCTGAAGCTAAGGTATCTCCCTCGTAACCAAAGTAAGTTACTCCATTAAACTTAAATGAGATTTTTTTATCTCTATTTATTAATCCAACATTATCTAATCTATAATTTTGTGTCATATTAAATATCTTCGCTAGCTTTAACGGTTTTAAATATTTCGTGAGTTGCAGTGTCTCTTTCTATTTTAATCCACTGTCTGCATCCTGATATATGTTGCCATAGCTCTTTGTGTTTTCCTCTTAAACTTTTTCTATTATAAACAAAATTATCCCAATCTTGATCTGAAACTTCTTTATTAAGTTCTGGTCTTTTAACGGTTGCATCACCACCGTATGAAAATTCATTTTGAGATCTCATCCCACAGTGAGGACATTTAATATGAAGCATTTATGAAATCCACGTTTTAGTTCCAAGTCCTTTTTCATCTAATAAGTGACCTGTGTGAAATCTATTTAAACTATATCCAGCATTTAATTTGTGAACTCTATCTTGTGCAATTGTATGTGCAAATGTCCATCCTGATGCTGGTGTTGCTTTAAATCCACCATAACACCATCCACAATTTAAATATAATCCTTCAATATGAGTTTTATCTATTATAGGTGAGCCGTCCATAGACATATCCATTATCCCACCCCAAGTTCGAAGCATTTTTAGTTTGCTAAGAAAAGGCATCATCGCAATTCCTTCAGTTAAAACATGTTGAAGGGTTGGAAGGTTTCCTCTTTGCGCATAGCTATTATAGCCATCCAAATCTCCTCCCATTACCATCTCACCTTTATCCGACTGACTAATATAAAAGTGTCCTGCACCAAAAGTTACAACTTTATCTAAAACAGGTTTAACTGGTTCTGAAACACAAGCTTGTAAAAGATGTGTTTCAATTGGTACTGTCATATTTAATTTCTCTGCTAAAATATTTGTACTACCTGCAACACACAGTCCAATTTTTTTAACTTTAATATCTCCTCGTGAAGTTCTAACTCCTTGAATTTTTCCACCTACAACATCAAAACCTGTTACTTCACAATTTTGAATAATATCTACACCCATTGAATCTGCTTGACGTGCATAACCCCATGCAACAGCATCATGCCTTGCTGTTCCAGCGCTTGGTTGCATCAGTCCACCAAATATAGGAAACCTTACATTGTCTGAAAAGTCAGCCATTGGAATAATTTCTTTTACCTCTTCTCTATTTAATAAAACTGCATCGATACCATTTAATCGCATTGAGTTTCCTCTCCTTGCGAAAACATTCATCTGGGCATCTGAGTGAGCAAGGTTAATAATTCCTCTTGGAGAAAACATTACATTGTAGTTTAAATCCTGGCTCATCTTTCTCCACAAATCCATTCCAAACTCACTGAACAATGCATTATCGTCATGCATGTAGTTTGATCTAATGATTGTGGTATTTCTTCCAACATTTCCACCCCCGATCCAACCTTTTTCAATGATAGCAACGTTTGTAATATTGTGCTCTTTAGCTAAATAATAAGCAGTTGCTAGGCCGTGACCACCTCCACCAATTATAACCACATCATATTCTTTTTTAGGAGTTGGATCTTTCCAGGCCAAATCCCAATTTTGATGACCAGAGAAGGCATTTTTGATCAAATTAAATATAGAATATTTTTGCATAAAATAATTTTATACAAAGGAATATAAATAGTTCTTATTTTTTTTATATATATTTTTTAGAAGTTTCCAAAAATTTAAAATAAGATATCAATTGGGCATTAAAAATTAATTTTATAGGAGTTTAAAATGAGCGAAGTTAAGTCAGACATTCAAATAGCTAGAGAAGCTAAAATGCAACCTATAAATGATATTTTAGCCAAGATAAATGTGCCTGATGAAAGCTCAGCTTTTAGTCCAATGGGAAGACACATAGCAAAGATTAATTTAGAATATTTAGATACTTTAAAAGATAAACCAAATGGAAAACTTGTATTAGTGACAGCAATCACTCCTACACCAGCTGGTGAAGGAAAAACCACAACTTCAGTTGGTTTAAATGATGGATTAAACAAAATTGGAAAAAAATCTATTGTTTGTTTAAGAGAGCCAAGCCTTGGTCCCTCTTTTGGAATGAAAGGTGGAGCAGCAGGTGGCGGTTATGCTCAAGTAGTTCCAATGGAACAAATTAATTTACATTTTACTGGAGATTTTCATGCAATAACATCAGCTCATAATTTGTTGTCAGCCTTAATTGATAATCATATCTATTGGGGAAATAAACTAGATATCGATGTTAGAAGAATTGTCTGGAAAAGAGTAATGGATATGAACGATCGTTCTTTAAGATCTATAAATATAAACTTAGGTGGAGTTGCAAATGGTTTTCCAAGAGAAGATGGTTTTGATATTACTGTTGCATCTGAAATCATGGCAATCTTTTGCTTATCAAATGATTTAGAAGATTTAGAAAAGAGAATAGGAAATATTACAATTGCTTATACTAGAGATAAAAAACCTGTTTATGCTAAAGATTTAAAAGCACAAGGTCCAATGACAGTATTATTAAAAGATGCAATTCGACCTAACGTTACTCAAACTTTAGAAAATAATCCTGCAATTATTCATGGTGGCCCTTTTGCTAACATTGCTCATGGCTGTAATTCTGTAATTGCAACAAAGACTGGACTAAAACTTGCTGACTATGTTGTGACAGAAGCAGGATTTGGCGCAGACCTTGGTGCAGAAAAATTCCTTGATATTAAATGTAGAAAATCAGATTTAAAACCTAGCTGTGTTGTAATTGTTGCAACTATTAGAGCATTAAAAATGCATGGTGGTGTAGCAAAAGATGATCTTAAAACAGAAAATGTAGAAGCCTTAAAAAAAGGTCTAGTTAACCTTCAAAGACATGTAGAAAATGTAAAAAAATTTGGTTTGCCAGTTGCAGTAGCTGTTAATCATTTTATTAAAGATACAGAGAATGAAGTAAAAGCTTTGATAGAATTTTGTGACACTATTGGAGTTAAAGCAAGTCTTTGTACTCATTGGGCAAATGGTGGCGAAGGTACAAAAGAACTTGCAAGTCATGTTGCTGAATTATGTGAGAAAAATGAGGATAAATTCAAATTCTTATATGAAAGTAAAACTCCTCTATTTAAAAAAATAGAAACAATTGCAAAAGAAATTTATAGAGCAGATGAGGTTATTGCAGATACTAAAATAAGAGATCAATTAAAAAGCTTTGAAGATGCTGGATATGGTGACTTTCCAATTTGTATTGCAAAAACTCAATACAGCTTCTCAACAGATCCAAGCTTAAAAGGTGCACCAACAGGACACTCTTTACCAATTAGGGAGATTAAACTTTCTTCTGGTGCAGAGTTTATTGTTGTTATATGTGGAGCCGTTATGACAATGCCTGGGTTACCAAGAGTTCCAGCGGCAGATTCAATTAAGCTAAATAAAGATGGTGAAATTGAAGGTCTATTTTAGAAACTAGTTACGCAGATAATTAAGCCAGTTTCTAACTTCACATGTTCTGTCATTAAAATCTAATAGTTCGTTTTGAGATTTTATGTATGAGATATGACTTTCATACTCTTCTTCATTTAAAAAATTTTTATTTACAAATAGTCGTTCTTTACGACCTTCAATAAGTTTAAGCATCTGAAAGTACTCATAATCAGGATGATACTGTAAGCCAATAATTTCAGAGTTTCCCGCTCTAAAACTAACACCCATTACATTGTTAACTTTATCACTTGATAGAAGAATAGCATTTTCCGGTAATTCACTTACTTCATCAAAATTAAATGCTGGTGATGTAAAAATTTTTTTCTTATCTTTGTAAATAAAATGCTTCTCACCTTCATTATTAATAATTACATCTGATGCAATTCCAATGTGAGCACCATTTTTACCAGGGTTTACCTTGCCTCCAGCTGCTGTAGAACAAACTTGTAATCCCCAACAAATAGCTAAAATCTTCTTTTTTTGAGTAAAACAATTTGATGCAAAATTAATATGTTTCTTAATCACATCCGTCATATCATTTATTCGCATTGCACCACCCGTAAAGACAATACCATTATATTTACTCATGTCTTTTAGAGCATTCGTAGTCTCATCATCATTACCAGGATTTATAATTTCAGTAATTGCAGATGGTTCTATTTTTAAGATTAAATTTTTTAAATTATCTGCTGCAGAAGCTCCAGCTGCTTTAATAAAAAACTCACTATCTTCTCTAATATTTCCTTCAACAATTAAAATATTTAAATCACTCATTTAAACAATTCACCTGTCATACTGTTCTGGTACATTATCCTCATATCATCCTCAGTTAATTTTTTTGGATTTCCTCCAGTAGATGGGTCTGCTAAAGCCATTTTTGATAATCTATCAATATCAAAATCTTTTTCATCAATCACTTCTGATAATTTATGAGGCATATCAAGTTTTTTTCTTAAATCTAAAACCCAGTTAACAAAACCATCAAAAGATCTGTCTTTAAGTTCTAAATAGTCACAAATTTTAATTATCTTATTTTCAATTACATCTTTGTTGAAAGTTAACACGTAAGGCATAAATATTGCATTAGATAAACCGTGATGAATATTATTTAATGCATTGACAGGGTGACTTAGAGAATGAATTGCTCCTAGTCCTTTTTGAAATGCAGTTGAGCCCATACTAGCTGCTGTTAACATATTCATTCTTGCTTCAATATTAGATCCATTGCTAACAGCTTCTAATAGCCACTTATCAATTAATCTCATTCCTTCTAAAGCAATTCCATCTGCCATCGGATGATAGCCTGGTGCACAATAGGCTTCTAAATTATGTGCTAGTGCATCCATTCCAGTTGCTGCAGTCATTTTTGCTGGTAATCCAACTGTTAAAATTGGATCTAAAATAACTATTGATGGTAAAAATTTTGGATGAAAAATAATATTTTTCACGCCTGTTTCTTCATTTAATATTACTGATGCTCTGCCAGTTTCAGAACCAGTGCCCGCAGTAGTAGGTACTGCAATAATGGGAGCAATCTTATCAGAGTTTGCTTTAGTCCAATTATCTCCAACATCTTCGAAATCCCAAATAGGTAGATTTTGACCTGACATAAAAGCAACTGCTTTACCAACATCTAAACCACTACCACCTCCAAACGCAATAACACCATCACAATTGTTTTTTTTATAATAATCAGCACCTTCATTAACATTCGTGCCAGTTGGGTTACCAACAACATTTGAATATAATGCTGCAATAATTCCACCCTCTTTTAAAATCGATAAAGTGTTTTTAACAATAACTGATTGAGCTAATCCATTATCAGTAACAAGCAGTGGCTTTTTAATGTTTAAATTTTTACATGCTGAAGCAACATCATTAATTCTATTTTCACCTACCCACATTGTAGTAGGATAATTCCAGTTGTATTTTTGCATATTATGTTTTAGTGTTTTATAAAGTTGGTTGATGTATATCACTTTCTAAAATAATTTTAACCGAAATATTTATGCAAAAAACTATTACACCTATTGATAATACCCTTTATATCGAAAGAAATTATGATGGAGCTAAAATAGAAGAAACTATTAATGGCTCAATGAAAGCTCAAAAAATGTGGGCCGATCTAGATATTAAAGAAAGAGTAAAACTATTAACAAGTTTTGTTGAAGATTTTTTATCAAGAAGCGATCTGATTTGTGAAGAACTAAGTAGACAAATTGGTAGACCTATTTCTCAAGCGGCTGGTGAATTAAAGGGCTTTAAAGAAAGAGCCGATTACATGCTATCTATTGCAGAAAAGAAATTATCAAATATTGATGTAGCAAAAGATGATAATTTTAAAAGTTATATAAAAAGAAAAGCTCTTGGTGTAGTTTTTGTAATAGCGCCATGGAACTATCCATACCTCGTTGCAGTAAACTCTATAATACCAGCTATGGCAGCAGGTAATTCTGTTATTTTAAAACATTCTGCTCAAACCCCTTTATGTTCTGAGCAACTTTACCAATCAGCTAAAAAAATTCTGCCTAAGGATATTTTTAATTATTTACATTTAAACCATGAAGATAGTTTAAAAATTGTTTCTGATAAGCGAATTAATTTTGTCTCATTCACTGGATCAGTAAAAGCAGGTTACGATGTTCAAAGAGCAACTCAGAATAAATTTATTGATATGACTTTAGAATTGGGTGGTAAAGATCCAGCTTATGCCAGATATGATTGTGACTTAGAAAAAACAGTTGAAAATTTGGTTGATGGATCTTTTTTTAACTCAGGTCAATCATGTTGTGGAATAGAAAGAATTTATGTTGATGAAAAAATTTATAATAATTTTTTAGAATTGTTTGTTTCAAAAACTTATAATTACAAACTTGGAAATCCATTAGAAAAAGAAACCAACTTAGGTCCTGTGGTTAAACTATCAGCTGCTGATTTTATTTTACAACAAATAAACTCTGCAATTGATAAAGGTGCAAAAAAAATGATTGATGAAAGTAAATTTAACTTTCCAAAAGAACATAAAAATTATTTAATTCCTCAGGTTTTAACAAACGTGAACCATGACATGGCTTTTATGACTGAAGAAACTTTTGGACCCTGTGTTGGGATTATGAAGGTTAAAGATGATAATGAAGCAATTAAATTAATGAATGATAGTCCTTATGGATTAACAGCTTCAGTTTGGACAAAAGATCTTGATGTTGCTCAAAAAATTGGCAATCAAATTAATACAGGCACGTTTTATATGAATAGATGTGATTATCTAGATCCTGCATTATCATGGACTGGTGTTAATGAAACCGGAAAAGGTTGTTCGCTATCTGAGGTGGCTTATGAAAAATTAACTTCACCAAAAAGCTTTCACTTAAGAAAAGAACAATAAAATGAAATTAAATTTTAAAGGTAAAACTGCTGTAATCACTGGTGCAAGTGGTGGTATGGGTTTAGAGATGTCAAAAAAACTATCTCAAAACAATATTTCAGTTTTAATGTTAGATTTAAAAAGTCCTAGTAAAGAATTTTTAGATAATAATAAAAAATGTGAATTTAAAAAAGTTGATGTAACTAATTTTAATAAATTGAAAGTATATATCGATAATTTTTATAAAAAACACAAAAGATTAGACTACCTAGTTAATACAACTGGTGTTCTTTGGTTTGATAAAGATGTCTCAGCAGTAAATATAGATTCTAATGTATGGGATAAAGTTTTTGAAATAAATTTAAAATCTATGATGTATCTTTCAAAAATTATTGTACCTAAAATGATTAAAAATAAATTTGGTTCAATGGTGCATATATCTTCCATTGATGCATTATCTGGTGATGACAAACCTCAAGACGCTTATGGTGCTTCAAAAGCAGCAATGATTAGACTTTCAAAGTCCTTTGCCATTCAATTTGCATCTAACAAAATTAGATCAAATATAATCTTACCTGGGCCAATAGATACGGGTATGCAGATTAGATGGAAAAAAAATCCTAATACAAAGAAAAATTTAGAAAAATTTATTCCTTTAAATAAAGTAGGTAAACCCGAAGATATTTCAAATGCTTCTTTATTCCTATTAAGTGATCAAGCAGATTATATTACTGGAACTGAATTGATTGTTGATGGGGGTCTTACGGCTAAGCCGTAGTTATTAACTTTAGGCGCCTCTTTCTTGAGGCGCCTAAAAAATATTAATTATCTGTAAGGGTATCCAGCTTTTTCCATTGTGTTTGCATACAACTTAAATGCATCCACAACTTTTTTAGCTCTTGGACTAATACTTGAAGTCTCATCCCAGAATGCTTTAGAGTCGTTTACGACTTTAGCCCATTCATTATCAGGAAGACTTGTTAGTTCCATTTTTTTCCCATTAACACGAAGATCAGCTTCTCCACCCCAATACCAAACTTGTCTATAATAATGAGAGTCATTAATAGACATTCTGTAAAGTGCTTGAAGTTTTGGACTTAATTTGTCCCAAGCTTTTTGATTAGCAAAGTAAGATCCAAACCATGCTCCTGTAACAGAGTTAGTTAATGCATACTTGCAGATATCAGCCCAACCCACTTCATATGCCTCAGTAAACCCGCACCAAGCAACACCATCTAGTTCTCCGGTTTGCATAGCAACTTCCACATCATCCCAAGGAACCGTAACTGGTATTAGACCGTATTGCGCCAAGAATTTTCCAGCAGTAGGAACACCAAAAACTCTTAGGCCCTTCATATCTGCTAAAGAAGTAACTTTTTTGTTTACAGTGAAAAGATGACATGGATCCCAAGCACTTGTGCTCAACCATTTAACACCTTCAACCTCACTATAAGCTTCATCCCAAATTTCATTTAAACCATAATATTTAAATAAAGCTGGAACGTCTAAGCTGTATCTAGTTGCAAATGGAAAATATCCACCAAACACTGAGATATCAACTGGTGATCCCATTGTAGCATCATCACTTTGTACGGCATCTAGAGTTCCTGCTTGCATGGCTCTGAATAGTTCATCGGTAGGAACTAATTGATCCGCATAATACAGTTCAATTTCCATTTCACCATAAGCAGCTTTATTAAATGCTTCAATTTGTGGTTTGATAACATGTGCACCAAGCGGAGCTCCAGAATATGTTTGAAGCCTCCATTTAATTGGGTTTGATGCAGAATAAGCGTAAGGTGCTTTAACAACACTTGCTCCTGCTACACCAAAAGTTAACAAGCCAGCTTTCTTAATAAACGATCGCCTCTTACTTGTTATTATTTTTTTTTCTTTTTTCATTAACTCTCCCTATTAGTTAAAAAGTATTTTTAAACCCTATTATAAAAAAAATTATGATTAAACCAAAAAATGAAATTTTTTATTCCACTAAATGATAATTTTTTCAACTTTAAAACCTAAAGTTGTATTATTATTTTTTATAGGTACTTATTTGGAAGATAAGTTGCAATTTGAGGAAAAACCATAACCAAAATCAATGCTAAGAGCATCACTAAGAGAAACGGTGTAATAGATTTATAAATATCAGATAAAGTTATTTCTTTTGGTGCCATTGCTCTCATAAGAAATAAATTATAACCAAACGGAGGGGTCATATATGCAATCTGACATGTAATTGTGTAAAGAACGCCGTACCAGATTGGATCGAATCCCAATGAGATAATTAGAGGTACATAAAGTGGCGCCACTATAACTAACATCGCCGTATCATCTAAAAACATTCCCATAAATATATAGGAAAGTTGCATCATAATTAAAACTCCCCAAGGAGTTAAATGCCATCTTTCTATAAATAAAGTTTCAATTGCACGCGCAGCACCAAGACCATCAAATACCGCTCCAAAACATAGTGCAGCTAATATTATCCACATAAACATGCAAGAAACACCAAGAGTTTTTCTAAGTGTTGTATCAAGAACTTTTCGAGTAAATCTTTTTTTGTAAATGGATGCTAAAGTTGCAAGTAAAGCACCTACAGCAGAGCATTCAACTAAGCTTGCAATACCCATTAAGAATAATCCAGTCATAGACATGAATATTACAAATGGAATTATTCCAGCTGTTAAAAGTTTTAGTTTTTCTTTAAGTGGAATATTTCTTTCTTTTTCACTTAATACAGGACCTAATTCAGGTTGAAGACGACATCTTACATAAATATAAATTATAAATAAGGTAGCCATTAAAAGGCCTGGTAAAAGTCCTGCAAGCCAAAGTTTACTTACTGGTTGACGTGCGATCATACCATAAAGAACCATCACAACACTTGGAGGTATTAAAATTCCTAACGAACTTCCTGCTTGAACGACACCAGTAATCATTCTTTTATCATAATTACGTTTTAACATTTCAGGGAGAGCAATAGTTGCTCCAATCGCCATACCAGCAACACTTAATCCATTCATAGCTGAAATTCCAACCATCATGAACATTGTACCAATTGCTAAGCCTCCTTTTATTCCACCAAAAAATACATGGAACATTTTATATAAATCGCTAGCAATACCTGACTCTGAAATCATAAAACCCATGTAAATAAAAAGTGGAAGCGTAAGCATTGGATACCACTTAAAAAGTTTCCATGTAGCCGTATATGGCATTTCAATAGCTCCATTTCCCCAAACTAATAATGCTGAAATAACAGCCACAAATCCAATTGCACCAAACACTCTTTGACCAGTAAACATCATTGCCAACATCGTTATGAACATGAACAATGCAATAAATTCATAACTTAGATATTGAGCGAGCATTATATTTTAATACCTTTAATTTTTGCGATATCTTTAATTAACATTGAAAAAGCTTGTAATAACATCAAGAGTATACCCAGTAACATCAAAGATTTTATGGGCCAAAGATAAGGCGCCCAAGCAGTAAAAAGTTTTTGTTTGTATTCCAATGTATATTGTAAACTTGAAATAGAGCCATAAAGAAGAACTACCAAGAAAAAAATCAAGAAAATACTTGTAAAAACATCCATTTTAGCTTTACCTTTTGCAGATAGTTTCCCATAGAATAAATCCATTCTAACATGATCATCAGTAATCATCGAGTAACCACCCCCAAGTAAATAATACGCTGTAAGAGTAAATTGAGCCATCTCTATAATCCACATTAAAGGATAGTTAATAATGTTTCTCGTAACGAAAGATAATATTAAAAGAAACATCATAAAAAAAACACCGTACATTACAAATCTGCCAACTTTGACACAAATGTTGTCTATTATATTTACATAAATTGAAAATATTTTTGGCATAAATTTCTAATTTTTATTTTTTTTAATTTCTTCTTCACAAAATTTTTTAGCTTCCGCAAGATCAGTAATTTTAGATTTAGATAGTTTTTGGCTTCCAGCTAAACAGGCATCTACTGCTCTTTTAAGATTATGGTCGCTAAAATTTAAAATAACCACCATTCCAAGTATTATAAAAACAAATATTAATATATTTTTTACCATTGAATTTCTAATTTCTTATTATCGCATATAGTATTTAACATACTAAACATTAATGGAAAATGTTTAGAATTAAGATCTTGTAAAATTTTAGGACCAATTTCCAATGCAAGTTGTGCACCTTCAACTGTAATATTTTTCATAAATTTTTCTTTAGCTTCTTTATAAAGGTATCCTTCACCTAAATATTTTCCCATCAAGCTATTTCTTCCTCCTATTGCACTAACATACAAATCACCTAAACCAGCTAGGCCATAAACAGTTTCAGGTCTTCCTCCATAGAAAGAAACAAACTCAACCATTTCAGATATTGATCTATGAATTAATGAGGCTGATGTATTTAAATAGTATTTAGATTGAATTTCTTTAGGTGCTTTTGAATTACTTAACCCTTCTGAGGCTCCAATTAACATAGAATAAATATTTTTAATTGCACCTGATAATTCAATGCCAGTTAAGTCATCTGATACTTCTGTTGAATAGTAATCTGTTGATATAATTTTTTTTAATTTTTCAGTTTCTTTGATATCTGGGTTTGCAATAACTGTGCCTGTCCTCATTTTATATGCAAGACCTGCTGCCAAACAGGGTCCTTTAATCGCTGAAATATTTACTTGTGTATGACCTTCATCTTTGAGAAGTTTTTTAATTTTATCTGAAAGTGTTATTAATTCATTACCCTCAATAGCCAGGCCTTTGGTTAATAAAATAATGGGAAGATTTTTTTTGTAGCTCTTTGTAATTTGCTTAACAAACCATTCAATTCCTACCGAGCTAACTCCAGCAACCATGATGTCTACTCCCTCTTCAAGTATTGATTGTAATTTTTCAAATTTTTCTACCTTCAATTTTGATGGTAATTCAATATTTAAAGCTGGATGAAGATTGTTATTAGATTTAATATTATTTATTAAATCATCTTCTAAATGCGTACCAACGAGTGTTACCTCATTTTGGTTTTCAAGACATGGTACAGCAAAAGCTGATCCCATTGCTCCAGCACCAATAATAATAATTTTTTTCATAATTTAGTATTTTTTTATATTAATTTTTAGCATTTTGTTGGTAAAGTACAGTTATAAATTTATAGAGAGAGATGATATTATGACAAAAGTAGCTATTATTGGTGCTGGCCCTTGTGGTTTGTCCGCTTTAAGATCCTTTGAACAAGCAGAAAAAAATGGTGAAAAAATACCTGAAATAGTTTGTTTTGATAAGCAAGAAGATTGGGGAGGATTATGGAATTACAGTTGGAGAACTGGATCTGATCAATACGGTGACCCTGTACCTAATAGTATGTATCGATATCTTTGGTCAAACGGCCCTAAAGAATGTTTAGAATTTGCTGACTACTCATTTGATGAACACTTTGGAAAACCAATTCCTTCTTTTCCACCTAGAGCAGTTTTATATGATTATATTTTAGGTAGAGTTAAAAAGGGAAATATAAAATCTAAAATAAAATTTAACACCTCTGTTACTAATGTTTCTTATGTAAACAGTAACTTTGAGGTTACTTATCGAGATAAAAAAAATGACAAAATTTCGAAAGATATTTTTGATTACGTAATTGTATCTACTGGTCATTTTTCGGTTCCATTCATCCCAGAATATCCTGGAATGAAATCATTTCCTGGAAGAATAATGCATTCTCATGATTTTAGAGATGCAGAAGAATTTCGAGGCAAGAATGTTGTTGTTTTAGGAAGTAGTTATTCTGCTGAAGATGTTGCTCTTCAGTGTCATAAGTATGGGGCAAAAAGTGTTACTATTGGTTATAGACACAATCCAATGGGATTTAAATGGCCCAAAGGTATGAAAGAAGTTTTTCATCTAGATAGACTTGAGGGGAATAAGGCAATATTTAAAGATGGCCACGTGCAAGAAGCAGATGCTGTAATTTTATGTACTGGATATCTTCATCATTTCCCTTTTATATCTGAAGATCTTAAATTAAAAACTGGCAATAGATTGTATCCACCAATGCTATACAAAGGTGTAGTTTGGCAAAATAATCACAAATTAATGTATTTAGGTATGCAAGATCAATTTCATACTTTTAATATGTTTGATTGTCAGGCTTGGTTTGCAAGGGATGTTATAATGGGAAAAATTAAAGTTCCAAATGACTCTGAAATTGAAAAAGATATTAATAAATGGGTATCAATGGAAGAAAAATTGGAAAATCCTGAACAAATGATAGATTTTCAAACTGAGTACACCAAAGAACTTCATGATTTATCTGATTATCCTAAAATTAATTTTGAATTAATTAGAAAAACTTTTAAAGAATGGGAACATCATAAAGTGGAAAATATAATGACTTATAGAAATAAATCATTTGCTTCACCAGTGACAGGCTCTGTTGGACCAATTCACCATACACCATGGGAAGAAGCTATGGATGACTCTTTAAAAACATTTTTAAATAAATAAAAGATTTATTATCTAGTTTAAGAGAATATTAGCTATCCTATACCAAGGTGTTTTTTTCTTTTCCCAACCCACGTTCTGATTAAATGGTCAAATATTAGGCCAATAAAAGCAACACAAAGTCCCAATGTCAATCCTATACCTGCACCCTTTTTATCAGATAGAGCTTTTAGAATGTACTGTCCTAAATCTTCTGTTCCAATAAAAGCCCCAATAATTACCATGAACAAAGCAAATACAATTGTTTGATTTAAACCAAGCATCATGTGAGGAAAAGCTAAAGGGAATTCAATTTTTAATAACCTTTGTACTTTATTTACACCTGACATTGTGGCAGCGTCATGTAAAGCTTCTGGAACACTTCTTAAACCTTCAATAGTATACCTTGTTGCAGGTATAGTTGCATAAACTATTACAGCAATTAATACTGAAGTATCTGTAACTCCAAAAAGCATCATCACAGGAATCAAGTATACAAACGAAGGGAAGGTTTGAAAGATATCACAAACGCCCAGCATAAAATTTGCAGTATGCTTGTTTTGAAATGATATAATTCCAACTGTAAATCCAATTATAGTGGATATAAAAACTCCAAAAGTTGCCATGTACAATGTAACTAAAGCTCTATCCCACCAAGGACTCAATGCAATAAATAAAGTTAATCCGCCCACTACAAGAGCTGAACGAATTCCTCCAATTATATAACCCGCTCCAATGACTAAAACTAAAGTAGCAACTGCTGGCATTCTTAAATATAAAGCTCTCATGGGTTGCAACACATCTACTATCAACCAAGTATTAAAAATCTTTAAAGTATGAAAGAAAGTATCCCAAATCCAATCCACACCTTTATTCCAAAAATCTGCTGTTGATATTCCTTTATTGTGAGGAACTTCAAATAAATAATTAGACCCATCTTTAAAATAAAATGACCCCAGATATGAAAAAATAATTCCTAGAATTACAGCAGCTGCAAAAAATAATATATTTTTATTACGCTGAAAATAAGTCAAGTTACCAAAATAATCTATTTGCTTATTTGCCCAAGCTAAGGACATCTTATCCAAAAGTATTGCAATCAAACTAATACATAAACCAGCCTCTAATGCTAATCCAATATTTAGCTGGTTTAATGCTAATAATAAATTAAACCCTAAACCTTTTGCTCCTATAAAAGCTGAAATAACTGCCATAGAAAAACACACCATTATGACCTGGTTAACTCCAATTAAAATATCTCTTCTAGCAGTAGGAATTAATACTTTAGTCATCAGTTGCCAATTATTACACCCACTCATTCTACCAGCCTCAATAACCTCAGAGGGTATTCCTCTTAGACCTAACAAGGTTAATAATATCATTGGTGGAACCGCTACAACCATAGTTATAATAACTGCAGCATGATCACCAATGCCAAAAAGAACAATTGCAGGAACTAATACTGCGTATTGAGGCATAGTTTGCATAACCAAAAGTATTGGATATAAGAATTTTTCTACACGTTTGCTTTTAAATGCCATAACTCCAAAAGTTAAACCAAAAAGAAAAGAAAGTGGTGCTGCTACTAATATAAAAGAAAGAGTTTGCATCGAAGGTTTCCATTGACCAAAAACAGAAATATAAATCATGACTAAACCTGCAAATAAAGCTAAGCCTTTACCGCTTAATTTATATCCAAGTATTACCGCACCTGCTGTAACGATTGTCCAAGGTAATCCTGGCAGTTCTGCCCATGGATTTGCATCTATCCAATCCCAACTACTAAATGAAACAATTGTTTCAACACCTCCTAATAAAATTTCTCTTATTAACTCTATAAGAAACGTCATAAATGAAGTTAAATTTCTTGTAATTTGTAAAAGTAGAGGTTGAGTTCTGAACTCTTGAATGTCTTCATTCCAAAACTCCATTGGCATCCATTCATTCATTAAAAAAAATAAAGAATCGTTTATCCAAATAGGCAACCATCCAAGTAAAGGTGGTAGTCTCCAAAAAACATCAAACGCATAATATCTCACCTCAGCACCAAATAATGTGTAAGTACTTTGATTAGGGTCTTTAATGAATTCGGCTTGGCCTCTTATAAAATTATAAGTTTCAGGAACTTCTATTGCAAAACATAAGCTAAAAAATACAATTAACAAAAATAACCATTGAAAAAATTTTGGATATTTTTTTAATAATTCCATATTTTGCCTTTATTTTTTCTCCCTTGAAAAAACAGTATGAATTATTTTTGAGGGGTGAACGCTTCCAACAATTTTATTATTTTCATCTGTAACAGCTACAGATTTTTCTTGAGTTAAAATTTTTTCAGCCACATTTTCAATTATTTCATTTTTCGAAACTTTGAAATCACTTAAATTTTCAGTTTCTGGTTTTTCCATTAGATCTGCTATTTTTAGAACCTTTCCCCTAGGTACTTCTTCGGTAAATTTTCTTACATATTCAGTTGCTGGATTTAAGACAATGTTGGCGGGTGTATCCAATTGCTCAATAACTCCATCCTTCATAATTGCAATACGGTCAGCAAGTCTTAATGCCTCATCAAAATCATGAGTAATAAACATAATTGTTTTTTGTAACTTTTCTTGAAGTCTTAAAAATTCATCCTGCATTTCTTTTCTAATTAATGGATCTAATGCAGAAAATGGTTCATCTAAAAACCAAATATCGGGCTCAACCGCTAATGATCGAGCAATACCTACTCTTTGTTGTTGTCCACCAGAAAGTTCTCTTGGAAAGTAGTTTTCTCTTCCATCAAGACCTACAAGTTTAACCATTTCCATTGCTTTATTGATGCTATCTTGAGTTTTAATCCCTTTGATTTGAAGTGGAAAAGCAATATTTTCAACAACTGTTTTATGAGGCAGTAAAGCAAAACTTTGAAAAACCATTCCCATCTTATTTCTTCTAAGTTCAATTAATTCTTTATTATTTAGTGTAAGTAAATCTTGACCGTCTATATAAATTTTTCCGCTTGTTGCATCTGTTAATCTAGAAATACATCTTAGTAATGTTGATTTTCCTGAACCAGATAGCCCCATCACAACTAACATTTCACCTTTTACAACTTCAAAAGAGGCATTATTTACACCAACTATACACCCATTATCTTGAAATGTTTTTGCATCCACATTTCCATTTGCTTCATGAAGCATCTTCTTGGCGTTAGAGCCAAAAATTTTGTAAACTGATTCACATTTAATTACAGGATCGCTCATAATGTATTAATAAGTTATACGAAATAGAAATAAAATACACTGTATATTATTTTTATTTATTGTTTTTCCTCCTTAAAAATTTTTAATAAAATAAACTCTTGTATCAATACCAGTACTTAAAAAACTTAAAGCTTCACCAGTAACAGTAATTGTTTCATCTATCCCAATGTTATTTCCACTTACCGTATAACCTGTAATACATTTGTTTTTGTCTTTGTCCCATTTAACAAATGTTTCATCAATTAGATTTCCATTCTTAGTATAAATTTCATGTGCCTTAAAATTTAAAAAATTTGCACCCATAATTGCACGTTGTGGAATAAGTTTTGTTGCATTACAAACTGCCTCATACAATTCATCTGTTAATTTAAAATGATTCGTTCCATCAAAAGTTACTAAAATACCTGATGGAAGACTTGATGTCAGTTCACTTAGTTTTCTTTCTTTTGCAATTCTTTCTTCTTCTATTTTCATCTTTTTAACTAATTCATCTCCTTGACCAAAAAAGATATTTAGAGTTACAAAAAATAAAATTACAACAACGGTAACTGAAATAAGACCAACAAATTGATTAAGTGCATGAGGTAAGTTTCTTAATTTATCTAAATATTTTTTTTCCATTATTATTTTAATTATTCTTGTAACTTCCCATTTTTCCAAATTCCTATTTTTTCCTTTCCATCGGACCAGGTAAATTTTCCTTCACCATTCATGAAGCCATTAGTCCATTCCCCATCATAAGTTGAGCCATCAGGAAAAGTTAAAATACCTTGACCACTCCATTCGCTATTTTTAAATTCACCTTTATAAATATAGCCATTTGGCCAAGTTTCAGTTCCATTACCCTCTTTTTGCGTCTGAACCCACTCTCCTTCATAGGTGGTTTTATCTGTGTACACCCATTTTCCAAAGCCGTTTTCACAGTTTCCCTCTTTACATCCGGTACTTCGGGCTAGGGCTATAGATGTGGTTAAAAAACTTAAAATAATACAAATAAGATATTTTTTCATTATTATATTTTACACAAAATTAGATAAAAAAAAATCAGACTTTTTTCTCATTTTTTTTACATGAATAAAAAGAAATATCTTTTTCAGAGTTTTCACTTTTCATGTCTCTTGTAATTTCATGAATTAATTCACCAGATTTTCTATTTATAATTCCTGATTCAGAGTAGTTTTTTTCTTCATCAATAGCTTTAAATAAAACTACGTCTTTGTTTACTATTCTAACTGTTAGTTTTTCTTTTTTTGAAAGAAATGAAGATAATCCATTTATTAAAAGTGTTTTTGGTTGTTTTGCATTGATTTCAAATTTATCTAAATCTTTATCCTCTAAATCCTTAGCTAAAAAAGTTTGATAATTATATTCTGCATTCTTAACTATTTTTTTTTCTAATTCACATACAAAGCTAAGACTAATATTTTCCTCTATATTCACATCTTGTGCTAAAGAAAAATTAAAAACAAATAAACTTATGGAAATGTAAAAAAAATATTTCATAACTTGTATAATTTTTTTCATTAATAATATGAATGTTTCTTGAAAAATTACCTATAAAAAAATCCCCCCCAATAAATATTGGGGGAGATCTTAAATTATTTGTTTATATCCTTATTTAGTAAAAGGAGTCCAAACTGACTTATTATCTGCAAGCCACTTTTTAGCTGCATCTTCGTGAGTCATTTTGTCAACGTCAACTAAAGCAGCCATTGCACCAATGTGACTTGTAGAGAATGACATCTTTTTAAACGTTGCAGCCGCAGCTGGATGAGTTTTTGGAAAGTCTGCATTTACAGCTTTTTTCAAGTAACCATCAGGCGAACCACATTTACCGTCACCACCATCTTCTGGTCTACAACCAGCAGTATATGGAGGGAAGTCTATAAATGTAAAACCAGCACCATCTGTAAAGTTTGGTGTCCAGTTGAATATTATAGTTCCTCTTCCTTCTTTTTCAGCAGCTACTAATTCTGCCCAAAGTGCATCTGCACTTCCAGCAAATTTAACTGTCCAAAGATCTCCTAAGCCTAAAGCATCAACCCTTTGAGGTATCAAATCTCCATGCCAAGTTTGAGGTCCTTCTAACATTCTTCCTTTTCCACCTGAGTCAGGTGTTGTAAAGTTTTTAGCACAAGCTGGATTTTTTAAAGCAGTCCAATCTGGTAGACCTGGACATAATCCTTTTTCAGCAACCCAGTTTGGATATCCCATATCTTCAAGCGTTCGAGCTTCATGATCTCCCCAATCAACTAAACCACCTTTATCAAGCGCTGTAGTAAATGATTTACCAAAAGCAGATTCCCAAACTTCATGAGATAAACTTACATCACCTAGACGAATTGACTCATACACAGCTTGTGAATCAGTATTTACGTATTTTACGTTATTTCCCATACTTTCGAAAATTCCACCAATAACGTGAGCCATTACAATTTGGCTTGACCAGTTATGAGTTGGAATTACGATGGGCTTTTTACTGTCTGCTGCGTTAGAAATTCCAGCGAAACTTACTACTGAAATTACTAGGGCAGACATTAATGATACTATTTTTTTCATTATTCTCTCTCCCTTAATATTAAGTTATAGAAGTATGTTCTCATTTATTAAATTTATAGTCAATCCCTTATGAATATATTATGCTTAAGGTAATTTATCAAAATTTACACTGGCAATGCTACATACTAGTAAAGATATACGAAGTCCTGGTTTAAGAACGTTACCACCTGGAGTTGAAAGATATTTTGTAAGAGGTGGAGGTTTATCAATTATAGAAGTTTTACCAGAAGATAAAATAGAAATAATAAATGAAGAAGGAAAACAAATTTGTGAAATAATTGTTTTTAATTCAAAAGGTAAATCTGATTTATCTATTTTAAATTTAAAAGAAAATTCTAACGCAGATTTTTCAAAAAAAACTATCTCAAACGATGAAAAAATTTCAAAAATTTTAAAGAAAAAAAACTTAAATTTAAGTAATGCTAAAGCATCTATCATTTTTAACGATGATTGCTTGATGGGTGAAAAAATAACACTAACCTCAAAAGATAAATGCATTGTAATGATTGCTGCACCTGGTGATGCAATGAATGTTCATGAACAAAATCCTCCAACAGATTTAACGATTTATTTAAATAAAGCTAAATTTATTGAAACTGATGAACAATTTATCTTACCAGATCCACTTAGTGATCCAATTATAGAACAACTTGTAAAAAGAAGAACTGCTGAAACCTACAGTGTTAAAGCTGGTGAATATATTCAAATAATTGATCCAGGTGGAAGACAGTGTTCTGATTTTTTAGCTTTTGATACACAAAAATTAAATGACGGTATTGAAAGCATTATTGATGATAAAACAACACGAACCTTTATGGGTGGTGCCTACCCTGGGCCAGGATTATTTTCAAAGTTTTATGACGGCGATCATGAAGCTATGATTGAAGTTGTGAGAGATACCGTTGGAAGACATGATACTTTCAATCTTGCTTGCACATCAAAATACTATGAAGACATGGGATATATGGGGCACATAAATTGTACAGATAATTTTAATAATAGGCTGGATAAATATGACATCAATTCTCGAAAAAGCTGGTCTGCAATAAATCTTTTTTTCAATACTGCTATTGACGCTAATAATGTTGCATCTTTTGATGAGCCTTGGTCAAGACCAGGGGATTATGTTTTGTTTAGGGCTTTAAAAGATTTAACTTGTATATCCTCTGCTTGCCCATGTGATGTAGATGCTGCAAATGGCTGGAATCCAACTGATATTTTTGTTAGGACTTATTCAAAGGAAAAAAAATATTCAAAAGCAATAGCATTTAGAATGAAAACAGACTCAGAGCCTAAATTAACACAAGAGACAGGGTTTCATAAAAAAACTTCTGAGCTAACAAGAAATTTTGTTGAGTATAAAGGTTTTTGGCTTGCTAATAATTTTACAAATTCAGGAACAATAAAAGAGTATACGGCTTGTAGAGAAAGTGCGATTGCAACAGACTTATCACCTCTTAGAAAGTTTGAAATTCTTGGACCTGATGCAGAAAATTTAATGCAATACACACTTACTAGAAATGTTAAAAAACTATCTATCGGACAAGTTGTTTATACAGCTATGTGTTATGAAAATGGCTGTATGCTAGATGACGGTACTTTATTTAAATTAGGACAAGATAATTTTAGATGGATCGGTGGAGATGAATACAGTGGTGAATGGTTAAAAGAACAAGCTAAGAAGAAAAATTACAAAGTTTGGATAAAATCTGCAACAGATCATATTCATAACATTGCCGTTCAAGGTCCAAATAGTAGAAAAATTTTAGAAAAGTTTGTATGGACGGCGCCAATCCAACCATCAATCACTGAACTTGAATGGTTCAGATTTAATATTGCAAGAATAGATCATGAAACAGGTACGCCAATTGTTATTTCAAGAACAGGTTACACGGGTGAACTTGGTTATGAAATATGGTGTCATCCAAAAGATGCTGCAGAAGTTTGGGATAAAGTTTGGGAAGCTGGTAAAGAGTTTGATATTACCCCATTAGGTTTAGAAGCTTTAGACATGGTTCGTATAGAAGCTGGCCTTATTTTTTATGGTTATGAGTTTGACGATCAAACAGATCCATTTGAAGCTGGAATTGGTTTTACAGTTCCACTTAAAACTAAGGAAGATGATTTTATAGGTAAAGAAGAATTAATTAAAAGAAAAGCAAATCCACAAAAAAAATTAGTTGGTCTGGAATTAGTAGGTCATGAACCGGCATTACATGGAGATTGTGTTCATGTAGGTCGTGGTCAAGTAGGTGTAATAACAAGTGGAATGCTATCCCCTAAACTTGGAAAAAATATTGCGCTTTGTAGAATAGATGTAAAATATTCTGAGATTGGAACTGAAGTTGAAATTGGTAAACTTGATGGTCATCAAAAAAGAATTGGAGCGAAAGTTGTACCTTTTCCTTTCTACGATCCAACAAAATCAAGAGTTAGAGCGTAATAAATGCCTAATAACAGTAAAGATCTTTTAAGTTTTTGGGAAGACCAAATGAAGCAATCCCATACTTCAAGCAACTATTTTTTTAGAAAATCCCCTTCTCATTATCATATGATGCTACTTGTAATGTCAGCTTACAAACATAATGAAAAGTTATCTGTTGAAGGGCTAAAGACAAAACTATTCAAAACTTCTAGACCAAAATCTGCATTGATTATTAATGAAGCTTGTGAAAAAGGATTCTTTCGTCTTGAAAAGACTTCAACTGACCAGCGAATAAAAAACATAGTGCCTAGTGAGACTTTTATTAATGAGTTTAAAGAATATTTAAATACACTGCAAAAGTTAAGTTATTAGTCACTTTTTAAAAAAATCTATAATATATAATTTATATATATAATTTATAGATCTATAAAAAATTGTATTTTTTTTTATCCAAAAAAATATTGTTTTGCTATGTCAACTTTACCAAAAAAAGCAAAAGTCGTAATTATAGGTGGTGGGATTCATGGCTTAAGTACAGCATGGAAACTTTCTGAAACTTATAAAAACGAAAATGACATAGTTGTTCTAGAAAAAAAAGATATCGCAGCAGGTGCAAGTGGAATTGCTTGTGGTGTTGTTAGAAATAATTATTTTCAGCCCGCTATGAGAGAATTAATGGCTCACTCAGTATCGGTTTGGGAAAGTGATCCCAAAGCATTTAAATATAACTCTGTCGGTTATTTGCAAATTTCACCGGAAGTTATGCACGAAGATGTTGCTTCAATAGCTAAACAACAAAAAGCAATAGGATATGATTCAGAATTTATAGAAGGTGAAGCAGACTGCATGAAGTATATGAAAAATATGTTTGGTGACTGGCAAGCTCAAGGGATAACTTCAGTTCTTCATGAAAAAAAAGGTGGTTATGCATTTAATAAAGATTCTATAAAAGCGCTTGAAGAAAAATCAACATCAAATGGGGTCAAGGTTGTTAAAGGGGTAACTGTTACAGGTTTTAAAAGAGGTAGTAACAGTAAAGCTGTTACAGGTGTTGAAACAGACAAAGGTATTATTGAGTGCGATCAAGTTGTTGTTGGTGCTGGTCCTTGGGTGAGAGATTTTTGGAATATGCTAGAGCTACCAAAAACTGCAAAAATTAAAGATAAAGATGGTAAATTTCATGAAACTGAAATGTGGAAATACTGGATGCTACAGGAAGGTGTAATTGGTGTTGATGAGGATTTTTTAAAAATGGATAATGGTGGTCAACCACCTGTAATTCATGTCGATTCTACGGCTCCTTTATATTCTGATAAAACAAAAAAATTAATTACTGATAAAATTTGGGGAATTTATTATAAACCTGATATCGAAGGTTTGGGAGTACAAGGTGGAACGTCACCCTACATAGTTGATAAACATTTTGATAAAGTTAATGTTGACCCCTATGGAATTGAGTCTCCTGAATTTCAAACTACAGAAGAGTTTAATGATATGTGGTGCTCAGCTTTAGCTCATTGTCAAAAAAGATTTGAAGGAAAATCTGATCTTTATAGAAAAGGCCCTTCAGGTGGACTTGGTTGCATGACCCCTGACTCATTTCCAATTTTTGATAAATTTTTAGAAAATGTTTACATGATTGCTGATGCTAACCACGGTTACAAAATGATTGGTGTTGGTGAACTTGTTGCAAAAGAAATTCTTGGAACTGAAAGTGATTTATTAAAACCGTTTAGATTCAACCGTTACGAGAAAGGTGAACTTCACCCAACTTCTAACAGTCCGTTCCCTTGGAGTTAAACTTCAAGCCTAGACACTAATAAATTTTTCAGTTACGGTTCGTTAAATAAAAATTCATTAGAGGGAGAGATAATGACAGATTTAGATAGACACGTAAGACAACCTGGTAGAGACAAATTAGTAAAGCAAGTTAGAGCTAAGATTAATGAGCTAGGTGTTGAATATATTTTTTTTCAATTTATTTCAGTAACTGGAAGAGTTGTAGGTAAAGGTATTCCTACTGATCACTGGGAAAGAACTTGCGAAAAAGGTTTTCAATTAGTTTACGGTGCTACAGCTAACTTATTTGTTGATCGTCATGGAGATTATATTGGTTATGGTCCAGAAGCAAAAGAGCTAGTTGGTATTCCTGATCCTGAAACTTTTTGCCAACTCCCTTGGGATAAAAAAGTTGCAAGAGTGTTTGTTACTTGCTTTAGAAATAGAGAAGAAAGAGAAAACCCAGGTGCACACTTAACTTCAGACTGCCGTGGAAATTTAAGAATACACGCTCAAGAATTTAAAAAGAAACACGGCTACCAATTAAGAGTTGGAACAGAGCCTGAAATGATGTGGTTAACTAAAAATGAAGATGGTTCACCAACAGGTAAAGGTTTTTCTAAACCCTACTGCTATCATATTGATCAATTCGAGTCGTTAAGACCAGTATTTATGAAAGTTTTTGAATACGCTAGAGCAATGGGCTTTGACATGATTCAAGGTGATCATGAGGATGCACCAGGACAATTAGAATTAAACTGGATGTATGATGACGTATTAAGAAATGCAGATAGACTTTCAACTTATAGACAAATTTGTGCTCAAGTTGCAAGAGAGTTTAATTTGATAGCTTGCTTTATGACAAAACCTTTTATGGGAGTGTCAGCAAGTGGTTGTCATACTAATATGTCTTTGTGGAAAGGTGGAAAAGATAAAGTTAATAAATTATCCCACAAATCAATACCAGCGATGGATGAAGTTTTCACTTATGTTGAAGGTGGAACTAATTACTTTATGCCTGATACTAAAGATATTCAGTTACCAGGTAAGATTGGATTAAAAGCAATTGGTGGAGTAATGAAACATTTAGGTGCATTAACTGCAATTGGATCATCAACTGTAAACTCTTATAGAAGATTATGGGATACAGGTTTTTGGGCTCCTGTTTATGCTGATTGGGGATTTCAAAACAGAACATGTGGATTAAGAGTTTCTGCACCAGGAAGATTTGAATATCGTTCAGTTGACTCAATGCATAATCCTTACTTGATGGGTTCAGGATTATTGAAATGTTTTGATGATGGGATAACAAATAATATTGATCCAGGAAAACCAGAATCTAGAAGTATGTACGATGCTCAGGCAGCTGGTAAAGAAGTTAAAAAATTACCTTTAAGTCTAGGTGAAGCTTTAGATCGTCTGGCAGAAGATGAAGTGATCAAAGCAGCTATGCCAGATGAAATGTATAAAGTTTTCCATTGGTATAAAAATGATGAATGGGAAAGATTTTTAGGGGCAACAACTCAGTGGGACTTAGATACTTATCTAGATTGTCTACCGTAATCTTTAATAAAATAGGGGAAATATATGTGTGGAATAGCAGGATTAATACATAGAGGAAAATCATCCAATGTAGGAAGTGAGCTACAAGGAATGCTTCAAGCTTTAAAACATAGAGGAGAAGATTCTACAGGTTATGCTTTGTATGGAGATACTGATGGTAAAAATTTTATCATGCGTTTTAAAGTTGGAGAAAATGTTGGTGAAGGAAGTTCATCCATAATGGAAGATGTTTCTGTTTATGACAAAAGAAAGAAAATTGTTGATCAATATTTATCTGAACTAGGTGCTAAAATAGTAAAAGAGGAAAGAATTTTACCCTACTCTTTGAGATATGAGCTTGATTATGATGTAAAAGATCTACTAGAATTTTCACAAAAGATTGAAAGTATTCCAGGTGTTGAAATTTTATCTATGGGAAAATCCTTAGAGGTAATTAAAGATTTAGGAAATGCTCAAATGGTTCTTGATAGGTATGATTTAGGTAAAGTAGTTGGAACTCATGCAATTGGCCATGCAAGAATGGCTACAGAATCTGGTGTAGATATTAAATCAGCCCACCCTTTTTGGGGTTATCCTTTCAGTGATGTATCAGTAGTTCATAACGGTCAGTTAACTAACTATTGGAACAATAGAAGAATGCTTGAAAATAAAGGCATGAGATTTATGTCTGAGTGCGATTCAGAATTAATAGCGGTTTATATTGCTCAAAAAATGAAAGAAGGAGCAAGCCTTGAAGAGGGCATGAAAGCTTCATTAACAGGTCTTGATGGAGTGTTTACATATTTTGTTGCAACTAAAGATTCTTTAGGAATGGCAAAAGATACTATGGCTGCAAAACCTTTGGTTCTTTATGAGTCAGATGATTTAGTGGCAATGGGCTCAGAAGAAATAGCAATCAGATCAGTTCTACCACAAGAGATAGATACATATGATCCATTTGATGGAGAGGTAAAAGTATGGCAAATTTAAAGAATACAGAGAAAAAAACTAAAGCCCAGTCAATGGGTATGCACTCAGAAGTTTTAACAGGAAGAACTCAACAAAAGTTTTTTAATCCTGATGAAGGTGAAAACCTTTATTATTTTGGAACTTACGATGTAGATTTTAATAAAAGAACAGAGCTAGATGTTAAAGATATGACAGCTCCAGAAGCTAATAAAGAAATTGATAACTTAATGAGCCAAGGATTTGGCACAATTGTTATTAAAAACCCTCAAGGTAAACATAGTTTAGGGGTTGGTATTTTAAATAAATTAAATTTAATTTTTGAGGGAAGTTTAGGTTATTTTGGTATGGGTTCATGTGATGGACCTACTGTTAGAATTAATGGTAGAGTTGGTTGGTCTTGTGCAGAAAACTTAATGGCAGGAAAAGTTGTTATAGAGAAAAATGCAGGGTCTTGCTTTGGTGCCGCTATAAGAGGTGGTGATTTAATTTGCAAAGGAAGTGTTGGTGCAAGAACTGGAATTGACATGAAGGGTGGAACTATCATTGTTGGTGGTGATGCTGGAGCGTTCACTGGTTTTATGATGCAAAGAGGAAGAATAATTATTCTTGGTGATGTTGGAATAAACTTAGGTGACTCTATGTATGATGGCACAATCTTTATTGGTGGAAAAATAGGATCATTTGGAAGTGATGCTGTGCCTGCTGATCTAACTGCTAGTGATCAAGATTGGTTAAAACGAAAATTAAAAGTTGCAGAAATTGGTGAAAAATTTGATGTTAGTAAAATGACTAAAATTGTAGCTGGTAAAAAACTTTGGAACTATGACAATCTAGAACCTCATGAAAAGAAAGGAGCTATCTAATGGCTAAAAAGAAAACAAAAAAAAATGAAAAAAAATTAAAAAAAGCTAAAGGTAGTGTTGGTGGAAAAGCTGATGTTCATGCACATGAAGATGGTAAAAGAAATAAAAGTCTATTAGGTCACAATGCTATTTTTACTCCTGAAGTTATAGACGATATTCATATCAAAGCTCAACTTGGAAGATACAGAATGCGTGGAATGGCATTAATGAAAAAAATTCCAACATTTGATGATTTAGTATTCCTACCAGGAACTCTTACTAGATTTGTAATTGAAGGTTATAGAGAAAAATGTGAAACAAAAACTATTATCGGTCCTAATTGTGAGAACCCGATTGAACTAGATATACCAGTATATATTACAGGTATGAGTTTTGGTGCGCTTTCTTATGAAGCTAAAACTGCTTTAGCAAGAGGAGCAACAATGGCTGGAAGTGCTACTTGTTCAGGAGAGGGTGGAATGATTCCAGATGAAAGAAGATATTCTGAAAAATGGTACTATCAATGTATTCAATCAAGATACGGGTTTAACCCTCACCACGCTCAACTTGCTGATGCAATAGAAGTGTTTATTGGTCAAGGACAAAAAGTTGGAATGGGTGGACATTTAATGGGTCAAAAAGTTACTGATCAAGTTGCAGAAATGAGATCTTTACCATCTGGTATTGATCAAAGATCTCCAGCAAGACACCCCGACTGGCTAGGTCCAGATGATTTAGCTTTAAAAGTTGAAGAATTAAGACAACTTACAAAAAACAAAGTACCAATTCAGTTAAAACTAGGTGCATCAAAAGTTTATGATGATGTTCGTATGGCTGCAAAATGTAATCCTGACTCAATCTTTTTAGATGGTATGGAAGGTTCAACTGGAGCTGGTCCACATATAGCTGCTGCAAATACTGGTATCCCAGGAATTGCTGCAATCAGAGAAGCAAGAAGAGCTATTGATGATGTGGGTAAAACTGGACAGGTAACTTTAATTTATGCAGGTGGTATTAGAGATGGTGCTGATATGGCGAAGGCTTTAGCCTTAGGTGCTGATGCAATAGCAATTGGAACTGGTGCTTTAATAGCCTTAAACTGCAATAAAGATATTCCAGAAGCAAACTTTGAAAAAGAAATGGGTGTTAAGGCTGGTGACTGTTATCACTGCCACACTGGTCGTTGTCCAGTTGGTGTTGCAACCCAAGATCCTAAATTAAGAGCTAGATTAAATCCTGATGATGCTGCTTTAAGAGTTTATAATTACTTGCATGCAATGACATTAGAGGCTCAACTTTTAGCAAGAGCTTGTGGTAAAACTAATATTCACTCATTAGAACCAGAGGATTTAGCTGCACTAACAATGGAAGCTTCTGCACTAGCAAAAGTTCCTTTAACAGGAACCAACTTCACTGTTGGTGTTGATAACTATCACAAAATATAAGAGGTAAATATGGTTAAGAAAAAAACGAAAATAAAAGTAAAAAAAGAAAATCTAGGTGGAAAGTCTAAAGAAACTGCTAGAGAAAAAATGATTGGGCAACATATTGGTTATAGATATGATGTTAACTTACTCCCTGATTATAAAAAAATCACTCCATTCTTAAAAAAGTATATTGAAGCAATGGGATGGGATGATCTTAATTGGCTAGAAGATATACACATGGGTTATGAAGAAGATAGACCTGCTGTATTTTGTAGAAATGCAAATGGCTGGGTTACAATTCCAAAATCAATCAAATTGCCAAACAACCAACAAGACAGAGATATGATCGCAAGAGAGCTTTTAGTTAAGTTTCAAATGTCTAAAAAACACCCTCTTGTTGATTTGAAAAAAGCTTACCTTAAGTTTTAGTACCTCAATCAAAGGTTGATTATTTTTCAAAACTTGTAGTTATTACTTGCTTATTTAAGCAATGTATAGTTTGTCACGTCTCTATAAATTTTATAGTCTTTCTTAAAACTAATAGGAGAGAGATTATGGATGATCAATTAGGCGCTCTTACAGTTATATTTACAGAATTTTACTACTGGGTAACAGTGGTATTAATGTTCCTGATTCACGTCGGGTTTTGTATGTATGAAGTTGGAGCCTCACGATACAAGCATCACCAACATACTTTAATGAAAAATACCATGGTAATACCACTAGTAACGGTAACCTGGTTTTTCTTTGGTTGGTGGATTTACTGGGCATTCCCAACAGGACCGGGAATAGCACCTTCAATAATGAATGAGAGTTCAGCATTAATTACTGATGAAAGTACTTTTAGTGCGAAATGGTATGTGGCAAATACTGAATTTATGGCTGTCAACTTAGGTGACCGTATAAGTGGAGTATTCTGGGCTGCATTCTTACTATTTTCATGGACAGCTGCTTCAATTGTTTCTGGAGCAATCATTGAAAGAATTACAACTTTTGCATTTGGTATTTTAGCAATTGCAATTGGTTCGTGTTTCTGGGTAATTGATGCTGCTTGGGGATGGCACTTTGATGGATGGATGCTTAAAATTTTAGGGTATCATGACGCTTATGCATCAGGAGTAATTCACGCAATTGCGGGTGGATTTGCTTTAGGTGTTCTAATCGTACTAGGACCTAGAATTGGAAAATTCTCATCAAGTGGTGAACCAAGAAATATAGGACCAAGAAATCCATGGCTAGTTACAGTTGGATTATTTTTAATCTATACTGGTTTCTGGGGATTTTATGCGGCATGTAATATACCAATATTTGATCTTGGACCTGAGTATGGAATGGAAGGTGTCACATACTGGACAGCAACAAACATATATGTAACCCCAACCACACTGAGTGGAATAACCTATAACTTCTTGATGTCACTATCAGGTGGATTATTGGCTGGATACGTGGTCGCTAAAGGTGATCCATTCTGGACTTACTCAAGTGGACTGGCTGGTATCATCTGTGCATCTGCAGGTAATGATTTGTATCACCCGATACAAGCAATGCTTATTGGTGCAATCGGTGTAGTTATTTCATATAAAATGCATTACTGGGTTGAACGTAAGTTCAAAATTGATGATGCAGTTGGTGCAGTAGCAGTGCATGGTTATGCAGGGTTTGTTGGTCTTGTAATTTGTGGATTTGTTTTAAATGGCTATCCTTCATCTGGATACAGTGTTGGAGCTATGTGGGACGGATCAACTTATGCATCAATCAATCCACTGGGACAATTCCTTGGAGCAATTATAATGTTCGGAGTTCTTGGAATGTTACCAGGTTATGTTTTAGCTAGAATACTAAGCGCATTTGGCAAATTAAGAATACCACGTGAAGTTGAAATAGCTGGACTAGACTATGAAATAATGGAGGACGATAGAGAAGCTGAAAAAGCGGTCGCCTCTGCAACTAGGTAAAGGAGAAAAATATGGCTACAGTTACAAACTGGATAGATCATTTAAGTGCAGAAGAGGTTGTCGGAGCCATTTATCCGGGAGCTGGATCCACTGAAACTTTGCTAGTTATTCTTGGTGTAGTTTTTTGGATTGGGTGGCATGTCATCACAGCTAAATCTGAGAGTGAAAAACTCTCAAGATTAGCTAAGAAAAGACATGGTGCAAATGATCATAAAAGCAATATTACCGACTGGTAATATTAAATAAACTTTGGGCGCTGCTTAATTGTGGCGCCCTTTTTTTTATAAAAATTCTATATGAATGAGAATAATCAAGAAAATCAAAGACCAAGTAAGATGAGAGGTGTTGTTTTTCCAAAAGCAAAGTACGGAGTAATAGCAGCTATCATCATCATTGTAGTGGGAAATATTTTCTACTATAAGGAATTCTTACTATCTTTAATAAAATAAACTTAAAAATTTATGTGTGGAATTGTAGGGATTTATCTTAAAACAAAGAAATACGAAAAAGATCTTGGTAAATTTTTATCTGGAATGCTTGATGGTATGGCGACTAGAGGCCCTGATAGTGCTGGATTTGCAATATATACAAAGCAAAATAAAAATAAATTTAAATACTCTATTTGTTTAAATCAATTAACAGATAAAGAATTTAAAAAAAAAATATCTAAATTTTTAAAAAAAATAACACTTAAAACTTTTTCGGATCATGTAATTCTTGAAACAGAGGAAAAACCCAAAAAGGTATTAGAAATCCTAGATACTAAATTAAAAGAAGTTTCTTTGGTGGGCTATGGTAAAAGTATTAATATTTTTAAACAAACGGGAAACCCTAAAGATGTCGTTAGAAAATTTAAATTATCTTCTTTTTCAGGAACTCATGCAATAGGCCATACTAGAATGGCAACAGAGAGTGCAATTACAACTCAAGGTTCTCACCCCTACTCTACATCAGAAGATGAGTGCTTGGTTCATAATGGATCTCTTTCAAATCATAACAACGTACGAAGGTCTTTAAAAAAAGAAGGTCAGAAATTTAATTCAGAAAATGATACTGAGGTTGCGGCTGGTTACATCTCTAATCAAATTTCAAAAGGAGAAAATCTAGAAGAAACCCTAAAAAATAGCCTAAAAGATTTAGATGGTTTCTACACCTTTATAGCTGGTACTAAAGATGGTTTTGCATTGTTGAGAGATGAAATAGCTTGCAAGCCAGCAGTTGTTGCAGAAACAAAAGATTATGTAGCGGTTGCTTCAGAATTTCAATGTATGGCGCACTTGCCAAATGTAAACACAGCTAAAATTTTTGAACCAAAACCAGGTATTGTTTATCACTGGTAAATTATGAATTTAGATCTAAATAAAAAAAAACTAAGAGAAATTAATCAACTACTACAAAACGTTGGTAGAGAAAAAAATAACAGAAGTTTCCAAATTTTAAATCCCCAAGGTCAACACGCTATTTGTGCAGGTTTAAAAGATGATATTGAAGTTTCAATAAAAGGACACACTGGCTATTATTGTGCTGGGATGAATAAAAATGCTTCTATTACCGTACACGGAAATGTTGGAACGGGTGTAGCTGAAAACATGATGTCTGGTAAAGTAATTATCAAAGGCAATGCTTCGCAGTCTGCTGGTGCCACCGGACATGGGGGCTCTTTAATTATTGAAGGAGATGCAAGTTCAAGATGTGGAATTTCAATGAAGGGGATTAACATTATAGTAAAGGGGTCTGTTGGTCATATGTCAGCATTTATGGCACAAAAAGGTAATTTAATTATTTTGGGAGACGCTGATGCTGATTTAGGAGACTCAATTTATGAGGCAAAAATATTTGTTAAAGGTAAGGTTAAAAGTTTAGGTTCTGATTGTATAGAAAAACAAATGGATGATAAAAATATAAAGGAATTAAATAAAATTTTTAAAGATTTGAATATATCTGAAGATGCAAAAAAATTTAAAAGATATGGATCTGCAAGAAATTTATATAATTTTAAAATTGATAATGTGAGCTCATATTAGTTATGAAAAAAGATTTAAAAGAATTTAAAACGTTTCCATCTTCAACAATTAAAGAAATTCAAAGAGCTGCTAAGGAAGGAATTTACCAAATTAGAGGATTGGGTGCTAAAAGAAAAGTTCCAGACTTTGATGACTTGGTATTTTTAGGAGCTTCCATGTCTAGATATCCATTAGAAGGTTATAGAGAGAAATGTAATACCTCTGTAATACTTGGAGACCGTTTTGCAAAAAATCCTATTAAATTAGATATACCAATTACTATTGCTGGAATGAGTTTTGGAGCTTTAGGTGCCAATGCAAAGGAAGCTTTGGGCAGAGGTGCTTCTGCTATGGGAACTTCGACAACCACTGGAGATGGAGGCATGACAAAAGAAGAAAGAGGATCTTCTAAATATCTAGTATATCAATTATTACCTTCTCGATACGGTATGAATCCAGATGATTTAAGAAAAGCAGATGCTATAGAAATAGTTGTGGGACAAGGTGCAAAACCTGGAGGGGGTGGAATGCTTCTTGGACAAAAAATTAATAAAAGAGTTGCTGGTATGAGAACTTTACCTGAGGGCATAGATCAAAGAAGTGCTTGTCGACATCCAGATTGGACAGGACCTGACGATTTAGAAATAAAAATTCAAGAATTGAGAGAAATTACAAATTGGGAAAAACCAATTTATATAAAAGTTGGAGCAGCAAGACCATACTATGATACGACTTTAGCAGTAAAAGCTGGTGCTGATGTTGTTGTGTTAGATGGAATGCAAGGTGGAACCGCTGCAACACAAGATGTTTTTATAGAACATGTGGGTATACCAACTCTTGGTGCCTTAAGAGAATCTGTAGATGCTTTAAAAGAATTGAACATGCATAGAAAAGTTCAATTAATTGTTTCTGGTGGAATTAGAACTGGTGCTGATGTTGCAAAAGCAATTGCAATGGGAGCAGATGCTGTATCAATAGGATCTGCTGCTATGATGGCTTTAAATTGTAATGCAGATCTTTATAGAAAAGATTACGAAAAACTTGGAACAGAGCCAGGTTACTGTCATCACTGTCATACAGGAAAATGTCCTGTAGGTGTTGCTACACAAGATCCTATACTAGAAAAAAGACTCAATCCTATAGAGGGGGGTAAAAGATTAAAAAATTATTTATCCACATTAACCCTAGAGTTGCAAACATTAGCAAGAGCAAATGGAAAATCAGATGTAAGAAATTTAGAACCTGAAGATTTAGCAGCTTTAACAGTAGAAGCTGCAGCAATGGCAAGAGTTCCACTGGCTGGAACAGATTGGATACCAGGACTAAAAAATAAAAAATAGTATTGTGAAGACTAATTAACAGTTGTAAATTAAGAAATAAAATATGCCTATTAATTTATCTAAAATTGCTAAAGCTAAAAAAATAAAATATTTTTTGATTAGTTTTGTAGATTTTTTTGGTGTCTTGAGATCAAAATTAGTACCAGCACAAGCGATTGCAGACATGCAAAAAAATGGGGCGGGTTTTGCAGGTTTTGCAACTTGGCTAGATATGTCTCCTGCAGATGGGGATATGTTTGCTCTACCAGATCCTAAAAGTTTAATTCAATTACCTTGGAACAAAGAAATTGGCTGGTTAGCTTCTGATTTATATATGTATGGTAAGCCTGTTAAGGCTTCACCTAGAGTAATGCTCAAAGAGCAAATTAATAAATTAGATAAAAAAGATTTGGTCATGAAGTCAGGTGTAGAGTGTGAATATTTTTTGATATCAGAAGATGGGAGTAAAATTGCTGATGCAAGAGACACTCAATCAAAACCTTGTTACGATCAGTCTGCTTTAATGAGGAGATATGATTTAATCAAAGAAATATGTGATAGCATGATTACTATGGGTTGGAACCCATACCAAAATGATCATGAAGATGCTAATGGCCAGTTTGAAATGAATTGGGATTATACAGATTGTTTAACTACTGCTGATAGACATGTATTCTTTAAATATATGGTGAAATCATTAGCTGAAAAACATGGTCTTAGAGCAACATTTATGCCAAAACCTTTTAGCAATCTAACTGGTAATGGCTGTCATGCTCACATTTCTTTATGGAATGGAAAAATTAATAAATTTCTAGATAATGGAGACAAATTAGGTTTGAGCAAATTAGCATATAATTTTCTAGGTGGAATTATGAAACTTACTCAGCCTTTAACTGCTTTTTTTAATCCGACAATTAATAGCTATAGAAGAATAAATGCACCACCAACAAAATCAGGAGCTACATGGTCACCTAGTAGTATTTCTTATACAGGAAATAATAGAACTCATATGATAAGAATTCCTGATAAAGGTAGATTTGAATTAAGGTTAATGGATGGAGCAGTAAATCCTTATTTACTTCAAGCTGGAGTAATAGCTGCTGGTTTACATGGAATAAATAATAAAATAGATCCTGGTGAACCTTTATCTTGTAATATGTACACTGATCATAAAAATTACCCTCACCTAAAAAAATTACCTGACATAATTGAAGATGCATTAGATCAACTAGAAAATAGTAAAGAAATTAAGGAAGCATTTGGCGGTGATACTATTAAAAGCTATCTAAAGTTAAAAAGGTCTGAAATTAATGATTTTAATCAAGAAGAAAAATTTGATAAAAAAAGTTCGGTAACTCACTGGGAAAAAAATAGCACTCTTGATTGTTAATAAATGAAATCAATCATGCAGAAAAACCTTTGGTCTATTACATCATTTTTAGAGAATAAAAATTATAAATTTAATAAAGAAAATATATTTACGCAACTTCCAGAAAAATTTATAGATGAAGCAATTAAGGCTATATCTAGTTGGGATAATTATGCCCCCACTCCATTGGTTAAATTAAATAAACTAAATGATGAATTAAAATTTAAAAATATTTACTACAAAGATGAGGATAAACGGTTTGATCTAAAATCTTTTAAAGCTTTAGGTGGAGCTTTTGCTGTTTATAAGATTGCCAGTGAAAAAAAGAATATAACTGTATCAACAGCAACAGCTGGAAATCATGGTCGATCTGTAGCCTGGGGAGCTCAAAGACTTGGATTAAAATGTAAAATATTTATAAGTGAATTTGTTAGTGAATCTAGAGCTGAAGCAATGCGTAAATTGGATGCTGAAGTGATTAGAGTTAAAGGTAATTATGATAATTCATTAAAAGAATGCATAAAACAATCTAAAGAAAATAATTGGGAAATTGTGCAAGATGTGTCTTGGGAAGGTTACAAGGAAGTACCAAAATTAATTATGGCTGGATACACCATAATGATTAAAGAAATTTTAGATGAAGTAAAATCTAATTCAATATCACACGTATTTCTTCAAGCTGGAGTTGGTGGAATGGCTGCAGCAATGATTGCTGGCTTTGCAAAATTATCACAAGATATTCCAAAATTTATTATTGTTGAACCGGAAAATGCAGACTGTGTATTTCAAAGTATTAAGAATAATAAACCCACAAGTGTTGATATTAAAAAGGAAACAGTAATGGGTGGAATGTCATGTGGTGATGTATCAAGTATTGCCTGGGAAATTTTAAAAAATTCTTCAAATTATTGTTTAACTATATCTGATGAAGCAATCTCAACTACTGTAGCATTGCTAGCAGAAAAGCGTTTATCCGATGAAAAAATAATAGCTGGTGAATGTGCGGTCCCAGGTATAATCGCGTTAATAAGCTCATTTAACAATAAAGAATACTTAGATAAGCTAGAGTTAAATGAACAATCAAATGTACTTTTATTTGGTTGTGAAGGTTTAACTGATAGTGCAATGTATCAAAAACTACTAAGTGATGGATTGCAAAAAATCTGAGTAAATATGACAAAAAAAGCCATTGTTTGGATTAGAGAAGATTTTAGAATTGAATATAACGAAGCCTTAGCGACAGCAACTCAAAATCATGAGTATGTAAGTGCTATTTATATATATAACCCAAAAAACTTTGATAAAAAAAGAGAGGCCCAAAAATGGTGGCTGTCTAAATCATTAGAAAATTTAAGTATAGATCTAAAGAAATTAAATATCACATTGGAAGTTCAGTTAGGTGATGAACTAGAGGTATTATCAATTTTAAAAAAGAAAGATGATGTTACTGTTTATTGGAGTAAGGTTTATGAGCCAGATGTAATTAATAAAGGTAAAAAAATAAGAGATCTATTTATTAAGAATGAAATTCAATATAAATATTTTAAAGGAAACATTCTTGTAGAATTTCAAGAAATGACTAAAGACGATGGCACTCCCTATAAAGTATTCACTCCATTTTGGAAAAAAACTGAACAGCACTATATTTCAAAAGCTCCTTCAAAATTAATACGAGTTAAATCAAAAATTAAAAAGATAAACATATTCAAAAATTCAATTTCTATAAAAGAAATTTTGCCTAAAAAAAATTGGCATAAAAAATTTGAGAAATACTGGGACCCATCTGAAAAAGAAGCTAAAAAATATTTACAAGAATTAATAAATAATAAAATTGAGGACTATGGTGACGCACGAGATATTCCAGGTGTTAATGGAACCTCCAAGTTATCTCCTTTCTTAAAATTTGGTCAAATACATGTAGAAACAATTTGGAAGAAATGCCAAGACATTAAAGTTAAAAAAATTGGATATAGAAAGTATATTAATGAATTAGGATGGAGAGAATTTTCTCATAGTTTAATTAATTACTTTCCACAAATGTTAAAAGGTAATCTTAGAAAAGATTTTGACAATTTTCCTTGGGTTAAAAATGATAAATTTCTTAAAGCTTGGAAAGCAGGCATGACAGGATACCCTATTGTAGATGCTGGAATGAGAGAACTATACGAAACAGGATGGATGCACAATAGAGTTCGAATGATTGTTGCTTCTTTTCTTGTTAAGCATTTAAGAATTCATTGGATGGAGGGTGAAAAACATTTTAAAAATTGTTTAGTTGATTATAATGAAGCTAGTAACGTTGCTCAATGGCAATGGGTTGCAGGATGTGGTGCAGATGCAGCTCCCTACTTTAGAATCTTCAATCCTATTCTCCAGGGTGAAAAATTTGACAAAGATGGGATTTATACAAAAAAGTGGGTTCCTGAACTTAAAAACATGCCTAATAAATTTTTATACAAGCCATGGGAACTTGAAACCAAATACCAAGAACAGATTAAAGTAATTGTTGGTATCAACTATCCAAAACCAATTATAGATCACGTTGAAGCAAGAAATGCTGCTCTAGATGCTTTTAAAACAATTAAAAAAAACTAATCTCCTAAATAATGAAGAATAATCAATCTTTTTTGCTTCTCAATTCTGTGCTCAAAAAGATATAAACCCTGCCAGGTACCAAGTAATAACTCATTGTTTTTAACGCTTAAAGAGATTTGATTATTAGTTAACGCAGATTTTATATGTGCAGGCATGTCATCTTTTCCCTCAGCTGTATGGATGTAAAGGGAATTGTCCATAGGTACGAGCTTATTAAAAAAATTTACTAAATCACTCTGAACATCTGGATCAGCATTCTCTTGAATTATTAAAGAAGCACTGGTGTGTTGAATACTTATATTGATAATTCCATTATTAAATTCATTATCCTTGATCCATTTATTAGTTTCGCTTGTAAATTCATAGAGACTCTGGCCATTAGTACTCAATTCTAAATTAAAAAACTCTTGTCTCATAACTTCGTATACTTAATAGATGTTAATTCATACAACCTACTAATGGTTCTTTTAAATATCTTTTTTAAATCTTCAGAAGAGCTTAATAAATCTAATTGTAGTTGAGAAGTTATCATAAGTGGTATATTTTTTTCATAAAGAATATCAATTAAAGTAATAAATCTTTGTTGTTGATTAGAATTATCACTATTAAAAATTGGAATATTTTCTATAACAATAAAATTGCATACTTCAGTTATTTTAATGTAATCTTCAGCTCCAATATTTTTAGAACATAACTCTTTAAAATCAAAACGTGCTATTCCATTAAAGTAATTCTTAATAGTAAGCTTTCTACCTTTAATACTTAAGATCATTTCTTGATTAGTAAGATTTTTTGTTATTTTTCTGAAAAATTTATTAAGTTTAAAATTAGTTGATTCATTTAATGGATAAAAATATCTTTCATTTCTGTTTTTTACAGACTTCCTATAATCATCTTGGATAATTAATTGTGTCTCATAAGATCTTTCCTTCATTATTTTAATAAAGGGAAGAAATTGATCTCTTTGTAATCCATCTTTGTAAAGATCATTTATTTTAGTATTTGATGAAAATAAAACTTTGATATTCTCATCAAATATTTTTTTGAATAAGCTACCTAAAATCATAGCATCTACAATATTTGTAACCTGAAACTCATCTAAATAAATTAATTTAGATTTATTTTTTAGTTTTTGAACAAATTTATCTATAATATTTTCTTGTTTATTTTCTTTGTTTTTAAATACAAAGTCATGAAAACTAATCATAAACTCGTTAAAGTGAAATCTTTGTTTAGTTTTATCAAATTTATTATAAAAAAAATTTAGTATCATGGTTTTACCCACACCCACATCCCCTTGTAAATAAAACCCTGTTTTATAATTTTGTTTAGTAAATATTTTTTTTAGAAGTGATTTATTAAAGTTTTGATTATAGAATAAATTCAGCTCATCGATTGAGCCTAATTGATTGGGATTAATTTCTAAATTGTTAATTTTACAATAACTAAGAAATAATTTATTTAAATTCATTTGTTGTTTTAAAATCTATACCATATTCTGATCTAGGGCCTTTTCTTAATCCAAAAGGACCAGATAAAAATAATGTAAGAGGTCTTGTTCCTGGTTTAAGATCAACTCTGTGTAAATTATTTGCTGATCTAAAACCAATATATCCTGGCGGTCTCCAAAATCTTCCATTTTTTAACGTTTCCCAATAACCCCCTCTTAATATAACGGTTATGTAAGGAAATGTGTGATTATGAACCCCTTCCCCATGATCGTCTGCTAACATTTCATGTAATAAAATATTAAATGGAAACCATTTAGGCCTATGTCTTAATAAAACATAATATCTATTCATCCAGGGTTTAGCTTCATTAAATTTGGGGTGGGAAGGTCCACGATCTAAAACAACTTTTTTTCTTCCTAATTTATCGAGTAACTTAAGAAACATTACTAATTAAATTTGATAATAGAACCGTTGCTTATTAAAAAAAGATTATTTTCATTTATAAATGGCTGCAAAATTTTACTTCCTGAAACTTTTACTACATTCAAGATGTTACCTTCATTACTATTTACAATAATTAATTTTCCGTCACTATTAGTTAAATATATTTTATTCAAAGCTACGATAAAACCAGTAGGTTTTATTTGGTTTCTTTTTTTATCTTTATAGTTTTTATATAAATCGTTAATTCTTATTATATTCCCTGATTTTTTGTCAATAATATATAAATATCCTTTTTCAGATATGGTTATTATAAGTTTGCCAATAACAACAGGTTTAAGATCTGAGCTAATCTCAGTTTTCCAATTAATTAATCCTGTAGCACTATCAATAGAATAAAATTCATTTTTATTATTAGAGAAAAATATTGTGTTTTCATTGATAACTAATTCTGAATTAGATAATTGAAATGCATTTTGACTAATATTATTATTTTGTGTGGGTAGTTGCCACACCAGTTGACCAGATTTTATATCTACCGCTGTGATGTCTCCAATTGAATTATTAAAATAAATATTTTTATCATCGAGCACAATTGATATTTGGGTATTTGATTTTGTTAAAGACTCTTCAGTTTTTAAATTCCATATTTCTGATCCATCCTTTATTGATATTGATCTTAGAATATTTTTGTAATCCACCACATAAAAAACATCATTTTTTATTTTAATGTTAGAGTTAAAAGGAACTATGTTTGTTTTTGTCCATAATAGCTCTCCTGTATCAATATTAATTGCATAATATTTTGCCACATCATCAGTTACAATTAATATATTGTTTTTTAATGCAAAATTTAGTCTTGGCCTAATTTTTTTTTCACTTTTATTGTAAAAATTATTTTTCCATAAAGTTTTTTGGTTTTCATCGTAAAGAGTTATTTCACCTTTGTTGTCATAAAAAACTAAATTATTATTATAAAATAAAGGGCTGGGACTTATAAAATCAAAATCATTAAATTTAGAAAAGTTATATTTTCCAATTTTTTCTAAGACCCCTTCATAAGTTAGTTCGCCAGTATCATTTTGATCATTCAAGCTGTTTTGATTTAGCTTGCCATTTGATATTTTAACATAAAGATTTGAATTAAATTCATCTTCAGGTCTTATTTGTTTGGTTAAAATAGTTTTGTTATTTTCAATTTGCTGTTGATTTTTGTCATCTTTATTCCAAAAACCTGCTTTTTTACTAGTTGAGCAATTGTTTAAAATTAAGAGGATTAGGACTGATAATAGTACTTTATTCACCAAGGTCTCTGTTTAGTCTCTTTTGTGACTCAGTTTTAATTGTGCTGTTAGCATTAGGTAAAATTATAATTTGGTTAAAAAATTCTTTAGCTTTTTGTTTTTCATCTTTTGAATAAAAAAATTCTGCAAGTAAGTATAATGCATGGGACTTCCAGATACTTTCAGAATTAATTACTGGATTAAGTATTTTCAATAATTCATTTTCACTAACAAAGTCTGAATTAAATAATGCTTTTTTATATATAATCAAATTCTTAATTTCATTATCAAGTTTTGTATTTTCAATTAACTCATTAAATAATATATTTATCTCATCATTGTTCTCTAATAAATTATTGTCTAGTAGATGGTATAAAGCTAATGGAGAATAAGTTGCATCATTACTTTTTACAACATTAACCATTTCATCAATTGTTTTTTGTTTATTTTCAGGATTAAGATCTATTAATGCTAAGTTGTATTGATTGGCTAATTTAATTCTATTTTTTTCTTTAGAATTTTCAAATGATAGATAGCCAATTATAATTACTAATATTATTGAAATAATTATTATAAGTTTTTTTTTATTATTTATAAAAAAATTCTTTATTCTCTCATTTCTTGCGTTTGTATCTATGATTGTAATTTCTTCGTCCATTGCTATATCATATTCCTTAATACATACTGAAGTATTCCACCATTCTTATAATATTCTAATTCGTTTTTAGTGTCTATTCTACATAGAGTTTTAATCTTTTTAATATCTCCCGAGGCATATTTTATTTCAACTTGAACATGATCTGATGCATTTATACCGTCTTCAATTTGAAGAACGGTTATCAACTCTGAACCAATTAATTTTAAGTTTACCCTGTCGTGTCCTTCAGTAAATTGTAGAGGTAAAACACCCATTCCAATTAAATTAGATCTATGAATTCTTTCAAAACTTTCTGCTATTACAACTTTAACACCTAATAGTTTTGTTCCTTTAGCAGCCCAATCTCTTGACGATCCTGTTCCATATTCTTTTCCTCCTATAACAACAAGGTCTGTCCCTCTTTTTTTATATTCCTCAACAGCATTATAAACTGGCATTACTTTTTCTTCTGGATATAATTTTGTAAACCCACCTTCTGTTCCTGGTGCCATTTCATTTCTTATTCTAATATTTGCAAAAGTTCCTCTCATCATTACCTCATGGTTTCCTCTTCTTGATCCGTAAGAGTTATAATCTGTTGGAAGTATTTGATGTTCCATAAAATATTCACCTGTCGGGCTTTCTTTTTGAATATTTCCTGCTGGAGAAATATGATCAGTTGTAACCATATCCCCTAAAATTAAAAGTGGTCTTGCCTCTTTAATAGGTTTAAACCCCTCAGGTTGATCAGATAAATTTTCAAAAAATGGTGGTTTCTTCACATAAGTTGAACTTGAGTCCCAATTGTAAATACTGGTATTTTCAGTTTTAATTTCTTGCCATTGTTTAGGGCCTTCTGAAACATTTGAATATCTTTTAACAAACATCTCTGCATTTAGAGATTCTCTTAATGTGTCTTCAATTTCTTTATTTGATGGCCAAATATCTTTTAAAAATATATCTTTACCATCTTTACTTTTTCCTAAAGGCTCTTTGTATAAATCAAATTCCATGTGACCAGCAAGTGCATAAGCTACTACAAGTGGTGGTGATGCTAAGTAATTAGCTTTTATATGTGGAGATATTCTTCCTTCAAAATTTCTATTTCCAGATAAAACTGACACAGCGTAGATGTTTTCCTTGTCTATTGCTTTAACAATTTCCTCTGGTAAAGGGCCTGAATTTCCTATGCAAGTCGTGCAACCATATCCAACCAAATTGAAACCAAGTTTATCTAAAAATACATTCAGTCCTGCTTTTGCTAAATAATCTGTAACTACTTGTGAGCCTGGTGCTAATGATGTTTTAACCCAAGGTTTGGTCTCTAAACCAAGTTCAACTGCTTTTTTTGCTAATAACCCAGCACCAATTAATACATTTGGATTAGATGTATTTGTGCATGAAGTTATAGCTGCAATTAATATTGAGCCATCTTTAATTTCATAATCTGTTCCTGATACTTTTGAAATATGCTGTTCTTTTCTATTAGTTGCATCTTCAAAAACTTTTTTAAATCCGGTAGATGCATCTGTTAATAAAACTTTGTCCTGAGGTCTTTTAGGTCCTGAAATAGTTGGAACAACTGTAGACATATCTAACGATAAGGTATCAGTAAATTCAACTTGGTCATTAGCCCATAAACCTTGTTCTTTTGCATAATTTTCAACTATATTTACTGTGTTCTCATCTCTACCTGAGAATCTTAAATATTTTAATGTCTCTTCATCAATTGGGAAAAAACCACATGTCGCTCCATATTCTGGTGCCATATTTGCAATTGTTGCTCTATCAGCAAGAGTTAAATTCTTTAAGCCTTCTCCATAAAATTCAACAAATTTTCCAACAACTCCTTTATCTCTTAACATTTTTACAACTGTTAAAACTAAATCTGTCGCAGTAGTACCTTCTGGCATTTTATTTTTAACTTCAAATCCTATTACTTCTGGAATTAACATTGAAATTGGCTGACCTAACATTCCAGCTTCAGCTTCTATTCCACCAACACCCCAACCAAGAACTGATAAACCATTAACCATAGTAGTGTGACTATCAGTACCAACTAACGTGTCAGGAAATAAATAGTCCTCGTTTTGAAATTTTTCAGACCAGACTACTTTTGATAAATATTCTAAATTAACCTGGTGACAAATCCCAGTTCCAGGAGGAACAATTCTAAAGTTATTAAAAGCTTGTTGTCCCCATTTTAAAAAAGAATATCTCTCACCATTTCTTTTAAATTCAATATCAACATTTTTTTCAAATGAATCTGAGTTTGCAGATTTATCTACTTGTACAGAGTGATCAATAACTAGATCAACTGCAGAAAGTGGGTTGATTGTATTGGGATCTTTATTTTTTTCTTTAACCGCTTCTCTCATAGCTGCAAGATCAGCAACTGCTGGTATTCCCGTGTAGTCCTGCAACAAAACTCTAGCTGGTCTATAAGCTATCTCAGTTAATGATTTTTTTGTCTTTAGCCATTCTTTAATTGCTTCTATTTGACTTTTAGTAACTGATAGATCGTCCTCGTATCTTAAAAGGTTTTCTAACAAAACTTTTAATGACTTTGGAAGTTTTGAAATTCCATCTAAACCGTTCTTTTCTGCTTCTACTAGAGAATAATATTTGTAATCCCTATCATTAATACTGATAGTTTTTAGGGAGTTATAAGAATTTTGATTTCCTGGTTTCATTTAATTTAGATATAGAACCCTATTATACAAACAATAAGTAGCAAGGACATAGCATAATTAAATCGTTTAATAAAATTATTATTTGTCGCAAAATTCCTTAAAAACTTACCTAAAAAAGCCCATGCTGTAATACTTGTTAGAGCTGTCAAAGAGCAAACGACAATAACTGTTAAAGAACTATTTAAGTAATCGTTTTCTAATACAAATTTTGAGATTAATGTAATAGCTGCCATTACTCCTTTAGGATTTAAAAACTGGAATGTAAAAGTATCAATAAATTTTACTGGATTAATTTTTTTACCCTCTTTGGATGTTTCAGAAAATGAAATTTTATAAGCTAAATATATGAGGAATAAAGTTCCTAATATTCTGATCACTTCCTGGATTAATGGATATTTAATAAAAGTTGATATCAATACAAAATTGATCAAAATTACTAACACAGTATAACCCAACCAAACTCCCATTATTAATGGAATTGTTTTTTTTATACCAAAATTAAAACCTGAGTAAGAAGCAACAGCATTATTAGGTCCTGGTGTAAAACCTAATGAACAAGAAATTCCAATCAATAAAAATACTTCAGGATGCATAAAGTTTAAGCTATTGGAAGCCCATTCTCTGATTGTTGAGATGGGTGAACTAGTATAACTTTGCCTTCATCATCAATCGAACCTAAAATAAGAACTTGTGAAACTACACCTGCAATATTTTTTTCTGGAAAGTTACAAACGCCAATAACTTGTTTACCTTTTAAATTTTCTTCATTGTAATAATGTGTAATTTGTGCAGATGATTGCTTAACACCTATATCTTTTCCAAAATCCACTTCAATTATTAGTGAAGGTTTTCTAGCTTTTTCATTTTTTTTAACTGATATTACAGTGCCTACTCTAATGTCTATTTTGTCAAAAATATCATAGGTTATTTGTTCTTTCATAAATTTAATATATAATACAACTATATTATGAGTACAGAAAATAGTTCAGATCAATTATTCAACAACTCTGTTAAAATCTTAACTGATTTAATTAGTTTCAAAACTATATCTGGAGAAGACAATAGTTCATTAATTAACTATTGTGATGAAATTCTAAACAAACTAGGTGCTACTTCATTTAAAACTTTTGACGATGAAAAAAAAAGAGTTAATCTTTTTGCTACACTTAAAGCAAAGAAACCTAGTAATAAAAAACCTATAATTTTATCAGGTCATACTGATGTTGTTCCAGTTTCTAAGGGATGGAGTACCGATCCATTTGTTGCAACAATAAAAGATGACAAACTTTTTGGTAGAGGTTCTTGTGATATGAAAGGTTTTATAGCTTGCACATTAGCTTTTGCTCCTATTTATGCAAAAGCTAATTTAGATAGAGATATTCATTTCTCATATACGTTTGATGAAGAAACTGCCTGTATAGGGGCTCCAATTTTAATTGAAGAGTTAAAAAAAAGAGGAGTTAAAGATGGAATTTGTATAATTGGTGAGCCTACTAATATGAAAATAATAGATGCACACAAAGGATGCTACGAATACACAACTTATTTTGAGGGTTTAGCAGGTCATAGTTCTGCTCCACACAAGGGAGTTAGTGCTGTTGAATACGCATCAAGATATGTGAATAAACTAATTGAATTAAGAGAAGAATTAAAAGAAAGATCACCTAAAGACTCTATTTTTGACCCTCCTCACTCTACTTTATCAATTGGAGGGATTTTTGGCGGTATAGCACACAATGTAATAGCGGATAAATGTCATGTGAATTGGGAAACAAGACCTGTCGTCAAAGAAGATGGTGTTTTTTTAAATGCAAAAATAGATAAATATGCAAATGAAATACTTTTACCAGATATGAAAAAAGTTTTTCCTAACGCATCAATTAAAAAAAAAATTATTGGTGAAGTCACTGGTTTTGATAGAGATGAAAAATCGAATGCTTGTGAACTAGTTTCAAGTTTAACAGGAGACAACACAAGAGAAGTTGTGTCATTTGGAACTGAAGCTGGTTTATTTCAAGAAATAGGAATAAGCACAGTTGTGTGTGGACCAGGCTCGATTGAGCAAGCTCACAAAATTGATGAATTTATAATTCTTGATGAGCTTAAAAAATGTTTAAGCTTGCTGGATGGCATTAAAGAAAAATCTGTAATAAATTAACAAATTGTTAATTTAGTTAAATTAATCGTTCCAACCACTAACTACCTTAACTTCTAAATATTCTTCTAAACCTAATTTACCAGCTTCACGGCCAATACCTGAATGTTTGTATCCACCAAAAGGGGCATCAGGAGCTAAGCCTGCACCATTAATATCGACCATTCCTGATCTTAATTTTCTAGCAACTCTATTCGCTTTTTCTTGATCTTGAGTTTGAATAAAATTTAATAATCCATACGGAGTGTCATTAGCTATAGCAATAGCCTCTTCTTCAGTTTCGAAAGGTATAATTGACAAAACAGGACCAAATATTTCTGTTCTTGCAATCTGCATTTGGTTATTAACATCCGCAAATGCTGTAGGTTTAACAAAATAACCTTTATCAAGGCCATCTGGTTTGCCTGTTCCACCAGCAACTAATTTTGCACCTTCATCAATTCCAACCTGTATTAATGTTTGAATTTTTTCAAATTGAGTTTTTGAAACAACAGGACCAATATGATCACCATTTTTTGTTGCAACATCAACTTTCATTGAGTTAGCAAAATTTTTAACTCTTTCCACTGCATCTGCATAGATTGATTTTTCAACTAACATTCTTGTTGGAGCATTACATGATTGCCCTGAATTTCTAAAACATCTAAGCGCTCCTCTTTCAATTGCTTCAGCGTCAGCATCTTTAAATATGATATTTGCACCTTTCCCTCCAAGTTCAAGACTAATTCTTTTAAAATCACTTGCAGCATTTTGAGAAATTAAAGCACCTGCTCTAGTTGATCCTGTAAATGAAACCATGTTTACATCTGGATGACTAGTAAGTGCATTACCAGCAACAGCACCATCTCCGTTAATAAGATTAAAAACACCTTTTGGTAGTTTAATTTCATCAATCATTTCTGCTAAAATTATTGATGATAATGGAGCTATCTCCGATGGTTTAAGAACCATTGTGCATCCAGCTGCTATAGCAGGAATCACTTTCAAGCAAACCTGATTCATTGGCCAGTTCCATGGAGTTATTAACGCGCAAACTCCTTTTGGTTCATGTAAAATATTATTATTAAGAGCATGTTCTCCTAATTTTGCTTCAAATGTGTATTCTTTTAAAACTTTTATATAGGATTTTATGTGGCTAGCTCCAGTTCCCGCTTGTAATTGTGTTGAAAAATCTATCGGCGATCCCATTTCAAGTGAGATTGCCTTAGCCATATCATTCCATCTTTTTTTATAAACTTCATAGAGGGCTTCTAAATACTTTAATCTTTCTTCTTTAGTAGAGAAGGCCCAAGTTTCAAATGCTTTAGTTGCAGCACTTACAGCATCATTTACATCATCAACTCCAGCTAAAGATATAACTGCGCATTCCTCTTCAGTTGAAGGGTCAATTACTTTGAAATCATTTGATTTTTTTGGAGAAACCCATTCTCCATTTATATAAAAATTTTTTTTATCCAACATTTCTAAAAATTATATTATCTTTTAACTTTTGCAAACAAATTAGTTAATTCATAAACAATTGTAGCTGCTGCTAAAGATGTAACTTCTGCATGGTCATATGCTGGAGACACTTCAACTACATCCGCAGAAATTAAATTTAAACCTGAAAGGCCTCTTATGACATTAACCATTTCTCTTGTAGTCATTCCTGCAATTTCGGGTGTACCCGTCCCAGGTGCAAAAGCAGGATCCAAAACATCTATATCAATAGATAAATAAAGTGGATTGTTCCCAACTCTTTTTCTTATTCTTTCAGCAATTTTATCTGTACCTTGTGTTTGAAATTCATCACAGTGAATGATTTTAAAACCAAACTCTTCATCATTTTTAATATCATCTCTACTGTAAAGAGGACCTCTAATCCCAACATGCATTGAAGCATCATCTAAAAATAAATTTTCTTCTCTTGCTCTTCTAAAAGGAGTTCCATGAGTATAGGGCGCTCCAAAATATGTGTCCCATGTATCTAGGTGAGCATCAAAATGTACTAAAGCAACTGGCCCATTATTCATTTTATTAATAGCTCTTAGCAAAGGAAGAGCAATTGTGTGATCACCTCCTAAACTAATAATGCCACCTACTTTATCTAAAAGTTCCGTAGCCCCCTCTTCTATTTGTTTAATGGCTTCATCAATGTTAAATGGGTTACATGTAATGTCGCCTGCATCAGCAACTTGCTGAACTTTAAATGGTTCAACGTCGTAACTTGGATGATAATTAGTTCTTAAATGTCTTGATGCCTGTCTAATACTCATGGGTCCAAATCTCGCACCAGCTCTATAACTAGTGCCTGCATCAAATGGAATTCCAACAATTGCTACGTCACAACTCTCAACATCTCTTAATTCTGGTAATCTTGCAAATGTAGATGGCCCTGCAAATCTTGGAACTTTAGTTCCACTTATTGGTTGTACTGGATTTTTGTTTCTTTCTTTTTTCATTTATAAATAAAATGTACCACATTCTTTAAGAATGGAATATCTTCTATCTTTAAAATTATGAACTTAATAAGAGCTATTTTACTATTAATTTTTTTAAGTACACCCCTAAAAGCAAATACTATTTATAATTTAATTAAGATACCTAACTTAGAGATTTATGAAATAAATACCAAAAATAAACTTAGATATTTTTATGCAGCAAGACCCTTCCAACTAGGCACTCAAAAAAACATTGTTTGTTCAAATCCTAATAAGAAAGATTTAGAATTAAAATATAAGATTATTCATAAAAATCTTAATAGATACTCTTATGACTATCTAAAAAAAATTAATCTCAAATATATTGTAATGTGTGAAAATTTATCTATCTCAGAACTATATACAGCTGGTATTCCAGATAATATAATGAAAACATTAATACTAGATATCAAATTTAATGAGAAATATTTTGAAAGAGTAATTCATCATGAAGTTTTTCATGTAATGCATCTTCAGCACAAAAATATTTTTAATGAAGAAGAATGGGCTAAATTTAATAATTTTGAATTTAAATACGCTGAATGCTCTACATGCACAAAGAATATATCTTTAGAAAAATATCAAGAGACTGATGGGTTTTTTACAGAATACTCTAAATCAACAGCTTCAGAAGATATGGCAGAAGTTTATTCGCATATGATCTTCTTAGAGAAAAAAGAAATTAATCAAATTCGTAAATTAGATCCTATTTTAAATAATAAAATTTCATATATTGAAAATAAAATAAAAGAAATAGATAATTCTTTTACTTACTAATGATAAAAAAAATTAAAGCTTCTAAATCAGAAAAACTTATTTTTATTTTTTTAATCCTATTAGCTATCACAACTTTCTGCACATATTTTATAGTTAAGAATAAATGTTTATTTGTCAAAAATATTGATCCAAAGAATATTACTTTTAAAAATCCAAATAATATCGCAGTTTTAAATGCACCTTGTGGAAATGTAATTATAGAACTTTACCCTAATATTTCACCTAATGCTGTTCAAAGATTTGTAACTTTAATTAGATCTAACGCTTATGAGAATATTGCTTTTCATAGAGTAATTGAAAATAAACTTATCCAGGCTGGTGACCTAGAGTTTGGAAAAAAAGGAAATTTAGATTATGGAAAAATTGGAACTGGAAAATCAGGTTTAGGTACAATTAAATCAGAAATTGATAATGATTTTAATTATACCAAAGGTAGTGTCGGATTAGCTCGAACATTTAAGAATGATACTGAAGACAGTCAATTCTTTATAATCCTACAGGATGAACCATTATTTGAAGGCGAATATACACCCGTTGGAAAAGTTCTTTATGGTTTAGAAGTATTGAAAAAGATAAAATCTGATAAACGCTCAGAGTATATATTAAGACCAGATTTTATTAATTCCTTTAAAATGCTTAATTAACAATGAATAAAATTTCAAGTTGAACCCATTTTAGTCACTCTATAACTATTATTATTAATTGAAAATTGATGAGATACGTTTGTGAGAAATGTCCTAAAAAATACAATTAGGAAAAAAATTAATTTAAGTAAAAAAAAATTAATTGAACAACCCTTAAAAATTTTAAAAAAGATTAATATAGAAAAATTAACAAAATTCACATCATTTTCTCTAATAGAAAAATACAATAATTTCAAAGAAAGAGCCAAACAAAAAGAACTGCATAGAATTAAATTAATAAAAGAAGAAAGAATTAAAGAATTAAAAAAAGAAAAGTTAGAACAAGAAAAACAAAAAAATGAAGAAATAAGGTTAATTAAACAAAATGAATTAAATCTAATAAAGGAAGAAAAACAAAGAATAGCTAATGAAGAAAAACTGAAAGAAAAAATTATAAAACAACAGCAACAGATTGAAAGAAAAAAAATTAAACTTGAATCTCAAAGAATTAAAGCTGAAGAGCAAAAACTAAAAGATGAAGAAGAGGAAAAAGTAAGACAAGATGATTTAAAAATAAAAGAAGAAAAACTAAAATTAGAATTTTTTGAAAAGCAAAGAATAAGACAAGAGCAACAAAAAGCTAAAATTGAAAATGATAAATTAATGGCTCTTGAGAAACAAAAAGCCCGTGAAGCTAAACAGAAAATAAAAGATGAAGAAGAAAGATTAAAAAATATTGAGATTGATAAACAAAAAAAAAATATGCAAAAGTTAATTGAAGAAGAACATAAATTAAATTATCAAAAACAAAAACTTGAAGAAATTGAACAAAGTATCAAAAAAATTGAAATTGAAAGAATAAGAGAAAAAGAAATAAAAATATTAAAAGAAGCTGATGAGTTAAGAGAAAAAGAAAAACAACTTAGACTAAAAGAACAATTAGAAATAGAGGAGCTTAACGAATTAAGATTAAATGAACTCAATCAAAGAAAAATCCAGGAAGAATTACAACTAAAAGAAGAAAAAATAAGATTAGAAAATTTAAGAGAACAAAAAATAATTCAAGCTAGAATTCTTGAAGAAAAAAGAATTAAAGATGAAGAAGAGAGAATAAAAGAGTGGGAAAGGAAATTTGATGAGGAGCAAATAGCAAAAGAAGAAGAATTGATTAAGAAGTTTAATGACCAATTAATTAAAGAAAAAGAACAAAGTGAAAAGATAATAGAATTTAAAAAAGAAGAAGTAATAGAAGAAAAAAAAGAAGAAATATTAGAAAACGAGGTAAAGAAAGAAGAAGATGATAGATATTAGTTAATTAAAGGCTTTCCTGTTGCTAGTGTGTGTTTAATACGGTCTTGAGTTTCTTTTGTCTCTATTAATCTCATGAAAGCATCCAATTCTAATTTAAATAAATCATCTTCTGATAAAGTTTTATCTATAGTTGTATCTCCTCCACTCAAAACATGAGCGAGTTCTTTTGCAACAGTAACACCGTGATCACGAATTATTTTTTCATTATAAAGGTTTTCTATAATTTTATTCATTTCTATTAAAATTTCTTTTCCTGGTAGTTTAAATTCAGTCTCTGATGGAGTTTTAAATTCTTTATTGTCGTCTAAGATCTTTTTTGAAACTTCTAGTAAACTATTTCTATTCATTATTTTTTTATCTTCTGGTCTTAAATATTTTAATGGTTCTGCCTCAATTGGTGAAGTTGCTGTTTTTCCATAACCAATAATATCAAATACTTTAAGTGGTGCATAATGAGGATCTTTTTTAGCCTCGTCTGTATCAAGCCATCTTGCCAACATTTCCTTACATCCACCTCCAGCTGGTATCAGTCCAACTATTGTTTCCACTAATCCAACTACAATATTTGTATGTGAAGCAACAAAATTACTTTGGACCATTACTTCAAATCCACCTCCAAGAGTTAAACCTGATGGTGCAGATATCACCGGGTGATTAGAATACTTAAGATGCTTGCAGGTTTCTTGAAAATATCTAATAAATTTTTCTATGGATTTAAAATCATTTTTGTTCGCAAAATCCATTGTATAACTCAAGTTTACTCCAGCAGAAAACTGCATGCTTTCATTTATTATAATCAAAGGTTTGTCTGTAGCTTTTTTTAAAGCATCCATTGAATCATAATCTAGAGCATTTGCTTTAGTGGTAAACTCAACAATATTATAATCATTAAATCTATATATCTGTGCTGAACTGTTTCCATCTACACTTAATGCTTTCTTTTTAGCTTTTCCAAACGTTTCAATGTCAGTGTATTTTTGTCTAGATCCATAAAAATCTTGATTTCTATTTTTAGATAAATTTTCTAAAAAAGCATTTCCCTTAAAGTCGTCTATTTTACCAAAAAAAGTTTCAACTCCGATTTCTTCTAACATTTCAAATGGACCTTTAGTCCAATTAAAACCTAATCTCATTGCTTCATCAATATCATTGAAATCTTTTGTAATTGATGGAACTAAAGAAGAAGCATATTTGATAATCTTAGAAATAACAGACCAAGCATACTCACCATACTTATCCTCTCTAGAAATTAATTCTTTAAGGTCTATTTTGTCTGATTTAATATTAATTTTTTTACTTGCAGAGTATTTTCCAGTTTCAAGATTAATTGCTTCCATAACCTTAACTTCACCAGTTTTATTAACTCTATAAAATCCGCCCTTGCCTTTTCGACCGGTATATCCTGTTTCAATTAATTTTTTTACTAAAGGAATTTCTTTTGCAACTACTTGAAAAGGGTCATTTTCTGATAATTCTTTAATAAAACTTTTTAAAACATCGGCCATTAAATCAATACCAATTAAGTCATAAAGACCAAACACACCTGTTTTTGGTATACCCATTGGTCTTCCAAAAATTGCATCAGCTTCTTCTATGCTAAGTTTCATTTTAAAAGCTTCATTCATTGCAACTTGCATTGCAAAAACACCTATTCTATTTCCTAAAAAGCCTGGCGTGTCATTACAAATAATTGCACCTTTTCCAAGTTCTGTTTCACAAAAAGCTTTTAGAGAGTTTATTTTATCTAAATCATTATTTTCATTTTTAACTATCTCTAATAATCCCATGTATCTGACTGGATTAAAAAAGTGAGTAATGCAAAAATCTTTTTTTTCTTCCTCTGATAAGTGTTGAGATAATATTTTGATAGGAATGGATGAAGTGTTTGAAGATACTATCGCACCTTTTTTTCTTTCTTTGAAAATTTTTTTATAGATATCATGTTTAATATCTATTCTTTCAACAACAGCTTCTACTACCCAGTCAGCTTCTTTTACTTCATCAAAATTATCTAAAATGTTTCCTACTTTAATATTTTTTATTTTGGACTTATCTAACAAAAGTGGCGGTCTCGATTTGTAAATTTTATCTCGTGCTTGCTCACTTATTTCAGTTTTTAAATCTAGTAAAGTTACTGGAATATTTGCATTACACAAATGCGCTGCAATTCCACTACCCATAGTTCCTGAACCTATAACTACTACTTTTTTAATTTCCATAAGATTTAAAAATTGAAGAATTGTTTATAATAAAAAAAATGATCTTAGTAAATCAATTACCTATTAATTCCTCTTAGTCTTTCAGACCTTCTTCTTAAAAGTTCTGCACTAACAAGAATTAATGTGGACATTATAATTAAACAAGTTGCCACTGCCATTATTGTTGGGCTTAGCTGTTCCCTTAGACCAACCCACATTTGAATTGGAATAGTAGTGTTTTCAAGTCCTGCTAAGAATAACACAACAACAACTTCATCAAATGAAGTTACAAAGGCAAATAATGCACCAGAAATAACACCAGGTAAAATTAATGGTAATGTTATTTTCATAAAAGTATTAACTGGATTACTCCCCAAACTTGATGCAGCACGTGTTACACTATGATCAAAACCTGTTAAAGTTGCTGTAACTGTAATAACTACAAACGGTGTACCCAAAATAATATGAGATAAAATTATTCCTGTATGTGTTGCAGCTAAACCTACTTTTGCCATAAAGAAGAATATTGCTGTTCCTGAGATAATTAATGGCACAATCATTGGAGATATTAATAAAGCCATGAACGCTGCTTTATATGGCATATGCCTACTACTTAACCCTAGAGCAGCTACCGTTCCAAGTACTGTAGATCCAATTGTAGCAAAGAAAGCTATTATTAAACTGTTTTTTGTCGCAAGTCCCCAAGGATTTTTAGTCCCATAGATCATGTCTTCGTACCATCTTAATGAAAATGCGTCTGGGTCAAGGGCTATCATTCCCTTGGAAAAGTGAATGTATTGTTCTGCATTAAATGAAAGTGGTAAAATTACAAATAGCGGTGCTATTAAAAAGAAAAATACCAACCCACAAATTGTTAAATAAGTATAATGCCAAATTCTATAATTCCAGGATGTGTAAGTTGGTAATGCCATAATTTATCCTAGTTTAATATTATCAATTCCCACTAATTTATTATAGATCCAGTAGATTGTTAACACTCCAACTAACAGCATAGAACCTAATGCTGCAGCAAACGACCAATCTAAAGAACTCTTCATATGATACGCAATCGTATTACTAATCAATGATCCACTCGCTCCACCAACTAATGCTGGAGTGATATAGTAACCTATAGCTAAAATAAAAACTAATAAACAGCCTGCACCAATTCCTGGAATTGTTAATGGAAAATAAATTTGTCTAAATGCAGTAAATGGAGTTCCACCTAATGATTTTCCAGCTCTCATTAAACTTGGAGATATTGTTTTCATCACACTGTAAAGTGGCAAAACCATAAAAGGTAATAAAATTTGTGTCATTGCAACAAAAGTGCCAACAACATTATACATTAACTCAGGTCTATTATCATCAGCAGCCCAACCTAGCCAAACAATTAGATCGTTTATAGGGCCCTGTTGTTGAAGTAAAACCATCCAGCTAGAAGTTCTAACTAATAATGATGTCCAAAAGGGCAACAACACACATATCATCAATAAATTACTATATTTCATTGGTAGTGTGGCCAATAAATGTGAAATTGGGTAAGCAAGCAAAAAGCAGAATACAGTTACCCAAAATGCAACTTTTATAGTTCTTAACCAGAGGATTTTATGAATTCTCCTGTCTTCATCTTGTTGAATAATATTTCTGTCTTGATCAAATTTTAAATCAAGACCTTTTAGATATTTTGCATAAGACCAATTTGGAGCAGTATTCTTTAAAGCAATCCAATAATCCACGTTTCTCCATATTTTATGGGTTGCCATAAATTGTTCTTTATAATTAGCTTTTTCAAATTTTTTAATTTTTCTATTTGTTTTTTTTAATCCACTACTAAAACCAGATTTTTCATAGTTTAATCTCTGATATAATTTTCCAGCTTCCTTGTTTATAGCCAATGGATAGAAATCTTTATAAAACGCCTCATAAGTTGCTTCATCAGGCAATTCTTTTCCATCCCATTTTTCTAAAGCAGCAAATGTGTTAGGTAATTTTTGTGTGATCATACGATCATCTACACTTCTAAATAGCATGTCTCCTATTGGAAATATGTATGTAATTATAAGGAATAAAAATAACGGACCTACAAGCATTAAAGCCTTTAGCTTATTTTTTCTCTCAGCTTTTTTTAGGCTTATCTCTAGAGGTATCCCGTCTGATGATAATATTTTTTCTGTACTCATATTTAAAATTTTTTAAAAAAAAAGGGCGGTTATTTTATAACCGCCCTAATATTTTATAACAAAAACTTAATCTATAAAACTAAATTATAGACCAGCTTTCATTGCTTCCCATTTTTCACCGATTTCATCTTGGTTATCTGCCCAGAAATCAGGGTTCATAAGAATGTATCTTTTTGTGTTAGCAGGTGCTGTTGGCATATGTGGTACCATACTTGTTTTACCATCTTTAAACCAAGGCTCTCCAGCTTCCATAACAGCAATTGAAGATTTTCTCCAAGGTGCGTATGCAATATACTTAGCACTTCCAGCTAAACCTTCTGAGCTAGTCATTTCTCTAAGTACTTTCATAGCGCTACCGTCAGCATAACCTGGACCATCTTTAACTAATGCAAAATATTCATAGTCAAGAATTTGTCCATCCCATACTTGTACAAGTGGAGTTCCTTCCATTTGCGCATTAAAGAATCTACCGTTCCAACCAGTTGCCATTACTACTTCACCATTAGCTAGTAGTTCTGGTGGTTGAGCTCCAGCATTCCAGAATACACATCCACCATTTGGATCTGTACAAAGTGCTTTAAGCTTGTTCATAGCTCTATCAATACCGCCGTCAGCATCAAGTTTTCTGTAAGTTAAGTCAGAACCTTTACCAGGGTTTACACCGTCTGCAGTGATAGCAATCTCTAAGTTAGACATTGCACCTTTGTAAATTGCTCTTTTACCAGGGAAGTTTTTAGTATCAAAAAAGTCTTTCAATGAGTTAGGCTTTTTAGCACCGATTGTTGCATCGTTATAAGCATAGTTCCAAGAGTACAGAATGTTTCCAACTGCACATTTTGAAGGCATGCTTGTAAAGAAGTCCTGACTTGCAGGTGTTCCATCTGGAGCAGGTGCAAAGTCTTTATCAAAATCGAATTCATGGAAAATTCCTTCGTCACATCCAACGATAGTGTCTTTTGCGTAAACATCGATGATGTCCCAAGTGATTTTTCCAGCTTCTTTTTGAGCTTTAATTTCTGATAATCCACCAGTGTAGTCTACCCAGTTTACAGGTATACCTAATTTAGCAGCAGTAGGATCACCATACCCTAATTTTTGACTTTCAGTATAAGCACCACCCCAAGACACTACAGTAACTGCAAATGCTGAAGTCGTGATAGAAAGTACAAAAGATAGAGCAAGTAATAATTTACTTAATTTTTTCATTTTCTCTCCTATTTAACGTTAACGTTTGTTATTTTATAAAGTGAAAGTAAAACAATATAGGATACTTTAGTCAACAGGCAATTATGGCTAATTTGCCTTTATTTTATTTATATTTTATTAGGATAGTTTTTAAATTATTTTGGATCTAAGGCTCTACAGTCAATACTATTCCAGCCTATATCTAGTACATTACCCTTTTTAAGGTCTAATCTTGCAGTACTATTTGGTACTTTAAGGATAAAATCTTTATTACCTAGTAAGTCAACTCTAAGTCTTGTGTGATCGCCGTGATAAATTATTTCTTCTATTTTTCCTTTATGATTATTATCCATCTTATCTGAAGGATCTATAATTGCTCTTTCGGGTCTTAGTGAAACTTTAGTCTTATCCCCTTTTGCTTTAACAGCAACTGGATTTGCTAAAATTTCTGTGCCATTTTCTAATTTAACTTTACATTTATCTCCTGAAATATCTAAAACTTGACCTGAAAATTTATTATTTTCTCCAATGAACTCAGCAACAAACGAATTAACTGGTTTTTCATACAATTCATCAGGACTTGATAGTTGCTGAACTTTACCATCATTGAAAACTGCAATACGGTTTGACATTGTTAATGCTTCCGTTTGATCGTGTGTAACATACACAACTGTTACACCAATACTTTCGTGAATATGTTTAATTTCATATTGCATGCTTTCTCTTAAATTTTTATCTAATGCTCCAAGTGGTTCATCCATTAATACCACTTGTGGATCAAAAACTAATGATCTTGCAACAGCAACACGCTGTTGTTGTCCACCTGATAATTGCATCGGCATTCTTGCTTCAAAACCATGAAGTGAAACCATGGATAAAGCTTTATCTATTTTTTTATCAGCTTCATCTTTTGGAATTTTTCTAACTCTTAATGGAAAAGCTAAATTTTCATAAACAGTCATGTGTGGAAATAAAGCATAGTTCTGGAATACCATTCCTATTCCTCTTTTGTGAGGTGGAATATTTGAAATAACCTTACCATCTAAATAAATTTCTCCATGAGTTGGTGTTTCAAAACCAGCCAGCATCATAAGACAAGTTGTTTTACCAGAACCAGAGGGTCCTAGCATAGTTACAAATTCACCTTCTTCAATGTCTAGATTTAATCCTTTAACGACCAATACTTTGCCATCATAGCTCTTGTCTACATTGTCAAATTTTACAAATTCTTTGTTTTTAGTCATATTTTCTAAATGGATTTAAAACATTTGTGAGCTTATTTATCAAGTTTTTTTATTTTAATTATTTAATGTGAAGATCTTTTGAAAAATTACAAAATAGCTCACTTCCTTGATCCGTAACTCTTATTGCTTCAGAAGCTTCAACTCCCCAATTTCCAAATTGCATAACAGCAATCATATGAAAAGTAATATTTGGCTCTAAAATTGTCATATCTCCTTTTGATATATTTAAAGTGTGTTCCCCCCAATCAGGTGGGTAACCAATTCCGATAGAATATCCAGTACGAGAGGTTTTCTCTATACCGTACTTATCTAGAACCTTCCAAAATGCCTGAGCCACATCATCTGCAGTTTTTCCTGGTTTGATAGCATCAATACCTGCCTGCAAGGCTTCGTTTGTTTTTTTCATTGTATCAATTTTAAGTTGGTCAGCTTTTCCAAGAAGCACTGTTCTTGCCATAGGACAATGGTATTTTTTATGAGAACCTGAAAGTTCAATAATTGTTGCTTCGCCCTCTACAAATTTATCTTCTGTCCATGTTAAATGAGATGCTGATGTACCTTTGCCAGTTGGAAGCATTGGAACAATAGACGCATAATCTCCACCAAACTCAGGAGTTCCCTTTATTAGAGCCGCTTGTATTTCTGATACAGCATCACATTGTCTTACCCCAGGATTGATTACTTCAAAAGCTTTCTTCATTCCTGTTTGAACTATTAATGATGCAGCTTTCATTAAATTAATTTCAGTATCTGATTTTACAACTCTAACCCAGTTGACTAATCTTTCACAATCTGAAATTTTTGCATTGGGTAAACCTGATTTTATTTTTTCATAACAGTAGGCAGTAAAATAATGACTGTCCATTTCAACTCCAATAGAAAGTTTATCCCATTTTCTTTCTTTAATAATATCTGTTAAAGCTTCATAAGGGTGAAGCGGCCAATTATGAATATATTTTTCACCATACTTTATAATATTTTCATCTTTCAAATAAGTTTTAATATATGCTCCACCAGCATCTTGGTCTCTAACAAAACATAAGGGCTCATCTGCATTAATATGAACTATGACACATTGGGCATAATAGAATGACCAAGCATCATAACCTGTTAAATAATTCATGTTCGATGGATCCTGAGAGATTAATACATCAATGCCTTTATCTTGCATTGATTTTTGAACCTTCTTTAATCTATTTTTGTATTCTTCTTTTGTAAAATTCATTTAGTTAAATTTAAATAGTTTTCCAAAACCTTCAATACTATTTTTATAGCCAATAGCATTTAGACTTTCCCAAATTAATGTTTGATTGCTAGATAAAATGACTTTATTCATTTTTTTTTCAAGCTTATCGATTATCGATAATACTGGTAATGCCGTACAAGACACAAATAATGCCTCACTATCTTCTAAATTAATTTTTGACAAAACTTCAAATAAATATTCTTCATCTACTTTTCCAATATCTAAATCAGACTCAATATCAAAATATGTTAATCCATCAACTGCAATATTTTCTTTATTAAAATAATTTATAACTGAGTCGTTTATACTTTTTGTATAAGGGGTAAAAACCGATACTTTGTTAATGTTAAAAGCTTTTAAAGCCTTAATAGCAGATGTAATTGGGGTGGTAACTTTTGCTTCAGGCTTGGCTAACTTCACATTTTTTTCAATCACATCATAACCTGCTGCAATTGTTCCTGATGTACATCCATAAGCAACACAATCTATTTTTTGATCTGGTAAAATATCTTTAGTGACATCGGTAATATCATCTGCCATTTTAGCTAACGTTTCGTTGGTCAAGGGATTGTAACAATGTATTCGATTAACATACAGATCTACATCTCTTCCATAGATCACATTATTAAAATCCTTTTCAATTCTAAAATCGCTACCAAGCGTTATAAGACCAATTCTTGGGTTCGATTTTGAAATATATTTTGGCTCAACCTTGTTTAATTTCATAAATTACCTGTAATATTTGGATTAAATATATATTGAATAAGGAGTCTAGTTAAAATAAAGTTTAACAAAAGCGTACATAACTCGTCGTTACCTAAGGTTTAAACGGTACTAAAGAATACGAAAGTGGGATCAGTCGTCTTTAAATTTAACTATTTAAGGGGGTTTGAATGAAATTTGGATATTTTTGTAACACTACTAATTGGAATCATAAACCATACAATCAACTATTAAAAGAAACCCAAGAGATCACTATTTACTGTGATGAAAATAATTGGGACTCTATTTGGTATACCGAACATCACTTTAATCATGAAGGAATGGAATCTTGTACAAATCCTTTAATGATGGGTGTGGATGCGGCCGCCAGAACAAAACAAATAAGAATAGGTCAAGCTTGTAATGTAATTACATTTCATAATCCTATCCGTCTAGCTGAAGACATTGCGTTGCTAGATCAATTGTCTGGAGGAAGAGTTGATGTTGGTATTGGAAGAGGAATTTACGGAAGAGAAGCTATCAATATGAATAAAGAAGCTGACTTAAAAGATCAGGCAAAAAATTTTAGGTTGTTTGATGAGTCATTAACCATAATGAAAAAAGCTTGGACAGAAGAATTTTTTAGTCACCAGGGTGAGTTTTACACTTATCCATCACCAAATTTTACTTGGCAACATGACATGAGTCCACCTAGTGAAAAGTTTTTAGATACAAAAACAAATGAAATTAAAAAAATTAGCGTTGTACCAAAACCAAAACAAGAGCCACATCCGCCAATATGGCAAGTTGTGGATGGTGCACGTTCAATTGAATGGGCGGCACAGAATGGCTTAAATACAATAATGTGGATACCTACAGTTAAAGCATTAAAGAAAAGGTTTGAAATTTATAGAGATGCAAAATCAAAAACTGAAAATAGAGAAGTGCCGCTTGGAGAAGGTATATCTTTAGTTAGAGATATGTTTGTTGCTGAAACTATGGAAGAAGCTGAAAAAATGGCTGGTGAGCATATTATCAATTATATGAAATGGGTTTGTCATTGGAGAGGTTTGGGTAATCATATGGATCCAGGAGAAGAACTACCAGAAACAAAACATAAATTAGACTTACTTAATTATGATTTTTTACATAAAAGAAATTTATTATTTGGAACACCAGAATATGTTGTTAATAAAATAAATGAATTAAAATCAGAATTAAATTTACAAAATCTTCAAGTTTGGTCTAATTTTCCTGGAATAGATCATGAGGCTTGCATGAGAAGTATAAAACTGTTTAATGATGAGGTTATACCAAAGATTAATTTAGACAATTCAAGTATCGAAAAGGCAAGTTAATGAAATTAGAGCTTAGAAAGTTTACAAAATTTGTAGATAAAACTTTTATCGAAGGTGGTAAGGAAGCTAAAGAGCCTGTTTTGATGGTTTCTGTTGCAGCTGTATTTAAAAATCCATGGCATGGAAAAGGCTTTGTTGAAGATTTAAAACCAATTATTTTAGATTTAGCACCTAAATTAGGTGATATTTTAGTTCCAGAGTTAATAAAGGAGATTGGATCACCTGAAAAAATTTTGGCGTATGGAAAAGCTGGTACGGTCGGACTTGATGGTGAAATTGAGCATGCCTCAGCATTTATTCACACTTTAAGATTTGGAAATAAATTTAGAGATGCGGTTGGGGGAACATCTTATTTAAGCTTTACCAATACCAGAGGTCCAGCTGGATCCAAAATGTCTATTCCAATGATGCATAAAACAGATTCAGGTCTAAGGCCTTATTATTTAACTCATGAATTTACGATTCATGATGCTCCTTTTGATGATGAAATTGTTATAGCAATTGGTGGAGCCTCCACAGGTAGAGCTCATGCTAGAACGGGTGATCGTTATCAAGACATGAAAGAAATGGGAATAGATCCCAAATAAATTAATGTTTCAAAATTTTGATCCAAATCAAAATTATTATTCATTTAATGATAAAAATACAGTTCCTGTAGTTTTTATTCATGGTGTCGGACTTGATCAGCGGATGTGGGAACCTCAAATTGAAGCTTTCAAAGAATATTCATTAATTACATATGATTTATTAGGGCATGGAAAAACTATTCTCAATAAAGAAGATGTAACATTAAATGATTTTTCAAACCAACTAAAATCGATATTAGAATATTTAAAAGTGGATAAGATTAATCTTGTTGGTTTTTCTTTAGGTTCTTTAATTGCACTAAATTTTGCCTCTAAATTTCAAGACAAACTAAACAGCCTTGTTGTAATGGGTACAACATATAAAAGAACTTCAGAACAAAGGTCTTTGGTTATAGAAAGATTTGAACAGGCTAAATTAAACAAACCTATTTCAAAACAAGCCCTAAAAAGATGGTTTACCAATCAATACTTAAATGACCATCCAGAAACTTATAATCAATTTATAAAAATTTTGACAAAAAATAAAAAAGATCATTTAAATTTTTTAAAAGCTTACAAATTATTTGCTTATCATGAGGACAATACAGATATAATTAAAAATATTAAAACTAGGACTCTTGTGATGACAGGTTCAAATGATTCAGGATCTACTGTCGAGATGTCAAAATCTTTATGTGAAGATTTAATAAACTCAAGTTTTATTGAGATAAATAATGGAAAACATCTTTGTAGTATAGAGTGTGCAGATGATGTTAATATCAATCTTAAAAATTTTATTAATAGATAAATGACAAAAATTCAAAACTTTAAAATGTATATAAATGGACTGTGGGTTAATTCAGAGTCTGGAAAAACAATAGAAACTGTAAACCCAGAAAACAACGAAGTTTGGGCAACTGTTCCTGAAGCTAACGAGAAGGATGTAGATAAAGCAGTTAAGGCCGCACAAAATGCTTTTGAAAAATCTTGGTCAAATTTACACCCAAGAGAAAGAGCTAAATACTTAAGGTCTCTTGCAGATCAATTAAGACAAAATGCTGAACATCTTGGAACTATAGAAACAATTGATACAGGAAAAATTTTTAGAGAAACAAAAACACAAGCTAACTATATTGCTGAGTATTACGATTATTTTGCAGGACTAGCCGATAAAGTTGAAGGAACAGTTGTGCCAATTGATAAGCCAGACATGCAAGTAACAACTACTAGAATACCTATTGGTGTTGTTGCTGCGATAATTCCTTGGAACTCCCAAATGTTATTAACTGCAGTAAAATTAGCACCCGCATTAGCAATGGGTAATACAGTTGTAATAAAAGCTTCTGAACTAGCGCCTGTAACATTATTAGAATTTGCAAAACTAGTTGAAAAATCAGGTATACCTAAAGGTGTTGTAAATATAATTACTGGTCTAGGTGAGCCTTGTGGTAAAGCTCTAACTACACATGACCTTGTAGAAAGAATTGCTTTTACAGGTGGTCCTGAAACCGCAAAACATATTGTTAAAAATTCAGCAGAAAATTTATCGCAAGTAAGCTTAGAACTTGGTGGAAAAAGTCCTGTTGTCGTATTCGATGATGCCGAGCAAGAGAACGCACTAAATGGAATTACTGCTGGTATCTTTGGTGCAAGTGGTCAAAGCTGTATTGCAGGATCACGACTTTACATCCAATCTAAAATTTATGATGACTTCTTAAATAAGCTAATAGCCAAGGCTGAAAAAATAAAATTAGGAGCTCCTATGGATAATGAAACTCAAATGGGACCTTTAAATAGTTATAAACAACTAGAAAATATAGAAAAAAATATCAAAGCTACAATTGAGCAAGGTGGAAAAATTAGATGCGGTGGAAAAAGGTCCAATATATCTAGTAAAGCTTATTATTTTCCAGCTACAATTATTGAGTGTGAAAATCATAATTTGCCTACAGCAGAGAATGAATTATTTGGTCCAGTTTTATCTGTTATGAAATTTGAAACAGAAGAGGATGTGATTAAATTAATGAATGATAATAAATATGGCTTATCTTCTGGAGTTTATACCTCAAACTTCGGAAGAGGTTTGAGAGTATCAAAAGCAATTAGAGCTGGAATTACTTTTGTAAATACTTATAGGTTAATTTCACCCATGGCCCCGTTTGGAGGAATTAAAGATAGTGGATATGGAAAAGAAGCAGGAATTGAGTCAATTAAAGAATACACAAGAATAAAAACCACATGGTTAAATTCATCGGATAAACCAATGACTGATCCATTTACAATGGGTTAATTTTTTGACTGTCAGACATTATTTTTTAGTTTTATTTATCATGTTTCTTTTTGGTAGTTCTTATCCAATTAATAAACTTGCATTAAACACATCCCTCACCCCTGTATTGGCAGCCTCATTGAGAATGTTTATACTTTTTGTTTGTCTTGTTCCTTTTTGTAAATTTAAAATCCCAAACAAAAAATACTATCTGCCTTTAGCAGGTTTTTCTTTTTCAATGGGCTTTGGTGTTTTTATTTTTTTAAATTTATCTCTGCAAAAAGCAACTATGGTTGCTCCTATAATTATTGGAGCTCAACTAGCAATACCCTTTGCAATTCTGGCAAGCTCTTTATTTTTAGGTGAAAAGGTAACTCCTAAAATGTGGGTATTAATATTTATTTCTTTTTTTGGAATTTTTTTAATTGGTTATGATCCAAATTTAAAAAGTGAAATTTTTGCAATTTTTCTTTGTGCAATTTCTGCTTTTTTCTATGGTGTTGCGAATGTGTTTTCTAGATATATTAAAGATATAGATGTTAAATTAACCAACACAGTTATGGGCTTTACTGGTTTTATACTGCTTTTTCTTTTTTCCATTTTTTTTGAAGGAAACACAGTTTATCAATTACTAAATATTGATTTTTATACTTGGCTTTTATTACTCCATAATGGGGTGATGGTTTCTGTAATTGCACACACTTCATTATTTTATTTATATAAATTTTATTCAGTAAATAAAATTATGCCCTTTTATTCTTTATTTCCAGTATTTGGCCTAATCCTAACGTTCTTTATATTCGGAGAAATCCCAACTCTACTTAGTGCGATTGGTGGTTTAATTATAATATTTTCTGTATATAGGCTTCAAAAAATTAGATAATTCTCCTATTGAAAATTCGTTTAAATAGTCTTTAATTTGATTTTTATAAATTGTTAACAATCAAAGAGGAAAATAATGAAAAAACTATTTATTGCTGCTTTTATATTCGTTTCTACTTTTACAACGAATACATTCGCAGAAGTTAAAATGGGAATCATTTTAGGATTTACTGGTCCTATTGAATCTCTAACACCAGCTATGGCTGCATCTGCAGAGCTTGCATTTAAAGAAGCTTCTGACTCAGGTTCACTATTAGGTGGAGAAACTATTTCAGTAGTAAGAGCAGATTCAACTTGTGTTGATTCAGCAGCAGCAACAGCAGCAGCAGAAGGTGTTATTGCACAAGGTGTTGCAGCAATTATGGGTGCTGACTGTTCAGGTGTAACTGGTGCTATTGCATCTAATGTTGCTGTACCAAATGGTGTAGTAATGATTTCACCTTCAGCAACTTCTCCAGGACTTACAGCTTTAGATGATAAAGGCTTCTTTTTTAGAACAGCCCCATCTGATGCTAGAGGTGGTCAGATTTTAGCTGATATTACTAAAGACAGAAAAATCAAAAGTGTAGCAATTACTTACACTAACAATGACTATGGAAAAGGTTTGGCTGATGTTTATGAAGCAGCTGTAAAAGCTCATGGTATTAAAGTAACAACTGTATCTGCTCACGAAGATGGTAAAGCAGATTACTCATCTGAAGTAGCAACTTTAGCTTCAGCAGGTGGTGATGCCGTAGCAGTAATTGGTTACCTAGACCAAGGTGGAAAAGGAATTATTCAAGGTTCTTTAGACTCTGGTGCATTTGATAAATTTATTTTATCTGATGGTATGATCGGTGACTCATTAACTGAAGCTTTTGGAAAAGATTTAAATAAATCTTTTGGTTCAATTCCTGGTTCAATGAATAAAAAAACAGCAGGTACTTTTGCCTCTGTTGCTAAAGCAGCGGGTATCGACTCATCTGGACCTTACACTGGTGAATCTTATGATGCAGCAGCTTTAATCGTTCTTGCGATGCAAGCAGGTGGATCAGCAGATAGAGCTTCTATTGCAAAAAATGTAATGGATGTTGCTAATGCCCCTGGTACTAAGATTTACCCAGGTGAACTTAAAAAAGGTTTAGACTTACTAGCTAAAGGTAAAAAAGTTGACTACGAAGGTGCAACTGGTGTTACTTTTACTAACGTAGGTGAAGCTGAAGGTTCTTTCCTAGAAAAAGAAATCAAAGGTGGAAAATTCAAAAATAAAAAACAAAGATAATTAAAATCTTAATTTTAAAACCCTCAGCAGTGAAAATTGCTGGGGGTTTTTTTTATTTAAAAATTACTAATAATCCTAAAAAAACCAAATATCGAAATTAATATAAGAAAATAAAAAACAACTTTTCTATAAGTTTCCTCTTTGCTTTTAACAAAAAATTTATCACCAATATAAACACCTATTGGTAAAATAATAATCAGTGGAATAGTTCTATAAATAGTTGTCAGATCTACAATTCCTGCAAAAAAACTAAGAATAAATGCATAAATATCTGTTAAAAAGAATAAGGCTGCTAATGAACCTCTAATTACTGCTGGTTGAATACTTGTAACTAATAAAAAAAGTGCCACAGGCATTCCACCTAATGTGGTTAATCCATTTAATGTTCCAGAGACTATTCCAGTAATAAGCTTTCCATAATTATTATTAATTTTTTTATTCTCATATCCTTTCATTAATAAAAATGAAAAAAATATAACTAATGCGCAAACTGACAGGTGTGTTGTATCTGGAGATAAATACTTCAATAAATAAAGCCCAATAGGTGACCCAATGATTATTCCTATCAATAATTTTAAAACAAAATTCCAGTCTATTTTGTTCCATATATATGGAACCATAAAAATACTAATAATAACCTCAAGTATTAGAATAATTGGGACTATCTCTATTGCTGGAAGAATAAAAGAAAAGCCAGAAATACATATTGCAGAAAAGCCAAAGCCATTAAAACCTCTTATAATAGATGCAATAAATACGGTAAATATTACAAAATAGATTTCAATTAAACTCAGTTGAAGATTAGATAAAAAATCCACTCTATTTCCTTTTTTTAAAGTCTGCTCTTAATGTTGATAAAACAATTATTACTAAAAATATTATACAAACTAAATTCATTGTTTTCCAACTTGTTAAGGTTAAAAAAACTCCAGCCGATAAGCTTGCTACTGCCTGAATTGAATAAACAATTAAATCATTAAAGCCTTGTGCTTTAAATTTTTCATCCTCTCTATAAGATAAAACTAGTAAACTTGTTCCAGATATAAATAAAAAGTTCCAACCAAATCCTAAAAATATTAATGCAATTAAATAATTAATAAAATTTTGCTCAAATAAACTAGTCAAAATTGTTATAAAAAATAAAACAACACCAGCGTACATAATTTTACTATGTCCAAATTTTTTTATCAAATTACCTGTTATCAATGAAGGTAAAAACATAGCTGCGATATGAAGTTGAATTACAAAACCTGTTTTAGTTAAACTTATTTTTTCCATTACATGCATACTTATTGGAGTTGCAGTCATTAAAAATGACATCACTGCATAAGCAAATGCCGAAGCCACTAATGCTTGTAGAAATCTTGGTTGAGAAATTAACTCCAAATAACTACGTTTGATTTTCTTGTTAACATGATTGGGTTTATGTCCATCCTCATAAAATAATAGAAAAATTGTTGAAGTAAGAGTTAAAGCAGCAAGCGCAATATAAGATCCGGCATATAAATGTTCGGCTATAAAACCTTTTGTTATATTAGCAACATTTGGTCCTATAAAAGCCGAACCTATTCCTGCTAATAATATTATTGAAATAGCTTTTGGTGCCATATCTTTTTTAACAGTCTCAACTGCTGCAAAACGATATTGATGACTAAAGGCTACTCCTGCACCAAGTAAAAAACATGAAAAATTAAAAAGGATAAAGCTTTCAATAATTATTGCGTACGCCGCTAGAACAGATGATAAGGAGCTCACTACAGAAGCAAACATAAAGCCTGCTCTTCGACCAATTATACTCATAACCTTTGCTGCAAAGATTGCAAAAATTGCAATACCAACAATTGATAAAGCCATCGGTAAAGTTGCTAAAGATTTTACTGGACTAAACTGAGAGCCAATTATTCCACTTAAGAAAACTGTTACGGGTGCTGCTGTAAAAGCAAAAATTTGACTTAAAATTAGCAGCCATAAATTTTTATTCATTAAAAAATGTATTTATCACTAAGATAAAGAGCAAAACCTAGAGCCATCCCTAATAAAATATATTTCATAATAAAGTTTATTTTATTTCGATTTTTTCAGGAAGTATACCTTTAGGTCTATACCTCATGATCAACAGAAGACCCATCCCCATCATTAAATATCTAAAGTAAGGAACGCTTTCAATTAAATGAATTTTTAATGAATGTGTATCTGCTAAACCTGCTGTAAATAAATTAATCAAGAATAATGCAATTGGCGCTGCCTCAATCCATAGAAACCAGACTGCAAAACCTCCTAAAATTGCTCCAAAATTATTCCCACTTCCTCCAACAATAACCATAACCCAGATTAAAAAAGTATATCTCATAGGTTGGTAACTACCTGGAGTAAATAAACCATCTTGAGTGACTAACATAGCGCCAGCAATTCCAACTATAGCTGAGCCTAAAATAAAGATTAATAAATGTTGCTTGACGACATTTTTTCCCATTGCATTAGCAGCTTCTTCATTGTCTCTTATCGCACGCATCATTCTTCCCCATGGAGAGTAAAGAGCTTTTTGAGTTACTATTAACAAGGCTATAACAACAATTAAAAATAAACCTGAATAACAAAGTTTTACAAAAACTGATGATCCCTCAATTACTAATTGGTTAAGAGCTGATTGTTTATCAGTAATACTGGAGATTAAATCTAATTTCCCAGAATTAAATTTTGCAACTAAATTTATAAACCATTCTTTAGTTTGGAGTTCAATTTCATAAGGCACTGGTCGATCCAGTCCAATTACATTTTTAACACCTCTTGTTAACCAATCTTCATGCTTGATTATGGCTATAACTATTTCTGATATTAGTAGTGTGGCAATAGCTAAATAGTCTGCACGTAAACCTAAAGCAACTTTACCAACTATAAATGCTAGACCTGCTGCAAAAAATGCACCTACGATCCAAGAAAACATAATTGGCAATCCTAATCCACCAAGAAATCCTGTTGTTGCTGGGTTAACATTTTCAATAGCTTCAATACTTGTCTCTGATGTAACTCTTATAATTATAATTCCAGCAATAATAATTGTAGCAATACCATAAGTTCTAATTTTAGATTTTTCAAAATTTTTTAATACAAAACGTATTGCAAGGACCATTGCAACAATTAACCATAAAGACATTAGAATACTAAAACCTCCCGCAACCCATGCTTCTTGTACAGGTTCAACAGAAATTAAAACTGCAGCTAATCCACCTAATGCCGCATATCCCATTAGACCAAAATTGATTAACCCTGCATACCCCCATTGAATATTTGCCCCCATAGTCATTACAGCAGAAATTAAACACATGTTAAAAATTGATAGAGCTACATTCCAAGATTGAAATATTCCAACTAAAATAATAAGCCCCAACATGATTGCGTAAGCTATAATTACATTTAAGTGCTTTCTCACAGTACCTTCCCTTTGAATATTCCATTAGGTCTATAAAGTAAGACAATCACCAGTATAGAAAATGAGACAGCAAATTTATAATCTGTTGATAATAACTGAACTAACGTTTCTGGCTCCATGCTTGCTGGCAAAACATACATAAAGAATTTTTTATAAGCATAAGTTAGGAATATTTCTGAAAATGCTATGACATATCCTCCTAAAAATGCTCCAAAGGGGTTTCCAATACCTCCAACAATTGCTGCAGCAAAAATTGGCAACATGTTATTAAAGTAGGTAAATGGCTTAAAACTTTTGTCCAATCCATATAAAGCTCCACCAATTGTCGCTAAAATTCCTGCAATAATCCAAGTAATCATAACTACTCTTTTAGGATCAATTCCAGACAATAAAGCTAAATCCTCATTATCAGAATAAGCACGCATGCTTTTTCCTGTCTTAGTTTTGTTTAAAAACCAAAATAAAATAGAAACCAATACAATTGTTACAAATATAGTTAATACCTGACTAGATTTAATTGCTAAACCTTCATTAAGTCCTGTCATTTCTTTAAACTCACTTGCTTTGATAATAAATTTTTCCCCATCAAAAAACCTCTGATCTGATGGACCGATTATTATTCTAACAACAGCTTGAGTTACAAACATTACACCAATACTAACCATTGCAAGTTGAACAGGAGGACTTTTGCTCACTCTATAATATCTAAAAACAAATTTATCAATTAAGAGCATATATCCAATTGTTAAAACAATTGCAAAAGGGATGGCAAGTAACGCTGTTGGTAAAACACCTAAAGAAATTCCAAGTGATTGAAAATACCAAGTAAATAATATGGTGACCATCGTACCAAAAGCCATCATGTCCCCAGTTGCAAAATTAGCAAACCTTAAAATTCCATAAATTAAAGTTACAAATATTGCACCTAGTGCTAGTTGAGAGCCATACGTAAGAGCTGGCATAAAAATATAATTTAATAATAATATAATTGCGTTTAAGAATTCCATACTATCCACCTAAAAAAGAGCTTCTTACTCTTGGGTCGTTTAATAATTCTTTTCCTGTTCCTGAATACTTATTTTCACCTGTAACTAGTACATATCCACGATCAGAAATATTAAGCGCTTGTTTAGCATTTTGCTCAACCATTAAAATTGCAACATTAGTTCTTTTTACTTTGATGATATGATCAAATAATTCATCCATTACTATTGGAGAAACACCAGCAGTGGGTTCATCTAACATTAATACAGATGGTTTTATCATTAATGCTCTTCCAAGAGCCACTTGTTGTCTTTGACCTCCAGATAATTCACCAACTAATTGGTTTCTTTTTTCTCTAAGTATTGGAAATAGTTCATAAATTTCTTCTATAATATTTTGATAATTGTCATCTCTTAAATAAGCTCCCATCTCTAAATTTTCTTCAACACTCATTCCAGAAAATACATTTTTTGTCTGTGGTACAAATGAAATACCTTCTCTCACCCTATCTTGTGGTGAAAGTTTTGAAATATCTTTGCCATCAATTATAACTGAACCAGATTTTAAATTTAAAAGACCAAGCATTGCTTTCATGGCTGTTGATTTACCAGCACCATTAGGTCCAAGAATTGAAACTATTTCGCCTCTGTTTACATTAACTGAACAAGAGTTGATGATATCAGGTCCATTACCATAACCACCTGTCATTTTTAAACCTTCAAAAAAAGCCATTAGTTCTCATCCTTTATCTTTGATCCTCTGCCTAAATAGCTTTCTATAACTTTTTCATCTTTCTTAGCTTCTTCAGCGGTCCCTTCAAATAAAACTGAACCTTCTGCCATAACAATAACAGGGTTACATAATCTACTTATAAACTCCATATCATGTTCGATCATACAGAATGTATAACCTTCTTCCTTATTTAACTTAAGAATAGCAGTTCCTAAATCTTTAAGCAGTGTTCTATTAACACCAGCACCTACTTCATCAAGTAATACTAATTTTGCATCAACCATCATGGTTCTTCCAAGTTCTAATAATTTTTTTTGGCCTCCAGATAAATTCCCAGCTAATTCATTTGATAAATGAGTCAGATTTAAAAAATCAACTACGTCTTGGGCTTTTTGTTTAACTTTAAGTTCTTCCGTTCTAACTAAACTTGGTTTTAATAAAGCAGTCATTAAATTTTCACCTGACTGATTTGCAGGAACCATCATTAAATTTTCAAGCACAGAAAGATTAGTAAACTCATGTGCTATTTGAAAAGTTCTTAAAATTCCTTTAGAAAATAATTCATATGAAGGAACGTCAGTAACATCCTCATTATTAAACAATACTTTTCCTTGTGAGGATTTTAAATTTCCAGCTATTAGATTGAACAAGGTGGTCTTGCCTGAGCCGTTAGGTCCTATAATTCCTGTAATAGAGCCTTTCTTAATCTTTAATGAACAATCTGACACTGCAGCCAAACCTCCAAAATATTTAGATAGATTTTCAATTTGTAAGATGTTCTGTTCTTGATCCATGAAATTTATTTATTTAATCTTCTATGTATACTGTTGAGTGTCTTTTCTAAAGATTTATAAAAACCTGCTCTGCTTAATTCTTTAACTCCTTGTTCATTCAATCCTTTAGGTGTTTGAGACTCTTTTACTAAAAATTTTAAATCTTTTTTAGAGTTTACAACTGCATCTTCTGATAATGCTAAAAATAAAGATGTTATATATTTTTGTGCATTATTTCGTTTAACTCCTCTTTTCACTAACCAGTCTGTCATTACTCTTAGTAATTCATAAAAGGGTGCCATCATTCCAGAGGTTGACCAAAAATTGATTGAAGATTTTTCATTTTTAATTTCAACGGTTGTGCCAATTTTATTAAAAAAATCTTTAACTTTTTTATTGGGTGGACAAATGGGTACTGGTCCTTTTTTTAAAGATATAGGAGGTAATGGTATCGCTCTTATAATTTTTGCTTTAACTTTGATTGCTTTTTTAAGTTGAGCTAAAGTAATTGTTGATATGAAACTAATTACAGTTTGATTTGATCTAAACTTTAAATTTTTAATAATTTTTTCACCCACTGCTGGAGTTACTGATAAAAATATCCAATCACAAGAATTAATAATTTCCTGGTTATCTTTACTAACAGTTATCTTTTTAAACTTTTTTTTTAAAATACTAGATGTAGATTTATTTCTCTCAGAGATGATTATTTTGTTATACGAAATACTGGAACTGCAAATACCAGTGATAACGGCAGACGTAATTTTACCTGTTCCTATAAAGCCTAATTTCATAAATATAGTTACTTTATAGTGATATTAGTGAATTAATTAATAAAAAAAGAACCTCTAATTCTCAATAGTTCTCTGCTTAAATCTTTATTTTCTTTGAAAGGTTTTCTTCCGTGTAACCAAAAATAATTATTAGCCACAATGGTTGATCCAGGTACTAATTTAGTGATTACTTTGTTCTTACTCTCCTCTAAAGCATCTGATAATTTTTGTAAGAAAATTCCTTGATCCATATTTTTTGGTTCAGGGAATTGATCAATATAAGAAATATTTGGCTTACCGTTATCATCTGTTGTGAAAACTGGATGTTCAACTTTATATTCTATATTTTTACTTTTAGGAGACCCCCATACAAAATTTTGTTTTCCAATGGGGTCATTGAATAAATCCTCACAATGTTCCCAGTCATCAAGATGCAACATTGCTGTTTCTCCTCCTTGGACATTTTGTTCTTCAATTTTAGTCATCAAAAGCCAATCTGTGATCTCTTTAACATATGTCCCATCCGTATGAAGATCCATATTTGTGTAAGCTTTTCTTAAGTACGAGTCACTTTTATCTTCATGCTTTACAAAAAATCTTGCATAATATTTTCCAGCCATGGCATCATAATTTGGATTACCAATTAAATAGGCAATTGCTGTTGATAGCTTTACTAAAAAGATATCATTAATTTTTGCACTTACTTTTTTTGGTCCAATTATAAAACAACCTGTTTCTCTATCTCTTACTATTGAATTAAGTAATTTGCTTAATTTATTAGAAGTTAAATCATCTAAACTTTTAGCAATAGTAAATCTGGTAAATGGTTTGTACTCTAAGGCAGTGATATCAAATTTATTGAATGGAAATATTAATTTATCTAAAATTTCATCTTCAATTCTAATGTCAATTATTCTTTTTGAATTTTGATGTTCTGTTATTGTTATTCCAGAGATATTTTCCATTAGAAATAATTACTTAGTACCGCCATCATGATAGCAGAAATAACAGTAGGATAAACAAAATTTCTTTTAGATATAAAAAATATAAATAAACAAAATAAAACAACAGTTACTCTACTTAAGTAACTAGCATCAGACAAAACACCTACTGGAAATATAATTGTTCTTGCTATTAATGCGGCTAGTGTTGAGTAGGCAAGACAATTAAACCATTTAAATAATTTTGAAGTTTCTTTTATTCCTTGTGAAGAAATTGCACCTAAAAACCTTGAAGAGAAAGTTGCAAGGGACGTGACTAAGATTGCAAGAAATACACTAGTTGACATTTAGCTCTCCTATAAAATAAGCAATTGTTCCACCAACAAGTCCTCCCAATAAAATTGACCACTCTGGAGATAGAAAATAAAAAATTGGTCCTAATACCAAGCCTAAAATTACTGCAGCTGTAATTTGAATAGTTTTCATTGCCCCAACCATCATGCATAAAAAATAAATTGGGTTTAAAATTGCTAAGCCCATCATCATATTTTTATCCAAATAATCAGATGCGTAAAATCCTATAAAAGTTCCTATTACCGCTGTAGTCCAAGTAGCACAACCAATTCCAATCCAAAAATCAATTCTATGTTTTTTTTCAATACTTTTATAGTTACTCTTCATAATCAGCCATGCAGATACTGCTATAAAATGACATGAAAAGTAATATTTCCATTTTGGTTGGCTTTTGTGCATCATTAATGGAAACAAAGAAACAGCCATTGGATAAAGACGAGCATTAACAAACCAAACAGCTAAAAAAATATTTAATAATGAAGCTCCAACTAATAACGACTCTGCCATAACTAATGATCCAGGCAAAGCATAAGTAAGCATAGTTGAAAAAATACTTTCTTGAATATTAAATCCTAAATTTTTAAGAAGTGCCCCAATTGCTATAAAACAACATCCAAGTGCAAGGGCTGGGCTATCTGGAGCTAAAATAGATTTGAAACCTTTAAAGAAAAATTCTTTATTAATCATTAACCACCAAGGAATAATCTACCAACGTCAGGATTTTTTAATAAATCGTCCCCTTTGCCAGCAATAGCAGTTTGTCCTGATACTAAAACATAACCTATATCAGCAAACTCTAATCCTTTTTTAGCATTTTGTTCCACTAGGATAATAGTTTTCTTTTCTGTTTGTTGAAGGTCTCTTAATATTTCAAAAACCATATCTATATATCTCGGTTCTAAACCAATTGAAGGTTCATCAACAAGTAATACAGAAGGTTTCATAACTAGTGCTCTAGAAATTTCTAATAATCTTCTTTCCCCACCAGATAAAACTTTTGCAGGTTGGTTTCTTCTGTTTCTTAATCTTTCATATTTTTCAAAAATTCTTTCAGCTTCTTGATAAGATTCGTCTGTGTTTTCTTTAGTATAACCACCCATTAGTAAATTTTCTTCAACCGTCATATCTGGAAAGACTGAATTATCTTGTAAGATATATGCTATTCCACACGACTTAAGTTTTTCTGCTGGGGTTAGATGCGTAATTTCTTTACCATCAATTTCTATTTGCCCTGAAAAGATATTTGTAAATCCATAAATAGAGTGAAGAATTGTAGATTTTCCAGCACCATTTGGACCAATTAAACATAGAGATTGAGCTTTACTTACACACAAATCAAAATCATGTAGAATTTCCATCTTACCATAACCAGCAGATAAATTTTTAATCGTTACATGGTTATTGTCTGGAGATAGTTTTTTTAATTCTTCAGGTCCTGGTGCTTTTCCTAATACATCATATTGATTTGACATTATTGTGCTCCCAAGTAAGCGTCTAGCACACGCTTATCATTTTTAATTTCATCTGGAGTTCCGTTTGCCAACATTTGACCATGTGCTAAACAAAAAACTCTTTGTGCTAAATTCATAATTACTTTCATATTATGCTCTATAACTAACAGGGTAATCCCATAATCTTTATTAACACTAATTAAACGATCAATAATTCCATTAATTAATGTTGGATTAATTCCAGCTGTTGGCTCATCTAACAAGAGCATTTTGGGCTCATTCATTAATGCCATTGCTAGTTCTAATAATTTTTGCTGACCAAAAGAAAGATCTCCTGCTCTAAGTTTTCTTTTTTGATGAAGTCCTACAAACTTTAATAATGTTTCTGCTTTATCAGTTAAACCTGAAGGTATTTTTTGGAAAACTGTTAAAATTCCATCATTTTCAGGTTTGTGGCTGATTAGCATATTTTGAATACAGTTTAATTTTCCATAAATTCGGGTTTGTTGAAAAGTTCTAAGTAATCCAAGTTTAGCAATAACAGGTACTGGTAACTCAGAGACTTCTCTGTTGTTAAATTTAATTGAACCCCCATCAATTGGATAAGTTCCAACTATTGAGTTAAATAAAGTAGTTTTTCCAGAACCATTTGGCCCAATTAATCCAACTATTGAACCTTGTTCAACTGACATAGAGATATCTACGTTGGCTTTAACACCGCCAAAAGATTTACTTACATTTGATATATCTAATATAGCCATTATTTTAATTCTACCTGTGCTTTTCGGTCAGCTTCATCAATTACTTCTCCAAATCTTTCAGGATATTTCTCTCTTAACCATCCCATTAAACCTTCAGGAAAATAAACAACGATTACAATAATTAAAACTCCAAGAGCTACATACTGCCATCCTAAAAAGTAAGTCCAAAATCCTTCTTTAAATAAATGAAATAAAACAGCACCAACTAGTGGTCCCCATAAAGTTCCTTTACCACCAAGAATTGCCATTAACACCATAAACACTCCAAATGTAGGTCCAGCAAATGCAATTTCATTAGGTTCAATGTAACCATTAATATGACCCATTAGTCCTCCTGCAATTCCAACAAAGAACGCTGATACCATCCAACCTATAATTTTATACCTCATAGTGTGAATGCCCATTGCTTCAGCTTTATCTTCGTTATCTCTTATTGCATTTAAAATTAATCCAAATCTTGTACTGTAGGCCCACTTTAAAGTAATAAAAGTTATAACTGCTAAACCAAAACTTAAATAGTACATAAACTGTGATGATGATGCGTTAGATCCTAAATCTTTTGGCCAAACAGGAACCGTCATACCTTGTCCTGCTCCAATAATTTCAATTCCACCTGCAATTTCGCCAGCAGCAATTCCTAAAGCTAAAGTACAAATTGCAAAGTAATGCCCTCTTAAACCTAAAATTCCATAACCAATTACTCCTGCAATTATTGTTGGAATAATTCCTGCTAACAATATTCCAACTCCAAACCCTTGAAAAAATTGTGGAACCGTATGAACAAAAGTTTTTTCTCCACCAGCATCCGTCCACTCAGCTAATGAAAAAAACATTGCTATTTGTGTACTTGAAGCAACATACATTCCAACTCCAAAAAATAAAATATTTCCAAATGTATTGTAGCCCATTTGTCCACCTTGAACGTCCCAAGTCATCGCAAGAACGATTAAAATATAAAGAAACGACATCTGAAGTTTGTAAGCAGGAAATATAAATGCACCAGCTAAGCCAAAAATTATTAGACCCATGTATAAAAGAGTATTTTTATTCATTATTTTAGATATTCTCTTTTTCTTGATAATTTAAATCTTCTGTAAACAAGAATTAATACGAGTAGCGAGAATACAGCTGCTATTCTAAATTCTGTTCCAAGTAGATAATCTGCCCATTCTTCAAATATACCAAGACCCATACCAGATATTGCAACAGCTGGTAAATTTCCAAGTCCAGCAATGATTACAATCATGAATGATCTTACCGTGTAAGGTAATCCTGTGTATGGATGAAGTGTAAATGTGATCGCAACACAAGCTCCTGCTATTCCACATAATGCTGCATTTATTCCAAATGTTGCAGCATAAACTTTTTCTGTATCTACACCTAAAATTTTAGCAGCTCTTGCATTTTGTGCGGTTGCTCTAATTGCTCTACCTAATTTTGATTTTCTCATATAGATCACCAAAATAAATGCAGATATGACACAAACAGCTCCTGAAAATAACTTAGCATTAGGAATTGTAACCATATCGTTAAATAACATTGTTGTTCCAAAATCTGATTGAGCAACAACTACGTCTGCGCCAAATGCAAAATTCATTAACTGTTGTGCTAAAATACTAATTCCAAAAGTTGCAAGAATTGATGTAAATAAATCTTTATCTACCACTTTATTAATAACCAGCTTGTACATTCCCCATCCAACACAATACATTACAATTGGAGATACAATTATACCAAAGGCTGGATGAATACCTGAGAGATACATAAAGTAAGCAATGTAACCACCCATAATTACTAATTCTCCTTGAGCAATGTTTATTATATTCATTACTCCCCACTGCAGAGCCATTCCATAAGCAATTAATGCAAATAAAATACCTAGAAGTATTCCATCCATTGAGGCTTGGACCATTAGTATTGGTGCTTGAAAAATTAGAAAATCCATAAATTATTTAAATGTTTATAAAAAAATGCCCCCTATTTCTAGGGAGCATTTTACATATTAGGTATTATCTTTTTGACCAAGATGGAATTGGGTGTACCAACTCAGCTGATGCCCATTTTGTAGGAGCAACAACTTTGTTTTCACACTTACTACCATCATCGTTACATGATACTTGGAAAAGTACCATTGGTTTTGATACGTTCTGCCCACCTTCTGCAAATTTTATGTTCCCATAAAAAGTTTGCATATCAGTTGCAGCTAAAGCGTCTCTAACTTTTTTAGTGTCAAATGATTGCGCTCTTTCGAATGCATCTTTAAATACTAATAAAGCAGCTGACGACTCTGCAGCTTGGTATGGCGGTGCATAACCAAATGCTTTTGTAAAATCTGCATCATAGGTAGTTCCATCTTTAAAGAAATCATCTTTGTAAGATAATGATTTATGCCATTGAGAAGCACAAAGTGCATACTCAGAAGCTTTACCATGCATCTTAGATAATTTAGCGGCATCACAGTGAGTCATTGCTAACATAGGAACATCAACTTTCATTTCTGAAATTTGCCTAACAGCTGTTAAAGCTCCTTTTGTGTGACCTGAAACCACAAGAACATCTGGTTTTACAGCTTTTACTTTAGATAAAGTAGCAGCCATATCATTAAGTTCTTTCGGTAACTTGTCATCAATTATGATTTTAGAACCTGTTCTTTTAGCAGCATCAAGAATACCTAATCTCACATCTTGAGAGAAAGCATCTTGTTCAAATGCCATTGCAATCTTAACTGGTTTTCCACCGTTTTTTTCAACTGCAAGATCAATTGCTACATCAAGATATAAGTTCGCAGGAGCTAGTACTGCAAATAAATATTTATAACCCTTAGTGAATAACGATCTAGACGCACCGTTTGCTTCAACCATAGGAATTCCATATTTTTCAGTTACAGGAGCCATAGCTTTAGTCAAACCTGAGCTATAAGGCCCAAGCATGTATTGAACACCATCTTGTTGAATTAATCTTTCTGCAAGTTGTGCTGCCCTTCCAGAGTTTGACTCGTCATCGTAATAAATGATTTCAAACTTGTAAGTTTTTCCACCAACCTTAATACCACCCATGTCATTTATTCTGTCAACTGCTAAGTTATAGCCGTTTTGAGTATGAACACCATTTGATGAGTATTTTCCAGTCAATGAAATAGCTGCACCTAAAATAATTTTATCCCCAACAACCTTCGCGAAAGATATTGTTGAAGCTGAAATTAAAAGAGCAATTGCAGAAACTAAAGTAATAATTATATTTCTGATTTTCATTTTTATTTCCCTCTATTAGTTTTTTAAATTTAAATAAATATTTAACCCTTAAATGTAATTACACGCAAGTCCTTAAGACAAAAGTGTGACCTAATAGTTTTGAATAAATGCTATGATTAAAGCGATTAATATCAATACACACGCTGAAATTGTATTAATAACTTTTGGGTTTGCTTTTATCCAAACAATTAATTTTCTAGCAAGAACAGCATAAGCAATTAAAGATAAAAAATCTAAAACTGCATATGTTGTAATTAAAATTATAAATTGGACAATATAATTTGAATTAAAATCTATAAACTGTGGGAATATTAAAGGAAAAAACATCCAAGCTTTTGGACTTGTTCCTGCAACTAAAAAACCATCTTTAAAAAAAGAAAAAAAGCTTTTTGACGAAATATTATTTGAATTTATATCTTTTGGTCTTGAATTATAAATATCATAAGCAAGATAAAGTAAGTAAGCTATACCAATCCACTTAAAAGTATTTAGAAAGTTTGGATTATCGACAAAAAAAGATCCTAAAACAAAAATTACTAATGTTGCTTGAATAATATTTGCTGTAACATCTCCAAGAGCTGTCCAGATACATTTTTGAACTCCATAATTCATGGAATATGAAATGATTACAATTCTAGGTGTACCAGGAGTGATAAATAAAAATAAAATAATCTGTAAAAAAAGAAAATAATTTAAGGGAAGCATTTTGTTGTTTGGATAGTCCAAAAAAACCGGGAGCTAAAGATGGCTAAGATGGACTATCTAAGTTTGAAGATACCATGACCTTAAATAAAATGCATTAATCAATTTTTTTAAATATAATGAAAATAAAGGATTTATGAAAAAAAAAGGTCACACCCCTATAACTAGAGTTAAAAATCCAGAACCCCATATATCAGATCCTGACTGGATCATCTGGGCTGCTTGGGCTGACCGGATTACCTTTGAAGAAATAGAGCAAAAAACTGGAAAGACAGAAGGTGAAGTAATCAAGATTATGAGGCATTCTATAAAGCCTGTTTCTTTTAGATTGTGGAGAAAAAGAGTTAATCAAAAAAGTATTAAACATAGAAAAAAATTTGAATACTCTAGAAAAGAAATTACTAGTAAAATTAAAAAGAATGATTATTTATAAGATATGAAAAATGTAACTATTTATACAGGTCCACTTTGTAATTTTTGTGATGCAGCAAAAAGATTATTAGCTAGAAACAACGTTGAATATAAAGAAATTAATATTGCAACAGTAGATGGAGCAATGGATGAAATGATTACTAAAGCTAATGGAAAAAGAACTATTCCACAAATCTTTTTTGATGATAATCATATTGGTGGTTACGATGATGTTAGAGCTCTTGAAAAAGAAAATAAATTACTAGAACTTTTAAAATAAACTAGTTTTTAGGTTTAAAAGTCAGACAAACACCATTATTACAATATCTTTTACCAGTTGGTTTAGGTCCATCTTCAAAGATATGACCGTGATGTCCGCCACATTTTTTGCAATGATATTCTACCCGCTCATAACCTAATAGAGTATCTGTTTTAGTTTCAAATGCATCCGGTAACGATTGATAAAATGAAGGCCAACCTGAACCACTTTCATATTTGGCATTTGAGTCAAATAATTTTTCACCACAATTAGCACAATGATAGCTTCCTTCTCTCTTCTCGTGATTTAATTCACTTGTACCAGGCGCTTCTGTACCATCTTCAAATAGAACTAATTTTTGTTCAGCTGTAAGGTCTTTGTTAATTTTTTTTGTCATGGTTTATTCTAATACTCTTAAGGGTTTACCTGCAACACATGCCTCTAATCCTTCAATCATCTGTGTATAAAATATACTATAATTTTCTGCTGTTACATAGCCAACATGTGGCATCAACAATGCATTTGGTAAAAATCTTAATTTATTTCCTTCTGGTAGAGGTTCTTTTTCATAAACATCAAGTCCTGCTCCAGCAATAACATTGGTTGATAATGCTATAATTAAATCATCTTCATTAATAATTGATCCTCTAGATGTATTAATTAAAAAAGCAGTTTTTTTCATTGAGTCTAATTCTTTTAGTTTTATTAACTCTTTATATCTTTCTCCACCTTGCACATGGATCGATAAAAAATCAGAATTTTGAAATAGATCTTCTTTACTGCATGGAAGGACACCAAGTTCTTTACAGGTGTCTAAGTTTAAATTTTCGCTCCAAGCCATAACTTCCATGCCAAAAGCTTTAGCAATTTTAGCAACTTGTGAACCAACTCTTCCAAGTCCAACTAATCCCAAAATCTTTCCTTTAAGCTCAAATCCAATAGTGGTTTGCCAGTAACCTTGGTACATGTTGTCAATTTCTTCTTTAAAATTTCTAGCTAACCCTAAGATTAAACCCCAGGTTAATTCTGTTGTGCCTGCAAAATCAATGTCAGTACCACACACAGTAATTTTTCTCTTTTTAGCAGCTGCTAAGTCTATTGCTTTATTTCTTGAACCACTGGTAATGATATATTTAAGGTCATTTAAATTATCGATTAAATTTTTAGTAATAGGAGTTCGCTCTCTCATTATCAATAATGCTTCAAAGTCTGATAATTGCTCTATGGCATCTGCTTCATCTTCAAAGGGTTTACTGAATATTTTAAATTCATATTTGCCAGATAATTTTTTTAAATCAACAAATTCGTGAGACACGTTTTGGTAATCATCTAAGATAGCAACTTTAAGCATTTTTAATCTTTCTGTTTGATAAAAGAATTCCTGTTAAAATAAATATTGCGCCCAACATATGATAAAACATAAATTTTTCATTAAAAATAATCATTGCCATAATTGCACTTAAAATAGGCATCATATGTAAAAAAACACCTGCTCTGTTAGCACCAATTAAAGCAACTCCCTTTATCCAAAAAATAAAAGAAGCAAGACCTGGAAATAGAACTACATAAAATAAAATCATGTAAAAGTTTTGATTTAAAACAATTCTAAAGCCCATTTGATACTCTATAAAGTAAATTGGTATTAAAAAAATAAAGCCAAATGAAATTACTACTTCTAGTAAACCTAGTTGAGATAGTTCGTGTTTTTTTTTCTTTAAAAGAGCTGAATAAGTAGCCCAAGAAAGCATTCCAAAAACCATCGTGATGTCACCCTTGTTGAAGTCTAAATTCATTAATATTCCAAGATTTGCTTTGGTTATAATTAAAACAACTCCAATAAAAGAACATGTAACGCCCATTATTTGAAAAGTATTAGTTTTTTCAATTTTTAAAATTGAAGAAATGAAAATGATCATCACTGGTATTGTTGATATCATCAACACTCCACTGATTACTTGCGTAAAGTTTAAAGAATAATAGACAATTGAATTAAAGATAGTGACGCTCGTTATTCCAAGAATTGTGTAATATTTATAATTTTCTAAAATATAACTTCTTTTGTTAAATAGTTCTTGAATTGTAAATGGAGCTAAGATCAACCAAGCAAAAAGCCATCTATAAAAATTTAATGAAAATGGAGGTACTTGATATTGACTAGCAAATTTTCCAACTAAAAAATTTCCTGACCAAAATAAAGCTGCTAAAAATAAAAAAATATAAGCAACATTATTTTTATTTATCACTTAGCTAAACCTAAGAGAGCTATATGGCTTTAAGTCTAAGTTTGTATTTTCTTCAGCAATCATTCCAGAGATTATTTTCCCTGAAATAGGTCCTAATGTCCATCCTAAATGATGATGACCAAAGCAATAAAAAACATTTTTATATTTTTTTGAAGGTCCTATTACAGGCAAGTAGTCAGGTAATGTAGGTCTAAAACCAAGCCACTCATCTTCATGTTCGGGTAAATCACCCATCATGTATTTTGCATTATTAATTAAATTTTTAACTCTTGATTTTGATAATGGGTTGTCTAATCCACCAAATTCAACCGTACCTACAACTCTAAGTCCCTGTTCCATGGGTGTAATACCAAATCCTCTATTTTGGAAAATTACGGGTCTACTTAAAAGATGATCACAATCTTTAAAATGAACATGGTACCCTCTTTCAGTATCAAGAGGTATTTTTTCATCTAAATTATCTGTTAGCTTTTTTGAAAATGAACCACAAGCAATTACAATTTTATCAAATAAAAAGCTTTGCGTTTCAGCTTTTATAACAGGCTTTTCATCATTAAAATTTATGTCTTTGATATTCATTTTTAAAAACTTGCCACCCTTTTTCAAAAAAAGATCATAAAGTTTTAAAAGAATTTTCTTTGGATTTCTAGCGTGTCTGCCATATTGATAATAAACACCTCCATGATAGATTGGTCTTATATTTGGTTCTAAATCATGAATTTCTTTTGGGGTTACTATTTGTTGATCAACCCCTAGTTCATTTCTAACTTTAATCTCTAACTCTCTACTTTTTAAGCTTTGATCGTTCCAAATATATAAAATACCTTTTTTTTCAACCAATCCACCAAGTTCTATTTCATCAAATAATTCATCATAAGCAGGTAATGCTAAATCTAAAATTTGATGCATATTTTTAGCTGTATGCAGCATTCTTTTTGTGGTGCAGTTTCTAATAAACTGTAAAAACCAAGGAATCATTTTTGGAACATAGTTCCATTTAAGAGCAAGTGGGCCTGTAGTGCTTAAAAGCATTGCAGGGACATCAGTTAAAACATCGGGTCTATTTATAGGAACGGATGCATATGGAGAAAAGTGACCAGCGTTACCGTAGGATGCAACAGGACTTCCTGGCTCGTCTCTGTCAAAAATTGTTACACTAAATCCTTTTTTTTGTAAAAATAACGCATTGGAAATACCTTGTATACCAGCACCTACAATTCCGATTTTTAAATTTTTTTCCATAACACTTTATACAATTCTTAAATTTAAATATTCGCGCGACAAATTCGACAAATAAAGGATTTTAATACTTAGGCTATCAGTTGTTTATGATTAATTTTAGCACTCATAACAATTGCAAACCCAATCATTGTTGCAAGCATTGAAGACCCTCCATATGACATAATTGGCAGTGGAGACCCAACGATAGGCAGTAAACCTAAAACCATTGACATATTTACTGTTACATAAAAAAATATTGCAGACCCATAGCCATAGCAAAAAAGTTTAGCAAAATAACTCCTCGAGATTGCACCAATTCTTAATACTCTATAAATAATGATTATATAAATTAGTAATAAAACTAGGGAGCCTAAAAAACCATGTTCCTCAGCAAATAAAGTGAAAATGAAATCTGTATGTTTTTCCGGTAAAAATTCTAAATAACTTTGAGTGCCTTTTAAAAAACCTTTGCCAGTTAAACCTCCTGATCCAACTGCTATTTTAGATTGAATAATTTGGTAACCTGCACCTAGAGGATCCCTATCTGGATTAAGAAAAGTCAAAATTCTAAGCTTTTGATAAGGCTGTAAAAAAGCAATAGCAAAAGGCATTGAAATTAATAAAGCTATAAAAGAATAAACAAAATATTTAATATTAATTCCTGCAAGCCAAATGACAACTAATCCACTTAAAGCAATTAAAATTGAAGTTCCCAAATCAGGTTGAGTAATAACAAGCATGATTGGTAAAATTAAAATTACCAAAGCAACAAACATAACTTGAAAACTATTAACTTTATTCAATTGTATACGGTGATAATATTTAGCAAGGCATACTATTATTGCAATTTTCATTAATTCAGATGGCTGTAAATTAATAAAATATAAATTGATCCATCTTTGTGATCCTGAAGCTTTAATGCCATACAAGGAAGCCCAGACTAGAAAAAATAAAACTACAATATAAAAAAAGTAAGCAAAGTAATGCCAAAATTTAATATTAAAAAATGACATAAAAATCATCATTGTGAAAAAAATTAAAAATTTTGAAATATGACTTTTGCTATGAAATAAGATTTGCCCCCCATCGGTTGAGTACATGGACAAAGCACTAATTAACCCAAGCAATAAAATACAAATTAACAAAATGTAATCAAAATTTCTTAATTTTTGAAAAAAAGTGGGTTGTGTATTAAATGAATTGTATTGCATTTATATTTTTAAATCATTTTGTTTAGTTTGTTTCTCTCTTAGCTCATGTCTATCTATAATTAATTTAAACAGTTTTTTTGCAATCGGTGCAGCAGCTGAACTACCTGATCCACCATGCTCTATAACAATACTTAATGCGTATCTTGGATTCTTATATGGACCAAACGCTATATATAAAGCGTGATCCCTCTCATTATATGGAATTTCAGAGGTACTTAAATCAAGTTCTCTTGCAGCTTCAGTTATTCTTTTAACCTGTGATGTTCCTGTCTTTCCAGCAAATTGGTATTTGGGATCTTCGATACGTGAATTATAAGAAGTCCCTCTGACCTCATTTGTAGATGCAAACATCGCTTCACGAACTAAGTTTATATTTTTAGAATTTTTAAATAAGGTTTCATGTTCCTTTTTATCTAAAAACCCTAAAAGTTCTTCTGTTGTATCTTTTAATCCACTGTCTTTTTTATTTAATTGTCTTCTATTTTCATTCATTATGAATCTAATTTCTTCTGCAGTTTTACTATCCTCTTCTACTATTATTTTTGGATAAATCTTAAATCCTCCATTTGCAAGCTGAGCTGTCATTTGACATAATTGTAGAGGTGTTGTTTGAGTATAGCCTTGTCCAATACCTGTGATTAATGTTTCACCTATAACCCAACCTTTTCCTAAATTATTTTTTTTCCATTTGGTGTCAGGAATTAACCCTTTTTTCTCAATACTAAATGTTTCATTTAAAACTTTTTCACCAAGGCCAAATTTTATAGATGTTTCTTTTAATCGATCTACACCAAGTTTTCTCGCAATCTCATAAAAATATGTATCACAAGACTGCTTCATTGCGCTCTTTAAATCTACAATGCCATGTCCTCTTTTTTTCCAGCAATGATAAGTTTGTCCATACATTTCAATTTTTCCTGTACAGTTAACTTTGAAATTTTCATCAATAATTTTATTTTCTAGTGCTGATAAAGCTACCATTGGTTTGAATGTTGAGCCTGGTGAATACAAACCAGATAAAGTTTTATTAACTAATGGTTTTAATGGATTGTTTCTAATTAACTGCCAGTCATCTTGATTAATTCCAAAAAGAAATAAATTAGGGTCAAATGATGGTGATGACTGCATAGCAATTATATCACCCGTATAAATATCCATTATACTTATTGAGCCAGCTACACCTTTTAAAAGCTCATTACAAAACTTTTGAATTTCTGTATCTACAGTGAGTTTAATTGTTTTGCCATTTAATCCATCGGTATGATCAAGTTGGCTAATTCTTTTTCCATAGGCATTAACTTCATACCTTTGGATACCATTCGTACCAATTAATTCATCTTCAAAAGTTTTTTCTAAACCATTTTTTCCCACTTTGAGACCTGGTACATGTGTACTTCTTATAATTTCATTATTTAGAATATCTTTTTCACTCGCTTCACTAACATAGCCCAAGACATGTGTATAACTTTCACTAAAGGGATAGTTTCGTGATACAGATAGAACTGGTTTGGCTCCTACTAAATCGTGCAAGTAATAATTAACTTTTGTAAACTGCTCCCATGTTAAATTTTTAGAAATGATTATAGTTTCCCAAGGTTTTTGTTTATTTTTTTGGTCTATTATTTTTTTAAAATCATTATTACTAATATTTAAAATTTCTTTTAACCTTACCATCAAATATTTAAAATCTTCTACTTCTTCAGGAATAACATGAAGTTGATATACTTTTAAATTACCAGCAATAACATTTTCAAAATAATCTAAAAACTCACCTCTAATTGGAGGTAATTTCCATTCACGTAATCTATTTTTGTCAGATAGAGTTAAATATTTTTTATTCTCTGTAATTTGTAATGAAAATAATCGAGTAATTATTCCAGTAAATACAATAATCTTAGCAGCACTAATAATAAACATTCTTCTATTAATGGTTTGAACTTTTTTTACACCAAAATCTTCACCCAGCATTATTATTTCTCACTACATAATTTTCAAAAAAATTAAATAAATTTGAAAATAAAAAATAAAACAAAAAAGTGAATACCATATTTATTATTTGGTCAAAATAATTTAACTCATAATTAAAAATAAATTTTAAAGATAAAAACAATAATGAATTTATAATTAAAATTGTTAAAAGAAAAAATATACCATCTTTTAGTAAACTTGGTCTTAAAGTGATATTTCTAAGATAGGATGCTGCTACACAAAGTATTAGATACATTAAGCTGCTTAATCCAATTGGAGTTCCTATCACAACATCGTTAAACAAACCTGCAATAAAAATATAAGTATATCCTAAACTTTCAGTTTTTTTTAGACTGTAGTAAAAAATTAAAATATATGAAAAATTAAATGAAAAATATTTTAAACCTGAATAATTAAAATCATAATCATTTAAAACAGATACAAAAAGTAAAATTACGGGTACTTTTAATAATATTATTCTAATAAAATTTTTATTTCTTAACCCTGTCATTTGTTCTCACTTTTTTTAAATGAAACAACTTTTACAAATTTTAATTGAGAAAAATCTGAAAAAAAATCTACTTTTTTTTCATCACTCAAGTTATTAATATTCATTCTTCCTATAGGTATTCCAGCCTTGAATAAGCTGCCTGCTCCAGAAGTGTAAATAACAGACTCATTTTTGATATCCTCATATTTTTTGCTATACTGAATTACCCCATAATCTTTACCCGTCCCTGAAAGTATAGAAATTACTGTGTTCGGTTCTACTATGACTGGAATTTTACTATTCAAATCTGAAAGTAATAATACCCTAGATGATGAATAGTTAACCTCAACAATTTTTCCAACAAGATATTCACCATCTATTACAACCATTCCAAGGTTTACTTTATGTTTACTGCCTTTGTTAATGATGATTGATCTTAAGTAAGGACTACTTTTATCACTTAAAACTTTAGCAATTATAGTGTCTGATTTAACCAAATGATCATCAACAATATTTTTTAATCTTTGGTTTTCTGAAATTATAAATTCATTTAATAAATCTTTGGCTTTTAAAATCTCTAGTTCAGACTTAATTTTTTCATTTTCCTTATAAAGTTTTTTATGATTTTGGATTGTAAGATAACTATCTTTTAATAAATTTTCTGGCACAGAAACTATAAAAGACGATCTATAAACTACTTCCTTAATGCCTATTTTTACATAGTTTATAATTTTAAAATTAAAACTGCCCAAAATTAAAAAAAATATAGAAAAAAATATTAAACTTAATAATGAGAATCTTTGCTGTGTTCCTTTTTTTAAAAAAGCAGATCTTAATGCAATTACAAAATCATCTCTGCTTGTTTCCATTATTTCTAATACTCAGATAACATAGTAGAGAATGTTTCTTCTTGCTCTAGCGCTTTTCCTGTCCCAATTGCAACACATGCTAAAGGATCATCTGCTATAAAAACTGGCAATCCAGTTTCTTTTGAGAATCTTTTATCAATATTTTTTAATAAAGCTCCACCGCCTGTTAAAGTTAAACCCATATCCACTAAATCAGCTGATAATTCAGGAGGAGTATTTTCCAGAGCATCTTTTATCCCATTCACCATTTCTTTTAAAATATCATTTAAAGCTTCTGCTGTATCTTCTTCAGTAATATTTACTTCTTTAGGTGTTCCTGATCTTAAATCTCTACCTTTAACAGCATAAGTGTTGCTGTTCGATGGTATAGCTGTACCAATTTCTTTTTTTATTTTTTCAGCAGTACTATCTCCAATCATTAAATTGTATTCTTTTCTCATATAATTAACTAATGCTGTATCCATTGCATCTCCAGCAACTCTTAAAGATTTAGAATAAACAAGACCACCTAGTGACATAACGGCTATCTCTGTAGTACCTCCACCAATATCAACAACCATTGATCCAGTTGCTTCTGAGATTGGTAGACCTGCACCAATTGCTGCAGCGATAGGTTCCTCAATTAATTGTACTCTTCTCGCGCCTGCTGCTAACGCACTATCTTGAATGGCTTTTCTTTCAACTGGTGTTGACCCTGTTGGAACGCAAATTAAAATTCTTGGGTTTGCAAAAGTTTTATTTTTGTGAACTTTTTTTATAAAATGTTTAATCATTTCCTCGGTAACTATAAAGTCTGCAATCACTCCATCTCTCAAAGGTCTAATAGCACTAATGTTGCCAGGTGTTCTTCCAAGCATCGTTTTTGCTTCGTCACCTACAGCTAATACAGTTTTTTTTCCATTATTATCAGCAATGGCTACTACAGAGGGTTCATTTAAAACTACTCCTTGCCCTTTTAAAACAACAAGTGTGTTAGCAGTTCCAAGATCAATCGCCATATCTTGACTCCAAATACTACTTAAATTTTTAAACCAATTAGCCATCTTAATTATATACCTTTCACTTTTTGAGTTTCATGCTCCATTGGAACAGTTTTTTTTCTTTTAATAATCATTTTATTTAAAGCACTTAAATAAGCATTAGCTGACGCTACTAATGTGTCAGTATCAGCAGCTTGTCCAACTGTAGTTTTGCCTTCTTCTTCAATTCTAACACTTACTGTAGCTTGAGCGTCTGTTCCCTCAGTAACTGCATGTACTTGATAAAGTTGTAATTTAACGTCGTGTGGATATAAAACTTTTATACATTTAAAAATAGCATCTACAGGACCATCACCTGTTTCTGATGTTGATTTTACTTCTCCATAAACGTCAAGTGTCATTTCTGCTTTTTGAGGCTCACCTGTTCCTGCAAAAACTTTTAAAGACTTTAAATTTATTGCATTAATTTTATTGTCTGAAATTAAACTATCATCAACTAAGGCCATAATATCATCATCATAAACATGTTTTTTCTTGTCAGCTAAAACTTTAAATTTACCAAAAGCAGATTGGATTACGTCATCAGTTACATCTGCATAACCAAGATCATTTAACTTTTCTTTAAAAGCATGTCGCCCCGAATGTTTACCCATTACTAGTGAAGTTTTCTTAACCCCCACACTCTCTGGTGTCATAATTTCATAAGTTTCTCTATTTTTAAGCATTCCATCTTGATGAATACCTGCTTCATGAGCAAAAGCATTTTTTCCAACAATTGCCTTATTAAATTGAACTGGAAACGTTGCATTAGAGACAACTTTTGAAGCTTTACTTAATAATTCAGTTTTAATTCCTGTTGTAAAAGGCATTAAATCATTTCTTGTTCTTATCGCCATTACAATTTCTTCAAGTGCAGCATTACCTGCTCTCTCACCAATACCATTTATAGTGCACTCTACTTGTCTTGCTCCTGCTGCAACCCCTGCAAGTGAATTTGCAACTGCTAATCCTAAATCGTTATGACAGTGAACGGATAAAATTGCTTTATCTATATTTGGAACTTTGTTTTTTAAAGTTGTGATAATTTTAGTAAATTCTGATGGAATTGTATAACCAACAGTGTCAGGAATATTTATTGTTTTGGCTCCACTGCTGATTGCTGTCTCAACTATCTTACACATAAAATCCATGTCTGTTCTAGTTCCATCTTCACAAGACCACTCAACATCATCTGTTAAATTTCTTGCATAAGTTACACTTTCTTTTATTGCATCCAAAACTTGTTCTGGAGTTTTATTTAATTTGTGTTTCATGTGTAATGGACTTGTGAAGATGGAACTAGAACAGACATGGATTTTATGTGTAAGATAGTTGAGACAGCAATCAGCAGTGGAGCCAAAACAATAAATATTCCTGACACTGTTGGTTATACAATTTATCAGCCTTGACTGAGCTGGTTACGACAAAATCGCTAATTATGGGCTCACT